>NZ_JAMQAW010000002.1:444170-548907 GCF_023701525.1 Streptomyces albipurpureus
GCGCCACCACCCGGCCGGGTGGGCCGTCACGTTGAGATGTCCCTCAGTTGATACCCGCGGGCTTCCCCGTGGTGGCCGCGGTGGGGCGGTCGGCTGCCGGGCCGCAGAACTCGGCCTCCATGGCCTCGCCCATGCCCGCGGAGCTCCAGTCCCCGTTGAGGTTGAAGGCGAACGAGTGACTGCCGTCCTCGGTCGTCATCGCATAGGAGAGCGAGCCGATCCACCCTCCGCCATGACCCCAGACCCTGGTGCCGCAACTCGCGGTCAGCCGCTCGATGCCAAGGCCGTAGTCAGAGTTGGGAGGCGTGGTCTTCATGGCCTTGAGTTGGGTCGCCGACAGGAGCTTTCCGCGCATCAGAGCGCCGAAGAAGCGGTTGAGATCACCCGCGCTGGAGATCATGTCCCCCTCGGCCCAGGTCTGGGAGGCGTTCTGGAGGGTGACATCGTAGATCCGCGTGGCGGCGGGATCACGGGTCACCTTGGAGTACGCCCTGCTGCTCGGCTTCGGCATGAGTGAGCTGTTGCCGGGCATGACCGTGGCCCGCAGTTTGAGGGGCTTGATGATGCGTTCACGGACCTCGTGCTCATAGGTGCTCCCGGTGGCCTCCTCCATGATCAGCGCGGCCAGGACGTAGTTGGTGTTGGAGTACGCGTACTCCGTCCCGGGCGCCGACGTCGGGGGATTGGCCATGGCGGCGGCGACCGCCACCTGCGGTGTCCTGGTGTCGAAACGGTGCTTGAGGAAGCCGGGTTCAAGGTACTTGCGCCCGTAGGCCGGGTCGTTGATGAAGTCGAAGACCCCACTGGTGTGGTTGAGCAACTGCCGTACGGTGATCTTCCGGCCGTCATGACCATGGCCCCGCACCACTCCGGGGAGCCATTTCTCCACCCTGTCATCGAGATCAAGCCGTCCCTCGGACTCCAGTTGGAGCATGACGGTCGCCACGAAGGTCTTGGTGATGCTGGCGATGCGGAAGCGGTCCTCGGCTCCGCGGGGTGCGCCGGTCTTGAGATTGCCCACCCCCGCCGTTCCCTTCCAGACCCCGTCCCTGGTCACTGCCTGACCGGTGACGCCGGGTATGCCACCGCGCACGATGGCCTCCAGCGCCTGCTGGGTCGCGGTGTGTCCCGAAGGCGCCGGGGCGTCGCCGGTTCCACCGGAAGACGCCTGCGCCGGCGCGGTGAACGCGGTCGCGGCCAGTGCCACCGACGCGAGCCCCACCACACCCGTATATGCCCTGCCTCGTCGTGCTCCCATGTGCGGCTCCCTGCCGTTCCCTGCGCCGCGGGCCGTCCGGACCACGCGGTCGCAGTGCGCGGGCGGTCCTGCGTATGCGAACCGCCTTCACGACAGATGACCTCATAGCGGGAGGAAAGGTTGATTTCCCAATGCGGAGTGGCCGAAAGCCGATTGCCTGGGCCGGGAGAGGGGCAAGAGGGCCCGATCAGGGGCAGGACGCCGTACCGGGCATGGGGGTTGCCACCCCGGCCCCGTCGCCATGGGCCAGGTGCCCGGCCCTGGGTGGGCGAGGCGGCGGGCGACGGTGGGGCAGCCGCCGCCCATCGCGACCTCGGACGGGATGGACCTACGCGCCGAGCTCCGCGCCCTTCAACTCCCAGGCGACGAGCGAGGACCGGAACCAGGCCCAACCCCGTCGGTCCCAGGCCGTGGAGTGTGGCGCGAGGCGATCCGCGTAGTCGTCCCAGCTGGTGGCGCCGATGGCCGCCCACGCCTTCTCACCGACACCGGCGAGGCGGGGCAGCAGCAGAAACTCCAGATCGTCCCGGCCGCTCACGGTCTCGCACCACACCGCGGCCTCGACGCCCGCGAGTTGTGCGTCGCTGTCGACCATGGGGGTCTCATCGAGCGGGTCCCACTCCACGAACTCCCGCAGGGTCGCCGCCGGATAGACCTGGAGCCCGATCCGGGCACGCGACTCGTCCTGCTCGATGTCCGTGGACGACTCGGCGTGGGGGCGGTCGAGGTAGAGCCGGGTGGTGGGAGAGACCAGGATCGTGGCGCCCTTGGCCAGGGCGGTCGGGATGTCGTCGATGGACTTGCCCAGTGCCTCGGCGAGAAGGGGCAGCATCTCAGGCGGCACCATCGACGCCAGGACGTCGGAGTCGACCATCGAGCCGAGGGAACCCGCGTCCAGGGTGGACTGGATGGAGGTGGGCTCCATCCAGTACTGGACCAGATCGCCGGGGCCCACTCCCGCACGGGCGATCTCCTGCCACCCGACGACTCGCCGGCCATGCCGCTTGACGGTGTCCATCGCCCGGTCCACGAACCGGGCGTGCGCCTCATCCGGCATACCGAACGCCTCATCGCCGCCGATGTGGACATACGCACTCGTGGTGAACTGCGCCGCGACCGCCCCGACGACATCATCGACGAAGCGCAGCGTGGTGGCGTCGTCGGGGTTGAGATTGCCGACCGTGCCGGCACTGCCCTCAGCGGTAGCGGGAGCCAGTCGCGGGTACGAGCGGAACACCGCCGAGGTGTGTCCGGGCATATCGACCTCGGGTACGAGGGTCACAAAGCGCTCACTGGCGTACCGAACCAGCGACACCACATCCGCCGTGCTGTAGAAGCCGCCGGGCCGGTCACCGATTGCCCCGGCGGCGCCGACCTCGGTGAGGAGCGGCCAGTCGGGGATCTCGACTCGCCAGCCCTGGTCATCGGTGAGGTGGAGATGCAGCACGTTCAGCTTGTAGAGGGAGAGCATGTCGATGACACGGCGGACCGTCTCCACATCGTGGAAGGTGCGGGCGACATCGAGGGAGAGTCCGCGCCAGGAGAAGCGCGGTGCGTCGAGGATGCGCAGCTGGTCCAGTACGGCAGCACCATCGACCGCCCGTTCCGTGATCAGCTGTCGCAGGGTGGTCAGCCCTCGGTGCACGGCCTCGGGGGTGGGTCCCCATACCCGGATGCCGTCCGAGGTGATCTCGATGCCATGGCGCTCATCGACCTCGACGCCATCGGCGCGCACACCGGAGGCAGGAGGAAGCTCGGCCAGTTGCCCATCGCTGAGGTCAAGGGTGATCGAGGCATCGGCGGGTTGGTCGGTCACACCGGCGAGGGTGACACCGGCATCAAGCGCGATATCGACGGAGAAACGTTTCGCCAGATCGGCTAGCTCGGGCGCGAGAACGACCACCGCGGTGGTGGCGTCGACGGTCCGGGTAGCGCCGTGGGTGACTGCGCGATGGACGGCGGGAACGACGGGGATCGTCATGGCGGGGCTCCTTATCGAACGGACTTGATGGGAACGATGGCGAGGGCGCCGATCAGGGCGAAGACAAGGCCGACGGGGAAGAGCGCGGAGTATCCGAACCCGACGACGATGGCACCGCCGAGGAACGGGCCGATGGTCTGCGGGAGGGTGGCCGCGATGTTCAGTACGCCGAGGTCCTTGGCGAAGGTGTCGGCGGAGGGCAGCACCTCGGACATCAGGGCCGAGTCGACGGCCTGGTAGACACCGAAACCAAGACCGCAGACCACGGTGAAGATGATCATTCCCGTGAGGGTGGGCATGAGGAGCGGCGCCAGCATCGCCACCCCCATCACCGCGGCGGCGGCGATGACGAAGACCTTGCGGCGACCGAGACGGTCCGACAGCGGGCCCGAGACACTCGTCGAGACGATGATGGCGGCCAGGCTGATGCCACCGAGCAACGCGACCTTGCCCACGGCGTCGTCGCCGAGGCCTATGTGGTCCTGAAGGATGTAGAGCTGATAGCCGGTGATCAGGAAGTAGCCGGTGAAGAGGGTGAGACGGCTGAGGAAGCCCCAGAAGAAGTCGGGGTGCTGGCGCGGGCTCACCCAGAAGGTCTTGAGGAAGAGCGTCAGGGAGAAGGGGTCGTTCCGCTGGTCGCGGGAGCTGGGGTCGGGGCAGAACACCAGGAAGAGCGCGATCGCCACCAGCATGCCGCCGGGCAGCAGCAGATATCCCAGGCGGATGTTGTCGGCGAAGGTGGCTCCGAGAACCTGGCCGCCGAGTGCGCCGAACATCAGGCCGATGCCGGAGAGCGTGGCGAAGGATCCCCGTACCGCGGGCGGCACACGGTCCGGCAGCAGAGCGGTCAGGGGGCTGATGACCAGGTTGAGTGCGATCTGCACGATGGTCCAGGCCACCACGAGTTGGGCCACGCCATGGGCGAACCCCATTCCGATGAGGGAGAGGCCGGTGGCGAGTGTGCCACCGAGCAGCCAGGGCGCCCGGCGACCGAATCGGCTTCGGGTGCGGTCCGAGAGGAGCCCGGCGACCGGGCTCGCGATCATCGCCGCGACCGCGCCGACACCCGCGATGATCGCCAGATTCGATGCCTTGTTGGACTCGTCGATCCCCTGGACCTGAAGCGGGAGAAGCACACCGGGCACGGCGCCCACGACCAGATAGATCGAGAAGTTGACGGGTGCGATGAAGCCGAAGACACGTCTCACCTGGGGTGAGAGCCGCTGGCGCGGCGTCGCCGGGCCGGACTCGGGTGCCGCCGTATCGGCGGCAGGCTGGATAGCCATAAAGGCCTCGCTTATCTAACAGCCGTAAGATAAGCGAGGACGGTACAGGTACGGTTACGTCCGGGCAATCCCCTACGTCGAAGGAGGAAGCGAGCATGGTGGCCAGGCGGATGACACCGGAAGCACGCCGTGCGGAGATCCTCGGCATCGCGCAGGCAGTCATCGCCGAGGAGGGCTATCGCGGGCTCACCCTGCGGGAACTCGCCCGCCGCTGCGGAATGTCCGCCCCCGGCCTGATGCACTACTTCCCCGATATGCCGACCCTGCTGACCGCGGTCCTCGCACGCCGCGACGAGACCGATATGGCGGAGTTCTGGGCGCGTGGTCAGACCTACGAGAACGTGCTGGAAGTCATCGACGCCATGATCGTGTACTACGCGGAACGACCCGCGGAGCTCTCCAACTTCATCCGGCTGGAGGCCGAGGCGCTCGATCCCCGCCACCCAGCCCATGACTACTTCCTCAGCCGCAACAACCAGTCCTTCGACGAGCTACGGCCCTATGTGGAAAGGGACTACGACGATCCCGATGCCGTGCTCGTCGTTCTGCGGCTGATTGTCGACGGTCTTCGCATGCGGCTGCTTCGCGACCCGGACCGGGTCGATCTGGGGGCGGACTGGCGTGCCGTACGCGACACACTGCCCGTCTTCCTCGCGCGCCAGCCACCGGCGGCGGACCGTGTCACGAGCGAAGGGCGGCCGTAGGACAGGGTGATCCACCGCCGTGCCGAGCCGGTCGCGACGGTGGGAGGGCCACGGGATGCGCGCGTAGGACAAGCGGCGGCGGGAAGCGGTCCCGTCAGTCGGCCACGGCCACGATGAGGGAGAACGGTGCGGCATCCTTGAGCGGGGTGACCGATGTGAGGGACAGCCCCGCACGGTGGCACACATCCTCGAAGTCCTTGCGGGTGCGCTCTCTACCCCCCACGTTCACCAGCATATTGAGGTCGCTCAGATAGGTGATGACAGCCTCGGTGACACCGGCATCGGTGTCGACCACCTCTGGGAGCACGGGCTCCACGATCAGGACCGAGCCACCCGGCGGCAGCACCTCGCGGCAGTGGCTCAGAATCGTGACCACCTGGTCATCCGCCCAGTCGTGCAGAATGCTCTTCATCAGATAGAGGTCCGAGCCCTTGGGGACCGATCGGAAGAAGTCCCCGACGCTCAGCGCACAACGCTCCTCCAGCCCGTGCCGCTCCAGTGTCTTCTGTGCCTCGGCCAGACCCTCCGCGGTGTCGAAGACCACACCGGTGAGGCCCGGATACGCGTTGAGCACACCGGCGAGCAGGGTTCCGTTGCCTCCGCCGACATCCGTGACCGAGGTGAACCGGTCGAAGTCGAAGGCGCCCGGCAGCGCGGCGGCACTCTCCCTGACGGCCTGGCTCATCGCCGCGTTGAATTCCACCGACAGTTGCGGGTGTTGGGCGACATGGCTGAAGAAGTCGGTACCGAAAACGGTGTCAAACGCGACCTCGCCGGTGCGCACACTGCCGTCCAGATGTTCCCAGGCACGTGTCATCACCGGCTCGGTGAACATTCGCGCAAACGATGTGAGGGAGTTGGGATGGCCGGGGTGGAGGAGTGCGCCCGCGGGGGTGACCGAGAAGGAGTCGGGGGCGTGTTCCGTCAGTAGCCCCAGGCCGGTCAGGGCGCGCAGCAGCCGGGTCATGGGCTGGGGCCCGGCTCCGGCTTCGGCCGCCACTTCGGTGGCCGCGCGTCGGGTGTCCCCGATCAGCTCCACCACCCTCAACCGAACGGCCGCGCGCAGGGTTTGCGCGGCCATGCTCCCGAACGCCAGCCGGACGATCAGATCTCCGTCGGCCGGGTCTGCTGCTCGGACACCGGTGTCTGCCACAGGTGCGTTCCTTCCTCTGCGGGGTGGTTGGGTGCCTCAACTGGTCCGGGCACACATGCGGGTGGTCGATGTGGATGGCCGGTCTCCTGCGGGCGGTCGCACCAGGTGGTCGTTCGCTGGGGGGCGGGCGTGGTCAACCCGCGGACGTATCCCTGCCGGCCAGGACACCCGGTGTGCACCCGGCGAAGGCCAGTACATCGCGATGGAGATGGGGTTGGTCGACGTATCCGCAGGTCAGGGCGGTCTCGGCGGCGTTCACGCCCGCGTGGAGCGCCTGGGCGGCACGGTCGAAACGGACCAGCATGGCCGCGCGTTTGGGGGTGAGCCCGATCTGGGCGGTGAACCTGGACCACAGCTTCTTGCGGCTCCATCCGCAGGACGCGGCGAGCTCACCCACCCGTATCCGGCCTCGACGGGCCACGATGGTGTTCCAAGCGCCGTCGACCTCAGGTGCCATCGACGGTGCTCGGGTAGCCCGCCCGGCGAGGAACCCTTCCGTCAGTGTGAGCCGTTCCTGCCATGTCGCCGCATCGGCCAACCGCTCGGGGAGGATGCGCCCGTGCCGCCCCCACAGGTCCTCAAGCCCGACGACGGACCCGTCCAGTTCACGCGGGGAGATGCCCAGCACGGCGTGGGCGGCCCGGGGTGGCAGGCGCACCTCGATGCACTCGACACGCTCGCCCCGGACACGGACCGGCCCGGGAGACAACGCGGCAACGAGGCTCCGCATGGGCCGGCGCCCAGTGGCGCTCTCCACCGTGACCGGGTCGTCTCCCAGCCCGATGACAACGATCACAGCGGGTTGAGGGAGTACCTGCATGTCCAGCCCGGAAGCGGTACGGTCGCGGAATCCGGCAATCCGGACGCCGTCGAGGAAGGTGCCGTCGAGAGACGTGCCGCCGAGGGGGCGGACGACCTCCCAGCCGTTCCCGGCATCGCGGTCCATGGGGGCGGACCCCGTTTCGTGGCTGCGCATGGCACTACCGTGGCCGACTTCGTCGCCCCTGTCTTGGACGAATGTTCCGTGGCCTGTCCAGCGGATCAGGCCCGCTCGGTGGGGCGGCGCCTTCCGGTGTGTCCGCGTACGTACCGCACACCGCACACCGCACACCGCACACCGGCATGATCCGCGGCGCTCCGCTGCGTACCGGCGCCGCGAGCGCGGGCATGATCCGTCGGGGATGACCTGAGGCCCTCTCGTCATCCCTGACGGGTGCGCGATGTCAGATCGCGGGGAGGGACCTCAGCCGAGGATGTCGTAGATGCCGCACTGCGCGGACGCCGAGTCCACCACAGAACCGGGGCTGCATCCCACCACGATCCGAGGGTCCGCTTCCGTGGTGATGATGATGTCGCCGAAGTCATGGGCGGCGGCGGTCGAGGCGCCGGCGATCCCCGCAGCGGTCAGAGCGAGGGCGGCCAGAAGGGTGCGAATGCGCATGGATCGGTCCCTTGATCGTGGATGGGCCATCGAGTGTGGACTTCGACCGGACCCTATCGACGGCCAGGCCGTGCGCGGCTCACGCTGCGCCGGGACGGCACCCGAACGGACCATCACGGCTCCATCCCCGCTGGGACCAGCTGCCGTCACCCGACCCGACGGCGGACAGCGGTATCCATCGCCGGTACGTCATGGAGGTGGGTCACGGCGGTCTGTCGGGTGTCGTCGTGTTGGACCTGTGGCCCGTCACCGACCGCGTTCACCGCATGTTGTTGGTTCTGCCGCTCGGGCAGGACGACCCAGCGCGACCGACGGAACCCCAGCCCGATCCCAGCGGGCCACGCGCCCTTGAGCCCCCGCCGGACGCATCCGCGCGCATGATCGCTCATCGGACGCCCGGCGATACCGGCCCGGCGCGGTCACCCTTCCAGCACAGGCGGGAGAACGGCACGCAGATGCGCTCGGAGTGTGGCGCGTAGGCGGTCGACCCCGAGTGAACCGTGCGGAGTGACGGTGTCGATGGTCAATCCGCCGATGAGCGCGGTGAGGCGGTCGGCCTCACCATGGACATCGGCGACTCCCAAGGCGTCGAGCGCGTCGGCGACCAACTGGTGCAGGTCCGCCGCCATCTGCTCGGTCACCGGCCGAAACACCGGCTTGGTGCGGGCGGCGACCATGAACTCCAGCAGCACGGTTGTCTCGGCGCATCGTGCGTCGTCAACCGGGAGCACCTCCTCCACCAGAGCCTGCAGGGCGTCGACGGCCGCCTCGCCCTGGAGTCCCACCAGCGTCTCGGGAGTGTGTCTGGCCAGACGACGTCCCATGCGGTCGCCGGTCTCCCGGACGGCGGCGGCGACGAGATCGTGGTGGTCGTCGAAGTAGTGCCGCACCGAACCGATGTTCAGCCCCGCCTCGGCGGCGACCTTGCGCAGGGACATCCCTTCGAGCCCCTGGGCGACGACGAGTCGGAAAGCCGCCTCCACCACATGCTGTCGCCGCTGCTGCGCATCGATACGAGCAGGCACGATCCCTACCTCCGCTCCCGGCTGACCCGGCTCTCGTCCCACACCGGGGCCGCGGACTCATACACACCAGCGTCCGACCCGAAGACCAGGAAACGGCCGAAGTCACGAGCGAACCACCGATCGTGGGTCACCGCGATGACAGTACCTTCGAATCCCTCCAGTGCGTGTTGCAGTGCCTCGGCGGAGACCAGGTCAAGGTTGTCGGTGGGCTCGTCGAGCAGGAGCAGGGTGGCGCCGCTCAGTTCGAGCAGCAGGATCAGGAAACGAGCCTGCTGCCCACCGGAGAGCGAATCGAAGACCTGCTCGGCGGCTGATGCCAGCTCGTAGCGGGCCAGAGCACGGGAAGCGTCCTCACGGGCCATCCCCGCGCGTCCCTCCTCACCGCGGTGCAGGATCGACAGCAGGGTCCGGTGGGCCAGGTCGGGACGACCGTGTGTCTGCGCGAACCATCCGGGACGCACCCGTGCCCCCAACCGCGCCCGGCCCGTGTGCGCCACGGTCTCGATGACCAGGTCGCCCACCGGGGCCTGTGCTGGTTCCGGGTCGGTGCCGCCCGCGGCGAGCAGGCGCAGGAAGTGGGACTTGCCCGAGCCGTTGGAGCCCAGCACCGCCACTCGGTCGCCGTACCAGACCTCAAGATCAAAGGGTCTCATCAGCCCGGTCAGCCCGACCTCCTCGCACATCACCGCCTGCTTACCGGTACGTCCTCCACGGAGCCGCATGCCCAACTGCTGCTCGCGCGGCTGTGCCTGCGGCGGTCCGGCCTGCTCGAACCGGGCGAGCCGGGACTGGGCCGCCCGATAGCGCGAGGTCATATCGGAGTTGTAGGCGGCCTTCTGCTGGTACATCTGGACCAGGGCCTTGAGTTTGCCGCGCTCTTCGTCCCACCGTCTGCGCAGCTCATCGAGCCGCTCGAACCGGGCGGCGCGCGCGTCCTGGTAGGTGGCGAAGCCCTCGGGATGGACCCAGGCGGTGTTGCCGGCCGCGCCGAGCTCAACGGTCACGATGCTCTGTGCGGTACGCGCCAGCAGCTCCCGATCATGGCTGACGTACAGCACGCTCTTGTCGGTCTCCCGCAGGCGCTCCTCCAGCCAGCGTTTGCCCGGGACATCCAGGAAGTTGTCCGGCTCGTCCAGCAGCAGCACCTCGTCGGGGCCGCGCAGTAGCGCTTCCAGTACGAGGCGTTTCTGCTCGCCTCCGGACAGGGTGGCGATCTCCCGTGCTCGGCACCGGTCGAACGGCACCCCCAACGCGGCGGTGGTGCAGACGTCCCACAGCACTTCGGCCTCGTATCCACCAGCGTCACCCCACTCGGCCAGTGTCGAGGCATAGGCCATCTGCGCGGCGGGAGTGCCGCGTTCGGACATCGTCGTCTCGGCGTCCGCCACCCGTGCGGCCGCCCGTCTCAGGCGCTCCGGCGCCACGGACAGCAACACCGAACCCACGGTGCCTCCGCCGATGAACTGGGGCATGACGCCGAGGCTTCCGCTCCGGCTGACCGTTCCGCTGTCCGGAGTCAGCGCTCCGGTGATGACCCGCAACAGGGTGCTCTTGCCCGACCCGTTGGCACCGACCATCGCCACCCTCTCGCCGGCCCCCACCCGAAACGAGATGTCGTCGAGCAAGGGGCGGCCGTCGGGCAGTGTGCACGAGACTCCACTTACCTCGGTATGACCCATGGACCATATTTATCACACCCGTGATAAACATGGCTCGCCCCGGCCCACCGGCACCGGCCGCACAACGGCGTGGACGTCCCGGGCGGCGGAGCGGGCGCCGTCGAACTGTGTACAACGCTCGGTGGGTCGTGGGTCGGTCGGCCCATCGACCACATGGCTCGTTCCCATCGTGTGGCGGTTCGAGTTGCCGGTTCCCGCGCGGGGCACCGGTTCCGACTTGCGGTTTCCGCCGCGTCAACTCCTACGGTTGTCCAGGTGGCCGGAGAGACCGGCCGGCGATGGGAGGGCCCGGCGATGGCTTGGTCGATCGCGGATGTGGCCCGGATGTCCGGGGTGACGTCCCGGACGCTGCGGCACTACGACGAGATCGGTCTGCTGCCGCCCGCGTGGATCGGAGGCAATGGGCACCGCTACTACGAGGAGGCGGATCTGCTGCGGTTGCAGCAGATCCTGCTGATGCGGGAGCTGGACCTCGGGCTGCGCGAGATCCAGGCGGTGCTGGACAGCCAGGTCGACCGCGTGACCGTGCTCCGCGAGCACCAGCGGCGGTTGCTGAGGGAGCGGGATCGACTGGAGACACTGTCCCGCACGGTCGGGCGGACCATCGCCGAACTGGAGGAAGGCAAGGACTACGACATGGCACAGATCAACAGGCCGGAGAACCTGTTCGAAGGCTTCGAGCCCGCCGCGGCCGACGCGGAGGTGCGCGAGCGATGGCCGCAGGCGTGGGAGCAGTCCCGGCAGGCCATCGCGACGATGACCGCCGAGGACCAGGAGGAGTGGCAGCGAGAGGTAACGGCACAGATGATCCGTATCGCGGAGTTCATGGTGGCCGGCACACCGGTGGCCGATCCCGCGGTGCAGGCCGAGATGGACACCCACTACCAGGGTGTCTGCCGGTTCTGGACCCCCGACGCGGCGGGGTACCAGGGGCTGGGCCAGACCTATGTCGACGACCCGCAGTTCCGTGCCAACTACGACAAGATCGCCACTGGTCTGGCCGTCTACCAGCGCGACGCGATGGCCGTCTACGCCCGATCTCGGCTGAGCTGACCGACGGGATGCCCTGCCGGGGAGCCGGGGGACCTCCGGCAGGGGCCCGCTCGATCCAGCCCAGGTCCTTCACTTCACCGGTGGGGCCCTCAGGGAGTCCCCCTGGCAGCCGCGCACCCAGTCGATGAGCTCCCCCGTCCCCCATCGACAGAGCCGCCCGCACGGCGGGTGGCCACCGTGAACGGCCGGACCAAGGGTCGTGACCAAGCATCAGCGGATCACTCTCGGTGAGCCCTCTCCCCTTGTGACCGTGGGTCGCTGACCCGTAGGTTCGTATCCACGCCATGGATCGATCCAACGTTCACACCAGGCAAGGGTGCCCCTATGAACGGTCCTGACACCGGCTTCCACGACTCCCCCGCAGCGGGCCCGGAGCGGGTGCCAGGCGGACTGATCATCTTCCTGAACGGCACTTCGAGCTCCGGCAAGTCCAGCATCGCCAGGGAGCTCGCCGTCCTTCTCGATGAGCCGTGCTTCCATCTGCCGGTGGATACGTTCCATGCCATGCGATCAAGCCCTGAGCTCTCCGCCGAGCAGTTCCCGCTCATGCTGAAACGCACCTGGATGGGGTTCCATCGCGCGGTCGCGGGGATGGCCGCGGCACACAACACCGTCATCGTCGATCACGTTCTGAGTGAGCCATGGCGCTTGCGGGACTGTCTGTCGCTGTTTCCCCCGCAGGACGTGGTCCTGGTCGGGGTGCGCTGTTCGTTGCCGGAGCTTGAGCGCCGGGAGCAGGCCCGCGGTGACCGCCTCTCAGGGCTGGCCGCCCGCCAGTTCCCTCATGTCCATGCCCATGGCGTCTATGACCTGGAGGTCCACACCGACAGTGCGCGTCCAGGGGAGTGTGCTCAACAGATCAAGGACTTCCTGGCCCGCCGACCGGCGCCCACCGCCTTCGAACGGTTGCAGCCCCCGCTCGGCGCACCTGTCGTGCCACCGGCGCTCGGGTGACCGCACACCTGCCCCGAGCCAGTCGGCACACCGCGCGGTAGCGCGGTGTGCCGGCGTCTAATCGATCACCTCACCAACGGGGTCGGGGCCGCGGCGGCGGACCAGCGGCCCAAGGGCCTGGGGACTTCGTCCTGCGGGCGCCGACTACTCGACCGCGATACCGCGGGCGGCCAGAACGCTGAGCTTGTCCGGGACCGCGAGGAGGCCTTCCTCAGCGCCCACCACGCGTTTGAGGTTGGGCAGAAGCCCGAGGTCGTCGAGCGAGCGCACATCGAACAGATCGTCTTCGCCGTCCCACACCGGAGCGCATTCGTGGTAGATGTCGTTCCCGCCGTCCACCATCAACTCATCGACGGTGGCGAGCAGTTCCTCACTGATCTCCAGTGCCTCGAAGTAGGTACGGGCTTCGTCGAGCACGGTGTACTCCAGGTTGCGCTCCACGGCGTAGCCGAACAGATCGCCGACGCCCAGGCGCTCCGCGAGGTCGAACCGCGGGGTCAGCGTCTTGTCCGAGTACATCAGCTTGTCGATGACGAGCAGTTTGAAGTTGAAGTCGGTGAACTGAGCCATGCGGTCAACCTAGAGCACGCCAGTGACATCCGGCCATGTCCCCTTTCACGCGAGGACACCCCGTCCGGGCAGACGGCCCGCTCCCCTACCCGGGGAGCCCGAAGAGCCCGAAGAGCCCGAAGAGCACCGGCCATGCCCCTACCGAAACGCCGGGAACGCGAAACGCATCCCCACGGCCAGCCCCTGAGCATGTGCGTCGGTCCCGGTCACCGAGTACACGACGGTACGGGAGAGATCGCGGGTGGCGACGACTGCCGTGTTGTAACCGGGGCGGGCACCGGTCTTGCCCCAGGCTTCGGTGCCGTGGATCTCAAACCGATCAAGCCCGGCGCTCTTGGAGGCGCCCGCGATGCCCTTGGGCACGGTGAACATCTCCTTGAGCTGCGGCTGCGGCACGATTCTGCCGCGGAACAGCGAGGTCAGCAGCCGCTCCAGATCGTCCAGGGTCGAGATCATGTCCCCGGCCGCCAGGCGGTCCGACACACTCCAGTCGGTGACATCCACCCGCTCTCCGTCCACCAGTTGGTAGCCCCGGTTGTGCGGCCCGCGGATATAGGGGTCGGTACCGGGAAACGAGGTGTTCCGCATGCCCGCCGGTCGCAGAACATAACGCGCGGCGCCCTCCGCGTAGGACCGTCCGGTCACCTTCTCCACCAGCATGGCGAGAATGGTGTAGTTGATGTTCAGATAGTGCTGCTGTGTACCGGGAGCGAACTCCGGCCCCCTGGCTATCCCCGCGGCGACCACCGCCTTGGGGTCGATCGTGTCGAACCGTTGCGCGTACCGCTCCGCCCAGGGAATCTCGGCGCCCACCGCGGGCTGGATACCGCTGGTGTGATTGAGCAGTTGGCGTACGGTGATCGGCTTGAACTCCGACGTCAACAGCCCTGGTAGATAGCGTTGTATCGGCCGGTCGAGGTCCACCTTGCGGTCGGCGGCGAGCCGTAGCACCAGTGCGGCGGTCACCACCTTGGTCACCGATCCGGCCCGGAACCGGCCCTGGGTGAGGGCCGGGCCGCTGCGGCCCACTTCCCGTACCCCCGCGCTGCCGGCCCACTGCCCGTCCCGCCCACCGGCGCGTACCACCGCGCTGGTCGCCTCCCCGTCCGGCAGTCCCAGCAGTGCCGCTTGCAGGGCCTGTGCCTGCGGGTGTTCGGCGGCGCGCGTTGCCGAACTGATGGGTAAGTGGGGCTCGGCTGGACCGGCGAGGGCAGGACCGGTGGTCACCCCCAGCGCGACAAAGGCCGAGACGGCGGCCAGCAGGACACGGCGTTTCCTTGGACTGACAGTCACAGAGGGCTCTCCATCGGCTGGGAGGCGGGCTTGAACGGCTCTCATCCTGGCAACCGCTTCGGGACATCCGAATCCTCATCACGGACGACCCCGCCCCCTCAGTACCGTCCGGGTCAACCCCCAGGCTTCCGCGCCAAACGAGCCCCGGTTCCCAGGGGTTGGCCCGGCTGGAACGCCGCTGGACCACCCGCTCGGCGGTGCTTCGACCCCTCCCGATCCCAGCCATCGAACGCCGGTTGGGTATCACTGGGACACCCCACGAACGGGCGGTGTCGGCCCGGCCCCCCTGGGCAGGAAGCCCTCATGGAAACCGCACTGCCGGACGGCCGTCCCATCCCACCTCCAGGAGCCGATGAGCGCGACATGCTGGAGGCCTGGTTGGCGTTCCATCGCGCCACCCTCGCCCTGAAATGCGCCGGCCTCGATGACCACCAGGTCCGCACCCCTTCGGTCAAACCCTCGGGGATGACCTTGCTCGGCCTGGTTCAGCACATGGCGGAGGTCGAACGCAACTGGCTCCAACGAGTGCTACCCGGCAGCGATATCCCACCGGTGTACGGGACATGGGAAGGCGATGGATTCACCCTGGTCCCGGAGCGGGGCATGGAGCAGGTCCTCGCCGACTGGCGGGCCGAGATCGCCCGCGGGCAGGAAGCGATCAAGGGCGTCTCCCTTGACACCTGTGCCCGGACCGCGGGCCAGGAGTTCTCGTTGCGCTGGATTCTCATCCATCTCATCGAGGAGTACGCACGCCACAACGGCCACGCCGATCTCCTGCGGGAGTGCATCGACGGCACCACCGGCGCATAAGCAACCGCACCAACTGTCCGGTTGAGGAGGTTCCACCACACTCCCCCCAACTGTTCCCCTACCCTCCCCCAGGGGAGGGAGCCGGGACATGGGACGTCGAGAGAAACCGTTGGAGCCGGACGCCGGGCCGGTGCAGCGTTTCGCCGCTGACCTGCGGGAGTTACGCCGGGCCGCTGGCGGTCCGACCTACCGGGCGATGGCCCGCGACTGCGCCTACTCCGCGCCCACCCTCTCCATCGCGGCAGCCGGCGACCGGCTGCCCTCGCTCCCCGTGGCCCTCGCCTATGTCGCCGCCTGCGGCGGGGACGCGGAGGTGTGGGAGAAGCGTTGGCACGCGGCGGCGGCCGATGAACCCGTCATCGCACACGACGACGGCACCCAGGCCCCGTACCCGGGTCTCGCCCGCTACGGCACCGAGGACAGTGATCACTTCTTCGGCCGGGACCAACTCATCGCCGACCTGCTGGACATCATGCGCCGACGGCCGGTCACGGCACTGGTCGGGGCATCGGGCAGCGGAAAGTCCTCTCTGCTGCGGGCCGGGCTGGTCCCGGCCGTCCGAGCGCAGGACGATGCCCCCACAGTGATCCGGATCATCACACCCTGCCCGGCGCGCATCCGGCCCGAACTGCTCACCGAAGGCGCGCTGGTGCTGGTCGACCAGTTCGAGGAGCTCTTCACCGTCTGCCGCGACCGGGCCCAGCGTGATGCCTACATCGGTGCGCTGCTGAACTCCCCCGCCCGGATCGTGATCGCCATCAGGGCCGACTTCTACGGCCGTTGCGCCGAGAACCCCGCCCTCGCAGCCGCGCTGACGGACTCCGTCCTGCTGGTCGGTCCCATGACCTCGGAGCAGTTGCGGGAGGCGGTCACCGGACCCGCCACCGCGGAGCGGCTCCAGGTGGAACGCGCGCTGACCACCCGGATCGTCGCTGATGTCGGAGCTGAGCCCGGCGGGCTGCCGTTGATGTCCCACGCCCTGCTGGAAACCTGGCGGCGCCGTCGCGGCCGGGTCCTCACCACGGCGGCGTACGAGTCGATCGGCGGTATCCAGGGAGCCATCGCGCACACGGCGGAAGGGCTCTTCAGCACATTCACCAAGGCCGAGGCAGGGGCCGCTCGGGCGCTGCTGCTACGGCTGATATCACCGGGTGAAGCCACCGAGGACACCCGCCGCCCCGCCGAACGGCTGGAGTTGCTGCGGTTCCCCGAGTCCGCCGAGGTCCTGGAGCGACTGGTGCACGCACGGTTGCTCACCGTCGACGACAACGCGGTGAATCTCGCCCATGAGGCCCTCATCACCGGCTGGCCCCGGTTGCGCGGCTGGGTCGAGACCGACCGTGAGGTGTTGCGACTGCACCAGCGGCTGACCGCGTCGGCCCGGGTCTGGGAGGAGTTGCACCGCGATCAGGGCGCGCTCTACCGGGGCGCTCAACTGGAGGCGGCGAGGGAGGCGTTCCCCGTCCTGGACGTGCTCACCGCACAGGAGCGGACCTTCCTTCTGGCTTCCCTGCGCGCTCATGACGACGCCCTGCGCGCAGCGGCCCGCACCACCCGCCGGCTGCGCTTCTCCACCGTCTGCCTCTCGATCCTGCTCTGTCTCGCCGCCCTGGCGGGGGCGTTCGCCTGGGGGGAGAGCGAAGAGAGCGATCGTCGGGCCATCGAGGCGGAGGCACGACGGGTGGCCCAGATCGCGGACACCATGCGCGTCACCGATCCCACCACCGCACTTCAGTTGAGTCTCGCGGCCTGGCGGTTGGCGGATCTCCCGGAGACCAGGGAGGCGCTCTTCGCTGCCGGGGCACAGCCCGAAGTGGCCGCCTTCACTCCCCCACCGGACTTCTCACCGGGCCATGGCCGAGGGTGGCGCGCCTTGAGCGCGGACGGTCGAACGGTGATCAGTCTCGGCCAGGACCGCACCGAGAGCTGGGATGTGGCGGGCGAGCACCGGCTGCCCGAACTGAAGGGCCTGGATCAGCACAGATCGCTGGGCCTCGCTCCGGATCTGCGCAGGGCGGCCGTGGTGAGCGGCGAACGCATTCGGCTCTGGGACCTGGCGGCGGGACGGTTGGTGGGACCCGCGTTGGGGACGGCCAACAATGGAAGGCCAGCAGGATGGTTCAGCCCAGGTGGAGATCTGTTAGCCAGCTGGGCTTGGCTCCGAGGGGTCGAGTTGCGGGATATCCGTACCGGTCGCCTTCTGCTGCACATCGACCACCAGAGGGACTTCGTTCTCACGCTCAAGATCTCTTCGGACAACCGGCTCATGGCGTACTGCACCATGAGGGGCACGCCTCAGGTGTGGGACATCCGACAGCGCCGCAAGCTGCCGACCCCCTGGCTGAATTCGATCGATGCCTGCCGAGACGACGCCTTTCACTTCACCCCCGACGGGCAGGCCATCGCGGTCAGCACTGCCAGAGGCGTCTCCACCTGGGAAGTACGTTCGGGCAAGCAACGTCCCAGAATCGAACTGTCGGGGCGGTCCCATCATCTGGCGTTCAGCGCGGACGGGGCCCATCTCGCCATGGTCGCGGACAACGAGATCCTGCTGTGGCGGACCGCTCATCCCTCGTTTCCCGTACTGCGGCTTCCGGTCCAGGGCGCGAGTCTCTTCGCCCTGCGACTGGACATGGCGCGGGGAGTCATCCGCTATGCGGCGGGTGCGGCGGGCGAGGAGCACGCCTTCACCGTGCGGACCATCCACTTCGGAGCCACCAAGCCCGATGACTGGGAGCGGGCCCCACTCATGAGCGCCGCGTACAGCCCGGACGGTGCGAGCCTCGGCACCGTACGCGCGGGAAGTTTTGAGCTCAGGGGCAGTGACGGGGCCTTGCGGGGCCGCGCGCTCGGGGCGGTCCCCCCCTGCGTTTCCTGTCGCCGGTGGATGGCGTTCGACCGGCACAGTGAGAAGTTCGCGTTTCTGGATGCCTCGGGCCGGGTGAAGGTGCGCGACCTCAGCAGCGGTACGACCGAGGCCACGCCGCCCGCACCGCCCGGCGTCACCGGGCTCACCCTCACCGACTCAGGGGGAAAGGTCGTCATCTCCCATGGTGAGCCCGCAGACCAGCAGATCGACGCACTCACCGCGCCCCCCGGCGAGAAGGGTGCGCAGTGGGCCATGCTGCGCGAGGGAAACGTGGGTGCCGTGCTCACCACCGGAACGTCTGACTCCCTCATCACCACCGATCGCCAGCGCATCACTCAGGACATCGCCGGGGAGGACCAGTTCATCGCCCAGGGAGAGGGCCAGATCCTTTCGATAGCGGTCAGCGATGACCGTCGTCTGACGGCGATGAGCGATGGCAACGGCCGGACCACCCTCTGGGAGTCCGAGGGCCTGCGCCGCATCGCGGTACTCAGCCCCGGGGAGCCGCCCGACGACCCCGGCCCTGGAAGCATCACACATGCGCTCGCCTTCTCCCGTGATGGCGGCAAGCTCGCGGCGGGCGACGCCAGCGGGGCGATACGGGTGTGGGACACCTCGGCACCTCGTTCCAAGGGAGTGGCGCTACCGCCCGCCCATGGACCGGTGCTGGCGCTGGCCTTCACCTCGGATGCTCGCGGGCTGCGGGTGACCACCCCGCACACCGCCTCCCGGCTCTACTCCCTGCGCGCCGCTGAAATGGCCGACACGGTGTGCAAGCGGTCAGAGCTGACCTTCCCGGCCCATGAATGGGCGGTCTACCTCCCGAGCGTTCCCCACCGCGATATCTGTCCCTGACGAGCGGGCGGGCGGCCCTGGGGACCAGGCAGCGGCCACCACGGCTACGGGTACCCGATCCGGGTGTGACCTGAAGGGGCTTCCCTCGTTCAATAAATCATGATCGAAAAGACTGCGCGGCCGATCGGCGACGACTTACCCACCGCCGTCGCCGATTCGCGGCCCATCAGCCCGGGTTGCCGGGGGGCGACATCCGCCCCAGGTGCCGGGGGCGCCTTCGCCCTCCTGCGCACTTCCGCCGTCGCCGACCTCCTGGGCTGACCGGTTCGCCATGCCGTCCTTCTTATGCGTCAGCGCCGTGCCGTCCCTTGCGCACACCCTCAACCGCGGACCGGGCCCGATGCGCGGCGGTGGGGCGGCTGCGGGCGTGCCGGGGATGGGTGAGGGTGACCTGGCGGATGAACTGATGGAAGCAGGCCAGTGCCGCGACCGGCGGAATAGCCGCCACCGCGACGCCGGGCACGGTCTTCGCCGCGTGCGCGATGCAGAGAATCATGGCAACGCCGGTGAACGACACCACGATCAACCAGGCGTGCAGGGCCTGCCGGCGATGCATCGCCGCACGGATGATGGAGAGACAGGCCGCCAACCACGGCCCGAAGACCAGGAACGGCCAACCGCGGGCCAGCCCGTCCGGCACCCCGACCAGCGCGAGATAGCGCAGGGGATCATAGGAGACCAGGGCGCTCAGCATGCCGACCGCGGTCATCAGAAAAGCGGTCATCATCGCGAGGACGGCGCTCAGCAGCCTGGTCCCACTCGGCCAGACGATCGGCTTACGGGTCTTACGGACTCTGCGCCGGCTGTGCGAGCGCGGACGGGGAAAGGGATGGGCGGCCGAGGACTGCGCCGCCGGAGTGGTGCGAAGGAGCTCACTCAGCTCCTCGTCCCAATCCATCGACGGCTGGCCGAGGTCATGGTCCAGCGAGTGCGGCTGATAGATCTCCTGGGTCTGTGTCAGTTCGTCCTCGATCGGTCGCGAATTCTCCCGGTACCAGTCGTCGGGCCCTACGTAGGGGTAGTGATCGCCGTCAAAGGTCTCCGGTGGGTCATACATGCCGCACCGATTCCCGTTTGCCTTCTTCATCGACGGAACGACATACAGGGCGGGGCCCTTGCGGGCATCCGTCCAAGCGGGCTCGGAAGTCTTCCTTGATGTGCTCCAGCCGCATCAGGAACTCATCCAGAATGTCCGCGCTAACAGCGGGAGCCTGGGGTCTCACAACCCTGCGGTCATGGGCGCCCTGGGGCGGGTGCCTCCGTACTGGTGCTGTTGAGCCCGCGGGCTGAGCGAAAATCGAGAGATCGACTACGGCTGGAACGTCGTATTTCAATGGGGTCACCCCCGGCAAACGATCCCGATGTCCGCGCCGAAATGGGTCGATTGGGTGACCCGAGCATGAAATGGGGATGATCTCTTCACCACTTGCTTGACCTGTATCTCTACATACAGCCGTTTATTCTTCTCCGTTCTCGGTGGCGATATAGGACGACAAGAAGGCCGATCTGACAGGGTCTTCACTCGGTCGCTCGGCGCGTCCCACACACCGGATTCGCCGGCATTCCGCTACGGAGTGGCCCAACGGCCCGATTCCGCGTCGGCGAAGACAGCGTCGACCACCACCGCACGCCCCGAACCATCGCTCAGAGCGGTACGGATGTTCGATGTCGCCGAGGGGCACCGGAGAGTGCCTGGTGCTCCCGCGGGAATCGGCCGTGCCCCGCTGGAGCGTCCCGGTTCAACCAGGCCTCCGATCCAACGGGTGACAGGGCTCTGTACGTACCCGGAGTGCGAAGAGCCGTCGGACTCCTCGCACCCGCGGTGGAACGCGGCGGGTAGGGCCCTCGAACCGCGGCCTGAACCAACGCCGGTACATCGCCGTGGGGCGCCGACGCCGGGTTCTCCCACGCGTTGCGCGCAGGCTGGATCAACGGCCCTGACCTGCTGGTGAGTGTCGGTCAGCTGTCGCCGACCGGAGGCCTCGGCGACAGTTGGACACCCGAGTTCGGCGATGCCGACCCCTTTACCGACCCGTCCTTACCGGACCCGCTGTTCAACGGAGCGGACGGTGCCAGGGCCGCGGTCCGGCGCATGGTGCGCGCAGGGGCCGACTGGATCAAGATCGGCGCCAACAGCCCGCTGCGGTCGATGCGCATGGGGCGGGACATCACCCCGACCGACGACGAGATGCGCGCGCTGGTCGACGAGGCGCGCCGCTGCGGTCGCGATGTGTTCGCCCATGCGCACACGGCCGACTCGGCGTCCGCGGCGGCCCAGGCCGGCGTCCGCAGCATCGAACACGGTGTCTTCCTGGACGAGTACGCCCTCGACGTGATGCGGCAGCACCGCTGCTGGTACGTGCCCACGCTCGCCGGGATACGCGGCGAGGGTGACGACACCTATGACGCGGCGCACCTGCGCTCCGTGGAGCTGGCGCTCGCGGCGCGCGTACCCATAGCGGCCGGTTCGGATATGGCGACTCGTCCGCACGTCGATCTGCTGACCGAACTGCGGCTGCTGTCCGAAGCCGGCCTCGGCGACACCGGAGCTCTGCGGGCGGCCACCAGCGAGGCCGCCCGACTGCTCCGGCTCGACCACGACCGGGGACGCGTGGCCCAGGGGCTGCGCGCTGACTTGGTCCTACTCGACGGACCCGAAGTCGGCCTGGAAGACCTGCCTCAGCGGATCCGGGCGGTTTGGCGCAACGGCCGCCTGGTATCGCCGCCTGATGGCGATGCGCTGGCCAACGCATAGGTCAGGGACGGGATAGGCGGGCCGAGGACTTCCCCGCCCTCATCGGTCCAGCGGTATGCGGCAACTCCGCGACGGTCCGCACTGGATGCACCGGATGCACCGGATGCACCGGACAGTGCCTGTCAGCCCGAGCCATCCGCAACAGCGACCTGGCGGCCTGGCCACCAGGGCAGCACAGCGCCGCCAGAAGCCGCCCATCGGCGGTCAGGATCTGCGGAGTCCGCGGTCGAACCGTCCGGCCCAAGGGCGGACGATCCACCAAGGGCCTGGTGGGTGTCGAGATCACAGGACGTTCGCCGCATTCGCCGGAACGACCTTTCGCGCCACCGTGACGTGCTCTCGCCACCAGGTGAGAGCGAATATCACCAGTCCGGCAACACCGAGGATGACCAGCAGTACCGCCGCACTGCCCGTCGCGAGGAACAGAGCGCTCACCGCGCTCGCCACGGTGAAGCCGACCGCTCCGAAGGAGTAGAGCAACGAGAATCCGACCGACCAGGCATGGGCGGGGAGTACGTCGGTGACTGTCAGGCTCCGTGCCGTGCTCGCGGCGGCCTGAAAGAAGCCGCACGCGGCGACGAGCACCACGGTCATGACCGGAGACCGGACCACTCCCACCGCGGCGACCATCAGGGCGAAAACGCCGGCCAGGAGCAGGGTGTGCGTATGGGGTCGACCGAACCAACGTCGAAGACCGTAGAGAAAACTACCGACGATGCTGGTGACGGCCAGTCCTGACAGCGCGATCCCGGCCCACGCGGGCGGCCCGTGGCGTTCGCCCAGAACACTCGGGAGAGATACCTCCAGCACCGCTTGGAGCATCAGCACCACCGTGGAGACCACGAGAGACGGCCAGATCGCCCGGATGACGGTCAGCGTCGAGTCGGGCCGCGCGGCCGACCGGGCATCGTGCTCCGTCTTCGCCACGCCAGTGATGGATGGCGGGAGCTTGACCGAGACAGCCGCGGCGACAAGCAGGCCACCGCTGACGATCAGCAGGGGCACATCGGAGTTCCAAGCCACCGCGGCCGAGGCCGCCAGCGCGGGACCGGCGACCTGGCAGACCTGGTTCACCATCACATCCAGTGCCAGAGCGTTCTCCCGTGACTCGGGAGCCAGGTTGACCACCAGCGTGCGCAGCCCGCCGAACGTCCCGCTGGCAGCGCCACCGCCCACCGCCGCGAGGACGGCGGCGGCAAGGGGGACACCGAACGACAAGGAGACGACGACTCCGATCAAGGCGATCGCCTCGATGACTGAGACGCAGGCGAGTTCCCTTCTGAGCGGACGGCTCTGGAACCTTGCGCCCATTTTCGGGGCGGCGATGGCCTCACCCCCGGCATAGGCCCCGGCGATGACCGCGCCCCAGGCATAGGAACCGGTGTCGGACTTGGCGGCTAGGACGACGCCGAGCGGAATCGTGCACACCGCGAGCCGTGTACCGACTGTCGCGACCAGCCACCACCACACGTGGTGATTCTTCAGCAATGATTGATAGGCAACCAATAGCGCCTCCGTACAAGTGTCCCGCCGTCAGGCCCATATCTTTCACCAGCACCGCGAAACCCGGCGCTCTAGTGCTTGCCGATACTGCCTCCCGGTAGGGTTCGAACCGGGCCGGGGAACTCAGTGACGCGCTGCGGAGTGAGCGGTTAAGAACGATCTTCTGGTGGCCGAACAGGCCGGACCTTGTCTTAATCCGATCGATCCGCAATCCGAAGTGAAGACAATGCATTTATCTGTGATCCCGCTACCAGGCAAGACCGTCCCAGGGCACCGAGACCGGCTGGGGCACCAGGCTTTCGGCCCTGTGCGGGTGCTCAGCCCACACCCGCACCGAAGGTCTCCACCGACGCGATGACGGTGCCGGTCGATGGCGCCGAAGGGGACCAACCCGATACGCCTGGGGCCCCTGCGAACTGCTGGGCGCGGGGGCGGGTCCACCGGGGCGAATGCGGGCGCTCCCTCCGTCTGACTCCAGGTAGGAGAGCTCTCCCTCGGGCGCGATCCGGATCGACGGCGCTGAAGCGCCGGGGCGGTTCGAGAAAGGGGTCGCCCCGGCGCGTTCGGCGACTCAGTTCCGCTGCTGCACGGCGCAGACCGTGTCCCCGCCGTTGAAGACCGGCCAGGAGAACGTCCGCCGGTCGCTTCGCTGGGGGCAGTTGCCGCTGTCCAGCACCGCCGTGATCACCATGATCGCGTTCTGCCCGCTCGGTACCTGCGTTCGGTCACAGCCCCAGACGCTGAACAGCCGCCCCTCACTGCGGAAGGACCCGTCGGCCTGTCTGGTCAGTGTCGCGGGGAAGCACTGCCCCACGGCGAACACCCGGTCCAGGCAGAGCGCGATGGTGGACCCATCGGCGTTGACATGGCCCCAGCCCCGCTGTCCCGCGCCCTGGGGGCAGTTCGAGGCGACCGTCGTCACCATGGAGACCTTCGAGTAGGCGTAGTTCGCACCGCAGTCGACCGGGAGCGGTCGGTGGTGGCTGAGCTTGCCCCAGCCGTCGTCATACACATTGAGGCAGGTACCGAGGACCGCGGAGGCGAACGCCCCATCGATCGCGTTCGGCGGGCTGGGAGTCGGCGAGGCGCTGGTGGGGGTGGGTTCCGGCGCCGGCGGCTGGGTGTCCTCCTCGCTGGGGGTCGGTGGCTCCGGGTACGGCACGGGCTTCGTCGGAGTCCCACCGGGGGCATCCGAACCGATCGCGGCGCCCACGCGGTCGCGTTCACCGCCCGCCGCGGCCTCCTCCTGCCAGGGCTGCCACATGCCGAGCAGGATCACCAGGCCGACGAGGGCGACGAGAGCCGCGGACGAGGCGCTGACGAAGTAGCTGGTGTTCATGTCACGGCCGGCCACCCTGATGCGGGAATGACCGTCACCTCGTACATGGATTCGGGTTCCGCTGGTGAGGTCGTCGCCGTCATCGTCGGAATCGCCCGAAGCCCCTGGGTAGAAGCTCAAGCGATCACCCCTTGGTGATGTTGATGTCCCGCCCGGACATGGTGACGCGGGAGTTTCCCGACGCGTTCGCGGTCAGTGTGACGCTGGGTGCGCGGGACCCGAACTCGGCTGCTGGGGGCCGCAACTCATCGACCAACCGCTGGATTTCGGGCACCATCTCCGGATGGGCGACCAGCAGCCGACGCAACCGCGCCTGCCATTCGCCGACGAGTTGCTGTTCGGCGGTTTCCGCCGCTTCGCCGCCGTGTTCCCGGGCCGCGAGCACCTCGGCGCGTGCCTCGCCCAACTCGGCCACCACCGTGTCCGCCCGCTCGGGGTGCACCCTGCGCCAGAGCTCGCCCATCGCCCGCTGCACCGACTCCCACCCGGCCGTCGCCATTCCGCCGACCACCGTCGACGCGGCCACACCAGCCAGGGCCGCCAGTTCTAATTCCATTGCCGTACCCCTGCATTCCTCGGGTTCCTGGGTCAATGTGTATATCCCCCGAAGAGGCATGGCGTCCCACGTTTTGAGGAGTATCAGAGCAAGAAGAGAGCGCGGCGCTGATCCCGGGACCCACCGGAACTGACCCATGGGTGAGAAGGACGAGCGGCGTTCGCCCTGTCCACACAAAGGGTGTGTGTACGATGTCAACGGGTCGTGACTATTACCCGTGCGCATTCACGTTATACGCTGGCCCCATGGCAGACACAGACGCGGCATCCTCGGGACCGCTGGTCTCCGGAGCTGAGATCGCGCGCCTCACCGGCGTCACGCGCGCGGCCGTCTCCAATTGGCGGCGGCGGTACGAGGACTTTCCGCAGCCGCAGGGTGGCGGGGCTGGAAGTCCGCTGTTCGCGCTGGCCGAGGTGCAGGCCTGGCTGGAGAGACAGCACAAGGGGCAGGAGATCTCCAGCGAGGTCAAGCTCTGGCAGGCGTTGCGAGCGGCGTACGGCGAGGAGATGGTCGGGGCGCTGACCGATGTGGCCCGGCAGTTGGCCGGATCGGAGCCGACCCCCACGTTCCCCGCGGACGCCCGCCGGCTGGTCGATGAGTTGACCGCGGTCGACTCCCCAGCCGTGGTGATCACCAGTCTGGTGCAGCGGCTCGCCGATTCCGCTCGTCGATCGGGCTCGGACCAGCTCACCTCAGAACGCATTGTGCAGGCCGTGCGGCACTTCGCGGGAACGGTCCCGGCGGATGCCACGGTCTTCGACCCGGCCTGCGGCATCGGCTCGCTACTGCTCGGCGTCGGTCCCGTGGACGGCCCCCACCGGATCGGGCAGGACCTCGACCCCCGCAGTGCCTCCCTGGCGCAGCTCCGCGCCGAGTTGACCGACCGCACCGACGTCTCCGCGGTCCCCGGGGACTCCCTGCTCGCCGATCGCTGGCCGGGGCTCCAGGCCGAGGTCGTGGTCTGCGATCCGCCGGTGGGGGTGACCGAGTGGGGTCGGGACTCGACTCTGCTGGACTCCCGCTGGGAGCTGGGTACACCGCCCCGGGCCGAAGGTGAGTTGGCCTGGCTGCAACACGCCTACGCGCACACCGCTCCCGGTGGTCAGGTGCTGATGGTGATGCCGGCGTCGGTGGCCTACCGCAAGGGCGGTCGCCGTATCCGCGCCGAGTTGGTGCGACGCGGACTGCTGGTCCAACTGGTCGCGCTGCCCGCCGGTGTCGCCTCGTCGCACGCCCTGCCGGTCCACCTCTGGCAGCTGCGCCGACCGCTCACCCCTCAGGACGCCGTTTCCACCGTGCGACTGGTCGATCTCTCCGCGAACGCCCCCGATGGGCCGCTGGACCCCGCTCCCGGGCAGGTAGCCGAGGTGCCGCTGATCGATCTGCTCGATGACACGGTCGATCTCACCCCCGGACGCCACACACCGGCCCTCTACCGCGACTACTCCACCGAGTACGCCGTACTGCGGGAGCGGTTGGAGGAGCAGCTCGGCCAGCTCTCCGCGCTCCTGCCCGAGCTTCCGGCCGGGCCCGGAACGGGTTCCCTGGAGGGACCGACGGTGAGTGTCGCCGAGTTGGCCAGGGCGGGTCTGGTGGAGTACGGCGAGTCGGAGCCGGTGTCGGTGAGCGATCAGCTCGACACCGACTATCTGCGGGGCTTTCTGCGCAGTACGGCGAACACCCGGCGCTCCACCAGCGCCAGTGGGACCTATCGCGCCGATGGGCGGGGAGCCAGGATTCCGCAGCTGGACATCGAGGAGCAGCGCCGGTACGGGCAGGCTTTCCGGGCGTTGCAGGAGTTCGACGAGCGGGTGACCGCGGTGGTGCGGTTGAGTCGGGAGGCGGCGGAGTTGGCCCGCGACGGCCTGGGGAACGGCGCCCTCTCACCGCGTACTCCCCCGCCGAACACCGCCCAGCCGCCGTGTACTCCCCCGTCGTCCTGAGTGTTCGCCCTCGCCGGCCGCGTGGTGTCGGCGAGGGCGGTGCGGAAGCCGGGAGCCGTTAGTGGTGGGCGGGCTCGGGGACGAAGGTGCTGGGTCGGCCGCTCCAGGAGACCTGGAGGACTTCCCGGGCCCGGGTGCAGGCGACGAACAGCAGGCAGCGTTCCCGTAGCAGGTCGGAGTCGTGCTGGAGGGTGTCGACTTCCCGTGGGGTGACCTCGCGGGCGAAGGGCAGCGCGCTGAGCGTCACCCCGATGACGGCGACGCAGCGGAACTCCAGGCCCTTCATCGCGTGCATGGTCGCAAGGCGCACCCCGTCCACCTCGGGCCCCGGGTTGTCCCGGACGCGGACCACCGGGATACCGGCCGCCGAGAGCTTCTCGTACGCCTTGTCGAGGAGGATGTTGAACCGGGTGCAGATCCCGATCTCGGATGGCCGCACCCCCTGAGCGATCCACTCCTGTACGCGTTCGACCAGGGCGGATACCTCGACCTGCTCACTGCCGTGCCCCTGGACACCGGGCCTGCGGCCACGGAGCAGGGAGCGGTAGCCGGCCAGGCTGTCGGTGCCCTCACCGCCGAGGTCGGTGATCGACACGGGCGCGAGGATGCCGGTCGACCAGGTCAGGATCTCCTCGGTGCTGCGGTAGTTGATGCGCAGCCGGTTGGTGCGACCGGCCACCGAGATGCCCAGCGAGCCAAGCGAGACCCTGGAGTCATAGATCCGCTGATGGGGATCGCCGGTGATGAAGAGGTCGTCCCCGCCGGAGGGGACCGCTCCGCGCAGTACGCGCCACTGGGCGGGGTGGAGGTCCTGTGCTTCGTCGACGATGAGGTGGTCATAGCCGGGTCCGACCGCCGCCAGCAGTCTGGCCGCTCGGGCACAGGCCCGTAGATGGGTGGAGATGGAACGGGTGCGCAGGCTGGTTTCGAATTGCTCCACGGCGGGCCAGAGAAGTTCGCGTTGGGCCGCGGAGAGAGCGGTGCCCCTGCCCCGGCGGGAGGCGGCGCGATAGGCGTCGAGGGTGCGGATGTCCTGGGCGAGGACGACGTGTCGATATTCCTGGGCCAGGAACTGCTCGGTCCAGCGCAGACCGAGTTTCCTACCGATCTGCTGCCAGAGCCGTAGCTCTTCCCGGTCGCCGATGAGGGTGGGGGCGGCTCCGCCGTGTTCGGTGATGATCCGGTGGGCGTAGGCGTTGACCGTGGTCACATCGACGCGGGAGAGCAGGGACTCATCACCGTCGAGGAGGAGGGAGAGGCTCTCCCTCAGGGTGGCGGCCAGGGCGTTGGTGTAGGTGGTGAGCAGGATCCTGGTGTCGGGCGCGCGGGAGAGCAGGTGTTTGACCCGGTGCAGCGCCACCACCGTCTTACCGGTGCCGGGGCCGCCGGTGACCTGTACGGGACCGTTGTACGAGGTGCGGTAGGCGATGCGGCGCTGGGAGGGGTGGAGGAAGACCCGCCAGGCCGCGAACGGCTTCTCCAGGATGTCGGTGAGCTCTTCGGGTCCGGTGACCAGGGTGATCCGGCTGGTGGTGTTGGCGATGACCGCGGCGAGGGTCTCGTCCGGGTCGGGGCTCGCGTCGGTGGGTCGGCGTACGGCGACCACATCCCGGTAGACCTCGTCCGGGGTGAATCCCTCGGCGAGGTATTGCAACGCCTCGAACTGGTCCTCGGGCAGCAGGGTGCCAAAGGCCTCCAGTTGGGGTTTGTCGACGATGGTGCGTACGGCCCGCAGGACCTGCTGGTCAATGCCCAGATCGCGGAGCACGGTGTCCGAGTACTGCGTGAACAGCAGGGACTGGGCCTGGGACGCGGCCTTCTCCAGGACCGGGGTGAGCTGCTCGATCGCGACGACGTTACGCACTTCCAGCCCGCGGGTCGCCGAGTTGGTGGTGTAGAGCCGCTTGGCCGCCCAGGTGTAGGCGTCATCGTGGGGGACCACATTGACCAGCAGGAACACGTCGCTGCCGTCATCGGGCGCGAGGACCACTCCGCGCCAGAAGTCATTGATCCGGATGGTTCGCATCCGGGGGTCCCTGGCCTGCTGGACGGATTCCAGATGGAGTCCCTTGTCCGCGTGCAACTCCGGCACGGTCAGTTGCTGGAACTTGGCCATGGCCTTGCGCACACCCGCTCTCACGGGTTTCTCCAGGGCCTCATAGCTTTCCCAGAAACTGTTGGCGAACGCTAGTTGCGGCACGATGTGAACTCCCCACCCTGGACGTACACTCCGCAATCGATCATAGGCGCAGGTGGGCGCACATCTGCCGGGATACGGCCCCGATGTCGGCCAGCAGCCCGGCGGGCTGCTGGTCCAGGTCGAGGGCGTGCTGGTGGATGACGATCCCGGCGTGCCGCACCCGGTGGGTGGCGTGCGGGGAAGCGCCCTTGGCATAGATGAGATGGCCATCGGGGAGGCCGAGGGCGGTGCAGTAGGCGAGCATCTGGTAGAGGTCCGCGTCCGGATACCCGGCGTGCTTCTCCGCCTTGTACTTGGCGTCGGCCACGGCGACGGGGATGCCTTCGGGGCCGTAGAGGACGAAGTCGGGTCGCATCCGGATCGCCGCCCCCTCATCGAGGTGGTGGGGGTCCTGGAGCCGTCCGGTGAGGCCGCTGGTGCGGAGCGCCTCCCGCAGGGCGACGGTGACGAAGTCCTCGAAAAGCCGGTTCATATCGAAGAGGAAGCCATCGATGTGCAGAGCTCCGGCGGTGTGTTCCGCCGATGAGCCGTCGAGAACGACCTTGGCGAGATGGAGAGCCTGGTGGTAGCGGGCGTTGAGTCGGGTGGGGTGCCAGGCCGGGAGCAGTTGGCCGCGTATGAGTGGGGTGATGTCGGCGAGCCGCGCACGCTGATGCCGTAGTCGTCGGCGCACGGCCCCCGGTACTTCGGGGAGTCGAAGGAGCCGGTCCACGGCGGCCCGGAGGATGCGGTTCTCGGCGATGTCGGTGGTGAATTCGTCGTACGCGACTTCCACCGGGATGGCGGCCCCGAAACGTCGCCGGATCTGCTCGGCCTCGCGGATACGTCCTCGGACGACGAGCGCGCTCTCCTCGGTGGCGCGGTATCCCTGGAGCAGTCCTTGGCGTAGCGCGCGGTCTATCTGGCGTTCCACGGCATGGGCGAGGGCTGGCAGGAGATCGCGGTGTTCGGCGACCTCCACCGGGTCGTCACGCCAGGCCTTCTGGGGTTGGAGGCTGTGGCCGAGGAGGAAGAACAGCCGGGCGATGGGCACCTTGGGGGTGATCCGCACGGTGATCCGCTCCCCGATCCCCGGTATCTCCACGGCGACGGCGCCCACCTTGCTGGTCGCCCGCAGCAGCCAACGCCCTGGGGTGTAGGGGTCAGGGGCCGCGTCGACGATCCCGGATGCGGCGAGCGCCCGCCCCACGGCGTCGGGCAGCACATGCCCGGTGGCCTGGGCGTGTTCCACCAGCTCCACGGCCGGGATCACTCGGGCGGCTCCGGCGCCGAGTGCGCGAGGGAGGCCCGGAGTGCGGCCAGCCCATAGCGCTTCTCGATCTCGACTCCCTCGCCGTAGTGGTGCTCCTCAAGCAACGGAAGGATCTTGGTCCGCCAGGTGCGCTCCAGGCCGCCTTCGCGGTAGACGCCCTTCTTCATCAGATAGGAGGGGCCGATGCGGAAGTCGGGCTCATCGATGCGGGAGTTCAGGGCGTCCAGCAGATCGGCGGGCTCGGAGTCCTTGCCCTGGGTTGCGAGCCAGCGCCGCAGAAGCCCACGGGTGGGTTCGGTCCGTGGTGAGAGTTCGACAAAGGCGAACCGGCGCCGCATGGCCGCATCGACCAGGGCGATGGATCGATCGGCGGTGTTCATGGTGCCAACGACAAACAGGTTGGGCGGGAGGGCGAAATCGTCGCCGGAGTAGGTCAGCCGTACGGACTTGTTCCGGTACTCCAGGAGGAAGTACAGCTCACCGAAGACCTTCGCCAGATTGGCCCGGTTGATCTCATCGATGATCAGGAAGTGCGGGATATGGCGGTTGCCTTCGCGCGACGCCAGATCGGCCAGCTCCCGCAGCGGCCCTGCGGTCAGCCGAAACGCCACCTCACGGGTCTCGGGGTGCTCCTGGGGCCTGAACCCCTCGAAGAAGTCCTCATAGGCGTAGGAGGGATGGAACTGGACCAACTTGACCTGCTCGGGGCCGCCGCCGAGGAACTCGGCCAGCTGGAGGGCGAGATAGGTCTTTCCGGTGCCGGGCGGCCCGTAGAGCACCAGCTGCCGTTCGTCCCAGAGCAGATCGCGGACTTCCCGCAGCCACTCCACGTCATGCACCAGGAGCTCATCGGCGAGCGCCTGCTCCGGCACGGGCAACTCCAGCTCCCGCCGTGCGGTGATCGCGGGGATCTCCGCACTGGGGTCCCGCTCTGTCGCCTCGGCTTCTTCGGCTAGCTCTTCGTCGGTGAGCCCCAGGCCGTCGATGACGGCCTGGACGGAGGTGAGATCGACGATGTCCTGCTGGATCGAGAGCCGCTGCTGAAGCTCCTCGGGCAGTTCCTCATAGGGATGGGCCATGTCCTGCCAGGTCACCGGGCGCCGGAAGTTGGAGCGCCGGTCCTCGGACTCCAGCTGCTCCACCTCGCCGGTGATCTCCCCGACATACAACCTCCCCTGGGAGAGGGTGCACACGGTGTCCCCCGGCTTCATCCGGGAGAGAAAGAAGTGCAGCTCCTCCACCAGTTGCAGCTTCTGGTTGTAGGTGGCGGAGGATTCATAGTCCGCTTCTACGAGGGTCCGCAGCTCCTCCTTACTGGCGCCCTGTCCCGCTCCTTGGCGCAGGCGGGAGGCGGCGAAGGTGACACGGCCTTCGGGGAGCCAGAGGCGTTGTACGAGGTCGAGCCCGGCGACATTGGAGCCACGGACGAGCCAGGGGCGGTTGGGGCCCGGCCAGACGCCCTGCATATAGTCCGCCAGGGCGCGGCCGTCCTCGGTCTTCCAGTCGGTCCAGCCGTTGGAGCTACGGCCCTTCAGGACAGCGGCGGCCTCGGACGAGGAGTTGAAGACGATCTCGCCGGTGGTCTCCAGCCACCCGGGCCATCTCGCCGAGGAACGAATGCGCCCCTCGCTCAGCAGCTTCTCTCGAACCCGCTGAGCGGAGGGAACCCGGAGAGCGAAGGACGGCACCACATCAGGACGCACCGGCTGACCCAGACCGACGATGAACCTGAGGCTGCCGTTCGTCCCGTGCTCACCGGTCTGTCGGCCCCGGACAACCGGACCGCCGTTGGGCAGGCGCAGATAGAAGTCCGGGTAGTCGTCGGCCATGGGTCTCCTTGCACAGCTCCGGTACACAACGCTCCACAGCACATTACTGGGGCCCGCTGACACCCGACCCAGCGGTGATCAGAAGCGGTCGGAATCGATCTCCGCCCATACGGTCTTCCCACTCGGCGGATACGGTTCGCTCCCCCATCGATCCGCCAGGGCCCCGACCAACAGCAGCCCCCGACCCGATTCACTGTCCGCCGAGGCCGTACCCGGGGGTACGAGGGCCCGATCGCCTCGGGCATCGGTGAGTTCCAGCCGCAGTGTGCCGGTCGTTGTATCCAGTCGGAGCCCCAGCCGAAAGCCGCGCCCCCTGACGAGGGCGTGAACGGCCGCGTTGGCGGCCAGCTCGGCGACGATGTGCTCCGCACGGTCGGTGACGCTGGACGAGACATCCCATCCGCGCAGGGTGGTGACCGTGAGCTGTCGGGCGTCATGTGCGCCCCGCCGGGTGGCGGACAGCCGCCTAGTGAACATACGTACGGTCACCGGAAGTTGGGGTGTGGAGAAGTGCATGAATGCCACGATGGAGCCGGTTCGGGGGCGCTCACCAGCGGCGCACCCCGTACGCAGAGTCCGCGTACGGACACTTTCGGTAGACGGTACGCAGATCTTCCCGTCACGCTGGGTGAGTTGAGCGCGGGGGCGCGCCATGTTCACACCCGGAGGTTGCGGCTATGACCAACGACGATGTCGAGACGACGACAGGCGACTGGGAACGGGAACCTGACCCGTCCGACAGTCTGCGGACCTTCGGGGCCGTCGTCCAGGCTTTACGTGAACACGCGGGCCTCAGCCGGGCTGATTTCGGCCTCCGGGTCAGGTTCTCCAAACACACCGTGGAGTCGGTGGAACTGGGCCGCCGGATGCCGGACGAGTCCTTTGTGGAGCTCGCGGAGGAGGCGCTGGGGAACACGGGGGCGCTACGGAAGGCGGCGCAGTATCTGACCCGCGGGGAGCCTGGGTTGGCCGCATGGTTTCGGCGGTGGGCTCGGCTGGAGCGGATCGCGGTGAGCCTGTGTACGTACGAGTGCAGGCTGGTGCCGGGGTTGTTGCAGTCGGAGGGGTACGTCCGGGCCCTGTGCGACAACGACATCCCACCGCTGACAGACGATGAGCTTGAAGCCACGGTCCAAGCGCGCAAAGAACGACAGAAGTTGCTACGGGAGAGGCCGAACAGCACCTTCGACTTCATTATTGAAGAGGCAGTCTTCATGCGCCGCCTCGGTGGCGACGCTGTGACGCGGGAACAACTGGATCACGTTCTCGATCTCAGCGCCTTCCGCAACACCACCCTTCAAATCATGCCAGCGGCTAGTCAGCACCACGCCTGTCTTGCCGGTCCCGTGAGGCTGGTGGAGACTTCGGATGGACGCAGGCTCGCGTACTCGGAAGGCCAGGAGAACGGCCGCCTGATCGCTGACTTGAAAGAGGTCAGCAGGATTCAGATGCGCTATGCAAGACTGCGCTCGCAGGCCCTTTCCCCTAAGGAATCGGCAGAACTGCTGGAGCGGATGCGAGGAGCGCTATGAGTGAGTCTGAACCCTGCTGGTTTAAGTCCAGCTACAGCAGCGCCCAAGGGGACGACTGCGTGGAGGTCGCTGTCATGGAACGAGTCGTGCGGGTACGCGACTCCAAGGACGTGACCTGCCCACATATTGCGGTGGATCACAAAGGATGGGCGCAGTTTATCGAGTACGCCGCACGCAGCTGAGCCCGCAGGTGGACTCAGTCGCGTGACGCTGCGTGGTCAGCACAACTCGGGCCTGACGAACCGTTCGGGCTCGAGGTTCCGGCAGCGAGGGAGTGCTATGAGCAACCTGGCCAGCCTCAACTGGCAGAAGTCCAGCTACAGCGGGACCGCTGGTGACAACTGCATCGAAGTCGCCTTCACTGAGCGAACCATTCAGGTCCGGGATTCGAAAGACATGTCCCGTCCAAACTTCACCGTCAGCAGGAGCGGCTGGGCTGTGTTCGTGCAGCACGCCGCACGTATCTGAGCCGCCCAGAAGGTCCGATATGTAGCCTCGCGATGTAGGCCGTCTTGGCCCCGAGCACGGGACGGCCATCAGCAAGGAGGGCCATGAGCGGCACGACTGACCTCGGCTGGTTCAAGTCCAGCTACAGCGGCAGCCAGGGCGACGACTGCATCGAGGTCACCCTGATCGAAGATGCCGTGTGTGAGGGACTCCAAGCATGCGGATGGCCCACGCTTCGCCGTGGGCCACGAGGGATGGGCGCAGTTCATCAGGCACACCGCACAAGGCTGAGCCCAGGGTGTGAGCCCAGCCGTACAACTGCCTGCCAGTCGCCCTCGGGCCGGGCCGGGCCGCATGGCGCGGGCCCTCGCCCGGGGGCGGTGTGAGAGTGGACGTGTAGTTCTCGCCGTCCACCAGCGGAGTCTCCAGGCTGACACCGCCCGCAAAACGCCAACTACGACACCGAGCGGCAGAACGCGGTCGGGTCGCACCGGCAGCCCGGGGCAGGCAAGCTCTCGCCCAGCACGACAGTTCAGGCTGGCCGACTTCACACTCTTGATCCTGCACTGCGTCGAGATAGACCGCCAAGCGATCTACCCACGCCGATTTGTGGCTACTGCGGCAACCACTCTCACTTCTCGGGGTTTCCGGCTCCGATGGCTCCCATCACCCGGACCCGGCCCCCGATCAGCCGTTCGCTCACTGCCGCTCCCTGCTTCCGCACGTCTTGTGTGGGTCCGCCCAGGCCCGACGGGCCCACCCCAAGCGGTAACACCCACCTCACCCATGGGTGGCAGAGCGTGCCCTCGCTAGGGACAGCCCGGCGCCGCTACGGCAGCCAGTGTACACAGAGAGCCAATCCACCGAACGTGAGAGTATGTTGACAATGTCAACGCACTTCTTTAGCGTTTAGCCATGCGCTGGGGGTTCCGCTCCGGGGAGCCGGGCGCGGGTCGGGTGGACGATGGGGCGGATCGTGCGACACGGGGGTGGGGGTCATGACTGAGGCCACAGCTGAAGGGCGGGGCGCTCCGGAACTCCGGAAGGCGCTGGGCGAGCTCTACGCGCAACTGGTGCGCGAGGCGGTGGAGGGCGTGGTCCCCGAAGACACCTTCACCACCGCGACCGAGGCCATCGGACTGGGGAAGGCCGAACAGATCCGGCTGCGGGCCGAACTGGCGCGGATGGGACTGACGGTCCGACAGATCGGGGCGCATACCCAAGGGGACACGCAACCATCACGAATGGTTGTACAAGACGAGGGATCGGAACGGATCGCCGCGGCCCGTGCGCTGCTCGGACGATATGTCGACGAACAGGGCCGCGTCAGCGTGCGGACGATCGAAGGGGTGGCACGGCTGGCGGGGCTGGACAGTCGGGAGTTTCGGCTGCTCCAGGAATCCACGAAGACGGATCTTCCTGACGCAGGGGACCTGGGCGCGGTGGAGGAGGGCGGAGCGGGGGCGGATGAGAGCACCGCTGCGGGTACGGGGTCGGGCCAAGGTACGGCCCCTGGGCAGGGCTCCGAAGCTCACTCGGACGCCGACACGGGCACTGGCTTTCCTTCCGGCTTTGATCCTGCCTCTGGCTCTGCTTCCGAGTCTGCTTCCGGGTCTGCTTCCAGCGCTGATTCTGACGCTGTGTCCGGCGCTGTGTCCGGCGCTGTGTCCGGCGCTGTGTCCGGCGCTGATTCTGACGCTGATTCTGACGCTGCCGGGAAGGCAGGGAAGGCAGGGCAGGCCAGTGACCTGGGCCGAGCGGTTGCCGCCGCACTCGCCGTCATGGAGAGGGACCGCTTCACCACCCGGCCGGGCAAGCGCCTACTGACCGCACTGGAAGAGGTCGGGCTTGCGGTGCTGATACGCGGTGGCGAGGCGGCGGTCTCCAGCCAGCCCACCGAGAGCGAAATCGCCGCCCTTCCCCCCACGGACATCCGGCTCGCCGCCCGTAACTGTCTGGTGGTTCACAACACCGGTCTGGTGCACAAGATCGCTTCTCGCCAACTGGAACAGGGCCTCGAATTCGATGACCTGGCCCAGCACGGGATGTTCGGCCTGATACGGGCGGCGGTCAAGTTCAATCCCACCATGGGCTACAAGTTCTCCACCTATGCGACCTGGTGGGTCCGGCAGTCCATCAACCGGGCCATCGCGGACGAGGGAACCGTCATCCGGATCCCGGTCCACCTCCATGAGGTCATGCGCAGGGTGGCGGTGGCGGAGCGGGATCTCTACTCGCAGGGCCGTTCCGCGAGCGCCGCCGCGGTGGCGGTGGCCTGTGATCTGACCGTACCCAAGGTGGAGGAGATACGACGGCTCAGCCAGCGTACGGACTCGCTGGACCGAGTGATCGGCGACGGTACGCATCTGGGCGAGCTGGTGGCCCTGGCCCGTCCGCTGCCCTCGGTGGAGTCGCTGGTCATCCAGGACACGCAACACGAGTTCCTCCAGACCGTGCTGAGGTCCCTCGGGCATCGAGCCGAGCGCATCCTGGTGCGCCGCACCGGGTTCGACGGCGATGACAAGGCCACGCTGGAGGAGTTGGGCCAGGAGTTCGGTGTCACCAGGGAGCGCATCCGACAGTTGGAGAGAAAGGCCGTCGACCTACTGCGTGAGCTGCTGCCCCCCATGGGGATCGGACCAGGACATCACGAGCCTCCCGAGCCGCGGAGACGCCCATGGCGCCCGCGTACCCAGGCCCGCCACCCCTCGGTGCTGCGCCGACCGGTTACCCGGCCGCCGGTACCCCGCGGCCCCGTCGAAGACCTCGTCGTACCCCCAGAGCAAGCCACGGACCAGGCCACGGACCAGGTCCTGACCCACGGCACGGCCCATGTCCCGGCCGGGGACTTCGTCGGCGCCGGCTCCCCCGTCGAGGTTCCCCCGGCGCCGGAGTACGCGCACACGGCTGCCGTGGCCACGTCGCCGGAGCCCGCGCCCCTCGCGGTGGTGGGGACTCCCCCACCCACCGGCGAGAACCACGCTCGCCCCGCACCGGCCGAGGGCGCCGTCGACGACTCCGTACCGGACGGGGCTGCGCCGGGTGACGCTGCGGCCGTCGCGGATACGCCGGACGGAACCGTGCGGGAGACGCAGGGTGCCGTACAGGATGGTGCGGTGCCAGTCGCGGTGCCGGTGCCGAACAGGAGTACCGCCGTGCCGGACAGGAGCAGCGCCATGCCGGACAGCGATGACCATGACGACCGTGGTGCTCGTGACGAGCGTGTTGATGGCGATGACCGTCCTGGTCACGATGGCCGTGTTGACTCAGCGCCGGAGCCGGTTGACGCCGGGCCGGCCGAACGGGAGGGAGTGCTCCGAGTGGAAGGGGAGGCAGGCAAGGACGTGCCCCAGTACACCGCGAACTGGGAGCAGGCCATTCGACTGGAGGCCCGGTCCAACAACGGGGTGGTCTGGCTCGCCAAGTACTCCTTGTTGGCCCTCGGTCATCTCCAGCTGGCCGTCGTCCTCGGTCAGCAGGCCTCGGACGATGTCGTCGCAGCCGTCTGGGGTGGGCGGTTGGCGGATCGTCCGGTGATCGCGGCACTCGAAGTGTTGCGCAGGGTCCTGGACACCCTCAAGGACGCCGGGCTCCGCCCCGAAGAGTTCTTCGAACGCCCCAGCCAGGTGCTGAACGGGGCCACCCCTCGGCAGTACCTCGCCGAGCGTCCGCTGATCGCAGGAGAGTCCCGCATCGCGGTGCGAGACGCACTGCGCGAGTTCTCCGCCACACTGGTCCCGGGTTACGACGAGCCGGAGACCGGGGCCGGTTCGGCGACCGGTCTGAGGGCCGGAAATGGCTCGGCGACCGGTTCCACGGCCACCGGTTCGGCAGCGGGCGCGGACACCCACCCGGAGACGAGTACGGAGAGCGGCTTGGAAACAGGCCCGGAGCCGGGCCCGCTGGCCGTGCCCGCGCCGCCCCGGCTCGAAGAACCGGCACAAGCCACACTCCGGGCCACCCCTGCGGCAGCCGAACCACCCCCCGTACACCCCGTACCCCACGCCCACCCCGTACAGCCCGCGCCAGCGCAGACGCCAGCGGTGCGGGGAAACAGCGAGATGGTGGACGAACCCGTGGACGAAGCCGGGACCGAGGCCGCTGGGGAGGAAACGGCGGTGGACGCGGGGGCGGGGCCCGAGCTGGAGCAGTTGGCCGAGGGGCAGCGAGCGACTTCGCCCGCGCCGAGGGCCGGGGTCGATGCGCGGAGCCCGGAGCAAGGAGCTCCGCGGGAATCGGAGACCGCTGCGCAGGGCTTGGGGGCCCTTCCGCGGGAATCGGAGACCGCTGGGCACGGCATAGGGTCGACACCGCGGGCCACCCCGCCGCCGTCGCTCACGGTCGCGGAGCACGAGCGGGAGTTGGCAGCCCAGCGCGAGCGGGACCGCGCGGAGTACGAGCGGCGTCTCGATCAGCTGCGCCGTGCGCACGAGGCGAGCGAGCGCAGGCTCCGGGCGGACCACACGCGTGACCTCGAAGCCGAGCGCCGCAACGCCCGACTCCCGTCGGGTGTCGCACAGCAGGGCGTGGAGAGCCGACTCGACGAGCTGGAGTCCGTACTCCTGAAGCGGGTGGACCTGGCACTGCGCCGCCAGGAGAGGTCACTGCGCCACCGCGCCGAGGAACAGTTGAGCCAGCTGCACGACCAGTACCAGCAGCAGTTGCAGACGGCCCATCGCTCGGACGACTGGGCGGCCGAAGCCGAGCTCAGCCTGGCGGACGCCCAGCGGCGGGCCGAAGAGGTGACCGACGAGCTCATCCAGTCCCAGGCGGAGTCGGCGGCTCGGATCAGCGCACTCGAAGACCAACTCCGCAAGGCGGAGGCCGACCTCGCCGCCCGGCACGACCAGCGGCCGTCCCAGACCGCTCAGCAGGCGGAGTTGCATGTGCAGGCGGTCAGGCGTTGGGCTCTCCAGCAGATCGCCAAGGCCGAGCGGCAGGCGGCTGATCGCATCGCCCAGATCGAGTTCGACTCGGGTGTGCGCATCACCGAACTCCAGACCCAGCTGGAGGCACTCCACCACGGTCCCGGGCCGGTGCGGCGGGCCGATCAACCCGATCCCGGGCAGTTGGACGATCCCTGGCGCCGCAACTAGCCGTCCAGCCTGCCCCGGCGCCGCCTTCCGTATCTGCGAGGAACCCGATGGACCCCAGGCAAGAACTCGTCGACTATCTCCGCCGCCGACTGGTGGGACCCGCTCACGCCGAGGACGAGATCCTCGATGTGCCGCCCGACCGGGAGTATCTGCTGGGCACCCTGTACGCCCAGGACGCCGACCTCCAGAAGCAGTTGGCGTTCGCCGCCGAGGAGCCGGACGGGCCGGGCACGGAGGGGCCGGCTGTCGACACCCGGCCCGTGAACGACCCCGTACCGGAGTCCAACGCGTGGCTTCCCTCATCGCTCGGTTTCAGCTTCTACACGGACGCCGACCTCATCGAGGTCAGCTGCGGCGGTGCCCACTACCGCACACTGCCGACCGAAGGGACCCAGCGGCGGCGCTGGCAGCGTGTTCCGCTGCACACGGAGACCCTGCGGATCGGCCCGGACGACGAGCTGGTTCCGGTTCTCGACGGCCGGGCGGAGATCAGACTGCGGCGCCGGCCGCTGGGCTCGGGCCAGTTGGTGACCGTCGCGCTGGTGAACTCCGCCCGGACCGAAGCGGCGCTCGGCAGGTCCGCCCAGTGGGACCGGATGCTGTTCCAGGTGGCGCTGAGCGCCCGGCCGCTCGATGGCGGCCGGGTGTTGCAGTACCCCAGCGTTCGGCTGGCCAGCCGCGATCTGGAGGAGCAGGAACTACGCCTCCAGTACCGCCATGTGCGCACCCACGCCGTCGGGCACGGCTGCGCGGTGGAGGAGGAGTACGACAACGGACCCGGGGTCAGCGGGTTGCGCGCCGCCGTCATGCCGGAAGCCGAGGTGCCGGCCACCCGCGCGGCCGGGTTCACCGGTGCCTCCGTGCTCAAGGTGCTCCATCTGGCGGACGCGACCCTGCCGGTGGGGCAGCTGCGGCGGGAGCTGCTGGCGTTCACGGCCGACTACCGCACCTGGTACGAGGCACAGTGCCGCATCGAGGTGCCGCAGTGGGGGCGGCAGGCCGCCGATCGCGTTCTCGGCCGGGTCAGCGCGGCCCTGGCACGTATCGAAGCCGGGGTGGAGACGCTCTGCGACCCCGCCCGCCCGGAACTCCTGGCGGCGTTCCGCACCGCCAATCTCGCCATGGCCCTGCAGATGCGGCACTCCGCGGCCGACCAGGCAGGTGAGCGACGACCCCGGCGGGAGGCGATGCTCATCAAGCCCGCGCCGGACCCTCAGGCCGCTTGGCGCCCGTTCCAGCTGGCCTTCTTCCTCCTCGCGTTGGACGGAGTGGCCGACCCGCACCACCCGGATCGGGCCATGACCGATCTGATCTGGTTCCCCACCGGTGGCGGTAAGACGGAGGCCTATCTGCTGCTCGCCGCGTTTGTGATGCTGCTGCGTCGGGAGCGGCCCGATGGCGGTGGCACAGCGGTGCTCAGCCGCTACACGCTGAGCCTGCTGACCACCCAGCAGTTCCAACGGGCCGCGACCACCGTGTGCGCCCTGGAGACCCTGCGTCGCGCCGATCCCGGCCGGTACGGCGAAGAGCCGTTCTCGATCGGGCTGTGGGTGGGTGAGGCGACCTCGCCCAACTCCTATGAGGGTGCGGTCACCGCGTTCGACGAGGTGCGGGCCGCGGTCCACCCGGACGATGTGTTCATTCTGGACCGCTGCCCGTGGTGCGGCACCCGGGTGCTCCCCGCCCGGCACTCCGCCGACATCGCCGACTACGGCATCCGTGCCACCGCCGACTCCTTCGGGTTCTTCTGCCCCCGCGAGAGCTGCGCCTTCCACGACGAGTTGCCCGTCGCCGTCGTCGACCAGCAGCTCTACGATCGGCCGCCGACCTTTGTGCTGGGTACCGTCGACAAGTTCGCCCGGCTGGCCTGGGAGCCCCGTGCGGGGCGGCTGTTCGGGGTCGGCACTGGCACCGAACCGCCCACACTGGTCATCCAGGACGAGCTGCATCTGCTCACCGGACCGCTCGGGACCACCGTGGGGCTGTATGAGTCGGCGATCCTGAGCCTGTGTGAGCGGGGCGACGGGGTCGGCCCCAAGGTGGTGGCCTCCACGGCGACGATCCGCAGATCCGGGGAGCAGGTGCGGGCCCTCTACGGCACCGAGGTGCAGCTCTTCCCACCGGCGGGGCTCGACGCACGGCACTCCTACTTCGCCGAGCCGGACACCTCGCGCCCAGGTCGCCGCTACCTCGGTGTGATGGCCCAGGGGCACACCGCGGGACGTGCGGCGGTCTCCACCGCGGCCGCCATGCTCCAGGGTGCGTGGGAACTACCCGAGGAGCACCGGGACGCCTACTGGACTCTGGTGGCCTACCACCACAGCCTTCGTGAGCTGGGCCGTACCGTCACCGCGGCGGCCGATGACATCCCGGCCCAGCTGCTGGGTCTTGACCGCGGTCTCGGCAGCCGGGAGTTGATCGATGACCAGGTGCAGGAGCTGACCAGCAATCTGGCCCGCGCCGAGCAGCCCGTCCTTCTCGACCGGTTGGAGAAGCCGTGGACGGACCCCGCTTCGGTGTCCTTCCTGCCCTGCACCAACATGCTGTCGGTCGGGGTGGACGTCAAACGGCTCGCCCTGATGCTGATGCAGGGGCAGCCCAAGACGACCGCCGAGTACATCCAGGCGACCAGCCGGGTGGGCCGACACCGCGTCCCCGGTCTCGTGGTGGCCTTCTTCAACGCGACGCGTCCCCGGGACCGCTCCCACTACGAGACCTTCGGCGACTACCACCAGGCCCTGTACCGGCATGTCGAGCCCACCAGCGTCACCCCCTGGTCGGTTCCCTCGCGCCGCCGCGCTCTCCATGCGGCGCTGGTGATCCTCGTACGCCACCGGCTCGGTCTCGCGGCCGAGAACCGGGCGGGGGATCTGGTCGATCTGATGCCCGAGGCACAGAAGCTGAGCGAGCTGCTGGTTCGTAGGGCGGCGGCCGGCGACCCGCGCGCCATGGACGACGTCAGGGCCGAGGTGGCCGAACTGCTGGACTCCTGGCAACAGGCGGCGCACCAGGCCCGCAGCGAGGGCAAGGAGCTGCACTACCGAAGCCAGGGCAAGGGCCAACACCATCTACTCAAGAACTTCGAACAGCACGGCGGCCTCTGGGAGACACCGCACTCGATGCGCAGTGTCGACCGTGAGTGCCAGGTGACGGTGAAGGGAGCCGACCTGTGAAGCGCACACTGCGAGTCCGTCAGGCGCAGACGGTGCTGCCGTTCGGCGTCGGGGCGGTCTTCGACATCCAGGGTGAGTCGTTCGTCGCCACGGGCATCGGTGACTGGCCCAGGTCGCGCCAGCCCGTGGACTCGGCACGGCTGGCCGCCCGGCTCGGGGTGAGCGGGTTCTACTCGGCGCCCGCCACCCTCAATGACCGCTATGACCGGCCGGACGCTCCCGGCGCGCCCTACATCCGCTTCCCCGCCTGGCTGTTCTGCGGCTCCTGTCGGCGCATGATCCGCTGGCGGATCGGCGATGAGAAGCCCGGTATGCCGCCGCGCTGCTCCAACTGCTCCCCGGTGCGCCGACTGGCCCCCATGCGATTCGTACAGATCTGCGCCGGTGGGCACCTCGGCGACGTGGACTGGTGGTTCTGGGCCCACGCCCGGCATGACGCGGCCGCGCGGCAGAGCTGCGGCTCACGGGAGAAGCTGCGTTTCCGGGTCTCCGAACGATCGGCCGGACTGGAGGCCCTCTCCGTCACCTGCACGGCCCCGGGCTGCGGCGCCACCCGCGATCTGCTGGACGTCCTGGGGACGCATGGCGTGCGGTGCGCGGGACGCAACCCGTGGCAGCGGGTGGGCGAGGCAGTGGACTGCACCAAGCCCGTGCAGGTGGTGCAGCGGACCGCGGGCAATCTGTACTACCCGTTGGTGCACTCCGCCCTGTCCATTCCGGAGGCCGACGTGCCGGCGTTGACCGATGACGCGGTGGCCGAACGGGTACGCGCCAGCGACTACTGGATTCCGCTGGTCAGGGTCGCCGGCACACCCCGTGCCGAGATCTTCCGGCAGATGATCAAAGAGGACACCCAGGCGGATGACGCCCTGCTCGACGCGTTGCTGACCGAGGAGACCGGTGTGTCCGAGCCGTCGGGCACGGAAGGCAACACCGCCGCGCTGCCCGCCCGTCCGGACCTCAGCCGGGAGGAGTGGGCGGCCTTCATCGCCCCGGTGCCACCCCTGAACCGTGACTTCAGCCTGCGCGAATCCAGCCTTGGCCTTGCCACCGAGACCGCCGAACCCTGGGCAGGGCTGCACCGGCTCACCGACCGGGTGGTCCTCGCCGATCGGCTGCGCGAGGTGCGTGCGCTGTCGGGCTTCAGCCGGGTCTCTCCGGACGCCGCGGTCGTCCCCGCCGACACCTCCGGAAGGCTGCGCTGGCTGCCGGCGGTCGAAGTGTTCGGCGAGGGACTCTTCCTCACCCTGGACCACGAGGCGCTGACCGGGTGGGAGCAGCAGGCACTGGTACGCGCACGAGTGAACGGCATCGCCGCCGACCTGGGCCGCTCCTTCCAGCAGGACCGGTTGCAGGCACACACCGGGGTGGAGCTCTCACCTCGCTTCGTCCTCCTGCACACCCTGGCCCATCTCCTCATCCGCCAACTCTCCTTCGAGTCCGGCTACACCACGGCGAGCCTGCGCGAACGCGTCTACGCCAGGCCGGAGCACGACCAGTACGGCATCCTGGTGTACACGGCCGCCGGTGATGCCGAAGGCACCCTGGGCGGCCTGGTCCAGCAGGGCGAACCACCGCGACTGGCCGAGACACTGCTGAGGATGGCCGAGACCGCCGCCTGGTGTTCGGCGGACCCGCTCTGCACGGAACACGCCGGCCAGGGCTTCGGCAATCTCAATCGGGCCGCCTGCCACGCCTGCGCACTGCTACCGGAGACAAGCTGCGAAACGGGCAACACCCTCCTCGACCGGGCCCTGGTGGTCGGAGGCGCGGGCGTTCCCGGCTACTTCGAGCCGCTGGTCGCCGCCGCGCGAGCGGCAGCGGCCCTGGAGGGGAACGCGCCATGACACTGAACTATCTCGACCTCACCCCGGCACAACGGCGGTTGCTCCTCGCCCTCCCCTTCGCCGGGAACCATCTGGTGGACGGGCCGCCCGGCAGTGGCAAGAGCCTGCTGGCGGCACAACGGGCCCTGATGCTGGCCCTCACCGGCACCCCGGTCGTCCTGCTCACCCGATCCAATCTGCTGCGGCAGTCGCTGACACCGGTGGTAACCGTTCTCGGCCTTCCCACACCGGGGGTGAAGGTGGCCACAGCCCATTCCTGGCTGGCCGCCTGGTACGGGCCGAACGCCCCACGCTCCGAGGACGGCTGGTACGACTGGCCGGCCTTCTACGAGCGCGCGGCCCTCACCGACCTCCCGGACGAGCTCAGCCTCGTCGTCGACGAGGGCCAGGACCTACCGCCCGCGTTCTACCGGCTCTGCCGGCTCCTCCAAGTGCCCACCACCGTGTTCGCGGACGAATGCCAACGGCTGACCGACACCCAGTCAACGCTGGCGGAGATCGAACGCGGCCTCGGCGGCTGCGAACACCACAGCGTGGACGGCAACCACCGCAACACCCAGCAGATCGCCGAGCTCGCCGCCCATTTCCACACCGGAGTCGTACCCCCCGCGCTGCCCACGCGGGACGGGCCACCTCCGCGCCTGCACCGCCTTCCGAACATATCGGCGGTGACCGATCTACTGATCTCCCTCGCCCAGAAGAGCCCACGGCAGAGCATCGGTGTGATCGTGAACTCCACCCACACCCAGTTCGAACTCCTGAGCCGAGTGGCACGCCGGGCACCCCACATCAAGCCGCAGATGTACACGGCCCAAGCCACCGGAGGCCGATACCGTTCCCTCGACCTCACCCGCCCCGGCCTCGTCATCGTCCACCGCGCCAGCGCCAAGGGCCTGGGCTTCGACACCGTCATCGTCCCCGACACCGAAACCGACTCGGCCACAGACCCCGCCTCGGCGGCGCTCCGCATGACGTACTACGTCCTGGCGACCCGTGCCCGTCACGCCCTTCACCTGGGGTACGCGGGCGAGCGCGAGCCCAGCCTGCTGGCGGGCATCGACCGGCAGACGCTGATGCGCGGGTGACGCGGGCGGGGGCACTCTGGCGGTGAGCGGTGGGCGGGTCGGAGCGTTTTGCTGCACGGGGCAGGGGTGGGCCTCCCCACGTCCTAGGGGTTGTGCCCGAGTACCCGGACACCAAGGGCACCCAGTCCGTCGAGGACGAGGTCGATGCTGACGGCTGCGAGCAGGAGCCCCAGAAGCCGGCTGAGCAGTTCGACGGTGGCGTGATGGGTGGCGCGAAGTACCCGCTCCAAGAAGAGGATGCAGACCAGGTCCAACGCGATCACGACGATGTAGGCGCCGGCCACGGTCGAGCGCCAGGCCCAGGTGGAACGCGCCGTCGCCTCGATGAGCAGGGCTGTCATCGCCAGGGGACTGACGACGAAGGGCACCAGGAGTTCGCGCATGGCGCTGGTGACATCGGAACCGTGCTCATGCGCTGTCTCCGATCCGATGTGAATCCCCAGAACCAGACCGATGGCGTACAAGAAGAAGATGATGCCGCCCGCGAGCAGGAGAGCGGGGGCGCTGATGTGGAACAGGTCCAGAAGCCAGGGCGCTGTGAAGCTGGTCGCCAGACCGATGAGGATCGCGGTGCCGCACGAGAGGAAGGCGATGCTGCGGAGTTGGGGGGTGGGGTGCACGTGTGCGAGATGGGCGAAGGAGAGCAGGACCTTCGGAGGCCCGACGACGGACACGAAGGTGATCAGGGCAGCGGAGAAGCTGAGCGCGTTCACCCTCGGGAATCTAGGCCGAGGACACTGGCACGGCCCGGTACGGCACGAGGTGGTGGAGTGCCACGGAGGATTCATCCCGGCCCGGCGGTCCCATCGCTGGAGAGCGACGGCGCCACGACGCCTAACCTTGGGCACACCCCATCGCGCCGAACCTTCAGGAAGGCACCACCCGTGACCAGAACAACACAACTCCGTACTTACACCGTTCGTGAAGGCATGCTGGATGAGTGGGTGGAGAGGTGGCAAGCGGAGATCGTGCCGCTCCGGTTGGAGTTGGGGTTCACCATCGGTGGGGCATGGATCGATCGTGAGCGCAGCCAGTTTGTGTGGCTCATCTCCTACGAAGGGCCCGAAACCTTCGCGGAGCGCAACGCCATGTACTGGGCTTCGCCGGCCCGTACCGCGATGGGCCTCGATCCCGACGACTACCTGGTGACCACCGACGACCGCACGGTCGAGGAACGGTACTGACTATGTCGTGGCGAGCGGCAGCATGTGTTGGCGCCGCTCATCCTCGCTGAGTGTCCGAAAGACCCGCTCTCGGGCATGTGCTTCAAGCCGATCGAAGTCAGTGGTCACCGACCAAATGCGCACTGTTCCATCGACGGAGGAGCTGAGCAGCCGGGCGCTGTCACTAGACCAGGCGATTGATGTCACTTTGTCTTGGTGAACGCCGACTACAGCGATCTCCTCGAAGGTGCTGGTGGACCAGATGCGTACGGTTCGATCTTCGGAACCAGTGGCGAGAAACAATCCATCGGGAGACCAGGCAACCGCACGAACACGTCCTTCATGCCCCTTCAGCACATCAACGCGTCGCCCTGTGGCCACCTCCCAGACCGCGGTCGTCCAGTCTCCCGAGGCCGTGGCGACCCGCAGTTCGTCGGGAGACCAAGCGACATCGTCGACGTAGTTCTCGTGTCCGCGGAGCACACTGGACTGGCGGCTCTCCGAGACGTCCCAGAGCCGACAGGTCCGGTCGTCGGAGGAACTGGCGAGCATCCGCCCACTCGGTGACCACGCGATACGACCGACCCAATCCTGATGCCCGGTCAGCGCGATGAGTTCTACGCCGGCCGCCGCTGCCCAGACACGTACCGCGCCATCGTGCCCGCCGGTGGCGATCCGCCGACCGTCCGGTGACCACGCGCACGCCTCGATGACCTCGCCTCGGTGCTCAAACACGGTCCGGCCTGCATCATCGACCACACGGAATGCGCCATCGTTGGTGCTAAGCGCCAACTGGTCGCTCTCCGGGGACCAAGCCACACTCCACACCCGATCGCCGAGATGCAGGGCTTGCCCGGTCTCAGCGCCGGTCGTCGACTCCCAAAAGCGTACGGTTCCGTCGTCGGAGGCCGTTGCGATACGGCTCTCGTCCGCGGACCAGCACCCCTGGTTCACGGGTCCGGTATGACCGTCGGCCTGCACCAGCTCGGCTCCTCGGGGCCGCAGGTCCCACACCAGCGCGGTGCCATCGGTCGAGCTGGTGGCGAGTTGTTTGCCGTGGGGCGACCAGGTCACACCCCACACGGTGTCGGTGTGCCCACGGAGTACGGCGGCGACTTTTGCGTCCTCGGTACTCACGATGCGAACGGTTCGGTCCGACGAGGCTGAGGCCAGCATCCGACCGTCCGGAGACCACGCCACGTTCCAAACGTAGTCTGTGTGGCCGCGAAGGAGCAGTCGCAGAGCACCGGTATGGGCGTTCCAGATACGGGCCGTGTGGTCACCGGACCCGGTGGCGATGGAGTGTCCATCCGGGGACCAGGCAATGCCCTCAACAAAATCCGAATGACCGGTCAGAGTCACAGCGGGTGCGGCAGTCGACAAGTCCCACACGATCACGCTCTGGTCATGGGACGCCGTTGCCAGCCGACTGCTCTCCGGTGACCAGGAGACGCCCCAGACATCATCACCGTGTCCGCGAAGTTCCTGCGTGAGAGTACCTGTTACGGCGTCCCAGACACGTACGACACAGTCCTTTGAGGTTGCCGCGATATGGCTGCCGTCGGGCGACCAGGCGACCTGCCGCCCCACGTCGGTGGCTCCGGTCAGCAGCCGTACCATCTCACCGGATGAGGTGCTCCAGATGCGTACCACGCAGTCTCGGCCGACCGTTGCGAGGAACGAACCATCGGGAGACCAGGCCACCGACTCGACCATGACACCGTCACAGGGAAGGACGGCGACCGGCCGTCCGGAGTGAGCATCGAAGATACGCGCGGTGGAGTCCCGAGAGGCAGTGGCGAGTAGCCGACCATCTGAGGACCAGGCAATATGACGGACCGTGTCCGTATGGCCATCCAACCGAGTACGCAGATGACTCGCCGTGAGCGCCGTCATCAGACCGCGGCGCGCCAAGGGCGTGGCTGTGCATTCGCCGAGTGCCGCCAAAGCGAGGAGGATTGCCCGCTCCGACTGATTCTCGGCGCTGCCAAGCACGTATTGGCCGATGCTCTCGGAGATACGACGCAGATAGGCGAGATCCCGTCGCTGTGAGTACTGAACCAGCGAGCGTGCCGGTTCCGATGCCTGACCGGCACCCTCCAGTGCGGTGAGCCAGCGCTGGGCGAGGGAAAGCCGCTCTCCCGTGAGCAGATAGTCATCGATGCGGCCGGAGTGCTCCCAGTCCTCAGCCCAGCGCTCCAACTCGGCGCGCTCACGCAGCTGCTCAATGCGCGCCTCAACCTCCTGCCGCAGTGGAGCCCACTGCCGAAACAGCGCCTCGTGAGTCACCTGGGCATAGGGAGCATGCCCTGACAGAGTGTCGACGCGCGCACTAGAGGTCAGTAGCCTTGCCTCCACGAAAGCATCCACAACCTGTCGCTCCGGCTCGCTGAGTTCGAGCAGGGGAACTCGTCTGCGGCTTACCTCCTGGCCTTGAACGGTGACAAAGCGCAGCAGTACCCGAAGGACCGAGTCGATGCCGACGCCCGATCCGAGTTCAGCGACGGTGTGGTCGGCCTGCCGCGCGAGTGCGCCAGCTACGCCGCCGAGCCGTTGGTACAGCTCCTGGGTGACTGTCCCGCCAGGACCCGAGGCGAAGTAGAGCTCCTGCAAAAGATAGGCAAGCAAGGGCAAGGCATCATCCGCGCCGGTCTCATCGACGATCGCTTCGACGACCGCGGGCGCGAAGGAGAGATCCACCAGGGCGCCCGGGCGTTCCACCACCTGAGCCAGCTGGCTTCTGCCGATCGCACCGATCGCGACCGGATGCTGCACCAACTCGGCGTGGTCGGTGGTGAGCAGCTGCCCCAGGAAGTCGACCCGGAGGGTCGCCACCATCCGCACGCCCATATCCTGCTCCACACCGGAGAGGAGCGCTTGGAGGAATTCGGCGCGTTCGCGCTCACCGGCGAGGGTCACGATCTCTTCCAACTGGTCAATGACCAGCAGTACGCGCCGGAAACGGCCACCGCGCAACCTCAACAGTTCCGTCTTCAACGCACCCGGGTCCTGTCTCAGCCGTCGCAGGATGGCGTTCACCGGGTCCTGACCTCCACCGGCGGCGGAGAGCATAGAGGCCAATGCCCCAAGCGGGTTGGGGCCAGGAGTGAAAGCGGGCAGGACCGTCCAGCGACGTTCCCGTAACCGTGGCATCACACCAGCGCGGACCAGTGAGGACTTACCGCTCCCTGATGCACCGACCAGTACCAGGAACCGATCGGCTTGCCGCTCAGCGGGCGCGTGCAGTCGCCGCGTCAGTTCATGAGCCTGTGCCTGTCGACCGAAGAAGACCGCGGCATCGCCCTCGGTGAAGGCGTCCAGACCAGGATAGGGAACCCGGTCACGCGGCCAATCCAGCGGTGGCGGCGCGGGGTTCTCCAGCCGGTAGACGACGACCTGGCCCACCACCATGGCAACGATGAGCAGCCCGATGGCGGGTACGGACGCCTGTTGAATGACCCGCAACAGCCAGGGCGCGTCGTCGACATTGGTGGCGTAGTTGGTGACGATACCTAGCAGGCTCGCCACGAGCACCAACGCGATTTGTAGGGCAAGTTGGATGCGCCCCCTCATAAGGCAACCACGGTTGCCCTGTCCCGCCCCTGCTGCATGAATGCCCCCTCAACTACGCCACGGCAAGGGAACATCATCGAACGCGGCCGTGTCGATCTCAACAGCGCCCACTCGAACAAGCCGGCGCCCCGACCCGCGTCCAGGAGCGAGCGCGTCCAGGACGCGTCTGCGCTACCTGGGCAGCTCATCTGACCCGGCTATCGCCGTAGCGTGCCCGACGCGAATTGGCCACAGCTGCGTGTCCTGTCCGTGGCCGAGCTACCTCAAGATCGCCGGGGAACGCAGGATGGAGGACGTAGACCGAAGCGAGGTCGAGCAGGTCATCGCATGGCCAGAGTCGCCGTCGAGCTGGCAGTCATCGCGGTGGGCCCACGGTAGTTCCGGGTCGCCTATGACAGGACTGAGGGCATGGCGGTCCAGAACGCGCAGTTCGGCCTCGACCTCGCGCAGAGCTCGGGCCGGGTCGTGCAGGGCCCCATGCAGCGCGATCGCGGGGTGGAACGCTGAGAGCTCGGTCTGACAGAAGTCAACGGTGTGTCCCTGGGGGAACCACACCCCGCCTTCCTCGCCACCACAACGCCGGGCCGCATCGGCGTCCTCGTCCAACCGGGCCTTGAGGAACCCCACCAGATCTCCGGTCCCGGGTGCGTCCTCGATGATGCGCCAGGGGCCGTCGCCTGGTTTTCGGGACACTGTGCCTGGTCTCCTGGTCGAGAGGTCATCTCCCGGAGGCTTCAGCCGGGATCGGCCCAACAGCACGTCTGCCCTGGGTGAATGGCCGACTGGGAACCGCTTGAGGAGTTGGCACACCACCCCTGGACGGTCACCAGGACGCCACGGCGCGGATCCCCGGGAGTACGACCGGATCATCGCCATGGTCAGCAGCCCCGAATCGAGCAGGTCCGGTGGATCGGGGGATGGCCATCGTCGAGCGCGTGGGACCAGCGGTCCGTCCCGGGCCGGATCGTCGTCGGCGGGTGACACCGGAGCAACCGCAAGCCCTCCTGAATCGGGGGACCCAGCACAACGCCCGCGTGCTCAAGCGCGTCCGCCGAGCCGGGACGGGCGGGGGCGGAAACGGGAGCCGCCCGGCCCGGAGAAGTACCCGGGACGGGCGGTGTCGAGCGGGTGGCGGATCAGCGCAGGGTGAAGGTCACATACGCGTTGTTACCGCCGCCCCCGGTGGTGCTGCAGCGGAATCCGCTGGGGGCCGAGCAGGAGTACTTGTTGCTGCCCGCGTACGGGTTGTTCCAGGTGATGTGGACCGAGCCGACCTCAGGGAGCACATAGGTCGCGCCGCCCTCGGTCCCGGTCATGAATCCCTCGGACTCGGACTGCCAGGAGGTCGAGGTGCCCGGAGTGATGGACTGCACCGGGTACATGTTGGTGGTCCAGACGCCCCAGGACAGCCAGGCGTTGGTGCGAATCATCGGCTTCGCCGTGTGGTTGTTGAAGGTGACATGGGTGCTGCGGGCCGCCTGAGCGGCCTGGGTGGACGGAGCACCGGCCGCGGCGGACCGTGCGCTGCTGGCAGCCCAGTTGCGGGTGAGGGTCATGGTCACGACCGCGTTGTTGCCCCCGCCGCCGCTCACCTGGCAGCGGTAGCCCGCGGGGGCCGAACAGTCATAGCTGTTCCTGCCCGCGTACGGGTTGTTCCAGTAGAAGTTGACCTCGCCGCCGGAGAGGGAGTATTTGGCCGTGCCCTCGGTCCCGGTCATAAACCCGCATGACTCGCTCTGCCATGAGATCGTCCGGTCGTCGGAGATGTTGTCCGGCGGCAGGGCCCCGTTGGTCCAGCAGCCGTGCGCCAGATCGGTCCAGGACCGCTGGAGATTGGTGCCGGTCTTGTTCACCACCACGACCTTGGTGCTGCGGGCGGCTTGGACGCCGACCGGCGACTTCGCGGTGGCCACGGAGTTCGGCTTCTCCGCGGCTGCGGCGTTCGGCGCGAGCACCGACATGCCGGCCATGGCGATCGCCGCCGAGACCAGGACACTTGCCGCGCGGCGGGCGAAGCCCAGACGGACGGGGCGCGGAGCGGTTGTGATCGATTGCACGATGGTGACCTCTCGAAACAACACGGCGGGACCGCCGTGGGCGACGGGTTTCCTCTTGTCCGGTGCCGGTGCTGGGGCCGCTACCAGTACCAGACCTGGTAGCGGACGTAGTTGACCCCGGGGAGCCAGACCTGTTCGACCAGGTAGTGCCTGCCGAGGTCCAGGAGGACGTACATGGCTCCCACCGCGGTGGCCTCGGCGTTGGTGATGTACATACCGCCGTCCCGCATCTGCTGGATGCCCGGCGCGCTTCTCTGCTGCGACTCCTGGACGCTGACCGCGGCGGCGGGCGCCGGTGCCGCGTGCGCCGTCGTGGAGATGGCCCCGATGGCCGTCACAAGAAGAACGGAGACTGCGGCAACCCTGAGTCTGTTCATCCTTCGGCTTCCTCCCTCGTCATGCCGGAACGGCTGTCGCCCGGCAGTGTTGATGGGATGAAGCCTCGCGTCCGGCACGGCCCTCGCGGCATCGTGGCCGCCCACGAGATCAGAACCACCGATTCGGCGAACGCCCGCCACGTCGTCTGCGAGAACCCCGTCGCCGAAGACCGACCGCCCACCGCCGCCCCCACCCGGCCGGTGCACCACCGGGTCAGGCCCCAGCCATCGGCCGCGCCGGGGCAGCGCACCCGGATGCCACCGGCCCGCCGGGGTTCCGCCCACTCCCCCTGCTGGTCAGGCCGCCCCCGGGCCCCCCGAAGGCGCTCGCACTGATAAGCGAATCGGCCAATCGCCCCAGGTCCGACCGCTCCACGCCATCGCCGGTGTTCCAGCCACCGCGCACGCGGGCACCGGCCCGCAACGGGCACCGGGGTTGGACCGCTGCGCCCCCCGCGGGCGGCTGCCGTACTCGGTGCGACGTGGACCGCGGGAGCTACGAAGCCTCGTGGTCGGCCACGAGACCAGCCCCGCACCACCTCGTGGAACCGCGCAGAACGAGCCAGTTTCCCCGTACGGCCACCTGGACGCTGTTCCGCGGTCGCACCCGTCCGGCCATAGTTCCCGACGGAAGATCAACGGCGGGGTGAGGAGACCATGGCACAGGGGAACAACGACACGGCGAAGCGGGACGCGGCGCAGGAAGGAGCCACCGGGAGCGCGCGGAGCAACGGACTGCGGGAACGCACGGAACACCTGGCCCGGATGGAGTCCCTCGCCCGCCGGACGGCAGCCGGCACCGGCGGCGTCGCGGTGATTCGCGGAGCGACCGGCACCGGCCGTACCGCCCTGCTCCAGGCCCTCGCCGCCGCACCCTCCGTACCGGGCAAAACCGTACTGGTCTCCCGCTGCTGCGCCGCGGAGTCCGGCGCGGCCTTCGCCGCCGTGCTCCAGCTCTTCGAGGGACCGCTCCATGACCGCGGGGAGCGCCTTCCCGTGGTCCGCGGGGACTCCTGGGACGGCTCACTCCACGGTGACGATCTGCCGTCATTGCTCTGGCGGCTGCTGCGCTCCCTGGCGCTGGAGCACCCCGTACTGCTCGCCGTCGATGACGTCCATCTCGCCGACCCCGCCTCCCTGCGCTGGCTCACCCAGGTCGCCCGCCGGCTCGACCGGCTGCCCGTGCTGCTTGCCGTGACCGAGCGGTGGAGCCATGACCTCGTCCCGCCGCCCGCCCCGTTCGCCGGGGCGACCGGGCAGCCGTCCGTCGAGTTGTGCACGCTCAAGCCGCTGGGCGCCGCGGCGGTCGCGGCCCTGGTCCGGGACGCCTTCGGCGCGGAGGCAGCGGACAGCACGGTCGAGGAGTGCCATCGCGCCACCGCCGGCAACCCCCTGCTGCTGAGCGCGCTCCTCGCCGATCTGCGGGAGTTGGGTGCCGACGGAGACCGGGCGGCCCGCCTCCCGGGGAAGTGCGAGGAACTCCACCCCGGCATATTCGCCGGGGCGGTACGGCGGTGGCTGGAGGCCTGCGGTCCGCTGACGGCGACGGCCGCGCAGGCCGTCGCAGAACTCCGCGGGGAGGACGATGTCCTCGCCCTCCTGCCCCGGATGACCGGCTGCGACCCGGCACGGGTGGCGGGCTGGGCCTCCGGCCTGCGCCATACGGGCCTGCTGAGCACCGCTCCGGCCACCGGCGCCCCGGTCTTCGCCCACCCGTTGCTGCAGAACGCGGTGGCCTCAGCCGGCCCCGTCCACCCGCGCGCCGATCTGCACCGGCGCGCCGCGGAGGCGCTGCACCACCGTGGGGACCCCGAGGAGGCGGTCGCCCGCCGGCTGCTGGAGGCGCCCGTCGTCGGCGCCCCCTGGGCCGCGGACGCCCTGATCGCCGTGGCAGCCAGGGCCGTTGCGGGCGGACGGCCGGCGGACGCGGTGGCCGGACTGCGGCGGGCACTCATCGAGCCGCTGCCGCCCCGAAGACGCGCGGAAGTGCTGACCGAACTCGGCTCCCTGGAGGTCCGGGCCAACCGTACGACCGGGGTGCGCTACCTCTCCGAGGCGCTGGGGTTCGGTCAGTGCAACACCGTGCGGGTGCGCGCCGCGACCGCGCTGGGCGCGGCGCTCGCCGCCGATGACGCGATCCACTCCGCCCTGGACGTACTGGGGGAGCTCTCCGCCGCCGTCTCCGATACTCCGGACCTGGCACATGCGGCGCAGGCCGCCGCCGCCCTGATCTCCTCCCACGACGGCGAGAGTTGGCTGGCCGCCGTAGCCCGGCTCAAGGACACCGGGGAACGCACCGGCGGCGGTCTGGCGCTGACCGCGATGGCCCTGCTCACCGAGCACGAGGCGACCGCGGGCCTGATCTCGGCCCGTGAGGTCATGGCCCGGATCAGTCCTCTGACCAGCGTCCGGCTCGATCCCCTGCTGGCCCCCTATCTGCTGTCGTCGGCTGCCACCCTGGCCCAGTGGGCGGATGAACTCGACGAGGCCGACGCGCTCACCGCCCGCGGACTCGCCGCCCATCGCGCCCCGCTGCTCCACCCCGCTCAGCAGTCCCTGCTCAGCGTCAGGGCGGAGAGCACGGTGATGCGCGGACAGTATGAGGCCCTGCTCCGCGACCAGTCGCTCTGGCGGCGGCTCCAGCCGGGTGAGCTGGCCGTCCATCCCCCCGGCAGCGTCCATCTGGGCTCCCAGGCCGTGATCGCGCTGACCGGGATGGGGCGGGCGGCCGAGGCCGAACGGCTCGCCGCCGCGATCGGCGCCGACGGACCACAGGGGTCCTGGGAATGGAGCGAGTTGCTGTACGCGCGCGGTCTGCTGCGCCGTGAGAGGGGCGATCTCCGCGGCGCGCTGGCGGATCTACTGGAGTGCGGCCGTCGGCAGTCGGCCCGGGAGACCTGGAGCCCCGTCGTGACGCCCTGGCGTTCGGCTGCTGCCGACTGCCATGTGGCGCTGGGCTCCGCGGGAAGTGCCGTACCGCTCGCGGAGGAGGAGCTTCGGTTCGCCCGGATCTGGGGCACACCGCGGGCGGTGGGCCGTGCTCTGCACGCGCTGGCCCGCTCCGTCGGCGGCAGACATGGACTGGAGCTGGCGGAGGAAGCCGTCGATACGCTCAGGGGCGCGGCACAACCCCTGCCCGAGCTCATCCCCGCGCTGGTCGACTGGGGCCGGGCCCTGCACAGCGCGGGCCGGGGGCTGCGCGCCCGGGAAGTGCTGCGCGAGGCGGCGGAGGAAGCGGAGCGACTGGGCGCGCCCAGCGCCCGGCACGCCGCCGCCGAGGCGCTCCGCAACTGCGGCGCCCGCTCCGCACGGGCGCCCCGCACCGGCACCGATGCCCTGACCTCCAGCGAGCGCCGGATCGCACAGTTGGCCGCGGCCGGTTACAGCAACAAGGAGACCGCCGAGCTGCTTCATCTCGCCGTGCGGACCGTGGAGACCCATCTCACCCACTGCTACCGCAAACTGGGTGTCGGGGGTCGTTCCGGTCTTGCCGCCGCGCTGGGGTCCGATGTTCCGCCCGCTTCGCGTCCTGAGTAAGCACACCGACCGGACGGCACGACGCGGCCGGGGGCGGGGGCGGGGGCGGGCTGAGCTGGGACGATCCCGCGAAGGTCATGATCGAGCCGGGCACCTTCTCCCTTGTCTCGTACAAGGTCGACACGACCAACGGCGGCTGCGACACCTTCACCGGCTTCCTCACCCCCGAGTTCCCTTCGGAACAGCGGGCCACCGGGGCGGGTGACGGGGCTGAGGTCGACCCCTATGACCGCGGTACCTCGTTGACCGAGCGCATGCGGAAAGGCTCGGACGAAGGGTGTGGAACCGCAACGCGGTCATGAGCGGCGCGGTGGGTGGCTGCCCGGTCAGCCGAGCGCGTGGTCGATCACATTGCCGTTGCCGCAGTTGTTGGTGTGATCGGATACGTAGTCACCGAGTACGGGCACGACCGCGACCTCCTGGAGGCAGACCGCGGCCGCGGTGAAGTTCCAGTTGTTGGCCGCGTTGACCCCGCCACCGAAGTTGCTGTCGTTGTCAGCGTGGGCAGGAGTGGTGGCGGAGAGACCCGCGAGTGCGACAACCGCCAGAGTGATGATCTTCTTCATAGTCGGTGAACGAGCGGGGAACCAAGGCGTCACGCCCGGCGGGGGCGGGGGCCTCGCACCGGTGGGCCGCCGATGGGATGCGGGGTTGGCCGTTGGTCGCCAAGGGGCCCCTTGTCTTGACGTAGCACGGTGCGGGCGGTAATCAAGGCGAGCGACTTTGGTATAGACCAAATCTCGGGACCCTATCTCTGCCCCTGTCGCTGTAGTGGCCTGTACGGCTCGCGCTCGTTCCCCACCGGGAGGCAGCAATGCGAAGACCACTGGCGTCGTTGGTCGCCACCGTCCTCGGAGTCCTCACTCTCTTACTCGCCCCACCAGCCACCGCGAACACCTCAGCCGCTCCAACCGCCTTTTTGACGGCGGACTTCAGCAGGACGTCCACCTGGGAAGGCGGCTACCAAGGCAGATTCACCATCAGGAACTCCGGCAGCGCACCGATCAGCGGTTGGACCGTTGGTTTCGATCTACCGGCGAACACCAGCGTCTCCACCCACTGGGACTCGCTGCTGACCCGCAACGGCACCTGGTACGAGTTCCGCAACGCCGGCTACAACGGCACACTGGCCCCCGGGGCCTCCACCTCCTTCGGCTGGGTGAGCCGTGGTACCGGGCTCCCCGCGTACTGCACCGTCAATCGAGCCCCCTGCGGATCGGAGGACTTCGACACCAGGCCTCCGACGGTTCCCACCGGAATCAACTTCACCTCGGTCGAGGAGACCTCCCTCACCGTCAACTGGGCGCCCTCCACCGACAACCGGAGTACGTTCCTGACCTACGAGGTCTCCATCGACGGAGCCGCGCCAAGCACCGTCCCCGGCGCCACCTCCTACCGGGTCAGCGGTCTCCGACCCGCGAGTGGATATCTCTTCCGCATCCGGGCCACGGACCTGGCGGGCAACACCTCCGAGTACAGCCCCGCGGTCCTGGGCAGGACCAGTGATGTCCGTCCGCCGCCCCGGACGATGCCCACCGCGCCCTATGTCGATATGGGGCGCCTGGCCCACCGCCAGTCTGAGCACCCTGGCATCGGACAGTGGGCTGAAGAACTTCAGCCTGGGCGCCATCACCTCACCGACCTGCAAGGCGATGTGGTTCAACTCCTACGATCCCCGAGCCGGATGGGCCGGGGAGAACATCAACGCCCTACGGGCCGCCGGTGGAGACGTCAAGGTGACCTTCGGCGGCGCGGGCGGTAGGGAGCTCGCCCAGAACTGCGACTCGGTGGACGCCCTGTTCACCGAGTACAACGCGGTGGTCACCCAGTACGACCTCAAGTATGTCGACTTTGACATCGAAGGCCCGGCCGTCACCGATCCGGTCTCCATCGCCCGTCGCTCAGCGGCACTGGCCAGACTCCAGCAGGCCCACCCCGACCTGCGGATCTCCCTCACACTCCCGGTGACACCCCAGGGGCTGACGGCTACCGGACTCTCGGTGGTGACCTCCGCCCGTGACGCGGGCGTCACCCTGGACGTGGTCAATGTGATGACCATGGACTACTTCCTGGTCATCGACTACGGCGATGCCGCCCTCCGGGCGGCCGAGGCCACCTTCACCCAGCTCAAGTCGCTCTACCCCGACAGAAGCGACAGCCGACTCTGGGGCACGATCGGTGTGACACCCATGATCGGTGAGAACGACGACCACCAGATCTACGACCAGGCGGACGCCCGCCAGTTGGTCGCCTTCGCACAGAGCAGGAAGCTCGGAATGCTCTCCTTCTGGGACGTCACCCGCGATCGCAACGCCTGCACCGGGAATCTCTCCCTGTGCACCAACATCCCCCAGACGCCCTACGAGTTCTCCCGAATCGTCGGCGCCTACACCGGCTGACCTGGTCCTCACCCGCGCCGACCGACCCAGCCGGGAGCGGGTGAGGCTCCTCGTCGCACCCGGATGGATCAGTCGATCCGGCCCGGTGGCACAGCTGCCCGCTCCGTGGAGCGCTGCTCACCGCTGGTCGGTCTCGCCCGCACATGAACCCGCTCCCCCTGGCGGCCGAAGAGGCTCAACACCTCCACCGGATGCTCGCCGGTACTGCCGAACCAGTGCGGAAGTCGGGTGTCGAACTCAGCGGCCTCCCCCGCGCCCAACACCAGATCGTGGTCGGCCAGAACCAACCGCAACTGCCCGGAGAGGACGTACAGCCACTCATAGCCCTCATGCGTCTGCGGCTCCGGTGTGCTGCGGGAGACCGGGATGACCATCTTGAAGGCCTGGAGCGGGCCGGGATGGCGGGTCAGCGGAAGGACGATCGTGTCGCGGACCCGCTGGGGGGTGAGCCGGACCCGAGGATCACCCACCTCCGGTGCGCCGACCAGTTCGTCGAGCGGCACCTGATGAGCCTGGGCGATGGGCAGCAGAAGCTCCAGACTGGGGCGCCGCTGGCCGGACTCCAGTCGGGACAGGGTGCTCTTGGAGATGCCGGTGGCCTCCGAGAGCGCGGCCAGAGTGACGCTGCGCTCGGTGCGCAGCCGTTTGAGCCGGGGACCGACCTCGGACAGCGCCTGGGCGATGGGGGTTGAATGCTCCACCCGGCCATTGCACACCCTCGTCCCGGAATCAGCAACAAATGTTGTCACTGGGGCACCCTCCACCGCAGCCTGACGACGGAGGTGATCGCCATGAGCGACAGGGAGAACCCGATGGCGCATGACTCGGTGTACGACGTGGTGGTGGTCGGTGCGGGTGCGGCCGGGCTGAGTGCGGCCCTGGTGCTGGGGCGGGCCCGGCGCAGGGTGGCCGTGGTGGACGCGGGAGAGCCGCGCAATGCGCCGGCCGCCCATATGCAGGGCTTTCTCTCCCGGGACGGGATGTCCCCGGCGGCCCTGCTGGAGGTGGGGCGCGCCGAGGTGGCCGGCTACGGCGTGGATCTGATCGACGCCCGGGTGGACCAGATCGACCATGGCTTCTTCGTACGGCTGGCGGGTGGCGCCGTGCTGAGGGCGCGCCGGGTCCTGATGGCGACCGGTCTGCGTGATGGGTTGCCCGAGATCCCCGGGGTCGGGGACCGGTGGGGCAGGGATGTACTGCACTGCCCGTACTGCCATGGCTATGAGGTGCGCGATCGGCCGTTCGGGGTGGTGGCGACCGGACCGGGGGCGGTCCATCAGGCGCTGCTGCTGCCCCAGTGGTCACGGGATGTCGTGCTCTTTCCGCAGGCGCTTGAGCTGAGCGGTGGTGATCGTGAGCGGCTGACCGCGCGCGGGGTGAAGATCATCGAAGGCTCGGTCAAGCGGCTCGTGGTGCGGGACGACGAGTTGCGGGGGGTGGAGCTCTCCGGGGGCCGGGTGGTGCCCCGCGACGCCGTGTTCGTACAGCCGAAGATGGTCCCGCGGGACGCACTGCTCACGGCTCTGGAGTGCGAGCGGGATGACAGCGGTTGGGTGGTCACCGACGGTACGGGGCGGACCAGTGTCCACGGCGTCTGGGCGGTGGGGAATGTCGCGGACCAGAGGGCTCAGGTGGTGACGGCCGCCGGGATGGGATCGGTGGCCGCGATCGCCGTCAACCACGATCTGGTGGAGGAGGACATCGAGCGGGCGATCGAGTCAGCGCGCGCCCAGGCGCCCATGACAGCTCCGTGCGTTCCGGCTGGCTCCTAGGGTCTTGGCCCCCGATAGGCGAGCCGTGGCGCCCGGGGACAGGGCTGCCCACCTCGGCCCGGTGCGATCTGCCGGCTGTCTCCAGCCCGGCCCCTCGTACCGTCGGGTGAGTCGGGAGAGGGAAGGGGTTTCCCCGGTCGGATGGCGACCGGGGAGTCCCTCCAGGGGTTCACCGGGTGTAGACATCCCGGTCTCGGGCGGGCAGGGCGGCCAGCACCGCGGGTTCCAGCCAGGACAGCACCCTGGTCAGTACCCGCATGGCGGTGGCGAGGTCCTCCCCGCCGGCGATCTCCTCTATCTCCCGCTGAAGCCCCGAGATGACCGCGAAGACACTGGCTTCGAGCTCCCGGCCCAGTGGCGTCAGGGTGATCACCTGACGGCGACCATCGGTGGGATCCGGTGAGCGGACCACCAGACCCGCGCGCTCCAGATCGGTGAGGAGCAAGGTCCCCGATGGTCTGGCGAGTGCGAGAGAGGTGACGAAGTCGTTCTGGAGCATGCGCCCGTCGGGCGCGCGCCACAGTCGGACGAGCGCTGCGGCCTGGGCGTAGGTGACGCCCAGGGGCCGCAGCGCGGCAGATAGACGGTCCTGTATCAGTCGTGAGGTCAGCGTCAGCAGACCGCTGAGGTGGTTCTCCGACCCGAGGAACGCGCCCTCACCGATGTCCGCCACCTAACCGAGGTTACCCTTGCGGGCGCGCCAACTCGCCGACTGGCTGTGGCGTTCCACCATGACGATCTCCTCACAGCCCAACTCGGCGAGCAGTGCGGGGTGATCGGCCCGGGAGTAGTCGAGCATGAAGGGCTCGACATTGTTGCGGACCATGCCCTCGCGCTGTCGCCAGTCCCGGTCGTTCTCGGGGATGGCCCAGTCGAAGAAGCCCAGGAAACCACCGGGCTTGCAGACCCGGACCATCTCCCGGACCGTTCGGTCGATCTGGTACGAGGGCATCTCATGCAGCAGATGCGACTCATGGACGATGTCGAAGCTGCCGTCGTCGTAGTGCGAGAGATCGCCGGAGTCCATGTGGTAGAAGCTGACGTTGTCGATGCCCAGCTCCTTGGCCCGCTTGCGCGCCCAGCGCAGTACGGACGGGGAGAGGTCGATCCCGACCACTTCGGCGTCGGGGAAGACCTGGGCGTAGACGAACGCGGTCGCTCCGGTGCCGGCGCCGACCTCCAGGATGCGCCGGGGGCGCACCCCGCGGTCGAGTACCTGGCTCTCCACCCACCACTGGATCTGCTCGCGCTTGCCGAGGGGGAAGTCCTCGGCCATGCGCTCCAGCCGGTAGCCCATGGACGGGTGCATCCAGTGCAGTCCGTTCATATGGTGCACGGGGTTGGAGATGTAGTACGAGGGGAAGTCGGCGGGCCGTGACTGCCCCGGGGCCAGCAGATCGGACAGGTCGCCGGGTCCGGTGGCCTTGGGCGCCCGCTGCATCTCCCACTTGATGATGGCGCGGGAGATCTTGGGGTGCTTGCGGGCCAGCCGCAGGGACAGCAGCGTCGGCTTCCAGCCTTCGGGCAGTGGGGGACGCGGACGGGTCGTCGTCGCTTCAGCCATCGCTCACCTCTGGGTCTGCTACGTATTTGGGCTCGTCCAGATACCGTGGGGTGTTGGGGTCTTCGAGGTTCTGCTCCTTGACACAACGGCCGTTGGGGGCCTGGATCTTGATGATGTTGTTGTCGGGGTCGAGGATCGTCAGGAGCATTCCGTACTGCCCCTTGAACTCGGGCGTGAAGTACGGGACGCCCATCGCCTCCAGATGGGCCCTGGTCGCGGCCAGGTCCTCCACCTGATAGGTGACCGATACGGGGGTGTCCCACACATCGACGGGTTCCTTGCTCGGCACCCCCCGACCGGTGATCTCGACGCGGCGGTTGTCCGGACCCACCAGGACGGCCATCCGGAACGGCCGGTTGGGCACCCGGATGGGGATGTCGAACTCCAACTTGAAGCCGAGGACGTTGCGGTACCAGCGCACCGCCCTGGGCTGGTCGGTGGAGCGAATGGTGATCATGCTGGTGCGCCAGAGGATCGATTCGTCGGTCTGCGACGGTTCGCGCTCCAGCCAAGCGGGTGTGGTCACGAGGCGGCCGCCTTGCTGGCCGCGGTCGCCTTGACGACTGCGTCGGCCTTGAGAGTGGCTTCGGGGCCCATCAGGTCGGCGGCCAGCGGACCGAGGAGACGGTCGAAGAAGGCGTCCCGATCGGTACGCCAGTCCGGCTCTGCTTCGGTGGGGATCACATAGCCGTCCACCGCGCCCGCGGGCAGGTTGCCGCCGTCGGTGAGCAGCTGCTCCAGTACGCGGACCCGGTCGCGCAGTACATAGGTCTCGCCCGCGAGGGCCAGGACCATGCCGAGGAGCTTGTCGATGGCGGGGTCCTCGAAGAAGACCATCTGCCCATCGATGATCTTGGGTGCCTGCTTCATTCCGGCTTCCTTCCCGTGACCAGACGCCAGCCACCGGCCCGGGCCCGACGCGGGTCGGGGGGAGCGGCGGAGCCGTACGCCTTCTTGTCGCCGTGCTTGAACGCGTCCACGACGGTCGTGGTGACCTCCGTGTAGCCCGCGTCGATGAGGGGCTTCTCCAGATCCGCCCTGAAGAAGTCGGACATAAATGGCTCATTGTTGATATGAGCGTGCCAGTCCATCATGAACAGGCCGTAGGTGGTGGGCAGTTCACCGGCGGTGTAGATGGCGAACTGTCCGCCGGGGGCCAGCAGTCTGAAGCTCTCCCTGATGATCGCGGCGACATTCTCCGCGGGCATCTCGTGGAAGATCATGGTCGAGGTGACGAGCTGGAACGAGCCCGACTCGTAGCCGGTGTCCGCCGCGTCCTTCTGGACGAAGGTGATGGGCAGGTTTCGGTCGGCGGCCTTGAGGTGGGCCCACTTCAGGAAGGGTGCCGCCAGGTCCACACCGATGACCTCGGCGTCGGGGAAGGTCGCGGCCAGTCCGAAGGTCCCGTCGCCGGTGCCGCAGCCCAGGTCGATGATGCGACGGTAGGGGCCCTTGGGGAGGGCTTCCGTCTTCGCCCGGTGGATCGAGCCGACGTTCTCCAGGCCGGCGAAGTGGATACGGGTGCCGAAGTCGTAGACCGGACCGTCCAGATCGTCCTGCCAGTAGCCGCCCTTCTCCAGGTGGTAGTCGGTGTCGGCGTAGTAGGCGGGCATCTCCAGCTCGGGGTCGAGTTGCAGTCCCTCGATGCCGGCGATCCGCTCCTCCAGTTCGGCCCGGTTCCCCTCGATGTAGGCGTGGGTGCCGTGCGGGCCGTACTTCATCAGCAGCTGGGTGTGCCGCTGGAGGTACATGAAGTACCGGAAGAGGGCGGAGTCCTCGATGACCTCCCCTATCTCGGTGGTCTCCTCGGGGGCGTGGCCGTGCTCCGCCTCCCACTCCTTCGCGCGCTCATCGAACGCGTCGAGCAGGGGGTGGTGGAGCTTGGCCCACCCGATGCGCAGTCCGAGATAGAAGTCGAGATAGGCGCGGTCCGTGCCCGTTACGGGCTGATCGTTGAGTCCCAGCATGATCGATTCTCCTGTTCTCCTTAACGGCTTGAGATGCTGACGCCCCGCAGGTTCAACCGGCCGAGCAGCAGGGCCTTCTCATCGAGGCCACTGACCTCCGCGCGCTGCGCGACGAGGAGCTTGGGGTAGACGGGCGGCAGTTCGATGGCCTCCTCGGCGAGGATCTTGTTGAGCTTGCCCGCCAACTGGGCCCGCTCCGCCTCGTCGGCGGTGGCGAAGAGACGGCCGAAGTCGCGGTCGAAGCCGCCGTTGCGGTAGCCGGGGTTCTGGCGCGATGACGCCCGGTAGACGGTGAACTGGGAGAGCGGCATGGAGCCGCCGACCAGTCCGTACTCCTGGACGGTGAGGGACATGTCGTAGTCCCGGATCAGCCAGCGCCGGTTCCAGTTGGCCGGGTCGGCCACGTCCAGGGTCACCTTGATGCCGAGCCGGCCCCAGTTCTCGGCGAAGACCTGGGCGATGTCCCGGGCCGCACCGCTGGTGGACACCATGATCTTGAAGGTGGTGCTCTTGGAGACCCCCGACTTCTCCAGCAGTTCCTTGGCCCGGGTCAGATCGGCCTTGGCCGGGTAGGGCCGGTAGGCGGCGTCGTAGCCGACGACATTGGGTCCCAGCGGCCCCTGGGCGATCTCCGCCTCACCGTGGAAGACGGCCTCGCGCACTCCCTCCCGGTCCATGGCGAAGGCCAGCGCCCGGCGGAAGTCGGGGTTGTTGAACGGCTTGCGGGTCATGTTGAGCATGGCCCGGATGCCACCGGTGCCCTGGATCTCATGGAGCTTCAGGGACTCGTCGCGCTTGATGCCCGCGATGTCGACGGGCTGTACTCCGGTGGCGATATGGATCTTGCCCTCGCGGAGGTTGACCAGCCGGGTGGACGGGTCGGGCACCGAGGTCATCACGATCGACGACAGCTTGGGCTTGGGGCCCCAGTAGCCGTCGAACCGGGTGAGCTGCATGGACTGGCCGGTGACGACCTTGCCCACCTGGAAGGGACCGGTCGCCACCAGCTTGGCCTTCTCGGCGATGAAGTCCTTGTGGCTGATGGGGATGCGGGCCAACTGGTCCGGCAGGATGCCGTAGGGCATCCGCAGTTCCAGGCGTACGGTCAGCGGGTCGACCGCCACCGCCTTGTTGAACCAGGGGGCGAGCAGCGACAGGAACTGGCTCTTGCCCCGGCTGCCGGGGATGAAGTTGAAGCTCGCCGCGACATGCTCGGCGGTCAGGTCGTCACCGTTGTGGAACCGTACGCCCTTGCGCAGCCGGATGGTGTACGAGACCCCTCCGGGGCCCGCCACCGGCAGGGCGGCGGCCAGGTGCGGAACGAGCTTTCCGGACGCGTCGTGGGTGAGCAGGGTGTCGGTGGCGGGCTCGGTCACCCAGCGGACGTTCTGGGAGTTGGAGTAGAGCGGGGCGAACCCCACCGGGACCTCGAAGAGACCCACGGAGAGCGTGCCGGACGAGCCGGACGACGAGGAACCGCCGGTGTCGTCGGCGCCTGCGCATCCGGCGAGTGCCGCCGTGGCGATGGCGGCGGAGGAGATGCGGAGAACATCGCGTCTTGAGTGGCCTGGCAGAGCGGTCATGACGGGCTCCATGCTGTGAGATGGCAGGCGGTGAGATGGCCTTCGCCGGATTCCCGTGCAGTGGGGCGGGTCTCCGCGCACTTGGGCAGGACGTGCGGACAGCGGGTGCGAAATCGGCAACCACTCGGTGGGTCCACCGCGGAGGGAACCTCTCCGGCGAGCGGGAGGAGTTCCTTGCGGCGGCGGGGGTCGGGGACCGGTACCGAGTCGAGGAGCGAACGGGTGTAGGGGTGGACGGGGTTGTCGAAGACCTGATCGGCGTCGCCGGACTCCACGACATGGCCCAGGTACATGACCAGCACCTGGTCGGCGAGGAGCCGTGCGACATCGATCTCATGGGTGATCAGGAGGTAGGTCAGGCCCAGGTCGTCGCGGAGGTCGCACAGGAGATTGACCAGGCTGGCCTTGACGCTGACATCGAGGCTCGCCGTCGGCTCGTCCAGGACGAGCACCCGGGGTTGGGCGGCGAGCGCACGGGCGATGGTGACGCGCTGGAGTTCGCCGCCGCTGACATCGGCCGGATAGCGCAGCAGGAAGTCGGACGGCAGTCCGGTGAGGTCCAGCAGTTCCTGGACCCGGGCCTCGCGTCCGTCCTTGTCCAGGTCCGGCCGGTGGATCAGCAGCGGCTGGTTGAGCGCGTGCCCGATGGTCTTGCGGCGGTTCAGTGCCGACCAGGGGTTCTGCGCCACCAGCTGGACCCGCCGCTCGCCCGAGATGGTGATCGAGCCCGCGGTGGGTTCGGTCAGTCCGAGCAGCAGTCTGGCCACGGTTGACTTGCCGCAGCCGGACTCGCCGATGATGGCGAGGGTCTCCCCCGACGCGACCTTGAAGCCGACGTCGTCGACGGCGTGCACCGTGCGCATTCCACGGGCCCGGAACCAGGGTCCTGAGCCCTTTCCCTGCTTCAGCGAGAAGTGTTTGGTCAGGCCCTCGGCCTCGATGGCGATCGTCATGCCGCCGCCTCCTTGGGCTTGTTGGCGCCGGCCGCGTCCTCCGGGAAGTGGCAGCGCACCAGCGCACCACCGACACTGCGGGTCTCGGGCTCCTGCTCCCGGCACATCGCCTCGGCCCGCGGGCAGCGCGGGGCGAAAGCACATCCGGGAAGACGGTTGGCGCCGGCCGCGGTGCCCTCGATCACCTTGATCCGCTCACCGCGCTTGTAGCGGCTGGGCAGTGCTCGTAGCAGGGCCTGGGTGTAGGGGTGGCGGGGGTTGTCGAAGAGCTCCCCGATGGGGGCGGCTTCGACCAGGCGTCCCGCGTACATCACCCCCACCCGGTCGCAGACCTGGGCGATCACACCGAGGTCATGGCTGACGAACACCACACCGAGCCCGAGGCGGTCACGTAGATCCAGGATCAAACGCAGCACCTGGGCCTGGACGGTGGCGTCCAGCGTGGTGGTGGGTTCGTCGGCGAGCAGCAGCGATGGCCGTCTGGCCAGCGCGGCCAGCATGATCAGCAGACGTTGGAGCTGCCCGCCGGAGAACTCGAACGGATAACCGTCGAGTCGTTCGGCGACCGCACGCAGCCCCACCTGGTCGAGGAGGTCGACGATCTCGGACTGCGGCATGTCCCCGAGGAACCAGCGCAGTTGTTTGCGTAGTGGGGTGACCGGGCTGAGGGAGGTCATGGGACGTTGGGGGATGAGTCCGATGCCGGTGCCCCGGATGCCGCGCAGTTGGCCGGCGCTCATGGACATCAGGTCGGAGCCCTGGAAGTTCATCTGCGAGGCATTGGCCACGGCGACGCCGGGCAGCAGCCGCATGATCGCCGAGAGTACGGTGCTCTTGCCGCTGCCCGACTCTCCGACCAGGCCGAAGACCTCACCGGCCGCCAGCTCGAACGACACTCCCCGTACGGCCGGGACCCGGCCCCGGGCGGTGTCGAAGAGTACGTCCAGATCACGGACGGAGAGCAGGGGTTCGGTGGTCATCGAAGCTCCGAAGGCGCGTTGGCGACGCTCGGCGTTACGGTCCTCATCAGCGCTCTCCTCGGTCCAGCAGGTCGTTGGCGCCATCGCCGAGCAGGCCGAAGCCGACCGTGGCGACGAGCAGGACAAGACCGGGCATGACGCAGTACCACCAGGCGCCGGCCATCATGTAGCGGGTGGCATCGGCGATGACTCCGCCGAGGGTCGGGGTGGGTGGCTGCACTCCGACCCCGAGGAAGCCGAGCGCTCCTTCGGCGAACACCGCGACCGCCATCCACAGGCAGCTCTGCACGATGACCGGTGGGAGTACGTTGACCATCAACTCGTCCATGATCACCCGGCGTCGGGAGACCCCGAGGAGCCGCAGCGCCGAGATGTAGTCCTCCTGGATCTCCGCCAGGGTGGCCGCGCGGGCGACCCTGGCGAAGTAGGGGGTGGCGGCGATCGCGATCAGCAGGATGATCTTTCCGGCCGCGCTGACCTCGATGGGCCCCAGGTGGAAGGAGCTGACTCCGGTGATGCCGAGGACGACCATGGCGAAGACGAACAGCGGCACGGTCTGGATGGCTTCGAAGACGCGCATGATCAGTTCGTCCGGCCAGCGTCCGGCGAAGTAGCCCGCGCAGACGCCCAGCGGAAGGGCGAAGACCAGTCCGATGCCGACGCTGATGACGGCGACCAGGACGGAGACCCGGGCCCCGGCCGCCACCCGGGAGAACAGATCGCGCCCGAGGTGGTCGGTGCCGAACCAGTGGGCGGCCGACGGGCCGGCCAGCGGATCGCCGGTGCGCTGGAGCGGATCGACGGTGAACATCGGGCCGAAGATCGCGAGGAGTAGATAGCAGGAGACGAGGGCGACTCCGATGACCGTCATCCCTTTGACATGGCGGCCTTTGACGACGAGTCGACGGCGGGGTCCGACTCGTACCCGGGTGGAAGTGATCGTGGTCATGGCTCAGGTACCTGCGAATTTCTGCCGGACGCGAGGGTTCAGGGCCGCGTAGAGGATGTCGACGATCAGATTCGCGAGCAGGAAGAAGACGGCGAGCGAGAGCGTCGCCCCGACGGCCAGCGGATAGTCCTGGCGGCGGATGCTGTCGACCAGGAGCCGACCCATGCCCGGCAGATTGAAGAGGTTCTCGATGAGAACCGATCCGCTGAGCATCACCCCGACCAGCTGGCCCACCACCGCGGTGGTGGGGAGCAGCGAGTTGCGGAAGGCCAGGGAGCGGTTGATGCGCCGCTCCGGTAGGCCCATGGCGTGACCGAACCGCACATAGTCGGTACGCACGGACTCGATCATCGAGACCCGCAGGGTGTTGGCCGTGACACCGAAGGTGCCGAGACCGAGGACGAAGGCGGGCAGGACCAGGGAGCGCAGATGACCCATGGGGTCCTCGGCGAGACCGACCCAGCCGCTGGATGGCAGTACCCCTGGCAGATAGAGCCCGAAGAGCAGGACGAGCAGGGCTCCGAGCCAGAAGCTGGGTACCGCGATGGAGAGATTGCCGATGATCCGGACGGTCGCGTCCAGCGGGGTGTCCCGGCGGGCGGCGGCCACCCGTCCCGCGATCAGGGCGAGCGGTATCCAGAACAGCAGGGACACCATGGTGAGTTCGAGCGTGATCGGGAGTCGGAGCATCAGCTCATGGGAGACGGTGTCTCCGGTGAAGATCGATTCGCCGAGATCGCCGGTGAGTATGCGGCCGAGTTCGGTCGCGTACTGCACCATCAGCGGTTTGTCGAGGCCGAGTTCGCGTTCCACACTGGCGATCTCGGCCGGGGAGGCGTCTGCGCCCACGATGAGATAGGCCGGACTCCCGGGGGCCATGCGCATCAGGAAGAAGACGAGAGTCAGCACGATGAGAAGGACCACCGCCATGGCGGCTGCCCGACGGAGCATGTGGGCTACCAACGGAACCTCACTTCCGTTAGGTTACCTAACTTATTGGGTGGGGCCGGGGCAGCCGAGGCCGCCCGGCCCCCGTAGTCGTTACGACTTGGGTGAGTAGTGCTCTCTGAACACGCGGAACGCGGCGATCAGTTCGGGGTCGTGCTCCTCGGAGCCCTCGGGCCGCAGCAGTCCGAAGCGGAAGACGCCCTCGCCGAGCTCGTTGTGGACCATGACCCAGTACTCGGTCTTGCCCGAGTGCCGGCCCGGGCCCTCGCCGAACTCCAGGCGCCAGCGGGTCTTGCGGGAGAAGTGGAGCTCGGGTCCTTCGAAGAAGTTGACGTAGTTCTCGGAGACCTGCCAGTTGGTGAAGTGCACCTTGGCCTCGGCCATGGCCTCACCGGTGGAGCCGCCGAAGACCGCCAGATGCACCCGGCCGAGCCGCTTGAGGTCAAAGAGGAAGTCGACGATGTTGACCTTGGGGGTCAGGGTGTCCAGTGCGTCGGACGGCGTGTGCTCCCCGCCGAGGACCTCGATCGCCTTGCCCGTCTGGTCATGCCGGCCCAGCAGTTCGGCGACGACGGCGGCGACATCGGCCCGGGTCACCTTGCCCCGGCCGAGTGCGGCGCCGAGCTCCACCTTGCCGGTCGGCTCGTCTTCGGTGAGCCCACCGGGGCGCAGCACCGTCCATTCCAGGCCGCTGCCGGCGAGATGGGCCTCGGCCTTCGCCTTGATCTCCAGATAGGGGCGGAGGAAGTCCGGGGAGCGCTCTGGGTTGCTGGTGCCCTTGGATGTGACCAGGACGAAGCGTTTCACTCCCTGGCGTACGCAGGCGTCCATCAGTGCGGTGGCCGCGGTGTTGTCGAGGGCTTCGGCCGACTCGACCGAGCCTCCCCCCGGGCCGGCCAGCCACACCACGGCGCCGGCGTCCGATACGGCCGCGTCCAGTTCCTCCGCGGAGGCGGCGACCAGATCGAGTTGGTAGGCCTCGGCGCCCGGTACCGGGTCGGCCGAGCGGGTCAGCGCCCTGGTGCCGTGTCCCGCGGCGGTCAACAGCGGAATGAGACGGCGGCCGGTACGGCCGGTCGCACCCGCGACGACGATCAGCATGGAGGGTCTCCTTAGAGAGGGATGGGAGTCGTCGGTGTCAGAAGTCATAGCCGGGTGGAATGCCCGGTTCGGTCGACGTCCAGACGCTCTTGGTCCAGGTGTAGAGGCGAACGGCTTCGGGGCCGCCCTCACGGCCGTACCCCGAGTGGTCAACGCCGCCGAAGGGGACGCTGTCGGAGAGCATCCGATAGGTGTTGAGCCAGATCGTGCCCGCCCGCAGTCGGCTCGCCATGCGGTGGGCGCGGCCCAGGTCCTTGGTCCAGACGCCCGCCGCCAGCCCGAAGTCGGTGGCATGGGCGAGTTCTATGGCCTCTTCCTCGGTGGCGAACGGCATCACCGCGAGAACCGGGCCGAAGATCTCCTCCCGCATGATGCGCATCTCGGGGTTGACCTCGGTGAACAGGGTCGGCGGCACATAGAAGCCCCCGGATTGCGCACCCGGGTAGGGGGCGTCGGCAGCGAGGGTGGCGCCTTCGTCCTGGCCGAGCCGGATCATGTCCAGCGTCTTGTCCCGCTGGCCCGGGGTGACCTGCGGGCCGACCTGGGTCCGCTGCTCGCGCGGGTCACCCACCCGCAGTCCGGCCACGGCCTCGCTCAGCCTCGCCACAAAGGTGTCGTACACCTCGCGCTGCACCAGCAGCCGGGACCCGGCGATGCACATCTGACCGGTGGCGCTGAAGGCACCGAGCAGTACGGAGGCGAGTGCCGCGTCGAGATCGGCGTCGGCGAAGACGATCTGCGGTGACTTGCCGCCGAGTTCCATGGCGATGGGCGTCAGATTCTCCGCCGCCGCCTTGGCGATCACCCGGCCGGTGGAGTCGGCGCCGGTGAAGACGATCAGATCGGCGCGCGGGTCGGACACCAGGGCCTTGCCGGTCTCCGCTCCACCGGTGAGGACCTGGGCCATCCCCTCGGGCAGTCCGGCTTCGGCCAGCACCTCGGCCAGCATCAGCGCGGTCAGCGGTGTCTCCTCGGCCGGCTTCAGCAGACTCACATTGCCGAACGCCAACGCCGGGGCGATCTTCTTGGCGGCGAAGACATAGGGCACGTTCCATGGAATGACACCGACGGCCACACCGTAGGGCTCGCGCTTGGTGTAGGTGTGAAACGGCCCGGCCACATCGAGGGTGTCCCCGGTGACCTTGTCCGCCAGTCCGCCGTAGTAGGCGAAGCAAGCGGCGGCGCGACCGGCCTCGCGGCGGGTGTCCTTCAGCAGCTTTCCGGTGTTGAGGGTCTCCGTCTGGGCGAAGTCCTCGGCACGGGTCTCCAGCAGGTCGGCGGCGCGCAGCAGGATTCTCCCGCGACGCTCGGACGGCACCTTGCGCCACTCCTCCAAGGCCTTACGCGCCGTGTTGTAGGCGAGATCGACGGCGGCGGCGTCCATCTGCTCGACCTGTCCGAGCGTCTCTCCATCGATCGGGCTCACTACGTTGGTGGGCATGCGGGGCGTTCCCTTCAGTGTTCCGCCAGCAGACGGCCGGCGCCCTCGACTCGATCGGTGATCCCGGTGGCCCGTAGGCCCGCCCAGAGGGTGGCGGTGTTGATCGCCACGACCGGGATGTCCAGCCGTCGCTCCAACTCCACCGCCAGCGCGGCGAACCAGAGATTGGTGCCGACCTGCACAATGGCGTCCGGCTTGGCCTGGGCCAGTCGGGCCACCGCGGGCACGATGGCCTCCTCACCGACCTCGGCGATCTGGTTCGCCGAGGTGCAGAGCAGGGTGTGGTATCCGGCGATCTCGAACCCCGCGTCGGTGAAGTAGGCGCGGACCTCGCGGTCGTTGATGGGCCGGTAGGGACTCAGTACGCAGATCCGGCGGGCGCCCAGGGCTCGCAGCGCCAGGGTGCAGGCCGTGGAGCCGGCGATGGCGGGGACACCGGCCTGTGCGGCGATGTCCGCCTCATAGGCCTCGGCGCCCGCGACGCCACCGTAGAACGTCGGTGCGGACATCCCCAACAGCACCTGGTCGGGCTGGCAGGTCATGACCGAACGCAGCGCGGCGGGGACCCCTTCGCGGACGTCACCCAGCAGGCGGGTGGTGTCATCGTCGCTGGCCACCGAGGGGGCCGGGACCAGCATCCGACCGGAGTGGAGGGTGACACCCCGGGGGGCCATCGCCATGTACTCCGCCTCCACGACCGTATTGGTCGAGGGGATGAGCACCGCGAGCCGGGAGCGCTGCTCATCGATGCGCAACGGGAGGACGCCGGAGCGCGGACCCGTCAGCGCATCGGCGGGCGGGAGCTGCTCGCCGGTGCTCAGCACGGCAGCAGCCCCTGTTTGCGGACCGCGTTCAGCATGGAGGAGTCGAGCAGCCACGCACGGGCACGGGCCGGATCGGCCGCCGTGGCCGCCATCTCCCGCTGTGCCGCGAGGCGCTGCGCCGGGTCCTTCTCGCCGAGTGCCCGGGCATTGCGATCGGTGATGATCTTGACGTAGTCAAGGGCGATCCGCCGGCGCTGCTCCGCCCAGGCGTCCAGGCCATGGGGCAACGCCTCGACCAGGGAGAACGCGTCGTGGATGCCGTTGTTCATCCCCATGCCCCCGATGGGGCTGTTCACATGGGCCGCGTCTCCGATCAACAGAACTCGACCCTCCTTGAACCGTTCGGCGACGCGCTGGTGGATGAAGTAGAGCTGGTGGTGCACGACCTCGTACGGGACGGGGCTCGGGACGACGCCCTGGAGCATCTGCTCCCAGACCTCGGGATCGCGGATCTCCTCCTTGACGGGGAAGAGGACCCGCCAGGCATCAGGCGCGCGCAGCAACACCACGTACTGATCGGGGTCGGAGATGTAGTTGACCTTCTCCAGACCCTCCAGGTGGTCTTCGAAGGGGAAGGGCGTCAGAAGAACCAGATAGCGGTCCTCGTAGGTGAATCCCTCGAAGGCGATGTCCAGCGCCTGGCGGACGACTCCAGAGGCTCCACTTCCGTCGATCAGATAGTCGCCCTGGGCGACCAGCGGCCCGTCCGGGCCTTCGACGTTGACGACGACTCGGTGCTCGTCCTGGGAGACCCCGACCACCTGGTGCCGGAAGCGGACCCTCTCCCCCAGTCGCTCAAGGAGCAGCTCGCACAGCTTGTGCTGCTCGGCCTGGAGCCGGAAGGGGAAGCCGGTGTCTTCGGCGAGGTGCTTGTGGTCGAAGTTGGCCACCAGGCCGCGTTCACGGTCCCGGTGCTGGTAGACGGGGGCCTTGAGGCCCTGTTCGATGAGTGGTTTGGCGATGCCTATGCGGTCGAGTAGGTCGAGGGTGGGTGGGTGGAAGGTCGAGGCACGGGGTTGGGTGCTGACCTCTTCTCCGGCTTCGAACACCTCCACGGTGTGACCTGCTTCGGTGAGCAGGACGGCGGTGGTCAGGCCTACGGGGCCCGCCCCGGCAACAAGGACATGTGGCACGACTGCCTCCCGGTTGTTAGGGGATAAAACAACTTTGCCGACAAGGCGTCAATACCTTTGGGGCAGTTGATTGGCTAGGAAAACTCATGGCACGGGCGTTTCAGCGCCCGAAGACCGCTTTGACCTGCGCTACGACCCATGAGGGAGCAAGGACCGTCGGTCTTTCGCCGTGATCGACAGGCTCGGTGGCCGGATCCGATCACACTGAACGAAGGGGATCACCACGGCAACACCCCGGGGTGGACGGGTCGCCTTGAGCTCGCCGTGTCGGGACGCCCCGGTGCTCGGGGAACGGCAGGGGTGATCCATGGAGGATCCCAGCCGTCATCGTCCCGGGGGGAGTTCGGCCCCTGCGGACGCGTCTCGGTGAACCGCCCGGGGCATGGGTCGGCGCCAGGTGGGTGAAGGGGCGGCCGGGCCACTCCCCTAAGCCGTTACCGCAGCTCAGGACCATCGCGGTACCGCTTGACCGGCGACCGGGCGGCCGTCCCGCAACAGGCCCTGGTGGGCCTTACGGGTACGGAGACAGCCAGGCCCCAACGGGGACTAGCCCTGGACAGTGTTAGGAGGCATCGGCCGGTACGGGCACCCCCAGCCGGCCCAGGACGCGTTGGGCCGAGCGTACGACGGCCGCGTCGACCAGCCGTCCCCGAGCGTCCAGACAGACCCCCGCACCCGTCGCCCTGGCCTCCTCGTACCGGTCGATGAGATCGCGCGCCCATGCCAACTCCTCGCTGGACGGGGTGAAGACCTCATGGACCACACCGAGCTGAGCGGGATGGATACAGGCCCGCCCCCGAAAGCCCAGTCGCCGTAGCGCCAGTGTGGACTCCCTGAGTCGATCGAGATCGCGGAAGTCGGTACTGACCGGGCCCATCGGCGGCCCGATCCCGGCCGCGGCCGAGGCCATGACGACCTGGGAGCGCGCGTACTGCAGTTCACGCTCATCAGGACCCGGTTCGATCCCCGTATCGGCCCGGAGATCGGCCTCGCCGAGTTGCAGACGCACAACGCGTGGTCCGCGTGCCAGCAGCGGTGCGGCGAGCACCGCCGCGGCTGACTCCAGCAGCGGTACGAGCCCGAAGGAGCCGGGTGCCAGGCCGAGTTCCTTCTCGGGGATCCGCAGGGCGCCGTCGAGCTGGACCAGCCGGCCCACGCTCTCCGTCTTGGCGGCGCAGAATCCCGCGACCGCGCCGGATGCCACCGCCGCGATATCGGCGAGACCCGTCTCACCGGGGTTGATACGGACCCAGACGCGAGGCGACGCACGTGCTCGCACTGAGCACAACCACTCGGCGACGGTTCGCCTGGCGGCGTCCTTTCCGTCCGGTGGTACCGCGTCTTCCAGATCGACGATGAGTTCATCAGCGCCCAGGTCGAGCGCCTTGGCGAGCTTGTCCGGGGCATTGCCCGGGACATAGAGGGCTGACCTCATGGGACTCCCTTCGCAGGCTGCCGAGGTCGTGGGGTGCAGCCGGTGGCGGCCGGATCGCGCGCGGCCGCCACCGGCGCGTTCTAGTCGCGGCGCAGATAGGCCCCCGAGGGCTCACCGATGACCTCGGGGCCGTCCTTGCCGAGCCGGTAGGCGACCCGGCCACCGACGACGGTGGCCACCGGCCAGCCACGGACACTGACCCCGTCAAAGGGGCAGTGGTCCTGGCCGGAGAGCAGGAGATCGGTGCTGACCTCCCGCTCCAGGTCCAGGTCGACCACGGTGAAGTCGGCGTCGAAACCCACTCCGAGGCTGCCCTTGCGGCCCCAGAGGTTGTAGGCCTTGGCCGGGTTGGCGGAAGCCAGCTCGGCGATCCGGGTCAGCGGGATACCGCGGCGGTGGTGGCCCTCGCTGATCAGTACGGGATAGAGGAGGGCGGTGCCGCCGAAGCCGGGGCGCGCCGGCCACAACTCATCGCCCTTGTGCTCCTCCATACAGCAGGCGTGGTCGGATGCCACCCAGCTGACCTGGCCGTCCTTGATGCCCTGCCACAGGAACTCGCTGTCCTGCGGCGTACGGATCGGCGGATTGACCTTGCCACCGAGCCCACCACGGGCGTCCAGGGTCTCGTGGTCGAGGCAGAGGTGGTGCAGGGTCACCTCGAACCGGGCGTCATTGCCGTGCAGTTGGCGGCCGGTGATCGCCGAGCGGAGTGCGTCGGCGCTGGAGAGATGGAGCAGATTGACATTGGTGCCGGTGTGTCCGGCGAGGGTGGTGGCCTCGGAGATGGCCACCTGCTCGGTGATGGTGGGGCGTCCGTCGGAGTACGCCTTGAGGTTCTGCGGCTGACCGCTGTTTTGGGTGCGCTCGATGAAGACCCGCATCAACTCCGCCTGCTCGCAGTGGAGGGAGAGGGAGAGTCGCAGGTCAGGATGGTCCTGCTGGGTCTTGGCCAGCTGCTCCAGGATCAGGTAGAGATGCCCGAGGTCATACTCGTCGCCCATGGTGAAGGCCCTGGCGTCCCTGCTGTTCGCAGCGAGGTCGAAGCCCTTGTAGAACATGTAGTACTTGAACGATGTGATGCCGTGGTCGGCGACGAGGGAGGGTATCTCCCCGATCTGGTCCACGGTCATGGGCGCGAGATGGAAGCCGTAGTCGGTGAACGACTGTCCGGCCACCGCGTTCAGCACCTCGGGGAAGATCTCTTTGTAGGTGCCGGTGCGGTCGAGGTAGTGCTGTCCGGTACGGAAGTAGGACAGTACCGAGGTCACCCCGCCGACCAGTGAGGACCGGGTCTCCTCGTAGGCGTCGAGCGCCAGGTCCCGGTAGATGCCGATGTGGAAGTGGGCGTCCACCGCTCCGGGGAGCACCGCCTTGCCCGCCGCGTCCAACACCTCGGCGGCTTCGGCGGTGGGCAGGTCGTCGCCGATCGCGACGATGCGCCCCTCGGAGACGGCGAGGTCCGCGCGGACCTCGCCGTGGTACGGGAGCACGAGGACTCCACCTTTGACAAGCAGGTCGTATCGAGTCATACGGGCCGGGTCGGTCATGAGTTCTGACCGACCGTCACCTCCTTCGCGGTGTCAGAGTCGCCCGGGCTGTTCCAAAAATCGTAACGCCGTTCTACATTCAGGGCTAGAGTCTGCAGGCAGATTCGTAACAGCATTCCGATAAGTGGAACAGGTGGGGAGGACAGATGTCTGAGCCGGGACCACTGGACGGGATCGTCGTACTCGATCTCGCCACCCTCTTTGCCGGGCCGCTCGCGGCGACGATCCTGGGCGACTACGGCGCCGAGGTCATCAAGGTCGAGCATCCGGTGAAGGGGGACCCCTCGCGCACCCATGGCCCCGCCAAGGACGGCCATGGGCTGTGGTGGAAGATGCTCGGCCGCAACAAGAAGGCCATCACCTGCGATCTCGGCTCCGCCGAAGGCGCCGAACTGGTGCGGGCACTGGTCACAACGGCCGATGTCCTCATCGAGAACTTCCGGCCCGGAACCCTGGAGCGCTGGGGCCTGGCCCCCGATGTACTGCGGGAGATCAACCCCCGGCTGGTGATCGCCCGGGTCACCGGCTTCGGCCAGTTCGGGCCGTACTCGGGGCGACCGGGCTTTGGCACGCTGGCGGAGTCCATGAGCGGGTTCGCCGCCGCCACCGGTGAACCGGATGGCCCACCGACCCTGCCGCCCTTCGGTCTCGCCGATGGCATAGCGGCCCTGACCTGTGTGAACGCCATCATGATGGCCTTGCATCACCGGGAGCGGAGCGGTGGGTCAGGACAGGTCATCGACCTCGCCATCATCGAGCCCCTGGTCACCCTGCTCGGCCCCCAACCCATGATCTGGGACCAACTCGGCATCGTGCAGGAACGCACCGGCAACCGCTCGGTCAACAACGCCCCACGCAACACCTACCGCACCAAGGACGGCCGCTGGGTGGCCGTCTCCACCAGCTCACAGAACATCGCCGAACGGGTCCTCACCCTGGTGGGACACCCCGAGGTCATCGACGAGCCATGGTTCGCCGGTGGTTCGGGCCGGGCCAAGCACGCCGATCTCCTCGATGGATATGTCGGCGGCTGGATCGCGGAACGCAACGCCGACGACGTGATCAGCGCCTTTGAGAAGGCCCAGGCCGCCATCGCGCTCGTCTACGACATCCGCGATGTGTTCGCCGACCCGCAGTACCAGGCCCTCGACACCATCACCACCGTCGAAGACCCCGACCTCGGGCCGCTCAGGATGCAGAACGTGCTGTTCCGGCTCGACCGGACGCCCGGCTCCATCCGCTCGACGGGTGCCGCCAAGGGCGCACACAACCAGGAGGTCTACGGCAGCCGGCTCGGTCTGGCGGCCGAAGAGATCGACCGACTCCACGCGAAGGGTGTCATCTGACGATGAGGCTGATAGACCTCGCCCAGCCCCTGCGACGGGGCATGCCCCAGTCGCCCAACCACCCCCCGTTCCGCATGATCCTGGAACGCCGGCACGGTGACATGGTCCGCTCCGACGGCGGCTCGGCCGCCAACGAGATCATCATCACCGGCGGCCATGTGGGCACCCATGTGGATGCCATCGCCCATGTCTCCCAGGACGGACTGGTGTACGGCGGACTGCGCCCGGACGGCATCACCAGTCACAACGGCTTCAGTGAACTGGGCATCGACGCCTTCGAACCCTATGTCGGGCGTTGTGTACTGCTCGATGTGGCCGCGGTCCACGGCGTACCCACCCTGCCGGCCGGCTATGAGATCACCCCGGACGACCTCGACAAGGCGGCCGCCGGCCTTGACCCGCGACCCGGCGACGCCCTTCTGATCGGTACCGGCTGGTCCAGGCTCTGGGACGACGGACCGGCGTTCACCGGTCACTCGGGCGGGGTGCCGGGCCCCGGTGAGGCGGCCGGGCACTGGCTGGCACAGCGGGCGCCCCGCGCGGTCGGCGGCGAAACCATCGCCTTCGAGCACCTGGCGCCAGGCAAGGGCCATGCCACCCTGCCCGTACACCGGGTACTGCTGGTCGAATCCGGGATCAACATCGTGGAGACCATGAAGCTCGATGAGTTGCTGGACAGCGGGGTACGCGACTTCACCCTGGTCCTCAACCCGCTGAATGTCGTCGGCGCGACCGGTGCGCCCGTACGCCCGCTGGCGGTGATCGACGGTGAGTGAACCCCAGGCGAACAGCCGGACCTCGGCGACGGCGGTCCAGCAGCTGGCCCGCTTCGCCGCCGCGTGCCGGGACAAGGGACTGCCCGAACCGGTCGCCGACGATGTCACCGGCCGAGTGCTCGATGTGGTCGGCAACTGCCTGGCCGGACGAGCCGAGGGCGGGCCCGCCGAAGCGGTCCTGGCGACCGTACGCGCCTGGGGAGGCCATCCGCAGTCCAGCCTCTTCGGGGAGGCGGACCGACTGCCCGCCCCCCAGGCCGCACTGGTCAACGGCACCCTCGCCCACACCCTGGACTTCGACGACACCCATCTGCCATCCGTCCTCCACCCCAGTGCCTCCGTGGTGCCGGCCGCCCTCGCGGTCGCCGAGGAGACCGGGGCGAGCGGCGAGCAGCTGGCGGCGGCGGTGGCAGCGGGCATCGAGATATGCAACCGCCTGGGCATGGCCTCCTATCTGCCCGACATCCGCAACTCCGTCTTCTTCGAGAAGGGCCAGCACGCCACCTCGATCTGCGGCACCTTGGGCGCCGCCGCGGCAGCCGCCCTGCTGTACGGGCTCGATGAGGGCCAGATCGCCGACGCCATGGGCGTGGCAGCCAGCATGGGATCGGGTCTGCTGGAGGCCAATCGCACCGGCGGCACGGTCAAACGCGTCCACTGCGGCTGGGCCGCCCATGCCGGAGTCGCGGCGGCGGCACTGGCGCGCGCCGGAATCACCGGACCGCCGACCGTGCTCGAAGGCCGGTTCGGTTTCTTCCAGGCCTGGCTGGACGGAACCTGCGATACGGAGGCCATGCTGGGCGGGCTCGGTGAGCGATGGGAGACCCTGCGGACGGTGTACAAACCGTATCCGTCCAACCACTTCACCCACCCGGCGATCGACTGCGCGCTGGCGCTCCGTGCGGACGGGCTCGATCCCGCCGATGTGGTGTCGATCGAGTTGGGAATGCCGGCGCCGACCCTGCGCACCGTCGCCGAGCCTCGGGAACAGAAGATCCGGCCCCAGACCGCCTACCACGCCAAGTTCTCCGGGCCCTTCACGGTGGCGACCGCGCTGCTCGGCGGCGGGGGCCTCGGGGTCTATCTCGATGACTTCACCGAGGAGACACTGACCGACGAGCGACGGTTGAAGCTCGCGGCGAAGGTCGAATGCACGGCGGACGAGCGCGCCAGCGATATCTTCCCCCATGCCTTCGCCGCGGTGGTGCGGGTCCGCACCAAGGGCGGATCGACCCTGGAGAAACGAGTGGACTCCTCGCTCGGTGGGCCAGGGCATCCCTTGAGCCGGGAGGACCTGCTGACCAAGTTCCGGCTGAACGCCGCCCGAAGCCTGCCGGAATCAGCCGTAACGCGCCTGGCGGACGCGACGGCGCGGCTGGCCCAGGCACCGGATGTGCGCGCACTGTTCCTATGATCGGGATGATGTCGCCGACCAGAGGGCACCCGCGAACGGTGAGACCGGCGCGGGAACCATGAAGTCGGCGGCACTCCCCCCGCCGTACATGGTGGGATCACTCCCACACCACGATCCCCATGGGTAAGGAAGCCGATGCCGATTGACGCCCCCGGACCGTCAAGGGTCCGGAAGACGGAATCCGGAAGCCAGACAGCCGCCACGGTCGAACGATCCGCGGATGTGCTGCTGCTCTTCGCGGAACCCGGGTCAGTCACCCTCGGTGTCACGGAGATCGCCGACCGGTTGGGACTGTCGAAGCCGACCGTGCACCGCATTCTCGCCGCGCTGCGGGTGCGGGGACTGGTCGAGGTGGACGAGGAGACCCGCCGCTACTCGCTGGGGTTGAGCACCATGCGGCTCGGCCTGGCCTATCTGGACCGGATCGATGTCCGCACCCTGGCGGCGCCGGAGCTGGTACGGCTGTCCCGGGTGACGGACGAGACGGCGACGCTGTCGATCCTCACCTCGGGCAGCCGGGTCTACGTCGACCAGGTGACACCCAACCGCGAGGTCATCATGTCCGTACGGCTGGGCCTTCCCTATCCGCTGCACGCGGGGGCCTCGTCCAAGGCGTTCCTGGCGTTCCTCTCGGACGGCGAGATCGATGACTATCTGGGCGAGGAACTGGCGAGCCTCACCGAATCGACCGTCACCGATGAGGCCGCGCTGCGCAAGGACATCGCGATGATCCGCCGACGGGGCTATGCGCAGTCCATCGCGGAACGGCAGTCGGGATCGGCGTCCGTGGCGGCGCCCGTCTTCGACCACCATGGCAGCCCGGTCGGTGTGATCAGCATCTGCGGCCCCCGGGAGCGGTTCCGCAGCGCGGCCAAGCGCTGTGCGGAAGTGCTGGTGGAGGCGACGGGCCGGCTCTCGGCGCAGATGGGGGCGGCTCCCGGCAGAGATCGCTGACGACCGCGGTACGGGAGGCGGACTGGCCGCTGGATGGTCGCCCAGCGGCCAGGGCGGGACCGGGAGCGGTAGGCGCGCGGCCGGTGTCGAACCCGTCGTAGCGGTTGAAGCCTGGGGGAGCCTTTCCCCGGGCAAGTACGTCAGCTCTGCTCTACGGCCGGCGCGGCTTCGGCCAGTGCCTCGGCCCGGTCGGCGAGGTCATCGGTGGTGAGCGCGTCGTCCTGGGTGAGCTTGAGCCGCCAGTAGCCGGTGAAGGCCACGGCCCGCTTGTCGATGCCCCGGTCGTTCACCAGATGCCGCCTGAGCGCACGGACCGCCGACGACTCCCCCGCCACCCAGGCGAACACCTCGCCATCCGGGAATCCGGCCGCCCGCACCGCGTCGACGAGGACCGGCGAATGACCGGCGGGTGTGCCCTCGCGATGCAACCAGTGGAGGGTGACATCGCCAGCGGTGGTGAACTCCTGCTCCTCGGCGGCCCCGTCAACCTCGACGAAGGCAATCGCGCGCTCCCCGGGTGCCAGCGCTTCGAGCAGTGCGCCGATCGCGGGCAGTGCGGTCTCATCACCGGCGAGCAGGGTCCAGTCCCGCGGCCCGGGGGTGCGGTAGTGGCTGATCTGCGGGCCGTACATACCGACGACATCGCCGGGTTCGGCATGGGCCGCCCACTGGGCGGCCGGCCCGCTGTGGTCGCCCTCGCCATGGAGGACGAAGTCGATGTCGATCTCCTGACGCACCGGGTCATGGCTACGGATGGTGTAGCTGCGCATCCACGGCCGCTCCAGCTCAGGCATGGCCAAGTAGTCAAGGTACCAACGGCCCACATCGCCATCCGCGGGCATCGGCGGTACCACCGGAGCCCGGCCGGGCAACCGGGAGAAGAACAGCTTGGAGTGCTGGTCCGGACTGACGTGCTGGAAGTCGGCCAGGTCCTCGCCGCCAAAGGTCACTCGCTGCATCAGCGGGGTGATGCGTTCGGTACGGCTGACATGCAGCGCGGCGTAGCGAAGTGTTTCGGCCATGAGTCGACCCCCAAGAGCTCAGTAAACAATAAGGATAGGCTAACCTAATACATCAATCGAGGGCCGTTCAGGGGCGCTGGTGAGGTCACCGTCCGCCCCTGCGGTGGCGGGCTGAGCACCGCGAGGGACCGCCGGCCTCCGGGTGCCGACCCGCGGTGGTGTGACGTCGTGCGGGGCGGGCCGGAGCACACAACGTCGAACTGACCTCCGCGTTGGAGGCGGCCCGATCCGGTCTCGGTACCGCCAGGAAGGCCAACCGGAGCTGACCGGAGCCCCACGATCCCCTACCGTCCCTTCGACAGCGGGGCCGACGGCTCGATGGTCGGCACGGCCCGCGATCTCAACCGCTTCTTCGCCGCACTGGCAAGTGGACGGCTGCTGAAGCCCGCCGAACTCGCTGCCATGCGGACCACGGTCCCGGTGCCGCAGGACAGCGGTCACCCCCAACGCACACGGGCCGGCCTGGGCCTGTTCTTCACCCCCCTGTCCTGCGGGGGCGGTTACCTCGGGCATGGCGGAAGCGGCTTCGGATACGCCATCCGGGCAGCGGCAACCGCGGACGGTCGACGCACCATCACCGTCTCCGCACAGCCGCTCCGCGGACCCGGGGACCGCGGCCCGTCAGGAGGACGCACTGCGCGACCTGATCGACCACGCCCTGTGCCGCACCAACTGAACACACACTCGGCACCGCGGTGAGGCTCGGACCGTTCGTGCCGGGCCGGATGACCACCGCCGACGGCCCGCCCGTCCAGGTGCGGTCACTCGCGGTACACGCTTTCCCAACGCGCCTGACGTCCCAACGCCGGCAGCCAGCTTGACGCTTGTCTATCACCAGGTGATCCCGCAGGCTCGATTCAGCCAACGTCGATGGTCATGCCCATCGACCTCGCGTCTATCGGCACCGGGGCAGAGATCGCATCGACGGCCCCGGGTGATGGGGCACTCCCGATTCCTCCGAGGTCATCCATGGTGAGCACCATGGCTCCGTCCCCGCCATGGGCACTCCCCGACAGGGCATCCTGACGGACCTTGGTCACCTCTGATCAGTAGGGTGCAGAGGATGACAGTCGCGCGGATGAACCCAGGCACCCCGGACCATCGCAGTGCCGGGCGGTATCTCTGGTGGCTGATCGTCAGTCAGCGTCGACGAGTCGCCGTCGGCGCACTGCTGGGCAGCGCCTGGATGATCGGTCTGGCCCTGCCGCCGTACCTACTGTCCCGCGCCATCGACGATGGGCTGGCGCCCGGCCGATGGTCGGCGCTGGTCGGGTGGGCCATGACGTTGCTGGGCGTTGGGCTGGTGAACGCCTGGCTGGCCATCATGCGGCACCGCACCATGACTCGGGTGCGACTGGACGCGGCCTTCCGTTCGGTTCAGGTCATCGTCATCCAGGCGACCAGACTGGGCGGGGCGCTGCCACGTCAGGCCACGGCCGGGGAAATGGTCACCATCGGGTTCGGCGATGCCGCCATGATCGCCAATACGCTCACGATCACCGGTCCCGGTGTCGGCGCGGTCCTCGCCTACCTCATGGTCGCCGTGTTGCTGCTGACCGTCTCACCGCTGCTCGCGCTGGTGGTACTGCTCGGGGTGCCGCTCCTGATGGTGTCGGTCGGCCCGCTGCTGGGCCGGCTCCAGGGCTTCGAGGCCGACTACCGGGAGCAACAGGGCGCACTCGCGGCCCGTTTCGGCGATATCGTCGGCGGTCTACGTGTCCTCAACGGCATCGGTGGCAAGGCGGTGTTCGCCGAACGCTATCGACGCCGCTCCCGGCAACTCCAACAGGAGGGGTACCGGGTAGGCGCGGTCACCAGCTGGGTCCAGGCCCTGGGGGTCGGGCTTCCCACCCTGTTCCTGGGCGCGGTCACCTGGCTCGCGGCCCGGATGGCGGTGGAAGGGACCATCACCATCGGCGAGTTGGTCGCCGTGTACGGATACACGGCGGTACTCGCCGTGCCGGTCGCGTTCTTCATCCAAGGCGGCTATGACCTCAGCCGAGGACTGGTCGCCGCCCGCCGTGTCATACGCTTCCTCGCCCTGGAACCCGATTCCACCAGCCTGGAAGCGCCCTGTGACGCACCCGATGCGCCATCCCCACTCCACGATCCCGCCTCCGGTGTCGAGGTGGCGCCCGGGAAGCTGACCGTACTGGTCAGCGCCCGTCCGGCGGAGTCCGCCGCCGTGGTCGACCGGCTGGGCCGGTTCGCCCAGTCAGCGGCGACCTGGGGGGCGATCCGTCTCGACGAGATCGATCTGGCACAGGTCCGTGATCGCGTTCTGGTCGCGGAGAACGAGGCCGACCTCTTCGCCGGCACACTACGGGATCTTGTCTCGGGCCGGCTGGAGCGGGCTGAGGAAGCCATCGAACGCGCCGTTCACACGGCCATGGCGCAGGACATCGTCCGCGCTCTGCCCGACGGCCTCGACTCGGCGGTCGACGCCCAGGGCCGCAACCTCTCCGGTGGCCAGCGGCAGCGCATCCGCCTGGTCCGGGCGCTGCTGGCCGATCCCGAGATCCTGCTGGCCATCGAACCCACCTCGGCGGTCGACACCCATACCGAGGCGGCCATCGCGACGCGGCTGCACACTGCACGCTCCGGGCGCACCACCGTCATCACCAGTACCTCACCCCTGCTGCTGGATCTGGCGGACACCGTCTACTACCTGGTCGACGGGTCCACCGCGGCCGTCGGCAGCCATCGTGAGCTCCTCCAGGACCAGGAGGGCTACCGCCTCCTGGTCTCACGCGGCCTGGCCAACGGCGACGAGGCCGAACCGGTGGGCGCGGTTGAACCGATGAGCGGTGCCGAACCGGTGGGCGCGGCCGATGAGCACAACGGCAATGCCGAGGAGGCCGTTCGATGACCACCGGTACCCCACCCGCGGCCGGGAGCGAACCGACAGGGAGAGCCCTCCCCATCGCCGATCCGGTTCGGGTCCGCCGAGCGGCACTCCGGCTGATCCGCCTCGATGGCCGTGCCTTCACCGCGGTGATCGCCCTCAACGCGCTGGCCGCGGGCGCCGGTCTCGTCGGCCCGTGGCTGCTCGGGCGCATCATCGACGAGGTCAGGTCCGGTGGCGAAGTGGCCACCGTGGACCGCCTCGCCCTCACCATCCTGGTCTTCGCACTGGCCCAACTCCTCCTGGCTCGCTACGCGGGCCGGTTGGGCCATCGCTTCGGTGAGCGGACACTGGCACGGGTGCGCGAGCAGTTCGCCGACCGGGCCCTCACACTGCCGTCCTCGGTCGTCGAGCGGGCCGGCACCGGTGACCTCACAGCGCGCGGCACCACCGATGTCGCGGCGGTCGGGACCACCCTTCGGGACGCCGGCCCAGAAGTCCTCATCGCCACGGTGCAGGCCCTGTTCATCCTCGGCGCGGTCTTTGTGCTCGACCCGCTGCTCGGCGCCTGCGGGGTGTTCGGCCTGCTCGGTATCTGGTTCGCCGTCCGCTGGTACCTGCGCCGGGCGCTGCCCGCCTATCTCGCCGAGGGGACAGCCAACTCGGCTCTCGCGGAACAGCTCGCGGCCACCGCCGCGGGCGCCCGTACGGTCGAGGCCCTCGGTCTGCAGGAGCGCCGCGTCGCGGCGTGTCAGCGCGCGATCGAGGAGTGCCGGCGTACCCGAACCCGCACCCTGTTCCTGCGGAGCGTGCTCTTCCCTGCCGTGGACGTCTCGTATGTCATTCCCGTGGTCGGTGTTCTGCTGGTCGGCGGGGTACTACACGATCACAACGCGATCAGCCTCGGCACGGTGGTCACCGCCGCGCTGTATCTACGGCAGCTCTCCCAACCGCTGGACACCATCCTGCAGCAGGTCGAGAAGCTCCAGAGCAGCAGCGCCTCCTTCGCACGGGTGGAGGGCCTTGGACTGCTGTCACCGATGCCGCCGGATGCCTCCCCGACACCGGCCGACGACCGGATCGAGGTGACCGGTGTCCGCTATGCCTACGACGGCGGGGAGGATGTGCTGCACGGCGTCGACCTGGCGGTCAGACCCGGTGAACAGTTGGCGATCGTGGGACCTTCGGGCGCCGGTAAGACCACCCTGGGCAGACTGCTGGCGGGCATGGACGCACCGCGTACGGGGTCGGTGACGGTGGGACGGGTGCCGATCGCCGGTCTCGACCCCGACCAACTGCGTCGACAGGTCGTCCTGGTCACTCAGGAGCACCATGTGTTCCTGGGGACGCTCCGGGACAATCTCCAGATCGCGTCGGCCACCGCAAGCGATGTCGAGATGCGCGCGGCCCTCATCGCCGTCGGCGCCGAGTGGGCGGATGAGCTACCGCACGGCCTGGACACCGAACTGGGCCACCAGGGGCACCGGCCCGATGGCGCCCAGGCTCAGCAACTGGCCCTGGCGCGGGTGGTGTTGGCCAATCCCCACACACTGATACTCGACGAGGCGACAGCCCTGCTGGACCCGAGGACCGCACGTCACACCGAGCGGGCGCTGGCCGCGGTACTCGACGGCCGCACCGTCATCGCCATCGCCCACCGCCTCCAGACCGCCCATGACGCGGACCGGGTAGCGGTGATGGAAGACGGCCGGCTCACCGAACTCGGCACCCACAACGATCTCGTGGCGGCCGACGGCGCCTATGCCGCGCTCTGGCGCTCCTGGCACGGCGACCGACCGCCTTCCACCTGAGCGATATCCCACTCCCCCACCGCACTCGGGGACTCTCGATGGTTCCTACCGAGTGGGACTGACAGCGGCGCGCCGACCGCCGAGGGCCGCTGTCACGGGACGCGCCGGGCCGAGAACCGCTACGTCCGCGACCCGGCCGGCTCCCGACCCGCCTGCTACGGGGCCAACTTGGCCACCGTCGGTTCTATCACGCCCAGCAGATAGGCGGTGTTGGCCGGGTTCGTCTCATGCAGTGCGTAGGCGGCACCGACGTCGACCCCGGTAAGCCGTCCGGTCCTGGTGAGCTCAAGCCGCTTCACCAGGGCGTGCTCCTTCACTTTGGGGTCCACGAAGAGGAGGAAGGCGATATCGGCCGCGTCCAGCCGATCGAGTTCTTCCAGACTGAGAGAGGCACCACCGGTCGGCCCCGATCTCTTCAGGGTCGTGAACTCGGAGGGAAGGGAGAGGCCCAGCTTGCCGAAGAAGTGGTTCACATTGGCGTCGGGGGCGACGATGATGTGGGCTCCGTCCCCGAGCCCCTGTCCGAAGAGCGCCTTCTTCCCCTTGAGGTAGGGGTGCTTCACCGCGAAGTCGGCGATCGCCTTCTCAGAAGCGGCGATCAACGCCTCCGCCTCGGTCGACTTGCCGAGTGCCGAGCCGATGAGCCGGGTGAGCTCGACGGGATCGTCCTGAAGGAGCTTGGTGCGATATCCCACGGTGGGGGCGATCGCGCTCAACTTGTCATAGGCGTCCTGGTAGGGGAGCTGAGCCGAGGTCATCAGGATGAGATCGGGCCGTAGGGCGGCGATCTTCTCCAGGTTGAGGGTGACCGCTTCGAAGACAGCGGTTTCCTTGTCGAGAGGTGGGGTGACACCGGGGAAGTTCCACGTGTTCTCGCCCCCCGCGAACTTCAACGCGCCGACGATCGGAGCGTCCAGCGCCCGCGCCACGGAGACATCGGCGTAACCAAGGGCCACGACCCTCTTGGGCTTGGTCTTGACGACGGTCTTGCCCTTGGCGTGAACCACGGACACCGGGAAGGCCCCGGTGCCGGTGGAGCCCTCGGAGTCGGAAGCCTCGGAGGGATCGCCGCCGCACGCGGTGAGGGCGAGGGTGAGCGCGAGGGCCGTTGCCATGAGACCCGGGACGCGGGTACGGCGTCCGCGCCGAAGGCCTCTGGCCAGGGTGTGACGGGGCAGGGAGGGTGGTTGCACGTGGTTCGTTCCTCTCGGTGTCCAACCCACGGAAATCCTGGTTAACATTTAGGCAAGGCTAACCTAAGCGTTGACTTCCGTGGCCGAAACGACCCAATCACTGATGAATCATCAACTTCCTTAGCCCGTACCGGAGATGACCCCAGGACGCGGACGCTCCTTCGGGTCCCACCGACCCCTCGGCGCTGATGCCGAGGTCCTGGCCGCGCCCGGTCGCGGCGCGTCAACGGCAGGCTCCGACAGCCGAGTGCTTCACGCGCCTTCCCCGTCTCACCGATCCGCTGACGCCCGCCCACTGGCGACCTCCGTACATCACGATCCATGGATGGCCGATATCAGCCCATGGGAGGCAACGGCGTTCCGGCGCGTGGGTCACCCACCGCACCCGGCTTCCCGCTCGGGCCAGCGCGGCGCCCACCCAGGAGCCGCCCACCCACCGTCCGCGATGACGACGGCGAGTCCTCGCCGGCCTGTTCCGTCGGCGGGGATCAGCGGCACCCGGATCGGCTCGTGTCGTACGCGTACGGGGGCGTCGTCCGGGGGCGACCGCCGAGTACCGCGTATCGGTGCTGTGCTGTGCTGTGCTGTGCTGTGCGCGCAGGATGGCGACTCGTGCTGGTGCCGCACTGTGCTTCCCGGCGACCCGGCGGCCCGGCGACCGCTCTCCCGGGGGTGCCTCTGACGACGGGCCGCAACCCAACGCTCCCCGGCATGGCGAGCCATCCCGGGGAGCGAAAAGGATCGAAGACGCGGCGGACCGGGCGGAATCAGGGTCCGGCGCGGGGGCGAACCGCCGGTCGTAGCTCAGCTCTGGTGCGGCAGGGTGATCGCGTAGGCCTTGCGGAGCGTTTCGTGGATGGTCCATGTCGTACGGTCACCGCGGCGCAGTACGCCCAGGTCGCCCGGTCCGACATCGAGGGTCGGTCCGCCGTCGATGTCGATGGTGGCGCGACCACTCACGACGACGAAGAGTTCGTCCTCCTCGGTGTCCGTCACCACGCCCGGAGTGATCTGCCAGATGCCGCGCAGCTGCCTACCGTCCGCCGACTCCCACAGCAGCTTGCCGGAGACCACGGGGGTACCGGAGACGATCTGCCCGGGATCAAGCGGGTCGGGTTCCAGCGAAGCGTCGGGGATGTGCACGGAGAAGCTCTGGTCCATGGCCGGGGCGGTGCCTTTCCTTGCGTACGGTTGCGTCGGGTTTCGGCGCTCTCGGGGTGTTGCCGCACTACTGGGCTGACCATCTCATAACCATGCGATAGGTCCGGGATGCACCCCTGTGCCATCCCCCGCGGCCAGGACGGGAGCCGACCGCCCAGGCGCCCACCGGCCTCAGCCGCGCTCTGGTCCGATGGCCACCGGCCGGGAGGGGTCCTGGGTCCACTCCGACCAGGACCCGGCGTACAGAGCCGGTGTGAAACCGGCGAGTTCCAGGGCGATGGCCTGGTGAGCGCCCGAGACTCCGGAGCCGCAGTAGACACCGATCTCACCGCCGGCCTCCTCGGCACCCAGCGACTGGAAGCGGGAGGCGAGCTGCTCGGGCGGCAGGAAGTACCCCTGGTCGTCCACGTTCTGGGTGGTGGGAGCGGACCTCGCGCCCGGAATATGCCCCGCCACCGGGTCGATGGGTTCCGCTTCGCCTCGGTAGCGCTCCGCCGCCCGGGCGTCCAGCAGCACTCCCGAACGGGCCAGCCGGGCCGCGGTGTCCGCCGTCAGCAGCGGAAGGGCTCCGGGTACGGGAGTGAAGTCACCCTCGGCCGGGGCGGGAGCCCTGGTCTCCAAGGGGCCGTTCCAGGCCGCGAGACCTCCGTCCAGAACCCGCACCTGCCGGTGACCGGTCCACCGCAGCAGCCACCAGACCCGGGCCGCGCCCCAGCCCTGGGCCGCGTCATAGGCGACCACGGGCGTATCGGCTGAGACCCCGGCCCGGCGCATCACGGCACCGAATGCCTCGGCGTCCGGTAGCGGATGACGACCGTGGACACCGGGCGGGGAGGCTAGTTCGGCGTCCAGGTCGACGAAGACGGCACCGGGAAGATGCCCGGCGTCGTAGTCGGGGCGGCCGTGCGGGCCGCCGAGCTGGTAGCGGACGTCGAGAAGGACGGGTGGACGCGCCCCGCGCAGCTCGGCGGCGAGTTCGGCGGCGGAGATGATGGGCTTCATGGCGGCCATCCTCGCTCACGGCCGGCGACACAGAGTGCCGCCGAAACAGATCCGCAACGACAAATCCGGCATGCTGGGCCGGTAACCCGCCAAAAGCGGCGCGGGCGGGGCGCACTGAACGCCGGGGGATGGAACCATTCGCACGGGGCGCACGCCCTTTGCGCACAACGGCGTGCACCCCGTCCCCCCGTACGGCCACCACGATGGTCCGAGGAGAGAGTGACGATGACCGAGGCGACTCGGCACACGCCTGGCACACCCTGCTGGGTGAGCTTGATGGTGCACGGCCTTGACGCGACCCAGACGTTCTACGGCGAGCTTTTCGGATGGGAGTTCTCCCCGGGGCCGAATCAACTGGGCCCCTATGTGCGTGGACTTCTCGACGGCAGGGAGGTCGCGGGCATCGGACGGCTGCCCGCCGACCGCCGGCTACCGATCGCCTGGACGCCCTATCTACGGACCGATGACGCGGATGCCACCGCGGAGTTGGTCAGAAGCAGTGGCGGCACCGTAGGTGTCGGCCCCTTGGACGCCGCCGATGCCGGACGGATGGCGATCGCGACCGACCCGGCAGGCGCGGTGTTCGGCCTCTGGCAGCCGGCCGCCCACCACGGCACCTCCATCCACGGTGCACCCGGCACACCGGTCTGGCATGAGTTGCTGACGTTCGAGACCTCGTCGGTCGGCAAGTTCTACCAGACGGTCTTTGGTTACGAGGTCGAGACGGAGGAGTACGCCACCGATGGACCGGAGGCGAGGAGTTCATCGGACCAGGAGGAACCCGACCTGGTGACACTGCGCCTGGACGGCCGGCCGGTGGCGGCGCTGCACGGCGTGGGCCGCACCCTGCCACGCGACCGCGGCACCTACTGGATGACCTACTTCGCGGTCGAGGACCCCGATCGCAGCGCCTCCCAAGTGGTCGAACTGGGCGGGCATGTCATCAGACCGCCGCAAGAAGGACCGCACGGTAGGGCGGCGACCGTGTCCGACCCCGAAGGCGCGGTCTTCACACTCGTACGACCGCGGCCTTGATGCTTCCCCTTCGGGACGCTCTGGCCACTCGGGACACCGGCTCCGCCATCGTCCGCCGTGGGCGCCCGTACCCCCGCTCCCGTATCGCGGTCGGCGGGGCCCGGGAGGTAGGTCTCACCGACGGTCAATCCCAGCGGTGAACGGACCGCCTCGCCGACTCCGGCGTGGTGGGCAGCGGTCCCGGGGCGGTCGCCAGCGGCCTCGGGACCGGTGTCACCCGTGCGATGGGGCACCGCACGGACCTTGGCCGCAGCGGTGGGCGATCTCCGTGGCGGCAGGGGCCAGATCGACCGGCCCCTGGGCGCTGCCGGTGTCCCAGGGGGCGTTCCACAACCGTTTACGCGGGCTATCGCCGCTGGTTGTCCAGCCCTTGCCGGCTGGCAGCGGCCGGCTCCTGGCCGGTGTCCACGGGCAGCACATCCGGGGAGAGTGTCACCGCCCGGGCGCTCGCGGCCGTCATCCGGCGTCGATGGTGGCGACGGCACAGCACCTCGTAGCCGATCTCCCCGGCCGATCCCTCGGCATTGACATCGCCGACCACGACCTGTGCTCCCTCGACGACCATCGACCCACCGACCGTACGGGCGTTGTGCGTCGCGCGTGACCCGCACCAGCACAGCGCCTCGACCTGGAGCACCTCTATGCGGTCGGCGAGTTCGACCAGTCGCTGCGAACCGGGAAAGAGCTTGGAGCGGAAGTCGGTGGTGATGCCAAAGGCGAAGACGTCGAGCTCCAGGTCGTCGACGATCCGAGCGAGCTGGTCGATCTGTTCGGGGGCGAAGAACTGGGTCTCATCGGCGATGACGTAGTCGCAGCGACCGCCCTGGGAGAGCCAGTCCACCAGATGGGCGTAGAGATCAAAGCCCTCGGTGGCCTCGACCGCGTCCGTGACCAGGCCCAACCGGGAGGAGAGCTTGCCCTCTCCGGCCCGGTCGTCACGGGTGAAGATGACACCCTGAAGGCCCCGCGCGGACCGATTGTGCTCGATCTGGAGAGCCAGGGTCGACTTCCCGCAGTCCATCGTTCCGCAGAAGAAAGCTAGCTCGGACATGAGGGCTTGAGGGGCCTTTCGGATCTGCTGCGTCGAGGGCGCGGCGGCAGCACGGAGCGGGGGACAGGGACGGGGAGGACGACGGGTCGTCAGGGGCTCTGCATCAGGTGCGGACTTCAAGAAGCGGGACGAGCTGCTCGGCGGGGGTCATCGAGCCGTGCATCCCCACCATCGCCGACTCGTGCGGCTCGTTGACGGATGCGGTGATCGCCACATCGTCACAGGCGGCGGCGACGACATCGCCGATCCGACCCTCCACGCGCTCATCGACCGACGGCCCGAACCAGCCCGCGGCAATCGCCTCGGCGCGGCTCGCGACCCAGAAGCGCTCACCGAGCACCTCGCGCCAGACGGCGAGCACATCGGCCTCGGCGCCCTGAACGGCGTACACATGACGGGCCCGACCCTCGCCGCCGAGGAGGGCGACGCCGGCGCGCAGCTCCCAGTCCTCGTCGAAGTCGATGCGGGACTCTTCGTCGAACGGGATGTCGATCATGCCGTGGTCGGCCGTGACATAGAGAGCCGAGCGAGGCGGCAACTGCTCCGCGAGGCGCTGCACCAACCGGTCGACGTACATCAGTTGGCCCCGCCAGGCATCGGAGTCCATACCGAAGCGGTGCCCCTTGCCGTCCACCTCGCTGTAGTACGTGTAGATGAGCGAGCGATCCGCGGCGCCCAACTGCTCCGCCGCGAGGTCCATCCGTTCTTCGGCACTCAGCCGGCCGTGGAAGGTGCCACCGCTGAGGGCGATCTCCGTGAGCGGGGTGTGCTCGAATATGGGAGACGAGACTTGGGCGGTGTGGATGCCGGCCTCATGGGCGCGCTGGAAGACCGTGGGGTACGGCTGCCAGGCGCTCGGGTCGGTGTACGGCTTCCAGCGGAGCTGGTTCATCAGCCGCCCGGTCGCGGGGTCCCGGACCATATAGCCCGGTAGGCCGTGGCGGCCAGGAGGAAGGCCGGTGCCCACGGAGGCGAGCGATGTCGCGGTGGTGGCGGGGAAACCCACGGTGACGGGGCGACCCGTACCACCGCGCGAGCTGGCGAGCAGCGAGGTGAGGTAGGGGGCCTCGTCGGGATGGTCCTTGATCTGCTGCCAGCCGAGCCCGTCGATCAGGAAGACGCAGTTGCGGTCGGCGGGGGCGAGCTCCCCGATGAGTCGGGTGAGGCCGGGGACGCCCTGGCCGGCGGCGAGGGTGGGCAGCAGATCGGCGACCGATCCCGAGCCGTACTCGGGAACGGGCGCACTGCCCGGATCGAGCGGTGTGGGGTCATCCGGCCAGAGCGACGGGGGCGTGGGCTGGACCATCAGCGGGTTGCGGCCGGACCGGAAGGGGACACGGTGGCGGCGGTCGCCATGGACAGGGCCTGGGCGAAGATCAGGGTCTGTCGGACGGTGTCGGGGCCGTCACCGGCCTCACTGACGCGCAGGCTCAGATCGTCGGCGGTGGAGTTGCCGGTGTAGCCGTGATCGGCCTCGCAGTTGGGGTCGCCGCAGGCGGCGGGCTCCAGATCCAGCCGGGCGACCGCACCCCAGCCGATGGTGAGCACGACCTCGCGGGGCAGGGTGCCGGGTGTGTACGACTCGGGGTTGGCCACCACTCGGCTGACCACGACCGAGGAGATCCGGTCGAGCTTGACCGACTCGGTGGAGGTGGTCGCATAGGGCGTCGGGGAGCTGGAGTCGGCGGTCTGCTCATCGGTGTGGCTGACGATGAAGCGATGGCTCGTGAGCACGAGGACGGTGACGTGGCGACGCACTTCGTTGGCGTCGAACGTGGTCTCCTGGTGCACCAGGTACGAACCGATCTGCTCGCCGCCGACGGCGGCCTCCACCGCCTCGGCCACGAGAGCCGGGTAGTAGCCGCTGCGCTCGATCGCCGCGCGCAGCCCCTGGGTCGTCGTACCGGTCTTCGCCATGTGGTCCATCCTACGGGGCCGGTGGGGGGTCAAGCGTTCAGTCCGCTCAGTAGCTCGGGAGTCGACGTGGGCCCAGGTCAGTGAAGGCGGCGGGTGGCGCAAGTCGTACGGTGGCGCCCAGTACGGAGAGTCCATGCTGAGCCACAACGACGGGTTCAAGACTGATTCCGACTACTTCTGGGTGGTCGTCGACCAAACGTGATACGCGCAACAGCAACTGTTCCAAAGCCGGGGTGTCCACCGGCGCGGAACCGCGCCAGCCAAAGAGGAGGGGAGCAGTCCGAATGTCCCTGATCAGCTCGGCGGCATCCCGATCCGTCACCGGGACCAGGCGGTGCGAGGTGTCGCCGAGGAGCTCGGATGCCGCACCCGCGAGCCCAAAGGAGAGGACGGCACCCACGGCAGGATCGATGACCGCCCGTACGACCGTGTCCACACCGCGGGGTGCCATCGCCTGGACGACCGGCTGAAGCTCGACCGGTTCACCCAAGAGCGCGGTCAGCTCCCCGTACGCCTGCCGCAACTGCGCCTCGTCCGCGAGATCCAGACGTACCCCACCGAGGTCGGGGCGGTGGCGCAGATGGGGAGCGGTGGTCTTGAGCGCCACCGGATATCCGAGCCGGGAAGCGGCGGCGACCGCCTCATCGGGACCGGGCGCGGGGAGGGCCGCTCGCACCTCGATGCCGTAGCGGGCGAGCAGCCGATGCCCCTCATCGGTCGGCAGGGTGCTCGCCCTGGCGTCCTCGGCACCGAGCAGCCGCTGGATCTGCGCGGCGGCCCCGCCCTCGTCGATGTCGTCGTAGGCCGGGACCTTGCCGGGCTCGGCGGACTGTCGACGCCACTGGGCGTAGGAGACGGCCTGGGAGAGCGCCCGAACGGCCCGCTCCGCCGCTGGATAGACGGGGATGCGCCGGCCGGGCGGGGTCGCGTCGGGAGGGCGGGTTCCCGGGGCGGGCGCCGCTTCGGTGGCCGGGTCTCGGTCAGCTCCGGCCACCGACCGGGGAGCCGCCGCCTCAGCGGCCGGTACATGGCGCTCGGAATCAGTCACCGCCGGGGTCGCTCCGGTACCCGCGGCGCTCCCCCCTTCGGGGTGGCCCTCCGCTGCGGCTGCGGTGCGTCGGGCCAGGGAGGCGGGGCGGGCCGCCGCCAGGGCCGCCGACAGACCGCCGAGCTCCACATGGACCACGGCGACGGGTTTCGCCGGGGCGGATTCCGCTGCCTCGCGCAGGGCCGCGGCCAGCACCTCGCTGTCACCGGGCTGGAGGTGGCCGCTGTCCCCCACCCAGGGAATCGCGTTCACCACCACGGCGTCGCAGCCCTCGTCCGACAGCGCCCTGGCGAGGGCCGCCCGGAAGTCGGCGGGGGTGGCCTCGGTGGTCAGATCGAGCGGCGGTAGCGGGCGCAGCCCCTCGGCCAGACAGGCGTCGTAGGTCAGCAGACCCAGGGACTCGGAGTTGCCGAGGATCGCTGTGCGCGGGCCGGTGGGCAGCGGCTGGCCGGCGAGGAGCAGCCCGGCGTCAATGAGTTCGGTGACCGTGTCGACGCGGATCACCCCCGCCTGTTGCAGAAGCGCGCCGACGGCGGCATCGGGGATATGGGTGACCGGGACGGCATGTCCCGGCGGCTCGCTACCGCTGTGGCGCGCGCCCTTGACGACGACGACCGGCTTCACCGCGGCCGTGCGCCGGGCGAGCCTGGTGAACTTCCGGGGGTTGCCGATCGATTCGAGGTACAGCAGGACCACATCGGTCTCGGGGTCCTCGTACCAGTACTGCAGGAAGTCGTTGCCGGACACATCGGCGCGGTTGCCGGAGGAGATGAAGGTGGAGAGGCCGGCGCCGCGGCGGTGCAGTCCCGACAGCAGGGCGATCCCGATGGCACCGGACTGGGTGAAGAGGCCGATGCGGCCGGGGACCGGGGAGTGCGGGGCGAGCGAGGCGTTGAGGCGTACGCCATCGGCGGTGCTGATGATTCCGAAGGAGTTGGGGCCGATGATCCGCATTCCGTGGGAGCGTGCCTGCCGCACCAGTTCCCGCTGGCGCTCCCGGCCCTCGGGACCGCTCTCCGCGTACCCCGCGGACAGCACGACCAGCCCGCGAACCCCGCTCTCGCCGCAGTCGGCCACCACTTCCGGCACCCGCTCGGCGGGCACCGCGATGACCGCGAGGTCGACCGCCTCCCCCGTCTCGGCGGTGATCTCGCTGACGGAGCGGAACGCGGGCACCCCGTCGAGTTCACGCTGCCGCGGGGGGAACGAACTGTTCACCGCATAGGCGCGGCCGGTGTATCCGGAGCCGAGGACATTGCGCAGTACGGCCCGGCCAACGCCGCCGACCGCCCGTCCGGTGCCGATCACCACGACCGATTCGGGCGCGAGCAGCCGCTGTACGGAGCGGGCCTCCGCTCGGTGCTCACGTGCGCGCTGCACGGCCAGGGACTCAGCGGTCGGTTCCAGGTCGAGGGTCAGATGGACGGACCCTTCCTCAAAGCTGCGCTTCTGGGTGTAGCCGGCGTCCCGGAACACTTTGATCATCTTGTTGTTGGCCGGGAGCACCTCGGCCGCGAACCGACGGACACCGCGCTCCCGGGCCACCGCCGCGATGTGTTCGAGCAGGGCGGAGGCGACGCCGCGGCCCTGGTGGGCGTCCTGGACGAGGAAGGCGACTTCGGCCTCGTCGGCGGGGGCACTGGCGGGGCGTCCCGTCGCGTCGATGCGGTCATAGCGGACGGTGGCGATGAACTCACCGCCGACCGTGACGGCGAGCCCCACCCGGTCCACGTAGTCGTGGTGGGTGAACCGGTGCACGTCCTTGGCCGACAGCCGGGGATAGGGGGCGAAGAAGCGGTAGTACTTCGACTCGTCCGAGACCTGCTCGTAGAAGCTGACGAGACGGTCGGCATCCTCGGTGGTGATGGGTCTGATCCGCGCGGTGGCTCCATCGCGCAGCACCACATCCGCTTCCCAGTGATCGGGGTACGCGTGCTCCGGCCGGGTCTGCATAACGAAAGCCTAAAGCGCTGAGACGGATTGCGAGGGCTACCCGACGGGAGTGATGTGCCCCAGGGGAAAACAGTCGACACAAGGGGGGTCAATCGCCCCTTGGAAGGGGGCACGCCACGCCACGGTCTGACGGCCTTGGCGGGGGGCATCATGAGAGACTGGTCTAGACAACCGTTGAACCTGAAGGGCAACACCATGGCTGAGCGCCGCGTCAACGTCGGCTGGGCCGAGGGCCTTCACGCCCGCCCCGCCTCCATCTTCGTCCGCGCCGCCACGGCCTCCGGCGTCCCGGTGACGATTGCCAAGGCAGACGGCACTCCGGTCAATGCCGCCTCCATGCTCGCCGTCCTCGGTCTGGGCGCGCAGGGCGGCGAGGAGATCGTGCTCGCCTCCGACGCGCCGGGCGCGGAGGAGGCCCTCGACCGGCTGGGCAAGCTGGTGGCCGAGGGCCTGGACGAGCTCCCCGAGACGGTCTGACCCCTTCAGGGCTCCAGCGCAGAAGGCCGCGGTATCCCGGTTCCGGGATACCGCGGCCTTCTGTCACTTCCGCTGTGCGCACCGGCCCGACAGGGCCCTTCCGGCGACTCCGGTGGGGCACCGCATTGGAGGGCCCACACCGGCCGTGCCCGCATCGGATTCCCGACCGGGAGCGCTCAGACCTTCACGCCGTGGGCACGCAGATAGGCGAGCGGGTTGACGTCCGACCCGTAGTCGGCACCCGTACGGGCCTCGAAGTGCAGATGCGCCCCCGACGAGTTCCCCGTCGATCCCGCGCGACCCAGCTGGTCCCCCGGCATCATGCGCTGCCCGACGGAGACGCTGAGGGACGACAGGTGCCCGTACTGGGTGTACGAACCGTCATTCATCTTCAGGACGACGTTGTAGCCGTACGCCCCGCCCCAGCCCGCTTCGACGACCGTGCCCGCGCCCACGGCCACCACCGGGGTGCCGGTGGAGGCGCGGAAGTCAATGCCGGTGTGGCTGCCGGAGGACCACTGCCCGCCACCCGCCCGGTAGTCCGTGGTGACATGGGTTCCGACGACGGGAAGCCGGTAGGCGTTCAGACGCTGACGCTCGGCCTCGCGGTCGGCGCGCTCCTTGGCCTCGCGGATCTCCTGGGCGCGGGCCTCGGCCTTGCGCCTGGCCTCCGCGGCCGCTTCCATCCGGGCGAGCGCTTCGCGCTTTTGGATGACGGCCTGATCGGCGACCTCGTCGGAGAGCGAGTGGGCGGCGAGCATCTGCGTCGTCCCGGTGTGCTGCATCCTCATCTCCTGGACCGCGGAGCTGGCCGTCGCGGAGTCCAGCGCTACGGGGATGGCACCCATGGGGACGGTGTCGGGGGTCTCAATGGCCGAGTCGGCCTCAGTGGCGGGGGTTCCACCGCCGGCGGCGAAGGCGGGACCGGCGAGGGTGCCGACGACTCCGCTGGTGGCCAGGGCCGCGGCGGAGGCTATACCCGCACTCGTACGCGTCTTACGGCCCGGAGCACGGTGTCTGCCGGTAGGACGAGCAAGCGCCATGGAGAGGCTGGTCCTTTCCTTCCTTCTCGCCTACCGGGTTAGCTGACGGGTTCGGAGCAGGAAGGTCTCCTACGAATCCCTCCGCGCATGGCGGCGAAGGCACCCGATTCACCCCAAGGGACCTGGGTCCCCGGCTCCCCAGGCTCGCACCTGACTGGGACTCGGCGATGACTGTCCGTGCCGCGGATGCGGCGTACTGCCCGCGAACAGCCGGACTGACGCTAAGCGGCCGGGCCGCCGCTCGCCAAACAGACCGGCATTTTTGTTGCCCACGCCACAGGCGAGATAGGCAACTTCCCCCCAAAGCGGACATTTTGCGGAGGGGTTGGAGGTTGCCGAGCACCCTCGCTGCCAACACGACAGGGCCCCGACAGCACTTGCCCGCCGAGGCCCTGCTGAGCTTGCGCCGCTATCCGGTCACGGAGCGTCAATCAGCCCGAGACAACCGTCACTTCCCCGATGCCCAGAGCCCTCACCGGCTCCTCGATCTGGGCGGCGTCACCGACGAGCACCGTGACCAGCCGGCCCTCCGGGAAGGCGTTGACCACCGCGGCCGTCGCCTCCACCGTGCCGGTCTCGGCGAGCCGTACGTACAACTGGGCCTGGTAGTCGTCGGGGAGATGCTGCTCGACCTGATCGGCCAGGGTGCCCGCCACCGACGCCGCCGTCTCGTACTTCAGCGGCGCGACACCGACCAGGTTCTGTACGGCGACATCGCGCTCGGCGTCGGTCAGCCCGTCGGCCGCAAGGGTGCGCAGCACCTTCCAGAGGTCATCGAGCGCGGGCCCGGTGTTCGGCGTGTCCACCGATCCGCTGATGCCCAGCAGGGAAGCGCCCGCGCCGTCGGCGGCCGACCGCAGGACCTGCCCGAACGCCCGCACCCCGTAGGTGTAGCCCTTCTCCTCGCGCAGCACCCGGTCCAGGCGGGAGGTGAGGGTGCCGCCGAGGCAGTACGTCCCGAGCACCTGCGCCGGCCAGACGCGGTCGTGTCGGTCCGCGCCGACCCGACCGATCAGCAACTGGGTCTGCACCGCGCCGGGGCGGTCCACGATGACGACACGGCCGCTGTCATCACCGCTGATGGCGGGCACGGGACGGGGTGCGCCGCTGTCGCCCGACCAGTCGCCGAGGGTCTCGGCGAGCACCGCGTCGACATCGACGCCGGCGAGGTCGCCGACGACCACCGCGGTGGCGGTGGCGGGCCGGACATGGGCCTCGAAGAAGGCCCGTACGGCGGCGGAGTCGATCCGCGAGACCGTCTCCTCGGTGCCGAGGCGGGGGCGGGAGATGCGCAGCTCGGCCGGGAAGAGCTGCTTGTAGAGCTCCTTGGCGGCGCGGCGGCCGGGATTGGCCATCTCATGCGGGATCTCGTCGAGCCGGTTGCGCACCAGCCGCTCGATCTCGCTGTCCGCGAAGGCCGGGGCGCGCAGGGCCTCGGCGAGCAGCCCCAGGGCCTTCAGCAGCCGCGAGACGGGCACTTCCAGGGAGACCCGGACGCCGGCGTGGTCGGCGTGGGCGTCCAGGGTGGCACCGCAGCGCTCCAACTCGGCCGCGAACTCCTCGGCCGAACGCTTGTCGGTGCCCTCGGAGAGGGCGCGCGCCATGATCGTGGCGACACCGTCCAACCCCTCGGGCTCGGTGTCCAGGGGAGCGTCGAGGGAGACCTCGACCGCCACCACCTGCTGGCCTGGACGGTGACAGCGCAGCACGGTCAGGCCGTTGGGCAGGGTGCCGCGGTCGGGGGCGGGGAAGGCCCAGGGCTGGGCCTCGCCGGGCTGGGGCTGCGGGTGGAACTCCATGGTGGTCAGCGGCTCCGCTGCGTCGGTCACTGGTCAGCCCCGTCTTCTGCGTCGGTCTGGTCGTCCTGCGCGGACTCGGCCTGGGGGTCGGCGGACACCGGCTCGTACACCAGCACCGCCCGGTTGTCGGGGCGCAGTCGGGCCTTGGCGATCGCCCGCACCTCATCGGCGGTGACGCCCAGGACCCGGTCCACGGCGGTCAGCGCCAGCTGAGGGTCGCCGAAGAGGACCGCGTACCTGCACAGTTCGTCGGCGCGACCGGCGACGGTGGAGAGCCGGTCCAGCCATTCGCGCTCCAGTTGGGCCTGGGCGCGCTCCATCTCCTCGGGCGTGGGGCCCTCCTCGGCGAACCGGGCCAGCTCCTCGTCCACGGCGGACTCGATCTGCGGGACCTCGACCCCGCCGGAGGTCTTGACGTCCAGCCAGCCGAGCGAGGGCGCCCCGGCCAGCCGGAGCAGCCCGAATCCGGCGGCCACCGCCGTCTGGTCACGGCGCACCAGGCGGTTGTGGAGCCGGGAGGACTCACCGCCGCCGAGGATGGTGAGCGCGATGTCCACGGCATCGCACTCGCGGGTGCCGTCGTGCGGCAGGCGGTAGGCCGCCATCAGCGCACGGGCCGGCACCTCCTCCTCGATGACCTCGCGCAGCTCGCGCCCGATGTTCTCCGGGAGGGAGCCGTCGCGCGGGGGCTGCTTGCCGTCGTGGGAGGAGATCGAACCGAAGTACTTCTCGATCCAGGCGAGGGTCCGCGCCGAGTCGATGTCTCCGACGACCGACAGGACCGCGTTGTTCGGCGCGTAGTAGGTGCGGAAGAAGGCACGGGCGTCATCGAGGGTCGCCGCGTCCAGATCGGCCATGGAGCCGATCGGGGTGTGGTGGTACGGATGGCCCTCCGGGTAGGAGAGCGCGGTCAGCCGCTCGAAAGCGGTGCCGTACGGGACGTTGTCGTAGCGCTGGCGGCGTTCGTTCTTCACCACGTCCCGCTGGTTTTCCATCGACTCCTCGTCGAGCGCGGCGAGGAGCGAGCCCATGCGGTCGGCCTCCAGCCAGAGCGCCAGCTCCAGCTGGTGGGTGGGCATGGTCTCGAAATAATTGGTGCGCTCAAAGCTGGTGGTGCCGTTGAGCGAACCGCCGGCGCCCTGCACCAGCTCGAAGTGACCATTGCCGCTGACCTGCTTCGAGCCCTGGAACATCAGGTGCTCGAAGAGGTGTGCCAGGCCCGTACGGCCCTTGACCTCGTGGCGCGAGCCGACGTCGTACCAGAGGCAGACCGCGGCGACCGGGGTCAGATGGTCCTCGGAGAGCACCACCCGCAGGCCATTGGCCAATCGGTGCTCCGTCGCTGTCAGGCCGCCCGATCCGGCCTGCGCTGTGGCCGTGTGACCCATGGGCATGTACGTCCCTTCGATCGCGATGCTGTTGCTTGTCTTTGCAGCACTGCCACTGTATGCAAGCGGGCTGACACCTGGCGAAGTTCCCGGGTCGCGGTCTGCGTTGTCAGTGGGACGGTCCACAATGGTCGGCATCAGTTCCCGATCCGGTACGTGAAGGAGCAGCAGCCGCGATGGCCCGCCGCAGCACGAAAACCCCGCCGCCCGACGATTTCGAGGAGAAGATCCTCGACATCGACGTCGTCGACGAGATGCAGGGCTCCTTCCTTGAGTACGCCTATTCGGTGATCTACTCGCGGGCCCTGCCCGACGCACGTGACGGCATGAAGCCCGTCCAGCGTCGCATCGTCTACCAGATGAACGAGATGGGGCTGCGCCCTGAGCGCGGCTATGTGAAGTGCGCCCGGGTCGTCGGCGAGGTGATGGGTAAGCTGCATCCGCACGGCGACGCGTCGATCTATGACGCGCTGGTGCGGATGGCCCAGCCGTTCTCGATGCGGGTGCTGTTGGTCGACGGCCATGGGAACTTCGGTTCGCTGGGTAACGACGACCCGCCCGCAGCCATGCGCTACACCGAGTGCAAGATGGCGGACGCCACCTCGCTGATGACCGAGTCGATCGACGAGGACACGGTCGACTTCTCCCCGAACTACGACGGGCAGGAGCGCGAGCCCGTCGCCCTTCCCGCCGCGTATCCCAACCTTCTGGTCAATGGCGCATCCGGGATCGCGGTCGGCATGGCCACCAACATGCCACCGCACAATCTGGGTGAGGTGATCGCCGCCGCCCGCCATCTGATCCGGTATCCGGGTGCGGATCTGGCGACGCTCATGCGCTTTGTCCCGGGCCCGGATCTGCCCACCGGTGGCCGGGTCGTGGGATTGGCCGGCATCAAGGACGCCTACGCGAACGGCCGGGGCACCTTCAAGATCCGTGCCACCGCCACCGTCGAGGACGTCACCCCTCGCCGTAAGGGCCTGGTCATCACCGAGCTGCCGTTCACGGTCGGCCCCGAGAAGGTGATCGCCAAGATCAAGGACCTGGTCGGGGCGAAGAAGCTCCAGGGCATCGCGGACGTCAAGGACCTCACCGACCGCTCCCACGGGCTGCGTCTGGTCATCGAGATCAAGAACGGCTTCATCCCGGAGGCCGTTCTGGAGCAGCTCTACAAGCTGACGCCGATGGAGGAGTCCTTCGGCATCAACAATGTGGCGCTGGTGGACGGCCAGCCGTTGACGCTGGGGCTGAAGGAGCTGCTGGAGGTCTATCTCGACCACCGGTTCACCGTGGTCCGGCGGCGCAGCGAGTTCCGGCGCACCAAGCGCCGCGACCGACTGCACCTGGTCGAGGGCCTGCTGGTCGCGCTGATCGACATCGATGAGGTCATCCGGCTGATTCGGTCCAGCGACAATTCGGCGCAGGCCAAGCAGCGGTTGATCGAGCACTTCTCGCTGAGCGAGATCCAGACGCAGTACATCCTGGACACCCCGCTGCGAAGGCTGACCAGGTTCGACCGGATCGAGCTGGAGAGCGAGCGGGACAGGCTCGTCGGCGAGATCGAGGCGCTGACCCAGATCCTGGAGTCGGACGCCGAGCTGCGCAAGCTGGTCTCGGCCGAACTGGCCGCGGTGGCGAAGAAGTTCGGCACCGAGCGTCGGACCGTACTGCTGGAGTCGGCGTCCACCCCGCTGGCCGCGGTGTCGCTGGAGGTCGCGGACGACCCCTGCCGGGTGCTGCTCTCCTCCACGGGACTGCTCGCGCGGACGGCGACGGGTGAGCCGCTGCCGGACACCGGTGGTCGACGCGCCAAGCACGATGTGATCGTCTCGGCGGTGCTCTCCACCGCGCGGAGCGATGTGGGAGCGGTGACCTCCACCGGACGGCTGCTGCGGCTGTCGGTGATCGATCTGCCCCAGCTACCGCAGACCGCGAGCGCGCCCAATCTGTCCGGCGGAGCTCCGCTGGCGGAGTTCCTGTCGCTGGAAGCGGACGAGACCGTGATCTGTCTGACCACCTTGGAGGAGACCTCGCCCGGCCTTGCGCTCGGCACCCTCCAGGGAGTCGTCAAGCGGGTCGTCCCGGACTATCCGGCCAACAAGGAGGAGCTGGAGGTCATCACGCTCCGGGCCGGTGACCGGATCGTCGGCGGCGTCGAGCTGCGTACGGGCGAGGAGGATCTGGTCTTCATCAGCTCCGACGCCCAGTTGCTGCGTTTCCCCGCGGCGCAGGTGCGTCCGCAGGGTCGAGCGGCCGGCGGCATGGCCGGCATCAAGCTCACCCCGGATGCTCAGGTGATCTCCTTCACCGCGGTCGATCCGGCGGTAGACGCCGTGGTCTTCACCGCGGCGGGCTCGACCGGTGCGCTCGATGACTCCTTCACCTCGGTCAAACTGACCCCGTTCGACCAGTACCCGCGCAAGGGCAGGGCCACGGGTGGTGTGCGATGTCAGCGCTTCCTCAAGGGCGAGGACATGCTGCTGCTGGCCTGGGCGGGTGCGACTCCGGTGCGCGCGGCGCTCAAGACCGGCACCCCGACCGATCTCCCCGAACCGGACCCGCGCCGTGATGGCTCGGGCACCCCGCTGGATGTGGCGGTGGCGGTCCTCGCGGGCCCGGTGAGCTGATGTCGACGGCATAAGGGCTGGGCGGTCGCCCGGTCCGAGCCAGTCGCCGACGGGGGCGGGTGGGGCGCGGAACCTCGCGCCCCA
>NZ_JAMQAW010000020.1:0-1648 GCF_023701525.1 Streptomyces albipurpureus
TCGAATCCGGCGAGCTCCGCCTGCCATCGGGCGGCCGTCGCCTTTCGGTCTCGGGTGGACAACCAGGCCAGATACTCGCCATAGCTGCGGACAGGAGCGAGGTCGTAGGTCGCGGAGTACAGCTGGATCAGGTCCCTGAACACCAGCGGTGATGACCAGTCGTCGCCGTCGCCGTAGCTGCGGACGGGGGTGAGGTGGTGGGTGGTGGTGTAGAGGCGGATGAGGTCTCTGAATACGAGTGGTGATGACCAGCCGTCGAAGATGGTGTGGTGGGCGGTGATGACGAGTTTGGCTTGTTGGGGGCTGTAGGTGAGGAGGCCGAGGCGGAGTAGGGGTGGTCGGGTGGGGTCGAGTCGGTCGGCTCGGTCCTGGGTGAGGAATTGGTCGAGGGTGGTGTCTTGTTCGTGTTGGGTGTGGTTGGTGAGGTCGAGGTGTCGCCAGGGGAGGGGGGTGTGTTCGGGGATGACTTGGAGGGGGTCGCCGTCGGCTGCGGTGAGGAACGCGGCCCGTAGGTTGGGGTAGCGGTCGAGGAGTGCCTGTCCGGCCGTCCGCATGCGGTCGGGGTCGACGTGCCCGGTCAGGTGGAGTACGAACTGCATGTGGTAGACGTCGAAGGAGCCGTCGGCGACCGCGGCTTGGAACTGGATCCCGGACTGTCCCGGGGCCTGCGGCCAGATGTCGACGAGCCGTCCGTAGCGTGTCTCCCAGGCCTCGATCTCGTTCTGCCCTACCGAGACCAGGGGTGCGTCGCAGGGGGTGAGCCCTCCGGTGTCCGGGTGGGTGGCGTGGGTGGCCATCGCGTGCAGTACCTGGGCCCACAGGTGGGCCAGTTCGTCCACCCGCTGGCGGGAGAGGACTCCGGTGGGGAACACGAACGCGGCCTGGAGCCGGGTACCGTCGGCGGTGTCGGTGGCGAGGCAGCCGACCTCGAGGGCGGACAGTGCCGGCAGGTCGGGGTCGGGCGCCGGGACCAGCTCGGTGGACCAGGGTGCCGGTCCCCATCCGGACGCGCGGAGGTCTTCGGGCACGTCGGTGTCGGAGATACGGCCGAGGTAGTTGAACCCGATCTGCGGCACCGCGTACTCGGCGAGCCGTGGGGCGGTGGTGGGGTTGAGGTAGCGCAGTAGTCCGTATCCCATGCCCTTGTCCGGGATCTGGCGTACTTGTTCCTTGACGAGTTTGATCGCTGTGCCGGCCGCGGGGCCGCCGGTCAGTACCTCGTTCAGCTCCACCGCGCTGACGTCGATACGGGCCGGGTACATGCTGGTGAACCATCCGACCGTGCGGGACAGGTCGGCCCCGGGGACGAGGTCTTCCTGGCGGCCGTGTCCTTCCAGCCGGATCAGGGTGGGGCTGTCCACGCCGCGCCAGCGGTTGACGGCCAGTGCGAGCGCGGCGAGCAGTACGTCGGCCCCGGTGGCCCTGAACGCGGCGGGTAGTGTGGTCAGTACGGCCTTGGTGACCTGGGCGGGTAGCTGTATCCGTACGGTGTCGAGGGTGGACATCACATCCACGGCCGGGTCGAAGGCCCGGGTGCCCAGGGGGAGGTCGAACGCCTCCAGCAGGTTGTGCCAGTACTCCAGCTCCGCTTCCCGGTCCGGGCGCAGTGCCTGCTCCCGCAGGGCCAGGGCCCAGCGGCGTGCGGAGG
>NZ_JAMQAW010000020.1:1679-1911 GCF_023701525.1 Streptomyces albipurpureus
AGCGGGCCATGTCCCCGGCCCGCGCGTCCAGGTGCCCGGCGGCCGCGTCCAGCTCCGTTTTCGCCAGCGCCAGCGTCGAGGGGTCGTCCCACCCGCCCGGGCAGTCGACCCGGTGGATCAGATCCGCCGCGCGGGGTGCGCCCACCGGACGCACCACAAGGGACAGGCCGTCGGTGCGGGTGAGGCGGGCGCGCAGGAGGTCGTGCCGGTCCAGCACGGCGTCGAGCGTCGC
>NZ_JAMQAW010000021.1 GCF_023701525.1 Streptomyces albipurpureus
GCCCAGCCGACACCGCCACCGGGCAGCTCCGCCAGCACCACCCGCTCCTCTTCCCCCCGCGCCTCCACCAACGCGGCCAGCCGAGCCACCGTACGATGCTCGAACACCTCCCGCGTACCGAGCGTCACACCCCGCGCCCTGGCACGCGCGACGACCTGAATCGACCGAATACTGTCCCCGCCAATAGCGAAGAAGTCGTCATCGACGCCCACCTGCCCGACATCGAGCACATCGGCGTACACCGCGGCCAGGACCCGCTCCACCACACCACGCGGTGCCCGAAACCCAGGGCCACCGAGCTCCGGCTCCGGCAACCCGGCCCGGTCCACCTTTCCCGCCACCGTCAACGGCAACCGCTCCACGACCACAAAATGAGCCGGCACCATATAATCCGGCAACCGCTCCCCGACGAACCGCCGCACCTCCACCACCGAAACACCACCAGCACCACCACCGGTGCCACTGCCACTGCCGGCACCACTGCCACTGCCGGTGGCGCTGCCGGTGCCGGTGGCGCTGCCGGTGGCGCTGCCGGTGGCGCTGTCGGACGGGGTGATATAGCCGATAAGCCGGGCGCTGCCGCCCGGGTCCTC
>NZ_JAMQAW010000022.1 GCF_023701525.1 Streptomyces albipurpureus
GCGAAACCCACACCACACCAACCCACCCTGACCAGCTAACCAACCACCCCCACACAACGGGGGAACCTCAATGAGCGGGCTGGTTCTCCTCAACGGTCACTCTCACCCGCCGAAAGGCGGGAAGTACGCACCCGCGCCCTAGGCCAGAGCTCGGCGCCCTGATGGCCCCTCCAACCCTCACAGGCCACACCACGTTCAGCCTCCGCGCCCCGGCTTCCCGCTCCCCAAAGCCCCCCTGCTCCCACAGCGGACGAAGGCCTCTCCCCCATCAGGCAAGAGCGAAAGGAGACCTGCCCTGGACCCCAGACACAGACAAACTCCCGCCAAAACCCCTCAGATCGCACCAGATTACGGCGCACAGCCCTTCACCCGACATGCGACGCAGGACCAAACAACCCCAAAAGGCAAACCCCCACAGAACATGCACCTCAACACCCAGGAACGCACATCGCGGATGGGGGCGCGCAGGGGGTGTCCCCGGAAGCGATCGACGGCAAGGCAGCCTTGCCGGCTCGGAGTCGCATCAGGCCGTCGACGCTGAGGAGTCACCCCCGATAGCACCCCCCAACCCCAACAGAACAAGACCCGTACCCCGGGAACCCAAGCCTCGACCACCAGCAGCCCGCCAATAGACAGACCCCCGCCAGAGGGCACCCCCAGCCCGTCCGGCGTTTGAGGACGGAACCCCCCACCCCCGGTGAGAACACGCGACACAAGAGCGCCGAGCCCAAGAGCCCAAGAGCCCAAGAGCTCAAGAGCTCAAGAGCTCAAGAGCTCAAGGCCTCACAGCCAAGCACCCCCGCCGAAACGAGCACCCCGCCAAGGGGGCACCCTCAGCCCGTCCGGCGTTTGAGGACGGAACCCTCCACCCCGGGTGGGGACACCCGACACAGGGGCGCTGTGCCCAAGCACCCCGCGCCTCGGCCACAGGCACCCCCCGTCGGAGCGTGCACCCCGCCAAGGGGCACCCCCAGCACCACTCACCTCAGGTGCGCCCCCCCAAGACACAGGCCCCCCACGCCCCCCGCACGCCCTCCCCCACCTCCCAGGAGGTAATCGGCGTCCCGTCGGCCGCCGCTCGGCGGGCCGCGAGGCCGTGGAGGTAGGCGGCTACCGAGCCCGCGTCGCGGGCGTTGAGGCCGGTTGCCAGGAGGGATCCGGCAAGGCCGGAGAGAACGTCCCCGCTGCCCGCGGTCGCCAGCCAGGGTGTCCCCATCGGGTTCACCCGAACAGCCACGCTCGGGTCGGGGTCGGCCACCAGGGTGGTTGAGCCCTTGAGGAGCACCGTCGCCCCGTAGCGCCTCGCCAACTCCCGTACCGAGGCGAGGCGCGCCGACTCCACCTCTTCGCGTGCGACCTCCAGCAGCGCCGCCGCCTCCCCCGCGTGCGGGGTGAGCAGGGTGGGCGCGCTTCGGCCCCGTACCGCTTCTGGGTCCAGCTGCCGCAGCCCGTCGGCGTCGACGAGCACGGCCGCGTCGGAGGCCAGGATCTCGGGTACCGCCCCGATGCCCTCGCCGAGGCCGGGTCCCACGACCCAGGACTGCACACGGCCGGCCTTGGCGGGTGGCCCGGTGTGCACCAGGGTCTCCGGGAAGCGGGCGATCACCGCTTCGGTGGCGGGTCCCACGTAGCGCACGGCTCCCGCCCCGCCCCTCAGTGCCCCGGCGACGGCGAGCACCGCGGCTCCCGGGTAGCGGGCGGACCCGGCGACGACTCCGACGACTCCGCGGCGGTACTTGTCGCTTTCCGCGGACGGTCGCGGCAGTAGCCGGGCCACGTCCTCGTGCTGGAGCGCTTCGACGGCGGGGATGGACGGCAGCTCGGCGTCGAGCCCGATGTCCACCAGCCGTACGGTCCCCGCGTACTCCCGTGCGGGATCGATGAGCAGTCCCGGCTTATGGGTGCCGAAGGTGACGGTGGCGTCGGCGCGTAGGGCCTCGCCGGTGACCTCACCGCTGTCGGCGTCGGTCCCGCTGGGGAGGTCGACGGCGACGATCACGGCGTTGGACCCGCGGGCCGCACGGGCGATGGGAATGGCGTCGGGTCGCAGTCCGCCTCGGCCACCGATTCCGATGATGCCGTCGAGGACGAGATCGGCCGTGGCCAGCACGGCGAAGGGATCATCGGCGATGCGCCCGCCCGCGCCGGTGAGTGCGGCGAGACCGCCCTGGTGGGTGCGGTCGGGGGCCAGGAGTACGGCGCTGACGCCGGCTCCTCGTCGGGCGAGGCGGGCGCCCGCGTAGAGCGCGTCGCCGCCGTTGTCTCCGCTGCCCACCAGGAGGGCGATGCGTACCCCGTACACCCGTCCGAGCAGATCAGCGCAGGCGGCGGCGAGCCCGGCCGCGGCCCGCTGCATCAGCGCGCCCTCGGGAAGGCGCGCCATGAGGGCGGCCTCGGCGGTTCTGACGGTGTCCACACAGTGAGCGGTACGCATGTCATCGAGTCTGCCCCAGGGGGCGCTCCCCCGCCCCTCGCCGTCCCCCTGCCGGCCAAATACGCCATTCGGGCGCCGAGTTGCCGGCTCGGCACGAGCGCTTCACGGAGGGTTGACGAAGCCTCACGTTCAACTTAGGTTTGCCTTACCTAACCGGGCCTCCGGCTCGTCCTGCGAAAGGTGTCCCCTCCATGCGCTCTGTCGCTCGCACCGCCGGCCGTGCCGCCGTCGCCCTCCTGGGAGCCACCGCGCTCACCATGGGCCTGGCATCCTCCGCATCGGCAGCGACCGTCAATCGCACCATCACCGACGGCGGTTCGACCTACAACCTCTCCCTGACCGCGCCCTCCACCGCGGCCGCGTCCGGGACCAATGTCACCGTGAGCGGCAGCGGCTACAACCCGAGCCAGGGCGTCTACGTCGGGCTGTGCGCGGTGCCCGCCGGGGTCAACGTCAACAACCCCGCCACCTGGAACAGCAAGCCCACCCCCTGTCTCGGCGGCCAGGACCAAGCGGGCACCACCGGCGCGTCGCACTGGGTCAACAGCACCTGGTGGTGGCTGTCCCCGAACAACTCCTCGCCGTACACCGAGTCCGGTGGCCGTGGCAGCTTCTCCGTGTCGATCCACGTCAAGGCCCAGCTCTCCTCGACCATCACCTGCGGACAGGGCGGTGTGACCTGCGCAATCGTCACCCGCGCCGACCACTACGACAGCAATGACCGCAAGTACGACGTCTACGTCCCGGTGGCCTTCTCCTAGTCATGCGCACACGTACCAAGAGACCCATGTACGTACGACGGATCGCGGCCGCCGCGCTGCCGCTCGCGGTGGGACTGACCGCCGCGGGCCCCGCGCATGCCGCCGATCCCGGCGAGGCCACCGGCCCCACCGGGCAGAAGCTGACCGTCTCCGCCACCGAGAACATCGACCCGGCCGGTCAGAAAGTGACCGTCACCGGCTCGGGCTACGCGCTGGACCAGGGCATCTACCTCGCCGTCTGCGCCGTTCCCAAAGCGGGCGAAGCACCGAGCCCCTGCCTTGGTGGCACCGATATGTCCGGCACCTCTGGATCGTCGTACTGGATCTCCAACAATCCACCGGATTACGCCAAGGACCTCGTCAAGCCGTTCACCGTCCAGAGCGACGGCAAGGGCGGATTCAGCTTGGAACTGACCATCAAGGCCAAGGACAGCAGCGCCGACTGCACCCAGCGGGCGTGTGCGGTGGTCACCCGGGCCGATCACACCCACAGCGCCGACCGCGACCAGGACGTCATCGTCCCCGTCACCTTCGGCGCCGGTAGCGCACCCAACCCGGAGGTCCCGGCGGGAACCGTGCGCCACCAGGCCGTTCGTACCATCACACCCCCGCTCGGGGGCGCCACTGACACGGAGGCGGACCCGGCGGCGGGGCACCTCCACATCAGTACGGACAGTGGTTCCCAGAGCCGACTGGCGACCTATGACACCGCCACGGGTGCTGTGGTCGGCACCCCCATCGAACTGCCCGCACCCGCCACGGTCATGGCACTCGACACGGGCTCAGGCACCCTCTACCTAGGGCTGACGAACCGGATCGCGTCCTACAACACCAGGACGAAGGTCTTCAGCGACAACCTCGCACCGGTCACCGGCAACATCAAGTACCTCGCTGCCGACCCGGGCGCGGATCGGCTGTACGTCGCCAACCAGCAGGGCCGTTCCATCACGGTGTACAGCACCGAGAACTGGCAGCCGGTCGGCGAGCCCGTACTGCTTCCGTTCCTGCCCGCCGGACTCGCCGTGGATACCAAGCGTCACATCGGCTACGCCACCTATGTGGGTGGCGCGATGGAGAACGGCTCCCTCGTCTACCGCAATGTGCTCAACGCGATCGACGGCTCCACCGGGAAGCTCATCAACAGCCTCAGCCTGGGCACCACCGCGCTCGGCAGCATGGGTGTGACCGTCGACTCCACGAGCGGTACGGGCTATGTGGCCAACCTCGCCGCGGGCACGGTCTTCACCGTTGACCTCCAGCGGAACAGGGTCACGGGCACCCTCACCGTGGGCGCCAACCCCAGATCACTCGCGTATGACGCCGGCACCAAGACCCTGTACGCAGCACAGACCACGGCGGGCACGGTCGCCGTGGTGGACCCGACGAAGAACAAGGTCACCGAGACCCTGGCGACCGGCGACGGCCCGGACGAGCTCACCCTGGACACCGAACGGCACACCCTGTTCACGGTCGCGTCCGGCAAGGTCGTCCAGTCCCAGTACCAGGTCTCGCCGACCGTGACCGCAGCGCCGAAGGCCGTCTTGGTACAGGCCGGGAAGCAAGCCGAGTTCAGGGCCGCGGCCCAGGGCTCGCCCACCCCGACCGCCGGCTGGGAGGTCAGCACCGACGAGGGCAGGACCTGGCAACCGGTGGCAGGGGCCGCGGGGCCGAAACTGAGCTTCAAGGCGAACTCCGAGCACGACGGCAACCGCTATCGGGCGGTGTTCTCCAACCCGGTCGGAAGCATCCGCTCCACAGCCGTGGAACTCACCGTCACCCCGGTCCCGAAGCCCTCCCCCACCGATGAACCGACCGACGGACCGACCGACGGACCGACCGATCAACCGACCGACGGACCGACGGATCAACCGACGGGAGGCCTGTCGGGTGGGAACTCGGGCGGCTCGTCGGGGGAAAGCTCCGGCGGGATGGATCCCGGCCCGGACACCACCGCACTCTCCGGTGGCACCACGAACGGTGGCGGGAACAGCATCGGAGGGGGCGGCTCTCTGGCCTCCACCGGATCAACGCTGTTGCCCCTCACCATCGCCGCAGCCGCACTCACCGCCCTGGGCGCGGCAGCGGTGGCCCTACGCCGCAGAACACTGGCGTAGGCCACATCGGCTCGGTCCCCTCCCGTTCATCGGCCGGGAGGGGGCCGAGTCATCTCCCGGTTCCGTAGCTCCCATGAGGCCCGCTTCAACAGCGCCGGGCCGGCAGGCACTACCCCTCCGCGATCACCATGGCCGAGGCCACCCCGGCGTCATGGCTCAACGAGATGTGCCATGACCGCACCCCCAGCGCCTGCGCGCATGCCGCGACCGTCCCATACACCCGCAGTTGGGGCCGCCCGCTGTCCTCGACCCACACCTCGGTGTCCGTCCAGCGCAGCCCGCTCGGCGCGCCGAGCGCCTTCGCCACCGCCTCCTTCGCGGCGAACCGCGCCGCCAGCGAGGCGTATCCGCGTTGCTCACCGCTGGGTAGCAGCAGTTCCCGCTCCAGAAAGAGTCGCCGCGCCATGGCCGGCGTACGCCTCAAGGACGCCTCGAACCGATCGATCTCGGCGACGTCGATCCCCACCCCGATAATCACTCGCTCACTCCACCGTCACTGATTTCGCCAGATTCCGCGGCTGGTCCACCTCATTACCGCGGGCCGTCGCCAGTTCGCAGGCGAAGACCTGCAACGGAACGGTAGCCACTAGCGGCTGGAGCAGCGCGGGAGTGACCGGGATACGGATCAGGTGGTCCGCGTAAGGGGAAACGGTCTCATCCCCCTCCTCCGCGATCACAATCGTCCGAGCGCCACGGGCCCTGATCTCCTGGATGTTCGACACGATCTTGTCGTGGAGCACCGAGTGCCCGCGCGGGGACGGCACCACCACGACCACCGGTAGATCCTCGTCGATCAGCGCGATCGGACCGTGCTTCAGCTCACCCGCGGCAAACCCCTCCGCGTGCATATACGCCAGCTCCTTGAGCTTGAGCGCACCCTCAAGCGCCACCGGATAGCCCACATGCCGGCCCAGGAAGAGCACGGTGTTCTTCGCCGCCAGCGAGCGCGCCAGCTCCCGTACGGGCTCCATGGTCTCCAGCACCCGCTCGACCGCTGTGGAGATCTCCGCCAGATCCCGGATGACGGCCCGGATCTCATCACCCGCCTGGGTGCCGCGTACCTGCCCCAGATAGAGCGCCACCAGATAGCAGGCCACCAACTGGGTCAAAAACGCCTTGGTGGAGGCGACCGCGACCTCGGGGCCCGCATGGGTGTAGAGGACGGCGTCGGACTCCCGGGGGATCGTCGAGCCGTTCGTATTGCAGATGGCGAGCACCCGAGCGCCCTGTTCACGCGCGTGCCGCACCGCCATCAGGGTGTCCATCGTCTCGCCGGACTGGGAGATCGCGATCACCAGGGTGCGCTCGTCCAGGATCGGATCGCGGTAGCGGAACTCGCTGGCCAACTCCACTTCGCAGGGGATGCGGGTCCAGTGCTCGATGGCGTACTTCGCGATCAGCCCCGCGTGGAAGGCGGTCCCACAGGCCACGATCACCACTTTGGTGGCCTCCCGGAGGACCTCGGCCGGGATACGGATCTCATCGAGCGTGAGCGATCCAGCGACGTCGATCCGCCCGAGCAGCGTGTCGGCGACGGCCTTCGGCTGCTCGGCGATCTCCTTCAGCATGAAGTAGTCATAGCCGCCCTTCTCGGCGGCCGAGGCGTCCCAGTCCACGTGGTACGAGCGGACGTCCGCGGTGTCCCCGGCGAAGTCGGTGATGGTCACGCCGTCCCGCCGCAACTCCACGACCTGGTCCTGACCGAGTTCGATGGCGGCCCTGGTGTGGTCGATGAAGGCGGTCACATCCGATGCCAGGAAGTACTCTCCGTCGCCGACCCCCACCACCAGCGGGGAGTTTCGGCGTGCGCCCACCACCACACCGGGCTCATCGGCGTGCACCGCCACCAGGGTGAAGGCACCTTCCAGCCGTCGGCAGACCTGCCGCATGGCCTCCGCGAGGTCCCCGCAGGACGAGAAGGACTCGGCGAGAAGATGTCCGACCACCTCCGAATCCGTCTCGGAGACCACATCATGTCCGCGGGTGATCAGTTCGGCCCTGAGCAGGGCGAAGTTCTCGATGATCCCGTTGTGGACGACGGCGACGCGTCCCGCGTTGTCCAGATGCGGGTGGGCGTTGGCATCGGTCGGACCGCCATGGGTCGCCCACCGGGTGTGCCCGAGGGCGGTGGAGCCACTGGGCAGCGGTCGGTCCTTGAGTTCCTTCTCCAGGTTGACGAGCTTGCCCGCCTTCTTCGCGGTCGCCAGACCACCGTCGGCGAGCACCGCCACACCGGCGGAGTCATAGCCCCGGTACTCCAGCCGCTTCAGCCCTGCGACGACGACGTCAAGCGCCGACTGTCCGCCGACATAACCCACGATTCCGCACATAGCCGCAGCCTAAGGCCAACCCCGCGGCGCACCCGGGCGTGGCGCGTGGGCACCCACCCGACGTGTCCCGCTACCCGCACCACGCCCGGCTACCCGGCCGCCACCGCGTCCGACCGATGGCGCTCCGCCCACCGCGCCGACGACGTACGGAAGGGACAGGAGGGGCAGGAGAGACAGAAGGGAAGGGGGATCACTCACGGGCCATCGTTGCCCCATGCACTCGGTCAGTCGGCAAGGGCCGTCCAGGGTGACTTTCTCCACCATCCACTTCCCTGTCCAAGCGCCCACAATGGCGATGTGATCACTTCGCCACCGCACAGTGCGAACCGCCGGTCAGAGCATCCGTCGACCCCCTACGTCGACCTCAGCCGCGCGGAGTGGAGCGCCCTGCGGGACAAGACCCCCCTACCGCTGTCCGCCGCCGAGGTCGAGCAGCTGCGCGGGCTCGGCGATGTCATCGATCTGGACGAGGTACGGGACGTCTATCTCCCGCTGTCCCGGCTGCTCAACCTCTATGTACAGGCCACCGGCGAACTGCGGGGCGCGCTCAACACCTTCCTCGGAGAGGCGGGGGGCGGCCAGGGCGAGCAGCCCGGCACCCCTTTCGTCATAGGTGTCGCCGGGTCGGTAGCCGTCGGCAAGTCGACCGTGGCCCGACTGCTCCAGGCGATGCTCGCCCGCTGGCCGGAGCATCCGCGGGTCGAACGGGTCACCACCGATGGGTTCCTGCTGCCGATGAAGGAGCTCCAGGCCCGCGGACTGATGGCGCGGAAAGGTTTCCCCGAGTCATATGACCGACGCGCCCTGACCCGGTTCGTCGCTGACATCAAGGCCGGCAAGGACGAGGTCACCGCCCCCGTCTACTCGCATCTGATCTATGACATCGTCCCTGGCGAACGCCTCACCGTGCGCCGCCCGGACATTCTGATCGTCGAGGGCATCAATGTGCTCCAGCCGGCGCTGCCGGGCAAGGACGGTCGCACCCGGGTGGGTCTCGCGGACTACTTCGACTTCTCGGTCTATGTGGACGCGCGGCCGGAGGACATCGAGCGCTGGTATCTCAACCGCTTCCGCAAACTGCGCGAGACCGCCTTTCAGAATCCCGCCTCGTACTTCCGCAAGTACACCCAGGTCTCCGAGGAAGAAGCCCTGGAGTACGCGCGCACGATGTGGCGCACCATCAACAAGCCGAACCTGCTGGAGAATGTGGCCCCCACCCGCGGCCGGGCCACGCTGGTACTCCGCAAGGGACCTGACCACAAGGTCCAGCGGCTGTCGCTCCGCAAGCTCTGACGCGGCCCAACCCCCAAGGAGTCCAACCGCGTGCTGCACCTGCGCCTGCTCACCCCCACCGACCGTACCGCCGAGGTGATCAGCCTCGTAGAGAAGACCGTGGGCACGGCACATCTGGCGGTGGTACCCGGCGCGTCCCGCGATCCCCACGGCGATCTGGTGATGTGCGATGTGGCCCGTGAGGCAGGCGATGAGCTGATCTCGGGGCTACGGGAGCTGGGCATCGATGAGTGCGGCTCGATCGCGGTCGATGACATCGAGCTGTCGCTCTCCCAGCGTGCCGATCGGGCGGAGAAGGACGCTCCCGGTGAGGGCTCAGACGCCGTGGTCTGGGAGCAACTCGTCGCCGCGACCCATGAGGAGTCCACGCTCTCCGTCACCTATCTGGCGTTTCTCTCCCTGGCAACGATGATCGCGGCCTGTGGAGTGGTGCTGGACAACGCGATCCTGATCGTGGGCGCCATGGCGGTGGGACCGGAGTTCGGTCCCCTGGCCGGGTTCTGTACCGCACTGGTACGGCGCGCACCTCGGCTGGCCTGGCGCGCGTTCTGGGCGCTGATCGTGGGGTTCGCCGTCGCGATAGTGATCACCGTCGGCTTCAGCCATGTCATGGCGTGGCTGGGCCAGTTCGACGCGGCGAAGCTGGAAGCCGACCGCCCCAACACCGCGTTTATCTACCAGCCCGACACCTTCTCCCTCGTGGTGGCGCTGCTGGCGGGAGTGGCGGGGACGCTCTCCCTCACCTCAGCGAAGTCGGGGGCCCTGGTGGGGGTGGCGATCTCGGTCACCACCGTCCCGGCGGCAGCCAATGCGGCGGTCGCCTTCAGTTTCCAGGAGTACCGCCAGGCCTGGGGCTCCACCGAGCAGCTGCTCCTGAACCTCCTCGGAATCGTGGTGGCGGGCACCCTGACCCTCCTCATCCAAAAGGCCCTCTGGTCCCGCCGCATCTCCGCAAAACCCGCCCCCAGCTCCAGACCTGACCTCCCCTGACTCCCCCGTCTTTCACGGGCGGGCACGCCCTCGGAGGCAACAGGCACGGGCGTGGAAGCGCCAGGGAGGTCCCCCGGATTCCTCCCCCATACAGGTACCCAGGGGGCAGGGGATGCAGGTCTCAGCGCGGGGTGCGTAGGGGGTGTGTCCCCGCCCGTGTCCTTGGCGCGGCAGGGGACAGGTTTCGGCCGAGGGCGCGTAGGGGTCTCCCCGGGTTCCTCCGCTTGGCAGGTACCTAGGGCGAGGGGCACCAAGCTTGGGCGCGGAGGCGCCCAGAGAGGTCCCCCGGGTTCCTCCCCCATACAGGTACCTAAAGGGCAGGGGATGCAAGTCTCGGCGCGGAGGCGCCCAGAGAGGTCCCTGAGGTTCCCCCGGGATGCGGGGGGTGGTGATAGCAGGTCAGATGGGTTTTATGAGAGGAACCCA
>NZ_JAMQAW010000023.1:0-163905 GCF_023701525.1 Streptomyces albipurpureus
CTCATTCCGTTTCCGGACTTCGAATTCAATCCAACACCCGATTGGAAGGGCTTTTGCCTTTCGGCTGATCCCGACTTTATCAGAAGCAATTTGACTGACGCTAATCAGTCTCTGCGGTCTGAAGTGTGAAGTCGAGTGGCTCTGCGGAAATTCAATTTCCGCTAAGAGCGAGCTAGATACTAGCGATGGCGCTCGGTCATGTCCAGTCCGAGGCAACCGTTTGAATCTACCTCCCCACAGCGCCACTGTCAATGGCCTTGTGGGTGAAGATGACACTAGCAGGTCAGAGAGAGCGGATGCACATCAGGCTGCGGTCGGCAGTTCGGCACTGCGTTCGGTGGGATCGAGGTCCCCGGTGTCGCCGCTTCGTGCGGCTCGTCCGCCCAGGACATAGACGTATGTGAGGAACAGCAGCTCAGCGGCGATGCCAATGGCGATGCGCGCCCAGGTGGGAAGGCCCGACGGCGTGACGAAGCCTTCGATCACCCCGGAGACAAGGAGGACCACAGCCAGGCCGATGGCCATGCCGAGGGCGGATCTGCCCTGCTGGGCGAGCGCCACTCGACGGGAGAACTGACCTGGGTCGATCACCGTCCAGCCCAGTCGAAGCCCCGTACCTGCGGCGACGAAGACGGCGGTGAGTTCGAGTAGACCGTGCGGGAGGACCAGGCCGAGAAAGGTGTCGAGCCGGCCCGCCGATGACATCAGACCGATGCCCACCCCGAGGTTGAGCATGTTCAGGAACAGAATCCAGATCACAGGGAGGCAGAGGAACGCCCCCAGGACGAGGCAGAGTGCGGCGGCTTGAGCGTTGTTCGTCCAGACCTGGGCGGCGAAGGACGCCGCGGGGTGGCTGGAGTAGTAGGTCTCGTACTCACCGCCGGGCCGGGTCATCTCGCGGAGCTCGGCGGGGGCACCGATCGCCGACTGCACGTCCGGGTTGGCGCCGATCCACCAGCCGATGATCGCTGCGAGGCACGTGGAGAGGACCGCGGTCGGAATCCACCAGTGCCGAGATCGGTAGACCGCGGCGGGGAATCCGGTCGTGAGGAAGCGGACCGCGTCCCGCCAGGTGGCTCGGCGCGTGCCGGTGACCGTCGCACGGGCACGGGCGACGAGTTGGGTGAGCCTTCCCGTCAGCACTGGATCGGGGGCGGTGGACTGGATCAGCGAGAGATGGGTCGCAGTCAGCTGGTACAGAGCAACCAGCTCATCGGCCTCGGCACCGGTGAGCTGGCGACCGCGCTTCAGCAGGTGGTCCAGACGGTCCCACTCGGCGCGGTGGGCGGTCACAAAGACATCGAGGTCCATGGTCGGCTACTGCTCCGGGAGCTGGGTGCGTACGTTCGTACTACTGCGGCGCGCTGCTGGTCAGCTTGGCAGACTGAGCGGGCAAGGGGCAGAGAAGGCCAACGGTGGAGGGCGGCTGCGGTGAGTGCGCTAGTGACGGGGGACGCGGTCGTCCTGGGTCTACAGCCGGCGAAACTGCCGAGCCGTGCACTCGCCCTGGCCATCGACATGGTGGTGGTCTGGGGCCTCTACCTGGGAATCTCGATCGGCCTCACCCTCGCCACGTCCTCATTGGACCAGGCGGCAGGGATGGCGCTGGCCATCGCGTCATTCGTTCTGGTCCTGGTGGGTGCGCCGATAGCGGTGGAGACCCTCAGCCGTGGCCGCTCACTGGGAAAGCTCGCCTGCGGCCTACGGGTGGTACGGGATGACGGTGGGCCGATCCGCTTTCGCCATGCTCTGGTGCGGGGTGCCATGGGAGTGGTGGAGATTCTGATGACGTTCGGGGTCGTCGCCTGTATCGCTTCGCTCGTATCGGCGCGGGGCCGTCGAATCGGGGATGTCTTCGCGGGAACCCTGGTGATACGGGAGCGCGTGCCGGCCGGGCGCGAGGCGGTGGTGCCGCCTCCCCCGCCATGGCTCGTGGGGCGTTTTGCGGAGCTGGATCTGTCAGCGGTGCCGGACGAGCTCTGGCTTGCGATACGCCAGTACCTGACCCGAATGGGGCAGCTGGACCCCGCCGTGAGCTGGTCGATGGCGGAACGGTTGGCGGGAGACCTGAGCGCACGGACCGGCGCGCCGGCACCGGGGGGTGTGCAGCCGGCCGCGTATCTGGCTGCGGTGGTGAATGAGCGGCAGGCCCGAGAGGCAAGGCGGGCCTTCGGGGTCACAGCATCGGCTGCCCCGCGAGGAACCGCGGGGGCCGCGAGTAGCGATGTGACCAGGAGCGAGGCGGCTAGCGGGTACGAGGGGACACCCGGCGGTGGGAAGGGCCAGGCCGCGGAAACGGGCGGGGCCGGCTGGATGCTGGAACCGCACCCCGATAGCAGCGGGACGGCGCTTTCCGCCCCGGCCCGTTCTGAGCTGGGGGGATCGCGGTGGCGAAGCGCCGCGCCCGTTTCCTTGTCTCCCGTTTCCTTGTCTCCCGCGCAACCCGAGCTGGAAGCGGACGGACCGGGTACGCCGCCGGCATCGACCGGGTTCGCACCGCCCGCCTAAGCCCGCTTAAGCCCGTTTGCGACGGTTCCGCGCATCCGGGCCAGGTCCGCGCGCAGGATCAGACACGGTGTGGCGGTAGCGGAGTTGCGCATCCGACGCCGGTTCGGCCTGTGCAGAGCGAATTCGGGCAATCAGGCAGTGAAGCGGGATGCCGGGCAGCCCGAGGGGCGGATGGCGGGTCGGTGGTCTCGCTGTACCGAGGCGGACCCGGTCACTCGATGGTCAGACCGCCGGGGAGCTGCCGATGTGATCAGGGTCCAACTGGGTCTGAGAACACCGAGGGGGGTGTTTCAAGACTTTCCAGCTCGATGCCCGGAGCCGTCAGAACCACGTCCCCCGCTATGTGGATGGTGTGCTGTTCACCGGTGTCTAGGGCGCTGACCTGGTATTCGTCCACCATCAAAGGGCCGTTGTCAGTGGCGTGCGCTTCACTGTTCACCAGTGCCCAGGACTGGTCGAGTGTCCGGGGTGCCAGCACGGGGTCGGTGAACGCAACGAGACGCACACGCGTGTGAGTGGAGTGAGGGGTGAGTCGCAGTAGACGGGCGGTTGCAATGAGGAATGCGGGGGATGTGCCGCTGAAGGTGTGTGCACGGACATTGCCTTCGGTGGCGTGAGTACCGGTGGGGTCGGAGCGGACCCAGGTGACGCCGTCGAGCGCGGCAGCGCGGACCTGCCAGCTGGCGGCGTGGAGTTCCAAGCGGATTGGGCGGCCGAGTTCGTCGAGGGCGAGATCGACCGAGCCGGCGTGGTCACCGGCGGGGGTGGTGATTTGCGAGACATAGCGCCAGCCAAGAGGGCCGGGGGCGCATTGGAAGTGTTCTTCGCCCAGGGGGGAGTGATCGTGCGGATCGTGAAGCGAATATCGGCCGCGGGGCATGGGGGCTCGGGAGTCCTTGTGCAGTGAAGCTCTTGGTGCGGTGACGGCTCCAGCGAGGAGTCGGATCCGTCCGGGAACGGTGGAGGCAAGGCCCCCGACACGGGGGTGCGGGGGCCTTGCCTCCACCGCTGGTGCTTGTCTCCGCTGTGTGGAGTCCGTCCTTGGGGCTTCCCGGAAGGACCGGGACCATCGGGAGCGGAAGTCACGCTTCGCAGCAACCGGCGCTGTGTCGGCCCCTTCGGCCGATGGCACTCATCGTGTTCAGTGGCAGAAGGGGCAAACACCGGGCTAGGGGCTTTGCGCGAGGCGTGGTGATCAGTAGCGGTAGTGGTCGGGCTTGTAGGGGCCCTCGACCTCGACGCCGATGTAGGACGCCTGCTCGGGACGGAGCGTGGTCAGCTTCACCCCGAGGGCGTCCAGGTGGAGCCGGGCGACCTTCTCGTCAAGGTGCTTGGGCAGCACATAGACATCGGTCGGGTACTCCTGCGGCTTGGTGAACAGCTCGATCTGCGCCAGGGTCTGGTCGGCGAAGCTGTTGGACATCACGAAGGACGGGTGCCCGGTCGCATTGCCCAGGTTGAGCAGACGCCCTTCGGACAGGACGATGAGGACCTTGCCGTCAGGGAAGGTCCAGGTGTGAACCTGTGGCTTGACCTCGTCCTTGACGACGCCGGGAGTCTTCGCCAGACCGGCCATGTCGATCTCGTTGTCGAAGTGGCCGATGTTCCCCACGATGGCCTGGTGCTTCATCTTGGCCATGTCCGAGGCCATGATGATGTCCTTGTTGCCGGTGGTCGTGACGAAGATGTCGGCCGTTTCCACCACCTCGTCCAGGGTGGTGACCTGGTAGCCGTCCATGGCGGCCTGGAGGGCGCAGATGGGGTCGATCTCCGTGATGATCACCCGGGCGCCCTGGCCGCGGAGGGACTCGGCACAGCCCTTGCCGACGTCGCCATAGCCACAGATCACCGCGACCTTGCCGCCGATCAGTACATCGGTGGCGCGGTTGAGGCCGTCGATCAGGGAGTGGCGGCAGCCGTACTTGTTGTCGAACTTCGACTTGGTGACAGCGTCATTGACGTTGATCGCCGGGAACAGGAGGGTGCCGTCGCGGTGCATCTCATAGAGACGGTGAACACCCGTCGTGGTCTCCTCGGTGACTCCGCGGATCTCGGACGCCAGGCGGGTCCACTTCTGCGGGGACTCGGCGAGGGTGCGGTTGAGCGTGCGGAGGACGTAGTGGTACTCCTCGCTGTCCGCCGTCGAGGGGTCGGGGGCCTTGCCCGCCTTCTCGAACTCAACGCCCTTGTGGACGAGGACGGTTGCGTCACCACCGTCGTCGAGAATCATGTTCGGGCCGCCGGTGGGCGTGTTCGGCCAGGTCAGAGCCTGCTCGGTGCACCACCAGTACTCTTCCAGCGTCTCGCCCTTCCAGGCGAAGACGGGGACGCCCTGGGGGTCGTCCGGGGTGCCGTTCGGGCCGACCGCGATCGCGGCGGCGGCGTGGTCCTGGGTGGAGAAGATGTTGCAGGAGGCCCAGCGGACCTCGGCGCCGAGGGCGACCAGGGTTTCGATGAGCACGGCGGTCTGGACGGTCATGTGCAGGGAGCCGGTGACCCGGGCGCCGGCGAGCGGCTGCCGCTCGGCGTACTCCTTGCGGATCGACATCAGACCGGGCATCTCATGCTCGGCGAGGTTGATCTCCTTGCGCCCGAACTCCGCAAGGGAGAGATCGGCGACCTTGAAGTCCTGACCGGTGGCGACAGTCGTCATGACGACTTGCTCCTTGTGTGGAAACGCGAGGGACGGAAACGGCATAGCGCTGCGGCGACAGGCACACCAATGCCCGGGTAGACCGCAGTGCAGTCCGTCGGAGGCCCTCTCTCCACTCGGCCGGTCCGTGTGCTGAACCGCCCGACCGCCATCAGCAGCGACGTCTGACTCTGGTGACGAATCTACACCGACTGTCATGGTCGGCCCCAGCCCGTGGGGAGGCGGCTTCCGGCCAGATATGGGCGTCGGCAGGACTGCGGGGACCGTGGGAAGAGGGCGGCAGGGCGTCGAGAGGGTGCTGGGGAGAAGGCGATACGGAGGCATTACGGAGGCGATACGGACAAGCGGAGAGGAGTGGGACACCTTGGGCACGGGTCTAGCCACGGGTCAGGGAAAGGATCTCTAGCGAGAGGCGGCGACGAAGGTTCTCGGCTGTACAGGGCAGTGGACGACCCGTACTCGACCCTGATCAGGCGAGGCACGGCCCCTGCCCCTGCCCCTGCCCCTGCCCCGACGGCCTATCACGCTGCTCACCGAACCGGGGGCAGCGGCGCCCAGGGGCCACTGCCGGGAGCCCGCACCTGGGTGGGAGGGCCCCCGGCCGCTGGCGGCGAATTCCAGGGGCCGTCGGCGGCCGAGGATCAGTGAGGTGTTTCCGTGGTCGGGCCGCCGGGGGCCCTCGCCGGATCCACCCCGGTGGCGGCTGCCACGGGGTTGTAGACGTCCGGCTCCAAATAGATCACGCGGGCGATGGGGACGGCAGCGCGGATGCGCTCCTCGGCCGCATTGATCGATTGAGCGACTTCGGCTGCCGTGTCGTTGTTCGGCACCGCGATCTTCGCCGCGACGAGCAGTTCGTCCGGGCCCAGGTGGAGGGTGCGCATATGGATGATGCGAGTGACGCTGTCTCCGTCGACGAGCACCTCCTCGATCCTGCGCACCTCGTCGATGCCCGCGGATTCGCCCAGCAGCAGCGACTTCGTCTCGGCCGCCAGAACGATCGCGATGACGATGAGCAGCACACCGATGCACAGGGTGCCGATGCCGTCCCAGACACCATCGCCCGTGGCCAGGGCCACGCTGACGCCGGCTAGGGCGAGGATCAGACCGACCAGTGCGCCCAGGTCCTCAAGGAGGACAACGGGAAGCTCCGGTGCCTTCGATCGACGGATGAACTGGGTCCAGGTGAGGTTGCCACGGATCGCGTTCGATTCCTTGATCGCCATCCGGAAGGAGAACACCTCCGCGATGATCGCGAAGGTGAGGACGCCCACCGGCCAGTACCAGTTCTCGATCGCGTGGGGGTGCTTGATCTTCTCGTAGCCCTCGTAGATCGCGAACATGCCGCCGACCGAGAAGAGGACGATGGAGACGAGGAACGCGTAGATGTATCGCTCACGCCCATAGCCGAAGGGGTGCTCTGGGGTGGCTTCGCGCTTGGCTTTTCGGCCGCCGAGGAGGAGGAGGCCCTGGTTCCCCGAGTCCGCGAGCGAGTGGACGCTCTCAGCGAGCATGGATGACGAACCGCTGAAGAGGAATGCAACGAACTTCGCGACCGCGATGGAGAGGTTGGCGACGAGTGCCGCCACGATCGCCTTGGTGCCGCCTGACGCACTCATTCTGTGCTCGATGTCCCTTCGTACGCCTTAGTACCGGGGATCTGGTGTGGATGCCCGGCCACCGGCCCGTTGCGAAAGGGGTCATTGTCGCAGGACGAAGCGGCGACCGTGGGTCAGATCACCACAGTGGCACGGAAAACGGTTCCAGGGGCGTCGGCTGAGGCCTTGATCTTCACTCGCTCGCCGGCAGGGGCGAACACCGACTCGCCCGGGCCAAGGCTCAGTTCGCCCGCGGTGACGCGGCCCGCGGTGCACAGCAGGATCTGGGGGGTGTCGGCGGTGAGTTCGCGGCCCTCGCCATCCGGTGCCAGGACATAGCGGGACAACCGAAACTCGTCGATCGGGGTGTCGTAGACCTCCTCGCCGGACTCGGATGCCTCGGGGCGCAGTACGGCGGGATCGCCCGCGTCGAAACGGACGACCCGCAGGAGTTCGGGTACGTCCACGTGCTTGGGGGTGAGACCGCAGCGCAGCACATTGTCGGAGTTGGCCATGATCTCGACGCCGAGGCCGCTGATGTATGCGTGGGGGACACCCGCGCCCAGGAACATGGCCTCCCCCGGCTGGAGGATCACATGGTTGAGCAGCATGGCCGCGATGACGCCGGGGTCACCAGGGAAGTAGTGCGCGATCTGGGCGTAGGGGACGTAGGGGCCGCCGATGCGGCGGGCGGCGGCAGCGGCCTCGGTCACGGTGGCCGCCATCTCCGCACGGTCCGCGGTGAGCACCGCCGTGAGGAGTTCGCGTAGGGCGGCTTCCTGGGGGTGGGCCTGGAGCAGATCCACGTACGGCTTGAGGGAGTCGACTCCCAAGCCGGCGATGAGTTCCGCGGCCTCCAGCGGCGTACGGAATCCACAGAAGCCCTCGAAGGGGGTGAGTGCGCAGATCAGCTCGGGTTTGTGGTTGGCGTCCTTGTAGTTGCGATTCGGTGCGTCGATCGGAATGTGGGTGCGCTCTTCGGCGGCGTACCCCTGCTGGGCCTGGGCGAGATCCGGATGGACCTGGAGGGACAGGGGCGCCCCGGCGGCGAGGATCTTGAGCAGGAAGGGCAGGTGGGGGCCGAACTTTCGGACGGCCTCGGCGCCGAGTTCGCGTACCGGATCGGCGGCGATCACCTCGTTGAGCGGTCCGCGTTCAAGACGGGAAGGGGCGCCGGGGTGGGCGCCCATCCAGAGTTCGGCCTGTGGCTCGCCGGTGGGTGCGATACCGATGAGTTCCGGGATCGCAGTCGTGGAACCCCAGGCATAGGGGCGCACGGTGTTGACAAGGCGGTCCATGGTCGTTCTCGGGCCTTCCAGGTAGCGCGGAGTGCGTGGAGCGTGGGCTAGGAGGGAGTGGCAGGTGTCGCTAGCGCCAGATAGACGGTGGCGAAGTCGGTGACGGCGAGGAGTTCGGCGATCGACTCCAGCAAGGTGCCGTCCTCCGGTTCGAGTTCGCTGATCGGGGTGTCATGGCCCAGTGCGAGTTCGCGGGCGGCGGGGGCTGCCGTCAGTCCCCCGATGGGGCGGTCCCGTAGCAGGACGACCCGGGCGCGCAGGGTTTGCTGCTCGTCCACACGGTCTCGGAAGAAGTCGTCCGGATCAGCACCGGCCGCGAGGTCGCCCGTGAGGAGGACGCCGTGGGCGGGGAGCGCGCCGGGCAGTTCCGCGGCAAGAGCGGGGCGCCCCGCCAGTTCGGCCAGGACCGCGGCGAAGCGCCGGCCGGCCGGGGCGGCGCCATCGCCCTCGGTCCAGATCAGCGGGAGGCTGTCGGCGAGTTCGGCCGCGAGGGTCTTGGCGGGGTTGCTGTAGGTGGCGATGGCCGGGCCGCAGCGTTCGGCGGTGCGATCGAGCCGATCGGCGACCTTGGCGAGGACGTCCGGGGGTGCTTCGAGCAGCCCGACCCGGTCGAGCAGCGCCAACAGCGGGGTGAACAGGGCCCACAGCGCACCTGGGCTGGCCGAGAGCGTCGCCTCGTACAACTCGTGCGGGGCGGTGGCCATCGGGACGACCAGCCCGTGCGTACCGTCGACGGCCTCGGCGAGCGGGGAGCGCTTCGGGGTGACGGCGACGACGGTGCAGCCTCGGCGGTACGCCTGCTCGGCGAGGGCGGCGAGACCGGGTTCACCACCGTCGGTGGTGACCAGGAGGAGGAGGTCGAGTGAGCCTGCCCAGCCGGGGAGGGCCCAGCGCAGTGCGCCCGCGGCGGGGGCGACACCGGTGGGCGCGAGGTGGGTGACGGGGGCGCTGGCGCCGGCGAGCGCGCCGATCAGATCGGCCACTCCGGTCGCGGCGGTACCGGAACCGGCGACCAGTACGGCTCGGGGGCGGCCTTCGGGCTTCAGAGCGGAGATTCCGGCTTCGGCGGCGTGGCGGGCGGCGGTGCGTACGCGCGCGCCTGCCTCGGCCGCGCCACGCAGGAGCCCTCGGCGGTCAGCTCGGGCCAGCGCTTCCGGATCATCGAGAAGGGACTCGTCGAGCATGGAGTGGGCCTCCGATCACCTTGTGATCGCTTCTATCGCTGCTACGTCAGGGCGTGAGGATGTGGGTGGTGCGAAGTTCCCGTCGACTCGCCTGCCTCGGCAGGCGACGGGGGCGCTCGACCCGGTCGGGACGGCTGAGGTGACCTCGTGACACCCCCGTACGGTACGAACCCACAGGCCGCTCCCGTAACTGTGCTCAATCGAAGCGTCGTGAGCTTGAGCATCGCCGGGTCGCCGGTTCGGGCACCGGTACACCACTGCTCCCGGCACGTCGCGGGCGGAATCCTGGTCAGACGGGGCGGCGGGCTTCGTCGACGAGCAGCACGGGGATCTCGTCCCGCACGGGGTAGGCGAGGCCGCAGTCCTGGCCGGTGCAGATCAGCTCGGGGACATCGGCTGCTGTGTGGTCATCAAGGGGTGCGTGGCAGGCCGGGCAGGCGAGGATCTCAAGGAGGCCGGCTTCGAGCGGCATAGGTACGGTGTCCTCTCACGGTGACTCGGGGCGACTCGGGGGTGACCGGGTCTGGGTGGATTGGCCACGTCAGCGTACCGCCGGGGGAAGGTGTGAGGCGCGACCTTGCCGCGCTGGACCCGGGACAGGGGCTCGCGTCGGAGCACGGTGGTTGGTTCCTCGGGCGGATGCGCTCGGATGCCGGAGGTCGTGCCGGCACCTGGCGGCTCCCCGCTCCTCGCTCCCGTCCAGATGAACCGGGAACGGTCCTCAGGGGACGCTCCATCGGCGGGGACGCACCTCTTGGCATGGCCCAGCACGGCACGGGCTTGCGGTGCTTGAACCGGCTGCCCCTGTGTCGTGCGCCCGCGTTCGGGGCGTGGCCATCTCGGGGCGTGGTCATCTCCCGGACGGGCCGAGTTGGCCACTTGAGCCCGGCGGGACGTGCGGTGTGCGGTGTGCGGTGTCCTCACCGACCGGGTGCTGGGTCATGGCCTGCCAACCCCGCCCGCGCCGGAACCGGGCCTTCCCGCCGGTGGCGCCAGCGGGGGAGACAGATACGTGCTGCCGACCCCGGCGCGTCATCCGTCCCGGCGGACGGTCGGGCCTGAGGGGTGGCGCCCTGCTTCAACGCAAGCACCGACGACAGGGCAGGGACGGCATGGAGCGTCCCGGCTCCTCGGCGACCGACGAGCAACCGGCGAGCAACCGACGGCGACCACTAAGCGACCGCCGAAGGGCCACTGAACGGCTGTACGAGCAGCGGGCCCGGGCAGCGGGCCCGGGCAGATACGCCCACCCGACATCCGCATGCTCTTTCGGGAGGGGCGCGCGGTAGGTCATCAACCGACACCCGAGCGACCTTCGCCGCATCGGCGCCCAAGGGCCGAGGCAAGAGGTCGCTCGGGGGCGGATGATCGTGTCCAACCCGCCGCGTGGGCGATTCCAACCCGCGTGGGCGATTCCAACCCGCCGCGTGGTCGTTACTTGGCCCGTACCAGCGCCAGTACCTCGTCCCGCACCTTCGCCAGCGTCTCCTCGTCCCGCGCCTCGACGTTCAGGCGCAGCAGCGGCTCGGTGTTGGAGGGGCGGAGGTTGAACCACCAGTTCTCCGTGGTCACCGTCAGTCCGTCCAGTTCGTCCAGGGTCACACCGGGCTGGGAGGCGTACGCCGCCTTCACCGCGGCGGTACGGGCCGACTGGTCGTCCACCGTGGAGTTGATCTCGCCCGAGCCCCGGTAGCGGTCGTACTGCGCGACCAGTTCGGAGAGGGTGCCGTCCTGAGAACCGAGCGCCGCCAGCACATGGAGGGCGGCCAGCATCCCGGTGTCCGCGTTCCAGAAGTCGCGGAAGTAGTAGTGGGCGGAGTGCTCACCGCCGAAGATCGCTCCCGTGTTGGCCATCTCCTGCTTGATGAAGGAGTGCCCCACTCGGGTGCGTACCGGCTCACCGCCGTTCTCGCGTACGACCTCGGGCACCGACCATGAGGTGATCAGATTGTGGATCACCGTGCCGCCGGGGTGCTTGGCCAGTTCCCTCGCCGCGACCAGGGCGGTGATCGCCGAAGGCGAGACGCCCTCACCCCGCTCGTCCACCACGAAGCAGCGGTCGGCGTCGCCGTCGAAGGCCAGTCCGAGGTCGGCGCCCTCGGACCGGACCCGCTCCTGGAGGTCGACGATGTTCGCCGGGTCCAGCGGGTTGGCCTCGTGGTTGGGGAAGGTGCCGTCCAGTTCGAAGTACATCGGCACCAGCGTGACGGGCAGCGAGGCGAAGACGGTCGGGACCGTATGGCCGCCCATGCCGTTGCCGGCGTCGACGACGACCTTCAGGGGGCGCATGGACGACAGGTCCACCAGGGAGAGCAGATAGCCCGCGTACTCGGTGAGTGTGTCGTGTTCGGTCACCGTGCCGGGCTTCTCCACCGGGGTGGGGGCACCACTGTCCGACCAGCTCTCCACCAGCTCGCGGATCTCCGCCAAACCGGTGTCCTGACCGACCGGGGCCGCGCCCGCCCGACACATCTTGATGCCGTTGTACTGGGCCGGGTTGTGGGAGGCGGTGAACATCGCGCCCGGCAGACCGAAGTGGCCCGAGGCGAAGTACAGCTGGTCCGTGGAGCAGAGCCCGATCAGGGTCACATCGGCGCCGCGCGCGGCGGCCCCCCGGGCGAACGCCCCGGAGAGCCCCGGCGACGACGGCCTCATGTCATGGCCGATGACGATCGCGTCCGCGTCGGTCACCTGGACGAACGCGGCGCCGAACAGTTCGGCCAGCGCCTCATCCCACTGATCCGGCACCACCCCGCGGACGTCGTACGCCTTCACGATCTGCGACAGATCAGCAGTCACGGGTCAACTCCTCCTGAAAACTCTTTGGTCGCCTCAAACTACCGGTATTCGCACATCAGTCCTGGCCATAGCGGGGATCGACCGATTCGGGGGCGAGCCCGAGCAACTCGGCCACCTGCTCCACCACCACCTCATGCACGAGCAGCGCCCGTTCCTCGCGGTTCTTCGTCCGGATCTCGACCGGCCGGCGGTAGACCACGACCCGTGCGGGCCGCCCCTTCTCCGCGGGTGCCGAGCTGCCCAGCGGCACCGACTCCTCCGGCGCACCGGGCACATCCGCCACCAGGAAGTCGACATCCGAAAGCTGCGGCCAGCGCCGCTCAAGCCGTTCCACGGAGTCCTGCACGAGGTCCTGGAAGGATTCCGCCCTGCTGGCGGCGAGGGGCACCTGGGGCGGGGCGACGGGTCCGCGCATTCCCCGGCCGTGGCGGTCGCGACGACGCGGCCTCGGTTCGGCCGGGTGAGGCGGTACAGGACTGTCCATCACTGACGCAGGGTAGCCCTCCGGGGCAGAGCGCGACCGAGTACGCGCTGGGGAAACCGCACAGGAGACCGAACTCAGCCATGAGGTGTCGCCAAATGAACGTTCCGATAGCACTTCAGTGCGGTTTCATAGTTGATCTCGATCACTGAAGGGGCGAGGAATGACCTGATTAACCTCATGGCCTGACCGCATCACTTATGGCCGCCCTCGGAGCGCCTTCCCTTCGCCGCAGGTCAACGCGGTCTCTCGGGAAGCCTCCGAACAACGCCTCAGACCACGACACGGTGGAGTGACCTGGTGGAGAGTCGTCGCAGCCCGCTCAAGAGTGCGGTAGCGTCCAACGTCGTGAGCCCTGTACGTCGCTGTTCGCGCACCGCCTGCGGCCGTCCTGCCGTCGCGACACTGACGTACGTCTATGCCGACTCGACCGCAGTCCTTGGACCGCTCGCCACCTATGCCGAACCCCACTGCTACGACCTCTGCGCCGAGCACAGTGGGCGGCTGACCGCACCGCGCGGCTGGGAAGTCGTACGACTCACCGACGGATCGGCGCCCGCCCGCCCCAGCAGTGACGACCTTGAGGCGCTCGCCAACGCGGTCCGAGAAGCCGCCCGTCCGCAGGGTCGCGCCGCCGAAGCGCAGAACGCGCGCCGAGGGGCCGATCCCATGGAGGTCGCCCGTCGCGGCCATCTACGGGTACTGCGCTCCCCCGACTCCTGAGGACCCCGGCCCCTTCTTCCTGAGTCGTTCCCGTTCTTCCCTCAGTCGTTCCCGTTCGGACACGGTTGCCGCTGCAGGGGTCCGGCGCGGTGGTCACCGCGAGGGTCCGGGCGCGGTTGCCGCTGCAAGCGATCCGCACTGCCACCATGGAAACCATGACCAATCGGCGCTGTAGCCAAAGAAGTAGCCGCTGGCTAGCGCCTTCTGCCGGGAAATCGACGTCTGTTGACCTCGCCGATGGCCAACGTGAGATCCGGCTGCCCCGAGGTCACACCGATGGATGCCTCAGGGCAGCTCCCGCGGCCCGGCCGGTGATACGGATCACTCCCCCAGCACCGAGAGATCATCCTCAACCTTCGGGACCGCCACCGTTCCCCGGTCGTCCGACAGCGTCTGGATGGTGAAGGACGGCACACCGCCCTGCGGTAGTGCCAGGGTGCGCGACGCGAACACGGGCCCACCGGACTCGGTGACCACGGTCAGTGCGTACGAACCCTTCAAGCCGGTGGGTACCGGAGGGGCGAACGCGAGCGTGGTGCCGGCCCGCACCTGGTAGGTCCGCACCACCGCGGCGCCGCCCTGGGTACCCGCCGAGGCGGTCACCCGGACCCGGGCAGCGGCGCCGGGCGCGGTCAACGAGAGCACCGCCCCCTTGGCCCGGTTGTCCGCGATGGAGGCCCGTGCGCCCACGGCCGCCGTCGCCGGGATGAACGCGATCTCCTGCATGGCCCCCTTGCCCCGGACCACCCGCAGGGCCGCCACCACCGGGGCCGCCCGCCCGCTCTGCGAGGGGCCGAGGAGCAGGGAGCCCGCCTCGCCCCTGGTGACGTCGCGAAGTTCCACGCTCGCGGTCATCCCGGACTTCACATGCAGACTCTCGTTCCCCGCCGGGACGATCTTTCCGCTGGGGCTCGCGAGTTGGATGGCGAGATCGGCGTCGTCCTCGCCTGGGGCGAAAGCCACCAGCCGTACGGAAGTGGCGTCGGCGGGGATACCCGGGAGCACCACGGACGGGGAGGGTTCAGCGGTCGCGCTCAGCCAGTCGCTCCCCACGACCGAACTCTCGGTACCGGCGTCCGAAGCCGCGCGGGGCAGTTCGGAGACCCGTACGGCGGCGCCGACCCGACCCGAGCGGGTCGCGACATGCACGGTCACATCGGCAGCGGCCTCGGCCGTCAGCGTCGACAACAGCACCGGGATGCTCGAACCCGCCGGCACCGGAATGCCCTCGGTGACGGTGGTCCGCAGCGCTCCCCCCTTGCCGTACAACTCGATGTCGACCACGGCGGGGATGTCATCGGGGTTGGTGAGATGCACATAGTCCTGGCGCTCCTTGGCGGTGGAGGCGCCGGGGAACCAGAAGTCCGCGTGGGGTGCGGTGCAGCTCACACCGAGCAGCCCTCGGGCATCGCCGGCCGCGACCGAGGTCAGTTGGGCGCTCCAGCCGGGGGCGAGGCGCCCGGTGGCGGTGCCGATGAGGGCCGGAGCGCCACCGACCCGGCTCTTGACTGCCGCGGGGCGGCCTGGCTCGGTCAATGACACCACCGGCTTGCCCTCGGTCGGTTTGTTGACCGCTGCCTTCTTGGTCACCGCGCCGCGTTCCGCGAGCGCCGCGACGGACGACTTGAGTGCGGCCGTGCCCACCGCACCACTACGTGATCCCACGGGCGTATAGGTGGTGTAGGTGGTCTCGGCGGCTTCGGTGCCACCGGGGGCGGGGCACAGGAGGGTGGAGCGCTCGACCGGGAGCCGCGCCGGGGCCCCGGCCTCCTGGGATCCGTTTTCGCTGTCCGGAGCCATCAGGGAGGCGAGTCCGGTGATTGCGGCGAGTGCCGTCACGGTGGCCAGGAGGGACAGGGTCGTGCGCTTCACTCTGACGTGCCTCTGGTCGCGTTGGGATCTGCATGGGGATCTGTGGTGCGGTCATGGTCGCGGTCACGATCACGGCGGTGATCGGCACCGGTTCGCAGCGAATCCGCTGAGTACGTCCCGCTCCGGCGGATCTGGTGCGCCCCGGTGGTGTCGGACCCGCTGTCATACGGATCGATGTCACGGGAACGCGCCTGGTACGAACCGGTCCGCGGCGAACCCGTGTCATACGGGTCACTGTCGGAGGGCTCGTCGCCGTAGGACTCATCGCCGTACGAGGGTGAGTGGGACGAGGGTGAGTGGGACGTACGGGGGTGGCCGGTCGCAGCGGGTACGGGGTACCGCTCATCGGACCATGAATCCGGCCCGGTGGCCCGGTGATCCGGTTCGGCGACGGTCTCCGGAGCGCGGGCGGCCTGGGCGCGCAGCCGCCGTGCGGTGCGGCTCCTGTCGTCCCCCGGCTGGGTCGGGATCGCGATGGTGTCCGCCGGGAGATCGTCGTCGATCTGCGCCCGCCGACCGGGCAGGGCGAGGACGACCAGGACGAACACCAGGGCGGCCTGAGTCCAGATCCAGCCGGTGTGAGCCGTGGTGTTCTTGAACGAGAGACGCAGCTGGCCGCCGTCAGCGGGTAGTTCAAAGCCCTGTGCCCAGCCGTCGACGGTCACCTTCTTGAGCGGGCGCCCCTCCAGGGTGGCGCGCCAGCCGTCGTCTGCGCGGTCCGCGATCCGGAAGATGCGCCCGGCGGCGCCGGCCGGGATTCGCACGTTGGCGCCGACGGTGTCGGATGCCACCGGCAGGGGATCGCCGCCGGCCACGATGATCATCGCCCGGGCGACCTGGCGGTCCACCTGCCAGAGCGCGCCGTCCTCCAGTCTGCTGAGGCGGCGCAGGCCGGGGGTGGCGTCCAGGGTGCGGCCGATGTGTTGCGGCGCTCCCTCGCGTACCAGGACATAGCGGATGGCGAAGCCGCTGAGCTGACTGGTCTGGTCGGCTCCCGACCCGGCGACCAGATTGGCCACGACCTTGTCGAGGCGCTTGTCGGGGCCGCCGGCCTCGGCGAGTTCCGCGTCACCGAGGCGGCTACCCGCCCCCCGGAGCAGGGTGTACGGGACGTGGGAGGCGGATGTGCCACCGAGCACCAGGGTGCGCGGTTGGTCGTGGGTGTCGCTCTCCTCGGCGACGAAGGCGGGCACTTGCACGGGGTCACGGCGCTCCAGCGGGCCGGCGGCTCCATGGAGCATCCAGCTCGCGGCGGCGATGAGGGGGCCGATGCCGGCTGCGACCGCGATCAGCACGGCGACCGGCTGGCGCCAGCCGAAGTTCTGGACGCCGACGCGGGTACGGCCCAACTCCGCGCCGAGTACCGCGGCAACCAGGAGGGCGATGCCGTAGACCAGGGTCGCGGGCCCCGCCCAGTGGCTGGGATTGGTCAGCACGGCGAAGACCAGCCCGATGAGAGCGGCAACCCAGGCAGCGCGAATCGCGAGTTGCCGCTCGTCGCGCAGCAGGGCGGCGAGGGCGGCGAGGACGATCCCGATGAGGACGATCCCGCCGATCGTCTTGGGCCCGCCCGGGCTGATGCCCAGCAGATCCAGCGCGGACGCGGTGCCGTCACCGAGGTCGAGACCGGCTTCGCTAAAGAGGGCGGACGGGCTGGCCAGCAGGGTGAGCGACCAGGGGGTGAGGATCAGTACCGGGGTGGCGACGGCCGCGAGGAAGCGCAGACCGTAGGCGATGAGGTCATGACGACGAAGGATCAGTACGCCGACGCCGAGCACCACCGCGAGCGGCCAGACGATGGGGGTGAAAGCCATCGCGACCGTCAGCAGCAGGGCGTAGGCCCAGGTGGCCCGCCATGATCCCCGTACTCCATCGTGCTCCAGACCGTGGGCGGCCACGGCGGTACGGGCGATCAGCGGCAGCACCATCGCCAGGACCGCCGTACCCAGCCGTCCCGTGGCGAGTGCGCCGGTGGCCGCGGGGAGGAAGGCGTACGCCACGCTCGCCCAGGCCCGCAGCAGTCGGGAGCCGACCAGGGAGCGGGAGGCGAAGTAGGCGCTGAGACCGGCGAGTGGGATCGAGCAGACCAGCAGCACCGTGAGCGCGAAGCCCGTGGAGCCGAGGAAGAGGGTGGAGAGCGCGGCGAGGACGGTGAGGTAGGGAGGCGCGATCTGGGTGCCGCCGGTGCCGAGGGGGCGCCAGCTCTCGGTGTGAAGTGCCCACAGTTCCCGCACATCGGCGGGGGCGGGCAGCAGGGCGCCGCCCATGAGGGTGCCGCCACCGAAGAGTCCGCGGCAGGCGACGGCCGAGACGATCAGGAGGATCGCGAAGAGCACGGGTTCGGGCCTCAGGGCGAGCTTCTTGAGCCGGGCGAACTGCTCGACTTCCAGGAAGTCGGCCTCGTCGTCTCCGGGGCCCGATTCGACCGCTCCGCGCCGCGAGCCGGGTGCGGCTGCCGTATCGGTGTCCCGGGCCGCGCTGAAGTGTCCCGCGGCCTGCTCGACGGTGACCCGGATGGTGGCACCGCGCGGTGGGAAGAGTGGACGCAGTTCGCGGGCGTCGGCGGTACGGGCGCGGGCGCGTCTGCGGCGGGCGGCGATGATCCGTTCCGGGCGCAGCAGGGTGCCGAAGAGCCCGCCGATCTCGTCTATGGCATGACCGGGTGCCTTGCCCAGGAGATAGGCGAGGGTACGCACGGCCGTGCCGAGCGCGATCCGGAGCAGGACATAGGGGAGGGCGGCGAGCCGGGTGTTGGTGAGCAGGGTGTAGACCGCGGCGGCTTTGGCCACCCGGTGTGGGCTGGCGCTGGAGCGGCCTGCGCAGTCGACGGTACGCCGTTCGCGGGAGGCTGCCTCGGCATGGTGCAGGACCGCTTCGGGGGCGACGAGCACACGGTGGCCGGCTTGGTGGGCGCGCCAGCAGAAGTCGACGTCGTCACGCATCAGCGGCAGTCTGCGGTCGAAGCCCCCGAGCTGGTCGAAGACATCGCGCCGGATGAGCATTCCGGCGGACGAGACGGACAGGACGGTACGCACGTTGTCGTGCTGGCCCTGGTCCTGCTCCCGGCGGTCGAGTCCGGTCCAGCGACGTCCGCTGTTGGCGACGGAGACGCCGACTTCGAGGAGTTGGCGGCGGTCGTACCAGCCGCGGAGCTTGGGGCCGGCGATCACGGCCTGGTCATCGGCGTCGACGACCCGCAGCAACTCGGCGAGTGCGCCGGGCTCGGGCGCGCTGTCGTCATGGAGGAGCCACAGCCACTGGACCGGTTCGCCATAGGGGAGTTCCGGCATGTCGTAGGCGTCGTCGTGCCAGGTCCTGGTGACCGGGTCCCAGCCGCTGGGCCGCTTGAGGTAGGGCAGGTCCTCCGTGGTGAGCACGCCGGCGGTGCGTACCGCTTCGTCGACGGCGGCGCCGAAGCCGGTACGACGGGCGAGGTGGAGCACTCGGTGGGCGCCGAGGGATTCGGTGAGCACCCGTGCGGATTCATCGGCGCTGCCGGTGTCGGCGGCGATGACGTTCTGTACGGGACGTTCCTGGCCGAGCAGTCCGGCAAGGGTGTCGGGGAGCCAGCGTGCGCCATCGTGGGAAACGAGCACGGCGGTGACGACGTGCCGTGGGAACTCCTGCGGATGCGCGGGGGAGAACGCGGCTGTGGTGGCGGACATCGAGGTACGGGCCCTCCGGCCGGGGTCGCCCCCTACGGGGCGCTGAAGCATCTGGGACGGGGCCCAACACTAACGGTAGGGAAAAGGGCTGCGGTGCTAAGTAATGGGACTTGAGATGCCCTAGGGGCTACTGGGGCAGTGGCTGTACGAGGTGGGTGCGGTGGTGGCGGGCAGGGGCCCATTCGGCTGGGAGTTGGGAGCACCGACCGGAAGTCTGGGGGAGGTGATGAACTGCCCGGGAATACCGGCTGCGCCAGCTGCGGCCGCACCCGAGGTGCCGAGTACGGGCGGGAACGGCGCCCGCGCACTGCCAGCGACGGCTGGTTCCCTGGCAGGTGCCGGCCCGTCAGCCGTCCGCTCCCCCGAGCGAATGACGCGGCGCGGCGCCCCGGCGCGGTGATGTCTGGAGCGGTGATGTCTGGAGCGGTACGGCTCGCGTAAGGCGTAGGGGATGCAGGAGGGGGATGGTCAGTTTGAGGCACCGGAAGCGTAGGACTCCCGGTCAACGAAGAGGAACCCGTATCCCTCGCGCTCCCCACCCGTTGGTGAGTCTGGATGGGCCCATCTGGCGCAAGCGCGATCGGTCCGACGAGCCATGGTTCGCGAGTAGGGACGCTCGGCAGGTCCGTGCGCTACCGGGCGGGAACCTCGCCGTGCCATCAGTCCTCGCCGGGAGTGGGCGCGGCGAGTTCAGGGGTCTGTGGTCCAACGGCGACTCTTCCCGAGCCAACGGATCCCGGGGCTCGGCGAGCGATCGCCGAAGGCGCAGGGCCCTGGCACGGGTCGCGAGCCGTCGCGCAGAAGGCATCGGTGAGCACCGGGGGCCGGATGGGCAGCCCGGGTCGGCGATCGGACCCGGGGGTCCCCACGGGAGCCGGGTCGGTAGGTGGCCACGCGCTGACGGCCATGACGCTCACGATCCATCAGATATGGCGTATCGCAGTGCGGAAGGAGCCAGTGGTGCGGGCACTGGGGAAATCGGAAAATGCTCAGGAGTGGATAGGGAGAACAGTCCGCCGAACCCGTTGGAGACGCGGGTGGCGGACCATCATCCATACCCGTATGTGCTGTTCGGTCGAGATCGGATTATCCGTTCGGTCAATCAGACGGCAGCCTTCTTGAGTCGCCGCCGTTCCCGTTCGGACAATCCTCCCCAGATACCGAATCTCTCATCGTTGGCAAGTGCGTACTCAAGGCATTCTGAACGGACTTCACAGGCGAGGCAGACCTTTTTCGCCTCGCGGGTTGAGCCACCTTTTTCGGGGAAGAAGGACTCGGGATCGGTCTGCGCGCACAACGCGCGCTCCTGCCAGCCGATTTCGTCATCCGCGTCCTCGACCAGCAGTTGTTCGAACAGCTCGGTCATGTGCGCCCCTCGTCTGTCTTTGCGTCCCCGTGATGTTGCCGTGATCGATATTGGCCGAACGACACGAGTGGAATTACAAGTGTGTGCATCCGGGCGAGTCAAGCCGGGATCTGCTATTGGCCCCGGTATTCACTCTGCGGAACCAAGGCTATGCGGAAAGTGTTCAAATCACCAAAAACCTGACACTTGCCAGTGGCCTGGTCCGTACTCGTGCGTGCCCCCCTCGCCAGAGGAGACGACACCGGGTTCGATCTTGTTGCGATCGAGCCGCTGAAGCGATCCGGATCACAGTCCGATCGCAGGGCCGCCGTGACGTCCACGAACTCGGCAGGCGCGGTGAGCGCGGTTGCTGCCGCATGTGTCCGCGACCTCGGCTGAGCAAACCTTTCCTCTAGATTCGGTAGCCGATTGAGGTGAAACATTGCCGCCAAATCGGTCATTGAGTTGACATGAAAGAGGCGAACCCGGCACCTTGGATGACATGCCAGCCACCTCAGCGCCTTTCGCGATCCCCGCACTCGGGTTCCGCAGCGCTGTCCAGGCGCGCTGTTGCTGTTGCTGTTCCAGCTGTTGATGCCCTAGCGCTCCGGCTTTCTCTGCGTTTGGCCCAGTCGGTCCCATACGACTCTCCGATTGGCCCGCGCCCTGCGACATCTGCGCATCGTTCTCTGCCGATCTCTGCCGAGGAACCCACATATCCATGAACAGCGACAGCGACCTCCAGATCGCCGGCGACATCCTCGCCGTGCAGCACCTCCTTCCCCCCGCACCGGAGCATCCCTCCACGGTCTCCGGCTTCGTGGGGCTCGCTCGGTCCATCGCCGCTGACCGCGGCCGATGGGCCCATCTCATCGAGTACGACGCAGCCAGCCGCTGGTACCACCGGCTCTCGACGGGCCCGGGCCATGAGGTGTGGCTGCTGTCGTGGGTACCGGGACAGAGCAGCGGCCTGCATGACCACGGACAGTCCTCGGGGGTGCTCACCCTCCTCGAAGGGCAGCTCACCGAGCGCACCGGCCGCGGGTCCCAACAGCTGGTCGCCGGCTCACAGCGGGTGTTCGCCCCCGGCTACGTACACGAAGTGGTCAATGACTCGCTCGAACCCGCCGTTTCCCTGCACATCTACTTCCCGGGTCTGACCGAGATGTCGATGTACACCGCGCAGTGCTCCCCGGCGACTCAGGGCGGAGTACCCGTCTGACACCCCCACCCGTCACCCGACCACCACCCCACAAACGATCAGGCCCCGCCTGACACCCCCACCCGTCACCCGACCACCACCCCACAAACGATCAGGCTCCGCCTGACACACTGTTCTGTATGCGCATTGTGGTTCTGGCCGGCGGTATCGGTGGCGCCCGTTTTCTTCGCGGTCTCTTGCAGGCCGCGCCAGAGGCGGACGTCACCGTGATCGGGAACACCGGTGATGACATCCATCTGTTCGGGCTCAAGGTCTGCCCCGACCTCGACACCGTGATGTACACCCTCGGTGGCGGCATCAACGAAGAGCAGGGCTGGGGGCGTACGGACGAGAGCTTCCGGGTCAAGGAGGAGTTGGCGGCGTACGGAGTGGGACCCGAGTGGTTCGGCCTCGGCGATCGCGACTTCGCGACCCATATCGTGCGTACACAGATGCTGTCCGCCGGCTACCCGCTCAGCGCGGTCACCGAGGCGCTCTGCTCACGCTGGAGCCCCGGTGTTCGGCTTCTCCCGATGTCCGACGACCGGGTCGAGACACATGTCGCCGTTGAGGTCGACGGCGAACGCAAGGTCATCCACTTCCAGGAGTACTGGGTGAAGCTGCGGGCGTCCGTGCCCGCGGAGGCGATCGTGCCCGTCGGGGCCGAACAGGCGAAGCCGGCACCCGGGGTGCTGGAGGCGATCGCAGCGGCCGATCTCATCCTCTTCCCGCCGTCGAACCCCGTCGTCAGCATCGGCACCATCCTGGCGGTACCCGGAATCAGAGAAGCCATCGCCGAAGCGGGCGTACCGGTCGTCGGGCTCTCGCCGATCGTCGGGAACGCCCCCGTGCGGGGGATGGCGGACAAGGTACTGGCGGCCGTGGGCGTGGAAGCCACCGCAGCCGCCGTCGCCGCGCACTACGGCTCGGGGCTGCTCGACGGCTGGCTCGTGGACACCGTTGACGCGGGCACCGTCGGTGAGGTGGAGGCCGCTGGCATTCGCTGCCGTGCCGTGCCGCTGATGATGACCGATACCAGTGCGGCGGCCGAGATGGCCCGACAGGCGTTGGCACTGGCCCAGGAGGTCCAGGCATGACGTCGTACACCGTCCGCGCGCTGCCCGGGCTACCCGAGATCGCGGCCGGCGACGATCTCACCAAGCTGATCGCCAGCGCCGAGCCCGGGCTGGTGGACGGGGACATCCTCCTGGTCACCTCGAAGATCGTCAGCAAGGCGGAGGGACGCCTTGTCGCGGCCCGCGATCGCGAGAGCGCCATCGACGCGGAGACCGTACGCGTGGTCGCACGTCGCGGTCCCCTGCGGATCGTGGAGAACCGCCAGGGGCTGGTGATGGCCGCCGCCGGTGTGGACGCCTCCAACACGCCCGCCGGGACGGTACTGCTACTGCCCGAGGACCCCGACGCCTCGGCCCGGACGATCCGCGACGGGCTGCGGGAGACCCTCGGCGTGGAGATCGGCGTGATCGTCACCGACACCTTCGGGCGGCCCTGGCGCAATGGGCTGACCGATGTCGCCATCGGCGCCGCGGGTGTGCGGGTCCTCGACGATCTACGCGGCGGGACCGACGCCCACGGCAACCCACTGAGCGCCACCGTCGTCGCCGTCGCCGATGAACTCGCCGCCGCGGGCGACCTGGTCAAAGGGAAGGCGGACGGGCTACCCGTAGCCGTCGTCCGGGGCCTGGGACACCTGGTCGGCCCCCAGTCGTCGTCCGAGGACTCCGCCCGGGCGATCGTGCGATCGGCGGCCGACGACATGTTCCGCCTGGGGACGTCCGAGGCGGTCCGGGAGGCGGTCACTCAGCGCCGCACCGTACGGGAGTTCACCGACGAGCCGGTGGACCCCGACGCAGTACGCCGAGCGGTCGCGGCCGCCGTCACCGCGCCCGCGCCGCACCACACCACCCCCTGGCGCTTCGTCCTGCTCGAAACGGCCACCGCCCGCGAGGAACTGCTCGACGCCATGCGCGACGCGTGGATCGCCGACCTACGGCGTGACGGCAAGTCCGAGGAATCCATCGCCAAGCGTGTCCGCCGAGGTGAGGTGCTGCGCAGGGCCCCCTACCTCGTCGTGCCCTGTCTCGTCATGGACGGCTCGCACCACTACGGAGACGCCCGGCGCGACACCGCCGAACGCGAGATGTTCGTCGTTGCCACCGGCGCGGGCGTACAGAACTTCCTGGTGGCGCTGGCGGGTGAGCGACTGGGCTCGGCATGGGTGTCATCGACCATGTTCTGCCCCGATGTCGTACGCAGGGTCCTCCGGCTACCCGATCACTGGGACCCCATGGGCGCGGTGGCCGTGGGGCACGCGGCTGCGGCCCCCAGGCAACGGCCGGCGCGGGAAGCCTCGGACTTCATCACGGTGCGATAGCACGAACGGCACGACTCAGGCCCGTGGGATGCTTCTGGGAGGGTCAGAGCAGCCCGATGTCGACGCGCGGCATCTTGGGTTTGCGGCGCGGCGGAATCCGACCACTGAGCATGATCAGCCGGGCGGCGCGATGACGCTGCCCCGCATAGGGAGCGAGGAGCTCCAACATCGCCGCATCGTCGGTGTCACGGTCGCCAACCAGCGCATAGCCGACGATGCCCGGTAGATGCAGATCACCCACCGTGACGGCATCGGGGGCCCCATGGCTGCGCTGGACGGTCTCCGCCGAGGTCCAGGGTCCAATGCCGGGGATGACCTCCAAGCGCCGCTGGGCCTGCTCCGGGGCCATCGTGATGGCCTCTTCCAGCCGACGGGCCACCCGTACCGCACGCACAATGGTGGACGCCCGCTTGTCGTCCACGCCTGCGCGATGCCACTCCCAGGACGGGATCAGCGCCCAGGTACGGGGCTCAGGCATCACGGACAACCCGGGCGTGGGTCCAGGGGCGGGCTCACCGTACTTCCGCACCAGGAGCCGCCAGGCGCGATAGGCCTCATCCGTGGTGACCTTCTGCTCCAGGATCGACGGAATCAGCGACTCCAGAACCAGTCCGGTCCGCGTCAGCCGGAGCCCGGGCCTACGGTGCCGAGCGAGTGCAACGAGCCGATGCCGAGGAACGAACGCGTCCGGTTCATCCCCGCCCCCCAACAGCGCGGGCAGCCCATCCAAAAGCCACTCCGCCCCATCCCCCCACGCCTCGGCCTCGACCCGCCCCGCCCGCCCGACGATCCGGATCGTCCCGGGACCCTGGGGAGTACGACAGGTACGCCAGAAAGATCCATCGGGCGTCGAGCGATAGGTGGGGTCAGCGGGTCCGCGCCGCAGCGGAGTGAGCACCAAACCAAGATCAAGAACACCGGGAGGCACCCAGCCCCGACTCAGCCCTGAGACACCCGGCGCGGGAACGCGGGCACGGGGGGTGCTAGGTGGGCGCGGAGTGAAGCGGCCTGACACGGGGGGTCCTCGGGGTAGCTGGTGCTTCGAGGGTATGTCCCTGGGCGGGGGGCCTGAGGGTGGGGTCTTGTGCTCTTGGGCTGGGCGCGCCTGTTCCTGTGGTGCTCACCCGGGGTGGAGGGTTCCGTCCTCAAGCGCCGGACGGGCTGGGGTGGGGTCTTGGCCAGGGGCTTGTTGTGGCTTGGGCTGCCTGCGCTGGAGCCCTTGGGCACCTGCGCTGGGCGCGCCCGCTCCTGTGGTGCTCACCCGGGGTGAAGGGTTCCGTCCTCAAACGCCGGACGGGCTGGGGCGGGGTCTTGGCCAGGGGCTTGTGTTGGCGGGGCCGGTGGTGGTGTGGACCTTGGGCACCCACACTGGGCGCGCCCGTTCTTGTGATCCCCACCCGGGGTGGAGGGTTCCGTCCTCAAACGCCGGACAGGCTGAGGCGGGGCCCTGGCGAGGGGTGCTTCTTGTTGCTGGGGTCGCTTGGGGTGGGGGCCTTGGGTTGCTCGGGCTGTGGGGTCTTGTCCTGTTGGGGTTGGGGGGTGCTATCGGGGGTGACTCCTCAGCGTCGACGGCCTGAAGGTCCTTTGATCCGGCATGCGGGTCTTGCCGTCGATCGCTTCCGGGGACACCCCCTGCGCGCCCCCACGCCGAGACTTACATCCCCTGCCCTCAGGCCCCCACCCTGTGGAGGAACCAGGGGAGCGTGCTTCCGTGTTGGTGTCCTGCGAGGAGCTCTTGGCGCTCTCCTACCGAGGTGTCCTCTTGGGTGTCTAGGGCGACTGTTTGTCACGAGTGGGGCCGGGTGCCGGGTGGCGGGCCTGTGTTTTCCAGTGCCCTCCCGACTCATGCCTCGGGATGAACGCCAGATGCAGACCGCCAGGCCGTCCAAAACTTGAGTACTGCCCCAGCGGGGTCCAAGCAACCAGAGCGACACCAGACAATCCCCCTGTGCGCAGGGCACGACCGCGACGATCACTCAGGACAGCCAGCACCTGCCCCTGGTTCCCTGCTGAGATCAGGAGCCTTAAGGCGGGCCCTGCTACTTCAGGGGACAGGAGCCTTTGGCCAAGAGGTGCAAGTGTCGGATGGGGGCGCGCAGGGGGTGTCCCCGGAAGCGATCGACGGCAAGACTCCCTTGTCGGCTCGGAGTCGCTTCAGGCCGTCGACGCTGAGGAGTCACCCCCGATAGCACCCCCCAACCACAGCAAACACAAGACCCCTCAAGACGGGAATCCCAAGGTCCACACCACCACCGGCCCCGCCAACACAAGCCCCTGGCCAAGGCCCCACCCCAGCCCGTCCGGCGTTTGAGGACGGAACCCTTCACCCCGGGTGAGCACCACAGGAGCGGGCGCGCCCAGCGCAGGTGCCCAAGGGCTCCAGCGCAGGCAGCCCAAGCCACAACAAGCCCCTCGCCAAGGCCCCACCCCAGCCCGTCCGGCGCTTGAGGACGGAACCCTCCACCCCGGGTGAGCACCACAAGAACAGGCGCGCCCAGCCCAAGAGCCCAAGACCCCACCCTCAGGCCCCCCGCCAAGGGGACCCCCGGCGTTTGAGGACGGAACCCCCCACCCCAGGTGAACACCACAAGAACGGGTACGCCCAGCCCAAGAGCACAAGGCCAAGACCAAAACCCAGACCCCACCTACTGGTCGGAGGAGAAACGCACCGCCCCCGGCGGGAGGGTCGCGTCGCACCACACCCTTACGCCGTCGCGGAGTTCGTTGTCCGCGCCCACAACAGCCCCGTCACCGATGACCGCTCCGGTGAGCGCCACCCGTGCCCCCACCTTCGCGCCGACGCCGATCAGTGAGGAGGTGATCACCGCGTTCTCCTCGACGACCGCCCCCGCGAGGATCACACTGCCGTCGATGCGGGCGCCTGAGTGGATCACGGCGCCCTCGCACACCACCGTTCCGCCGGTCAGTTTGGCGTCCGGTGCCACTGACGCGGACTCCAGGACCAACCGGTCACCGCAGCGCCCCGGGACCGCCGGTGAGGGCGCGCGCCCCAGGACCAGGTCGGCTGAGCCGCGGACGAACGCCTGGGGGGTGCCCAGGTCGAGCCAGTAGGTGGAGTCGACTATGCCTTGCAGATGAGCGCCCGCCAACAGCAGGTCGGGGAAGGTCTCCCGCTCCACCGAGACGGGACGGCCGGTCGGGATGGCGTCGATGATCGAGCGGCGGAAGACATAGGCCCCCGCGTTGATCTGGTCGGTGACGATCTCTTCTGGAGTCTGCGGCTTCTCCAGAAACGCGGTCACCCTGCCGCTGTCGTCCGTCGGTACCAGCCCGAAGGCCCGTGGGTCGGTCACCCGGGTCAGATGCAGGGAGACGTCTGCGCCCGACGTCGTATGGGTGTCGATCAGCCCGCGGATGTCCAGGCCGGTGAGGATGTCTCCGTTGAAGATCAGGACAGGATCGTCCGGCCCTGACCGCAGCCGCTGGGCCACATTGCGGATCGCGCCACCGGTGCCGAGGGGCTCGTCCTCGGTGACGTACTCCAAGCTGAGGCCGAGTGATGAACCGTCACCGAAGTGTGGTTCGAAGACTTCGGAGAGATAGGAGGTCGCCAGCACGATGTGGTCGACACCGGCCGCGCGAGCGCGCGCCAGTTGATGGGTCAGGAAGGGGACGCCCGCAGCCGGAACCATTGGTTTCGGCGTGTTGACGGTGAGCGGACGCAGTCGCGTGCCCTTACCTCCGACCAGGAGGATCGCTTCTGTCACCTTTGTCGTCTCTGCTTCCTGTTCAAGGCCGGAGTGGTCACTCGTTCGAGGCCGGCAATTCTGTGCGGTGGATATGCCGTAGGTGGTGCGTCTCCGGATCAGCTGCGCCCTTGGTAGCCGGCTGAGGCGGTCCGGATGGCGCCGAGTTTGCCGTAGAGGCGGGAGCCCGGGCAGTCAGTGAGGAAGGCGTTCCGATGCCCCGCAATGACGTAGAAGCTGACCTTCTTGCCCTTGGCGTGCTTGCCGCTCCCCCCTGAAGTCAGCGTCACCTTGCCCTTGGGGTTGCGCTTGAACACCCCGAGCTTCCAGGCGGTCAGCCTGGCAGCCGCGGTCACGGCAGCCGCGGGCGGATTGGTGTGACTGTATGTGCCGAGCAGCGCGATTCCCATGCTGTTGGTGTTGAAACCCAGTGTGTGGGCACCGAGCACGGGCTTATTCACACCTCCAGCCCGCCCTTCGTAGATGTTTCCGCACTTGTCGATGGCGAAGTTATAGCCGAAGTCTCGCCAGCCAGTGCTCACAACGTGGTAGCGGTAGATACTGCGAAGGACCGAGGGTGCTTGCTTACAGGTGTAGCTGTTACCCGTGGCGCTGTGGTGGACGAATGCGGCTTTGACCGTGCTCGTATAGACGAAACCCTTCTCCCTGAGGGATTCGTCTGCACCCCACCCCTTACGGGTGATGATCTTCGGCCGCGGTCCGATGTATGACTTCGCGGCGGCCTCGGCCGTCTGCGCGGGCGGGGCCGGGGCGGTGGGCCCGCCCAGAAGGTCCCACACACTCGACAGGTCCGGCATGTACGACGCGTCGGGGATGAGCGGAGAGGCCGGCTCGTCCATGGCCGGGACAGCCCTCGACCGTACGGGTCCGTTTGCGGTCGGATCGGCTCCGGGATCGACGAGTTCAAGCCGCATTCCGTCCGGCAGAGGCGTTGAGTGCGCGTCAGTGGGACGTACCCGGACCTCCACCCCGTCCGATGCGCCTACCCACAGGGGCGCGGTTGCCCCACGAGTGCGCTCTGACGCGCCCTCGGCCGTGCCCGGGTCAGCGCCGTGGCCGTCGGTGTGTGCCTCGACGTCCTGCCAGCGGGACCAGTTGCCCGTGGCGAGCGGCCGGGTACGGACTTGGACGGTTCCGGCCAGCTCCGCCGCCGGGTCGTCCCAGACCACGCCGACCAGGGAGAACGGACGGATACCCACCTTGCGTAGCCCTCGCTCACCGGTCGGTCCGAGGGAGCGGTTCATCGCCGGGGACAGAGGCAGCGAGCGGGTCGAGCCGGACACTCCGGGGTCCGGTTCTCTCAAGGAGCGGCCCGCTACGCCTGAGTCCGAGGCCGCCACGCCCCCGGGGAGGGCGGGCCCGATGTGGGGCGGGGCCACCGGGGGCGGCTCGGCCGACGCGGGCGCGGTGAGCGAAATCGAGAGCGGAAGGACGAGTGCCGCGCAGGCGGCGGCACCGATCGAGGAAGTAGGAAATCCACGCATATAGGTGATTTTGGTCTGTAGTTGTCGAGGCTGCGCGGCGGAAAACTGACGCCGCGTCGGTCCAACCGGCGTACTCCTTCACTAGTACGGCGGTACGGCGGCTAGGCCGAGAAGCCCTACGCGTAGGCTTGCCGCGATGAATGCCATCGACCGCACCCCTGCCGACCTGCTGCGATCCGCACTTGCCACGGATCCCACCCGCCCCTTGGTCACTTTCTACGACGATGCCACCGGTGAACGCGTCGAATTGTCCGTCGCCACCTTCGCCAATTGGGTGGCAAAGACGGCAAACCTCCTCCAGGGCGATCTCTCCGCGGAGCCGGGCGACCGCCTTGCGCTGCTGTTGCCCGCGCACTGGCAGAGCGCGGTCTGGTTGCTCGCGTGTTCCTCGGTCGGAGCCCTGGTGGATGTGGGCGGTGACCCGGCGAAGGCGGACCTCGTCGTCAGTGGTCCGGACACCCTTGAGGAAGCCCGGTCATGTCCTGGCGAGCGAGTGGCTCTGGCGCTGCGACCGATGGGCGGACGGTTCGCGCAAACCCCGGCGGGCTTCTCGGACTACGCGGTGGAGGTTCCGTCCCAGGGCGACCGCTTCGCGCCGTACGCCCCGGTCGATCCTGACGAGCCCGCGCTGGTGGTCGGAGGTCTGGAGCTGAGCGGTACGGAGTTGGTCGACCGGGCTCGGGCGGATGCCGAGTCGCTGGGGCTGAAGAGCGGCTCCCGACTGCTGTCGGGGTTGGGCTATGACAGCTGGGCCGGTCTGTCAGCCGGTCTGTTCGGTCCCCTCGCGGTCGGCGGGTCGGTGGTGCTGTGTCGACATGTGGATCAACTGCCGCCGGACGGTCTCACTCAGCGGATCGAAAGCGAGCGGATCACCAACACTGCGGTATGACAAGCCTTGGCGGTCCACCCAGGTGGCCCACACCCGGGCCGGGTCCCTCGGCCCGTGCCCTCAACTCCGGTAGATGATCGGCGAAACGCAAGTTTCAACGCACAACCAAGCGCGAGGTTCAGCCGTCTAGTCCTGCGATCGGCGGTCCAGCGCGCCGCCGACGCCATGAAGGATGGACGCAGACGTGACCGACAGTGCCGGCGCGCCGACCGGATCGGACGGCCAGGCTCATGACGCCGATGCCGAGCGCGCAGCAGATGCGGAGACCGACTCCGCAGCGGCCGGCGAGGAATCCGGGCCGCCAAGCACTGCCTCCGCGGACACCGAGGCGGAGGTTGACGCAGAGTCGGACCCTGCGGCCAGCCCCCGTTCCGGCGCCGCAGCGGACACCGCCGCGGACACGCCCCAGGTAGGGGACGGGGAGTCCGACGCCGACCCCGGAGTCCGCTCCGCGGAATCGGCCGATCACACCCCGCCCAGCGACCAGGCCGAGACCACCGCTGCCGCTGGTCCTCCCGGCGACGCGGCGAACGGGACGGCTGGTACCCCCAACACGGATATCGCGGTGGAAGGTTCGGAGGTCGCCCACGGCAGCGGCGACACCCCCCGCGAACACCCCGAGGGATCTGCCCACCTCGAAGACTCTGCGCACCCCCAAGGCAAAGATCCCCAAGACGGAGACCCTGAAGACAAGAGCGCTGAAGACACGGACGCCGAGGGCAAGGACGCGGCAGGTAAGGACGCTGAGCGCTCCGGCGACGGTCCGGGGTCACCGGACGCCGGGGCGGGTGAGGCCACTGATTCCACCCCGGACGCTCTGCTGACGCCCCTGGCCGTCGAGCCCAAGGTCGCCCCTGACACCACCACGGTCACGGAGTCCCAGAGCGGCGTCGACGGCTCGGAACCGCCCAAGCGCAAGCGTCACTGGCTGCGTTGGGCCGCACTTGGCACATCGCTCGTGCTCCTCGCCGCATCCGGTGCGGCCTGGTGGTTCTACAAAAAGCTCGACGCCAACATCACCACCGATACGACCGCCGCGGCTGAACTGCGTACGTATGAGAAGGAGCGGCCCACTCCGCTCGTGCTGGACGCGCAGAACATCCTGCTGCTCGGCTCCGACACGCGCGCGGGCAAGGGGAACAGCGAGTACGGTCGGGATGAGGCCGGCAGCCAGCGCGCCGACACCGCGATCCTGCTGCACATCGCGGCGAATCGGCAGAGCGCGACCGCGATGTCGATCCCACGCGATCTTATGGTGACGATTCCCAGTTGCCGCAAGGCGGACGGGTCCCGCTCAGAGAAGCAGTTCGCACAGTTCAACTGGGCCTTCATGTTCGGCGGGGCGGCCTGTTCGATCCGTACCGTCGAGCAGATGACCGGGGTGCGCATCGACCATCACATCGTGGTGGACTTCCGGGGCTTCAAGAAGATGGTCGACGCGGTGGACGGCGTGGAGGTCTGCCTGAAGGAGCCCATCAACGACAAGGCGGCCCGGCTCAAGCTCAAGGCGGGCCCACAGACTCTCGACGGTGAGGAGGCGCTCGGTTTCGTACGGGCGCGCAAGACACTCGGCGATGGCAGTGACACCGAACGCATGGAGCGTCAGCAGCGGTTCTTGGGAGCCCTGGTCAAGAAGGTGCAGAGCAATGGCGTACTGCTCAATCTCACCAAGCTCTATCCCGTGCTCGACGCGGCGACCAAGTCGCTGACCACGGACCCGGGTCTGGACTCGCTGCGGGATCTCTACGACCTTGCCAAGGCTGTAGAGCGCATTCCGACCGAGAAAGTCCAGTTCCTCACCGTACCGCGACAACCATATTCGGCCAACCGGAATCGTGACGAACTGGTACAGCCAGATGCTCGTGAGCTGTTCAAGCAGCTTCGCGAGGACACTCCCATCACGGTACTTCCCCGTGACAGTCGGGACGAGAGTGACAAAACTGACAAGGTGAGTCGAAAGCCGGAGGGATCGACCTCGGCGAGTCCGACTCCCAGCCCAAGTTTCACCGGTACAAACGCCGCGGAGGGCATGTGCGAGTAAAGCAATGACCAAACCATCGTCCGGTCTCCATGCGGATTGGGTGGATTGCCCGCTTGTAGCAACGTGGAATTTGTCACGGGCGTCGACCCACGCTGAACTGGGCGGATAGTGTGGCGCGATCCGGTACTCCGGCCACCGCGTCGTAGAGCACTGCTGGATCGAGAGACGAGCGCCGTTCGGGGGGAGGCGCTTCGCGTGGCAGCGACGGAGGACTCAGCAAACCGTGGATGCGCAGAGCCGTGGGCGGGCGGACGAGGTCGACCCCGCCGACCAGTGGGTACTCAACCCGCAGACCGGCAATTACGAACTGCGATTGGATCAATCCTCAGCGCAGTCACCAGCCGCTGCCCCGTCATCCCGTTCAAGAACCAAGTCCCCATCCGGTCAGACCGGCCGCTCCGGCGCGCGGACCACAGGTCAGCGCGGTTCCGGTGGCCGCAGGTCGGCCGAGGGGCGCAAGACCACGGCCCCCGGCCGCGAGGTACCGCCGCAGCGCTCACGCCGTGGCGGTGACGGCTCCGGTGGCGCCGCGCCGACGGCGGCCGGCCGACGCAAGCGCAAGCAGCAGAAGTCGGGCAAGAAGAAGGCCCTGATGTGGACGGGCGGAGTGCTCGCCTTCGCCATCGTCGCGGGCGGGGTCGGTGTGTACATCGCGTACGAGAAGCTGGACGGCAACCTCAACACCATCGACATCAAGGGCGCCGGCAGCGGGGGCTTCAAGAAGGACCAGGCCGTCAACATCCTGGTCATCGGAACCGACAAACGGACCGGCGCGGGCAATCAGGCCTACGGCGACCGCAACAGCCCCGGACACGCGGACACCACGATCCTCTTCCATGTCTCCAAGGACCGTACGAACGCCACCGCGCTCTCCATCCCCCGGGATCTGATCACCGACATCCCCGCCTGTGAGACCAAGACGGACAGCGGGATCAAGACCGTTCCGGGGACGAACCGAACCCGGTTCAACGAGAGTCTGGGGCAGTCGGGTCGTGACCCCGGCTGCACCATGCGTACCGTCAAAGAGTTGACCGGTATTGAGGTTGACCACTTTATGATGGCCGACTTCAACGCGGTGAAGACGATGTCAACCGCGGTCGGTGGGGTCGAGGTCTGCCTCGACAAGGACATAGACGACAAGAAGTCCAAGCTCAAACTGCCCGCGGGCAAGCATGTACTGAAGGGCGAGGACGCCCTGGCGTTCGTCCGCACCCGCCACTCGGTCGGCTTCGGCGGCGACTTGAGCCGTATCCAGATCCAGCAGCAGTTCCTCAGCTCGATGATCCGCAAGATGAAGTCCAGTGACACGCTCACCAGCCCCACGAAGATGTGGGACCTGGCGGACGCCGCGACCAAGGCACTCACCGTCGACACCGGCATAGGCAGCATCAAGAAGCTCCAGGACCTCGGTATGGAGCTCGCGAAGGTGAACCCCAAGAACATCACCTTCGCCACGGTCCCGGTGAAGGACAACGCCGACGGCGCGACCGTACTGCTCGAAGAGAAGTTGGCCCGCCCGCTCTTCGCGATGATCCAGAGCGACACCTCACTGACCGAGGTGGAGCAGACGGAGAAGGACGCGAAGAAGAAGGAAACGAAGTCAGGTCCACTCCAGGGCAAGCGGGCCCCGGTGGGCGACGTCAGGGTGCAGGTGTTCAACGGAAGTGGCACCCAGGGAGCGGCCAGCACAACGCTCGACTGGCTCCAGAACGAGAAGAAGGTCATGAAGTCGAGCAATGAGGCCAACGCGCCCCAGAAGCTCCCCAAGACCATTCTGGAGTACGCACCGAACCAGGCGGACCAGGCCCGCACACTCGCCGATCTGATGGGCCTACCGGCCACGGCACTCAAGCAAGGCACCACGGACGCCGAGGGGCTCGAAGCGATGACGCTCACCCTCGGTGCCGACTTCAAGGGCGCGGGAGTGCCCATTTCCGGTCCGGCGAAGACGCCGGACGGGGTCCAGAAAGTCGAAGCCGACAAACAGGTGTGTGCCAAATGACGGGGGACTCCCACGTCATACGGCATGCCTGACAGGGGGACCAGGTGCGACAGGAACGCGTGCGGGGGAAGGGGACGCGGGGAAGCGTTCCGCACGCCCGTGACCGGGGTTGGGACGACAGTCTCTATGCAGAGGACGGCACTCCTCGGGACTCCAAGGGCCGAGCACGGCTGGTGCTCGACGACGAGCGCGGGAACGGTCGCGGACGGGACCCCGAAGGGTCCGGCAAGGGATCGAGACGGTCCCGCGGCGGCGGCGCTGCCGCCGGGCGCCGGGGCAACGGCGGCAAACGGCGAATACTTCGCTGGGTGGCGGCCGTACTCTCGCTGCTGATACTCGGCACGGCGGCGGCCGGCTTCCTCTACTACCAGCACCTCAACGGCAGGCTGAAGAAGGATGATCTGACCCTCGGCGGCAAGATGCCGGAACACAAGGCCAACGCCGCAGGCCAGACCCCGCTCAACATCCTGCTCATCGGCTCGGACGCCCGGGACACCGCGGCGAACAAGAAGCTCGGCGGCGCCAAGGAGACCTTCGACAGCCAGCCGCTCGCCGATGTGCAGATGCTGGTGCACCTGTCGGCCGACCGTTCCAACATATCGATGATCACCATGCCCAGGGACACCCTGGTGAAGATGCCCCAGTGCACCGACCCCGACACCCAGAAGCCCTACCCCGCGACCGGGCTGAAGGCCGCCAACGAATCCCTCGCACGTGGCGGTCCGGGCTGCACCGTGGCGACGTGGCATGAGCTGACCGGTATCACCATCGACCACTTTATGATGATCGACTTCGCCGGTGTGGTCTCCATGGCGGACGCCATCGGCGGTGTCCCGGTCTGTGTCGAACAGAACATCAGGTCCCGCAACAGCAGGGGCCAGGGCTCCGGTCTCACACTCAAGGCCGGCACCCACCCGGTCAAGGGCGAGCAGGCGCTCCAGTGGCTGCGTACGCGCTATGGATTCGAGGACGGCACCGATCTCGCCCGGGGCCGTGCCCAGCACATGTACATGACCTCGATGGTTCGTGAGCTGCGACGAAACGCCAAGCTCACCGACCCGAACAAGCTGCGCAAGCTCGCCGAGGCGGCGATCGACGCGCTCACCGTCGACAAGGGCATTGACTCGGTCAAGAAGCTCTATGACATCGGCAACGAGCTGAAGACCACGCCGACCAGTCGGATCACCATGGCCAAGGTGCCGACCCAGTACTCCCAGAAGCCCGGCCTCACCAGCAAGGTGGAGCCCATCCCTGGCGAGGCCGAGCAGCTGTTCCGCTTGATCCGCGAGGACATTCCCCTCGACGGCAAGGGCACGCCCAAGCCGAAGCCGACGCCCGTCGTCCCCGTCTCCAACGACCCCGCCGCGGCACCGGGCGAGATGGCCGTCCGCGTACAGAACGGCACCGGCACCGAAACCCAGGCGCCCAAGCAAGGACGGGCCGCCGAGGTCTCCACCTTGCTCCGGGACAAGGGCTATACCCGGGCGTACACCGACAAGACCAGGAATCCGCAGGCCAAGACGGTCATCCGATACAGCGGGCCCGAGCTTGAGGGTGATGCGCAGGCAGTGGCCAAGGCCATGGGCATCCCGGTGACATCGGTCAAGAAGTCGACGGCTGTCACCGGTGTCACGGTGATCGTGGGCGCCGACTGGCGCGAGGGCCATTCCTACCCGAAGAAGAAGGACGCGCCGAAGGACAACACCACGCCCGAGGAGGCGAAGGCGCTGCGGGGCGATGACGAGACCGCCTGCATGAAGGTGCAGCCGGGATACACCTGGTAGGCCCGACACACACTAGGTCCGACACACGCAGGCGCGCGGGGAAGGGCCCGGGTATCGAGTCGATACCCGGGCCCACTCGTGTCTCCGGCCCCTCTGGCTTCTCTCGCCTACTGCCCGGCGCCCCTGGCGTCTCTCCTGCGTATCCCTCGTACGCGCCAGACTTCTGGTGCGAGTAGGGCGATACGGCTCAGGCCGAGGCGGTCCTCACCGCGGGGCGGCGGCTCGCGATGACCTTCTTCGCCAATGACCGCGGGCTGGTGAGGAAGCCGAAGCCCCAGGACATGTGCATGGTCGCCAGCGCCACCGGGATCTGAAGGCGAGCCTTCAGCGGCAGGCCCTTGCCCGCGGGCACCGAGCCGGCGACGATCGCCGCGAGGTAGCCGCCCGGAATCACCAGGCCCCAGGGCGTGAGGACAGCGCCGACGACGGTGCCCACCGCGATGGCGCAGACCGCGGTCGGCGGAGCGAGATAGCGCAGGTTGATCGAACCCTGGTGGTAGCGGGCGACCACATGGCGCCAGCGGCCGTAGTCCTTGTACTGCTTGGCGAGCGCACGGACGGAGGGACGCGGACGGTACTGGACGCGCAACTCGGGCGAGAACCAGATCTGGCCGCCCGCCTCACGGATGCGGAAGTTCAGCTCCCAGTCCTGGGCGCGGATGAACTCCACGTTGTAGCCGTCCTGCTGCTCCAGCGCCTCACGCCGGAACACCCCGAGGTAGACGGTCTCGGCAGGGCCCGCCGTACCACCGGTGTGGAAGGCCGCGTTCCCGACGCCGATCTTGGAGGTCATGGCGGCGGCGACGGCGTGCTCCCAGTCGTTCTCGCCTTCGGCGTGCATGATCCCGCCGACGTTCTGTGCGCCGGTCTCCTCCAGGAGGCGGACGGCGGTGGCGATGTAGTTCGCGGAGAGCATCCCGTGCCCGTCGACACGTACCACGATCGGGTGACGTGACGCTTTGATGGCCGCGTTCAGTGCGGCCGGCGTACGCCCGGTGGGATTGGGGACGGTACTGACGCGGGGGTCTTCTCGGACGAGCTCGGCGGCGATCTCGTCGGTGCGGTCCGTGGACGGCCCGAGGGCGATCACCACCTCCATTTCGCCGTCGTACTCCTGCTCAAGGATGTGACGGACCGAGTTGCGCAGATGCCGCTCCTCATTGAGGACCGGCATGATCACGGAGACGGGGGGCGTGGCGTTCATCGTCTGCCACGTTACCGCGAATGGGGGATACCGAAGCGCGGCGGGCGGGCCGGTGCTGTTGACCGCAGATCATATGGGCCTACGGTGTGCTGGATTCCCCCTACTGGTCCCCTCTTGCCCCTCTCGTCCCGTTGTCTCACCCTGCCCTGTCGCTCCCCCCACGGCCCGCCGTCGCCCCCTCGTCTTCAGCCCCTCGCCACCCGCGGAGGTGTCCCCCTCGTGCCCATGCCGCCCCGTTCCCCCCGTCCCCGACCTCGCCCAGGGCCCAGGCCCCGGAGCAGACGGCCGGTGATCCGACCGCGCTGGGGCCTGCGGGTGGCGACCACGCTCTCGGTCCTGGTACTGGGGTCGGGAGCTATCGGGCATGCGCTGATGACGAGCCTGGGCACCGGGATCAGCCGGGTCGATCCCTTCCGGGACATGAAGAACCGGCCCGAGGCAGGGCACGGGATGAATCTGCTCCTGGTGGGCACCGACGGCCGGGATCGGATCACCCAGGAGGAGAAGGAGAAGTACCGGCTCGGCGGCGCGCCCTGCTACTGCACCGACACGATCATGCTGGTCCATATCTCCCGCGACCGGGATCGAGCGAGTGTGGTGAGCCTGCCGCGGGACAGCTACGCCGAAGCCCCGGCCCACATCGATCGCATCAGCGGCAAGCAGCACCGGGCTCATCCGGTGAAACTCAACGCCGCGTACGCCGAGGGCGGGCCCGCGCTGACCGTGGAGACGGTCGAGCGGATGACGAAGGTGAAGATCGACCACTATCTGGAGGTCGACTTCACCAGCTTCATGAAGACGGTGGACGCGATCGGCGGGGTGGAGGTCTGTACCACCCAGCCGATGAACGACGAGTACACCGGCCTCAGCCTCACCGCCGGGGCCCATCATCTCGATGGCGGGGAAGCACTGCAGTATGTGCGCTCCCGCCATGTGGACGGGGCATCCGACCTGGGCCGGATGCAGCGTCAGCAGCGCTTTGTGGCCGCCTTGATCAAGAAGGTGACAGCAAGCGGGGTGGTCCTCAATCCGGTGAAGTTCCGCCAGGTCACCTCAGCCATGCTCAGCTCCGTACGGGCCGACAAGGGCTTCGGTACGGACGAGATGCTGGCGCTGGCCCGGGCCATGCGCGGCTTCTCGGCGGCGTCGTCGGAGTTCACCTCGGTGCCGATCGGCGCGATGGGCCCGATCAAGGGGGTCGGCTCGGCGGTGCAGTGGGACCAGGCGAAGGCCCAGAAGCTCTTCCGCATGATCCGCGAGGACAAACCGCTCGCTCTCAACCGTACGAAGAAGACGAAGGCGAAGCTGGTGGATGTCTCTCCGCAGCAGATCCGGGTGCAGGTCTACAACGGGACGCGCGAGGACGGCCTGGGACGGAAGGTGGATACGGCACTGCGTTCGACGGGTTTCGACACCACCCGTGCTCCGCTCAATGACAGCGGTGCCGAGTTGAAGCGGACGGTCGTCTCGTACGACCCCCGCTGGGATCGTTCGGCGCGCTCGCTGGCGACGGCGTTGAACGGGTGTGCGTTGCGGCCCGTGCCGGGGCAGGGTCGGACGCTGAAGGTCACGGCGGGAACGGATTTCCGGGGGGTGGTGCCGGTGCGGGCCCAGGACGTCTACCAGGGCGAGTTCGGGGCCGTCACCGGTGATCAGGTGGTCTGCTCCTGATCCGCTGGCCTCGCCGCCCCGCTCGGTGGGGGTTCTCCGGCGGATCAGTCCTCCAGGCCGTCGGCGGCGCGCTTCTCCCGTAGTTCCTTGATCGCCCGACGGCGGGCCAGCCGGTGGGTGCGCCGGATCTGGGCCTCCTGGTAGCGCCGGTTGTCCCGCTCGCTCTCCGGAATCACCGGCGGTACGGGACGGGGCTTGCCGTCCGTGTCGACGGCGGCGAAGACCAGATAGGCGGAGCCGACCTGCTGGGCGGGGGTGGATTCATTCCACCGCTCGGCCAGCACCCGCACCCCGACCTCCATCGACGATCGACCGGTCCAGTTCACCTGGGCCTTCACATGGACCAGATCGCCGACTCTGACCGGCTCCAGGAAGACCATCTCGTCCATGGAGGCGGTGACGGCAGGTCCGCCGGAGTGCCGCCCCGCGACCGCGCCCGCGGCATCGTCCACCAGCTTCATGATCACACCGCCGTGCACGGTACCGAGGAGATTGGTGTCCGAGCCGGTCATGATGTGGCTGAGAGTGGTACGGGAAGCCGAGGTGGGCTTGCCCGGAATATCCGGGTTATGGCGCTGGGCCTGCTCTGTCATGTGCTCCAGCGTAAGCGGGACGTTTCTTCACCTCGCTCACGGGCGAGCCCGCACGACGACGAGCGGAGCCGTGCCGTTCCCTCCCCGTACGCACGTTCTCCGCCGACGACCGGCGCTGGGGCGGCCTCGGCGGGCTCTCCCGCGTACACACACCAGGCGGGAGGGCTGAAGGGGCTGGAGTGAAGAAAGTGAAGATCGAGGTGGAACAGCCTGGCCGAAGGCCGGGTCAGGAGCCTTCCAAGATCACTGGTGCATTGCATCAGCTTGGCAACAGGCCCGGTTCGATTCTCCACCCACCCTGTTGGGGGCGACCCGTACCCCGGCACACTTACCGTCATGAACGATTGGCCCGAAGGATACGGACGCGGCAGCCAGGGCTCAGAGCCCGAAGGCGCTCGCGCGATGCGCCATGTGCAGCGACGACCGGTCCCGCAGCAGCAGTCGCAGGGGCATGACGACCGCCATAACCCTCCGTACGACAGCGGCTACAACACGGGCCAGGTCTATGGCTCCCCGTCCGGGCGGGCCGGTCGTCAGGGAAACCAGGGGTACCAGGGTGGCCAAGCCGGCCAGCCGGGCTACGGCAACCAGGGCGACCAGAGCGGCTACGGAGATCAGCAGGGCTACGGCAACCACGGCGCTCCGCCGCCGCCCGCCGGCCCACCGCGGGGCGCCCCGGACTGGAGGCGCAGGATAAAGATCGGCTCGCTGGTACTGGTCGGCTCGCTCCTCGTCGTCTCCATCGGCACCTACTTCTGGGCCGACTCCAAGATGAAGCGCGAGGTGGATCTCTCCAAGGTCATCGAGAGACCGAACGGCGGCGACTGCACCACCTATCTGATCGTCGGCTCCGACAGCCGTGAGGGCATGTCGTCGGAGGAGAAGAAGCGGCTGCGAACCGGTTCCGCCGCGGGCAAGCGCACCGACTCGATGATGATCCTCGCCAAGTGCTCCAGCGGGAACACCATGATCTCGCTGCCGCGTGACTCGGATGTGGAGATCCCTTCGTTCAAGGGCTCCGACTCGGGCAAGTCCTTCCCGAACACGGGCCGCCGGGTGAAGCTCAACGCGGCGTACGCCGAGGACGGCCCCGAGCTGCTGGTCCGGACGATCGAACACAACACCGGCCTGCGGATCAACCACTACGCGGAGATCGGCTTCGCCGGCTTCGCCCATATCGTCGACGCGATCGGCGGAGTGGAACTGGACATCCCCAAGGCGTTCAAGGACAAGAAGTCGGGCGCTGACTTCGCGGCCGGCAAGCAGACGCTCGACGGCGAGCAGGCGCTGGCGTTCGTACGGACCCGATACGCGTTCGGCGAGGGGGATCTCGCCCGGACGAAGAACCAGCAGAAGTTCCTCGCGGCCCTGGCCAGTCAGACGGCCACACCGGGCACGGTCCTCAATCCGTTCAAGCTCTATCCCGTGATGGGGGCCGGCCTGGACACGGTGATCGTGGACAAGGAGATGTCGCTGTGGGACCTGGGGCAGATGTTCTTCGCGATGAAGGGCGTCACGGGCGGCGACGGCAAGTCGATGAACATGCCGATCTCGGGTAGCCGTGGCGGCAACCTGGTCTGGGACAAGGCCAAGGTGAGCCAGTTGGTCAAGCAGATCGAGAACGACGAGAAGGTCACGGTGTCGGGCAACTGACGATCCGGAACCGCCTCTTGAGGACCCGCCCGAACCGGGCGGGTCTTTCCATGCGCCAGGACACCCGGCCACCAGGGCTCTCACCCGTCGGCCCATCGCACAACGGCGAAAGCCAGGACGAAGACCATGACGACGGCCCCGATGGTGACGGCGATGGCTTCCGCCCGGCTCCTCACAGCGGCTCCCGGGACTGCGCGGCACGGCGTTCTCCGGGGGCGTGGATGGACCGTGCCAGGCGCTTGGCGACGGCGGCCTTGAGCCCGGCGCACACGGCGCTGAGCAGAACCTCATCGTGGTGTGGATCGATGAACTCAAAGCTGTGGCCGCCGGAATGCCACGCGAAGAGAGTGCACGCCTCGCCCTCCACACCGGACCTACCGTTGCGGACGGGGCAGTCGGGCTGGATGACCACTAACTCAGGCTCTCCCCCATCGGACCACAACGCCCACATCTCGCCATTGCCGGGATCGTCCAACTCCCATACGAGGTCGTAGTGCCAGCCGGTCGCGTGTTCCTCCAACGGGCAACTCAGCGAAGTCTCCACATCGAGCGGATCACCGGCGGTGGGAGTGCTCTCCAGGACGAGTGCGACCAACCCCAGCGGTAGCACCGCCCGCACTCCGCAGACGCGCCGCTGGCTACCCTGCGCGTCACTGCCCGGTGCGTGATTCCCCGGCCCTGACATATCAAAGCCCCCATCGGCTCTGGGCGTTGGCTTCGGCCACGGCAGCACTCATCGCGTCGGAGTACACAGCGGGAGCGAGATCATGGGCACGGGCCTCCCACTGGCAGCCCCCGTTGAGTGGCCGAACGCGATACCTCGGCCCCACATGCCCCATCACCTGCCCCACCCGTCGGCAACCGACATCGCGCACGATGTCTCCCGGTTGCGGCGCATAGGGGTGCTCCCGCGACCCCGCCTCGGCGGCGCCTTCCCTCTGTTCGTGCGAGATGCCATTGCCGTTCATGGCCAATTACCACCCTTCACCAACGAAGTGCTAACTATGTGTAATCAAATGAGCACGATTGACTCTCGGGCTGGTGTGCCTGAGATGCGACCGTTCACCTGCGAGTAGGAGGAAAGGGACCTGGACAGAAGCGCGAATCATGAGGTCATACGCATGAGCGGGGAAGAAACCTCAGAGAACACGCGCCCGTTTCCATCTTTCTGCCGAGACGTCAGACCAGCACGCGGGGTGACACGTGGATACGGAGTAGCCCTCGGGCGCCACTCAAGCGGGCGGCCATGGTGGCCGCGAGAGCGGAGAGCCTCCCAGGTGCAGCCCGTGGGGCGCGTAGACCAGCGCCCTCAGGGGCTTCAGCCGTACGGCTCCGCGCTGGATCGTGTGGTGGTCGAACCGCACATAGGGACGGGCCGCGGGGATGTTGTCACCACGGAACGGGGTGTGCCGGTCCCTGACGTGCCGTGGTGCGGCTGTCGGCCATGGCTTGGCCCACGGCCCGAGGTCGACGACGCGCCGTTCCCACTGCGGCCCCCGGGGGCCGCCATGCCGACCAGTGGCGGGAAGCAACAGGCTCAACACCCATGTCAGGGCACGGTGGACAGCCTCACGCATACGTGGTTCAGCTCCTTCGAAGATGTTCGGCGCAGCCCCGGACAGATCGATTCGCGGTCGGCCCGTCGGGGCGCCGCACCGCCGTCTGGGGGTCCGCCCGCATCGATGCGCCCATTCACCGATCCGGACGGACCCCTCTCACCGGCTCTCAGACGTACGGGGCGACTGAGAGGCGGGAGTATTCGGGTGGGGCAGAAGCCCCGGGGAGCCAGGCCCAGGAGTCTGGACCGGACGGACCCGGCGAGGCTCGATGCCATCGCCGACCCTCCCGATCAGGGCTCAGGACTCGGGGCTCAGGGCTCAGAGGAAGTAGCGGCGGTAGGCCCCGCGCAGCCGACCCAGCAACTTCACGATGGGGCACACGCTCAAAGCCCCCACCGACTGTGCGCGTTGACCTCGGCGACGGCGGCGCTCATCGCGTCTGACTGCTCAGCGGGAACAAGGTGCTCGGGAAGGGCATCCCACTCCACACCACCGTTGAGTGGGCGGAGTTGGTAGTAGGGCCCTTCATGGCCCATGACCCGGCCGATGCGGTTCTTGTTGCTGGTGTCTCGGACTACGTCGCCGAGCTCGGGGGTGGTGGTCATCAGTCGACACCCCGCGCGAACGACTCACAGGCTGCTCGGACTTCGCCTTGGGCTGGATCAGTCCCGTGTTGGGGGTTGGGGGGATGCACGACACCTCACCTCTCAGTGGTTCACTGTGGCTGTGTGTAACCAGATCAACACAAGTGCGGCTAGACTCGCTCTACTTGCAGGAGAACGTGCAAGTTTGTTCAGCGAAAAAGGCGTTGACTTAGAGCAGAGAACCTGAGGTCAAAGGATGAGTAGCGAAGAGCCGTCGGAGAACTTGCATCCACTTCAGTCTTTTGGGCTGGACATCAAACAGGTGCGCAAAGCACACAAAATGACCTTGCGTGGTCTTGGGCACGCAACGGGATACTCAGAAGGCCACGTATCGAAAGTAGAAGCGGGCAAGGTGATCCCGAGCGAGAGGTTCGCGGTCGGTGCCGACAGAGCACTAGGCACGGGCTCACTGTTCGTTCGCCGGCTTCGGCGCATCCTCGCGGGCGACCATCCGAACTGGTTTCAGCCCTACGTGGACCTCGAACAGCGAGCAACGAGGATCTACGACTTCTCAGTTGCTTTCACTATGGGCATGCTGCAGACAGAGGCATACGCGCGCGCCACCTTCCGCGCCGGAGTACCACGGGAGGGCTGCGACGTAGTCGAAAGCAGAGTTGCTGCGCGCATTCGACGTCACGAGGTGCTGGAGCAAGCGTCACCCCCGATGCTCTGGGTGGTGCTCCATGAAGCTTGTCTTCGCACAGCAGTCGGCGGTTCCGGTGTCATGGCAGAACAGCTTGAGCATCTAGTTCGGGAGGCAGCCTCGCCGAGTGTCACGCTTCAGGTGCTGCCCTTCACTGGGGGTGCGCCAGCTCACGATCTGCCATTCACCCTGCTTGAGTTTGACGACGCCCCCACTTTGGTTCACGCCGAAGGGCCTCAGGGAGGGCGGCTGTATGACAACGCCAAAACAGTGGCTAGCGCCTCCGATATCTACGATCGTTTGCGGGCCGAAGCTCTGGCGCCCGCAGACTCACTTGCCCACATCGAGAGAATCGCCAAGGAGCATCTGTATGAGCAACGACGTGGCATGGGTCAAATCCAGCTACAGCGGCCCGAGCGGCGGCCAGTGCGTCGAGTGGGCCCCCGCGTACGCGTCAGCACACGGCGTCGTCCCCGTACGTGACAGCAAAGCTATAGATGGCCCAACTGTGGCTGTCTCCGGGCCCGCCTGGGCCTCATTCGTTGAAGCCCTCAACGACGGCAAGCTCCACGCCTAGCGCACCACAACGCCCTATCTCCGAGACGACAAGGAGCTAGAGAGCCGTGAAAGAGAAAGATCCAGCAAGCACGCAGTGGCGAAAATCCAGCTACAGCGGACCCGACGGCGGCCAGTGTGTCGAGTGGGCCCCCGCGTACGCATCGATCCAGGACTTCATCCCCGTACGGGACAGCAAGGCGATAGACGGCCCAACTGTGGTCGTCTCACTGCCCGCCTGGGCCTCGTTCGTCAGCGCCGTCCGAGGTGGGCAGTTCCCCAAGGCCTAGGCCCGAAGCAATGAAACGCACAGAGGCGGCCCCGTCGGGAGGATGATCCGGACGGGGCCCATCGCGTTTTGATCGGTAGGAGAAGCACCCTGCACCGGCCAGGCGGTTTCCTGTTCCGTCAACGGTGATCGCTTGACCCGCGTACCTCAGCCTCGGGAGCATCGAGCCAAATGGAACTGATCAAGAAGGCCATCCGTGACAACCTCATCTAGGGCCCTCGGCGACCTCTTCGACACGTTCGACCGTGAGGCGTTCCGGCTGGAAACCCTGGACGACTACAGCAAGTCCGGGAATGTCGACGCCTACCACGCGTTCCTGGCCGGGGAGCCACAGCCGGACGGCTACAACGCGGGCTGGGTCGAAGAACTCCGCTCACACACCGACCAGGGGAAACGGGTCTACCGGGTTCACATTCTGCGCCGCCCGCTCACCGACTATCTGAAGTTCGAACTCGGGTGGGGGTACCGCAAGAACATGACCGGGGGTGAGGAGTTCTTCATCCTCGACGTCACCGACAAAGCCAACCCCTCGGAGGGGGTTCCGGACTTCTGGGTCTTCGACTCCGATTCCGTGGCTGTGATGAACTACGACGGAACCGGGCGGTATCTGGGATCGGAAGTGCTGCCACCCGAACGAACGGCGGAATTCACGCGGCACCGTGACGCTGTACTCGCGCATGCTGAACCATTCGCCGAATGGTGGGCCAAGTACGGGGCGTGAACAGAGGGCAGCTGGGGGCCGCGCTGCGGGTGCATCCGGCAACGAAGCCAAAGCGGTAGCCCGCAGGGCCCTCATTGGGTGCCTTCCCAGGATTCCCCCATGATCACCTGCCGGTCTTCACTGATCAGACCGCTGTGGCGTCTGCCACCGGTCCTACGGGGCTCCAGCGGCCCCCTTGACGCCCCTGCGGTGCAGGGATGACGCTCGTGCAAGTTGGCGTAAGCCACTCGACACCGGAGGCAGTCATGGCACTACGGTTCATCGGGATTGATCCAGACACCGGGCAGCAGGGCTCCGCCACCGTATGGGGAAGCTAGAGGCGGAGTGCGCGGCGTTCGAGGCCCCCGGGCACACTCCGGGCATCCCGCCGCACGAAGCCGTAATTCGGATTCCGGCCCGTATGGTGCCGATGCTCAGGAAGGCGGGCGATGTCGCAGAACGAGCCGGGCTTTAACGAACTGCTGGCCGCAGCCAAGCACTCGGCTGTGCACCTGGAGCTGCGCGACTCGTACGGCGTGGGTGATGAGGCCGAGGACTTCGAGACCTGGAAGCGTACGGGCCAGCGCGACATCGACCCGGCGTCCACCTACTGGACGCCGTGGGTTGATTTGATTCGCAGCACCGTGGCCCGAGGAGTGATCGTCCGGCGTGCCCGCGTCGTATCGGAACCGGTAACGGATTACATCCGGTACGAGCACGCCGGCACTGTGGTCAACCTTCAGGCCGGGGAGCAGGTTCGCTGGCTGCCCAGGCGGCAGGCTTCGGACATCGCGCTTCCCGGAAACGACTGCTGGGTGTTCGACAGAGAGATCGTGCTCTTCAACCACTTCTCCGGTGATGGGAACTGGTCCGAGCCTGGCTGGGAGGTTCGTTCCGAGCCCGCTGTGGCACGGCTGGCCTCGGCTGCGTTCGAGGCAGTCTGGGAGCGCGGCATCCCGCACGAGAAGTTCACGGTCTGACTGACGGAAATTGAAGAGCCCACTCATGTCTGCGTCCCCCTCGTCCAGCGCCCAGGCAGCACGGGCAGCCGTGGCCACCCGTCTCCAAGGGCTCATGAAAGACGCTGGGCTCTCAGGACATGACCTGGCCGTCCTGTGCGGCTGGCACAGGGCCAAGTCGTCCAGGATCGCCCGAGGCATTTCCTGGCCGTCAGACGCAGATATCCGCGCATGGTGCGCGGCCTGTGGCGCCGCCGACCAGGCGGCCGACATAATCGCTGCCTCCCGAAACGCAGAGTCCATGTACGTCGAGTGGAAGCAGATCCACCGCGACGGCATGCGCCGCATCCACGAGAAGACAACCCCGCTCTACCAGCGGACACGCTCATTTCGCGTCTACGCGTCGAACGTCGTGCCCGGAATGCTCCAGATCGCCGGGTACACGACAGGTCTCCTCAAGGCCATCACTGCCTTCCAGGGCACCCCAGACGACGTAGCCGACGCCGTGAGGGCACGGCAGTCCCGCTCCCGCGTACTCCGGGAGGGTGACCACCGCTTCGCGATCCTCCTCGAAGAGACGGTTCTCTACTACCGCGTCGCGGACGACGCACCGATGCGCGGACAGCTTGAGTACCTGCTCACGGTCATGGGTCAGCCGAACGTGTCCCTCGGGATCATCCCCGCCCGCGCCCGCCGGACCGTCTGGCCCCTCGAAGCCTTCTACGCCTTTGACGACCAACAGGTAGCCGTCGAGACCCTGACAGCGGAGATCAACCTGACTGCGCCCGGGGAGATCGGAACCTACCTCCGTGCCTTCACGGACCTCTCCCGAATCGCTGCTCTTGGAGTGCCGGCCCGCGACCTCATCACCAAGGCCATCACCGCGCTTGGGTGAATCCGTGCAACAGCATGCAACAACGTGGATGCCTGCCCAGGGCCTTCCCTAACGTCGTCCGTACACCCGGCGAAGCGGAGAGGTGCGATCATGGCAAGGACCAAGAAGGAAGAGGCCCCGGAGTACGACTGGGACTCTTGGGAGTACGTGACCTACGCACCGGGACACAAGTGCTCCGCCCACATGCGCACGGTCAAGCCGCTCGAAGTCGTCGTCCGGGGAGTCATCGAACGCGCGTCGGGTGTGCCCGCTGTCGTCTACCGGCACGACAAGTGCCCGAAGAACGAAGCATCGGCCGCCGACATCCGCGCCTGGTGCAAAGCGTGCGGAGCAGAGGACCAGACAGACGACCTGATCGCGGCAAATATCCAGGCCGATCAGATGTATGTCCACTGGCAAAAGCTGCACCGGCACGGCATGCGCCGGGCGCAGGAGGAGGTTGGCCCTCTCTACGAGCAGACCCGCCACTTCCGCGTGTACTGCTCGAACGTGGTGCCGGGCATGCTTCAGACCGAGGCGTACGCGGCAGCTCTGCTATCGACCATCGCCGCCTTTCAAGGCACCCCTGACGACTCGCAGACGGCGGCAGCATCCCGAATCGAGCGCTCACGCGTGCTCCATGACGGCAACCGCCGCTTCGCTCTCCTGTTGGAAGAAACGGTGCTCCGCTATCGCATTGGCGACGCTCCCGCCATGGCTGGACAGCTCGGCTACCTACTGGCCGTCATGGCGCTTCCGAACGTGAGCCTCGGGGTAATCCCTTTCACGGCCCAGCGGCTTGTCTGGCCCTTGGAAGCCTTCTATCTCTTCGACGGCCGCCAAGCGAGCGTGGAGATACTCACGGCGGCAGTGAACGTCACGGCGCCCAGCGAGGTCGCCACGTACGCCAGGGCGTTCTCCGAGCTGTCCAAGCTCGCTGTCTACGGCGCACCCGCCCGGGCTCTGATCTCTAATGCGATCACGTCCCTCGGCTAGTTCGCGTGCAAGCTCGTGCAAGACCGTGGCCCGCTCCGTTCCCCGCTTTCTAGGGTCATTCCATCGGCCTCGGAAGCGATCGAGAGGGCGCGGCGCAATGACGATGGAACCGGATCGGTGGCACGAACCAACGGTGACGCTGCCTACGCGGAAGGAACCCCCCTCGCCCCGGCCGGTGGCCGGTTGCCCCGAGTGCGCGCGGCTGGGCCAGCTCCGGAAGGCCGCTGCGATGGAGCGGGACAGCAGCACGATCGCTGACTGCAACATCCTGCTGCGGACCCACAGGACCGGCCACTGATGGACATGCAGACCTGGAGAGACGGCCGAACACGAGCCACTGATGCCGCCGAGTCCATACGGGTCGCCTTGACCACCCTCGGCATTCCCGAAGCGGCATGGAGGGGCATACGCCCCACGGTCACCTACAACGGTCTCCCGTACGTGCACCTGGGGATGCTCCCCGCCGCCGTGGTGGAGCAGATTGCCGAGGCCATGAGGGCCACCGAGGCTTCCGCCCGCTGAAGGCGGGAGACGGCCTCACCAGGCCGTCAAGCAGAACAGGAGGTGCAGGCATGACCGACCCCCGCGACAAGACCGAGGGTGGCGGCGAGAAGTTACCGCCCCCGCCCGCCGCGTAACCAGTTCCCCAACCGTCGAGAGAGAGGGAATCTCACTGTGACGACCATGCTGGAATCTCCCATCCCCCTACGGCACGGGCGGGACCTCATCAGTCCCGAGCTGTTCGAGAAGGTGTCGGATTTCTGCGCGGAGGAGTACGGACACGAGTTGTCCACGGCCCGCCGGATCGTGGACCAGGCCCTTGCCTTCCTGAAGGTCATGGGCGACACCCGGGCGTTCGACATGGCCCCGTCCGATGCCGTTGACCCCGGCTGGCACTCGTTCGTACTCCACACCCAGGCATACGCCGCCTGGTGCGACGAGCAGTTCGGGTTCTTCCTCGGCCACGAGCCCAAGGCCACCGTCCGCACCCGGCCGCTGATCGGTTCCGTGGTGGACCGCGTCAGGGCCGCCGGGTTCCACGTCGACGACCGGCTGTGGGGTTCGGCGAAGGACTGCAACCCGCCCGCGTGCTGCGGTGACGGCGGCTGCTGATCCACCCTCACCGAACGGAAGCGGTCCGGGCGTGGCTAAGGCGCCCGGACCGCCACAGCCAAGGGTTCCCAAGATGAGCAGCAATGACGAGGGCCTGACCGGACGGGGTCGGGTCACGGTGTTCGCGATGTTCGGCACGGTCTTCGGCTACGCCAACCACCATCTTGACGAACGGCGGATCGGGGACGTGGCCGTGATCGGACCCCTCACACCTGGTGTCGAGTGGCCACGGCTGTGGCAGATGGCCCGTAGCTGTGGCAGACCCGCGGCCAGGGACACCGAACTCGCACAGTGGATTCTGATCCAGGCGACCCGGGCATTCCTCTGCGGCAGCGACCGTATCGCCCAGTTCCGTGAACAGGGCTGGAAGCTGGAGCCCGGTGGGAAACGCGCCAGCTTCGAAACCACCTACGCCAACCGAGACCACCTGTGGACCGGCAACCTGACCGTGGACGGTCTCAGCCCTGGCCAGGTAGCCGAGCGCCCTTCGCGCTACCGAGCCTGAGGGCTGTCCCGAACAACCCTGCCCGCTGGCGTAGTCGAAGCAACGAAAGAGGCCCCGGCCGATCGGGCGAACACCAGGGGCCTTGTCGTTTGTGCAGATCAGAACCGGGTTCCAGCCCAGTGTCCGCCCAGGATTTCCCCAGCATGACGCCCAGGAGGGGCCCGGGGCAGGCCCGAGCGGACCAGAAGCCGATCGCCGCACCCCGGTCATCGGAGAAGGCAGCCGCCCTGCGAAGAACCGCTACTTCGGCAGGTTCCTCGCCATCACGATCCGCTGGACCTGGTTCGTACCCTCGTAGATCTGGGTGATCTTGGCGTCGCGCATCATGCGTTCCACCGGGTAGTCGCGGGTGTAGCCGTAGCCGCCGAGGAGTTGGACGGCGTCGGTGGTGATCTCCATCGCGGCGTCCGACGCGTAGCACTTCGCGGCGGCGCCGAAGAAGGTCAGGTCGCTGTCCACCCGCTCGGACTTGGCTGCCGCCGCGTAGGTGAGTTGGCGGGCCGCCTCCAGCTTCATGGCCATGTCGGCGAGCATGAACTGGACGCCCTGGAACTCGGCGATCGGCTTGCCGAACTGCTTGCGCTCCTGGACATAGCCCTTGGCGTAGTCGAGGGCACCCTGGGCGATGCCGAGGGCCTGGGCGGCGATGGTGACGCGGGTGTGGTCCAGGGTCTGCATGGCGGTGGCGAAGCCCGTGCCCTCGGCGCCGATCATGCGGTCGGCGGGGATGCGGACGTTGTCGAGGTAGACCTCGCGGGTCGGGGAGCCCTTGATGCCGAGCTTCTTCTCGGGGGCGCCGAAGGAGACTCCGGGATCCGACTTCTCGACGACGAAGGCGGAGATCCCCTTGGAGCGCTTGCCGGGGTCGGTGACCGCCATCACCGTGTAGTACTCGGAGACTCCGGCGTTGGTGATCCAGCGCTTCACTCCGTTGAGGACATAGGAGTCTCCGTCGCGTACGGCCCTGGTCTTCATCCCGGCCGCGTCGGAGCCCGCGTCGGGCTCGGAGAGGCAGTACGAGAACATCGCGTCACCCTTGGCGAGCGGTCCCAGGTACTTCGTCTTGAGCTCTTCCGATCCGGAGAGGATCAAGGGGAGGGAGCCGAGCTTGTTGACGGCGGGGATCAGGGAGGAGGAGGCGCAGACACGGGCCACCTCCTCGATGACGATGACGGTGGCGAGCGCGTCGGCGCCGGTGCCTCCGTACTGCTCGGGGACGTGTACCGCGTGGAGGTCGCTGGCGGTGAGGGCGTCCAGGGCTTCCTGGGGGAAGCGGGCCTCTTCGTCAACGGCGGCGGCGTGCGGGCCGATCTTGGCTTCGGCGAGCGAGCGGACGGCGTCCCGGAGCATGTCGTGCTCTTCAGACGGGCGGTACAGGTCGAACTCTGAGCTCCCGGTCGATTTGGCCATGTCTCTCACTCCCCAAAGAAAGCTAACTACCGTTAAGTAACCTATTTTAGTGGTGTCCCCCTCAGGGGCCTACGTGACCTACGCGACAGGGGCAAGAGTGCCCTGAGTGGTGCGCGACTATGCTCGGGTCGCGTCCCCTAGAGCTGCTTGGAGCACCCATGGCCCTCAAGATCACCGTGATTGGCACCGGCTACCTGGGGGCGACCCATGCCGCAGCCATGGCGGAGTTGGGTTTCGAGGTCCTGGGGCTCGATGTGGTGCCCGAGAAGATCGAGATGCTGTCGGCGGGCAAAGTGCCGATGTACGAGCCCGGGCTTGAGGAACTCCTGGCCAAGCACGTCGCCGGGATCGAGGGGTCGAGCGGCCGGCTGCGGTTCACCACCTCCTGGGAAGAGGTCGGCGAGTTCGGCGATGTCCACTTCGTCTGTGTGAACACCCCGCAGAAGCATGGTGAGTACGCCTGCGACATGTCGTACGTCGATGCCGCTTTCGCCTCGTTGGCGCCCCGGCTGAAGCGGGCCGCGCTGGTCGTCGGCAAGTCGACCGTGCCGGTCGGTAGCGCGGCCAGGCTGGCGAAGCTGCTGGTCGAGCAGGCTCCCGAGGATGTGGAGCTGGCCTGGAACCCGGAGTTCCTGCGGGAGGGGTTCGCCGTGCAGGACACCCTGCGCCCGGATCGGATCGTGGCCGGTGTGGCGAGCGAGCGGGCGGAGAAGCTGCTGCGCGAGGTGTACGCCACCCCGATCGCCGAGGGGTCGCCCTTTGTGGTGACCGACTTCCCCACGGCCGAGCTGGTGAAGACCTCCGCCAACTCCTTCCTGGCCACCAAGATCTCCTTCATCAACGCGATGGCCGAGGTGTGCGAGGCCGCCGACGGCGATGTGGTGAAGCTGGCGGAGGCGATCGGCCATGACGAGCGCATTGGATCGAAGTACCTCCGGGCCGGGATCGGCTTCGGCGGTGGCTGTCTGCCCAAGGACATCCGGGCCTTCATGGCGCGCGCGGGTGAGCTGGGTGTCGACCAGGCGCTGACCTTCCTCCGGGAGGTCGACTCCATCAACATGCGACGGCGCGGCCATATGGTCGAGCTGGCCCGGGAGGCCGTGGGGGGCGGGTCCTTCCTGGGAAAGCGGATCGCCGTCCTCGGTGCGACCTTCAAGCCGGACTCGGACGACGTACGCGACTCCCCCGCGCTCAATGTGGCCGGTCAGATCCATCTCCAGGGCGGCCAGGTCACGGTCTACGACCCCAAGGGCATGGCGAACGCCGGACGGCTCTTCCCCACCCTGGGGTACGCGGACACGGCGCTGGACGCGGTGCGCGGCGCCGACGCGGTGCTGCATCTGACCGAGTGGAGTGAGTTCCGGGAGCTGGACCCGGCCGAGTTGGGCGAGGTCACCACCGCACGGATCGTGCTGGACGGACGGAACGCGCTGGACCCGGTGAAGTGGCGCAAGGCGGGCTGGGTGTACCGGGCGATGGGCCGCCCGACCGCCTGATCCGTCGCACCGCGCACCGCGCACCGCGCACCGCGAGCATCAGCCCGGGGTGGTTACCGCATAAGGTTTTTCGCGGTAACAAGCAGATCGATTCCCGATCGAGGAGGAACCATGGCCTTCGCCAGGCTGGGAGCCGTTGCCCTGGACTGTCCGGACCCGACCGCACTCGCGGGCTTCTACCAGCAGATCCTGGGCGGTGAGATCGAGCCCAGCGACACCGAACCCGACTGGGTGGAGTTGGTGGGCGCCGGAAGCGCCCTGCTCGCCTTCCAGGAGGCCCCGGGGCACATCCCGCCGAAGTGGCCGTCGGAAGACGGCTCCCAGCAGTTCCATCTCGATCTGATGGTGCCCGATCTGGACGCGGGCGAGGAGCAGGTGCTGGCGCTGGGCGCGAAGGTGCTGGACAACGAGGACAAGTCCCGTACCTGGCGGGTCTACGCGGACCCGGCGGGGCATCCGTTCTGTCTCTGCGTCGGTTGAGCGACGGAAGCGCGCAGCCGCTGGGAACCAAGCAGGGGTGCTGGGCGAGAAAGCCCGGCACCCCTGCTTGCTGACCTACCGCCCGCTCCCGCTCAGCCGTCGAGTTGGGTGATGGTCGCCTGGGACGGGCCCCTGCGGGACTGCTCGTCCCGGGCGACCGACTCGGCGTCGCGGAGCACCCGTACCGCGTTCTGCCAGGTCAGCTTGGCGAGGTCGGGCTCGGACCAACCGCGCCGCAGTAGCTCCGCGATCAGATTGGGGTAACCGGCGACATCGTCGAGACCGGCCGGAGTGAACGCCGTACCGTCGAAGTCACCGCCGATGCCCACGTGGTCGATGCCGGTGATCTCGCGCATATGGTCGAGATGGTCCGCGACGGTGGCGGCGGTGGCGATGGGGCGCGGGTTGGCCTCTTCGAAGACCGCGTGGAGCTTCATGGCCTCCGGCGACATGTCCAACGGGTGGAAGCCGTGCGCACGGAGGTTGTTGTCCGCGGCCAGGGTCCAGTCGACCGCCTCGGGCAGGATGAACTTCGGTACGAAGGTGGCCATCGCGATCCCGCCGTTGGCCGGGAGCAGCGCCAGTACATCGTCCGGGACATTGCGTACGTGGTCGCAGATCGCGCGGGCCGACGAGTGCGAGAAGACGACCGGGGCGGTGGCGGTCGCGATCGCGTCGTGCATGGTGGAGGGCGCCACATGGGAGAGGTCCACCAGCATGCCGAGCCGGTTCATCTCCCGGACGACCTCATGGCCGAAGGGTGAGAGACCGCCGACGCCCGGGGCGTCGGTGGCCGAGTCGGCCCAGGGGACGTTGTCGTTGTGGGTGAGCGTCATATAGCGAACGCCGAGGGTGAAGAGCGCACGCAGGGTGGCGAGGGAGCTGTTGATCGAGTGGCCGCCCTCAGCGCCCATCAGCGAGGCGATCCGGCCGTCCGCGCGGGCCGACTCGATGTCGTCCGCGGTGTTCGCGGAGGCCAGCTCGGCGGGGTAGCGGGCCAGTAGCTGGCGCACGCAGTCGATCTGCTCCAGGGTGGCGCTGACGGCGTCGTCTCCGGCCATTCCGGAGCGGACGTACACGGACCAGAACTGGGCGCCGACCTTTCCGGCGCGCAGCCGGGGGATGTCGGTGTGCAGACGGCCGGTGAGATCCGCGGAGATGTCCAGCTTGTCCAGGTCGTACTGGACCTTCTCCCGCAGGGCCCAGGGCAGGTCGTTGTGACCGTCCACGACGGGGTGGTCGGTGAGCAGTTCCAGGGCGCGCGCGAGATGGGCGGGGTCCTGGGCGGTGACAATCGCCGGGGTCGCCTGGTCGGTCCCGTTCGGGTCGCTCGTGTCGTTCGTGTCGTTCGGCATATGGCCTTACTTCCCGAAGCCGAAGGAACCAGTGCTTTCGACCTTGGCGCGCAGACGCTTGCCCTTCTCGGTGGCCTGGTGGTTGAGCTCTTCCTGGAACTCACGCATCCGGGCCGTCAGCTCCGCGTCCTGGGTCGCGAGGATGCGGGCGGCCAGCAGTCCCGCGTTGCGCGCGCCGGCGACGGAGACCGTGGCGACGGGGACGCCCGCCGGCATCTGCACGATCGACAGCAGGGAGTCCATGCCGTCCAGGTACTTCAGCGGTACGGGGACACCGATGACCGGGAGCGGGGTGACGGAGGCGAGCATCCCCGGCAGATGGGCCGCCCCGCCGGCACCCGCGATGATGACCTTGAGCCCGCGGGCGTCCGCCCGCTCCCCGTACGCGATCATCTCGCGCGGCATCCGGTGGGCGGAGACCACATCGACCTCGTACGAGATCTCGAACTCGGTCAGGGCCTGGGCGGCTGCTTCCATGACGGGCCAGTCGGAGTCGGAGCCCATCACGATGCCCACGAGCGGACCGGGTGCGGAGTTGCTCATTCGGTGATCGTTCCTCTGAGGTAGTCGGCTGCGTGGCGGGCGCGCTCGCGGGCGTCCGCCAGATCGTCGCCGTAGGTGTTGACGTGCCCCACCTTGCGGCCGGGCTTCACATCCTTGCCATACATATGGATCTTGAGTTGGGGGTCCCGGGCCATGCAGTGCAGATACGCCGCATACATGTCGGGGTAGTCGCCGCCGAGCACATTGCACATGACGGTCCACGGTGCGCGGGGGCGCGGATCTCCGAGGGGGAGGTCCAGAACGGCCCGTACATGGTTGGCGAACTGGGAGGTCATCGCGCCGTCCTGGGTCCAGTGCCCCGAATTGTGGGGGCGCATGGCCAGCTCATTGACGAGGATGCGGCCGTCGGGCGTCTCAAAGAGCTCGACCGCGAGATGACCCACCACGCCGAGTTCGGCGGCGATCTTCAGCGCGAGCTGCTGGGCCTGGCCCGCGAGCTCCTCGTCAAGATCGGGGGCTGGGGCGATGACCGTGTCGCAGACGCCGTTGACCTGCTGGGATTCCACCACCGGGTAGGCGACGGCCTGACCGTGCGGGGAGCGGACCACATTGGCCGCGAGCTCACGGGTGAAGTCGACCTTCTCCTCGGCGAGGACGGGGACACCCGCGCGGAACGGCTCGCTGGCGTCCGCCTGCGTCCGGACGAACCAGACGCCCTTGCCGTCGTATCCACCGCGCACGGTCTTCAGGATCACGGGGAAGCCGCCGACCTCTTCGGCGAAGGCCGCGACATCGGCAGGACCGGTCACGATCCGGTGGCGGGGGCAGGGCACCCCCAGCTCCATCAGCCGGGTCCGCATCACCCCCTTGTCCTGGGCGTGCACCAGAGCCGCTGGGCCCGGTCTCACCGGGATGCCATCGGCCTCCAGAGCGCGGAGGTGCTCAATCGGGACATGCTCATGATCGAAAGTGATCACGTCGCAGCCCCGCGCGAACTCACGCAACGTGTCCAGGTCGCGATAGTCGCCGATGACGACATCGCTGACCACCTGGGCCGCCGAGTCCTGCGGGGTGTCACTGAGGAGCTTGAAACGGATGCCGAGGGGGATGCCCGCCTCGTGGGTCATACGGGCGAGCTGACCGCCGCCGACCATGCCGACTACCGGGAACGTCACCCTTATAGGGTATCTGTCGTACCCGTACGCCGAACGGCCGTGTCACAGGCTCGCCACACCATCGCTGTCGCCCCCGGGCGGGAGCACGTACGGGTGGTTAGCATGACCGGGTTGACGATATCGATCTGATGGGGCTGAACCTTCACTATGAGTGAACGAGGCGGTGCGCTGCGCGGGCAGCTCCAGCAGCTCATGCGCGAAGTCGCCAAGTTCGGGGCGGTGGGGGGCGCGGGCGTTGTCATCAACTTCGCGATCTTCAATCTGGTGCGGGCGACCACGGACATCCCCGTGGTGCGGGCGTCGCTGATCGCCAACGCGGTCGCCATCATCACCAACTACCTCGGTTACCGCTACTTCACTTACCGTGACCGCGCCAAGAGTGGGCGTACGCGCGAGATGTCGCTGTTCCTGGTGTTCAGTCTGATCGGCACGGTCATCGAGAACGGGATTCTGTTCATCGCGACCTACGGGTTCGACTGGGACAGCTCGCTCCAGAGCAATATCTTCAAGTTCCTCGGCATCGGGATCGGGACACTGTTCCGGTTCTGGTCGTATCGGACCTGGGTCTTCAAGGCGCTACCGGCAGCAGACCCACAGCCGGACCCTGCGCGGGAACCCTCGGCGAAGCCCGCTCCCGAGCCCTCGCTCGGCTCCCCCGTTGAGCCCTGCCTGGAGTCGTCGTTGGAGACCTGCTTGGAGCCTTCGCTGGCGCCGTCGCTGGAGGACGAGTTGGAGTTGGAGAAGCTGGACCAGGAGGCCCGCGCGGCCGAGCCGGACGCGGTGGGACCGCGCCGATAGCGTCCGCCGGGCGACTCGGTCGGGGCTAGCGCACGGACGGGTAGTTGTCTTTCCGCTTGCGGGCCACCCGGCTGAGGAACAGCGCGAACACCGGAGGGTGCTGCTGCAGCAGTTCCAGCCGCCCGCCGTCCGCCTCGGCCAGATCACGGGCGACGGCCAGCCCGATTCCCGTGGAGTTGCGTCCGCTGATGGCCCGCTCGAAGATCCGCGCCCCGAGATCGCCCGGCACACCGGGCCCCTCGTCCGTCACCTCGATCACCGCCTGGTTTCCGGTGACCCGGGTACGCAGGGCAACCGTTCCGCCGCCGTGCATCAGTGAGTTCTCGATGAGCGCGGCAAGCACCTGGGCGACCGCTCCGGGGGTGCCCACGGCCCGCATTCCCTGCTTGCCCGAACAGACCAGGGCGCGACCGGCGCTGCGATAGGCCGAGCGCCACTCGGCGATCTGCTGCTTCACCACCTCATCGAGGTCGAAGACGATGGCGGAGCCCGTACGCGGGTCGCGGGAGTTGGTGAGCAGCCGCTCCACCACATCGGTGAGACGTTCCACCTGGGTGAGCGCGATATTGGCCTCCTCCTTCACCGTCTCGGGGTCATCGGTGGCGGAGATCTCCTCCAGCCGCATGGAGAGCGCGGTCAGCGGCGTACGGAGTTGGTGCGAGGCATCGGCCGCGAGCCGGCGCTCGGCGGTGAGCATCCGGGCGATCCGCTCGGCGCTGGCGTCGAGGACATCGGCGACCCGGTCCAGTTCCGGCACCCCATAGCGCCGGTGGCGCGGCCGGGGGTCCCCGGAGCCAAGGCGTTCCGCGGTCTCGGCGAGGTCGGTGAGCGGGGAGCTCAGCCGGTTCGCCTGCCGTACGGCGAGCAGGATCGCGGCGATCACGGCGAGCAGGGCGACCCCACCGATGATCAGGAGGGTGCGGCCGATCTCTCGGGTGATGGAGGAACGGGACTCCTCAACGGTGACCGTCTCGTTCCGCTCCCCCAGGACCTCGCTCCGGATCACGCTGCCGCTGGGACGATCGCCGATCTCGATGTCGGGCTTCCCCGGGATCTCGATGCGCGCGTACCGTCCGCCGCCGATCTGTCTGGCGAGGATGACCGGGTTGAGGGGCTCACCGACGATGAGCCTGTTGTCCACGATGCTGACCAGCCGCAGGGCCTCGGCCTTGACGCTCTGCTCGGCGCTGCTGGTGATGGTGCGGGTCTCGACGAGGACGAGGGAGACACCGAAGACGGCGATCACCACGAGGACGACGGCGAGTGTGGAGTTGATGAGTCGTCGACGCAAGGGTGGTCCCTCCGGGGTCGGGTGTCGGCCCCGAGCCTATGCGCCGGCGCATGGCCCCCCGCGCTCTTTGCCCTCCGCAGAGAACTTCTTGGGTACGCCCTGGTGAGCGGGGTGCGGCAACGGCAGTGAAGCGAAAGCCCCGGCGCGCGCCTTGGGGGCGGCGCGAGCCGGGGCGGGCGGGCTCCCGTTCGCTCAGCTGAAGATCACCGAGCGAAGCAGGAGCCGGTCTGTGGTCTGCTCCCCGTGCGGGCGCAAGCGGAAGGACTCACCGGTGCAGTCGGGCTCGGTGTAGACGACCGCGATGGAGTCGGTGTCGTTCCGGGGCCCGAACGCGGGCGAGGAGGACCCAGGGTTCGCGGCCTCGGGAATGACCAGGCACCTGCGGCTGGGCGGGTCGAAGATCACGCCCGGCTGGGGTTGCCCGTCCAGACCGGTGTAGCGGTAGTGGAAGTCGCCGTTGGCCGCATGGGCCGGGGAGGCCAGCGGCATCACCAGGGCGAGTGCGCCAAGAGCGAGGGCAGCGGCGGAGATACGGGGTCGCACGGAAGGCTCCTTGTCCGTAGAAGGTCCCTGGAGTGCGGGACGCCAGCGGCCTACCCCGGTGGATCACCCCAGCTCACCTGGGCGGGGTGCGGAAACGATCACTTGTCGCCCGTTCGGGTCAGTGATCGAAGGGCGGAGCCCGAGAGCCCGCTCGGTCTACCACTGCGAGGCCGGAACCTGAAGGCGAGCCGTTCGGCACCCCGCAACCAGAACCGGAACCTGAAGGCGAACCGTTCGGCACCCCGCAACCAGAACCGGAACCTGAAGGCGAGCCGTTCGGCCCAGTACGCGAGGCCGGAGCCCGGGCCCGTTGGGAAATGGCTCCCTCCCGATCAGCCGGGTACGCGCGTCGATCACAGCGGTACGCACACGTTCCCTGGCCACCCCGTCCCCGATGGCGTTCCCAACGTCAGCGGAGGATCCGCACACGCTGCTTGGCTCTGCCCGGGCGATCACGGCGAATCGATCGCCGGAGGCACAGAGCAGCTCTGCTCAGGCAGTGGGTAGATGGTCCGGAAGGGGGACGGCGTACCGCGGTTCGCGGTTCGCGGTGATGCGGGCGTGGCGCAGGAGCTCCCGGATGATGCCCGCGTTGCCCATGCCCCAGCCGGTGGCGGGGGCGAGGTCACTGGGCGTCTCCCGGTGTTCGACATTGGACCAGCGGACACCCTCGGCATCGGTCGTCGCGCGGGCCGCGAGGTCGGCGACGAGGATGTCGGCGAAGTCACGGCCGTCGCCGCGTTCGACCTGGCGGTCGCAGGCGAGGGCCAGGACGCCGGCGGTGCCGCAGCAGCGGCCGTTGTTGTCCCAGAAGCCGGGGCGGATCCGTCGTGGGATGCCGGAGTTGACGACTGTGTGCCAGCAGCGGTCGGCGAGGGCGGGCCAGGCGGGATCGTCGGGCAGGACGTGGGTCAGTAGGCGGAATGCCTGGGCGTCGCCGGCTGGGCCGTGGCACCAGCCGTAGTTGTGGCGTTCGATCTTCTCGTGCCGCTGTTGCGGATCGGAGTGCCCGACGAGGAAGCCCTCCGGGCCTGCTTCGTTGCGGAAGACGACATCGGCGGCTCCGGCCACGGCGAGGTCGACGAGGTCGTGGCGGTCGGCTGCCCGGCCGACGGCAGCGAGCGCGTAGACGATGCCGAGGGTGCCGTGCGACATATGGTGCAGGCGGGGGACCGCACCGGCCCGGATCTCCCACTGAACGCCAGCCGTGGTGGGCTCGGCAGTGTGCGCGTAGCGATCCACGGCCAGCTGGGCGAGGTCGAGATCGCCGCATGCCAGCGCGGCGAGCGCTATGCCGGCGTTGCCGGCGATCAGTTCGAACCAGTCGTTCCATCCCGCGCCGTCGTAGCGGGACCGCAGGATGTCCAGAGCACGGTCGGCGGACGCCCCCGCCGCGGTGTCACCGAGCACACGGTGCACGCCCCGCAGGGCGACAGCCATGCCGGCCACTCCCGGGTAGAGGCCGCTGTCATCCCAATCCTCGACCGCGTCAGCGACGCTGCGGGCACCGCGCAAAGCCATGTCCGCGTACCGATCGTCGCCGAAGTACCGCCATGCGTCGAGGAGAGTCGGCAGCACTCCCGAAGTTCCGCTGTACAGCGTTGGCGTGACCTGGTCGTCGGCGGGAGTGTTCGGCCAGGCCACACCGTCGTCGATGTCCCGCGCAGCCTTCATCAGCCACTCAAGGGCCCCGACGGCAAGCGACTCCGCGTCATCCGGTGCACCAGTGATCATCGGCCTAGCGTTCCACAGGGTTGGGCCGCCCCACGACCCACATCAGGCCGTCCCCGGTCCAGAAACAAGCACTCGCCGGAACCGAGTAGGCGGCGACGCGCGATCAGTCGACCGTCCCGTGGCCAAGAACGCCGATCTTGTTGCCCTGTGTCCACAGGGCCGGCGGCCAACCGCCGAAAGGGCGTGCTCGCGTCGACCCGTCTCCAGGGAGGCGCCCACTCACCGTGCGGCTTCAACAGACACCCGCACCGACCCATGACGGCTCCGGAGCCTGCCGTCCGCCTTCCCGCCCCCTGTCGGCAGCGAACCCACCCGACGGGAACGACCGGCAACCGGCGGTGGCCGCGCCGGCCAGGGTCAGGCGCGCATCACCGCAGGCGGTCGGGTCAGCTCTTCTCGAAGCGGAAGCCCACTCCACGGACCGTGGCGATATAGCGGGGGTTCGCCGCGTCATCGCCGAGCTTCTTGCGCAGCCAGGAGATATGCATGTCGAGGGTCTTGGTCGAGGACCACCAGGTGGTGTCCCAGACCTCGCGCATCAACTGGTCGCGGGTGACCACCCGGCCGGCGTCCCGCACCAGCACCCGCAGCAGGTCGAATTCCTTCGCGGTGAGCTGGAGCTCCTCATCGCCCATCCACGCCCGATGTGACTCCACATCGATCCGCACACCGTGGGTCGCCGGCGGAGGTGCCGGTTCCGTCGCGCCGCGGCGGAGCAGCGCCCGGACCCGGGCCAGCAGCTCGGCCAGGCGGAAGGGCTTGGTGACATAGTCGTCGGCTCCGGCGTCGAGGCCCACCACGGTGTCCACCTCGTCCGCGCGAGCCGTCAGCACCAGGATGGGGACCGTGTGCTTTTCGGCTCGAAGTCTGCGGGCGACTTCCAGGCCGTCCATCCCGGGCAGTCCGAGATCGAGTACGACCAGATCGACACCGCCCGCGAGGCCGGCGTCCAGTGCGGCCGGGCCGTCCTCGCGCACCTCGACCTCGTATCCTTCCCGGCGCAGTGCGCGAGCAAGTGGCTCAGAGATGGATGCGTCGTCTTCGGCGAGCAGTACACGCGTCATGGAGTGATGGTAGTCCGCAAGGCGCGCGCGCCGGGGTGCGATCGAGAACCCCTGCGGGTCTGGGAGTGGATCTTACTAAGGGCCTTTGAATCACGGCTTGGGTTGAGGTGAACGCCTACGATCCCTCTCTCCGGCACTTTCGTATTGCGTTGTTTCGTGTCGTATGGTGTCGACTACGCCTGTAGCACTACACGGAGACCTTTGGCCTGCGCGCAAGCAGCTAGCAGTGAGCGCGGCAGTGAATCCAAGGGTCTCTTTCTGTGCTCGAAGCCGGAAGCACCGGTTTCGAAGACAGTGAATGACCTGTGGGCCGGGCCCCGAGCGCAAGACGCGTTCGGGGCGTGGATCCCGGTGCGTGCTGTCCCCTTGCCCCGACACCCCAACGTCGGCGCAGCCCCGCATCAGGCGTGGGGCGGGGAAGTTCTCGTACCGGTGCCGGCCACCCCCCACCGGGCGCTGAGCCGCTGATGCAGCGGTGCGTCCCGAGCACGCAAGGATCGACCCATGGCGTCAAGCCTGACGAAGGACTCGGCCGGCTCCGCCGGTACGGAGAAGACCTTCCTCGGCCACCCCCGCGGACTGGCCTTCCTCTTTATGACCGAGATGTGGGAGCGGTACAGCTTCTACGGGATGCGGGCGCTGCTCGTCCTCTATCTGTCCACGGAAGTGGTCGATGGCGGGCTCGGTATGAAAACGGCGACCGCGGTCGCGATCTACTCCGTCTACAACGCCATGGTCTATCTGCTCGCCCTTCCGGGCGGCTGGCTGGGTGACCGGGTGTGGGGCGCGCGCAAGGCGACGGCCATCGCCGGTGTGATCATCATGTCCGGCCACTTCATGCTGGCCATCCCGGTGGACGCGATGTTCTTCTTGGGTCTCGCGGTCATCGCCATGGGCTCGGGTCTGCTGAAGTCCAACATCTCCACGATGGTGGGCCAGCTCTACCGGGACAAGAACGATCCCCGCCGTGACGGCGGCTTCACGATCTTCTACATGGGCATCAACCTGGGTGCCGTCGCCGCCCCGCTGACGATCGGCTCGGTCGGCCAGAACGTCGACTGGCACCTGGCCTTCGCCATGTCCGGTGTCGGTATGGCGCTGGGTCTGGTCTTCTTCTTCCTCGGCTTCCGGCATCTGAGCGAGGAGTCCGCCAGGGTTCCCTCGCCGGTGTCCGCGACGGAGCGGGCGGCGCTGCTGCGCAAGGGCCTGGTCTGGGTCGCCGTGGCGGCTGCCGCGTACGGGGTCGTCGGCCTGCTCGGTGCCTTCACCGTGGACTGGGTGCTGTGGCCGCTGACGATCCTCGGTCTGCTGCTGCCCGCCTGGTATCTGGTGAAGATCCGCCGGGACAGGGATCTGACCCCGGTCGAGCAGTCCCGGATGTCGGGCTACATCTGGTTCTTCGCCGCCGCGGCCGTGTTCTGGGCGATCTACGACCAGACCGGTTCCGTGCTCTCGCTCTTCGCCAAGAAGGACACCGAGGCCACGCTGTTGGGCTTTGACTTCCCGACCACCTGGTTCCAGTCGCTGAACCCGCTCTTCGTGATGGCGCTCGCACCGCTCTTCGCCATGCTGTGGGTGGCGCTGTTCAAGCGGAACCGTGAGCCGAGCACCCTGTCGAAGTTCTCCTTCGCCCTGCTCATGGTCGGCGGCTCGTTCTTCGTGATGATGGTGGCGCAGGGCCTGGCCGGGGGCGATGCCAAGGTGTCGCCGATGTGGCTGGTCAGCGTCTACTTCATGCAGACCGTGGGTGAGCTGTGCCTGTCTCCGGTGGGTCTGTCGCTGACGACCAAGCTCGCGCCGCGGAAGTACGCGTCCCAGATGATGGGTGTCTGGTTCCTCGCCATGACCGCGGGCAACTCGGTGATCGCGCTGCTGCAGTTGCTGGGCGCTCCGACGGACACCCAGGGCTGGTTCGCCAGCCAAGGGGTGGTCGCCGTGCTCGCCGGTGTCGGGATCTTCATCTGGCGGCGCAAGGTCAAGCCGCTCATGGGTGGCGTGAACTGACGATTCCCCTCGAACGGACAGGGTCCGTTCCTGGGTGAGAGTGGCCCGTCGCTTCGGTGGTCCGGTGGGATACCGGAGCGGCGGCCTTTCGCCTTCCCCGGTGACCGTTTCTCCTGTGACCGTTTCCCCGGTGACCGTCCCGCCTTCCCCGGTGACCAGCGCCAGCGGAACCGCGCCTCATGGCGAGCGGGCCGCTGGGCCCAAAGAGGCCCTGCGGATCACACAGGTCATAGGGGTCCCGCACACCTCGCACACCTCACACCTCACACCTCACACCTCACACCTCACAGCTGAGGCAGGGCGGAGGCAGAGCGGAAAAGACAAAAGAGCACGCCGCGCCTCGGCGTGCCCTACCAGGGACAGGCACCCGGCCGTGGGCCGGAAAAGGTGGCGTCAGGCCGGAGCGGCCAGTTCCGCCCAGACCGTCTTGCCCGGCGCACTCGGCACCCGTACGACTCCCCAGTCCAGACAGAGGCGCTGGACGATGAACATCCCATGCCCACCGGGGCGGCCCGCCCGGTGCGGGGTGCGGGGTGCGGGCTGGCCTGCGCCCCGGTCCGAGACCTCAAGCCGGAGCACCTTGCCGTCACAGCTGACCTTCAGCTCTTCGGGGCCTTCAGCATGAAGACAGGCGTTGGTGACCAGTTCGGAGACGACCAGCAGCACGTCCTCGGCCGCAGCTCTGCGATCGGCGGTGGCCGCGGGCAGCCATCCCCAGTCATAGAGCGCTTGGCGAGTGAAGTCACGGGCGAGCGGAACAATACCGCTGGCGTTCCCCAGGGCAAGGGTGCGCACCGGGCCCCCGGGTACGCCGGAGGCAGCGCCGACGACGTCGTCCGACTCGGGGCCGAAGTCGCCCGGCTGCGGCCGGGTGGTGCTCATCAGCGCTTCACCTCACCGATTCACCGGTTCACGTTCATGTCTCATCAGGTCAGCGTGACCGCCGCGCCGCTCGGACGCCGCCCCACATACATCAGACTGCCGGACGGCGGACCTTTACGGGGTCCCGCGAGGGTTCTCCTGCCCTGCCGCGTGGTGACAACACTCACTACGCCGAAAGCGGATCTCGGGGCCCGGACGGCGCATCCGCCGCATACGGGCCCTCAGGGCGCTAGAGCGTCCTCAACCGTTTCATGCAGGGTGAAGACCGCCTCTGCTCCGGTGATCTCCAGTACCCGTGCCACAACGGGCAGCATGCCGGCCAAATGGACCCCTCCCCCGGCCGCCTCGGCCTTCAGTCGTGCGCCGAGCAGCACATTGAGCCCGGTGGAGTCGCAGAACTCCAGCCTCGAACAGTCGACGACCAGGCGTGAACGCCCCTTGGCGAGAGCCTCGTCCAGGGGTCCACTCAGCAGATCGGCGGTGTGGTGATCCAACTCACCCGCCGGTCTCACCACTTCACTGCCGCCCTCGGTCCAAACCTCGACCTGAAGTCGGCCACGATTCGCGCTACCAACCATCCCGCGATCCATGTCCGTCCCTGTTCGCCGTGTGAGCCGTGTCATCGGCCTTGATGCCGTCCGCCGTGCTGACGTCGGCCGTGATGTACGCCACGGGCCGACTTCCTGGGCCGCGGCCTTCGCCGTCGGTCTCCTCGTGACTTCTACTGTCGCACGGCGAGACCAATGCCTTCGGGTGCCCCGACGCCGCGATGTCATACGACTCATCACGGCGACTTGCCTCGAACATTACGCCTCCTTCACAGGGCACGGCCAGCAGAACTCCCTAACAAAGAAGGCATTTGGGACAAATGACACTTGCAACTGCCCCCGGGGAACCGGTAGGCCTGTGAGTGACAGTAAGAACCAACCCCGACGACGGCTTTGGAGGCGCCGCTCACCGCAGCGCATGCAGAGGCATCGGCAGCCTTGTGCCGAGCACGATGGAGGAGACCCATGTCAGCCCCCACCCCCGCCACGGAGATGTACCGGCACTCCGGTACCCGGCCCGCGATCACCCGGACCACGGCAGCTCTCCCCGAGCTCAGCCCTGGCAGCAAGGGCGCCGCCACCACAGAGATCACCGCCATCACGGACATCACCGAGATGCCGGAGATCCCCCCTCTCGACCAGCTGGCACCGCTGAATGCGCGCGCCCTGTCGAAGACCCTCTTCGCCCGACTCGAACATCTTGAGGAAGGCACCTACGAGTACGCGTACGTCCGCAACACCCTCGTCGAACTGAATGTGGCGTTGGTCAAGTTCGCCGCCTCCCGCTTCCGCTCCCGCAGCGAGCCGATGGAGGACATCGTCCAGGTCGGCACGATCGGCCTGATCAAGGCGATCGACCGGTTCGACCTCAGCCGCGGTGTGGAATTCCCCACCTTCGCCATGCCCACGATCATCGGCGAGATCAAGCGGTTCTTCCGCGACACCAGTTGGTCGGTACGGGTGCCGCGCAGACTCCAGGAGTTGCGCCTCGAACTGGCGAGGGCCGGCGACGAGCTCTCCCAGCGGCTCGACCGCGCGCCCACCACGGCCGAGCTGGCCGAGCACCTCGGCATCGGCGTGGACGAGGTCATCGAGGGCATGGTCGCCAGCAACGCGTACACCGCGGCCTCACTGGACGCCCAGACGGACAGCGAGGACAGCGGCGACACCGAGGGCACGCTCGGGGATCGCATCGGCTACGAGGACCACGGGCTGGAAGGGGTCGAGTACATCGAATCCCTCAAGCCGCTGATTGCGACCCTTCCGCCACGGGACCGTAAAATTCTCTCCCTGCGCTTCGTCGCAAACATGACACAATCCGACATCGGTGAAGAGCTGGGGCTCTCTCAGATGCATGTGTCCCGACTTCTTTCCCGCACCCTCTCCAAGCTGCGGAAAGGGCTCACACTCGATGAGTGAGCAGCCCCGGTGCGAACCACGGGGACAGGGCCTTTTCCCCTCCGGAAGGGGCCCTTCCTCGTGTTGACGGAAGTGTCCTGATCGGGTCCCATTGAGCCCGCGTCAATGGGGGGACAATAATGGCTCTTGGGGAGGGCTGCCCGTCCGCGTACTCAGCACTGGAAGAGCTGATGCGCCAACGACTGGGCAGAGAATGTCTGTATGTGCCGTCATGCCGTCTGGGGCTCTACGTCGCACTGCGCCACTGGTGCCCGCCGGGCGGACGGGTGTTGATGTCACCCGTCAACGACGATGTGCTCTTCTTCGTCGTCCTCGCCGCGGGCCTGCGCCCGGTGCAGGCCCCGCTGCGGGCTGATGACGCCTCGATCGATGTCGACGCCGTGCCTGCTTCACTGTGGTCCGGCCTCTCGGCGGTGCTCACCACCAATCTGTACGGAAATCCCGACCCCGCTCCCGAACTGCGCGCCCGCTGCGACCGGCTCGGCATCCCGCTCTTTGAGGACGCCGCCCACGCCATAGGCAGTGAGATAGCCGGGCAGCCCGTGGGAAGCTTCGGTGACGCGTCCGTCTTCAGCCTCTCCAAACACACGGGGGCCAAAACGGGCGGCTTCCTCGCTGTCGCCGACCCGGCGCTGCGAGGGACACTTGAGCGGGCCCGGGACGAACTCCTCCAGCCGACACGGCTGGCTGCGGAGCTGACCTACGGCCTGCGACCGTACGCCGAGGCCGGTGTGCGGGGACTGCGGCTCACGGGAGCGGCCCGTGCCGCCCTGCGGCTGCTGGGCCTTGAGGAGCGCGAGGAAATCCGAATGGCACTGCGGCCCGGTGAGCTGAAGGAAGCGGTCACGGGTGCACCCGCGCTCGAAGACTTCAACTCCTGGATACGAGTGGACATGCACGACTACCGGCTGACCCCGGGCGGGACCCGGCTGCGGCGCATCGAGCGATTGCTCAGGCGGCTCGACACCCACCTCACGGCCTGTCGCACCGGTACGGAACGGCTCGCCTCCTCACCGTGGGCACCACCGCGGTCAGGGCCCGTGCAGCCGCTGTTTCGGGTGCCGCTGCTGGTGGACGACCGGACGGCGGCCATAGCTGCGCTGGCCCGGCATCGGATAACCACCGGCTATCTCTACGACCCACCGCTGGACGACTACGCGGGCGAGGAGTTCACCGATCCCTCGCCCTCGCCGCAGAACGCCGCCTACTTCGCTCGGCACGCCCTGCCGGTCGACCCACTGCGGGCGGAGCAGGTGCTCTCGGTACTGCACCGGTCCGGCATAGGTCCAGCGCCCGCCGCCCCGGAGAGGTCACCCGGCACGTCCGCGTCCGAGCCGAGCGGTCCGACCGGCACAGCCGACGGATCCCCTGCGGCCGACGAAGCCGGCGGGGCCGCTGGCGCTGCGCCGCACACCGGGACCGCGGCGGGGCATCCCGCCACTCAGGGCGAGACCGGTGGCTGACATCACCCGACTGCATAAACCGTCCGACCCTGGCTCCGGGGACGTCCCGGAAGATCCGGGCACACTCAACTTTCGCCACATAGGGCCCCCCACCGACAGAACTGACAGAACTGACAGAGCCGATGCAGCCGATGCAGCCGGCGCCGTAGCGGGAGAGGGGAAGCCGGCCGCCGAGGCCGAGAGCACCAGCGGAGACTCCATGTTCCGCAACGCGTACATGCTGATGCTCTCCACCGGTGTCTCCGCGGGGCTGGGCCTCGGCTTCTGGCTGGTCGCCGCCCGCTACTACAGCAAGGACGCCGTCGGCGAGGGCTCCGCGGCCATCGCCGCGATGCGGCTCCTGTCCTCCATCACGGCGACCACGATGATCGGCGCGGTGGTGCGGTACGTACCCCGCGCGGGCCGCGCCACCGGGCCGCTGGTCTGGCGCACCTATCTGGCCAGTTCAGTGGTGGTCTGCCTGGCCTCCGTCGTCTTCCTCTTCACCCTCGATCTGTGGGGGCCCTCCTATGAGCCCCTCGACGGGGTCGGGCCCGGTCTCTTCTTCATCGCGGCATGTGTCGGCTGGGCGCTGCTGACCCTCCAGGACGGGGTGCTCACCGGACTGCGCAAGGCCGTGTGGGTGCCGGTGGGCAATGCGGTCTTCTCCGTCGGGAAGCTGCTGCTGCTCGCCGCGCTCGCCGCGACCCTGCCCGTCCTCGGGATCTTCGTGTCCTGGGCAGCGGCCATGGTGCTGTCGGTGTTCCCGCTGGCCTGGCTGATCTTCCGCAAGCTCATCCCCCAGCAGGCCGCGGCCGATCGCGACCGCGAACCACCGCGGATGAAGGAGATCGGCCGGTTCCTCGCCGGGGACTCGGTGGGCTCGCTCTTCTCACTGGCGATGATCAATCTGCTGCCGGTGATGGTCGCGGTCAACTTCAACGCCGAGCACAACGGCTTCTTCTACATCGCGTACACCGTCGGCGGCACGATGGAGTTCATGGCCATCAACATGGCCTCGTCGCTGACCGCGCACGCCTCGCACAGCCCCGAGACACTGGCGGCCGGAGTACGCGGCGCACTGCGCAGGATGGCCCTGCTGCTGGTACCGGTCGTGCTGTTCCTGGTGCTCTTCGCCCCCCTGATCCTCGCCCCCTTCGGGGCCGCGTACGCCGAGAACGGCACCACCGTCCTGCGTCTGCTGGCCGCCGCGGCACTGCCTCGGGTGGCCGTTGAGCTCTATATCGGTGTGCTGCGCGTCCAGGGCCGTACGGGCATGCTGGCCGCCATCCAGAGCACCATGTGCGCCCTGGTCCTGGGCAGTGCGGCGATGCTGCTCGGTCCGCTGGGAATCTCGGGCGCCGGCTGGGCGATGCTCGGCTCGATGCTGCTGATGGCCGTCATCTCCGCGCCGGGGCTGCGGGCCACGCTCGTGGGTCGGGAACCCAAGCCGTCCCGTACCGCCAAGATGCTCGGCCAACTGGCCCGCTCGCTCCGCAAGGGCACCGAGCCGGACGTCGAGTACGGCACCAGTTGGGCCCGTAAGGCAGCCGAGCGCCGTGAGGCGGCGGCGGAGGAGTACGCCAAGGAGTACGGCGAGGACTGGGCACGCCAGACCGCCTATCTGCGCGGTGTGCACGACGACACCGCGACGCCCGCGTTCGGCATCCCGATGTATGTGCCCGACCGGACGGCCCAGCAAGCCGCGCCTCGGACGGCGACCACCTCGCAGGTGTCGGTCAGCGACGCCGTCGAGGGCAGGATCGCGTTGACGCTGTGGCTGCTGCTCGGGCTCGCCGCCGTGCTGTTCTGGGTGCCGCTGCTGCGGGCCGCGGATGTCACCGGGGGCGAGCTCTCCGGCACCGAGTTGATGAAGGCGCTGCCCCCGATCACCCTCACCGCGGGGGTGCTGCTGATCGTGGTGCACAGTGCGGCGCTCTCGCTGCTCCGCCCGCGGCCCGGCTTGCTGGGGGCGGGAATGCTGCTGACCTTCGCCGCACTGCACAGCGCGCCCGCGGTGCTCGGCTGGGAACCGGAGCCCGTGGAAGGCGCGTGGTACGACGCGCTGGCCCGCTTCCTCGCCGCCGCCGGGGGGATGGAGAGCACCGAGCACCTACTGCGCTGGTTGCCGACCGTCTGCCAACTGTTCTGCCTGCTGGCGGTGCTGGCGATGGCGCGCGGTCTGGCGCTTCCGGTACCGGCACAGTGGGGGGTCCTCTGGCTGCTCGCGGTGTGCGGTTGGGCACTTCAGCGTCCACTGGCGCCCATCGCACTGCCGCTTCAGCTGATCCTTACCTGTGCGGCGTTGGCACTGATCTGCATACGCGCGGCGCGTACAAAGCCGTCAAGGAACTGAGCTACCTGGGGTGAACCGTGCAACAACGAGCCACTGACAGCGGGAAACCCGTGGCACCCCCTGGCGAGCGTGCTCCTGACGACCGGAGCGACGCAGTCGGGCAGGACCAGTCCACCATGGCCCTGTCCGTCGTCGATCTCCGCAAGGCGCAGCGCGCGTCCGGCGAGCGGACAGACGGCTCAGGGAGCAGCGGGAGCAGGGCGGAGGGCAACGAGAACAGCGGGGCCGACGAGAGTCACGAGAGCGAGGAAGCCAGCGCGGAGCAGCGGCCGCCGGGCGAACGGGCCGACGAGGAGTCCTCCGCCGAGCGGCCGAACGAGTCGACCATGGCCCTGTCCGTCGCCGAGTTGCGCAGGAGCCAGCGGGCGGCGAGCGGGCCAGCGGATGGCGAGGGCCCCCGTGAACGGCTGAACGAGTCGACCATGGCGCTGTCGGTCGCCGATCTGCGCGAGGCCCAGAAGGCCGCCCAGGAAGCGGCCCGGCGGAAGGCGGCCCGGAACGCGGCGGAGCACACGGCGAAGACCGCTCCCAAACCGGCCGAGAGCGGTCCCACGGGCGAGTCGACCAATGAGTCGACCATGGCCCTCGCGGTCGCCGATCTCCGGATGGCCGAGGCCCGCAGGGCCGCCGGCTTGACCGACAGCGGCCTGGATGACCAGGCCACCATGAATCTGTCGGTCGCCGGGCTACGCGCCGCGGTCACCGAGCGGGTGCCCTGGCCCTATCTGCTGCGGCTGGCGGCCCCGCTCATCGTGGGACTGGTGCTGTGGCTGGTGGCGGTGGCACTCACCGACGCCTCGAACCTCACCGACTACGGGCTCGTACCGAAGCTGCCCATCGTCTTCTGGGTGGGTCTGGCTGCGCTGACCGTGGGCTTCTGGATCGTGGTGCGCGATCCGCAGCGCAGCAACTGGTGGCCTTTCGCCTACACCATGGGCCTGTTGCTGATGGAACGCGCCACCCAGGCGATGGTCTATCCCACCCCGCTGTACGCCTGGGCGTGGAAACACGACGCGGTCATCGACCATCTGATCGACGCGGGCCGTCTCCAGCGTGGTGCGGAGCTCGGCGACATGGCCGTCTACGACCAGTGGCCCGGGTTCTTCACGGCCCAGGCGGCCCTCGTGGAGCTGACGGGCGCGGAGACCGCGGCCTCCTTCATGGCCTGGTGGCCGCTGTTCTCCAGTCTGCTGCTGCTGGGACCGCTCCTGCTGATCTACCGCACCTTCACCCAGGACCGTCGGCTGATCTGGACCGCGGTCTGGATCTTCTACGTCGCCAACTGGGTCGGCCAGGACTACTACTCCCCCCAGTCGCTCGCCTTCGCGCTGCATCTGGGCGTGATCGCGGTGGCCCTGCGCCGGGCGGAACGGCGTGCGCCCGGAAGGCGCTCCCGGCAGATGGTGTGGACCGCGTTGCTGGTCCCGCTGATCGCCGGCATTGTGATCGCGCACCAGCTGACGCCGGTGATGCTGGCGGTCAGCCTCGGTTCGCTGCTGCTGATGCGGCGCTACCGCGACTGGACGCTACTGATCATCCTCATGCTGGTGTTCCTCTCCTGGAATCTGACCGCGTCGTTGCCCTTCCTCAAGGAAGCGGTCCCCGACATGATCAACTCCTTTGGAAAGGTCGCCGACAACCTGGAGCGCGGCTACGGTGCCAAGCCCACCGGCACCGGAGCGCTGGTCGCCTCCTGGGCGGCGAGGATCCTGTCGGCGGCCGTGGTCCTGCTGGCCGCGATCGGTCTGGTACGCGGTGGAAAGCTGCTCAGGCACCGGGCTCGGCCGCTGCTGCTGCTGGCCGGGATGCCACCGCTGCTGGCCATCGCCAATGGCTACGGCAGCGAAATGATCTTCCGGGTGCTGATGTTCATGCTGCCGGCGCTCTGCTTCTTCGCGGCGGCGGCGCTGTTGCCGGTCGCCCGCCCGCTGGCGGCCGAGCCCGGTGGCAAGGGACGGCCCACGACCGTGAAGGGCTTCCGCTACGGCGTGGTGCCCGCGGTGGTGCTGGTGATGCTCACGGCGCTGTTCGTGCCCAGTTACTCGGGCAAGGACCGGCTGAGCTACTTCCCGCCGGAGGAGGTCGCCCTGGTGCAGAAGCTGTTCGACCAGGCTCCCAAGGGCTCTCTGGTCGTTGCCGCACACCGGAACTATCCCCTCGCCTACGATTCGTACTGGGATGTCGGGCATTACTGGTTCCTTGATGACGCCAAGACGCATGTCGACGCGATCGTCAAAGACCCGGCCGGGACCCTCGCATCGGACATGGGAGGCGTAGAACCGCCCGGCAAGGCGTATCTCCTGCTCACCCAGGGGCAGATGGCCAACTCCGAGATGAACGGCATGCTCACGGGCGACGATCTACGCAATATCGAGCGTTCGGTGGCCGCGTCGCCGCTCTTCAAGGAGCTGGCGCGCAACAGCGCGGGTGTCTTCTTCGAGCTGAAGCGCACCCCGGCGCCCCCGGCCGCCAAACCCGCCGCCAAGGACCGTAAGGCTGAGACCGGCGCCAAGGGCAGGGGCGAGGAGCCCGCGAAGAGCGCGGAGAACGCGGCGAAGGCAAAGAACACAGAGACCGACGACTCAGCAGCCGGTTCATCCGGCACGGCTGTCGGCCTCATGAGGAGGACTTCATGAAGCACCGCCCCCTCGCCATCCGACTGCTGACGCCCGCCGCGGGCCTGGTCGCCATGGGCGCGACCGCCCTGCCCGCCGCGTCTCCGCTACGAATAGCCCCTGTGGCTCTGTTCCTCGCCGCCGGCCCGGGATTCGCCGCGCTGCGTATCGCCGGTCCTGCCCTGAACCGCAATCGTGCGGTCGGGCCCGCGGAGAACTGGGACAGAAACTTCGAGCGGGACTCGGACCGTATCGAGCAGTTCCTCCTCATCATTCTGTTGAGCCTGAGCGCTTCCGTCATCGTCGCCACCGCGTTGATTGCGGTTGAACTCTTCAGCGGACTTGCGGTCCTGGGACTGCTCACCCTCGCAACGATGATTGCCGCCTGCTGTCCGCAGCTGCCCTCCACCATCGGCAAGCACCGGTCGGCACGCGCGCCATCACCGCCTCGGAAAGGCTGAACTCTGTGACGGAACCCCGACGCCCCGAGCCTGGGGCGCCAGGCATTCTTCGCAGGCCGCACGGACGACGAAAGCTGTGGACCCTGTCCGCGGCTCTCGCCGGCGTACTGCTCGTGGGGGTACTGACCCTCCAGAACACCATGGCGGACGATTCCAAGTCCGTCGCCCATGACCCCAAATGCAAACCGACCAAGCTGCTTGAGCCACGGTGCGGGGCATGGTTCGGAGCGTATGTCAGACATGAGAAGCCGGACCTGGAAGAGAAGGTCAAGGCCTATGAGAAGCGCATCGACCGCAAGCTGGACATCGTCTACGCCTACCACGACATGTCCACCAAGGGGGTGGAGGGACAGCTCCTCACCGACCAGGAGAAGCGCGTCGGCAAGGACCGCATGCTCCTGCTGTCGTGGGAGAGCAAGTGGTGGGGCGGCACCACCGCGCAGCAACCGCGATGGCCCCAGATCTCCTCGGGGGCACTCGACAAGACCGTCATCGATGTCCAGGCCAAGCGACTCAAGGAGTACGGAAAGCCGGTCTTCCTCTCCTTCGACCTGGAGATGGACACCCGGGTCCCCGCCGAGGGCACTCCGGCTCAGTTCGTGGCCGCCCACCGCCATATCCATGACCGGTTCCGTGAGCTGGGTGTCACCAATGTGGTGTGGGTCTGGAACATCACCGGCTATGAGGGGAACAACAAGCTCTTCACCCAGCTCTATCCTGGCGATCAGTACGTCGACTGGATCGGCTACAACCAGTACAACTACTACCGTTGCCACAAGGCGCCATGGATGAGTTTCGAAGAGACCCAGACCGACGCGCACCAGTGGATTCGGCAGAACATCTCCGCCAAGAAGCCGTTGATGCTCGCGGAGTTCGGCACGGCGGACGATCCGTCGAGGCCTTCCCGACAGGCCGAGTGGTACCAGGAGGTACCGCGGGTGGTGAAGCAGTTGGCAGGGGTGAAGGCGGCGCTCCAGTGGAACTGGCGTGACCCGGGACCGCACTGCGATCTCTCCCTCGCCCGCGATGAGACCTGGAAGAGCCTGCGCACCGCGGTCTCCGACCCCTACTTCAACCAGCCCAGACCGTAACGACACCCAGTACGACGCGGGGGCCGGGCTGCATCACGCAGCCCGGCCCCTTGTCGCCGGCACGACGGGTTCGGCGCCCCTGGCCGTCGGGCAGGACCCGGCGCGGCTCAGACCATCCGTCGCAACGCCCGGGCCGGGCCCTCCTCGGGGTCCAGCACAGCGGCGGCGACCCGGTACCCGGGAGCCAGCGCCGCCCACATCTCATCCAGTAGTTCGGCGGCGTCATGGGAACACACCGAAGCCCATGGAAAACCGCGACGGAAACAACCCACTGGGGCATCCCCGCCGGACGTCTCGGCGGCGCGTTCAGCACATCGACATCCAGCACATCGACATCCAGCACATCGACATCCAGCTCTGAGAGCGTCGGCACTCTCAGAGCTCCATCCGGACCTGCCCGCCGCCGCTATCCGGCGAAGACCGGCCCCTTGATCGTCGCGCGGGCGCGGCGGAACAACCGCCAGCCGACCGTCTGGAGTGAGTCGGGGAAGGGCGCGACCGGCGCGCCCCGGCCGTCCATCCACGCTTCGACGTCCGCCACCGTGTGCGTGGACCGAAGGATCAGCCGAGCGATGCGGTACGCCTCATCGGTCTGGGAACTCAGCGCATGGCGCACCGCGACCGCGGAGGCATAGCCCTCCCGCAGTGCCGCCTTGCGTACCCTACGGCTGTTGTACCCGTGCGGATACGCCAGATGTGCCACCTCATGCCCCAGTACATCCTCCAGGACCGCCTTGCACTCGCGCAGTTCGTGCCGCAGCGCCTTCCCCGGCAGGGTGTCCAGCTGGGCGTGGGTGACCGTGTGCGCGCCGATCTCCATGCCGTACTGCTCCAGCAGCGGTGTCTGCGACAACGTCATCATCGGAGCCGGTGGCAGCAGGCTGCGCCGCCCCGGGGTGATCGCCCCCGTCGTCAGATACGCCGTCGCGGGGAGCGAGCGGGCGGCCAGGGCCTCAGCGGTCGGCCCCGGCAGATCGGCGAATCCATCGTCGAAGGTGAGGATCACCGGCCGCTCGGGCAGCGGTGTGCCGCCGGCGAGTGCGGTGGCGAGTGCGCTGACCGTCACCGGGGTGCGCCCACTGGCGACGATCGCGTCGAGCTGTGCCGCGAAGTCTCTCGGCGAGACCGTGAACTCCGCGATCCACTCGGGTGGATCGTCCATGACTGCGTGGTACAGCAGGACGGGGATATGAGGCGCGGGCGCCTCACCGCCGTCATTCATCTCTGCTCCTCTCTGTCCCACGGCAGGGATACGCCGCGGACCCGACGCCGGGCCTTCGCGTACCCGATGGGCCCCGCCAGCATGCCGCGGCGCTCCAGCCGTGAGAGGTGACGTGGCCAGGGATAGTCCTGTGCGCCATGGGCCCCAGGCACGGCCGCGTCGCCGGTATCACGGTGAGCCGTGATCGTACGGGCATGGGCCAGGCCACGGGGTAGTTTCCGCAGCAGAGAAGGGAGCAGAGAGGGGCGGCGGACCAGGGTGGCGGTGAGGAAAGCGGTGAGCCCCGCGCCGTACCCGTACGCCTGGTTCTTGAGGTCCTGCCAGGTCTCGCGGTGATGGTGCCAGACCAGCGCTTCGGGTGAGTAGCGCAGTTTGTGTCCGGTGGCGAGGACGCTGACGAAGGCAAAGAGATCATCGCCACCGCGGGCGGGCGTACCGGTGCCGGTGGCGGGGTCGAAGCCGCCCGCCGAGCGCAGCGCCGCGGCCCGGAAGGCCATGTTGGCGCCGGAGCCGAAGCTGCCCGCGGTGAAGGGGAACATCGGCTCATCGGCGGGCGGGTTGGCGGGGTCGTACGTCCTGGGTGCGAAGCCCTTGGCGAAGCCGCCGTGGCTCTCCAGCAGGATCTGGGCGGGAGTGCCGAGTTGGGCGGGCAGGATCAGTCCCGTGGCGCAACCGAGGGCGGGGTCGGCGGCGAACGGTGTGGTGAGCGCTGTGAGCCAGTTCGCGTCGGCGATGACGTCGTCGTCGGTGAAGGCGAGGACCTCGCCGGTCGCCACCGCCACCCCGCGGTTGTGGGCGATGGCCAGGCCGGGGACCTCTTCGCGGGCGTAGCGGACGCGGCCCTCGTACTTCTGCTCGACAAGGTCCTGAGTGGCACTGGTCACCGGCGCGTTGTCAACGACGATGATCTCGAAGTCGGGGTGGTTCTGGGCCAGCAGCGAGTCCAGCGCACGGGCGAGGGAATCGGCGCGCTCACGGGTGGCGACGATGACACTGGTCCGCGGCAGCGGGCCGGGGACGGTCTCGGCGGGCGGCTCGGGAGCGGATCGAGCGAGCAGTGCCCGGGCCTCGGCGGCAACCGCGTCCGCCGCCTTCTTCCCGGGCGGGACCCGGCAGACGACGGTGGCCACGGGCCTTCCGCGCAGCCGCACCAGCGCGTACACATCGCCGCCGCCGATCTCAGTACCCGATCCGATGGCGGGTCCGAAGTCCAGTACCGCGCCCTCGGGTCCGTCCAGGTCGAGCTGAGCCACCTGGATCGGAGGCAGCTTGGGTGGGTTTTCCATGTTCTTCCTTGCTTCTGTAAGGCGTACGGCCGGTGAGGGACCCGGCCGTCAGTTGCCGCGCAGCTTGCCGATCCGAGTCAGCGTCTGCTGGGCGATCCCGGCGAGTTTGGGCCTGTTGCGCACAAAGCCGTGGGCTCGACGGGAGGGCTCGCGGCTCACCCAGTACAGAGCGGCACCCGCCCCTGGCCGGAAGGAGGAGCCCTCGTGGACCCGCAACTGCCCGGTCTTCAGGGAGTTCTTGTACTCGGCCGACCCACGCCCCATGTCAAGCATCCCGATACCTTCCGCCGCGGCGGCTTCCGCCATCCGCAGATGCAGTATCAGCCCTGGTGAGTATTTGGAGAACTCAGGGTCATATGCCGGAAACCAGCAGGAGAGCACGGTGGCCGAGCGAAGTCCGAAATGAGCCGCTATCGGGCGGTCGCCGGCGTAGAGGACGGACAGCGTGCCGGAACAGCCGGACGTACGGGTCTCATGGAGCAGCTGCACCAGCGTGTTGATCCAGTCCTTGGCGAACCGGTCGCGGCGGCCGGTCCTTCGGTACTGGGCGGACTTCCACTCCATCAGTGTGCGCAGCACGGCGGGATCGCGCTCGTCAAAGACGAAGCGGACCTCACCCACCTGCCGGCCGAGCTTGCGCTCCTTGGCCAGGGTGGTCTTCAGGAACTTGGGCGACGCACCGCGCAACCGCTGCTCATAGGCGTCGTACCCCTCCCCTATGTCGATCACCGGGGAGTCGAATCCCTCGGCGACGGACGGTGTGAACAGATCCTGGCCCGCTTCGAGGTTGTCGTACTCCCAGGCGGAGAGTGAGCAGGCTCGCAGGAGGTCGCGGGCGCTGATGCCGAGACCGGAGCGGAGCACCGCGCCCTGGCAGTCGGAGACACCGAACCCGATGGCCCTGCCATGGCCGAGCGGTCCGCGCTCATACGGGAAGAAGCCGGCGTCCTCGCCATTCTGGCGGAGCACGGCCACCCACGCGGCGGGGCGCACCCGGCCGACGGTGAGGGTGAATTCCGGTTCCATGAACGGGCTCGCGGGCAGGCCGGTCTTGGCACGCAGCGCACGCCAGGACTCGATCTCCTGGTCCCTCAGCTGTTCAGGCTTGATCACTCGAATGCGGACGCCATCATTCTGGGCACCGCAATTTTGAACCCCGCTCAACGCGACCCCCCGGTACTCCCCCATGAGCCAACCCCAGAAGGGACGGTACCGGGCAACCCACCGGCGAGGAACGCGCCCCCCACCACTTGTGGCGAATTCGTGAAGAATCGATGACAGCTCATCGGAAAGTTGCGCCTGGTGTTCAAGTTGTGCCTGGGACTTAGCATGAATCCGGGCCGGGCGCAGCAACAATCTCAGGTGAGTTGGCCAACTGATATTCGAACCCGCTCTGTTGATCGTAGGATTCTTAACGCTCCCCGATTCTCCGCGGGAGTCCGGTGTGTCCTGGTAGGGCTCAGTCTTCGTGAAGGGCTCGGTCTTCGTGGTCGTGGTCTACAGAGACATCATGTCGAGCAGGGCGGGATCGTCATGGTGAGCCGGGCACCCGGCACAACCACCACTTCTGGCACCGGACCCACGCTGTGGTGGCCCCTCGCGGGCCTGACCCTCGTCGTCGGAGCATCGATACTCGCGGACCTCTACACCCACGCTGACCTGGGGAAAATACTTGCGTGGGCCTGTGCGGCCGTGGCACTGCTCGCACTGGCCTGGACACTGCTGCTCATACGGCTGCTACGGGCTGAGCGCACCGCGCGCAGGGCCGAACACCACACCGCCGAAGCCCGGGCCGACGAAGTCGCCCATCTCGTCTCCGTACGCCTGCCCGCGATCACCGAGCGGCTGCGCGCCGGCCAGCGGCTGGACTCGGCCCCGGGCCCCCTCGCCCCGGCCGATGAGGTCGGCGAGGACTTCGCGGACGCGTTGGTTTCGATCGTCGAGGCACTCGGCTCGGAGGACGCCGTGCGTCGGGAGCGCACCCTGCGTGACTCCGTGCAGGCTGCCTTTGAATCAGTCGCCCGCAATATGCACGCGATGGCCACGGTCCAGCAGCAGGTGCTGGACCGGGTGGAGCAGACCATTGAGGACCCCCGGCTGCTGGCCGAGGTGATGAAGGCCGACCACGCGGCGGCCCAGATGACCCGCAAGGCCCAGACACTGCTGGTGATGTGCGGTATCTGGCCGGCCAGGCGGGAGACCAGGCCCGTCTCCCTCTATGACTGCGTCCGAGGGGCGCAGTCGCGGATCGTGGAGTTCAACCGGATCGAGGTGCACGGCGGTCAGACGCTCTACGCGGTGCCGCCCGCGGTCGAGGGGCTGATGCACACCATCGCCGAGCTGTTGGAGAACGCGACGGTCTTCTCGCCGTCCCGTACCCAGGTCATGGTCACCATCCGCGAGGTGGGGGCCGGCGCGGTGGTGGAGATCGACGACGCGGGGCTGGGGATGCCGCCCGATGTGCTCCTCCAGTCGACGGCACGGCTGAAGGACGAGTTGGACCTGGCCAACCTCGGTGCGGTGCCCCGCCTGGGGCTCGCCTGTGTGGGGCGCTGGGCCAGGGAGCTCGGCTTCAGTGTGGAACTGTCCGGCGCCTCCGCGTACGGCGGCACCCGCGCGGTGGCCTTCGTGCCCTACCGACTGCTGACCGAGCCCCGATCGCACTTCTCGGACGACCGGCACCCGGGCCGCGCCCAACGGCACGAGGCCACCTCCCACACCGAGTGGTCGGCCGCCGAGCCGGCACCCTCCACCGCCTCCTACAGCTCCATGACCTACCCGGAAGGTGACTACAGGGCCCCGGAGTACGCGGGTGGGGAATACAGCGGTACGGAATACGGCGGAGCCGGTCCGGACACCGTGGAGTACGGGGGTACGGAGTACACCGGACCCGCCCCCGGCGGAATGGAGTACGGCGGCACCGGGCGTCCCGGCGGACGGCACCGCGACGACACGGGAGGCACGACCAGCACCGCTGGCGCGGTGTACCAGGCGCGGGGCCGCAGTACGGCGTCCGCCGCCTACCAGAACCAGGTCCGGGCAACGGCCGCGCACCAGGAGCAGCAAGCGGCCCGGCAGGACGCCGCTTCCGCCGGATACGCGGGGCCCGCGGACCAGGTGGCGGGGGCCTCGCCGTACGAAGGACGCGGCGAAGGGTCCGAGGACCATCCCGGGTCGGGCGCGGCCGAGGCCGCCGCGGCCTACCGCGGGATGGTGCGACAGCCGACCTCCTACCAGGGCACGCCACAACACTCGACCGCGTACCCCGGGGGGCACCAGGACGGGCAGGGCGGGGCGCAGCATCCCAGCACCCCTCCACCTCCTCCACCCGGAGCACGGTCGGATGGCCAAGCCGCGCACACCGACGCCTACCCGGCGCGGGCCCGCACGGACGCCCCTCGCTATGGCGGGGCAACGCAGCAGGAGGGTGGGGCCGCCACACCACCGCGCCCCCCACGGCTGCGGGAGACCGCACAGCAGCCCCAGACCCCACGCGAGGAACCGAGCACCCGCCCAGGAGCACCGCAGAACCCGGGCGGCCCGAACCAAGGCCAGACGCGGTTCCCGAGCCAGGGTCAGACATGGTTCACGGGCCAACCCAAAGTCCAGGGCCAGCGCCGAACCCAGGTCCAGGCCCAGACACAGGTCCAGGGCCAGACACAGGGCCAGCCACAGCGCCAAGCCCAGGTCCAGGGCCAGTCCGAGCGCCCGGGTCAGGGGCAGGCCCCACCCCAGCAGCCGCTACCGCGTCGGCGTAGCCGTCGTGGTGCCGCCGTGGAGGCAGCGGCCCAACAGGCGCTCCAGCCGCAGCCGTTCGTACCAACCGCCGCACCCGTCCCACCGGATCAGCCCGCATGGACTCCCGAGGCAGCCAGGGCGTCCATCAGCAGTGTGGTGTCCGGCTCCCGCCGCGGTCGTGCGACGGTCGCGGGGACCACACCCTCCGAGCAACTTTCCGAACCCAATCCGCACCATGGAGGCCGGCTGTGACCGGGATCATCACCAGACTGCCCGACCTGGGCTGGATGCTCCGCCCGTTGACGGAGATCCCCGGAGTGCGACATGCCGTCGTGGTCTCCGAGGACGGTCTACGGCTCGGCCATGTCTCCTCGGAGAACCTTCTCGGGCCGGTCTCGGCGCTCTCCGTCGCGGAGGCGGAGTCGCTGGCCGCCGCCTGTGCCGCGATGACGATGACCGGACGTTCCACCGCCACGCTGCTCTTCGGGCGAGGGGCCGGCGTACGCCAGTTGATGCTGGAGTCCGAGCACGGCTTCGTCCTGTTCACCCATGCCGGTATCGGTACCCACCTGGGAGTGGCCACCGACACGGACGCCGATGTGGGTCTGGTCGCCCAGCAGATGCAACTCCTCGTGGCGAAGATCGGCGCACACCTGAGCAGCCAGCCACGGGACCCGGTGATCGACTCCTGATGACGGACCGTCCGGATCACCGGACTCCCTCGGCGGTGCGCCCGTATGTGATCACCCGTGGGCGTTCGGAGACCGGCACCGAACCGTTGGCCTGGGAGACCCTGGTGATGGCCACGGACGCCGCCTTCCCCGCCTCCCTGCAACCCGAGCACCAACGCATTCTGACGTTCTGTCACGGCCTGTTGTCGGTCGCCGAGGTGGCCGCTCATCTAGGCCAGCCGCCCCCGGTCGTACAGGTCCTGCTGTCCGACCTCGTAGCGTGGGGGCTTATCGTGATCCGCCCGCCCATCCCGCCGGCCGAACACCACGATGTGACCATGCTGAGAAAGGTCCTCCATGGCCTCGAAAGCCGTCTCTGACGCCCAGGACGGGGCGCCGCGACAACAGCAGGGCCCGGGCACAGCACCGGGCCCGCGGTTCACCGGCCACCCCCGGCAGCCGGACTCCGATGTGCGTCGGGCCCCGGATGAACAGCCGGACCAGCAGTCAGGTGAACAGCCGGCCGGACAAGCGGACTCGCTACCGCGGCCGGCTCCCGGCGCGCCTTCGGAACCCCTGCTCCCCGCGGACTCCGCCCCCTACCCGATCCCGGGAGCGTCCCCGGGCCTCCATCCCCACGCTCCGTCGACGCCTCGCCCGGACGCCGCGCATGCCGCGTCCGCTGCCCGGGGGGCTCCGGCGGCAGGAGCAGGCGAAACGGTTCCCCATACCGCTCAGGGCTCCTTCGGCCACCCGGGCGGAGCGAGGGAAACGGCGACGGCCACCGCACCGACCGCCCGGGCGATCCCGGCCGAAGCGGTGGACCGCTCTCCCATCGGCACCCGATCCGATGTTCCCGCGCCACCCGGCACCTATGTCAGCCCCACCGTCACCGGTTCCGCCAAGATCCTGATCGTCGGACCGCTCGGGGTGGGCAAAACGACCATGATCGGCACGGTCTCCGAGATCAAGCCGCTCTCCACCGAAGCGTTGATGACGCAGGCCGGCGCCCTGGTCGACGCCTTACCCGCCCCCGGTAAGACGACCACCACCGTCGCCCTCGACTTCGGCCGCATCACCATCGACGGCGCGCTGGTGCTCTATCTCTTCGGCACCCCGGGACAGCAACGCTTCCTCCCCGCGTGGCGCGACTTGGCACGCGGGTCACTGGGCGCGCTCGCCCTCGTCGACACCCGTGATCTCGCCGCGTCCTTCGATGCGTTGGGCAATCTGGAGGACCTCGGGCTGCCCTTCGCGGTCGCCGTCAACTCCTTCCCCGACGGCCCGCGCTACCAGGACGAGGAGTTGCGGGCCGCGCTCGATCTACTGCCCGACACCCCCCTGGTCCGCTGTGACGCCCGGGATCTACGCTCCTCCGTCGGGGCGTTGATCGCGCTGCTCTCCCATCTCATCGACACGGCACGGCCCCCCGTGCCCGTCTCCACGGAGTCCCTGTGACCCTGCCGCCGCCCCCTGTGCCTCCGCAAGCGCGGCCCAGGGTCGTTGGCCGCTGCCCGGCCGCCCCGCTCTACGGCCCGGAGTTGGACGGCGATTCGCTGCCCGCCTTCTATGCGGGACTGCGCCGGGTCCACGGCCCGGTGGCCCCGGTGCTGATCGCCCCCGGTGTCTCCGCCTGGCTGGTCATCGGCCATCGCGAACTGCTCCGACTCACCCGCGAGGAGCAGGACTTCTCCCATGACCCGCGGCGCTGGACCCTACTGCGCGAGGGGCGAGTACCGGCCGATTCCCCGTTAATGCCCATCGTCGGCTGGCGTCCCGCGCTGCTCCACACCGACGGTCAACAGCACCGCCGGATGCGTACCGCCGTCTCCGACGCGATCGCCGCGATCGACGGGCATGAACTACGGCGCACGGTGAGGGCGGCGGCCGAGGGGCTGATCGCCTCCTTCGCGGATCGCCGGGAGGCCGATCTCGTACCGCACTACGCCCGGGGACTCTCGCTCCAGGTCCTCACCCGGCTGCTCGGGCTGGATGACCGCACCGGACAACTGCTGGCACAGGCGATCATGGGGATGGTCGTCACCAATGCCGACTCCCACAACGCCAGTGCGCGCATGGACGCCATCCTCCAGGATTTGATCAAGGAGAAGCGTCGCCGGCCCGGCACTGACATCACCTCGGCGCTGCTGAACCACGCGGGAGGCCTCACCGACGACGAGGTGCTGCACAATCTGGTGGTGACGCTGGTGACCGGTCATCAGACGACGGTCAACTGGATCACCAGCACCCTGCGCGTGCTGATCTGCGATCCAGCGTTCCGCTCCTCGGTGAGTGTGGGCCATCTCAGCGTGGATGACGCCCTGGACCTGGTGTTGTGGCGCCATCCGCCCACCCAGAACTTCCCGGCCCGATACGCCACCCGGGACCTGGAGTTCGGTGGCCAGCAGATCCGCGCCGGCGACATGCTGGTACTCGGCCTCGCGGGCGCCAACCAGGACCCCTCGGTGCTCCCCGAAAGCGGTCAGCCCGTGGTCGGCAACCGTTCCCATCTCGCCTTCGGCGCCGGCCCCCATATGTGCCCGGCCCAGGACCCGGCCCGGCTGATCACCCGTACCGCCGTGGACACCATCCGCCATCGGCTGCCCGATCTGGAGTTGGCCGTCCCGGAGTCCGAGCTGGCCTGGGTGAAGTCACCGTGGAGCAGGGGGCTCGCGGCACTTCCCGTCCGGTTCACCCGCCCCCAGCTGCCCAGACCGCCGCGCCATCGGATGCGCACCCAGGAAGCGGTCCCCGACGAGGAGTCCGCTTCCGGGCCGCCTCAGTAGTCCGGGACCGGCCCGGAGACAGTTCCGGCGGGCTCAGGAGCAGGTCAAGACGGTCGGTACGCTGAGTGGTCTATGTCAGCCCCCGCCCCCGTCCGGTCCGCCGGTCTCCCTCCGAAGGACTCCGGTATGCAGCCCCACCGCTTCCCGGCCCTGCGCCGTGCGCGGCCCGCGCTGCTGCTGTTCATCGCGATCAAGGCCCTCTGTCTGGCCGTGCTCTTCCTCTGGGCACAGCTCGCGGGCAGGGATGCCTACCAGCTGCTCTCCGCCCGCTGGGACTCGCTCTGGTACGTCAGGGTCGTCGAGCAGGGCTATGACTTCACCCTGACCGCGCCCGATGGCCGGGTGCTCTCGGACATGGCGTTCTTCCCGCTGCTGCCCTGGCTGGAAGAGGGGCTCTCGGCGATCACCCCGCTGGGCCCCGCGGATGCGGGAGTGCTGATCAGCGCGATCGCCTCGCTCGCGGCGGCCTGGGGGATCTTCCGGGTCGTCGATCACCTCTACGGGGAACGGGCCGCGCTCTTCACCGTCGCCGTCTGGGCCGCGCTGCCGGTCGCGATCGTCCAGTCGATGGCCTACAGCGAGTCCCTGTTCACCGCGCTCGCCGCCTGGGCGCTGTATGCGGTGCTCCGGGCGAACTGGCTGCTCGCCGGGGTGCTGGCGGCGCTCGCAGGACTGACACGGCCGGTGGGCCTCGCGGTCGCCGCCGCCCTCTGGGTGGCCGCGATCGTCTCTTGGAGGACATCCGATGACCGCCCCCGACGGGTGGCCGGGATGGTGCTCGCCCCGTTGGGCGCGGCCGGATATGTCCTCTGGGTGGGCCAGCAGACCGGTAGCTTCTTCGGCTACCTCGATGTGCAGAAGGCCTGGGGCAACGGTTTTGACGGTGGCGTCGCCTTCGCCCAGTTCATCGGTGAGCGCCTGTCCAGCCCGGCTTTCCCGGCCGGCGTCGGGCTGCTGGTCGGGGTGGCGCTGGTGGGCTGGCTCTATGCGAAGGGCGTACGGCAGGGACAGCCCGCGCCCCTGCTGACGTACTGCGCCATCGTGGTGGCGCTGGCCCTGTGCTCCTCGGGGTTCTTCGGCTCCAAGCCACGGCTGCTGATGCCCGCCTTCCCGCTGCTGATCCCCCTCGGTCTCGCCCTCGCCCGGGCCAGGACGAGGGTGGCCTGGTCGGTGGTGCTGGCGGCGGCGGCGGTCGCGGCGGTGTACGGGGCGTTCTGGCTGCACGGCTCGGGCCCGCCGTAGCCCGCCGGGAGGCTTTCTGTGCGGCTGCGGTCCGGGCGGTACTGACCGAGACTGGCCTTCGTACACCCGTACCCTCATCTCCTGATCTCGGAGAGGACGCGCCCATGCCTCCAGTCATCGCCGTCACCGGAGCGAGCGGCCGGATCGGCGGCCGAGTGGCCGCACGCCTCGCCGAGCAGGGGCAGGCCGTGCGTCTCCTGGGCCGCAACCCGGCCCGACTGCCCCGGATCGCCGGAGGCTCGATCGGCCCGGCCGCCTCCTATGGCAACGGCGAGGCCATGCGGGCGGCCTGCGATGGGGTGAAGACCCTGTTCCTGGTCTCGGCGCAGGAGTCCCAGGGCCGGGTGCGGGAGCATATGACGGCCGTGGACGCGGCGGTCGCGGCCGGGGTGGAACGGCTGGTGTACGTATCGTTCCTAGGCGCTTCGCCGGATGCGACCTTCACCTTCGCCCGGGACCACTGGCACACGGAGGAGTACATCCGCGCCTCCAGCCTCCGCTACACCTTCCTCCGGGACAGCTTCTATCTGGACGCCCTCGCCCGGATGGCCGGTGCGGACGGGGTGATCCGCGGGCCGGCCGGAGCGGGGCGGGTCTCGGCGGTGGCACACGATGACATCGCCGACTCGGCCGTTGGCGTACTGCTCGGCGAGGGGCATGACAGCGCCACCTATGACATCACCGGCCCAACGGCGATCACCCTGACCGAGGCCGCCGACGAACTGACCCGCTTCGCCGGCCGCCCGGTCGTCTACCAACCGGAGTCCGAGGACGAGGCCTACGCCTCCCGGTCGATCTTCGGCGCCGAGTCCTGGGAGGTGGCCGGCTGGGTCACCTCCTACGAGGCGATCGCCAGTGGTGAGCTGGCCGCCGTCTCGGACTCGGTGCCCAAGCTAGCGGGACACCCGGCGCAGACGTTCACCGACTTCCTCCGCGCCAACCCCGAGTCCTACGCGCACTTGCGCCCATGACGCCAGACATCGCTCACCAACGGGACCCCCGGCCGATACGCCAGATGCACATGGCTGGGCGCGTCCAACAGGACCAGATCCGCATGCGCTCCCGGTGTGACCCGCCCCTCTGACGAACTCCGCAGAGCGGCGGCCCCACCGGCCGTCGCCGCCCAGAGCGCCTCATCCGGGGTCATCCCCATGTCGCGTACGGCCAGGGCGATACAGAACGGCATGGACGAGGTGTACGACGACCCGGGGTTGCAGTCGGTGGAGAGCGCGACCGTCACCCCCGCGTCCAGCAGCCGACGCGCGTCGGGCCACTGGGCCCGGGTGGAGAACTCAGCGCCTGGCAGCAGTGTGGCCACGGTGGTCCCTTGGGCCAGCGCTTCCACATCGGCATCCGTCAGATGGGTGCAGTGGTCGGCGCTGGCCGCACCCAGCTCGACCGCCAGCTGAACGCCGGGGCCGTAACCGAGCTGGTTGGCGTGCACCCGGGGGATCAGATCCTGGGCCATGCCCGCGGTGAGGATGGCCCGGGCCTGATCGCCGTCGAAGGCGCCCTTCTCGCAGAACACATCGACCCAGCGGGCGTGCGGAGCGCAGGCGTCCAGCATTTCGCCGGTGACCAGGTCGACATAGCTCGCGGGGTCGTCCGCGTACTCCGGCGGCACGATATGCGCGCCGAGATAGGTCACGTCCTCGGTGTGCCGCCCGGCGATCCGCAGCGCCCGGACCTCGTCATCGGTGGTGAGCCCATAGCCGGACTTGACCTCGATGGTCGTGGTGCCCTGGCGCAGGGCCTCCGCGATATGACGGGCGAGATTGGCTTCCAGCTCCTCATCGGTCGCGGCCCGGGTGGCGGCGACGGTGGTACGGATGCCCCCGGCCGCATACGGCTGACCGGACATCCGGGCGTTGAACTCCGCCGTACGGTCCCCGGCGAACACCAGATGCGAGTGGGAGTCGACGAACCCGGGGATACCGGCCCGGCCTTCGGCGTCATGCACGGTGTCAGCGTCCGGGGCGTCCTCGGCCCGCCCGACCCAGGCATAGCGCTCGCCTTCGATGACCACGGCCGCGTCCTTGATGACATGAAGGATGCTGTCGTCGCCGGTGCCGGGATCGTTGGTGACAAGGCTGCCGATATGGGTGATGAGGGTGCTGCTCATGACGTCCTCTCGCAGGTCATAGCCCACATTACGGCGCACTGCTGACACGGTCAGTCCCCGGGAGGGGGTCCAGTTCGAAGTCCGCGCAGGCGAAACTGTGCCGGCCGCGATGCCCCTGAAAGAGGGTGCAGGCCTCGTTGGCCCCACCGGGAAGACCGTTGTCGGCAGTGCAGTCCGCCAGCACGGCCACCCACTCCGGCTCCTGCCCGCCCGCCCACCGCGCCCAGACCTCCCCCTGATCACCGTCGAGCACTCGCACCAGATCGAAGTGCGGCCCGTTGTGTTCCGCCTCCAGCGCACACCGCAGATGGGTCACCACCTCCAGCGGATGACCGGGCTCATCGGGCGCGATCTCCAGGGTGGACACCAGCAGTTGCAACGGCAGCCCGGCGGTCTCCGCACAGCCGGGCCCGATGAGCTGACACATCAGACCTCCCCCAACGCGACCAGGCACCAGATCCGCCCACCGTCCGCGATCCCCCAGGCGTCGGCCACCCCGGCGACCAAGCCCAACCCCCGCCCACTCTCCTCAAACAACCCGGGCACCCGAGGACACGGCACCCCCGGCCCGCTCCCACTGGCCACCTCCAGCCCCAGATAGCTCCCGGTCCGCCACATCCGTACGTCGACGGTGTCGCCCTGCCCATGCTGAAAGCCATTGGTCACGAGCTCCGACACCAACAGCTCCACCGCGTCGCCCACCCCCTCCAGCCCCCAGATCCGCAGGTGCACCCGCCCGACCCGCCGCATCAGGGCGGCCCACGTCCGGTCCTGGACGCTCATCTGCCCACCGACCTGCCCGGTGCGACGCAGGGTGAGATGGAACCCGGGCTCTATGTCCGACCGCCCGAGAGTGAGCCGCCCGGTGTGGTGGGCGGTACGGGCACGGGGTGGGGCAACGGCGATCGACATGGGCTGGTCCTCCACGGTCTTCGGACAGGGCAAAGCCGAACCTCAAGAGGCAGAGAAGGTCCAGTTTTGTTCATCGCCGTCCGACTTGGCTTGACTCAAATACCGTGCCGCATATGGGAGTTAATATTCAAGCTCATGGCTGTTGACCTAAGAATTGGCAAATGCCCGAGCACGGACACGGGTTGCTCAGGGGTGGGCACTGGGTGGCACACTCGGGGGTACGACATGCGTCGGTACCCCACAGCGGTCACGTCAGCCAGCGACAGACCGATGACGAAAGGGGACAGCAAGGTGGCAGCAAAACGGGGCGCTACGTTCCGACGCAGGGAGCTTGGCAAGGAGCTGAGGAAGCTCCGGGAGAGGAAGGGCTTAACCCTCCAGGAAGTGGCAGGAGAGTTGGGCTTCTCATTCACCAAACTGGCGCGGGTGGAGATCGGCGAGAACGACCTCCCTCGCTCGGGCGATCTCGACGCCCTGATGGACCTCTACGACGCCCATATGCCTCGGGAGGATCGAGACACACTGCTCAAGCTCCACCGAGAGTCACTGAGCAAGGAACCGTGGACGCCGTACAAGGCCTTTATGCCGTCGAAGATGCCGACGTATCGGGGGCTGGAGCAGGACGCTCGGGTGATGCGGGCGTTCCAGCCGAGTTTTGTGTTCGGGCTGCTTCAGACCGAGGCGTACACACGGGCTCTTTACACGATCGCCAAACCTGTCGAAGAGACCACCTCGGAGTACATCGAGCAGAACGTCAGGCTTCGCATGGAGCGGAAGGAACTGATCACTCGGTCTGACTCCCCTCTTGAGCTGCGGGTCATCATGGATGAGGCGGCTGTGCGTCGGATGGTGGAGGGTACCGAGGTAATGCGTGAGCAGTACGCCGCAATCGTGGAGTTGGGGCGGCTGGACAACGTGACCATCCAGATCCTCCCGCACGATGTGGTGACCTACCGAACTGAGAGCAACTTCATCTTGCTCGACTTCTCCGACGCGCTCGCCCCAGTCGTCCAAGTCGACATGTCAAACACCATCAGCGTCACGGACGAGTGGAGAGAGGTTCAGAGGAACATCAGGCGCTTCGATGCAATGCGAGACAGCGCGCTTCCTCCGGCTCGTACCGCTGACTTCCTACAACAACTAGCCCAAGGATGGGAGTAATCATCAGCACTCACACCACGGCGCTTGATGTCGCCGAGGACTCCGCCTGGTTCAAATCCTCCTACAGCAACGACACTGGAGGGGCGTGCCTGGAAGTTGCGATCTTGTCCCACCGGGTCGGCATCCGCGACTCCAAGAACCTGCAAGGACCCGCCCTGGTCGTTCCATCGGCTGTCTGGTTGTCGTTCGTCGGCCTGGTGCGCATGGACCCACGGGCCTATGTCTCAACGAGTCGTTAGCGCACATTCAGGAACTGATCTTGCAATCGAGGGAGACATGCCACTAAACAGAGGCTCCAACGCGACAAATGAAACGGCCTGGTTCAAGTCCTCATACAGCAACGACTCGGGAGGTTGCTGTGTGGAGGTCGCGCGCCTGACAAGCGGGGTCGGCATCCGCGACTCCAAGAACAAGCAGGGCCCCGCCCTGGTCGTCCCGTCGGGGGCCTGGCACGGTTTCATTGCCTTCGCAGCGAGGGCCGGCGCTGCCTGACCTCAACACGCAGCGCCACAACGCACAACGCAGGGTGCCCCAGACATGGGGGCACCCTGCTTGGCCTGCACCTCATCTCCCGAAGATGACCAATTACCTTCTGGAAACGAACAACTACACTTCGTAGCATTGCGGTTGACGCTCCATCAACCGCAATCACTGCGGAGGGATGCACTCATGCCGCATCACGATCTAACAGCTCCCCCGCCGCGGCGCCGTCTGCCGTTTGAGCACCTCTTCGTCACCAAGGCAGTGCGACGCGTCCAGACACCTGCTGAGACTCACGAGTACAAGAAGGAGCAAGGATCCTCTGACGGATCGCACACCTATGACACAACCGCCATCTAACACAGTGAATGCAAGCTGGGGGTGAGGCTGCTAGTGGCCTCACTCCTTAGTGAGTGGGAGTTTCTTTGCTCAAAATTCAAGTCACTCCATACCTAGGTGAAAGCGCCTGGCGATGGACCGGAACGCAGTACGCGACCACTGATACCTTGAGCAAGATCGAGCCGTTCCAACACCCGATGGTCGAACATCTGGCAATGACGGATGGACACCGTTCAGTGCTAGTAGTACGGGAACGCGTCGCTGATCGACCAGTCTGCGAACCCTCTGTACGTTCAGTCACACGGAACGAATACGATCAAGGGCTCACTGCAATCCATGCGTGGCCTACGGACTATGTATCAGTGGAAACGCAGGCCGACGAGCCGGTAGAGGTAACGGCTGGCCCATGCCGTACGACACCCTTCTACCTCGCGCACGACGCATCGACCCTCTATGGTTCGTGGGATATGGCTGACCTCTGGGAGCACGCCGGTGGGCTAAATACGCTCGAAGCCACACGGCTTCTGCTCTATAGGCCTCGGTATAGCCACGCCACTCTCTTCAGCGGGATTCATCGGCTTACCGAGCGCTCCACCGCACACTTCGGGGGCCACCTCTACCTGCGGTACCCAGATCCAGCGCTGCACGCCGGTCCGCGAATTCTGGCTCCAGATGCAGACGTCCTCGGAGCCTTTACCCAGGCTCTGGACTGCGCTTTGTATACTCGCCCCCTGATCCCAGAAAAAACCGTCTTCCACCTGACGGGGGGCTTAGACTCCGGAACCGTTGCTACACATGCCGCTCAGCGCCACCCTGGCCTGATCACCAGTGCCACGCTCTTGATTGGCGGACCTGGACGCGAGCAGCAGGTTAGACGGCGTGCAGAGATACTGCGCGCAACACCATTCGGTCCCAGGGATGTCGTGATCGACGCGACCACGGATCAACCTCTACACCCATCATGTGCTCGTGTTCGCGGCGCCTTGATCAGTCCCTACGAGGAGCCTCTGCACTATCCCTTCGTAAGGATGGCTGAAGAGATCGCCGCATCAGGAGCCCACAGCGTGGTGACCGGCTTGGGTGGGGACGAAATGGTCGCCCTTTCCCAAGCAGAATTTCCGCATAGAGCGTCTGGCCGGATGGAAGATGCTGCTTCATTGCCGTGGATCGGCCAGCGCGTGCAAGAGACAGCAGAGTTTGGAGACCTGGGGATTGCTCCACCAGCAGCTGTGAACAGCATGACCCTATTGTCCCTGGAGACATCTGCACCCGTACTACTCCGAGCTGGCCTATGGCCACTGCATCCATTCGCAGACCCCGGCATGGTCGAGCTCGGCGAATCACTTCCGCTAGATTGGCGGCAGTTGAAACAACTGCAACGCAGAAGACTCACATCCATGGGTATGAATCGTGACGTGACCCATCCAGTCGAACGCGAGAGCTTTGCTGAGATCGTTCGCGATTCACTGATCACTCACGGCAGATCCTTGCTGCATCACATGCTGAAAACTGGATCTCCGCTATTCGACGCAAGACTTATAGACCCTGACGGCCTAAAGCAAGCGCTCTTGACACTAGGACTCGACACGTATGAGGAGCGAAGAGACTCTCAACTGATCGAGGTAATTCACTTGCACGCAGCCGCTACAGTTTTCCTTTAGAGGTTGACCGAATTTATTGCTAGCCAAAAGGGCTCAAGACGCCATTGAGTCTATCTTCCAGGTCTTCGATTCGCTCGGCGTGTCGCCCCATGAGATACATAGGCCCATTCGTCTTCTGCATCTCATGAACAACTCGAAAACCTTGGCGCTCATAGTAGGTGACCAAGCCGGAGAAACGGCAGCCGCGTCTCACCCATCGTTTCCCCTCAAGAGCTGCGCGATCAATGGCCCAGAGGGCAATGAGTGCACCAGGGTTCGCTCCACGAATCACCGGGTCAGTAATCGTGCTGTACAAGTAGAGCGAAGGCTCTGCAAGCTCCTCTTGAGTCCATGCCATTGGGGGGGTGGAATCGGTCACAGTAGTACAGCCCACAGGCTGGCCATCTGCTTCGAGTAAAAACATCGACCCATCCTCGTTGCTGGTGAGCGCGGCAAGCTTCTCCGCACTCCCACGCCAACTCGGCATATCGCGCTTCTCAAGCCATTCGGAGCGGGCAAGGATGATTCGGATAACAGCCGCCGCATCCTTGGGCAGGGCTGGTCGCATCACGAACTTCACTCGGGCTCCTCGGATCAACAACGTCTCTTGGCCCACTCTGCCACTCTTCGTAGGCCGAAGAGAGGCAAAGCCGCCTTCGAACATCGCAAGCTTTCAGGCCGCGGCCCGCCCATGCCGAGGAAGCAGCGCTACCCTCGCACCCCCTCGATCGCCTCGGTCAGGCTCGGCGCATCCACATAGCAGGTGAATAGCGAGTACACCCCGGGGCGCTGTTCCAGCCCAACGTCGCCGTTGGCGAAAGCGTCGAGGCCCGACAAGACATCTTCCTGTTCCCGAGTGAGTGGGTCCTGCGTGTGCAGGACGAAGTGCCATTTTCGAACGGCTTCGGTTTCTACGGTTGAGCTCATCAATCCCTTTCGCCCTGACGCTGCACTCATGAGGGCTGCGGGCGCATGCCCTGCGCGGGTAGCAGAGCTCTCAACGAGGGAGGGGGTACCACGGAATTAGTGGTCATGCCGTTGTGTTCAAACGAACGCGGGCTCAACTCAATGCTACTGATAAGAACACCCGGCACCTGCTCCAGACGAACAAGGGCCTCCCTCATGGCGTTCATAAGGCTATCGGCCTGAAAATAGCACTCGAACTTTGAAAATCCTGGCCCCTCCTCCAAGCCCAAAAAGCCATCAGCGAAGCATTCGAGATGGTCCATGGCATCCGATTGCTCTGGAGTAAGCGGGTCTTGAGTATGCATGATGAAGTGCCAACTACGCACAGCTGTTGCCTCAACGTCCTTCTTCGGATGTCGATCCCCACGTACCATGAGCGTACTTATTACTCGCGCCGACTACGGCAGGGAGGCCAACCAACAAGAGCATCACCCAAAAGAGTGGAGCGCGGTACAGACAGCTCAGCGAGAACGCGGCCACTCACCAGACGGGGTGCGGCTCCTTGATACGCCGTCGCACAGCATATTCACACCCCAACGGTCTGCTCCGGCGAATCAACCCACACCCGCTCGCCTTTCGCGTCAACCGTCATACCAAAGCGAGCCAACAACGGGCTTCCCGCCCCGGTCCACCACGCGTACGCGGACTCCAACTCGTCCCACAGCCTGCGCTCCCCGGCCTGGTGCACCGTGGCGCTTGGTCGATCGTCGTGGAGTACCGCCGCAGCCCACGAGCGGTCCGAGAGGCCGTACAGCCAGACGCTGAGGCTGGGCCCGCGACGGTCGCTCGCGTGGGCACAGTGGGGTAACAACAGCCCAGCCACTGTGGGGAAGGGGTGTTGTAGGAGTTCACCGAAGCCCGTGGTGCGGGCGGTGAGGCAGGTGGTGGATGTTGTGGCGTCGCCGGGGAACCCCTCGGGGAGGTAGGCGTTGTGTGGGGGCCTGGACGGGCGTTGGGAGCGGGCCTTCATAAACTCCACCGGGGTGGTGAAGTGGCCCGATGCACTGGCCCCATCAGCACTGACCACCAGGCGGACAACGTGGTCGGTGTGGGTGAAGTGGGTGCCCCAGGGGGCGACGATCACACCGCCCGGAGATGTCTGCTCGACCCAGGCGTAAGGGATGTGACGCACCCCGACCGTGGCTATCAGCCGGTCGTACGGGGCCAAGGCAACGAAGCCTTCGAGGCCGTCACCCACCACGGCCGCCGGCCGCAGACCAACGTTGCTCAGGGCGGCCCGTGCCTTCGCCGACACCGTCTCGTCGACTTCCACGGAGACCACATTGCCCGCGCCGAGCCGATGGCTGAGTAGGCCTGCGTTCCAGCCCGTACCGGTGCCGATCTCCAGCGCACGCATCCCGTCCCGTACATCCAGGTCCCGCAGCATGGACAGCACCACGCTGGGCATCGAGGCCGATGAGGTGGGCACCTTGCCGGGTGCGGGGCCGATGTGTTGGCCGTCGTCCCACTGGGTGGTGATCGGCACATTCGAGTCGGCGCGCTCGTACCAGTTCACCGGATCGGCGTCGCGGTCGCAGACCGTGCTCGACCGTGAGTTCATGTCGTACGGCCACATCAGCCGGGGTAAGAACGCGGCACGGTCGACGGACTGGAACGACTCCAGCCAGTCTGCCGACATCGCCCCGGCCTCCAGGAGATAGCGGCCCAGTTCCTTACGAGCGGGCCGCATCTCGTGCTCGGTGAAGGTCACTTGCGGTGTTTCCCGTCTCCTGGCGGCGACCCGCCATCGGGGCTCGGCGGGTCCTCGGGCGGCTGCCACGGCTGGCCGGGGTGCCCATCGTCGCCGCCGTTCTCACCGCCCGAGCTTCGGGGGGTGGGTGCGGGTAATTCATGGCTTACCAATTCAATCGCCCTCCTGACCACGTCATGCTAGAGAGGCGGAAACTGACGGCCAAGGACTTCCCTACCGCGCAGGGAGGCACTGACCGCGCAGGTTTCACTACCGCTTGCGCCGCCCGCGATCGAGGCCCTGGGTACCAGGGAAGTCAGAAACCCATATGTCATCTCTCGTACGGATCGGCGTACGGCTCCAGACTCTGCCGTACCTCAGCGTTCGCCGCCGCCATGCGCGGCCCGGATGCGTAGTAGCGGGCGCGTGCCTTGCCGTGGGGGGTCAGCCAGCCCAGTCGGACCAGTTCGCGGATGTCGCGGATGGCCTGCTGGTCGGAGAGTTCCGCGTCCTGTTGGTAGACCGTGCGCCGGACCTTGGAGCCCCAGAAAGCCGGCAGCAGCGCGTAGACGACCCGTTCGTCCAGGCCGCTGGCGGCGGTGGTCTCTCCCAGGTGAACCCATGCACGGGAGAGGAGATCAGTGCGGCGCTGGGCCTGTTGGGCCTGGCGGTGGTGGGCTTCCAAGCAGAAACGAATCCAGGGGTGGGTATCCATCTGTGGGGTCCACCGAGGGCCGCCCACCTGCTGGAGGACGCGGTAGTAGCCATAGGTGTTCTGGCCCCGCCCCAGCCACTCCTCGATGGATGAGAACTCCGGTGGCATCAGCGCCTCACGCGCGAACACCAGTGTCGAGAGGGCACGGGACATACGCCCGTTGCCGTCCTTCCAGGGATGGATATTGACCAGATTCAGATGGGCCATCGAGGCCCTGACATGCACCGGAGCAGCTAGCTCACCCTCGTTGAGCCACTCGATCAGCTCAGCAGTCAGAGCGGGGACCTGCTCATGGGCGGGCGCGGTGTACGCGGGCACCAGGGGGTCGTCCGGGCTGGTGACGAAGACCGGTCCATCGCGCCAGCGGCCGGGGCGCTTGTTCAGATGGTGGCCCTGGAGCATGAAGTGGAGACCGTTGAGGAGGCCGGCGTCATAGCGGAAGTCCTCCGCTGCGTCGGCGAGGGCCTGGATGTAGGTCATGGCCCGCTGGTAGCCCTCCAGCTCGACCCGCGTGCGGTCGGCCGTCTCCAAAGGCTCCTCCCCCGCCATGAGCGCTTCCACATCGTCCACCGTCGCCGCATAGCCCTCGATGGTGTTCGACCCCGCGATCGCTCGCGCGGTGAGATTCCGCCGGAGTTGGGCTAGCCAGGGGGGTTTGGCGTTGAGGGCAAGCAGCAGTCGCTCACGCATCTCCGCGAGCTCGGAGAGCACGCGGAGATCGTCGGCGTCGAGGGAGGGCGTCTCGTACAGCATGGCTCGATGACACGACGGCAGGATGCGGCTGTCAAAAGGCCGTCACCGTGGGAAGTCCAACTACCCCCACACCCCCTCGATCGCCTCCCCCAGCGCCCCCGCCACATCCGGGATCAGCGCGTGTTCCCCGCCCCGCACAATGCGGCGACCGCCCACCACCACATCCGTTACGTCCGCCGCCGTCCCGGCGAACACCACGGCTTCCGCCGCCATCCGGCGCGGGGTGCCGGCCGTGCGGACCGAGTTCAGGGCGATGGTGGTGAAGTCGGCGAAGGCGCCCGTTTCCAGGGCGCCGGATTCGGGCCAGCCGAGGGCGTTGTGGCCGTCGGCGGTGGCTGCGCGCAGCAGGGCCGCGATGGTCCAGTGGCCGCGGGCCTGGGTGCGCAGGCGTTCGTTGAGTTCCATGGCGCGGGCCTCTTCGAGGAGGTCGATCACGGCATGGCTGTCGCTGCCGAGCGAGAGCGGGGAGCCCGCGCGCTGGAGGGTGAGGGCCGGGCCGATGCCGTCCGCCAGGTCGCGTTCGGTGGTGGGGCACATACAGATGCCGGTGGCCGCGCCGCCCAGGATCGCGATGTCCTCGTCGGTGAGATGGGTGGCGTGGACGGCGGTGACCGTGGGCTTGAAGAAGCCCGCGTCGGCCAGGAGGCGGGTGGGGGTGCGGCCGTGGACGGCGAGGCAGGCCTCGTTCTCCGCGGGTTGCTCGGAGAGATGGACATGGACGGGGACACCGTCGGTGCGGGCCGCGAAGTCCTCGTAGCCGTCCCGGTCGGAGACGGCGCGTACGGAGTGGATCGCCGCTCCGATCCGTACGTGGTCGCTCTCCCGCAGCCGGCTCCAGCGGTCGTGCCAGGCATCGATCGTGCCGTCGCCGAAGCGCAGCTGGGGGCCTTGCAGCGGCTGGTAGCCGTCGCGGGTGAGACCGCCGTGGAGATAGACGGTGTCCAGGAGGGTGATGCGGATGCCCGCTTCGGCGGCTGCCGCGATCAGGGCCTCGCCCATCGCGTTGGGGTCGGCGTAGCGGACGCCTTCGGGGCCGTGGTGGAGGTAGTGGAACTCGCCCACGGCCGTCACCCCGGCCAGTGCCATCTCCGCGTAGACGGCCCTGGCGAGGGTGAAGTAGTTGTCGGGGGTGAGGTGGTGGACGGCCGCGTACATCATTTCGCGCCAGGTCCAGAAGGACCCGCCGCCGACCTGGACCCGGCCGCGCAGGGCCCGGTGGAAGGCGTGGGAGTGGGTGTTTGCCAGGCCCGGGATGGTCAGGCCGCGCAGTACCTCGGCTCCGGGCGGTGGGGTGTCGATGCCCGGGTGGACGGCTGTGATGCGGCCTTCGGCGACCTCCAGTACGACGCCTTGTTCGGTGTAGGCGCCGAGCCAGGCGTGTTCGGCCCAGTACACGATGCTCGGTGTCAGCGGCACGCGAGACCTTCCAGTACGTCGGCGAGTGCGAGGACCCCGGCCGTGCAGTCGTCCTCGGCCGCGTTCTCGGCCGGGGAGTGGGAGACGCCGGTGGGGTTGCGTACGAACAGCATGGCGGTCGGTACGGCCGCGGAGAGGATTCCGGCGTCGTGTCCCGCGCCTGTACCGAGAATGGGTGCCTGACCGCCCAGCAGCCGGTTGATCTCGTCTCGTAGCGCGTGCTCGAACTCCACCACCGGGGTGAAGGACTCCTGTACGACGGTGAGGTCGACACCGTCCCGTTCGGCGCGCTCGCGCGCGGCCCGCTCGACCTCGGCGAGGACGGTGTCGAGCGCGGACTGGTCGGCGGCCCGGGAGTCCAGCCAGCCGCGGACCAGGGAGGGGATCGCGTTGACGCCGTTGGGTTCGACGGAGACCTTGCCGAAGGTGGCGACCGCGCCCGCGAGCTCGGCGGCTCGGCGGGCGGCGAGGACGGTTTCCGCGTATGTCAGCATCGGGTCGCGGCGGTCGATCAGCCGGGTGGTGCCCGCGTGGTTGGCCTCGCCCCGGAAGTCGAAGCGCCAGCGGCCGTGCGGCCAGATGGCGCTGGCGATGCCGACCGCGTCCCCGGTGAGATCGAGCGCCCGGCCCTGCTCCACATGGAGTTCGACATAGGCGCCGACGCGGGCGAGCCGTTCCCGGTCGGGGCCGATGTGCTCGGGGTCGTATCCGGCGTTCTCCATGGCCTGCGGCAGGCTGATGCCGTCGGCGTCCGTCAGGGCGTACGCCTGCTCCCGGCTGAGGAGTCCCGCGGTGAGTCGGGAGCCTACGCAGGCGAGACCGAAGCGGGCGCCCTCCTCGTCGCCGAAGTTGGTGATGGCGAGCGGGCGGGTGAACTCCACTCCCCTGCTGCGGAGTTCATCGAGTGCGGCGAAGGCCGAGACCACTCCGAGCGGGCCGTCGAAGGCGCCGCCGTCGGGGACCGAGTCCAGGTGGGAGCCGGTGACCACCGCATCGCCCGCGGTGGGGTCGCCGAGCCAGGCCCACTGGTTGCCGTTGTGATCGCTCTCGTAGTGCAGTCCGCGCGCTTGGGCCTGCTCCTGGAACCAGGTGCGGCAGTCCGCGTCGGCGCCGGTCCAGGCGTAGCGACGGTAGCCGCCGCTGCCCTGGTCGCGGCCGATGGGGGCGAGCTCCGTCCACATGGTGTGGAAGGAGCTGGGCGCGGTGGTGATCACTCGCCCTCCTGCATGGGGATACGGACTCCGCGCGCCTCGGCGACCGCTTCCGCACTGTCGTAGCCGGCGTCGACATGGCGGATGACACCCATCCCGGGGTCATTGGTGAGCACCCGGCGGACCTTCTCACCGGCGAGCGCGGTGCCATCGGCGACCGTGACCTGACCGGCGTGGATGGAGCGGCCCATGCCGACTCCGCCGCCGTGGTGGATGGAGACCCAGGACGCGCCGGACGCCACATTGACCATGGCGTTGAGCAGGGGCCAGTCGGCGATCGCGTCGGAGCCGTCGAGCATCGCCTCGGTCTCGCGGTAGGGGGAGGCCACCGAGCCGCAGTCGAGGTGGTCGCGGCCGATGGCCAGCGGCGCTGCCAGTTCGCCGCTGGCGACCATGTCGTTGAAGCGCTCGCCCGCGCGGTCGCGTTCGCCGTAGCCGAGCCAGCAGATACGGGCGGGCAAACCCTGGAACTGGACGCGTTCGCCCGCGAGGTTGATCCAGCGGCGCAGCGACTCGTTCTCGGGGAAGAGGTCGAGCATCGCCCGGTCGGTCTTGGCGATGTCGGCCGGGTCACCGGAGAGCGCGGCCCAGCGGAAGGGGCCCTTGCCCTCGGTGAACAGCGGACGGATATACGCGGGGACGAAGCCGGGAAAGGCGAAAGCCCGGTCGTAGCCGGCGAGCTGGGCCTCGCCGCGGATGGAGTTGCCGTAGTCGAAGACCTCGGCGCCCGCGTCCATGAAGCCGACCATGGCTTCGACATGGCGGGCCATCGACTCCCGGGCCCTGAGGGTGAAGTCGGCGGGCTTCTCGGCCGCGTAGGACGCCATCTCGTCGAAGGGGACGCCGAGAGGGAGATAGGCCAGCGGGTCGTGGGCCGAGGTCTGGTCGGTGACGATATCGATCGGGGCGCCCATGGCGAGCAGCCGCGGAAGCAGTTCGGCGGCGTTGCCGAGCACCCCGATGGAGAGGGGGCGGCGGGCGTCGCGGGCCTCGGTGGCCAGCTGGAGCGCGTGGTCCAGGGAGTCGGCGCGGACGTCGAGATAGCGGTGCTCGATCCTGCGTTCGATGGCGCGCGGGTCGCAGTCGATACAGATCGCCACACCGTCGTTCATGGTGACGGCGAGCGGCTGGGCTCCGCCCATGCCGCCGAGTCCTGCGGTGAGGGTGATGGTGCCGGCCAGGGTGCCGCCGAAGCGCTTGGCGGCGACCGCGGCGAAGGTCTCATAGGTGCCCTGGAGGATGCCCTGGGTGCCGATGTAGATCCAGGAGCCGGCCGTCATCTGCCCGTACATGGTCAGACCGAGGGCTTCGAGGCGGCGGAACTCCTCCCAGTTCGCCCAGTCGCCGACCAGATTGGAGTTGGCGATCAGCACCCGCGGGGCCCACTCATGGGTCTGCATCACACCGACGGGCCGGCCGGACTGGACGAGCATCGTCTCGTCCTGCTTGAGGGTTTGCAGAGTGCGAACCATGGCGTCGTAGCTGCGCCAGTCGCGGGCGGCCTTGCCGGTGCCGCCGTAGACGACGAGTTGGTCAGGGTGCTCGGCGACCTCGGGGTCGAGATTGTTCTGAAGCATCCGGAGGGCGGCTTCCTGCTGCCAGCCCAGGGTGTTCAGCTTGGTGCCGCGAGGAGCGCGTACGGGACGAGCGCCCGGCATCGGCTGCGCTGACCGCGCCGGCTGCGACGATCCTGGCGTTGCGGGTCCTGACATCGGGCAAGCCTCCTCATGGCCGTGACGACCACTGTTGAGTTCGATATTCACATCCTGACTACATGAATAGCTCTAGTCAACAGATGCGTAGGGACCTACCCGGATGATTGGCTACTGCAATGACTGCCGACCGTCGCAACCACGCCGTACGAGCCGCCGTCGAACAGGGGCTTCTCACCGAGGAGCAGCCGGTGGCCGCCCTCCTCGACATCGCCGGCATCCGCGCCTCAGCCGCCGCGCTGCGCGGCGCGTTCGCCGACGTCACCGACGCCCCCGTACTGCACGCCTTCGCCGTGAAGGCCGCTCCCCTGGTTCCCGTGCTGGCACTGCTGAACGACGAAGGCATCGGCGCGGAGGTGGCGAGCCCCGGCGAACTGGCACTGGCCCAGGCGGCCGGGATACCCGCCGACCGGACCGTCCTCGACTCGCCCGCCAAGACCCTGGCCGAACTGAGCGAGGCACTCACCCTGGGCATCGCGGTCAACGCCGACAACCCCCAGGAGCTGGCCCGACTGGACGAGCTCACCGCGGGCGGCACGTCGTCGCCGCTGGGGATCAGGGTCAACCCGCAGATCGGCGGCGGTTCGATCGGCGCGCTGTCGACCGCCACCGCCACCTCCAAGTTCGGTGTGGCACTCCGGGACGAGGGCGCCCGCAAAACGGTCGTGCGGGCCTATCTCGACCGCCCCTGGTTGACCCGGCTGCACACCCACTCCGGCTCCCAGGGCATACCGCTGGCCCGGATGGTCGAGGGCGTACGGGAGGTGTACGAACTCGCGCAGGAGATCAACGCGGCGGCGGGAAGCCAGCAGGTCACCACCATCGACATCGGGGGCGGGCTGCCGGTCAACTTCGACTCCGAGGAGACGGCACCGACCTACGCCGAGTACGCGGCGCTGCTGAAGGAGCAGGTGCCGGGGCTGCTGGATGGACGCTATGGACTGGTGACGGAGTTCGGCAGGTCCCTGCTGGCCAAGAACGGGTTCTTCCTGGCCCGGGTGGAGTACACCAAGACGTCCGGCTCCCGGCCGATCGCGGTCACTCACGCGGGGGTGCAGGTGGCGACCCGTACGGTCTACGACCCGGAGTCCTGGCCGCTGCGGATCGCCGCGTACGACGGACAGGGGCGGCCCAAGGCGGGTGAGCCAGTGGTTCAGGACGTGGCCGGGCCGGCCTGTTTCGCGGGCGATCTACTGGCTCAGGGGCGGGCGCTACCGCTGCTGGAGCAGGGCGATGTGGTCGCCGCCCTGGACACGGGTGCGTACTACTTCTCCAACCACTACGGCTACAACAGCCTGCCCCGGGTGGGGGTGCACGGATACGCGGTGACCGACGGCACTGACGGCACCGACGGAGGGGTGCGGTTCTCACTGGTACGGGCTCCGCAGACCACGGCGGAGATCGTGGCGGAGTCGGGCGGCGGGCTGGCCAGGTCGCTGCTGTAGAGACTGCTGCTGAGGCGTACGGAGGACGGAACCCGGCGGGCCCCGGCCTGGGGCGCCCGGAGCGGCCGGTTCCAGGCCTGGCCACCCTGGCATCGCACCGCGCGGCCGAGGGGCGGCTGTCACCGGGGGCTGCTTTCCTGGACTCATGGCGAACAGGAGCGTGGTCGTGGAGCGCCGGATCGCGGCCCCCATCGAGCGGGTCTGGCACGCGCTGACGGACCTGGAGGGCGCACCCGCACTGCTCAGTGGTGTGGATGCGGTGGAGATGCTGTCCCAAGGACCCTTCGGGGTCGGGACGCGGTGGCGGGAGACCCGGCGGGTGCTGGGGAAGCAGGCCACCGAGGAAATGTATGTAACGGCCAGCGACGCCCCGTACCGCTATGTGGTGGAGGCCGATTCCCCCGGCGGCGCCCACTACGACTCGGAGTTCCTCCTGCGGGAGGTGGGACCCGACGCGACCCAGGTGCGGATGACCTTCACGGCCGTACCGCCCTCGGGGGTGGGCGGGCTGCTGGCCAAGCTCTTCGGGGGGATCGGCGCCCGAGCGGTCGCCAAAACGATCGCCAAGGACCTGGAAGAGGTGGCATCGGCGGTGGAGAAGGGGCACGGGGGCGCCTGAGCACCACCGGAGCGCCATACGGATCAGGGGCTCGAACCGCGAGTTCACCGCCAGTGGACGGTTGAGCACCACCCGGGCGCCATACGGTCGGGGGCCCGGGTCGCGAGTTACACCGCCAGTGGACGCTTGAAGTCCACACGGTCGGAGGCGGCCAGTTCGCGGGTTCACCGCCAGTGGTGCGCGATCGAGGCTCCCCCCAGCCCAAAGACTGTTCAGAGCCATCATCACGGGCTGCGTTTCGGGCAGTTGGCAAGCCATGGATCCCGCCCGTGCGCCCATGATCGGAGTACAGAACGAACGCACTAACTGCACATCCCCCAGGCATCAGCCACGCCTGAGGGGGCAGGCCTCCTCCCACACCGCACCTGAAGATCGGGAGAGGCCATGACCACAGCATCCGAAACCGCCAGAGCCGCCGAGGCTCCGGACGGCGACGGTCCGCTGAAGCGGGCCATCGGGCCGAAGTTGCTGATCCTGTTTGTGATCGGCGACATCCTCGGTACCGGTATCTACGCCACGACGGGCAAGGTCGCGGGCAAAGTCGGCGGCGCCCTGTGGCTGCCGTTCGTCATCGGCTTCCTTGTCGCCGTCCTCACCGCGGCCTCCTACGTCGAACTGGTCGGCAAGTACCCCAAAGCGGCCGGCGCGGCCCTCTACACCCAGAAGGCGTTCAAGGTCCCCTTTGTGACCTTCATCGTGGCCTTCCTGGTGATGTGTTCGGGACTGGCATCCGCCAGTGCCGCGGCCCGCGCCTTCAGCGGTGACTACTTCCTGGAGTTCACCGACGCCGTCCCGGCCACCCTCATCGCGATCCTGTTCATCCTGGTCCTGGCCGCGCTCAATCTGCGCGGTGTCTCGGAGTCGGTGAAGGCCAATGTGGTGCTGACGATCGTGGAGTTGAGCGGTCTCGCGATCATTCTCGGCATCGGCGCGTGGGCGGTTCTCTCCGGCGATGGAGACGCCTCCCGACTCACCGAGTTCGAAGCCAGTGGCACCGGATACGCCCTGATCACCAGCGTGTTGGGAGCCACCGCCCTGGGGTTCTTCGCCTTCGTCGGCTTTGAGGACTCCGTCAACATGGCCGAGGAGACCAAGGACCCGGTCCGCACCTTCCCCAAGGCAATCTTCATCGGCGTCGCCGTCACCGGAACCATCTACGTCCTGGTGGCCCTGGTCTCCTCGCTCCTCGTCGACCATCGCACCCTGGCGGGCTCAAGCGGCCCGCTGCTGGAAGTGGTCAAGGCCGGCGGAGTCGACTTCCCGCCGAAACTCTTCGCGCTGATCGCCCTATTCGCGGTCACCAACTCCGCGCTCATCAACATCATGATGGCTTCGCGACTCTGCTACGGCCTGGCCAATGAGCGCATCCTGCCGCGCGTCATGGGCAAGGTGCTGCCGGGCCGATGCACCCCCGTCGTGGGGATCGCGTTTGTGTCGGTGCTCGCGATCGGCCTGGTGACCACGGGCGAGATCGAGGGGCTCAGCGACACCACGGCCTTCCTACTGCTCTGTGTCTTCGCAGTCGTCAACATCGCGGTGCTGGTGCTGCGTCGAGACCCGGTGGCGCACAAACACTTCCGTGCGCCCACGGCTCTGCCCGTGCTCGGTGCGATCACCGCCCTGATCCTGGCCAGCCCGCTGGCCGACCGAGATGTCGAGGTCTACATCCGGGCGGGCGTGCTGCTGGCGATCGGCATCGCCCTCTGGGCGGTCAACAAGGCCGTACTGAAGACACGCGGCGAGGAGCGGGCCTGATCGGTCCTGGAGCTCGGTCGCGAGTCATCGGACGTCGCGCCGGACTACGCGGGTGGGCAGCGGCGGATGGCGCACAAGGCTCTGAGGGGTCTGGCAGAGGCGAGGGGTCTGGCAGAGGCGAGGGGTCCGACTCTTCGGCCCCTCTCGGCGCGACGGCGCCTCTCCTGTGGCGGGGAGTGGCCAACCGTCAGGAGAGTGTCCACCCACACCCGCGAGCCCAGTCTCGCTCTCAGCCGCGATCTGGGCGGATCTCAACGGCCGTCCCAGCCGCGAGCTTCAACGCCGTCCCAGCCGCGAGCCCGGTCGCGGCGAACGCATCCGCCGCGGAAAGGCCTCGGCGGGCACCAGCCAACCCCCGCCGAGCAACTCACTTGCCGGGGCCTGCGGAAGCGATGCACACCCGCCCGTACCGGCTGAAACCGAAAGCGGCACAACCGGGCGCGCCCGGACAGGACCGCAGCGAGCCATACGAGACGGTCGTTCGACCCCATAGTGCCATGAACTGGGTATGTGGTGCGCGTATTTTATCGTTTATGCTCAGGTTTCGACGAGAAATGAAAGAACTCTCATCCCGGGTCACCACATAACGTAGCCTCCCCGTCACTGCCGCCGTACATCTGTGCGCGGAACACCGGGGTGAGAAAGGAGAGTCCACGTGCCTGGAATCGATGAGTGTCTGCTGGAAGCCATGTTGGTACCCGGCGCACGCGGAGCCTCCGTTGTGGACTGGTCCAGTGGGCTGTCCCTCGGCAGCGTCGGCGAGGCACCGGGCGACGACCACGAAACCACCGCGGCCGAGACGGGGGAACTCGCCCGTCTGAGCGCCGAGTTCGCCACCTTCGCCGCCACTCCGTCTTCTGGGGCGCTCGTCGACGGCAAACCCGTTACCGCCCCTGCCACCGCCCCCGCCACCGCGGTCCCCGCGCTCCCGGTCCTGGCATCCCAGTCCGCCCGGGGCTCGACCCCACTGGTGGAGGACCTCATCCTGACCACCCGCTCCGGCTACCACCTGGTCCGCTTTCTGGCCACCTCCTTCGACAGCACCGTCTGCCTCCATCTCTGGCTCGATCGGGATCTGGGCAATCTCGCCCTGGCTCGACTGAGGATGCGTGACCTCGCCGAACGGCTGGTACTCGGATGAGAAACCCCGTCTCCGTCGTCTCACCCATGCTCATACGCCTCACCGATGAGCGGGCCACCGGAGTGCTGATACGCGACCACGGCGCGCTCTACCTGATCGACGGCCAGGTGGTCCACGCCGAAGCAGCCGCCGCACCCGGGCTGGATGTGCTGCTGACCTCGGGGGGAAGACTGCGCCCCGAACACTGGGAAGAAGCGATAGCCGAGGCGGGCACCCGCTGCCAGGTCGCCCGCCAACTCGTCATCAATGGCCACCTCACGGTCGGCGAGCTGGAGCTCTGCCATCTCGCCACCCTCTTCGACGCCGCCTTCTTCACCCTCGCGACAAGAAGCGGGGCGACCCGGTTTCGCTATGGAGTCACCCACTGGTTGGGGCCCATCCGGCCGGTCCCCCCAGGAACGGTCGAGCGCGAATCCATGCGCCGGGTTCGGCTGCTGAACTCCGTCTGGCCCTACGCCGAGGTGGACACGGCCCCCGTACGACGCCGAACTCGACTCGCCGGGCGGGTGATCAGCCCCCACCGCCGAGCACTGCTGGACCTGGCGGACGGGATACGGACACCATCGACCATCGCCAGGGAACTGGGCCGCCCAGCCTTCAACACCCTGGTCGAAGTGCGCAGACTCGCCGCCGACGGATTTATCGACGCAAGCGCCGGCGTCCCGCCTCCGCCCGGACAACAACCGTCCGCAGCCGGGGCACAGCCATCCAAAGAACCATCGGACCCAGCGGTCAAGGAATCACCGCCCGCGCCGGACAGCGCTCTGCTCCGCCGTATCCGTGAAGCACTGGAGGCACCCCGGTGAATTCCCCCACCGCCCGCCAGGTCCCTCGTCGGACCTCATGAGGCGCGCCACACGGCTGCGCGCCGAGAGGAGACAGCTGATGACGGCCGAGGCCGATGTGCTGGCAGAGCTAAGACGGCTTCGGGTCCGCGTACCTCAGCTGACCGGGGCATTCGCCGCCCGTACCGACGGGGTGGTGCTGGCCGCGGATATCGGAAGTACACCGGAAGAGGCCAAGGAGCGCGCCGAGCGGCTCGCCGCCCTGACCGCGTCCGTACTCGGCGCGGCAGCACAGCTCAGCGGGGTGGGCGGACAGGGCGGCTTCCGTGAGCTGCTGGTCCGCGGGGAGCAGGGTTACACCGGCGTGTACGGGGCGGGCCCATCTGCCGTACTCGCCCTGCTGGCCGGCCCCCGGGTCAATGTGGGGCGGCTCCATCTGGAGGCCCGGCGCGCCGGTGCCCGCGTCGGCGATCTGATCGATGACGCGCTGGGCGCCCTGGAACGGCCGGAGGCCAACTGACCACCCCTCGCCCACTTGCACACTGCGCCACTGAACAGAACGCAGTCGCACCACAACCATCGCGATACCAGCAGCAAAGCAATAACCGGAAGGAAACACACAGCTCATGGCCAACACCGAAGCCGCCCTCAAGGAAGCGACCACCTCCATCGAGGGCGTCCTGGGCGCCGCGCTCGTCGACTACACCAGCGGAATGGCCCTCGGCACGATCGGCGGCGGGAAAGACCTCGATCTCGCGGTCGCCGCAGCGGGCAACACCGATGTGGTGCGTGCCAAGGTCCGCACGATGGAGCAGCTCGGTCTGCAAGACGGCATCGAAGACATCCTGATCACCTTGGGCACCCAGTACCACCTGATACGGCTGCTGCGTGGCCGCGGCACCGATGGTCTCTTCCTCTATCTGGCGCTCGACAAGAGCCGCGCCAATCTGGCGATGGCCCGCCACCAGCTGAAGAAGATCGAGTCCCAGCTGGAGATCTGATCGCGCGGGCGGGTCAAGGGCGAACGTGACCCGCCCGGCCTGGGGCCCAGGAGGACTGGGGTAGTTCGTTCGGATCAGGATCAGGATCAGGATCAGGATCAGGCGAGCCTGGCAAGATCCGAACGAGAGGCGCTAGCGGCGTCGCGCCCCACCGGGCGCGGCGTCCCCCGCCGCGATCCCCGTGGTGCGAAAGCCCTTGGCCCGCTTCCCTACCGGGCCGCCCTTGACCCAGTCCGTACGCAACCAGAGCAGCGTCTGCGCATCGCGCTCCCACCGACCGAGCCACAGCGCCTTGGCCCAGAGGCCCGCACCGACACCAGCCAGCAGTAGACCGCCCGCAGCGGGCAGGGCGAACGAGCTGGCGACGGCGACGGCGAACGCCGCCAGCAACTGCCATCGATGAGCACGCCGCCAGTTCCGCAGGGTCACCCGGCGGTCCTGGAGCACATCGCCGCGTCCCGCGCGGGTGGCGGTTTCAGCGAAGTGGGTATAGCGGCGACGGCGCAGCAGCGCGGTGACCACGGCCGTGATCAGCAGCAGCGCCGCCCCGGACAGCACCCCGATACGGCGCCCGGTGAGGCCGGGCAGCAGTACCCCGACACCTGCGGCGATCAACCCCGCCCACCACAGGGGCGCCGCCCCAGCACGTACCACCACCGCGACCCTCACCAGCGACTGCGCCCCGCGCCCCACTTGTCCCACTCCATCCGTCGTGCCGTCAATGCTGTCGGGACCGCCCCAACCACCGGTGCGTCAGAGCAGCAAGTGCGTCAGAGCAGCCGGCGTGTCAGCCGGCCTGTCAATCGGCGTGTCAGCCAGCCTGTCAGAGCAGTCGGTGCCCTACGTGCCGGCTGGCTGGGCTGCCCCAACCCACCCTGGCAACCAGCTCTCCGACCGACCGCGGCCCACCAGCACAAGTCGGTAGGGGCCCATGCAGGCGGGCGCCCGTCGCTCTGCCCCGTCGCGCTCGTTGTTGTGTCCCGTCGCGGTGTCCCATCGCACCCCTCAGCGGCTGTCCCGCGCGGAGAATAGCCGTGATTTCTGAGGGGCGTCTGAGAAGACACTTGAGAAGACCACGCCGATCCCACCCCTAGTCCACGAACAACCCGCGTGCCGCCGCTCGGGTGTCAAAGTCCTCCAACCGCGCCTGGGCGTCCGGCAGCGCGTCGCACATCGACTCCAGCAGGACCCTCCCCAACAACATCGGCCCACATGCGGTGTCGAACGAGAATCCCGTGCCCACCGCGGCCGGGATCAGCAGATCGCTGTGCTCCGCGACCGGGGCGAACGCCGAGTCCGCGACCGTCACCACGGTCAGCCCGGTGCCCCGGGCATAGGCGAGCGTCTCCACGACCTCCCGCGGATGCCGGGGCAGCGCAAAGCAGAGCAGCACGCTGGCGCCCGCGCGACGAGCGCTGTCGATGCGGTCGGCCAGCAGACTGCCCCCCTCGTCGAGGAGCCGGACGTCCGGGTGGACCTTGTCGGCGAAGTAGGCGAAGCCACGGGCCTGGGCGGCGGCTGCGCGCAGCCCGAGAACGGGCAGCGGTCGGGAAGCGGCGAGCAGCCTCCCGGCGCGTTCGACCGGTACCGGGTTGGCGAGCAGTTCGGAGAGTTGCCGAAGGTTCTCGATCTCGGCGTGGACGGCCTGCTGGTATCCGTTCGGGGCGTCGTCGGCCGTGGGGGCGCTGTCGGGAGGTGCGAACTCCCGGAGGTGCTTGCGCAGCGCCGGATAGCCGTCAAAGCCGAGCGCAACGGCGAAGCGGGTGACGGACGGCTGGCTGACCCCGGCTAGTTCCGCCAACTCCACACTGGACAGAAAGGGCACATCGGCCGCCCGGCGCACCATGCTGTGGGCGATTCGCCGCTGGGTGGGAGTGAGCCGGTGCCCTTCGAAGAGCTCTTGTAGTCGTGCGGCGGGGCCGTCGCTCATGCCGTCCCCCCTCATCGCGCCTGTCATCGCCTCTTCACTCCTTGGGTCCGTGGTATCCGTGCGGTGGTGGCCGGCGAGCCGGACCCTGACGTCCCATCATCGGTCAGAGCGGCGCGCCACGGCCGGGTTCCGGTCCCTCCGGGTGACCGAACGGGAAACAGTGGGGGTAGCCCCACTGACTCGGATGATTTCGCCCCGTAGCGTTCCGGGTTATGGAAGCCCGCGACCCAGAGCTCAAGAAAGAGCTCGACGCCACCCTTCATGCCCGCCGCGAACTGGGCGAAGAATACGAGTCCGCACTCGTCGAGTCCTTCTTGGACAAGGTGGAGCAACGTCTCGACGGCACGGTGGACCGCCGGGTACGCCGCCAGCTCGCCGAACAGCAGATGGTCGTGGCACGCGGTGCCCGCCCACCTCAGCAGAGTGTCGATCCGAACTTCGGGGAACGGTTCGGCTTCGGCATCATCACCATGATCCTGGCGGTGCCACTGTCCGCCATCGGCGTGGTGAACGCCGACCTCCCCGGGCTGACCGTGACCTGGATCGGCATTGTGGGGGTCAACTTCGTCCATGCGTCGAGGGGCTTCTCCCTCTCGCGTCGGCGCGAGGAGAAGCAGAAGGCCTCCGACTGGGAGGAGTGATCCCCGAGCCTGACCACCAGCGCCAATCCTGTCCAGCGGCGCGGAGTCTCAGTTCCGGGTCCTGGCCACGTGGGTCCGGAAACCCGCACCGCCGTCTCTGGAGGGCGGGCCCGAGCCCGGGTTCGTACGGCCGGGGGGATCATCGACCAGCAGGCCGTCCGACCGGGCGGCACGGGGAAGTCCGGCGCGGGAACCGCCGCACCCCCGGCCGCCGGCCAGGGAGCGGGACGACGGCGGTCCCCGCGAGGGACACGGTCCCGGGTCAGGGCCGGTCACCGCGTCCTGGGCGTCTTCGATCCGGGAGCCGCTCCGGAGTTCTCGACGCCGTCGGTGGTCTCACCACTGTGCAGGACGCGTGTTAACCGGATGCTGCGCATATGTGACACACACGTACCGATCATGCGAACTGCTCCGCTCCCCAAAGACCCGTCACGGGCACAGCCCCGGCCCCCGGCCGTGTATGGCCACAGGCGTTCGACTGCGCCGGGGGACATCCGAAAGCCGACAGCCGTACGCACCCGAGCTACCGGCTACCGGCTACCGGGGCAGGGGCTTGAGCCGCCCTACCGGCTACCGGGGCGGCATCACTTGCCGGCGGCGAGGAACGCCAGCAGGTCCTGACGGCTGACGACTCCCTTGGGCTTGCCCTCCACCAGCACGATCGCCGCATCCGCCGCGGTGGTCGTATCGCTCAGCACACTCATCAGATCCGCCACCGGCTCGCCCGAGCCGACCTGGGGCAGCGGGGAGCTCATGTGCTTCTCCAGCGGATCGGAGAGGGAAGCGCGCTCGGTGTAGAGGGCGCCGAGCAGTTCCCGCTCCACCACCGAGCCGATGACCTCGGCGGCCATCACATCCGGATGACCGGCGCCGGGCTTCACGATGGGCATCTGGGAGACGCCGTACTCCCGCAGTACCTCGATGGCCTCGCCCACGGTCTCCTCCGGGTGCATATGCACCAGGCTGGGGATCCTGCCGCCCTCCTTGTGGCGCAGCACGTCACCGACGGACGCGGACGGGCCGGAGTCCTCCAGGAAGCCGTAGTCCGCCATCCACTCATCGTTGAAGATCTTGCTCAGATAGCCGCGTCCGCTGTCGGGGAGCAGGACGACCACCACATCGTCGGGCCCAAGGCGCGCGGCCACCTCCAGTCCGGCGACGACCGCCATGCCGCAGGAGCCGCCGACCAGCAGGCCCTCCTCCTTGGCGAGACGGCGGGTCATCTGGAAGGAGTCCTTGTCGGACACGGCGATGATCTCGTCGGTCACCGTCCGGTCGTAGGCGGTGGGCCAGAAGTCCTCACCGACGCCCTCAACGAGATAGGGGCGGCCGGAACCCCCGCTGTAGACGGAGCCCTCGGGGTCAGCGCCGATCACCTTGACGGTGTTGCCGCTGGCCTCCTTGAGGTAGCGGCCGGTACCGGAGATGGTGCCGCCGGTGCCCACACCCGCGACGAAATGGGTGATCTTTCCCTCGGTCTGATCCCACAGTTCGGGACCAGTCGTCTCATAGTGCGAACGCGGGTTGTTGGGGTTCGAGTACTGGTCGGGCTTCCAGGCACCCGGCGTCTCGGTGACCAGCCGATCAGAGACGTTGTAGTACGAATCGGGATGTTCCGGGTCCACCGCGGTGGGGCAGACCACCACTTCGGCGCCGTACGCCCGCAGCACGTTGATCTTGTCCGTGGAGACCTTGTCCGGGCAGACGAAGATGCACTTGTAGCCCTTCTGCTGGGCCACGATCGCCAGTCCCACACCGGTGTTTCCGCTGGTCGGCTCCACGATGGTGCCACCCGGCAGCAGCGCGCCGCTCTCCTCGGCAGCCTCGATCATCCGCAGGGCGATGCGGTCCTTCACCGAGCCGCCGGGGTTGAAGTACTCGACCTTGACCAAGACCGTCGCCTGAATGCCCTCGGTCACGCTGTTGAGCTTCACCAATGGGGTATTGCCGACAAGACTGATCATCGAGTGGTGAATGCGCACAATGTATCTCCGGGAGCTCCGTAGTGAATGCGGCCAGAGTAAGCGGACCGGGGCGGGATTGGGGGACGGCGGCTACGGGGCAGTTAGCTCATAACCGACGAGTAGTGAACGGCGTCGGAGCGCGAGGAGAGGAGGTCCGGACGGTGTCGAGGGCGAGAGTGGCACGGCGCATCGCAGCGGGCGCCGCCTACGGCGGCGGAAGCATCGGCCTGCTCGGAGTGGCGACCGTGGGCGTAGTGGTCGCAGAGGTTCAGTTGGCGAAGCGCACGGTCGGCGGGGGTACCGCCCCGGTGCCACCCCGGGGGAACGGTCTCTACGGACTGGCCTACGGGCGCACCAATCCGCTGCTCCTTGGGTTGCTCGGCGACTCCACGGCGGCGGGGCAGGGGGTACGCAGAGCGGGCCAGACACCGGGGGCGCTCATGGCCTCGGGACTGGCAGCGGTCGCGGAGCGACCGGTCGAGCTGTCCAATGTGGCCCTGCCGGGGGCACGGTCGGACGATCTGGAGCGCCAGATCGCCGAACTGCTCGCGGACCCGTCCAGAAGACCCGATGTCTGCGTGATCATGATCGGTGCGAACGATGTCACGCACCGGATCCCCGCCACGGATTCGGTGCGCCATCTGGCAGCGGCCGTCCGCAGACTCCGCACGGCAGGCGCCGAGGTCGTGGTCGGCACCTGCCCTGACCTGGGCACGATCGAGCCGGTCTACCAACCGTTGCGCTGGTTGGCCCGAAGGGCGTCACGGCAACTCGCGGCGGCCCAGACGATCGTGACGGTGGAGCAGGGGGGCCGTACGGTTTCCCTCGGGGATCTGCTCGGCCCCGAGTTCGAGGCGAACCCCCGGGAGATGTTCGGCGCGGACAACTACCACCCGTCCGCGGAGGGGTACGCGACGGCGGCGATGGCGATGCTGCCGACCGTGTGTGCGGCACTGGGCGTGTGGCCCGAGTCGGACCGCCCGGAGGCGGCTCGCGACGAGGCGATGCTCCCCGTGGCCAAGGCCGCTGTCACGGCGGCGAAGGAGGCGGGCACCGAGGTCACAGGGGCCCGAGCTCCCTGGGCTCTGCTCAAGCACCGCAGACGGCGGCGGCTGCCGGAGCCCGCGTCGGTGCCGGATTCACCCAAGCCACACGCCTCGGAGACGACCCACCGATAGGGGCTACCGCGGGCGGGCGCCCAGGCGCCTGCCCGGGGTGCGCCTGGGCGGATACGGGAGCGCACCCCCGGGCGACTCGGCAACGGCAACGGCAACGCGGGTACGGGCGGCAGCTCGCGTCGCACCTCGACAGCAAGCGGGCCGATACGAAGGCAGGCGCGCTCGGACGGCTCGGCGAGGCGGACCGGGGCGGCAGCCCGCACCACGCAATCGAGCTTCGGCATCGGCATCGGCATCGGCAGGAAATCATCAGGCAGGGCAGATGGCGCGCGGTGCCGAGTGGCCCAGCTTCAGAAGCGAGCGCTCGCTTAGAATTGAGTTGACCATCACACCCCCGCACCCGTGACCTCACGGCTACCTAGAGGTAACTTCCGACGCAGCCTCTCCCTTCCACTTCTCCCTCCCTCTGGAGCCGTGATGCCTGAAGCCGTCATCGTTTCCGCCGCCCGCTCCCCCATCGGCCGAGCCTTCAAGGGCTCACTCAAGGATCTGCGTGCCGATGACCTGACCGCGACGATCATTCAGGCGGCCCTTGCCAAGGTGCCCGAGCTCGATCCCCGGGACATCGACGATCTGATGCTCGGCTGCGGCCTCCCCGGCGGTGAGCAGGGGCACAATCTGGGACGGATCGTGGCCGTTCAGATGGGGATGGACCATCTGCCGGGGTGCACCATCACCCGCTACTGCTCATCGTCGCTGCAGACCTCCCGTATGGCCATGCACGCCATCAAGGCCGGTGAGGGCGATGTCTTCATCTCGGCCGGCGTGGAGATGGTCTCCCGGTTCGCCAAGGGCTCCTCCGACGCGCAGCCCGATACCCAGAACCCGCTCTTCGCACAGGCTCAGGCGCGTACCGCCACGACCGCCGAGGGCGGTGTCGACAGCTGGCACGACCCTCGTGAGGACGGTCTTCTGCCGGACGCGTACATCGCCATGGGCCAGACCGCCGAGAACCTCGCCCGCTTCAAGGGCATCACTCGGGCGGAGATGGACGAGTTCGGCGTCCGCTCGCAGAACCTCGCCGAGGCCGCCATCGCCAAGGGGTTCTGGGAGCGCGAGATCACTCCCGTCACCACGCCTGACGGCACCGTCGTCAGCGCGGACGACGGCCCGCGGGCCGGGGTGACGCTGGAGGGCGTCCAGGGGCTGCGGCCCGTCTTCCGGCCCGATGGGTTCATCACGGCCGGCAACTGCTGTCCGCTCAATGACGGCGCCGCCGCTCTCGTGATCATGAGCGACACCAAGGCGAGCGAGTTGGGGCTGACGCCCCTCGCCCGCATCGTGTCCACCGGAGTCTCCGGACTCTCGCCCGAGATCATGGGTTACGGACCGGTCGAGGCATCCAAGCAGGCACTCGCCAGGGCCGGGATGACCATCGACGACATCGATCTGGTCGAGATCAACGAGGCGTTCGCCGCCCAGGTCATCCCGTCCTATCGGGATCTGGGCATCGACATCGACATCGACAAGCTGAACGTCAACGGCGGCGCCATCGCCGTCGGCCACCCCTACGGCATGACGGGCGCCCGCATCACGGCCACCTTGATCAACAGCCTCCAGTTCCACGACAAGCAGTTCGCACTGGAGACGATGTGCGTGGGAGGCGGCCAGGGCATGGCCATGGTCATCGAGCGGCTCAGCTGAGGTGCAGTGGAGGGTAGGGGTCGCCCGAGGAACGAGGGCGGCACCTGCCCGCAACGAAAGCGAAGCTGAACGCGACCACAAACACCCAGCGGCTCAGCTGAGGTGCAGTGGAGGGTAGGGGTCGCCCGAGGAACGAGGGCGGCACCTGCCCGCAACGAAAACGAAGCTGAACGCGACCACAAACACCCAGCGGCTCAGCTGAGGCGCGGTGGAGGGTTCGCCCACGTCAGCTGTGGTCCTGGGGAGTTCGCCCGGCGGTTCAGCTGAGGTGAAGCGGAGTCCGCGCAGGGGCCCAGCTCATGCGGGCAGCAGCGGCCCCCGGCCGTCTCGCTGAGGCTGCGGTGCCACCGCTCGCCACCGACATGGCACTCAGGGCCAAGTCGTGACCGAAACTGCCCCAGGATGTGACCTTGGTCCTGGGGCAGGTGCATTTCCGCAGGTCAAACCAGTATCGCGGTAAACACCGGGCCAAAAGTCCTGTCCAATTCGTGACGTAATGCACTGACAGCTCGGGCAGGCCCATCGCAAGCTGATGTAGGAAGTCGGGGGTGTCGACGAAAACGGGAGTACGTCAGTGAGCACCATGTCTCTTGCCCTGCTGCTGACCACGGCCGCCGCAACGGTTGTGGGCGCCGCTGCTCTGCACGCCGCCCATGGGCTTCGCCGGCAGGTCACAGCCCTGCGCACCGAACTGTCCGAGCTGAACATCGCGGCCACCGCGCGGCCCATCGCCGCCGTGCCGCAGGCCCGCCCCACCCCCCTGGCGGAGATCAGGGCCGCCGTCGCCGAGGCCCTCGCGGAGGAGCGGGAGCGTGAGCTGGCCGAGGCCAGGGCCTTCTGGGCGGCCCAGGAGTCCCGCGACGCCAGTGACGCCCCCGCCCGACTCGGCGGGGACGTCACCGCGCCCCTGCTGGGCGGTATGGGCACACCCGGTGACGAACTGCCGTTCTATGTGCCGCGGCAGGCCGACTTCGTCGGTCTGGAGGCCTTGGACCTGGATGCCATCGAGGGGCAGGACGAGTTGGTGGAGTTCATCGACTACGCCGATCTGCCCGAGGTCATCGAGTTCGCCGAGGACTCCCCCGAGCTGGCAGCGGCCCGGCGCCGTCACCCCTCACACCCCGACTTCGTGCCCGTACAGACTCCGGTGGTCACCGATCATGAACGGACCGTGGAGCGCCTGGAAAGCCTCGCCGAGGCGCGTACCGAGCTGGCCGATGTCAGGCCGGGCCCGCTGGGAACGCTCGATGTCTATGTGTTCACGGACGGCACCACGCTCTGTATGACTCCCGGTCATCGGGAGACCGCGGAGCGCCTGGCGAACGCCCTGCGCGCCGGTGACACTCCCGTACTGCTGGGTGGCTCCAGCGTCTCCGGGGCGTACGCCCTGACCTTCGTCTGTGGCGAGGAGAGCGTCTACATACTCGCGGACCGCGTCATAGCGTCCCTGTGATGCCCGCGGTCGTCTCCGCGCCCGTCATCGAAAGGCACGTTCCGCAGCTGCTTTGACCAGAATCGCGGCCTCGTCCACCTCTGCCGTACGGCGGGACGGGGCCGTTCTCAGCGCCTCGGCCAAATCCGTTCCGGCCACCATCAGTTGGTCCGCGACGGCGAAGAGGCCCATGTCGGGCATGGTTCGAGGCTCTCGCTCGGGGGCTTCGATCCGTTGGGCACGCAGTGCCAACTCCCTGGCCAGCCCCAGTGCCTCCGCTGCGGCCCCGCGTTGGAGGCGGCTCTGCGGGGCGACTCGCAGCCGGTCGGCGAAACGGTCGACGGCCACGGTCAGCTCTGTCGTATCAAGCACCGTTCGACCTTATGCGCATCTCCGGGACTGTTGCCAATACGCGAACCCTCAGGCACGGTGTCGGGAAGGAGCACACGCGCAACGCGTCCGGAGGCGCCGATGTCACAGCTCTTCTCCGAAGAGACCCACCGCAATTTGCTCTCCCGAATCCCCCATTGCACCGGTCGTGAGGTATCCGACTGGCTCCGCACCGTCGAGGATGGCCCGTCCCTCATCCGTTTTGAGGAGAAGGTCAGCTGGCTCCGGGGCGAACACGATCTCGCATACGGCCACGCCAAAGCGATCATCCATGAGTACGACCTCAGGCGGGCCGCCCGCAGACTGCTGTAGCCCCTTCCCATGACCCCTATTGGCATCTGTCCGACCCCCTGACATGCGGAAGGGCCCGCAGGCAGTGCCTGCGGGCCCTTCTCTACGAGGTGTTAGTCGTTGCCCTGGAGGATCGAGAGGAGACGCAGCATCTCCAGGTAGATCCAGACGAGGGTCAGGGTGAGGCCGAAGGCCGCCAGCCAGGATTCCTCGCGCGGGGCACCATAGGTGAGCCCGTCCTCGACCTGCTTGAAGTCGAGAGCGAGGAAGCAGGCACCGAGGATGATGCCGATCACTCCGAAGAGAATGCCCAGGCCGCCGCTGCGGAAGCCGAGGCCGTCACCGCCGCCGATCACGGCGAACAGGAGATTGACCGCCATCAGGAGCACAAAGCCCATCGCGGCGGCCATGACGAAGCCGTAGAAGCGACGGTTGACCCTGATCCAGCGCATCTTGTAGGCGATGAGCACACCTGCGAAGACCGCCATCGTGCCCAGGACCGCCTGGGGGACGACACCCGCGCTGATGTAGGTGCTGACCGCGCTGGAGATGACTCCGAGGAAGACACCCTCGAACGCGGCATAGCTCAGGATCAGCGCCGGAACCGGCTTGCTCTTGAAGGCCTGGACGAGCGCCAGGACCATCGCGATGAGCGCGGCACCGATGGCGATGCCATACGACTTGCCGATGCTGTCCTGGTCGACGGGCAACAGGAACCAGGAGAGGGCTGCGGTGACGACCACGGTGCCGAGTGTCATCGCGGTGCGCGAGACAACATCGTCGATGGTCATCACACGGGAACTGGGGGGAGCCTGCTGGTCCCCACCGAGCTGGGTGTCGGCCGGTGCGTACGGGTTGGTCGCGTACGGGTTGCCGGTGCCCGGGGCGTAGGGGTTGGTTCCTACGGCGGGGCCCCCGGCCTGCGGCTGCGCGTTGAAGCCCGCATTGCCGTTGTCGCGGCTGAACCCCCGTCGCGAGAAGACCGGGTTACTGCTCCTCATCTCACTCCTCCATGGCCACCGTGCGCGGCCTTGCGTTAAGAGTAATGCGGGTGCAAAGAAAGCACCCTAATGCTCTAGGAGGATCTTTCCCGATCGTGACCCATGTAACAGGCCAATTTCTGCCGTTCCACTCCATCTGATGGGCGCCCGACGCTCCTGTGCTTCCCCAGCCCCCGGCGGTGGGCCGGGGGCCCGGGGGCTGGCCCGGGGCAAGCGGGGGCGGGGCTCGGTTGGGGGAGGCCTCCGCGCACACCGCCCGCTCCCCCAACCAGGTGGCGGAAAGCAGAACGGACAAGAGGCCGCGTCAGGCTTCCACCCCTGACGGCGGTCACAGCCGACGGCTCCGTCGCGGCGAGCCTCACGGCAGCCGTGCCGAGTGATCGCTGGTGGTCCGTGCGACCCTCGCTGTCCGACGCACGGCCGGACGGACCTATTCGCCGCCCCGCTTGATATTCCCGCTGCATTCGATTGGCCGGGTATTCGGGGGTGGACGTCTTTCAGCAGAAGGGGCGGAACCCCGCACTGTTTTCGATGGTCACGCGATGAACACTGGTGGCTGATCCGTCACGGTCAGCAACCTGGCGCACGGGGAGAATTCTCCGACCATACGGTCAGTACGTACCGACCGTACCGACCCGACCAGCCAGAGGCGATGAGCGTGAACCGTGCAGCTCCGCGGAGCTGCAGACAGGCAACGCGCCAGGACTCTTCGTCCCGCGCCCAGCTCCGTAGCTGCTCGATACATCGGCGAGTTCCAGACCCTCCTCGGGTTCCCCACAGATCAGTGCTCCGGACCACGGCACCTCGGGGTCAGGATTCCAGCCCACTGGCGATACGGACCGCCTGCACACTCAACCGGCGCGGGGCCCGACCCACATAGGGAGTCGCAAAGGCACCCAGCACCGCCCGAGCCAGCTCGCCGGCACCCGACGTCGGCCCTTCCTCGATCGCTTCCGCCCAGTGGACGGGCTTCCCCCATGGCATGGGCAACGCTTCACTCATGGCCGTCGTACTCCTGTTTCGCCACCTCTACCCCGGCGAAAGCCACTGGGCCGCGCCGCTCCCCGGCACGGCCAGGTCGGCCCCCACACGTTTCCCCCCAGCTCAGCCGGTCCACGCCCCACTGGCCGCGACAGAGCGCAGCCACCTTGCGGCGAATCTCGGACCTCGGAGAACCGGACCGAACTGGCCGGTCCTAGCCCGATTCTCGGCTTGCCGGCCGGGGTCTGTACCCGAGGGCGCACTCCCGGGCGCATCTGTAGCCGGAGTAGAGATCGGGTGCCATAGCGCAGCGGCGAACGCGCCGGTCGGAGGCGGTTTTCGTGACGCTCAAAGGTATGGCCCGCTGTTCACCTGGCGGCAATTCGGTCATACGGGCGCCGCGGGCCGGGCGTTGTTGGCGGTGCAGCATGTGCCATGTGCAGGGAGTCTGCATATTCGGCCGCCGCACCCGGTGGCGGCCGGGTCGCCCCGCCCGCCACCGGGTCGCAACCGCGGGTCAGCGCCGCAGACCGCGGTCCAGCGCGGCGATCAGCGAGCCCTGGGCGTCATCCCCGTCCAGGGACCAGACCATCACGCCGCCGAGACCGTTCCGCTGGGTGTAGCGGGCCTTCTGGGCGGCGGTGGCCGGGGTGTCGTACGTCCAGAACTCGGTGCCGTCGTACTTCCAGGCCGCGCCGAACTCGCGGTCGGTGTGCACGGCGCCCGGCAGGTCCTTGATGGCCTTGTAGGGCAGTTGGCCGCCGCCGCGCGGGGACATGCCGGTGGCGGGCTGGTAGAGGCCGTTCTTCGCCCCGGCGGGCACTCCCGTCCAGCCGTAGCCCCAGGATGGCACCCCGAGCACCGCCTTGCGGGCCGGCAGGCCGCCGGCCAGGTAGTGCCGCACCACCCGGTCCGCGCTGTAGCTGTAGCCGATGCCGGAGGGGTCGGCCGGGTCGGTGTAGAGGTTCGCCTGGTGGTTGGTCGGGCCCTGCGGCTCCCAGGAGCCGTGCATGGTGTAGGTCATCAGGTTCAGGTAGTCCACCTGGCGGGCGACCTTCCGCAGCTCCAGCCGGTCCGCGACGTCGGTGTTGTTGGCTACGGCCGCCGTCAGCAGGTGGCGCCCCCGCCCGCTGCCGCCCACCGCGTCCAGCTGCCGCCGGAACTCGGCCAGCAGCAGGGTGAAGTTGCGGCCGTCCTCGGGGCGCACATGGTTGTCCGGCAGACCGTCGCCGCCCGGGTGCTCCCAGTCGAGGTCGATGCCGTCGAAGACGCCCGCGGCGCTGCCCGGGCCGCCCCCCGGCGCGTCCAGCTGCGGCAGGTTGCCCTTGATGTAGAGGTCGACGCAGGAGGCCACGAACTTCTTGCGCGCGGCGTCGGTGGCGGCCACGTCCGAGAAGTACTTGGACCAGCCCCAGCCGCCGATCGAGATGACGACCTTCAGGTGGGGGTTCTTCGCCTTCAGCTTCCGCAACTGGTTGAAGCTGCCTTTCAGCGGCTGGTCCCAGTTGTCGGCGACGCCGTCCACCGAGTCGGCCGCGTCGATCGGGCGCTGGTAGTCGGCCCAGGCGTCGGCCTGGTCGGCCAGGTTGTCCGCGAAGCAGGTGCCCTCGGGGGAGATGTTGCCGAAGGCGTAGTTGATCACGGTCAGCTTCGCCGCCTGGCCCGAGTCCTGGACCTTCTTGGCGGAGAAGCCGCTGTAGACGCTCCACCCGGTGAAGTAGGCCACACGGTGGCCGGGCAGCTGGCGGCTGTCGTCGTCATCGGCTTGAGCGGTCGCGGGGACCGCGACGAGCGAGGCGAGCAGAGCCGTCGCCAGGAACGCGGAGGTGCGTCTGAACATACTGGTGGCCTTGTCTGAGTGGGGTCAGAGGTCTGTACCAATCGCGAGAAGAGATCTAGCCCATGCCGGGGGGTGCACACAAGAGGCCGGACCACACGAAGTAGCCTGGCCCTCTTGGGAATTGATGAAGTGTCAGCGACTCAGGCTGCGCAGCACGTACTGCAGAATGCCGCCGTTGCGGTAGTAGTCCGCCTCACCGTGGGTGTCGATGCGGACCATCGCGTCGAACTCGACCGAGCCCGCGCTGACCTTGACGGTCTTCAGGGTGCGGCCCTCGTTCAGTCCGGTGACACCGGTGAAGGAGAGTGAAGGAGAAGGTCTCCCCGCCGGTCAGACCCAGCGACTCGGCCCCGCCGTACACGGCCGATCCCACGTCGCCAGTGCCGCTCGGCCTCGGACGTGACCTTGCCATTCGGGCGGCGCAGGTACTGCGGCGCGGGCCGCCACAGGCCCCGTACGCACACCTCGGCGCGCGGGGGCCAGAAAGCCGCCAGGGGACGCTGTACGACCAAGGTCCCGCGTGGCTCCGCCCACTGGATCGCCGCTTGCTTCAGGACCCCTTCCACCCGGCGCAGTTGGTCGGGCCGGCGGTCGGCCGGCCGCTCGTGACCCGGGGCACTGCCGCGCCCCGGGTCGTGGGAGATCAGCCGGTGTGGCGTCGGCGTCGGCTGGTGGCGACGGCGATCGCGCCGAGGAGGAGGAGCGCTCCGCCTGCCAGGAGGGCTGGCATCCCCGCGCGAACGCTTTCCGCTCACACAGTGGGGTGACCGACACTGAGGTCGTGGTCCTGACCTCGAAGCCACGGTTGCCCACCAGCAGGAAACCGTTCAGGCCCACCCATAGGACGGGCAATTCCCGACGCAAGTCAGCACAGCCAACCGGCAATCTCGACCTGGAAGGTCATACAGAGAGCGCTCGCAGCGCTACGTTATGCACATGACGGGCAACATCCATCTTGCAGCTCACATGGCGGCAGCTGGGTTGAAGCAGTCAGAGCTGGCACAGCGTCTGAACGCCCACGTTGAGCAGTTGACCGGCAAGTCGGGCAACGTCACCGCCCAACACATCCGCAACTGGCGCACCGGCAAGACTCGATGGCCACAAGAGCGGCTGAGGCTCGCTTTGAAGGCAGAGTTCGGAGTCCCCATCCTGGACCTGGGATTCGTGCCCCGCTCGTCGGGCACCACGAGTGAGGGAGGTGAACCTGCGCCCGCACCTGTACGCCTGCATCGAAGGACCCAGTGAAGCGTCGTACCCTCACCACCGCGACTCTCTCGATGACAGCAGCGATGCGGCCGGTCCCGACTACTGCTGCCCGACCCCGCGTAGGTATGCGTGAAGACCCCGGCGACGGTGGCCTCCCTCTGGTCCCTCTCCCGTCCCAATGCCCGCGATCCGTGCCCGTAGGGGTCCCGGCCCAATGTGCGCCCCATGGGCGCCCGGAACTCTGCTGCCGAAAGGCGAGGACATCTGCTTGAGTGATGCTTCCGCCACCGGTGCATACGCGATCTCATATCGACTCATACAGCCCCCACTCTTCGGCCTCAAAGCAGGCGAAGACCTCCTCGTCCTCAGTACCAGAGGCAAGGTTGAGAATCCAGTGCCGCACCACATCGGCGACACTCTCCACCGTCGTCTCGCCCAAGGCCTCATCGAAGAGCCTTCGCTGGTCAGCTGGCAATGCGTTGCGGATGCCCTCGATCGTGGCGGGCGCCTCCACCCTTTCCTCATTGCTGATGGTTCACCTCGACGCACTGCGCTCAGTCATCACAGGCTATTGCTGGCAACAAGACACCAACGGGGGCTTCACAGCACCAGAGGCAGCGTGTTGCAGCACCAGCCCAGTCCGGGTGCACCTCACGCGCCGAAGTATCTGAAGCACTTCCGCCGGTAGCGCCCGCCGACCGACGGCGGTCGGATCGGCGTACGTCACGCGGTAGCGGCTCATCCCCCGCTTCGACACATGTCATCGCCGAGGTCCTCGGCGAAAGTGGTGCCAGTGGAGTCCCCGGACCGGACACGTTCCACCAGGGCCTGTTCAGCGTCGTCGTACTCGGTGGGAATGTTCATCGCCCACCGGACCAACACCGTTTGGACTCACCGGCCGAGTGTTCTCGATCTCGGTGGTGAACTGAACGCGTTCCGCTTCGGGCAGAGCCTCACCGACACCGCGGATCGTGGCGGGCACCCGCACCGGCCCGCCCGTCGCATCCATGGTCAAGCCTCCGGCGCCACGATCCGCCTCTTCCCACAACACCGTTGTCAGAGCGCGTGAAGTGTCAGAGCGCCAGGGTCGCGGCCATCAGACGTGCTCCGGCCAGTGCCAGGAACCCGGTGAGCTGCGCGGCCCGCGTCGGCGTCGACGGGCCCGGACCCGCCGGCCGAGAACAGAGGGAAGGAGTACCCGGTCGGGTTGATCACAGCGAGTCCCAGACGGCCAGGGCCGTCATGGTCGGCCTCAGTGATGATCACGGTGCCGTTCTGGCGCAAGCAGAGTTCCGTTGAGTCATCCGATCGGTCACTCTCGGCGACCGACTATCGCCGCTTCCTGGGACTTCGGTCCACTGCATCGGGTACGCCGAAGGCAGGGCGCTCGGACTGTGTGCACCAGGTGCCTCTGGTCCACCGCGGCCCGGCAAAACCACCCGTATGTGGGGCTCCAGGACCCCCAAGTGGAGGTCAAGGTTTCAACCACCCGGCGTCGGAATACGACTCCGGAAGTGCCCGGAGCCGGACTTGAACCTGACCGTCCCAGTTCCCTGACCTGCACATACGCTCTGACCTGCGCACCGAATTTGGGTTTCAGGCAAGCTCGGCCAGTCTCAGGCCATTTAAAAGGGGGGCGTGTTCCCGGGGGGAACACCGCAGGTCACGATGCGTGACCGCCCCCAGATGGCGGGAACCCGCCACTAACCAACCGCCCGAGTGTCGCCATCGTCGCGCCGCACGCTCCCCGCCAACCGGTCATCCAAGGCCTGCAAAACCTGGAGTCGAACCCGAGTCGGCAGACCATCGATGATCGTGAGAATGGCGTCCACGCGTGGATCTTGCGGCGGGACGGGCGGCGCTGCGGCCGGCTCCGGGTGCGACTCGGGGGGCATCACCTCCGGTCGACCACCCTGCTCTACAAGATCAAGGGCACCCGGCGCCCATCTAAGGGCGCGCTCTAGGTTCCGCCGCGTGAGTTGACTCGCGCTGCCCTCGGCTCGGCGCATCGCACGGAGTGTCTCGTAGGTCGTGCGAGCCTCCGATGCCAACTGCCTCCAAGTGAGCCCTAGCTCTAGGCGCCGGCGGTTCAGCTCGTTATCGAGGTGCGACGACTCCGCCATCCCCACGTCCTCTCGGTATCGACATAACGCAGATTAACGCAGCTTCACGCGGCCCCACTTTGGCACCTTCCGACTCCAGCCAACGACGGAGGCAGCAGACCCCAACCGATCTGTTGTTTCTTCACGCTGCCTGCGTTAACCTGCGTGACATGTCAGCACAGAACCAAGCAGACACCACCTCCTTGCGGCGGCAACGCATAGGGCTGGGCCTGACGCTGGTCGACCTCGCAGAGCTATGCGCATCGCACGGAGTGGCTGTTCACCCCGATCACCTGAGCAAAATCGAAAGGGGAGTCCACCCTCCCCGTCCGCATCTGCGAGCGGCTCTCGCCCGTGTTCTTGAGCTCCGGCCGGATCAGGTCGACGCATCCGGAGCTGCGTAATGAGTCTCCAGAACTACAACCTCGAAGAGGCCGCAGCAGCTCTGCGCTGTGCAGTCGGCTTCCTTGAGGAGAACCTCGACACGCTTCCGCACCAAAAGCTTGGCAGGGCCGTCGCATTCGATGACGACGAACTGATGGCGATCAAGAACATGTGTCGCGTGCGCCCTGGAAGTGCGGCAGTGGAGACCGCCAAGCCGCCGGGTCTCAGCCTGGCGACCATTCAGCCGAAACAGCGACGCCGCAGTGGCTAAGCGGGGCTGCCGGACCGGGCCTGGTCCGGCGCCCCTCGGTGCCCCACCCCTCTACATGCAGCCGTACTGCACCCAGAGAAGAGGAACAACCGTGCCCGAAGCTTCCCATATCCCACCCCCGCCCCCATCCCTGCCCTCTCCGGCGTTGTCCGCGCAGGGGCAGTTGGTCGGTGAGTTGATGGTCGCGATCGCCGGCTGGCAGAAGATCGCGCAGGTGTCCGGGCTCCGTAGCCCCGAGGTCCGTCAGCACTTGGCCGAGCACCTCGCCGCCCTGTTCCCCGCACCGGTCGAGGATGCGCAGTGCGTGCGGTGCGGCTGCACCGAGGACGCACCCTGCCCCGGCGGCTGCTCCTGGGTACACAACACCCTGATGCTGGACCTGTGCACGACGTGTATCCGTCAGGACGGGTCGTGCACGACTACCGGCTGCGGCATCTCCACCACCGTCCTCGACGAATCCGACCCCGCCGTGTGGGGCTGGGTCCTCGGTGGCCACCTCATCGGCGCCGACACCCAGCCGACCTGGTACTGCACCGACTGGTGCGCCAACCACGCCAACCGCACCGTGGGCCTGAAGCTGGCCGCCGCTGACCGCGCCGCCGCTGCGGCCCCTGCGCGTCAGACCGAGCCCACCGCGGCGGTCGAGGCCGAGGTCGTCTCCGAGAAGGACACCCACACTTCCGTGGGCGGCGTTCACTCGGAGCCCGACCCCACACCCGACCCCACCCCTGCGGTACCGGGGCTCATGACCGGCATCGAGGCGATCGACGCCATGGAGGAGAACTCGCGCGCCGTGTCCACGGTCGCGCGCCGAATCCTCGCTGACGCTGACGCCGCTGGTCTGCCCGCGCTGCTGGGCGTGCGCCCTCAGGTCGACCGCGACCGGGCGGAGCTCCACCTCCAGCCGAGCACACGCGCCGATACCCAGGCGTGGGCGGACTGGCTGGACATCCAACTCGCCACCAGCCTTCGAGACACGACCGGCTACTCCAATCCGGGCTGCGAGGACACGGACGGGTCCCGCACAGTCGACGGAGTCAAGGTCAGCGTGGGCAGCGTCCGGTTCATCGACGCTGAGGAGTGGGCGACCCTGCACCCCCAGCTGGCCTCCCCTGGGGCAGTCGCGGGGGTTGCGTCGTGATGGCCGTAGCGCTGCTGATCACCGCAGTCCTGGGCGCCGCGTACATGGCACTCCAGGGCATGGCCGCATGGCTGATCATCGCCGTCCTGGCCGCAGTCGCGGTCGCGGGGATGATGCTCGCCCGGGCCGGCGAGTGGGGATGGGAACACCGGGACGGTATCCGCGCCAAACCCCACGCTGCGGGGTCATGGCTGTCCACCCGCTGGTCGCTGCTCCTCGCTCCCCGCCCTACAGCCCGGCCCGAGTCCCGCGAGTACGACCGCACCCCCCGCCGTACCAGCCGGCCACCGAGGCGGCCTCGATGACGGCCTGCCCCTGGTGGGTGCCGTGGGGTCTCCTCGGCGCCGCCATCACCCTCACCGTTCTCGTCATCAGCTGCGCCGTCATCGCGATCGGCCGAGGCCTCGGCCGTGCCGTTCGCCGGGCACGCCAGACCACCCCCGAAGGGTCAGCCGAGCGCCCGCCTGCCCCCACGGCTACGGCTCCCCGCTGACCCGCTGGCCGGGCGGGTGCTGCCCCAACACCCCGCCCGGCCAGCCACCACTCACCTGCACACCCATATAGGGGAGAGACCTGTGACCGACCTACCCAAGCACCCCCGCCAGGCGGAGCTGGACACCATCACCGCAGCACTCACCACACTCGCCCCCGGCCACCCGACCGTCCGGATCTGGGGCCGCGGCGAGTGGGCCACCGCCAATGACAGCGCGTCCGGCAACACCTGGGCCGCCGACCCCGAGGACATAGCAGCGCACATCTGCGCCGCCCTCCAGGGGAGTCCCCGACACCGTACGACGCCCCCACCCGCGCGGCCGTGGTTTGAGTCGTTGACCGACTCGGTGGAGGCGCTCCGTGAGACTGCGGGTGAGTGGCAGCTCGCTCACCGCGCGGCCTTGCTCACGCAGGAGACCGTGTGTTTCACCCGCCGCCAGTTGCATGAGGGGCAGACCGTCCGGGTGCGGGGCGACCTGCATGAGCGTGCCTGGGACCACACCCGCACCAGCCAGCCGCACGGCAAGGCCATCTCGGCCTTGAGTAGGCTCTACGCGGACCAGGCCCGGCGGTTGGAGCGGGAGTACGAGGACGCGGCCCTGCTGTACGCGTCCGGCGTCGCCTGGGCAATTCGGCAGGTGCAGACCGGCGCCCAGCCCGCGCACGTCCAGTTCGATGCGGACGGGGACGGGGACCCGGTCCCCCACGGCCGCCTGGAGGTCACCGGCATCGACCAGCTCTCCACCGCACCCCGGATCAAGGCGGCCCACGACGCTGTGGCCCATAGGCAGATCGCCGCAGAGCACGCCGAGGAACTCGCCGGACGCGAGTACGTCAGCGATCACGAGGCGTCCGAGTACCACGAGGCTGTAGCCGCGTCGGCCGGCATGTCGGACGCCGCCTACGCCTACGGGCAGGCAGCCGAGGGCGCGCTGCGGTGGGTGCTCCTGCAACCGCGGGAGGTCTACGCCCGGGAACGCGCTGCCGCTGAGGCTGTCCGATGACCTTCTACGACGACGATCCATACGACCCGCCCTGCGGAGACGGCGAGTGGCGCGAGGGGCAGTGCGACCAGTGCTCCGGCGTCACCGACGCCCCGGGCCCGCTGACGCCGGTGTGCGCCTGCGCCATCGGGCAGGGCGCCCCCGGCGGGGCATGCCGGTGCGGACCTCCCCCGGCCGCCTGATGTCCGGCGGCCCGCCCCCTCCTCCCCGCTGGGGCGGGCCGCCATGACCCGCCGGTGGCCACCGCGTGACTACCCAGGTCTGTACGTCGACTGCGGCGACAAGCGCCGTGGCGTCTGGCTGCGGCTGCCGTACGCGGAGCTCCGCTGCCGGGTCGGCTGCGAGCACCAGGCCGAGGGGCCGGCCGCGGTCGTGCGGTTCCTCGAGGACCTCGGCGATCTCACTCATTTCAGCACCGACCGTTCAGGAGGACTGTGATGTCTCAACCCCTCGCCCCTCGGCCGACGCCTGCGGCGCTGGCCGCCCGTCCCCGACGTCCGCAGCCGATCCCGGCCCGGACGGAGCCCGAGCGGCCGCCGGCGGCTGCGGGGTGGGATCGGGCGGCGTACGAGGCATCGATCCGGAGCAGTCCGCAGGCCCCGTACGGACTGCACCCCGTCGCCCGCCTCGTTGGGTTCCTCCTCGCCCAGTACGCCACCGACACCGGGCACCTCCCCGCCAACCGGGTGCCCGCAGCTCGGCAGCTCGCCCGGGCCGCGGGCATCGACGACGCCAAGGCCCGCGCGTCCCTGAACTCCCTGGAACACGGCGACTGGATCGTTCGGCATCGCTCGGTCGACGCAGACGGGCACGCCCAGCCCGCAGCGATCACCCTCACCCTGCCCACCCACTGACCCACCCCTGACCACTACGCCTGAAAGGAGGTGACCACCCGTGCGGGTACGTGTGCCGTGGCGGCTGGTCACCTCCACCCACTACGCCGATGCAGCACTGGCCGTCTACATCAAGATCGCCGGGCTCGCCATGAAGTCCGGGTCCTGTGAGGCGGGGGTGGCCTACCTCGCAGGCCTCCTCGGCCTCTCCCGCTCCGCCGTCGAACGGTCGCTGACGCAGCTGATGCGGCCGGCGCCGGATGACGATGTGGTGGAGCTGGTCAGCTACCGCCGCACCTACCACGGCGGCCGCGGCCGCACCGCGGACCGCCGAGTGCGCCGGACTGATGCCCGGCGCGAGCTCGGTGTCTGGATACCCACCCGCGCACCCGAGGCCCTCACCCCCCGCCAGCTGCGCGCCTACATCGCCATCGCCTACGCCGTCGCCCGCGGCCTACCCGTCTCGTACGCGGAGCTCGGCCAGGTCCTGCGCCACCGCACCGGCAAGTCCGCCGGGCAGCCCCTCGGCCAAGCCGCGGTCGCCCGCACCGTCCGGGGCCTGGCCGACCTCGGCTGGATCACCATCACCGAACGGGCCGGCTACCAAGGCCGTCACCTCTACACCGTCCATACCGAGCCGATCCAGCCCCCACTCCCCGCACCCAGTGACGGATCGGGAGAGCCCATTGCTGACGGGTCCCACGCGACTAAGGAAGACCCTGAGACTGACTCACCTGATGACGGGCGGGCCGGTGGTTTCAACCGCCGTAGGCGAGACACCGGTAGTTACCAGCCCCTGCCTGTGGATAACCCCGGCATCGTCCCGGCCGTGTTCAGCGGCAGCCGCCCCAGCGCTCCGCGGACCACCCCGTACACCGGACCGGCGCTCACCCTCGCCCCCCGCATCTGGCACGTCATGGAGCCCGTACGGCACCTGCTGCCCGGCCTCAGCCCCTACGTCACCCGGACACTCGCCCGAGAAATCGGCCGCCAACTCGACGCCGGCAGCGCCCCGGACGCGCTCCGCCACCGCCTCCAACACCGCTACGCCCGGCAGTTGCACGCCGACATCAGTGACCACGGCCGATGGCTCCTCACGGCCATACGCCGCCACGGCGGCTGCCACCTGGCCGACTGCGAGTCAGGCCGCATCTGGCGCACCGGAGCCCCCTGCCACATCTGCGCCCAACTCCGCACCGCTGCCCGGCCACCCGGCCACCCACCCGGACCCGAACGCCCCACCGGACCGCCACCACCACCCACACGACCCACCCGCACCCGCACCTGGTGCCCCTGCCCCGACCACCCCACCACCACCTGAACGGAGACCCATGCCCAGCGCCCACGACATCACCACCTGCCCCCGCTGCGGCGACCCCGTACGCAAAACCATCACCGCCAAGAACGCCCTCGAACTCCTCGTCAACCCCGACCCCGACCCCACCGGCAACACCGCCGTCTACACCGACCGAGTCGGCCGAGTGAAATCCCGAGGCCTCACCACCGAACGCCCCACCCCCGAGGGCTCCGAATGGCTCGCCATCCCCCACATCGCCACCTGCACCAACCCACCAGCAAAACGCAGCAACAAGGGGACGCCGAGTAGGGCGCAGCCGAGACCCCGACCGCGGCCGCAGATCCAACACCCCTACTGGAAAGCGCGGTGAGCAGCGCGAGCAGCAGCGGTAGTTGGGCGGTACCCGGCCTGGTCCGGCGCTACGACCTCACCGCACTGAGCGGCCTGGCCCGCGGACACAGCCTGGCCCGCATATCGGCGGTCACCAGGACACCCGCCGGGACCATCCGCCACCGACTCCTCCGGCTGCGCCCCCGTATCGGCGCGGTCAACAACGCCCACGCCATAGCCATCGCCTACCGCAACGGCTGGCTGAACGAGCTACCCCCCGAACCCCGACCACCCACCACCCTCACGCCCCGCCAACGTCAAATCCTCACCCTCATGGCCGACGGGCTCACCAACCGCCAGATCGGGGCGCAGCTCGGTATCACCGCCCACACCGCACTCGCCCACCTCCGCCACATCTACCAGGCACTCGACTCCACCCCCGACCCGCCCACCGCCCTCGCATCCCGCTGCCACACCGTCGCCCTCGCCTACCAACACGGACACCTCACATGACGAACCCCGCAGCCACCCGGCGCACCGCAGCCCTCACCGGCACCACGCTCCTGATCGCCCTCGGAGCCCTCACCAACATCTGGTGGGCCGCCCTCGCCCTACTCGCCCTCACCGCGGCCGCCGCCCTCACCACCGCCTGGACCAACTCGTGATCACCGCCCTCGCCGTTCTCGCCACCGTCGCCACCGCCTGGTTCGCCCTCGGCGCCTACTGGCAACGCACCCGCACCCTCGCCCAAGCCACCGCAGCCGCCCACCACACCCGAGCCATCGCCGAGCACTGCGGCGCTATCCCCCCGCCCGCCCAACTCCACCACCGCCCCGGCACCGCCGAGTGCGTGCTACGCCCCGACCACTCCGGCAGCCACGCCACCCACACCGGCATGAGATGGCGCCTCATACCCGCCCACCACATCCACACACACATCAACCACGGCCTCACCCAGCTCTACAACGCGTGCTGCACCGAGCACTGGATCACCCACGGCACCGCGCACGACACCACCTGTAAGGAAGCCCGCTGATGATCACCAACCGGACCGAGCCCACCGACCACCAGCAGCCGACCGACCACACACCGCCCGCCTGGCACGCAGCCACCGCCCTACGCACCGCCGGCCACCACGTCCACTACGTCACCCACGGCCAAACCATCTGCCTCGGCCCCTGCGGCACATACGAGCTCCTGCGATGACCGGCCTGCCGGACGGCTACTACGCAGCCATCGACCACGCCGACCCCACCACCACGACCTACTGGCGCGTACACGGCGGCACCATCAGCATCTGGCCCCGCGGCGCAAGGCCGGGCCCCACCTGGCCACTGAAACGCGATGCCCCTGCCGACCTAGACGAACGGCTTGCTTGGCACCGGGACTGGCGCGACCGCTGGCAGGCATGGGCCACCACCGTGCACACGGCCATCGAGGGCGATCCGGGCGCAGCACGACGTGCGTTCGTCTCGTTCAAGGTCCGGTGCTGGATGTGCGGCCGGCCACTCTTCGCCACCGCCCACGCCACCCAACAGAGAGAAGCGGCGAAATGAGCTTCACCACCCCCGGATTGCAGGCCTTCGCCGCAGCCGTCGACACAGAGCGCCAGCGACAGTTGGCCAAATGGGGCGATCAGCGTCACCCGGACGGCACCGGCCAGTACCCGGAGCTCATCGTCGATGCGGACGTAGCCCGGATGGCGTGCCAGCAGGCAGCCGAGGGCGAGTACCTGACCTGGCTCCACATCCTCCGTGAGGAGGCGGCCGAGGCCCTCGCCGAGACCGACCCCGCCAAGCTGCGCACCGAGCTGGTGCAGATCGCCGCCGTCTGCGCCGCCTGGATTCACGACATCGACACCCGCACCCCCCCACAGACCGACACCAAGACGGAAGCTCCCTTCGCGATCGGGTTCCGTCTCCACCACCACGGCAACGCCTACGACGGCGTACTCCTCCCCGGAGGCCAGACCATCCTGGTCACCGACCCCGCCGATCTCCTGGCCACCGGCGCCCCCACACTCGATGACCTCCTTCGCGGCGGCTACCACGGCGCCCACATCGAATGGGGCCACCAGACCCTCCACGCCGAGTTTCAGCGCGCCATCGGCCTACTCGCCACCCTCGCCGACCCTGAGCCTTGCCGGCACGACCATCACGGCCACTGCCGAATACATGGCACCACCGCCTCCCCCTGCCCCCACGTATCAGCCCGCGAGCTCATCACCCGTCACGGCCGGCCCGAGGCTGGCCGTGGCTGACTGCACCATCTGCCACCACCAACCCGCGGGCGACGGCCTCCACGCCTGCACCCGCTGCCTGGCCGTCACTCGGGAGCTCCTCGGCGAACTCTTCCAGCTGCTGCCCCACCTCCACGCCGCACTCGTGCCGGAGGGCCGACCGGCGCAGGGCCGCATCGGCGCGCGGGCCACCGCACCCGCACCCCTGAACATCGGGGTCCTCAACCTGATCGGCCCCGGCCACGCCACCCCGCCCGAGGATGAGCGCGATGCCACCGGCCACATCCCCATCTATCCCTTCCTCGCCGGATGGGTCGCCTACATCACCGACGACTACCCCGCCATCCTGCGAGACCAGGACGGCCAGATCCTGCGCGACCACCGCGGCCAGATCATCGTCCGCACCTGCCACACCCCGCTGCCACGCCACGGCACCACCCTCACCGACTGGCGCCACTGGCTCACCGCCTACCTCGGCTACGCCGCCACCCGCCCCTGGATCACCGACCTCCACCAGCAACTGGACGCCTTGGTGCGCCACATCCGCATCCTCACCCGCACCACACCCGAGAACACCCCCATGGACGCCCCCTGCCCCGCCTGCGCCACCTACGCCCTGACCGCCACCGACGGGCAACCAGGCATCAGCTGCGAGGTTTGCGGCCACCAGATGACCACCGCCGCCTACACCACCCACGCCCACACCACCCGGCAGGAACAGAACGCCTCATGACCGCGACCACCGCGACTCCCGCCGCGACTTCCGGCAGCCGGAGCGCGACCACCGCGACCCGTCGCGCGACCGTCGCGCGACTCCTCGCCGAGAACGTCTCGCAGATAGAGATCGCGCGACGCCTAGGCGTCAGCAAGCACGTCGTCTGGCGCGACATCCGCGCCCTGGAACGCGACGCGCAACACGCTGACCAGCAACAACCTCAAAGCGCGACGCGAACCGCGACAGACGGTGAAGTGCGCGACCTCAAAGCGCGACGCGCGGCTGAGGCCGGCGCGGCCATGCGCACTCTCGCGGAAGCCGTCGCGGCCGCAGTGGACGCCGAGCCGTCACACGTCATGGTCCCCGCGCCCGACGCACACGCATGGGCCGGCCAACTGCGCGAACACATCGCCAGCTTGGCGCGACTCCTCGCAGGCTTCGCCGAGTGCTACCCGGAACCGGAGTGACCCAAGAGGCACTGTCAGACCCTCCCGGAATCCTGGAGCCAAGGCCGCCTCCAAGACACGGCCGACCCGGGAGGAGAACACAGATATGCCGGAACCCACCGTGCGCTGCGCCTGCGGCAGAACGATGACCCCTGACGCACCCCGAGGCCGCGGTTCCTACCGCTGCGGCTGCGGCAACCGCGTCCATGTCAGCATTCCTATCCTCCGCGGTTCTCAGTGCGTTGGGACCCACCTGGGCGAGGCGTGCCGGCTTCCTCCAGCCATCTCCGAGCCTCTACCCCTGTGCGACGACCACTTCACTTCCACCGGGCTACGCCGCTACGCCAGCTGGTGGAAGCTGCCCGACGACGAACTCGCTCACCTCATCGCCATCGAGCGCACACGCATAGGTCTCCAATCTCTCGGCGCCGACAGCCAAATGCATCTCGACCACTGGACAAGCGAAATGGCCGAACAGGAGCGATTGCTTCAGCACCTCCGCACGCCCCAAGGGCGGCGCGAGGCACGCGAGCAAGCCGACCGGGAGGCCCACGGCAGCGTGTACTTCGTTCAATCCGGCACAGCTGTGAAGATCGGCAAATCGATCAACGTGCCGCAGAGACTGCGCGAGATCAACGCCCCTGAGATCGAACTCCTCGCCACCGAACCCGGCTACACCCGGCGAGAACATGAGCTCCACCAAGCCCATGCGCCCTACCGCCTCAACGGCGAGTGGTTCCGCCTCGCTCCACCCCTGGCCATCTACATCAACGGCCTCCGTACAGCCCAAGGCCTGCCCCCCATACCGACCAACATCGACAACGCGACACCCACGCTGTAACGTCGAAACCGCAGCTACACCCTGCCCAAAAACAACCGCAGGCCCCGGACGCCCACCCGCGCCGGGGCCTGCGTCATGCCCGCAGGAGGTGCCCATGCCCCCCGGCGAGCCCCAGTTCCCCAACCCACCGCTGGACGCCATCAAGCCCGGCACCCTCCTGACCGTCGCGGACGCCGCAGCCCATTTCGGCGTCAAACCCGGCACCATCCGCCAATGGGCCCACCGTGGAAAGATCACCCACGTCCCCATCCCCGGCCCCCGTCTCTACCACCTGCGCACCCTCGCCCTCGCCGAGCGCGACGCCTGGCAAAACGGGGGCGCCGACCGAGCCAAACGCGGCGGCCGCAACCCCGACTGGAAACCCTGCACCCCGCGCACCACACCAGCCCCGGCATAAGTAGCGGAACTGTCACAAGTGCCACCGACCCCGCACCTGCTGCCCGGTGCTGCGCACCACCACCACCACAACCACCATCGCCGCGGCGGCGCTCCTGCTGCTCACCCTCACCGGCTGGCTGCGCGCAGCCGGGCTCACCCATACCCGGAGACCACAGTGAGCGACCTCCACGAGTCATGTGCGACGCGCGGTGAGCACCATCTCGACTGGGAGCAGGGCAACCGCGAGGTGCTGCCGACGACCAGCTCGGGATGGGTCCAGTACGAACACGACGGCACCATGCGCATCCGCTGCTGCTGCTCCTTCGACAGCGAATGGGGCAACCGGGACGACGTGATCCGCCTCGCCCGCGAACACCTCGCCAGCCCTCTCACCTCTGGAGAACTCCATGCATGATCATCGAGCCGACGCACGCCGATACGAAGCGGCCGCCGTCGCGCAACTGGCGGTGTTGCCTCAAGGCCGCCCCGTCGCCAACGACCAGATGGTGGCTGCCAGCACGAACGCGGCGGCCGTTGCGCAGATCGGCATCCTCCACGCGCTCCTCGACCTCGCCGACGCCGTCCGCTCCCTCGCCCCGGCGCAGCCGTAGCCGCATGGCTGGCCGTCCCGAGCTCACCGAGTACGCCTATCGCAAGATGCGCGCCCGGCTCCTGGCCGAGTCCGACGTCTGCATCCTGTGCGGTCACCAGGCCGCGGCCGGACCGCCGCGCACCAAGGGAAGGAGCGCGCCATCGACCAGCGCCAGTGTCAGAGACTCACCGGCCCCGACCGCGCACAGTGCGGCCTCACCCACCAGCACGACGGCGACCACACCCCGCACCAGATCGGGATCTACTTCCGACTCCCCATCCTTCACCCGCTGACTCTGATCGGCCCGGCGCTCCACCCCACACCCCACTGCCCCATGTGCCGGACCAGGGTCGGATCGATCAGCGTCGAAGAGACCGACTGCCTCTACTTCCTGGATGGCCAGGCCGCCGAGCTGGTGGACGAACGCCGATGGTGCTTCGGCTGCGGATGCGAGGGCCGGGAGATCCTCACAGCAACTCAAGGCCACCATCACCCCTAGGTGAGGTACTCATGCCCCGTCGTCCAGTGGGCCGTTGTCCGGTGTGCGGGCTGCGCCGTGATGCGCAGGGTCGGTGTCGTGTCTGCCAGAAGCCGGCGTTGCGTAGGGCGGGTGACGCGCGGCGGCCGTGGGCGTGGGTGTATGACGATCCGCGGTGGCCGCCGTTACGGGACCAGGTCCTGTCGGAGGAGCCGCTGTGTCGGGCCGGGTGCGGTGCTCCGCCGAGGGTGGTCGACCACATCCGCCCCCACCGCGGTGATGAGACGTTGGCGTTCGACCGCGCCAACTGCCAGGCCATGTGCAAGCGCTGCCACGATGCCAAGACCGCGGCCGAGGTCGGGTTCGCCGGCGCTGGCCCCAAACGCCTGGCCACCCCGACCAAGGTGACGCTGGTCTGCGGCCCACCCTGTTCGGGCAAGACCACCTATGTACGTGAGCGGGCTGCGGCTGGCGATCTGGTCGTGGACTGGGATGCACTCGCACAGGCGCTGGGGTCCCCCCACCCCCACCACCACCCATCGGCCCTGACCCCGTTCGTGGCCGAGGCGCGTGACGCGGTGATCGCACGACTCGCGCGACGGCACGACGTGGCGCGTGCGTGGCTCATCGCGACCGCACCGCGGGACGCTGACCGGCGGCGCCTGGCCCCCGAGGGCGTGGCCGTCGTGGTGCTGGCCACCGCTGAGGACGAGTGCGTACGGCGAGCGCGACACGATGGCAGACCGGACGGTACGATCGACGCCATCGAGTCGTGGTGGCGCATCCACCGCGCTGATCAGACCGCCTCACCGAGGTGACCCCGACCCCTAGGGGGGTTGTGGATCTTGCCGGTGGGGTGGGTTTCCAGCGCAGGCGGGGGTGACGCGCGCGTGACCGCGAGTTCCGGCCGCGTTCCTGAGAACGCTGTAGCCGCCCATCACTGTGTGTGACACCGGGAGGGGGTGGGTGATGGGTACCCGCGGCCCGGTTCCCCAGCCCGACAACGTCCGCGCGCTGCGTGGCAACCCCGGCGGGCGTTCCGCGCCGAAGCGGGTGACGGCCAAGCCGGGTGCCCCGTCCGCTCCGACCTGGCTGGACACCGAGGCGAAAGCAGAGTGGCGGCGCATCGTGCCCGAACTGGACCGGCTCGGGGTGCTCGCCAAGGTGGACCGTGCCGCGCTGACGACGTACTGCGCGGCCTGGTCCAAGTTCGTGGCCGCAGAGCGCCTGTTGCAGACCGAGGACCTGGTGGCCGAGCGGCGCGCGGGCAACGGCCCCGCCAAGCACCCGGCATGGCAGATCTGGCGCGAGGCCACGACCACCGTGGCGATGCTGGCGAAGGAGCTGTTCATCACCCCGAACTCGCGGCTGCGCTCCATCAAGCCGGAGGGTGACGATGGCACGGAGGGGGAAGACATCCTCGACTGACCGCCTGCGGACGCAGCTGACCGCAGAGATTGACCAGGCGGTGGCGGCCTGGGTCGATGCCGGGCTGGTCGACGCCACCGAGTGGATGACGCAGGGCCGCCGGCCGGTACTGGTGACCCCGATCCCCGCGCAGGCGGGTACGTGGTTCGACCCGGCAGCCGTGGAACGGGTCCTCAAGTTCTTCCTGCTGTTGAAGCAGTTGATCGGGCGGCACTCCGGGCGTCAGTTCCGGCTCATGGACTGGCAAGTGCGGTACCTGGTCGCACCCGTGTTCGGGTTGAAACGGCCGGACGGCTACCGGGTCATCCGCACGGTGTGGTTCGAGATCCCGCGGAAGAACGGCAAGTCCACGCTGTGTTCCGGGCTGGGTCTGTATCTGGCGTTCGCGGACCGTGAGGCCGGCGCCGAGGTCTACGCCGCGGCTGGCGACCGGGACCAGGCCAACATCGTATTCCGGGCCGCGGCGAACATGGCGTCCGGCTCCCCGCCGCTGAAGAAGAAGCTCGGCCGGCGCGGCATCCAGCGTAAATTGCTGGAGCACCCGGTGACCCATTCGATCTTTCGGGCGCTGTCCTCGGAGGGGCTGCGCGCGCACGGCCTGAACGTCCACGGTGGCGTGGTCGACGAGGTGCACGTCCACCGCAACCCGGACGTCATCGACGCGCTGGAGACCGGCGTCGGCAGCCGTACCCAGCCGCTGATCGTGTTCATCACCACGGCGGACGACGGCGCCGAGACCGGCAGCGTCTACGCCACCAAACGCGAGGAGATCGAGACCCTCGCCGGCAGGCACGCCGAGGACCCGACCGTGTTCGGTGTCGTCTTCGGCGCCGACCAGGAGGCCGCAGAGTTCGACCCGTTCACCGAGGACACGCTGCGCACAGCTAACCCGGGCTATGGCGTCACCGTGCTGGCGGACTATCTGGAGGGCAAGGCCCGGCAGGCGGAGCGCTCGCCGGCGCAGCTGAACCGCTACCTCAGGTTGCACCTGAACATCCGCACGAAGCAGACCACGCGCTGGCTCGCGATGGATGACTGGGACCGGTCCGGCCGTGACCCGGGATCGCTCCTGCCGGTGCCGGTGGAGCTGGATGAGTTGGAGGGCCGCGACTGCTACGGCGGTCTCGACCTGTCCTCCACCACCGACATGACCGCGTTCAGTCTGTGGTTCCCACCGCAGACGGATGACCCGGCCGAGCCGCACATCTGGGTGCCGTTCTTCTGGCTGCCCGAGGACAACATCGACAAGCTGGAGCGGCGCACCAAGGTGCCGTTGCAGCGGTGGGCCGAGGAGACGCCGGGCCATGCCGGGCAGGCGCTGCGGCTGACTGAGGGGAACGTGGTCGACTACCGGGCCGTCCGCTCCCTGATCACTGATGATCTGGCCAAGCGGTTCAACATCCTCGCCGTCGGCTACGACCGGTGGAACGCCACCGAGACCGTGTCCGAGCTGATGGACGCCGGTGTGCAGATGGAACAGGTCTCCCAGGGCTACGCCGGTCTGAACCAACCCTGCCAGCAACTCGAACGGCTCGTTCTCTCCGGCCGGATCGTTCATGGCGGGCATCCCATCCTGCGGTGGCATGTCGACTGCGTCGGCGTCAAAGCCAATTCCGAGGGTCATGTGAAGCCGGTCAAGCCCGACCGGCAACTGTCCACCAAACGGATCGACGGCGTCGCCTCGGGTCTCAACGCGTTGGCGATGCACCTGATGCGGGCCGAGCCCGAAGAAGAGCCCGAGCCGAACATCCGCATCATCAGCTGATCGACAAGGGAGACCGCGGGTGCATGAGCGTGTCCAGTGGATGTGCGAGCTGGCCGGGATCACCGCCGGCGCGGCCGGCCTGGTCCTCATAGGCGGCGCGCTAGCCGGAGTCATCGGCACCGGGGTCGCGCTCCTGGTCGTGGCCGCCGTCCTGATCACCGCCGGAAACGTGCGGGGAGGTGCCTGATGCCGTTGATTCGCCGACTCTTGACCGGCCGGTCCGAACGCAGCCGCAAGGCGCTACCCCGGTTGGATGGGCGGGGCACCAGTGCCGGGGTGTCCGTCACCCCGGAGAAGGCATTGCAGGTTGCTGCGGTGTTCTCGTCGGTGCGACTGCTGGCAGAGACCGGCAGCATGCTGCCCTGTGCCGTGTATGAGCGGTCGGGGTCGACTCGTCGGCGCATTGACGAGCACCCCGTGGCGCCGCTGTTGACCTACCAGGCAAATCCGGGTCTGCCGTCCGGTGAGTTCTGGGCCCAGGTACTGGGGTGGATGCTGGTCCGCGGCAACGCCGGTGTCTATATCGAGCGGAACAACGGCGGTCGGCCGGTCGGGTTGTGGCCGATTTCCTGGACCAGTGTCGAACCGCGGCGGGTGCCGGAGACCGGGGAACTGGTCTACAAGATCACCCTGGATGACGACGAGTGGGCGCCTATCCGTGAGGCCGATGGCCTGGTGCGCGCGGAGAACTTCCTGCACTTCAGGGCGTTTGGTCTGTCCGGGGTGGAGGGCCTTTCCCCTATCGGTATGGCACGGCAGGCGGTCGGCACCGGCTGGGCCGCCACCAGCTACATCGGGTCGTTCTTTCAGCGTGACGCCTCACCCGGTGGCGTCGTCAGTGTCCCTGGCACGCTCAAGGATGAGCAGTTCGAGCGGCTGACCCGGCAATGGACCGATCTTCACGAAGGGTTCGACAACTCCCACCGCCTGGCGGTCATGGAGGCCGGGGCCACCTGGCAGAAGACCACCCTGTCCCCGGCGGACGCGCAGTTCCTTGAGGTCTACAAGCTCACCCGGGCGGAGATCGCCGGGATCTTCGGTGTCCCCCCGCACATGATCGGCGACGTGGAGCGGTCGACCTCATGGGGATCGGGCATCGAGCAGATGTCCCTCGGCTACGTCATCTACTCGCTGATGTCGTGGACCACCCGCCTGGAACGCACCACGCAACGCCTCCTCGGCGGACCCGAGGCGTATCTGAAGTTCAACCCCGACGCCCTACTTCGAGGTGATACGACCCAGCGGTTCAGCGCCTACGCGCAGGCACGTCAGTGGGGATGGATGTCCGTCAACGACATCCGGGCCAAGGAAGACGAACCGCCGATCGAGGGCGGAGACGAATACGTCGTCCCCCTCAACATGAGCCCGGCCGGGCAGACCACACCACCTGAGCAGCGAGCGCGGCCGAGCGTGCGGGCGGCCGCCCAGGTGCCGAGCGGGGCGGCGATGGTCGCCCTGTATCCGCCCGCCGATATCGCGGAGCGTCTGGCCGTTAAGGGTGGGCTGGCGGCGGAGGAGTTGCACATCACCCTCGCCTACCTGGGCAAGGACCTAACCGACGACCAGAAGGCGACGGCCGCTGTGGTGGTGGCCGGTGTCGCCGCCCAGCACCAGATCCTCGCCGGATCCATCGGTGGCCTGGGCTACTTTCCGCCCGGAGACGATGGCACGACACCGTACTTCGCCACGGTCGATGTGCCGGGGCTGGCGGAGCTCCGCCATCGCCTAGTCGACGCGCTCGCCGGTGCCGGCGTCCCCGCCGACACCGGACACGGCTTCACCCCACACATGACCCTCACCTACCTCGGCGACGACGGCACCCCTCCCCAGCCGCCGACACCCGTCGACCTCGGATTCACCGAACTGACCTGGGCCACAGGACCGCAGCGCACCGCGTTCCCGTTCTCCGGACTCCGTGCCCGTCGCCGCCCACCCCAGCAGCGGCGGGACGACACCGCGGAGACCCCCGCCCCCGAGGAGATGCCGGGCTGGATCCAGCGGCATTTCGAAGCGATCAGCGCGTTCCTTGCCGAGCAAGGAGAACGCGCGCTCGCCGCGCTGAACGTCAGCCCGGGCGCGACCGCGGACGACATCATCGACCTCGCCGCGGACAACGAGGTGTTGACCGAGCTTCTGTTGCAGCTCGCCCGGGGCCTGGTCGCCGAGGTCGGCACCGCCACCGCCTCGGCGTTGGGTGGGTCGTTCGTGCTGGAGGAGACCACCGCGGTGCTCGCCGCGAGTGCCGCCTCGACCGCGAGCAACATCAACTCCACCACCGTGGAAAAGCTGCGGTCCACCATCAACCTCGGTCACGCGCCGGTGGAAGTGCAGGCCTCGGTGCGGGACATGTTCGACCGGATGACGGAGTCCCGCGCGCGCGTATTGGCGCAGGCCAGAGTGTCATCGACCACCAACTTCGCCAGTCATGAGGGTGCCAAGCACGCCGGCGCCAAGACGAAAACGTGGCGGGTGTGGGACGCCAACCCGCGCAAGACCCACGCCCGAGCGGACGGGCAGACGGTGGGCATCCGGGACACGTTCACCATCGGCAAGCACCAGGGCCGCTGGCCGCATGACCACCGCCTCGGCGTGGACGAGATCGCCGGATGCACCTGCCGGCTCCAATTCAACCTGTGAAGGGAGACACGCTGTGCGTACGCGTGAGGTGCGGGCGTTCCCGCTGACCGACCTGCGGATCACCCGGGCGGACGAGAAGCTGGGCCGGTTGGAGTTCCACGGCCGCAGCATCGTCTACGACTCGCTGTCGGAGGACATGGGCGGGTGGCGGGAACGGATCATGCCCGGCGCTGCGACCCGCACCCTGTCGCAGTCGCCGGACGTGCGGTTCCTGATCAACCATGATCCGAACTTGCTCCTGGGCCGTACCGCCTCGGGCACGGCCACGCTGACCGAGGAGCCCGAGGCCGGCGTTGACGTCGACTCCCAGATGGCCGACGTGTCCTATGCCCGGGATCTGGCCGTGTCGCTGGAGCGCGGCGATATCACGCAGATGAGCTTTGGGTTTTGGGTGACCGCCGATGGGTGGGCCGGTAACACCCATGAGGTGTTCGGCATCGACCTCGACGGCGGCGACGTGTCCGTGGTGACCTACCCGGCGTTCGCCGCCACCTCCGCCGAGCTCCGCTCCGCCGCCGCCCGGCACACCGGCCGCCCAGCAGCGCCGGAGCCTGAGGCCGTGACCCGCGCCCTGTCCGAGGTACGCGCCGGGAAAGTGCTGTCCGCGGCGAACCGGCAGTTGGTCGCCGACGCCCATGACGCCCTCGGCGCACTCCTCGATGCCGCCGATCGCTCCGCGCCCGGGCCGCAGGCATACCCGCTCGAACGCGCCCAGCACCGGTTGCGTGAGCTGGAAATGCTCGCCTCCCTCTGACCCGCAACGTAAGGAGAAGTCATGGCCATCGGATCAGGCCCCATCAGCGCCAAGCGCGCCACCGCGGCCGAGTGGACCGCAGAAGATCCCGTCCTCGCCGCCGGTGAGCGCGGCTACGAGCGCGACACCGGCAAGGTCAAGATCGGCGACGGCAGTACCGCATGGTCCGCCATCACCTACATCGGCGCCGCCGTCACCAACTGTGTCCCGGCCGCGGACGGCACCTCGGCCGGCACCCAGCTCAACGCGCTCCTCGCCTCCCTGAGGGCCGCGAACATCATCGCCTGACCCCACCTCAGCCCCACCCCAGAATGGAGACACCATGCCCACCAGCGTGGAGCTGCGGCAGCAGCGAGCCCGCGTGGTCGAGTCGATGCGCGCCATCACCGAGACCGCCGAGGCAGCCGACCGCGGACTGAGTGCCGAGGAACGCCAGTCCTACGAGCGGCACGAGAATGATTTCACCGGCCTGACCGAGCGCATCAACCGGCAGGAAGCCGAGGAGCAGCGCTCCGCGCAGCTGGCCGAGCCGATCCGCCGCAGCGGCCAGGGCCCGGACGACGGCAGCCGCGCCGGAGCCGAGGGCCGGGCGAAGGAGGCGCGGGCAGCGTTCTTCCAGGCCCTGCGCCGCGGAGTGAACGGGCTGGCGCCCGAGCAGCGGGCGTTGGTGGAGAACGCCGCCGGGGAGATCCTCGTCCCCGAGGACCTCGAAACGGAGATCAACCGGGAACTGCCCGCGCTGACCGTGGTCCGCGGCATGGTCTCGCAGCGGACCATCTCCTCCAACCGGGTACGGCGCCGGTCGCTGTCCGAGGTGTCGGTGGGCTGGGGCAAGCTGGAGACCGGTGGGCAGACCCTGTCTGACTCCATGCCGGGCACCCCGGAAGAGGAGTACACCTACGTCGAGGACCTGTACGGGCTCGCGAAGATCGGCGAGGACGAACTCGACGACTCGGACGTGAACCTGGAGGCGTACGTCCGCGACTCCTTCACCAGGGCCGTGGCAGAGGCGGAGGACACCGCTGGCGCGGTCGGTACCGGGCACGCCAACCGGCAGCCGATCGGCTTCATGACCACCGGCGGAGGTGTGCCCGTGGTGCAGGCCGCGAACGGCAACACCACGGTCAAGGTCGACCTGTTCAAACAGCTGATCTACGCCGTGCCGGCCCAGTACCGGCGCACCGCACGGTTCGCGATGGCGTCCGGCACCGAGCTCGCTCTGTCGGTCCTCAAGGACGGCAACGGCCAGTACCTATGGCAGCAGAGCGTCCAGGCCGGCCGCCCGAACACGTTCCTCGGCTACGCGATCGAGAACCAGGAGGACATCGCCGCGGTGGCGGCCTCGGCGAAGGTCGCGGCGTTCGGGGACTTCAACGCCGGGTACCGGCTCTACGACCGGGCCGGGATGACCGTCAAGGTCCTGGACCAGCTGTATGCCGAGGACGGCATGATCGGCTGGAAGATCCGGCGCCGGGTCGGTGGCGACGTCGTCCGCCCGAACGCCCTGCGCATCCTCCAACTGTCCGCCAGCTGATGCGTATCCGGATCATCTCGGTCACGTCCGTCGCGGACGGGGCCGGACACCGCTACGAGTCGGGCCAGGTCGTCCACGTCCCGGATGGCCTGGCCCAAGCGTGGATCACCGCCGGGCACGCCCGCCCCGCCACCCACGCAGCCCGCAAAGCCGACACACCCCCTTCGCCGGCCCGGGCGGAGAAGCGGACCGCGGTCCGACCCCCGCCCACCACCGACACCAAGCCACCTCCCCCTCGCAAGCGGGCCGCGAAGAAGACCGCCAAGCCCGCCGAGGGCACCAAGGATTGAGTGGGGAGGTGACCTGTGGCGAGCCCCTGGGCCACCCCTGAACAGCTGCGCAAGCACCTGAAACTGCCGGCGATCGACACGGACCAGGCCTCCACCACGATCGCCGCGGCGGAGACCGTGATCCGGGGCGAGCTCGAACAGACCATCGACCTGGTGGCCGACGACACCATCGTCCTGGTGGGCAACGGGCGCACGGTCATCAACCTCCCCGAACGCCCCGTCACCTCCGTCACCTCGGTGACCGAGGACGGGACGCTCCTGGTCGCCGGGACCGGGTACCGGGTGAACCGGTACGGCATCCTCACCCGCCTCGGAGCCAGGTGGCCGCTGGACGCTGAGATCACCGGCATCTACAGCCACGGCTACGCCACCATCCCCGCCATCGTCAAGCAGGTGTGCCTACAGGTCGCCGGCCGGGCATGGGTCCGCCCGTCCACGGCGGTGGCCGCCGAATCCCTCGGGGACCGGTCCATCACCTACGACAAAGACCGCACCGGTGAAGCGCTCACCGAGTACGAACTGCGCATCCTGCGCCCGTACGCCCGCGGCAACGAAAGCCGGTGAGGCGTGGACATCAGCCACCTACTGAATCGCACCCTCGATGTGTGGCGTCCGACGATGACCGACGACGGACACGGCGGCCAGGACATCACCCTCGTTCACGTCGGCACCGCGGCCGCCAAAGTCGATCAACCGTCTGCGGCCGATCGGATGCTGGCCGCCCAATCCGGCGCCGCCCACACCCACACCGTCTACCTCCAGCCCGCCGCGGACGTACACCGCGGCGACCAGCTGCGCGGCGACGGCCAGAACCTCACCGTGCACACCACGGTGCAGCCCTCCACCCCCATCTACACCAAAGCCGACTGCGAACTCACCCAGACAGAAGGAGGCTGACATGGCCGCTTTGCCCATCATCCGCGTGCCGATCGCCAGCGGCATCATCTTGGAGGACATCGACACCGCCGCCGCCGCGCTCGGCGACACCGCACCCACCGGGCCCGGCAGGTTCCTCTACGTCGCCAACGGCGACGCGTCCAGCCACACCGTCACCATCACCACCCCCGGGACCGTGTCCGGGCTGGCGATCCCCGATGTCGCGGTGGTCATCGCCGCCGGGAAGTCAGCGGTCATCCCCCTCGCCGGCGTGTTCCGCGGACCCAACGGCCGCGCGAACGTTTCCTATGACGCCGTCACCTCCGTCACCGTCGCCGCCCTGGAGGTGGAACACGGATGAGCACACCACCCGAACGCCCGATAGACCCGCACGAGTGCCGCCTCAACGCACAGCGCTCGCTCGGCACATGGCTGGTGCACGACACAGAGAACGGACCGCGGCACGCCATGGTGTGGGCGCTCCTCGCCATCGCCGGGGAACTGGCGGCCATCGGTCGCGGACTCCGTAAGCACCGCTAAGGGAGGTCACTGTGGCGCGACGCAGGAGCCGTGTCCAGATCCGCAACCTCGACCGGCTACGGGCCCGCATGGAGGCCCTCGGCCCTCAGGTGATCGAGGCCGCCCGGGCAGCCGTTCAAGCGTCCGCCGAAGCGGTCCGCGACGACACCCGCGCTGGCGTCCGAGTCAAGACCGGGAACCTGCGGGACACGGTCGTTATCGCCTACCAGGCCGGCGGACTGCGGGCCACGATCGGCTGGCGCAACCGCAAAGACTGGTACGCCAGCATCCACGAACACGGCACCCAGCGCATCCCCGCCCAACCCGCCCTCGGGCCCGCACTGGAGATGGAGCGGACAAAGTTCGAGGCGCGGTTGCGGGCCGAGGTACGGAAGATCCTGTGACCACACCGCCGCCGCTGTCACCGCTGCTGCCGATCCTGGACGCCATCCGCATCCGCCAGACCGGCGACCCGGCACTCATGGCACTGATCAGCGGTGTCTACGACTGGGTGCCAGAGTCGGCCACCTACCCGTACATCGTCATCGGTGAGGCAACCGAGATCCCCGACAACCGCCACCGTGGCTACGGCTGGCAGACCACCATCACCCAACATGTGTGGACCCGGCACCGCGGCCACAGTAAAGGCCTGGCTATCGGGGCCCGGGTGACCGCACTCCTCGACCACCAGCCCCTCACCGTGACCGGGTTCCACCATGTGGTCACGCGGTTCGAGTTCCAGCAGACGCTGACCGACCCAGAGCCACCCGGTGACATCCGCCACCTGGTGCTCCGCTACCGAGTGATCACCGAACAACCCAACTAGCCCCAGCACCCAGCACCCCGCGCCCATCGGTCCGGGGCTGCCGCCATGCCCAGAAGGAGGACTCATGGCCGGTCAGGATGGCTTCGGCGTCCAGCTACGCCGCGGTGACGGCGCGACCCCCGAGGTGTTCACCTCGATCGCCGACATCACCAACCTCGGCGGACCGAGCATGACCCGCAACACCATCGACGTCACCAGCCACGGGTCACCGGACGGGTGGATGGAGCACATAGGCGGGCTCAAGGACGCCGGCGAGGTGAGCCTCGATGTCAACTACCAGCCTCGCTATCACGATGCCCTGGTCGCCGACTTCGACGACACCGCCCCCCGGAACTATCAGATCGTCTTCCCGGACCCAGAGCAGACGACCTGGACCATCAAGTCGATTTTGACGGGCTTTGAGCCTGAGTGGCCGCACGACGACAAGGCCGCAGCCTCACTCACCCTCAAGGTCTCCGGAAAGCCGGTCCTGTCATGAGCGCAGCGCACATCGTCATCACCCGTGAAGGCGGCACGGCGAGTGTCGTGGTCGACGGGGTGGAGATCCCCGCCGGCGCGATCCTGCGCGATTCGGTGTCGGTGCCCGTCGACCCCAGCGAGATTCCCTCGGTGACCTTGACCCTGACCGCCGGCACGGTCACCGTCCTCAACACCCTGAAAGAAGGCACCTGATGGCACTGCTCACTAAGGCCCTGATCGATGCTGCTGATGACCGGCAGTGGGAGGACGTCCCCGTACCGGAGTGGGGCGGGGAAGTGCGGATCCTGGGCATGTCCGGCACCGAACGGAACGCCTACTCGGAGTCCATCGTCAGCATCGGCACGAACGGCAAGCCGCAGCGAGTCAACATGCAAGATCAGACGGCCAAGTTGCTGTCCAAGTGTTTGGTGGATGAGGACTTCAAGCGCCTCTACACCGACAAGGAAGTACGCCAGCTGGGGGCGAAGAACGGCCAGGTCCTCGAACGGCTCACGAAGATCGGCCAGCGTCTCTCGGGGATGCGTAAGGAGGACCTGGAAGAGGCCGAGGGAAAATCCGAAACTCCGCCGAGCGACAGTTCTACTTCCGACTAGCGCTACAGCTCGGCTGGTCCGTGGACGAAGTGTTGGCCCGGCACACCTCGGCCCAGCTCACGGAGTGGATGGCGTATGAGCGGGTCACCGGCCCGCTCGGTCCGGAGCGCCTCGATGTCCTCTTTTCCATCCTGACCGCCACGGTGGCGAACACGGCCCGCGGCAAGGGCCAGCGGGCGAAGGAACCCAAGGACTTCCTGCCCGAGTGGGACCAGAGCAAGCCTGGCCCCGGCTGGGAAGAAATGCTCACCGCGGTCAAGCAAATGAATTCCCGTATGGGCGGCACCGACCTGACGAATGGAGGCGGTGGCGATCATGAGTGTGTTGGACCAGCTGCTGGTAGAGGTCGGCATCAGCGCCGGGGATCTGACGGGTGGCGCGAGCGCCGCAGCTGATCAGGTCGAACTCTCTCTCGCCGGGATCGGCGACGCTGCCGATCAGGCCGCCCTGGAGATGGCGCAGGCCACCGATCGCGCGGCCGCATCACTCGCCGGGATCGGGGACGCCGGCGACCAGGCCGCCCTCGATGTGAGCCAGGCGGCCGACCGCGCGGCCGCCGCCCTCGCCGACATCGGCACCGGCGCCGAACAGGCAGCCCAGGGCGCCGACCAGGCCGCGCAGCAGGTGGAGCAGTCGCTGGGCGGGATGCAGGCCGCGGCCGCCGGCGCCGCCGTTGGCGGACTGTTCATGGCCGGGCTGACCAACGCCATGGACGCCAAGCACGCCAACGTCACCCTCTCGAACCAGCTCGATCTGACCGAGGCGGAAGCAGCCCGGGCGGGCGACCTCGCCGGCACCGTGTTCACCCAGGGGTTCGGGGCGGGCATCGAGGACGTCAACAACTCACTGGGCAGCGTCACATCGGCTATGGGCGGCATGAGCAAGATCGCCGATGGTGAGCTCCAGTCCATGACCAAGTCGGCGATCATGCTCGGCGACACGTTCGAAATGGATGTGGGCGAGTCAGCGACCGCCGCCGGGCAGATGATCAACCAAGGACTGGTGAAGGACGGCACCGAGGCGTTCGACGTCCTCACCAAAGCCGCTCAGACGCTACCCAAGAGCATGGCTGCGGATATCCCGGCGATTGTCACCGAGTACGGGGTGCACTGGAATCGAATCGGATTGGACGCGCAAACCGCTTTCGGGATGATGTCGCAGTACGTCAAGGCAGGCGGTCGGGATATCGACCAGGCCGGTGACGTGTTGCATGAGTTCGCCCGCATCACGTCAGAGGAAACCGATAAAGCGGCCGAGGCGTTCAAGGGCCTCGGGCTTCCGGCCAAGCAAATGCTGGCCGACATTCACAAAGGCGGCGAGCCCGCAAAAGCCGCCCTGCAAAAAACGATTGAAGCGCTGCGCGGTGTGGACGACACCGGCAAACAGAGCGCGCTGGCAGTCCAGTTGTTCGGCGATATGGCTGGTGAGGGTGCCGATGCGTTGTGGGCGATGGACCCGGCCTCGGCCGCCGCCACGTCCGGCATGGACCAGGCCGCCGGCTCGGCGAAAGAAGCGACCGACGCCATGGCGGCCGCCGCCAGCTTGGACAGTATCTGGCGGAACATCGCCACCACGCTGGGCGAGACCCTCGCACCCGCACTCAAAATCGTCTCCGATTTCTTCGCCGAACACCCCACCCTGCTCAAAATCCTGGTGCCGGTCTTGCTGGGATTGGCGCTGGCTATCGGTATCGCGGTCATCGCCCAGTGGGCCTGGAACACGGCCCTGTGGGCGTTCCCCGGTACGTGGATCATCGCCGGGATCATCGCCCTGATCGCGATCATCATCCTGATTGTCGTCTACTGGGACGAGATCGCCGCCGCCACGGGGCGGGTGTGGGACTGGGTGGTCAGCAAACTCTCGGACGCGTGGGGCTGGATCACCACCAAAACGGGCGAGACCTGGGACTGGATCACGAGCAAGATCGGTGACGCCTGGGCGTGGGTGAGCCAGAAGACCGGGGCGGCCATCGACACGGTGATGGGCTACGTCGACCAGCTGCGCGCACTGCCCGGCCGGGTAGGCGGGTGGCTGGGCGAACTGGTCAGCTGGGTCGCCGGACTGCCCGGCCGGATCGCCAGCGCGTCCCGCGGCATGTGGGACGGACTCACCGCCAGCTTCCGGAGCGCGGTCAACAACATCATCAGCCGCTGGAACAGCTTGTCCTTCACCCTCGGTGGCGGGTCGGTCATGGGCGTCAGCGTCCCCTCAATGACCCTCCACACACCCGATATCCCCTACCTCGCCGAGGGCGGTATCACCACCGGTCCCACCCTCGCCATGATCGGCGAAGGAGCCGAACAAGAGGCCGTGCTGCCGTTGTCGAAGCTGGACGGAATGCTCCGCAGCGTGTCCGGCAGCGTCCGATCCACCGGCGCGCAGGAAGTCCGAGTCACGGTGGATGTCACCGGCGGCGATGACGGCCTGGTCCGCGTAGTCCGCGAGTGGATTCGGATCAACGGCGAGTCCGATCCGGTCACCGCGCTGGGCGGCACCCATGCATAGGAGGAGGTTGTCGTGACGTTCCCGCTGGCCATCACCACGGAAATCCAGCTCGGTGGGGTGTGGACGGACATCACTCCCTATGTGCGTGGCGCCATGTCCATCACCGCCGGCCGGGACGACGAGACCCAGAAAGTGAAGCCCACCAAACTGCCGATCCAGCTCAACAACGGGGACGGCCGGTTCAGCCGGCGAAACCCTAGGTCGCCCTGGTCCGGGCTGATCGGCCACAACACCCCGGTACGTACCTCGGTCCCCGGCCCGGAGCCCTACCTCACGGTGAACGCCGGCACCGACTGCGCCACCACCCCCGACCACGCATCGCTGGACATCGTCGGTGACCTGGACGTGCGGGCCGAGGCCACACTGGACTGGACGTGGCCACGCTCCCAATGGTTCGCCTCCAAGTGGGACGAACCGGCGAATCAGCGGTCGTTCATCGTCTATGTCCGTGACGGGCTGCTGTACATCCACTGGTCCGAGGACGGCACGACCACCAACAGTTGGTTCGTCTCCCGCCGGCTGCCGGAACTGCCCCGCCGGGCCGCGCTCCGGGTGACGCTGGATGTGAACAACGGCATCGGTGGCTGGACCGTGCGCTTCTACTGGGCCACCAGTCTGGCCGGGTCCTGGGTGGAGATCGGCGAGCCGTATGTCTACCCGGGGATCACGTCCATCCACGCCGGTACCGCACCTCTGACCGTGGCGCGGCCCAGCATCTTCGCCCCGCCGGCAGGGGGGCGCATCCACGCTGTCCAGGTCCGCAATGGGATTGGCGGCAGTATCGTTGCCGGCCCGGTTTTCACCGCCCAGACTCCCGGCACCAGCTCGTTCGTCGACTCGGCCGGTCGGACGTGGACGATGATCGGCACGGCGGAGGTCACCCGCCGGGACATCCGCATGTCCGGGGAGATCCCGAGCTGGCCGGTGCGCTGGGACCTATCCGGGGCTGACGTCTGGGTGTCGACCACGGCCAGCGGCATCCTGCGCCGCCTCGGCCAGGGACAGAAACCGGTGCCGTCGACCCTTCGGCGCCGTATTCCCAGCGGTCAGCCGGTTGCGTACTGGCCCATGGAGGACGGGGCCACCGCCACCACGGCGGCATCCCCGATCCCCGGCGTCACACCCATGAAGGTGACCGGGCTGGATTTCGCGGCCGACAGTTCACTGGCCGGTTCGGGACCGCTCCCCAAGATCAAAACCGGTGCCACCCTCACCGCCACCGTGCCGCCGTACCTGAACACGGGCGCGTGGCAGATCGAGGTGGTGTACCACCTCGATGCGGCGTCCGCGGCCTGGACCACCATCCTGGACGTCTACACCCGCTCCAATCCGTGGGCCCAGTTCACGGTGCAAATCTCCACCGCCGGCGTACGGATCATCGGCACCAACGCCGACGGCGACGCCACCAGCAGCCTTCTGACCATCGGCATCGCCGACGCCGACATCGACGGGCAATGGAACCGCCTGCAACTACGGTCCGAGCAAGACGGGCTCATGACCCGGCTCGGTATCCAGGTCATCCCCATCTCCGGAACCTCCGTGGGCTGGGCCACCTCCTACGCCGGCGCGGTCGGCGCGGTCCAACGCATCCAGACGGCGTTCGATGCCGAACTGAACGGGGTGCCGATCGGGCACCTCGCAGTGTTTCCCGTCTACCAGTCAACGATCTACAACTTCGCTGACCACGGATACCTGAACGAGCTGGTGCCGGCGCGGATGCGGCGGGTCACCGACGAGGTGGGCCAGGTCCCGCTCACTATCCGCGGCCGCGCCGCGGATAGTGAGGGCCTCGGCCCGCAGCGGCCCGCATCGCTGCTGACCCTCCTGCAACAAGCTGCCGACACGGACGGCGGGATTCTGTATGAGGCGCGGGACCGGCCCGGGCTGATCTACCGCACCCGCACCACCCTCTACAACCAGGCACCCGTGCTCACTCTCGACTACACCGCCCCGGGGCACATCGCCGCCCCGTTCGAGCCTCTCGATGACGACAAGGGTGTGGTCAACGACGTCACCGTGACGCGATCGGGCGGGTCCAGCGCGCGCGTCGTGCGGGAGACCGGCCCCATGTCGACGGCGCCGCCGCCCGATGGGGTGGGGATCTATGACGAGTCGGTGACCCGCTCGCTCGCCCGGGATGCCCAGTGCGAACAGATCGCAGCATGGCGCGTCCACCTCGGCACTGCGGATGAGGCCCGCTATCCCACGGTGCGCATCCTGCTGCACCGTGCACCTGAACTCATCCCCCAAGTTCTCGGCATCCACATCGGCGACAAGATCACCATCACCAACCCGCCCGACTGGCTGCCGCCGGAGCCGATCGAGCTCATCGTCCAGGGCTACAAGGAGATCCTGGACACGTACACGTGGGAGATCACCTACACCTGCACGCCAGCCCGGCCCTGGACCGTAGGGGTGCTGAACCACAGTGTGCTGGGGCGGTTGGACACCGCGGGGTCGCAGCTGGCATCGGGTGTGACCGCGACCGCTACCAGCTGGTCCGTGACCACCACCGCCGGTCCCCGCTGGATCACCACCGGCGAGTTCCCGGCCCAGTTCCCCTTCGACATCACCATCGGCGGGGAGCGGGTCACCGTCACCGCGATCAGCGGCACATCGTCCCCGCAGACGTTCACCGTCGTGCGCTCCGCCAACACCATCATCAAGCCCCACCCGACCGCGACCAAGTTGAGCCTGACCACTCCGCTACGGCTCGCCCTATAGACAAGGAGGCGACCTCGGATGGCACTACTCGCGGGGCAGATCCTCACCGCCGAACAGGTCAACCGCATCCAACCGAGGCCCCATAACGCGGTCGGCACGGGCACCATCTCTGGTGCCCTCAGCAACCAAACCGTCGCCAACACCACCATCACCCTGGACACCGAAACCGACGGCGCGACCTACCACGCCGTATGCGTCTGGGACCTCGACACCAACACGGGCGCCACCACCGGCACCGGCCGACTCAATGTCGATGGCGCGAACCAGAGCCCGCTGGCGGCATTCTCGGATGCCACAGGCACAGACAGAGGAACGTTCTCCCAGGTCTATCAAGGCACCCTCGCAGCTGCCGGTTCCCACACGTTCAAGATGATCGCCAGCCCGGGCGCCGGGCAGATCATCCAGGGCGTCAACTGCGCCTACAACCTGACCATCTTCGAAGTCGTCTGACCCTTCGAACCCGCAGCCCCGAGTCCCATACGGCCGGGGCTTTTGCCGTGTCTGGAGGCACCCTATGAGCTCCACACCCACCCTCGGTCGGATCGTTCTGTATCGGCTGGCCGACACCGATATCAGCTACATTCGCTCCCTCGCCGCGGCCACTACCCCGCGCGCCCCGATCGCGGAGCTCCATGAGGGCGACACGATGCCCGCCGTGGTGGTGCGCGTCCACCAGGGCGACCTCCTCAACCTCCGGATAATCCTGGATGGCCAGGTGACCCCGTGGGTGACGTCCCGCCCGGCTGGCACGGAGCGAGGTACCTGGTCCTGGCCCTCGCGCACCCCCGCGCCTGACGCTGCTGACCTCGCCCGTATCGGGTTCTTGGCCTATGCCGCGCACACCGAGGGTCAGACCTGGGACGGGTGGGAGATGCCGGTATGGGATGACGTCGGCAGCCGCGTTCAGGGTGCGTGGGCTGCGGCGGCCGCCGCGATCTCCCGCGCTGCCGGAGGCGGTGAGCGATGACCGCCCCCATGAACGCCGCGGTGTTCCTCACCGCTCTGCGGGACGAAGGGTTGACCGTGGTGGAGGTGCCGGGGTGGCGTACCCGGAGCCGTGACCATAAGGGGCCGTGGGGTCCGGTACACGGGGTGATGGTGCACCACACCGTGACCACGGGCACGGCCAACACCGTGGCGCTGTGTCGGGACGGGCACAGCAGTCTGCCGGGGCCGCTCTGTCACGGGGTGATCGACAAGCAGGGCGTGGTGCACCTGGTCGGCTACGGCCGCACCAACCACGCCGGGCTCGGTGACCCGGACGTACTCCGGGCCGTCATCGACGAACGCCAGTTGCCGGCGGACAACGAGGCGACCACCGACGGGAACAGGCACTTCTACGGGTTCGAGTGCATCAACCTCGGCGACGGCCGCGACCCGTGGCCCGAGGCCCAGCTGATGGCGATCGAGAAGGCGGCGGCCGCGCTCTGCCGGGTGCACGGCTGGTCCGCTCGGGCGGTGCTGGGGCATCTGGAGTGGCAGCCCGGGAAGATCGATCCCCGCGGGTTCACCATGGCGTCCATGCGGCAGCGGGTCGAGGTGCGGCTGAAAGGCCAGCCACCCGCCCAACCCGTCAAACCGCCGGTGAAGAAGCCGCCGACCAAGCCTGCCCATGAGCCATTCCCGGGTGCGGCCTGGTTCACCATGGGCCGCAAGTCACCCATCGTCGCCGCCATGCGCAAGCGGCTCATCGCGGTGGGCTGCAACCGCTACCAAACACAGGCCAACCCGGACGTCATCGGCACCGGAGACAGAACCTCGTATGAGGCGTGGCAGCGCAAATGCGGCTACACCGGCACCGCCGCCAAGTGGCCACCCGGCAAGACCACCTGGGACCGGCTCAAGGTCCCCAGAACCTGAGCATCAAGGAAACGAGATGAAGAACAAGACCTTTCAGATCCTGGTGTTCGCGATCTGCGTCGCCGGATACATCGCACTCGCCATCGCAGGTCAGGCCACTGCCGAGTACATGACCCTCGTGGGTCCGGTGCTTGCTGCGGCGTATCTGACCACCCACCTCGGGCAGCAGGACCAGGCACTGGACGAGATCAAAGAGAACACGAACGGTGTGCTCACCAAGAGGATTGAGACCGCGGTCAAAAACGCCCTAGCCATGGACCGCCAGCGACCGGGACCCTGACCCTGGCTGACAACCACGCGCCCCCTGCCAGCCGATACGGGCTGGCAGGGGGCGCTTTGTCATGCCCGGAGTGCCAAATTCTGGTTACTGGTGACTAGCGAGTGGCCGGATCTGGTGCGAGTGTGGTCGACGTCGACCGCCTGGGCCCACCTTTAGGCGGTCGGCTGGAGATCCTGCCCGTGCGCTGACTCGGCAGGGCCACCCCCCTACGCGTCCCCTCCCGCAAAGCTGGGAGGGGACGCTGCGTGATGCCGCTAGCCGAGTCGCAGGTGGCGGAGCATCAGCAGTCCGGCAGCCATGTTCGCGGCCGGGATCTGACCGGCCGCGATCAGCTCCGGGACCCGCTTGAGCGGCACCCACTCGCGGCGCTCGGACTCAAAGTCATCCTCAGGGTGGCCGATGTGGGTAGCTGTCTCGGCCCAGTAGAGGTGATGTCGTGCGTCGGCCAGTCCATTGGCCGGCTCGACCGTCATCAGGTGCTGGAGCGGCCCGGGTCGCCAGCCGGTTTCCTCTTCCATCTCACGCGCGGCCGCGGCCTCGATGTCCTCGCCATCCTCGACGACTCCCGCCGCCATCTCCCAGCCCCAGCTGTCGGTGATGAACCGATGCCGCCAGAGCAAGAGCACCTCGTTCTCCGAGTTGACCGCTGTAGCCAGGGCCACCGCCCGCTGTCGGATCAAGAAATGGTCCAGGTGCCGACCGTCAGGGAGCTCCACGTCTGCCAGGTTCACGCGGAACCAGCGGTTTTCGTAGACGGTGTGTTCGTTGAGGTTGCGCCAGACCGACACCTCGGCCCCTTTCACGTGGTGGTGTGGCCTATCTGAGCACACCTGGCTACCACGGGACGCTGAGCGTCTCGTCAATGGCCGCAGCGGCGGCCGCGCCCGCGCGGCCGTGGACGGCCAGGTCATTGGGAGGGGACGCTGCGTGATGCCGCAGCGCTGGGCTTCGGTCAGACCCACGTGGCGGTCCCTCCCGGCTCCCCACGGGCATCGAGTGCATCGACACTGCGACGGGGAGCGGTACCTGCCCGACAGCGGCTGACGAGAGCGGTGAGCGGGTACGCTTCGGCGTGATGAGACCCCTGGGGCCCGACCCCCGGGGGTCTCGCTTTGTCAGTCCCCGCGGTTAGCATCGGCGCAAGCTGTTGGGCTGCAAGGGAGATACACGTGCGCTGGAACCTGACGTACTACCACAAGATCCCGCGAAACGCGCGTGGGGTGGAGCTAGAGGCGGCTGACCTGGGCGGGAAGAGTATCCACCTGGCGCACGATCGCGTACGCGAGGTCTCCGATGGTCTCGGAGTGCTCGTTGCCGCCCGAGTCATCCCGACGGCGCCGCCGGTTGAGGGGGTTGATCCACTTTCGGGCACACCTACTCGCCCCATGTGGATCACCTACGTACCGTACGTACCCTGTGACGACGAGGATGAGACGGAGATCGACCGATCGCTCCGCCAGCGCCAGCGCTTCGACTTCCCCGAGAAGTTGTGGGACATCTGGATCAATCCCAAGGGCGAGGAAATCGCCGACGGGCCGTCCACACCGTATGCGGTCCTTGCCGTCGAGCGATTCCTCGGTGACGGCCGGCGGGCCTACATCGAGCGGTTCGACTACTCCGAGTGAAACTAAGCCGCTCGGCGTTGAGCGTCGGTGAGAAGCCCCTGATAGTGCGCCTGGTCCCGAGGAAACCCCGCGAGGCCAGGTAGCGACTCCTCGAACCCTGTTGCCGCCTCCTGCCACCGATGGCAGGCGTACGCGGTATCCGCGCGGTGAAGGCGTGCTCGCGACGGGGTGAGCCAGTAGAGCCAAGCAGGCCGGTCCGGCTCATCCGGAACACGCGACGCTTCCACAACGGCATCATCCGCCAGGCGCAGCGCCCTGTCCCGCTCACCTACCGCAGCGGCAGCCAGCGATGCCTCATGCGCGGCCACCGAAGTCGCACCGGGTGACAGCCCTGCTAGCTGGCGTGCCCCATCCGCTACGCGCAGCGCCCTTATGGGGTCGCTGTGCTGTCGGCAGTAGTAGGCCCGTACTCGTTGGAGCCAGGAAGCCATGTCGGCGTGGGATGCGTCGATTGCCCACCCGTGCGCACCATCCAGCCAGGCGAGGGCAGGCCCGGTCTGCTGGTTCTGCGCGGCCACCCATGACAGCCAGTGGGCGTGCTCGGCTGCCAGGAGCATCAGTTCGTCCGCGGTCTGTCCTGAGGCGGATGGGATCAGCCGGGTGACGACGTCCAGTTGCGAGCGGACAACTGGCCACAGCACAGTGCCGCCTACTTCGTCTTCGGCTCGGCGCTGCGTGGCGAGGACTTCCGCAATCCACTGCGCGGCACGGAGGTCAGTCCGACCAGTGCGGTGCCCGTGCGCCAGGCGCTCCCTCAACTCAGTATTGGGTGACCACTCTTCGAAGGCAGCGCTTTGCCCTGCCTCTATCAGTTCTCGTGGCACGTGAAGTCCTTCAGTGATGCGAGTCTTCACCGCCGACCCGGTTCGTACCTGCCGACGGCCGGACTCGATGGCCGAAATGTGCGGCTGCGGCAAACCGGTAAGGGACTCAAGCGCTAGCTGAGTGATGCCGGCTGCGCGTCGATACTCGCGCAGGACAGCGCCCCAATCGGCTCGTGCCCATGCGGCGCGCAGCCTGACGTCTGTCCACGGTGCCCGACCACCCATAGCCGGAATATACGCCCGGCGCCGCGCGGAGTGTATATAGCCGGCCGGACATCCCCCGCACGATGGCGTCTCGTCCATACCGAGTCGGGTCGGGAGACGCACTATGAGCACTGACAGTGCACACCAAACACATGGTGAGGTGACGCATGCCTTCATCTACGACAGGCACGCCACCCTCAACACGGTCGCCCTTGACGATCGTCTCAAGCGCTGCCGCGAGTACGCCCAGGAGCACGGCTACAGGGTTGCGGGCATGTGGCTGGACCTCGGCGACCACGCCCTAGGTCACCATCGGCCGGAGTTCCAGAATCTGTGCCGGGCGATGGCGGGCACCTCCGGGAGGGTGATCTGCCTGGTTCACGACTGGGACCGACTGTCACGCGATGCCTCGCAGTCAGCTGTCATGCGCCGTTGCATCGAGCACGCCGGCGGTTACAGCGAGACCGCCGATGGAGAGACCGACGAGCCCCTTGAGCGGCTCCGCGGCTTGCTCACCACACCAGATTGAGCCCGGCCCCGCCGCGTGATCTCTGGACTGCCGCGGCCGGACTCCACCCACTCACAGGAAGGGGCGCACGGTGAATTGCGGCAAGTGCGGAGCTCCGATGACCAGCACGCAGGACGGTTGGCTCATCTGCTACCCATGCGGTGTCAGCCAGCCAGCTGCCCGTCTCCACTGCCCTCGGTGCACCCAGCTGCTCACGCACGCACGCACCGGGTGGCATCAGTGCACCGATGCGGGCTGCGCGTATGAGATCAGTGACGACGCACTCAGGCTCCATCAGCGGCAGTTGGCAGACGTAGAGGCGCGGCCGGCCGCGTTCTTCGCCGGGGTGCGGCGCCAACGGGATGAGTTACGGAGTTGCGAGCCGGTCTGGCGACGGATCGCGTAGCGATAAAACCACTGCCCGCGGGCAGTTCCCCGCCCCGGCTGCCTCCCCCAAGGCAGCCGGGGCCACCGCTGACCCCGGCCCTACGCTCCGCACATGAGGAGTAACGTTTCTGCAACATAGTTGCCCACGCACACCACAGCGCCATACGCCGCGAAACGATGCAGACCTACCCCTCACATCGCTTTGGGGAGATGATCACTCCTGATGATCGAACTGATATCCGCAATTGCCACCACCGCCATCGGCACACTGGCCGCAGTTGTCGGCTGGGGCATCCGATGGTGCTGGTCACTAGGTAGGGAGGTCAATCAACTACGTACCGCGGTAGCTCTGGCCCGAGCCGACCGGGCCAAGGAAACCAACCAACTTCAGGCCGAGATAGACCAGCTACGAGCCGATACAGATCAGCTACGCGTTGAGATAGCCCTCGCCCGAGTCGAACGGGCTCTGGCTGATCGGGAGAGCCCAGCCCCTAACCCCAAGGGGCGCGATAGGCGGGACCACTTAAGGCTGGTTCAGGGCATGGCCCGGTCCCGCTACGGCGCCAGCACGGCGGGGGCGGTCGCCGTACTGCTGGCGGCCCTGGGCGCCGCCTGTCCCACCCCAGCCGCAGCTGACACAACACCCACCCCCGCCCCCGCCGTATATGCGGCTCCGCTGGACTCTGCCCCTCGCCGATGTAGCGGGTAAGTCCACTCACACGGCGCGCAGTCGGGGCCGCTCCCCGCTCAGCGTCGCCTCTATCGTCTCCATAGCGTCGTCGTCAGCCTCGGGCAGAAGATGCCCATACAAGTCCGATGTGGTCTTGATGGACTCATGCCCGAGGCGACGCTGAACGTACGTGAGCCCGTGGCCGGCGGAGATCAACGCAGCCGCATGGGAGTGCCGGAGGTCGTGCGGCGTGGGGGCTCTCTCCGCAGACAGTAGCCCCGCTGCCTTGGCGCGGCGAACGGCGCGGTGCCACCGGTCGTTGAACGTACTGGCGTGCAGCCTCTGCCCCTTGTCGCCGGTCCAGAACAACGTGCTCTCATCGAGAGTCCCGAGGCCCAGTTCAACCAGGGCCGCCATCACGGTCGTACTGACCCTGATGGAGCGCCGGCCGAGCTTGGACTTTGGCTTGCCCATGAAGTAGCCGCCCTTGCCGTTCTTCTTCCATGCGCGCCTCACCCTGATCTTGGGCTTGGTGGCTCGGTCGATGATGCATTTGGGCGCCAGTGCCGTGATCTCTCCGAAACGCATCCCACTGCCATACTTCACGTCTAGCAGGAGTTGATCACCCGGTCGGGTCATGCACTCCCGGATTCCCGCCACCTCCTGGGGGGTGAGGAAGCAGATGTCCTCCTCATCCTCGTCACTGTCGTCATCAACACCGCCGTCGTCGGCACCGCCGTCATCGTCTGTACGCCCCAGCCGGGTGAGTTCGCAGGGGTTCCTGTTGCGTAGCGGTGGCTCCGCCGTGACTGCCTCCTGCAAGATGCTGGACAGGAGACCATGGAGATTCCGGATGGTTTTGGGGGACATCAGCTTTCGGTTCGGGGAGTTCGGCAGCTGCGCGCCACGCGTCACACGCGTCTGCTCCAGCACTCGCACCCACTCTTTGACTGTCTCCCCAGAGAAGTGCTCGGCAGACCGCACGTCACCGTCGCCGAACGTCGGATAGATGTATTTTTCAAGGTCTCGGTGGCAGTCCTTGCGGTACTGGGGACTGATGCCCGTACGGCGGTCTATCGCCCGGGTGGCATATCCGCGGAAACGGAACCGCGCCTCGTCGCTGAGTACGGGCTCCACCGCGACGTAGCCGCGGCCCTTCATCCATCCGTGCGGCCACTGCTGGCCCGCGGCGTTGACAGCCGCTTGGAAGATCTCGGCAGCGGCTATGTCCTCGAACGTCTCGGACTGCCCTTTGCCTGTACGGGCGCCGCCTTCACGCCATTTGACCTGGTAGCTGGTGATGATCCCGGCGCGGTTCTTCCGCGCGTGCACGCTCGCCATGAGAGTGCACGCTACCGCCCGGTGTTCCCCCCGGTGTTCCCAAATCTTCAGTTGTTGAAGGCGGAAATATGCCAAATCCGCAGGTCATCCGGGGGAGGGTCAGTCGTGCCCGGAGCCGGACTTGAACCGGCACGGCCCGAAGGCCAGCGAGGTTTAAGCTCGCCGTGTCTGCATTCCACCATCCGGGCCAGGTGCGTGGCTCCGCGTAAGCACAGGAGCCTATCCGGGTAGATCGATACGCCCGGAGCCCCCATGGCCCGATGTTGTCTTATTTTATTGCCGCTTGAGGGTGCGTCAGCCCAGGTGACAGAAGATTCGGGCGGCGCCATCCCAACAGGTGGGCATCCATGCGTTGACACGTGATTGACGGAAACTCGTCGCAACCACCCCTTGCTCGGGGTTGGAGGCGGGCAGTCCCCGCGCCGGCCCGAGAGCGTCGCCGTCTGTGCGTCCGCGAGCCTGGCCGCATCGCATGACAGCGGTAAGCGGAATCCCCCTGGTCGGTACTGGTGCCCGGGACCGGATTCGGGGTCTGAACGGACTTATCCGTTCCGCTCTGATCGACTCGTTCCCCTCAGGGGCCTCCGTCATACCAAAGGAGGACGGCGACCCTCGACAGTCCGCCCAAAGAGGGCCCCCGGAACGGGCACGGGGGCTGACGTTCGGCGCTGGGACGGCGGACAGGATGGAACTCGACCCCAACGGAGTTCACCAACCAACCGTGACAGGAGCCTCTCCTCGTGACCACCACGCCCATCGCACACCGCGCCACCGCCGTGGCCGCCCGCGCCACGGATCTGTCCAAGGTGTACGGACAGGGCGAGACCCAGGTGGTCGCGCTCGATCATGTCACCGTCGACTTCCGCCAGGCGGAGTTCACCGCGATCATGGGGCCCTCCGGTTCCGGCAAGTCCACGCTGATGCACTGCGTCGCCGGGCTCGACACCTTCAGCTCCGGCTCCGTCCGCATCGGCGACACCGAGCTCGGCAGCCTCAAGGACAAGCAGCTCACCCAGCTGCGCCGGGACAAGATCGGCTTCATCTTCCAGGCGTTCAACCTGCTCCCCACGCTCACCGGTCTGGAGAACATCACGCTGCCGATGGACATCGCCGGCCGCAAGCCCGACAAGGCGTGGCTGGACAGTGTGATCGACATGGTGGGTCTGCGGGACCGGCTGAGTCACCGCCCCACCCAGCTCTCCGGCGGCCAGCAGCAGCGAGTGGCGGTCGCCCGTGCCCTCGCCTCCCAGCCGGAGATCATCTTCGGAGACGAGCCCACCGGAAACCTGGACTCCCGCTCCGGCGCCGAGGTCCTCGGCTTCCTCCGCAACTCGGTGCGCGAACTGGGCCAGACCGTGGTGATGGTCACCCACGACCCGGTCGCCGCCTCCTACGCCGACCGCGTGATCTTCCTGGCCGATGGCCGGATCGTCAACGAGATGCTGCACCCCACCGCGGACAGCGTGCTCGACCAGATGAAGGCATTCGACGCCAAGGGCCGGACCAGCTGACCATCAGCCGCTTCGTTGACCTCCGGCTCTCACCCCAGGACTGACTCACATGTTCCGTACCGCCTTGCGCAATGTGCTCGCGCACAAAGCCCGGCTGCTGATGACCGCGCTCGCCGTGATGCTCGGCGTGGCCTTTGTCTCCGGCACCCTGGTCTTCACCGACACCCTCAGCAGCGCCTTCAGCAAGCAGTCAGCCAAGAGCTACGACGGCATAGCCGTGGTGGCCAACGGTGGCACCACTGAGATCGGCCCCGGCGCCGAGAAGGCAGGGGGCATCCCGGCCGACACCCTCCAGAAGATCGAGGGCCTGGACGGGGTCTCGGAAGTCACCGGTCGGGTCTCCGGCTTCGCCGGCGTGGCCGACCAGAAGGGCAAGCTGATCGGCAGCGGCTGGGCCAACAAGGGAGGGAACTACGCGCCCGGCAAGGACGGCAAGGACGCCGCGTACGACTTCTCCCAGGGCTCGGGCCCGGCGGAGGGCGGACAGATCGCCCTCGACAAGGACACCGCGAAGAAGGGTAAGTACAAGGTCGGCGACTCCGTGCGGGTCGCGACCAACGGTCCGGTGAAGGAGTACCAGCTCTCGGGCATCTTCAGCACCGAGGACGGGGCGGTCAACGCGGGCGGCAGCCTGGTCCTGTTCAACACCCCCGTCGCCCAGGAGCTCTACCAGAAGCCGGACTTCTTCCAGGACATCACCGTCAGCGCCAAGCCCGGCACTTCGGATCAGGCGATCCTGGCCGCGGTCGAGCCGCTGCTCCCCAAGGGAGCCGACGCCCAGACGGCGAAGAAGCTGGCCGACCAGGAGGCCAAGGACATCAAGTCCGAGTTGAGCGCGCTCAACACGATGCTGCTCGCCTTCGCGGCCATCGCGCTCTTCGTCGGCACCTTCCTGATCGCCAACACCTTCACCATGCTGGTCGCCCAGCGCACCAAGGAGCTAGCGCTGCTGCGCGCCGTGGGCGCCTCCCGCAGCCAGGTCAAGCGTTCGGTGATCTTTGAAGCCCTGGTGGTCGGTTTCCTCTCCTCCGTGGTCGGCTTCGTGCTCGGCCTCGGCCTCTCGGTCGGGTTGCGCTCGGTCATGGGCTCCTTCGGCGCCAAGATCCCGAGCGGTTCCCTGGTCATCTCCCCCACCGCGGTGATCGCCGCTCTCGGCGTCGGTGTGCTGATCACCGTCCTCGCCGCCTGGCTGCCGGCTCGTCGAGCCGCGAAGATCGCCCCGGTCGCGGCCATGAGCAGTGTGCACGCGGTCGCCTCCACCAAGTCCCTGGTGGTCCGGAACACCATCGGCAGCGTCATCACCGCGGCCGGTCTGGCAAGCATCTTCGCCGGGGCCTCGATGGGCGGCGGCGACGGTCGACTGACGATCGGCGTAGGTGCCTTCCTGTCCCTGATCGGTGTCATCATCCTGATCCCGCTGCTCTCCCGACCGATGATCGCGGTGGTCAAGCCGCTGCTGGGGAAGATGTTCGGGGTCTCCGGCAAGCTCGCCGGGCAGAACGCGGTGCGCAACCCCCGCCGTACCGGGGCCACCGCCTCCGCGCTGGCGATCGGGCTCACCCTGGTCACCGGTCTGACCGTCATCGGTGTCACGCTCGGCCAGGCCATCGACCGGATGACCACGGACAACATCCGCGGCGACTACATGGTGTCCATGGCCAACAACGGCTCCATGGACCGCTCGGCCCTGGAAGCGCTCCGGCAGGCGAAGGGCGTAGCGGCGGTCACCCCGCAGCAGGCGCTGGACGTGGAGGTCAAGGGCGAGGCATGGGCGGCCTCCGCGGTCACCCCCGGGGATGTCGAGAAGATCTTCTCCCTGAAGATCCAGTCCGGCTCGCTGGCCACCCTCGCCGATGGGCAGGTCGCCATCGCGGAGGAGACCGCCGAGAGCAACGGCTGGAAGACCGGTGACTCGATCACCGCCAAGATCGGCGACAGCGAGCCTCGGAAGTCGATGAAACTCACCATCGGCGCGACCTTCACGGAGAACGAGTTCGTCTCGCCCTTCGTGCTCTCGACCGATCTGGTCGACCCGCTCTACGAGAAGCCCTACATCGCCCAGGTCTGGCTGAAGATGGACGGCGGCGAGACCAAGGCCAATGAGCAGGCCCTGGTGGACGCGCTGGGCGACAACCCCGGTATGAACATCATGGACCGCCAGGACATCCGCAATATGTTCGGCGGCATGATCAACACCATGCTGTATGTGATGTACGGGCTGCTGGGCATGGCCCTGATCATCGCGGTACTCGGGGTGGTCAACACCCTGGCGATGTCGGTCTTCGAACGCCAGCAGGAGATCGGCATGCTGCGGGCGATCGGTCTGGACCGGGCCAAGGTCAAGCGGATGATCCGCTTGGAGGCCATCGTGATCTCCCTCTTCGGCGCGGTGATCGGCGTGGTCCTCGGGTCGTTCCTGGCCTGGGCGATCGGTGAGACCTTCAAGAACAGCATCCCGAACTACGAGCTCGTCATCCCGCTGGAGAGGCTCGGGCTGTTCCTGCTGCTGGCCGGTGTGGTCGGTGTGCTGGCCGCGCTCTGGCCGGCCCGTAGCGCGGCTCGGCTGAACATGCTGACGGCGATCAAGACGGAGTAGCCAGGACACCCCACTGGGCCCCGCACCCACCGAGCCGCTGCGC
>NZ_JAMQAW010000023.1:163935-205645 GCF_023701525.1 Streptomyces albipurpureus
TGGGTGCGGGGCCCTCGTACGTTCCTCGTGCCGGTGCCCTTCGGCGGTACGGGGTTCCTGAGGCAACTCCGCAAGGGGATGTGCTCAAGTCGTCAGACAACCGGGCGTCGTTGTGGTGGGTGGGTCAAGGGCGGTCCTTCCGGCGCGGTGCTGTCGCGCTGAGGGTCTCGGTGCTCGTCGCGGTGAGGGTCTCGGTGTCGGTCACGGCATCAGTCGCGGTCTGTGTGCCAGGTGCGGGTGCGCAGTGGCACATCGGAGGCGCCGTCCGGGTGGGTCTTCACCGCCAGGATCTGGTTGACACCGATCCTGTTCCGTTCGAAGGCCAGTGCGCTCGCGGCCATGTAGAGCCGCCAGACCCTCGCTCGCCCCGGTGAGGTCAGGCGTGCCGCCGACTCCCAGTGGGTCTCCAGGTTGTCGACCCAACGGCGCAGCGTAAGGGCGTAGTGCTCCCGGATGGACTCCACGTCCCGCACTTCGAAGCCGGCCTCTTCGAGGGCGGTCGTGGTGCGACCGAGGGGAAGCAGTTCCCCGTCGGGGAAGACATAGCGGTCGATGAAGGCATCGAGGCGGTAGGCGGACTCATCCCGCTCGGGGCGCCGGGCGATCTGGTGGTTGAGCAGCCGTCCGCCCGGCCTGAGCAGGGCGTAGAGCTGGTCGGTGTACTCCCGATAGCGAGCCGCACCCACGTGTTCCGCCATCCCGATGGAGGAGATGGCGTCATAGGGGCCCTCGCTGACGTCCCGGTAGTCCTGAACGCGGATCTCGATCCGGTCGGTGAGGCCGGCGTCCGCGATGCGCTTACGGGCGTAGTTCGCCTGTTCCCGCGAGAGGGTGACACCGATGACATGGACGCCGTACTCACGGGCGGCGTGCATGGCCATGGAGCCCCAGCCGCAGCCCACGTCGAGCAGTCTCTCGCCCGGTCTCAGATCGAGCTTTCGGCAGACGAGGTCGAGCTTGTCGCGTTGGGCGTCGTCCAGGGACTGCTCGGCGCCGCCGGCGTCCGTTGTGCCGTTGGGCCAGTAGGCGCAGGAGTACACCATGGACGGGCCGAGGACGAGTTCGTAGAAGGGGTTGCCAACGTCGTAGTGGTGGCTGATGGCCCGCTTGTCCCGGCGCCTGGTGTGGAGGGAGCCTCGGCGGTTGCGGGCTTCCTCGGCGGGCGGGGGCGGTGGGGGCAGAGCACCGCCGATCCGGACGAGGGTGCTGGCGGCGGAGCGCTGGGCAGGGTCGAGGAGGAAACGTAGGCGACTTTCCGTGACCGCCTTACGCCAGGCCTCATGGGCCAGTCGGCGCCCACTCCCCTTCTGCGGCCGGCTCCGCCGTACCGGCTGCTCCTGCCCTGGTGACCGCGCCGATGTCCCTGGCTGTGCTGATGTCGGGGGCGGTGGGCCAGGCAGTCGCTGACCACCCCGTTCGGATCCGCGTTCGGCTTCCCGTTCAAGGGCTGGCTCTGGTCGGGGTGGCTGATCTCGATCCCAGAGGATTCCGGTGAGACGGTCGAGGACGGTGTAGAGGTCGCCGTCCACCTCGATGTCCCCGGCGACCCAGGCCCGCGCCAGTCCTAGCTCACCGGGGCGCCACAACAGTCGGCGCAGTGCCTGACGGTGTCGTACGACGAGCACGGGCCCGTCTGGCGGCCCCGCCTCCGACCCGTCCCAGGCCCGGATGCGGACGGGGAAGCGGGTCCCAAGCAACTCCTCGGCGAGGGTGATCAACCGCAGTGCGGCGTCGGCCATATTGACCTCCGTGGTGTGTTTCTGTCAGGTGCTCCTGCTTGCTCTGCCATGCTTCTTCGAGGCCCTGAACAACAGGCCCCTGTGTCCTTGAACAACTCGCGCACTGCGGGTGCTTCCCGCACCGAGACGTTTCCGCACAGAATGGGGCGTGCGAACGCCCACTCGGCGGTGCCTCGCCTACGGCACGGGCAAGAGCACCTGCCGCGGAGGAACCCAACCCCCGAAAGGCCCCGTTCAGGCTCTGGTCTGCGCGGGAGGGTTCATCGAAGCGGGCTGGTTCGACACGCGGGCATGGCGAAGGGCCGCCCGCACCACGGATGGCGGACGGCCCTTCGATCAGCTATCGAGTCTGAGCGGCGAGGTCAGGAAGCCTTCGCCTTCTCGGGAGTCGGAGCAGCGGCGGCGGCGGCCGGAGCGGGCTTGGCCGCCTCGTAGAACTCCTCGCGCGGTGTCTCGATCGCACCCAGCGAGACCACTTCGCGCTTGAGGAACATCGCCAGCGTCCAGTCGGCGAACACACGGATCTTGCGGTTCCAGGTCGGCATGGCCAGACCGTGGTAGCCACGGTGCATGTACCAGGCCAGCCGGCCACGGAGCTTGATCTTCACCTTGCCGACGACGATCATCGCGACGCCCTTGTGCAGACCGAGGCCCGCCACCGCGCCCTTGTTGGCGTGGCTGTACTCCTTCTGCGGGAAGCCCCGCATGCCGGAGATCACATTGTCGCCGAGGACCTTCGCCTGCCGCAGCGCGTGCTGCGCGTTCGGCGGGCACCAGGCGTTCGCCACGCCGGCCTTGCGGGCGGCGACGTCCGGGACCTGGGCGTTGTCGCCCGCGGCCCAGGCGTAGTCAAGACCCTGCACCTGGAGGCAGGTGGAGGTGTCCACGTGCCCGCGGGGGCCGAGCGGCAGACCATAGCGAGCGAGGGCCGGGTTGGGCTTCACACCGGCGGTCCACACGATGGTGTTGGAGTCGACCTCAAGGCCGTTCTTCAGCACCACATGGCCGTCGACGCAGGAGTCCATCGACGTTTCGAGGTAGATCTCGACGCCGCGGCCCTCAAGGTGCTCCTTGCCGTACTTGCCGAGCTTCGGCCCGACCTCGGGAAGGATCTTGTCGGCGGCATCGACCAGAACGAAGCGCATGTCCTCGCGCTTGACGTTCGAGTAGTACTTGGCAGCGTCCCGCGCCAGGTCCTCGACCTCGCCGATGGTCTCGGCGCCGGCGAAGCCACCGCCGACGAAGACGAAGGTGAGCGCCTTGCGGCGGACTTCCTCATCGGTGGTGGAGTCAGCCTTGTCGAGTTGCTCCAGCACGTGGTTGCGCAGGCCGATGGCCTCTTCGATGCCCTTCATGCCGATGCCCTGCTCGGCGAGCCCGGGGATCGGGAAGGTCCGGGAGATCGCGCCCAGCGCGACCACCAGATAGTCAAAGGGAAGCTCATACGCCTCGCCGACCAGCGGCGAGATGGTGGCGACCTTGCGGTCCTGATCAATGGTGGTGACACGCCCGGTGAGTACCTCGGCCTTGGGCAGCACGCGTCGTAGCGGTACGACGACGTGCCGGGGCGAGATGCTTCCGGCAGCAGCTTCGGGTAGGAAGGGCTGGTACGTCATGTAAGAGCGCGGGTCGACAACCGTGACGGTCGCCTCGCCGTACCGCATCTTCTTCAGAATGCGGCGCGCCGCATACAGACCTACGTACCCCCCGCCAACTACGAGGATCCTGGGACGCTCCGTGGTGCTCATGCCATCGAGTATCCACCCCGCTGACAGAGGGTGCTCGTGAGCCCCTTCACAAGGAGTAGGTGCACCTCTGCTACACTGCGCCGCCCCGTGACCGAGGTCATGCGTTCAGTGGGGAACCACGGTATCGAAACGATCGTTGTGAACCCCCTGTGAGCTGGCCCTTAAGGTCAGGTCTCGTAGGAACCACCGACCTGGTTCACCTGGCCGAAACACCCACTCGGGACCCCTTCGCCTTCCCTTCGGAGCCCAACGGCCCCTCAAGGGTGGCTTTTCGGCCGTCAACAGCGCCCATCAGGGCCCTTTTCCTTGTGAAGAACTTCACGAACTTCGTTTCCAAGCGACTGACCAGGCGATCCGGCCGAGGATCACCCCCGGAACACCACCCGCCTTCCCCCGCCGGGTGTGCACATCAGCGCACGGGCTTTTCGGATGGCCGAGAGCACGGTGACGGCCTGGGAAGCCCGTACCCGTCCGGCGGACCGCATCGACCGTGCCGAGCAGCCGGAGCCCGGGTTGTTGCGGTCCGCACCCGGGGTGTCACTCGTCGCCGAGCGCCACACTCCAGGCGATCCCGTCCAGGATGTCGTGCTCGCTGACCACCACTTCCGCGGCACCGATCCGCTCCATGACGGCGAGCAGCACCCAGGCTCCGGCGACGATGACATCGACGCGCCCCGGATGCATCACCGGGATCGCGGCGCGCTCCTCATGGGTGGATTCGGTGAGCGTACGGACGATGTCGCTGACCTGCTCCACCGGGATGCGCGAGTGGTGGATCGCCGTGGGGTCATAGGCGTCGAGGCCCAGGGCGATGCCGGCGATCGTGGTCACCGATCCGGCCAGCCCCACGAGGGTGCGGGCCCCGCCGAGCGGCACGGTCCGCTCCGCGAGGTCGAGCGCTGCCGCGATATCGGCCCGGATGGCGGCGATCTCCGCGGGGGCGGGGGGATCGCTCCGAATGTGCCGCTCGGTCAGTCGTACACAGCCGATGTCCACCGAGCGGGCGGCTTCCACCTGCTCCCGTCCGATGACGAACTCCGTCGAGCCGCCGCCGATGTCCACCACCAGCCGCTCCTCATGCCCGGGTAGCTCCTTCGTCGCCCCGACGAAGGAGAACTCCGCCTCCTGGTCGCCGCTGATGACGTCCGGCTCCACACCGAGGATGTCCAGCACCCCACGGACGAAGTCGTCCCTGTTCTCGGCGTCCCGAGAGGCCGAGGTGGCGATGAAGCGCAGCCGCTCCACGCCGTGCTCCTTGATGACCGCGGCGTACTCACGGCAGGCGGCGAAGGTGCGCTCCAGCGCCTCGGGCGCGAGCCGGCCGGTGCGATCGACGCCCTGGCCGAGCCGGACGATGGTCATCCGCCGGTCGAGCTCCACCAGCTGACCGGTGGCGGGGTCCGCGTCGGCGACGAGCAGACGGATGGAGTTGGTTCCGCAGTCGATCGCGGCGACCCGGGTCATTCGGGCTCCTTAATAAGGGGAGAGAGTCCTAGTCGGCTTCCACGGGCGCGCAGGGGGTGACGCACGGCCCCTTGCGCCACCACTCGGGGAGTAGTGCGATCGCCTCGTCCCCGAGCGGGTTCACCCCGGGGCCCGCCGCCAGTGAGTGCCCCACCAGCACATGCAGACACTTCACCCGGTCCGGCATGCCACCCGCGCTGGGAAAGCCCTGGAGCACCTCGATGTCATCGCGGCGCTTGATGTAGTCGTCGTGGGCCGCACGGTAGGCGGCAGCCAGCTCGGGGTCGGATTCCAGGCGCTCGGTCATCTCCTTCATCACCCCGTTCGCCTCCAGCGTGCCGATCGCTGACGCGGCCCGCGGGCAGGTCAGGTAGTACAGCGTCGGGAAGGGCGTGCCGTCCGGCAGCCGGGGGGCGGTCTCGACGACATCCGGCTGACCGCAGGGGCAGCGGTGCGCGATGGCGCGCAGTCCGCGCGGTGGGCGGCCGAGCTGCTCCTTGAACGCGGCGATGTCCGCGTCGGTCGGCTCGGTCGGGTCGGTGTGGGGAGGAGGGGTTTCCATGCCTGCCTTGGCTCTAACGGTTCTACGGTTCTTCAGACGTTCTACGGAGGTTCTACGGACTTCCGCAAGCTGCTACGGCCGCTGCGAACGGTCGGACGGGGTGCGCTGCCCCCGGGCGTACCCGGGCAGCACCGACGTACCAGGTTCGCAGATGCGGGCGTCAGCCGCGGTCCGCGTTGTCGACACCGTCCCAGACGTTGGAGTACCAGGGGCGGTCGGCCGAGTCATCGCCGGTGGGCCTGGGCTCGGCGTTCTCGGGGTCGATCATGGTGTATCCGGTCTCCCCCGGCAGCACATAGTGCAGATGCTCACGGGCCAGCCGTCGGATGTACGCGTCGTCCTGGAGGCGGGCCTTCTCGTCCCGGAGGCGTTCGACGTGCTGCTCGGCCTCGGCCATCCGCTCCCGCTGCTTGGACATCTCACCGCGCTGGGAGACGTACTGCCGCATCGGGTAGGCGAGGGCCACGATCAGCGAACAGACCACGAGTGCGAGGAAGGCCGCCCGCCCGGTGAGCCGGGAGCGGCGGGCCTGGCGTTTGGTCTGGGAGCGGTAGACGCGGGCGGCGGTCTGCTCGCCGAGCAGCCGCAGCCTGGTCGCGGTGGAGAACCGGTCGCGGTTCTTGCCGGCCATGTCGTCCCGCCTCCCCTGCTCCGTCGCTGGAGTCTCGTACGGCCGTCTTCCTACGGCTTCTTCTTACCGCTGCTTCCCACAGCCGTCTTCCTCGCGGTGCACGCAAGGCGTCGCACCACCTTCTCGTACGACGGGTGCGTACCGAGCCCGGGTGTGACTGCCGCGTACGGCCGCCTGGGACCCCTGGTCCCGGATGTGCCTACGTCCTCGGCCACGGTACGGGACCGTGGCCGAGGACGTAGGGAGACTGGCTGGGCAACGGCGCATCGGACGCTGCCCGGCACCAGCGAGCCTGGTGCCTCAGCCCGTGCGGCGGGACTGAGGGTGCGGCCAGGGCTGGTTGACTCAGCCCTTGAAGCGGGGGAACGCGCTGCGTCCCGCGTACACCGCGGCGTCGTCGAGGATCTCCTCGATGCGCAGCAGCTGGTTGTACTTGGCGACGCGCTCGGAGCGGGCCGGGGCGCCGGTCTTGATCTGGCCGCAGTTGGTGGCGACGGCCAGGTCGGCGATGGTGACGTCCTCGGTCTCACCGGAGCGGTGGGACATCATGCACTTGAAGCCATTGCGCTGGGCGAGCTCCACGGCGTCCAGGGTCTCGGTCAGCGAACCGATCTGGTTGACCTTCACGAGCAGGGCGTTGGCGCTGGACTCCTCGATACCGCGGGACAGACGCTCGGGGTTGGTGACGAACAGGTCGTCGCCCACGATCTGGACCTTGGTGCCGAGCTTCTCGGTGAGGACCTTCCAGCCCGCCCAGTCGTCCTCGAACAGCGGGTCCTCGATGGAGACCAGCGGGTAGGCCGCGACCAGCTCCTCGTAGTACTCGGTCATCTCGGCGGCCGAGCGGGACTTGCCCTCGAACTCGTACTTGCCGTCCTTGTAGAACTCGGAGGCGGCGACGTCGAGCGCGAGCCCGATGTCCTTGCCGGGCACGTAACCGGCTTCCTTGATGGCCTCAAGGATGAGGTCGAGCGCGGCACGGTTGGAGTCGAGGTTCGGCGCGAAACCGCCCTCGTCGCCCAGGCCGGTGGAGAGGCCCTTCTGCTTCAGGACCTTCTTGAGCGTGTGGTAGACCTCGGTGCCCCAACGCAGCGCCTCGGAGAAGGACTCCGCGCCGATCGGAGCGATCATGAACTCCTGGATGTCCACATTGGAGTCGGCGTGCGAGCCGCCGTTCAGGATGTTCATCATCGGAACGGGCAGCAGGTGCGCGTTCGGGCCGCCCAGGTAGCGGAAGAGCGGCAGGTCGGAGGCCTCGGACGCGGCGTGCGCCACGGCCAGGGAGACTCCGAGGATGGCGTTGGCGCCGAGCGAGGACTTGTCTGGGGTGGCGTCGAGATCGAACATCGCCTGGTCAATCAGGCGCTGCTCGGTCGCGTCGTACCCGACCAGCTCGGGGCCGATCTGCTCGATGACGGCGAGGACGGCCTTTTCGACGCCCTTGCCCAGGTAGCGGTTCTGGTCGCCGTCGCGAAGCTCAAGAGCCTCGAACGCGCCGGTGGAGGCGCCGGACGGAACGGCAGCACGACCCGTGCTGCCGTCGTCGAGGCCAACCTCGACCTCGACGGTGGGGTTGCCTCGGGAGTCCAGGATTTCCCGGGCTACGACGACGTCGATGGACGGCACGAGCATCTCCTTCTGGGATGTGATGCGTGGGGTGCAGGGTCTCATTGGCCTTGCGGCATGAGCCTAACCGGCGGGCGGGTGCCGTTCGGCAGATGCCCGCCCCCTGGGACAAAAAAGGGGCCTGATAGGCCCGACCCGCGGTCCCGACCCGCGGTGAGGAGAAGGGGAGCGGGCCAGGGCTGGTGACACGGTCCGCGGCGGCGGAAAGACAGAACCCCGGGCCGGCGCATTCGGGGGAAGCGCGCCGGCCCGGGGTGTTCTGGGCCCCGGGGGGAGAGGGGGGCCGGGGACGGTTCGGGACCACGACCGGGGGCGTGGGGGAGACGGCCTGGAGAAGATGCCGTCGGCCCGACGGTCGAAACCGAACTGCCGTGGAACGAGGCCGCCCGGGGCCGACCCCGCAAAAGGGTCGGCTCAGGGCCTGGCCGTGGAACTCGGCTCTTCGCGGAGCCTGGGTGTGGGACCGGGGTTGATCTGGACACCAGCCGGAAACTGACCCTGCGCGGAGCCTTCTCTGAGGCTCGGCTCCGACCAGAACCGATGGGTCCACTGAGCCTGCTGGGCGCAATGGGCCCGCTGGGTCCGCCGATGAGTTCTGTCGGCTCAGATCCACTCAAGGCTGCTCAGATCTGAACCGGCCGGAACTCAAGTGCCCCGGTTCTGAACCCGGTCGGCCTTGCCCGGCCCAAGGGCTCGGTCGACACCTGGTCCGACCGGACCTCGGGGGGCTCGGGGTTGGCCGCCGGAGTCAGAGATCAGCGCAGGTGGAGCTGCTGGCCCGGGTAGATGACATCGGCGTCGCTGACGACGTCCTCGTTCAGCTCGAACAGCTTCTTCCAGCCGCCGTCGACCTGCTCGGCGTTCGCGATCTTGCTCAGGGTGTCGCCGGCCTTGACCTGGTACTCGCCGTCGCCCTTCTGGAAGCCCTTGACCTTGGCAACGGGGGCCTCGGCGCGCTCGGAGCGGGTGGTCGGGACCTCGGCACGCTGCTGCGGCTTGGCCTGCTTCTGCTGGGCCTTCGGCTGCTGCTGCTTCGGCTGCGCCTTGGGCTTCTCCTGCTTGGGCTGCTGCTGCTGCGACTCGGCATTGCCACCGCCGTAAGCGGCGTTGGACAGACCCACGCCACAGGACGGCCATGCGCCCTTGCCCTGGCCCGCGAGGACCTTCTCGGCGATCTCGATCTGCTGCGACTTCGATGCCTGGTTGGCCGTCGAGGCGTACTTGGTGCCACCGAACGCGGCCCAGGTGGAGGCCGAGAACTGCAGGCCACCGTAGTAACCGTTACCGGTGTTGATGGACCAGTTGCCACCGGACTCGCACTGGGCGACCTTGTCCCACTCAGCGGAGGTGGCCGCATTGGCGGAGGTCGCACCCATCAGCGGTGCGGCGACGGCGACACCGGTGACACCGGCGAGCGCGACGATACGGCTGGTCTTGCTGGGGCGGCGGTGCTTGCCCTTGCTGGAAAACAGCATGGAACTTCTCCTCACCGACGCCTACGAGGTGAGCTGTCGGGTTCGGGCCAAGTGAGTTGCCCGGCTGCGCGTCCTTGCGCGCAGCTTCACCCCTAGCCGGTACCGACCGTCCTCTTGGGCGGCCAGAACAGGCACTTACCTTGGGTCCCCCGCTCCTGCCTTCGGCGCTCTGAGCGACGAGTACTCCCCCCGACCGACGGCAGGATTCGGCGTGACGGTCGACGGTGCCCGCGGTGCGAGCGGTTCAGACCGTAGACACAGCCCTCCCCGATGTTCAAAGTCGAACATCGGGGAGAAATCGCCCATTTCGCCACTTGCCCGCTCGGCGTTTCCGCAGGTCAGGCGCGGAATGCAGGATTCCGTAAGGTCGGGTGAGCGAATTCCGACAAAGAGACCCTTGTCTCATTCCTGCAAAAGTGGACAAAGTCCATCGAACTAGCCTTGACTCGCTGCGAGATCGAGACTCTGACCAGGGTGAATGAGGTCGGGGTCGCCGCCGACCGTTTCCTTGTTGGCCTCGTAGAGAGCGGGCCACCCACCGGGCAGCTCGCTCTTCTCCGCGATGGCCCAGAGGTTGTCACCGGGGCGGACGGTGTACGAACCGGGAGAGGCGTCGGCGCCGCCGACCGCACCCGGTGTGGCCGCAACCCCCGTACCGGCTCCCTCGATGTCGGTGCGGGTCCCGTCACCACCTCGGGAGGGGTGGGTGCCGCTGGTCTCCCGCGGAGCCTCACCATCACTGGACTTGGCCGGCTCGGTGGGCGCGGCCGAGCCCGTCGACTCGCTGTCGCCGGAGTTGATGGGCTTGGGCTCCGCGGCCGACTCGCCGCGATGCTTGCCCGTACTCGGGGACTGGCTCGGCGTCTGCCCATCGCCCTTGGACACACCGCTGCCCTGGGTCGGACCCGCCTTGGGGTCCGCCGTCTTCGAGGCGGAGCCGGCAGGAGCCGGCGCCTTGGTGGCGCTGGCCGAAGGGGACGGAGTGGTAGCCGGCTTCGCGGCGGGAGCGGAGGGGGAGCCAACCGGGTCGGCCTCGACCTTCACACCCGCGATCGTGGCGCACGCCAGCCAGGGCCTGATGCCGTCGGCCGCGACGACCTTCTCCGCGATGGCTATCTGCTGCGCTCGGGTGGCGAGATCCGCCCGGGACGCGTACTGCGTGCCGCCGAACGCCTTCCACGTCTCCTGCGACATCTGGAGCCCGCCGTAGAAGCCGTTGCCGGTGTCCGCGTTCCACAGGCCCCCGGTCTCACACTCCGCGACCTTGTCCCATGAAGCGGCCTCGACGGCGGATGCCGAGGTCGCGCCAAGGAGTGGAATCGCGATGGCCGAGCCCGTCACCCCTGCCGCAACAACGAGAGCCGGAGCCTGACGGGGTCGGCGATGTCGACCATTCCCGGAGAGCATGCGGTTGCCTTTCGCGTGACAGCTGGGGACGGGGCGAAACGTAGCGGCAGTCGAACGTCTGTCACAAGTCGATGCAGCGGAGATTACGCCAATGTCACGTTTTTGACGCTGCCTCAGATGTTTCGGGATGTGAACTCGACGGGGAGACTTCGCAGTCCACGCATGATCAGGCCGCCACGCCACCGCAAATCGGCTGAATCGACGGCAAGATGCAGATCGGGCAACCTGCGCAGCAAAGTGGCGATCGCGGTCTGCCCCTCCAGTCGGGCGAGTGGTGCACCGAGGCAGTAGTGGATGCCGTGGCCGTATCCGAGGTGCTGATTGTCACGCCGGGAAAGGTCCAGAACATTCGGTCGCGGGAACCGCTCGGGATCGCGATCCGCCGACGCGAGGACGACCAGCACGGGATCGCCGGCCGCGATGCGCCGCCCTCCGATGTCGAGCTCCTCGGTGGCGAACCGCCAGGTGGCGAGCTCCACCGGACCGTCGTACCGCAGCAGTTCCTCAACGCCGCTCTCCAGTAGCCCACGCTCCCCCGCGGCCAGCGACGATTGCAGGCGTTCGCGCTGTTCGGGGTGGTTCAACAGGGCGAAGACGCCGTTGCCAATGAGGTTCACAGTCGTCTCAAATCCGGCAAATAGCAAGATAAAGGCCATTGCCGCGGCTTCGTTCTCGGTGAGGTGCTCCCCGTGGTCGCTGGCCCGGATCAGCCCCGAGATGAGATCGTCCCCCAGATCTTCGCGCTTGCGATGGATCAGCTCGGCCAGATAGCTCCGCATCTTCTTGACGGATCTGGCCACCCCGCCGCGAGGTCCCCCGCCGTGGCGGATCATCATCCCGGCCCAGTCACGGAAGTCGTCCTGATCCTCCGATGGCACCCCGAGCAGATCGCAGATGGCATAGATCGGAAGCGGGAACGCAAACTCATGAATGAGGTCGGCCTCCCCTTTTGCCGCGAAGGAGTCGATCAGTTGGTCCGTCAGCTCCTGCACCCGGGGAGCGAAGGCGGCGACCCGGCGCGGGGTGAACGCCTTGGCGACCAAGCGGCGCAGTCGGGTGTGGTCCGGTGGGTCGATATTGAGCAGATGAGTCATCAACTCGGCCTTGCGCTCACCAGGGATGCCCGTCTTCCCCTTTGCATGTGCGGGCTCGGCATGGTGGGCGGGGTTCTTGGACAGACGAGCGTCGGCGAGCGCCTGCCGGGCGTCGCCGTACCGGGTCACCAGCCATGCCTCCACACCGCTGGGCAGCTGAGTGCGATGGACCGGGGCGTGCTCGCGCAACCAGGCGTAGGCCGGATACGGATCGGTGGCGAACTCCCAGCTGAACAGCTCGGGCGAGGGACGCGAGCCGGCATCGGTACGGGAGGGGTTCGAGGGAGCGTCGGACACCCCGGGTCGAGGACCAGAGGTGCTCGAAGCAGACCCGGGGACGCCCGATGCCGCATCTGGGCCGGAGTCGGCATCGGAGGCATCCGGAGCGGCGCCAGAATACCCCAAAGCGCTAGAAACAGGACAGCCGGTGGCGGAAGTGGGTGAGCCTGTTCCCCGGAAGCCGGGAGCGCTGGGCCCCTCGGTGCCAAAACCGCGCGGATCCCGGGTGCCGGAAGCACCCGAATCTGGCTGGTTCTCAGGGGCACCCGAAGCAGGGTCGGGGACATGGGGAAGGGGGGCTGGCGCGGGGTTGTCACTCACCCCTTGACGTTAGCCGCCCCGCTCACCACCGAAGGGAGGAGCCTCCCCGGGCATAGCGAGGCGCGCCCCTTCGGACGCCCGGACCGCTCAGGGGTTTCACCACCCGCCCTGACCACCCATTGAGGAGGGGCGGTAGGGCCCACCCACTGATACGAGCGGTTCCCCTACTACGCGTGGCACGGCTGGTGGGGCCCTGCCCGCCCCGGTACCGAAGCGGGTTGGGGCCGGATGCCACAGGGCACCCCAGCCGAAGACCGGTAGGACTCCGGCCAGGCTCCGATACGACTCCGGTGAGAGAGGCACTCCCCTCTCCTACCGCCCCTGGTCCTGCTCCGCCGCGCGGATCGCGTCCCGGTACACCCTGGCCGCCGCCCGCAGGGCGGATTCGGGGTCGCTGCCCGCTGCCTCCGCACGGACGGCGAGGCCGAGCAGTTCATATCCGATGCCATCGCCACTCGGCAGGGGGACCTCAAGGCCCGCCGTGCGCACCCGCGAGGCCAGCTTCGCGGTGAGCGCCAGACCCGGCTGCCCCAGGGGAACGCCCTCCGTCACCGAGGTGCGCTGCTTCTCCTCCGCCTTCGTACGGAGCCAGTGCTCCTTGACATCCTCCGGGGTCTCGGCCGTCGCGTCGCCGAAGACATGGGGATGGCGGTGGATCAGCTTGTCGACGATGGTCGCGGCGACATCGTCGATCGAGAAGGGTTCGTCCTCGTCCTCCTGGGCGATCCGGGCGTGGAACACCACCTGGAGAAGTACGTCTCCGAGCTCCTCGCGCAGTTCGTCGCGGTCGCCGTCCTCGATCGCCTCGACCAGCTCATACGCTTCCTCGATGCCGTACTTGGCCAGACCCTGATGGGTCTGTGTCGAGGACCAGGGGCATTGTGCTCGAATGCGGTCCATCACCTGGACCAGATCGAGCAGCCGGGCGCCGGGGAGGTCATAGGAACCGGGCAGCAACTCCAGAGCGGGCATCTGCTCCCGGCCCGAACCGGCGAGCCTGGCGAGCCCATCGGTGAGGGTGGACTCGCCCTCACCCGATGCCAGCACCACAACGGTGGCGCCCGTGGCGCATTCGTCCACCACCTCCCGTGCGGTGGGGGCGGCGATCTCCACCGCGACCCCGGCCTCCCGGAGATAGGGCAGCTGAGGGTGGGCGCCATCCGCGCACAACACCCGGTCGGCCGTGCGCAGCGTCTGCCAGGCCGGCCAGGACAGCAGCCCTGGCGCAACACGGTGACTGGCGGTGAGCAGGATGACGCGGCCGGTGGCGGAGGTGTCTGTGGTCACCCCTCGAACTTACCGTGGGCCGGTGACAGTCCCGCTGGCCAGCCCGTACGGGCGCCCGGCAAGATCCAAAGGAGAGGACGACCTAGGCGCCATCGGTCGGGACGGGCTGCTCCTGCTTGGTCACCTGGGTGATCCAGGGGGCCTTGTACTCACCGAGTTCGAGTTTCTGGCTGTTCCACGCGCCGAAGCGGGGGTTGACATCAATGTCCAGCCCCTTCGCGGCGGCGGAGAACGCCTTGTTGAGCTTCTGCTGCCCCTCGGGGGTGTTGGTCGCGCCGATCGCGGCGGCGAGCTTCCCGACGAGGATGTCCCGGCGGACGACATCATTGAGCTGGTCGGGCGCGACCCCGCGCTGCTGGAGGTACATCGCGGCAAGCTGCTCCTCGCCGCCCGCCTGCTGTACGAAGCCGGCGCGACCGTCCTGGATGTCCTTGCGGCTGACGCTCACCCCGGCGTCATCGGCGGCGCGCTCAACGACCTTGGCGACGATGAGTTCATAGAGCTTGGCGCGGCCGAGCTGGCCGGTGTCCTTGATCAGTTGCGCACCCTCAGGGGTGGATTCCTGCGCGGAACGTACGTCCTTCACATTCGCTTGGACGGTGGAGACCTCGATCCGGTCTCCACCGACGACGGCAGCGGCGCCCGGGTGAGCGTCATTGCTACAGGCCGCGAGGAGTGGCGCAGCGACGAGCAGTGCGGCGGAGACGATGATCGCGGTGCGACGGCGGCGGTGCAAAGGAGCCTCCCGGCGTGATTGTGCGGCAATGCACAAAGTCCTAGCGGTGATGATGTTAGGCAGTCCTGGGCGGTCGGGGCCACCTCTTCGCGGGCACTGATTCGGTCAACGATCGGGGGCGGCCTCCCGTTTCGAACCGTTCTGGAGCCGTACGTTCCAAGTCGCCGTGGGGTCGGCCCTCTCATCCGAGGTCGGTAGAGCGGTGTTCGCGGTGTCATCCGGCGGGTGTCCACCGTGCCATCGAACGAGGTCCCAAGGGTCCTCAGGGGTTATGCGTGAGGGTTCACATGCACGGGCGAGCCGTGCCGGAACCGGGTACGGGGCCGGGCACGGGGCTCGTCCGTGGCCGGGCCCACCGCCTCGTCGAACCCACGCGGACCGCCCATCTCCACCGTCCATCGCTCCGGGCCACCTCGCGTCGGACCGCCTGCCCCTTCGGCCCACCTCGTGTCGGACCGCTATCGCGTCGGGCCGCCCGTCCCTGAGGAACTAGCGCACATCCTGACGGGGCTGCTCCTCAGGCTCCGCCTCGTGCCCCTGCCCCTGCCCCTGCCCCTGCTCACGCTCATGTTCAGGGGGCGGGGTGATGGCTCGCGCGTCAGGGCGAAGCATGATCGTCCGGGAGAGGACAAAGGTGATCGGGATCGCCGCCGCCGCGGCGATCAGCGGTGCGTAGCGGCTGCCCATGCCCAGCACGTCCACCAGGAGGTAGACCCCCGTGGTGGTGACGATGAAGTTCGCCGCGTTGGTGAGGGGGAACAGCAGGAACTTCCGCCAGGTGGGCCGGGTCCGATAGGTGAAGTACGAGGTCAGGAAGAACGAGCCGATCATGCTCAGAACAAAGGCGAGCACATGCGCCGCCACATAGGGCAGCCAGTTCAGCAAGGCGAGATAGAGGCCGTAGTACGTACCGGTGTTGACCACTCCCACCAGGGCGAATCTCACCAGTTGGCCCCGGACTTCCATCGTCTCGCCAGCTCCCCCGCGCATCCCGTTCAGTCGCCGCAGCATACGCCCGCGCGCGGTGTGCTAGCGCGCGGGTCCTGGCGCCCCGCCGCGGCGGGGGCTGTGGAACTGCTGCTGCCGGTTGAGCCCTCGCCGGAGTTCCACCGGCAGTTGGTGGTAGGGCCCGTAGGCCCGTTCTGAGTCGTGCAACAGCCCCTGCAACTGGTGCTGAGCCGCCGTGTGATCGCCCATCGCCAGCAGGAGGTTGCCGATGCGGTGGCGGACGTCGAAGGAACGGGCCGCGCCGGGACCACCGGGCGGTTGGTTCTCGTAGTAGGGGAGGACCGAGCGGTACTCGGCCAGTGCGGCGGCCGGCTCGCCGAGTTGTTCCAGGCACTGGGCCGCGTCATAGCGGAACTGAAGTGTCTGGGGGTCGGCGGGCCCCGCCTCGGCCAGCCGGTCATCGGCAAGGCGTCTGAGCTCCGGCAGGGCACGACGGTACTGGCCGTCGTCCAACAGCGTGGTCGCGTACTGCTTGCGCAGAATCCTGACCACCGGGGAGTGCTCTCCGTGCTCGGCCGCGGCGGCGGGGAGGATGCTGCCGAGGATGTCCACCGCCTGGGTGATGCTGCCCTCGCCGAGGAGCCGCTTGACCTCGTCCACGGCGGCCGCGACATCGAGCCGCGGTGGTGTGGGGGCGGCAACGGGCGGCGATGGCACGGCTGCCCGGTCGGGCCAGGGGGCGAAGGGCCGCAGAAAGGGACGCGTCGGATCGAGTGGTCCGCTGGGCGCACCGCGGTTGGGGAGCAGCGGCGCCAGTGCCTCGTACACCTCAAGCGCGCCGGAGGGGCGGTGCTGTGGGTCCTTGGCCAGCAGTCGCAGCACGAGTGCCTCCAACGGCTCGGGGACCTCGGGGCGCAGCCTGCGGATCGGGAGCGGTGCCTCGTAGAGGTGCCGGTGGAGCACACCCAGTGCGGTGGAGCCGGCGAAGGGCACATTTCCGCTGAGGAGTTCATGGATGAGCACGCCGAGGGCGTAGAGATCGGTGTACGGGCCGACCGCGCCGCCCATGGCCTGTTCCGGGGCCATGTAGGCGGGGCTGCCGATGGGTGAGCCGGTGTGGGTGAGGCGAGTGGTGTCAGTGTCGATGACGGAGGCGACACCGAGGTCGAGGACGGTGAGGGTGCCATCGGGCTTGACCATCACATTGCGTGGTTTGAGGTCGCGGTGGACGATCGGCACGGCGTGCACCGCGGCGAGGACGGCGCAGAGTTGGGCGGCGACGGAGACCACCCACTGCCAGGGGTAGGGCTCGTGTTCGGCGAGATGGTCGGCGAGGTCCGCGCCCTCGACGTACTGCATCACCAGATAGAGGTCATCGCCATCGCTGCCGGCGTCGTAGACGGTGACAAGACCGGGATGGGTGACCTGCGCGGTGACCCGGCACTCGCGAACGAAGCGGCGGCGCATCTCCCCGGCCGCGGTTGCCGCCGCCATATGGTCCGGGCGAAGCAGTTTGACGGCGACCCGGCGATCGAGCCGCCCGTCGTACGCCGTCCAGACCTGGCCCATGCCGCCCTGTCCGATGACGGTGGCCAGTTCGTAGCGGTCCGCGATGACGCGTCCGTTCACTGGCCCTGCTCCTTGCGGAGGTAGTCGCTCAGTTCGTCGAGCTCGGCACGGACCTGGTCGATACGGCCGCCTTCCGCGGGGGCGGGGGCGGGTGGCGTGGCGGGGGTGTGCGGCGGTGTCGGGGGGGCTTGGTGTTGCGGTGGCGGTGTGTGGGCGGGCGGATAGCCGTAGCCCGGGGTGTGGGGGTGCCGCGCCGGGGGGTTGGGGGCGGTGGGCGGATAGCCGTAGCCGGGGGTCGGCGGCTGCCCGTACGCCGGGCCGGACGGGTGGTAGGGCGATGCGGGCTGCGTCCACCCCTGCACGGGCTGTTGGTAGTGGCGAACTTCAGCCATCAGATAGTGCACGGGCACTCCGATCGCCATCGCCACCAGCCCCATGAAGGCGACGAAGTCCCCTCCGCTCATCTCCTCATCGGTGGTCGTCTGCTGTTCGCCGGCCTCGCTGACCTCGACGATGTACCCCAAGATGATGAGGGGGAGCAGCAGGGATATGCCGAACAGCACCCAGTCGAGCGGGCGGCGGCGGATGATGGCCAACCGGAGCATGGCACACCAGGCGAGCAGTCCGCAGCTGAGCAGGGCGAGGGTCACGAAGAGCACGCGGATGACGGTCAGCATCGCGGACGACGGCGGTCGACCTGGGGGCGGCGGGGCATAGCCGGGGCCGTGCATTACTGCTCCTGATGGCCTGGGGACAAGGCTGCGTTAGGGAATGAGCGTATACACCGACGCCGGCAACAGCTCCAGGGTTGTACGCGGGGCGTTGTCCGATGCGTCACTGCGCCCCCTTCACACCTTTTTGCCGGACATCGGCCCTGCGGAAACCCCGGTGGGGTTGGCGTGTTTCTGACGGTGTCGGCGGGGCCTGGTGCGCGGGGGCCCGGCGGGGACCTCGCGCGCGCCGCGGTTGACTGGCTCGCGGCGACGCGGGAGCTGCGTACCGGGGTTGCGGTGGCGCGCTATTCGGGCCGTACGGTCCCCTGGGTCAGTCCGTCGTAGAGCCCCTGGACCAGTTGTTCGCCTAGGCGCCCGGCGAGCCGCAGCGCGTCCTCGAACGTGGACAGGGCGCGGAACCGTTCGCCGTAGCGGTGTTGGTCGGCGAGGGAGATCCGAGGTAGCTGGAGTCTGCGCACATCGAGCCGGGTGGCGGTGGACGCGTAGCTGCTGGCCTGCCGGGTGTTGGCGGTGGCCCGCAGGAATCCGGCGAGGAACCAGGGGTCGAGGGCGGCCGGGTCGGGTCGCAGCAGTTGGAGGTTGCGACCCAGCGCGGCGCCGGCGGTGGTCTCGTCGACCACGCGGACCACGGAGCCGCCACCGAGTACGGGGACGACGACATCGCCCGCCTCGACGCGTACCGGCTCGACGTTGCCTTCGGTGGTCGCGGCCTGGTCCGAAGGCTGCTCGGGAAGGGGACCGGAGGGGGGTGAACCGGTGAGGACGTCCTGTTCGGTCAGGACGAGTGAGGCAGTGGCGACGGGGACACCGGGCGCGGGTTGCACGGTGCCCAGGACGGTGCCCGCGACGGCCGTCGCGGGCACGCTGCCGGCGCGGATGGTGAGGGCGCCCGCTCGGGCGAGTTCGCCGAGGGTGGTGGCGGGCCAGGGGGCCGGTTGGCCGGTGACGGCCGGGGCGGGGGTGAGTTCCGCGGTGAGTCGAAGGGTGTCGGTGAGACGGCCGCGTACGAGCAGCAGGTCATCGGCGTCCGCACCGCTCGCGGCCGGTGGGACATGGCGGGCGGGGGCGAGGTCGACGTCGTCGTCGAGGAGTTCGATGACGGGTACGGCTCGCCCTACTCCCCCCCGGTCCGCCGGCGGTGGCGCGCTGGTGGGGTCGCCGAAGCGGTGCCAGGCGTCGAGTACGGCGTTGTGGACGGCCTGCCAGTCGAGCTTGTCGCGTCCGCCGCCGGTGCCGGCGAGTTCGGCGGTGTCGACGAACAGCAGCTCGGGCGCGGGCGCCCGGGCGGGCTCGGGCTTGCGCAGCACCCAGAGGTGGAGCGGGATGCCGTAGGGGGGTGCGGCGCCCGCGGGCAGGGCGATGACGGCGCGCAGTGCACTGCGGCGCAGCAATCCGGCGCGGATGCGGCGGCCTGAGCGACGGGAGGCGGCGGCGGGCGGCATCAACAGGACGGCCGTGCCGCCGGGGCGCAGTCGGGCGAGCGCGTGCTGGACCCAGGCGAGCTCGGATTCGGTGCGCGCCGGGAAGCCGTACTCCCAGCGGGGGTCGTAGGCGAGTTCGTCATGCCCCCAGTTGCGTTCATTGAACGGTGGATGGCAGAGCACGGCGTCCACGGTGGCGTCGGGGAAGGCGTCCGTGCGCAGGGTGTCCGCGGAGCGGGCGCGGATGGCGGCATCGCCGAGCAGCGCGAGTCTGAGGGCGGTCAGCGCGGTGAGGTCGGGGTCGAGATCCTGTGCGTAGAGGGCGGCGGGGGCGGCCTTGCCCGTGTCGGCTGCGGCGGCGCAGAGCAGGTTTCCGGCGCCGACCGCGGGGTCGAGGACGGTGGCTCCCGCGCCGATGGCGGCGATGTCGACCATCAGCGCGGCCGGTCCTGGCGGGGTCAGGGTGTACTGGCGGAGGTTGACGTCGAGGAAGCGTCCGAGCAGGAACTCATAGGTGTGGCGCGGACCGAGTTCGAGGGCGAGTTCGGCGACGGAGCGCAGCAGGGGCACCGAGGCGGAGACGGGGTGCCCGCCGGGGCCGTGCGGCCCGTTGAGCCGGTGCAGTAGCGGGGCGCGGTCCTCGCCGAAGCGGGCCGTGAGCGTCCGCTCCAGCGCGGTCGGCAGCAGTTCGCCCATCCGCTCGTCCGAAAGGGCGGCCAGCTCCTGCCAGCTGGTCGGCCTCTCGCGGACGAGCAGGAGCGCACAGCCCGCCTGGACCAGCGCGGTCGCGATGGTCGCCGGGTGGTCGGCGAGTTGCTGCCAGACCCTTTCCCGGAGCGGTACTTCGGCGAGTTTTCCCTGGGTGCGCAGCCAGTGTTCGACGTCGGCGAGGGCGAAGGAGGGGCTGGTCTCGGTGCCGCCGACGGGTTTGGGGAAGTCGGGATGGCGGCGCCGCCAGTTGCTGACCGCGGCCCGTCCGACTCCGGCCAGCCGGGCGATCCCGGCGGCGGTCACCTCGCTTGCGTTCTCCGGCAACTGACTGCCTCCGTCATCCGTATCCGCTGGTCAAGACCCCCTGTTGTGTCATCGATCATACCGACCTGCACATAAGAAACCCCTTCACAGCGTGATTGAACACGAATCAGATTCTTCATGTTGACTCGGTTCACAGCCTCTGGTCTCATTGACCTATCGCACCGAGGGGCTTGCAGACGGTCCCGATCACACGTCATGTCCGGGAGGACACCCATGTCGCACGCCATGCAGCAGCCCCCGCACAACGCCGCTCCGCAGTACGGGGGTTACAACCCTCCGCCCCAGCCCATGCGCAACGGCCTGGGCACCGCCGCCCTGGTGCTCGGCATCATCGGCCTCATCACCGGCTGGATTCCGTTCATCTTCTTCCTCGGCGGTGGGCTCGGCCTGCTGGCGCTGATCATGGGGCTGATCGGCCGCGGCCGGGGCAAGCGCGGCGAGGCCAGCAACAAGGGAGCGGCCACCGCCGGCGCGGTGCTCGGCCTGCTCGCGATGGTCGCGGCGACCTTCGCCATGGTCGCCAGCTTCAAGGCCGTGGACGAGGGGTTGAAGGACCTCGACAAGGCCACCTCGAGCACCGGCACCAAGGAGCCCACCACGGACACCGGCACCGGCACTGACACCGGTGCCGACTCGGGCGACAAGAGCAAGTCCAAGGCGAAGGGCAAGAAGGGGAAGGCCAAGGGTGCCGCCGGCGGCGGTGCGAGTTCCGGCGCGCTCGCGGCCGGCGAGACCACCACGTACAAGGACGACCTGAAGATCACGGTCTCCGCGGCCAAGAAGTTCTCCCCGAGCGAGTACGCCATCGGTCACACCGCCGGAAACAACGCCTACCAGGTCACCGTGACCGTCGAGAACGCCGGTTCCAAGGAGTTCAAGTCCACCCTGCTGAGCACGGACGCCCGCGCCGGTGACGACGGTGTCACCGCCGAGCAGATCTTCGACGACAAGGTCGGCGCCGGCTTCACCGGCACGGTCCTGCCCGGCAAGAAGGCCACCGTGCAGTACGCCTTCGACGCCCCCGCCACCGCCAAGGTCCTCACGGTCGAGATCAGCCCCGGCTTCCTGCACGACCCGACCCTGTGGGAACTCACCCTCTGAGCATCCGCATCCGACGCACCGCCCACCCGGACCGCCTCACACCTGAGGGACCCTCATGCCGTCCAAGACGCCACCGAAGCCCCTGCTCACCCGTGAATCACGCCGCGTTCGACGGATCGCCACCGCCACGCTCGCCCCTGCGCTGCTCTTCGGCGGCACCGCCTGCGGCCCGCTCACGGACACCGGTGACAAGGCGTCGGACGGCCCCTTCTCCGGCGAGTCGGGCCCGGACATCCTGAACAGGTCACTCCGTACGATCAAGACCGCGACCTCGATGACCTATGACTTCGCGGGCACCACGAGCGAGGGAGAGTTGAAGGGCCGTTTCGCCGTCAACTCCCGAGGTGAGTGCGCCGGCACCCTCTCCATGGGAGCCACCGGCACGGCCGAGCTGATCAAGGTCGGCGACACAGCCTGGATGCGGTTCGACGAGGCGTATCTCAAGGAGTTGGGCAAGGACGAGTCACCCGCCGACCGGGCGGCCACGATCAAGGTGATGAAGGGCCGCTACATCGAGGCGGACGCCTCCGACCCCGACGCCAGGGAGAGCCTCGAACTCTGCGATCTGAACGCGATGCTGGCGAACTTCGAGGAGGAGAGCACCGCCGCGCGGGTGGGCGGGGAAACCACCGTCAACGGCCGCAGGGCGCTCACCCTCACCGAGACCGACGGCAAGGTCACCTATCGGGCCCAGGTGGCGACGGAGGGGAAGCCCTACCTCCTCAAGGCCGAACAACTCGGAGGCGATGAGCCGTTCATGATGGCCTTCTCCGGGTTCGACGAGCCGGTCCCGGTGAAGAAGCCGGCGCGGAAGGACATCCTCGATCTGGAGAAGCTCGCCCAGCGGTAACACCTTCGGCACCAGCAGGGGAGGCCGCCCTCAGGGGCGGCCTTCGGCATGCCGGAGCGCCGCGTCCTCGGCGCACCCCGGCTCGGGGCACGACCCTCCGCGGTGGACACCGGCTACGGCCCGCGCCGGTCAGCCCCCGCGCGGGGGCCCGGGGAGCGGCCGAGGACGCGCCGTCTGATCAGCCCCCCGCGCGCTGGGCCCCGGGGCGCCGAACGGCCCAGCCCCCGCACACCCGCGTGGGGCGCCGAACCCCTACCCTCCGCACTGCGCCAGCATCACCTCCTTGTCCGCGCTCGTCACCGCAAGCTCATACGCGACCGCGACCTGCGCGAATCTGGCCGCGTAGGCACAGCGGATCGGCTTGTTCGGGGGCAGCCAGGACGCCGGTCCCGAGTCCCGTTTACGGCTGTTGGCGGCGCCGTCCACCGGCAGCAGGTTCAACGGGTCGTTGGCGAACTGCCGACGCTTCTCCGCACTCCAGCGGGCCGCCCCCAACTGCCAGCCGTACGACAGCGGCACCACATGGTCTATCTGCACCTGGGACGCCCGCTGCTTGCGCCAGTCGATCAGCGCCCCGGTGTACGGGTCCCGCAGGGTCATGGCGACCACCACGCAGTCGGAGCCCTGGCGGTAGCGCAGTTGGCTGCCGTCACGGGCCAGCAGGTCATTGCGGGTGTCACAGCCGTTGCGGGCCAACGGCACCCCGTCCGCACTGTCGGTCCATGACGAACCGAACTCATCGCGGTCATAACCGGTCCGCGGCCCGCGGCCCTTGGTGGACACCTTCGCGATCAGTTCACGGGCGGCCGTGCGATCCGCGTCCGACCCGATCGGGCCGAGCCCCCGTGCGGTCCCCTCGGGGTTGGCGAGCGGACTGATCCCCGTACCGCTACCGGTACGGGCGCCGGCGGACGGCTGAGCCGTGGACTCGTCGGACGGTTCGAGTGACACACCGTCACAGCCGATGAGCAAGGCCGCCGCGAGGACGGTGGCGGCAACCGCGAAGGTGTCCACCAAGGGGCGCTGACCGTTGGGTCTGTTCATCCGCTCAGGCTACTGATCGGGGTACGGCAACCCCCCGGGTCGCCCCACCCTCAAGCGCTCATCGTCCGTTGTCAGTGGTCGGTGCCACCATGACGGGACCTGAAAGAAGAAGGAAAGAGGGAGATCCACCATGGGCACCTGGGACATCGGCCACTTCGACAACGACACGGCAGCCGACTTCGGCCACAACGTCGATGACGCACCTTCCCAGAAGCGTGCCGACGTGCTGTCCGACGCCCTGCGGCGCACCATCGCCACCACCGGGTTCCTCGACAGCGACGAGGGAGCGGAAGCCGTCGCCGCAGCCGCCCTGATAGCCGCCCAGTGCCCCGGCGGAGAGCCGATCACCACCGCGTACGGCCCCAAGGAGCCCCTGCCACCGCTCCCCGTCGAGCTGCGCCCACTCGCGGTCGAGGCGCTCGACCGGGTGCTGGGAGAGGAATCCGAGTTGCTTGAGCTCTGGGCGGAGTCAGGCGAAGCCGACGCGTGGCGGGCGGGCATCGACCAACTCCGGGCCACCCTCACCACCACCGGCTGACCCAGGGGCGCTAGGGGGAGCGGCCCGGACCTGACGGAGCGCACCCCCAGCCGCCGCAGTGCTCCACGGCCACGAGCGGTGGAACTCCATAGCCCGTGGAGCCTTACGGCCGCTCCTCGATCACGAGCCCAGGATCGTGGTGAGGAATTCGCCGGTCCACCCCAGCAGTTCCCGACCCACCACGGGCTTGCCACCGATCTTCCCCGCCGCGGGACGCGGCACCAGCACCTGGTGGGCGGCGGGCTTGATCACCGAGCGGGGATGCAGCCGCTTCAACCGCAGCTCCTGGGACTCCCTCAGCTCGACCGGGGCAAACCGGATGTTCGCCCCCTGGAGGACGATCTCACCGACCCCGCAAGCCCGGGCCAGCATCCGCAGTCCCGCGACCAGCAGCAGGTTCTCCACCGGCTCCGGGAGCTTGCCGTACCGGTCGACGAGCTCTTCGCGGACGGCCTTGATGTCCTCTTCCGTATTGACCGCGGCGATCGACCGGTACACCTGGAGCCGCAGCCGCTCGCCGGGGGCGTAGTCATGCGGAACATGCGCATCCACCGGAAGCTCGATCTTCACCTCCAGCGGCGGCTCTTCCTGCACCCCGCCCTCCAGCGAGGCCCGGTAGTCCGCGACCGCCTCGCCCACCATCCGCACATACAGATCGAAGCCGACGCCCGCGATGTGCCCGGACTGCTCCCCGCCGAGCAGATTGCCCGCACCACGGATCTCCAGGTCCTTCATCGCCACATACATGCCCGCGCCCATCTCGGTGTGCTGGGCGATGGTGGCGAGGCGCTCGTGCGCGGTCTCGGTGAGCGGCTTCTCCGGCGGATAGAGGAAGTAGGCATAGCCCCGGTCCCGGCCACGACCGACCCGGCCGCGCAACTGGTGCAACTGCGAGAGACCGAAGTTGTCACCGCGCTCCACGATGAGCGTATTGGCGTTGGAGATGTCGATACCGGACTCAACGATCGTCGTGGAGACGAGCACATCGAACTTCTTCTCCCAGAAGTCCACCACCACCTGCTCCAACGCCGACTCCGACATCTGGCCATGGGCCGTGGCGATCCGGGCCTCCGGCACGATGTCCCGCAGCCGAGCCGCCGCCCGGTCGATGGACTCCACCCGGTTGTGGATGTAGAAGACCTGGCCCTCGCGCAGCAACTCGCGTCGAATGGCCGCGCCGATCTGCTTCTCCTCGTACGGACCGACGAAGGTCAGCACCGGGTGCCGCTCCTCCGGCGGGGTGGTGATCGTCGACATCTCACGGATACCGGTGACCGCCATCTCCAAGGTGCGCGGGATCGGCGTCGCGGACATCGTCAGCACATCCACATTGGCCCGCAGCTTCTTCAGCTGCTCCTTGTGCTCCACGCCGAACCGCTGCTCCTCATCGACGATGACCAGTCCGAGGTCCTTGAACCTGGTCTCGGACGAGAACAGTCGATGCGTACCGATGACGATGTCGACCGAGCCCTCTCGCAGCCCCTCCAGGGTCGCCTTGGCGTCCGCGTCGGACTGGAAGCGCGACAGCGCCCGCACCACGACCGGGAACTGGGAGTACCGCTCGGAGAACGTCCCGAAGTGCTGCTGCACCAGCAGGGTCGTCGGTACGAGCACGGCGGCCTGCTTGCCGTCCTGGACCGCCTTGAACGCGGCCCGTACCGCGATCTCGGTCTTGCCGTACCCCACATCGCCACAGACCAGCCGGTCCATCGGAACCGTCTTCTCCATGTCCTCCTTGACCTCGGCGATCGTGGAGAGCTGATCGGGGGTCTCGACATAGGGGAAGGCGTCTTCCAGCTCACGCTGCCAGGGGGTGTCCGGGCCGAACGCGTGCCCGGGGGCCGCCATCCGGGCCGAGTACAGCTTGATGAGGTCGGCCGCGATCTCCTTGACGGCCTTCTTCGCCCGCGCCTTGGTCTTGGTCCAGTCCGCACCGCCGAGCCGGTGCAGAGTCGGGGCCTCACCACCCACGTACTTGGTGATCTGCTCCAGCTGCTCGGTGGGGATGTAGAGCCGGTCGCCGGGCTGACCGCGCTTGGCGGGCGCGTACTCGACCACCAGATACTCCCTGGTCGCGCCCTGGACCGTGCGCTGCACCATCTCCACATAGCGGCCGACACCGTGCTGCTCATGGACGATGTAGTCGCCGGTCTCCAACGTGAGCGGGTCGATCGTCTTACGGCGGCGGGTCGGCATCCGCTGGCCGTCCTTGCCCGCGGCCTTCTGACCCGACAGATCCGTCTCGGTGAGGACGGCGAGCTTCAGACCGGGGTCGATGAAGCCGTAGTCGATCGAGCCGCAGGCCACATGGACCAGGGACGGGGTGATGTCGTCGAGGCTGGCTTCCAGCCGGGCCGCGATGCCCTCGCTGCCCAGCACCTCGGCGGTACGGGCCGCGGGGCCGTGGGCCTCGGTGACATAGACCGTCTGCCAGCCGTCCGAGAGCCAGCCCTTGGTGTCGGCGAGCGCCCTCGCGGTGTCGCCGCGGTAGGACTCGGTGGCGTGCATCCCCAGCTTGATGGTGCCTTCGGAGAGCTCCTCGTCGGCGGCGAAGGGCGAGACGGACCACCACATCATGTCCAGTTCCCGCGCCCGGTCCCGAACCTCGGCGATCCCCCGCAACGAGGCCGCGCCCACGTCGATGGGGGCCTCTCCCCCGCCGGCCGTGGCGGCCCACGAGGCGTGGAGGAACTCCTGGCTGGTGGCCACCAGGTCAGCGGCCCTGGTGCGGACCCGCTCCGGGTCGCAGACCACGGCCATCGAGCCCTTGGGCAACACGTCGAGCAGCAGTTCCATCTCGTCGACCAGGACCGGAGCCAGTGACTCCATGCCCTCGACGGCGATTCCCTCAGCGATCTTGTGCAGCAGCTCGCCCAGCTCGGGATGGGCCTCGGCGAGTTCCGCCGCCCGCCCGCGCACCTCGTCGGTCAGCAGCAGCTCCCGGCAGGGCGACGCCCACAGACCGTGCTCGGCGACTTCCAGCGACCGCTGATCGGCGATCTTGAAGTAGCGGATCTCCTCGACGTCATCGCCCCAGAACTCCACCCGTAGGGGGTGCTCCTCAGTTGGCGGAAAGACATCCAGGATGCCGCCGCGCACCGCGAACTCACCGCGCTTCTCCACCAACTCCACCCGGGAGTACGCGGCTGCCGCCAGCGCGTCCACCACATCCCCGAGGTCGGCCTGCTGCCCGGACCGCAGAGCCACGGGTTCCAACTCGCCCAGGCCCTTGACCTGCGGTTGGAGCACGGAGCGGATCGGCGCGACCAGCACCGAGACCGGCCCGGTGGAGGGGTCGTCGCTGGATGGATGGGTGAGCCTGCGCAGCACGGCGAGCCGTCGGCCGACCGTGTCCGAACGCGGCGAGAGCCGCTCATGCGGCAGCGTCTCCCAGGAGGGGTACTCGGCGATCCCGTCCTCGGGCAGCAGCGAGCGCAGCGCGGCGGCCAGATCCTCCGCCTCCCGCCCGGTCGCGGTGACGGCGAGCACCGTACGCCCGGTCCCCCGGGCGAGCGCGGCCACCGCGAAGGGCCGGGCCGCGGGCGGCCCCACCAGGTCAACGTGGGCAGGGCCGGGACCACGAGCGGTCTGCACCGCCTCGGCAAGCGCAGGGTCGCGGACGACGGCATCGAGGAGACCGTGCAGGCTCATGAAAGGCTTTCCGTCCCGGGGGGTGCGCAACACAAACGACCCGACACGTCCAACGGGCCGGGCTCTCCAGCGTACGCCCGCGGGGGTGGGGGGCGCCTCCGCAGTGGGTGGGCCGTCCCAGGGCCACGAGCCAATCGGCGCGCACTCAACGATCTTGGACTGCGGCGGACCGGGTCACCCGGTCTTGGTCAGCGCGTCGGCCAGCTCATCGGCTCCGGGAGTACCCGGGGGCAGCGACCGGTGGAGAGCCTTGGCCCGGGTCCGGGTGAGCCCCGTGCGGTAGGCGGTCGGAAGACGGCCATACGCCTGGGCAGCGATCTGAGCAGCCTCGACCGGCTCACCGTCCTGGGCCCGGCAAGATGCTTGATCGATGGCGATCAAGGCCCGTGTCATCAGGGAGGGCGACCGCGAAAGCTCCCGTGCCCGCGTCTGTGCCTGGTAGGCACGATCGGTCTCACCCAACACCGTCAGTGCCTGACTCATGTGAACGAAGTGCTTCTGCATCGGATACCCGAACCAGGTGTCCGCGTGTTGCTGCGGCGTCAGCCGCTCGGCAAGCGCCTCCGTCCGCGCCACCGCTTGCAGTGCCCTGTCTCGATCCCCTCCGGCTGCATAGGCACGAGACGCGACAGCGGACGCAAGCACCGCGGCAGCCGAGGGAGCACCGCCCGCAAGATGCCGCGCCTTGTCCGCAAGCCGGGCAGCCGCCTGCGGTGCGCCGTAGTTCAACGGAACCATGGCCTCCCGGCCCACCACCCAGGCGTTCAGCAGCCGGTCCCCTGACTGCTCAGCCGCCCGCCCAGCAGTGTCGAACCAACGGTGGGCCTCGCGATGCTGCCCGAGGTCATGCAGAACGATCGCAGCCATACCCGCCATCTGCCCCGTCGCGTGGCACAGGGCCGTACGGTTCCGGACCGTCTGGGGTCGGAATAGGGAACGGCGCAGTTCGGCGAAGTCATCGAGAAGAGAGGAGAGTACGTCGAGGGGAGTCTGGCCCGCATAGCCGTAGCTATGGCGCTCGGCCGTCGACTCCCAGAAGCCAACGTCGATGATGCTGTGATCAGCGGAGAGAGCAGCATCGATCTCATGACGGGTGTGGGACAAAGCGGCGAGCCCGGGACCTGCCAGACCGGCAGCGAGCGCGCCGCGCAGGAGAATGCGGCGCTTCATTGGGTCGTCTCCGTCTTCTGCGCTGTGGGGAGTTGCTGAGAGCGGAACCTCCCCGAGGCTTTCCCTCAAGCCTAAGTCCTGACCGCCGATATCCGGGCGGTCCAGCGGAACTTCGAGCCCATCTCCAGTTGAGGTCTGTTGCTGGGAGGTGATCAGAACTTCGAGTTCGCGCATGGTCAAATCAAAAAATAGTGCGATCTTTGACCGCTGCCATGGCTGAGGACTGGCGGAACCACGTTCCCAGCGCTGAACCGTTGATCGGTCAACCCCGACTGCCTCTGCGAACTTCTCTTGACTGCAACCGCATGAATTCCGGTGCTGGGCAAAGCGCTCCCTCCTGCCCGTCATTGTTCCTACCTCTGCGGCCGGGCGAGCTTACTGAACAGGCTATCCAGCGAAGCCTATGCGCCTCCTAAGCGCAGCCTTTTCAGAGTGGCTTGAGTTCCCCCGATTCGGTGTTCTTTGTTCATCGTCCTCAGACTGGGAAAGGGAGGCGCACTGTTGAGTGAGTCAAAGCCGGTTGAGCGAGCGGGTGACGCCTCTGAACAGCCGGACACCCCGTCGATAGGCCACCCATTGGGCAGAACTACGCCCCAGACGCCAGGTGAACAGCACCAGGTCTGCGCCGCCCTGGCCGTCATGCCGATGCCGCTTGTCGCTTGTCGCTTGTCGCGCAGATGATGCGACTGGCCCCCGACGCGGGCGATCCGCTCTATGTCGAGACCTTTCTCCGCTGCAAGCTGGCAGCACACACCACCGGTCGCCACCACGACCTGGTGTGGCAACTGGACGACTCCCGGCAGGGCGAGATGTGGGCCGCTTGGGCGGATGGCCGGGCGCCCGAGTCCGTACTCCTGCTGCCTGACTGTCCAGCTCACAACGGAAGGTCGGATCAGAACGACGAAGCCTGCACTCTCTTCGCCCGCCATCGGGGCCCGCACAGCTTCGACCTCTGCGACCCGGAGATCGAGGCGATCCGCGCCACCCCCGAGTACGGCCGGCTGACCGCGGAGATCGATGCGCTCATCGCCGCCTGGCGACACCGCGTCCAGGGGACTTCGTAGGTACCCAACGCACGGCCCCCGGGATGCGATTCCTCCGCGTCCCGGGGGCCGTCCCCCATTACCGCAGCCCCGCAGGGCTCCCCCGGTCCTCTGGTCGGTTACTCGGTCGCGATGGCGTTCAGTACGTTCATCCGGCCCGCCCGGAAGGCCGGGACCAGGGCGGCGAAGAGACCCACGAAGGCCGAGGCGACAAAGACCGTCATGATCGTCGGCCAGGGGATCTCCAGGACCTTCAGGCCTTCCAGGGCCAGCAGCTTCTGGGCCGCCATGCCCCAGCCCATTCCCAGGCCGAGACCGAGCAGCGCGCCGAAGACGGCGATCACCACCGACTCCATCCGGATCATGCGGCGCAGCTGTCGGCGGGAGAGTCCGATGGCGCGCAGCAGACCGATCTCCCGGGTCCGCTCCACCACCGAGAGGGCGAGGGTGTTCACCACTCCCAGTACGGCGACGATGATCGCGAGTGCCAGCAGACCGTAGACGATGTTCAGCAGCTGGCCGATCTGGTCCTTCAGGGTCTGCTTGTAGTCGGCCTGGTTCTGCACCTTGTACTGCGGGTACGCCTCCAGGGACGCCTTGAGCGCGGTGAGTGCCTCCTTCTCCTGGCCGTCCTTCGCGGACGCGAGCAGCATCAGGTTCTGCGGCATCTTGTCGGCCGGGACATGCTGTTGCAGGGTCGCCGTGCTGATGAACTTCACGCCCTGGTCGAGTGCGCCGTCGTCCGAGGTGATGGCCCTGACCTTGAGCTGGACGGTGTCCCCGACGATGAAGTCCACGGTGAGGGTGTCTCCGACCTTCACCCCGTGCTTCTTGGCGTACTCGTCCCCCACCGACATGGAGCCCTTGCCGTATGCGGCGTTCAGGTCACCGTCCACGACCTTGCGGCGCAGGTCCTGGGGGTAGGTGGGGTCGGCCGCGACGACGGTCTCCTTGGCGGCCTTGCCGTTCGGGGCGGTGACCTTGGCGGTCACGTCCTTGTACTGGGTGATGTGGTCGATGGAGTCGGTCTTCTTCATCGCCTCGTAGGCCTGCGGCACGATCGGCTGCCCGGTCTCGGTGCGCACGATGAAGTCCGCGCCGACCGACTTGTCGAGTTCGTCCGTCGCCGACGCGACCATCGAGGAACCGACGACCGACAGGCAGGCCACCAGGGCGAGGCCGATCATCAGGGCGGCGGCGGTCGCTCCCGTACGGCGGGGGTTGCGTAGCGCGTTGCGCTCGGCCATCCGCCCGACCGGGCCGAACATCCGCAGCAGCACCACGCTGATGGCCCGTACCACCACGCCCGCCAGCAGCGGGCCGATCACGATCAGGCCGAGGAGCGAGAGGACCACTCCGATGCCAAGGACCATGGAGCCGTCGCTCGCCTTGTCCGCCTGGGTGGTGGCGTAGAGGGAGGCGGCGCCGGCGCCGGTGAGGACGAGCCCGATGGCGGCCCTGATCCAGCCGGACTTGCGGTCGCCCGGGTTGCCCGCGTCACGCAGTGCGGCCATCGGGGAGACCCTGCCCGCTCGGCGTGCGGGAACGTAGGCGGCCAGGATGGTGACGATCACACCGAGGGCGACTCCGACGATGGGAGTGGTCGCCTTGACGGTCAGGTCGTCGGTGGACAGGTTCATGCCCATGGAGCCCATGAGTTCCATCAGCCCGATGGCGATGCCCACTCCTGCTGCGACACCGGCGATGGAGCCGACGATGCCCAGGAAGAGCGCTTCGATCAGTACGGAGCGGTTGACCTGCTTACGACTGGAGCCGATGGCCCGCATCAGACCGATCTCGCGGGTGCGCTGGGCGACCAGCATCGAGAAGGTGTTGACGATCAGGAAGATGCCGACCAAGAAGGCGATCCCGGCGAAGCCGAGCATGGCGTACTTCATGACGTTCAGGAATTCGCCGACGTCCTTGCGGCCCTCGTCGGCGGATTGCTTCGCGGTCAGGATCTCGTAGCCGCCGCCGAGGGCGGCGCCCACGTCCTTCTTGAGCTGATCGTTGCTCACCCCGTCAGCCGCCTCGGCCGTGATGTTGGTGAACAGTCCTTCCTTGCCCAGCAGATGGCGCTGGGAGGTGGGGGTGTCGAAGAAGAACACCGCCGCACCGGGGTTGGTGACCTTGAACGAGGCAATTCCGACGATCTTGGTGGTGAAGTCGCCGACGGCGGAGATCGTACGGACCTCGTCGCCGATGCTGAGGTTCTGCTTGTCGGCGGTCTCGGCGTCGACCATCACCTCGGTGGGGCCGCGCGGGGCGTTGCCCGAGGAGATCTCCATGGAGCGGAGTTCGTTCCTGGTCCAGTTGCCGGCGATGGTGGGAGCACCGCCGCTGGCACCGATGTCCTTGTTCTTGGAGTTGACGACGGTGACGCTCGCACTGGTGACGGCGCCCTCGGCGGCCTCCACACCGGGTGTCGCCGCGACCTTCGCCAGAACGGAGGCGGGCAGGGCCGCCGGCTTGCCGCTCTGCGGTCTCTCGTCGTCCTCGTCCTCCTCACTCGGGCTGACGGTGACATCGGCCGAGGTGATGGCGAAGAGCTTGTCGAAGGTGGTGTTCATGGTGTCGGTGAAGACGAGCGTCCCCGACACGAAGGCGACGGAGAGCATGACCGCTATCGCCGACAGCGCCATGCGTCCCTTGTGCGCGAAGAAGTTGCGCAGGGAGGTCTTGAATACGGTCACGACGTACGCCCCCGGGCGTCGAAGTCCTTCATGCGGTCCAGTACGGCGTCGGCGGTGGGGCGGAACATCTCGTCCACGATCCGGCCGTCGGCCAGGAAGATCACCCGGTCCGCGTAGGAGGCCGCCACGGGGTCATGGGTGACCATCACCATGGTCTGGCCCAGCTCATCGACCGAGCGGCGCAGGAAGCCGAGTACCTCGGCGCCGGCGCGGGAGTCGAGGTTTCCGGTGGGCTCGTCACCGAAGATGATCTCGGGCTGGGCGGCGAGTGCCCTGGCGACGGCGACGCGCTGCTGCTGACCGCCGGAGAGCTGGTTGGGCCGGTGCTTGAGCCGCTCGGAGAGGCCGACGGTGTCAACGACCCGGTTGAGCCAGGCGGCGTCCGGCTTACGGCCCGCGATGTCCATGGGGAGGGTGATGTTCTCCAGGGCGTTGAGCGTGGGCAGCAGATTGAACGCCTGGAAGATGAAGCCGATCCGGTCCCGGCGGAGTTGGGTGAGCTTCTTGTCCTTGAGGCCGGTGATCTCGGTGTCGTCGAGGTAGATGTTGCCCGAGGTCACGGTGTCGAGGCCGGCGAGGCAGTGCATCAGGGTGGACTTGCCCGAGCCGGACGGACCCATGATCGCGGTGAACTGTCCGCGAGCGATGTCGACATCGACATGATCGAGGGCGACCACACGCGTCTCCCCGGAACCGTACGCCTTGACGACCTGCCGACCGCGTGCGGCGACGGCCGTACGCCCTCCGGTGTCCCCGTGGCGGGGAGTGGTAACAGCCGTTGTCACTTTAAGTCTCCAAATGTCGGTCGGTTCAGATGTCGCCGCGTACCCGAATGAGTCTGTCGGCGGAAGGAGTCCGGCGCGCTGGGGCAAGGCGCAGTCTTGAACCGGGGGTTTTCCCCACCCCCGGCGATGTCCTCAACTGCCCGACGCCGTAGGAACAACGTAAGCAGTGAGTCGCACTGTTCTCCTCGTTCCGGGGTACGAGCGTTCCCCGCCCGGACGTAGGGAGGAGCCCCTAGGGGTTCTCCACCCCCGGATGGAAAACCCCCTACCCCCGGCCCTGCGGATGGGAGATGTGCGTCACCGAAAGAGCCTGCACCCTCCCGCTGCGTCAACCTCAAGTGAGAAGGTGTCCCCGGAAATAGGTGCATATCGAAAGGATTTGGTGGTGATAGAGAGACCGGAGCCGTCCACAGCGGACCAACGGCCCCCAAGACCCGCCCAGCAACCCCCGGGACGCCGAGCGCTGGTCGCCGCGCTGATGATGAGCATCGCCCTCGTCGCGCTGGAGGGCACCACGGTCTCCACCGCCGTTCCGCAGATCGTCGGCGACCTCGGCGGCTTCTCCCTCTTCTCCTGGATCTTCGCCGGCTATCTGCTCGCCCTCACGGTCAGCATCCCCATCTACGGCAAGCTCTCCGACACCCTTGGGCGCAAGCCCGTCCTCGTCGTCGGCATCGTCATCTTCCTGATCGGCACCATCCTGTGCGCCACCGCCTGGAACATGGGCTCGCTGATCGCCTTCCGGGTGATCCAGGGGCTAGGCGGTGGAGCGATCCAGGGCACCGTGCAGACGATCGCCGCCGATCTCTACCCCCTGAAGGAACGCCCCAAGATCCAAGCCCGGCTCTCCTCGGTCTGGGCCGCCTCAGCGGTCGCGGGACCGGCGATCGGCGGGCTGCTCGCCACCTACACCGACTGGCGCTGGATCTTCCTGGTCAGTCTGCCGGTAGGCCTCGTAGCGCTCTGGCTGATCCAGCGCCATCTCCAGGAACCGTCGCGTCCGAAGGTGACACCACGCCCTCGTATCGACTGGCCCGGCGCGGTCCTCGTCTTCAGCTCGGGCACCACGCTCCTGATCGCCCTGGTGCAGGGAGGCATCGCCTGGCCATGGCTCTCCGCCCCCTCCCTCGCCCTGTTCGGTACGGGTGTGGCGCTGATCGCCCTGACCATCGTGGTGGAGCGGCGAGCGGCCGACCCGATCCTGCCCGGCTGGGTCTGGCGCAGACGCACGATCGCCGCCGTCAATGTGGCGCTGGGCGCGTTGGGGCTGGTGATCATCGCGCCCATCGTCTTCCTGCCGACCTACGCGCAATCCGTACTGGGTCTGGGACCGGTCGCCGCGGGTTTCGTGCTCTCGGTGATGACGATCAGCTGGCCCATAGCCGCCGCGTCCTCCAGCCACCTCTACAACCGCATCGGCTTCCGGATGACCGCCATCATCGGCATCTCACTCGCCTCGCTGATCCTGGCGGTCTTCCCCTTCCTTCCCTACCCCGGCTCCGCCTGGCAGCCGGCCTTGCTGATGCTGCTCCTGGGCGGGGCGTTGGGTTTCTTCCAGCTACCACTGATCGTCGGTGTGCAGGCGACCGTGGGTTGGTCCGAGCGGGGCACCGCGACGGCATCCGTCCTCTTCTACCGCCAGATAGGCCAGAGCGTGGGAGCCGCACTCTTCGGTGCGGTGGCCAACGGTGTGCTGGCCTCCCGCCTGGGGGGCTCGGGCGATCTGGACTCGGTGTCCACCGCACTGGAGGACCCGGCATCCCTCACCGCCGAGGCCGCGGACCGACTGCGCCGAGCGGTGGACACCGCCGTGGACTATGTCTACATCGGGGCCGCGGCGGCAGCCGTGCTCGCCCTGCTGGCCCTGGTGTTCATCGCCCCCCGCCGCTTCCCCGTGATCGATGATGAGACAGCCCCACCAGAGCCGGTGCTCGATCAACCCCTCACACCGAACGCACCCTGCGACAAACCCTCCTGACGCCCGGAGGACCCACCCGCTTCTCGCCAGGCACCCGGTGCGCCGCTTTGCCTGACGTACCCGAGATTCCGTTAGGGTTGGCCGGCGCTTGCCAAGTGCCCAACTCATATTGCTCCGGGGGGAGTTATGACATGGAACGAATGGGAACAGGCCAAGGCTGAATCCTTGGCGGCGATACGGCACGGACCCGTCCCAACCAACTCCCCGCCGAAACCGGCGGCAGTTCGGGGGACCTCGTCGTCCATATGCAAGATCGCGGGCAGCGAACCGGGGCAACTCGAAGGGCTCCCGTTCAACGCCTACATCCACGACACACTCACCGGCTCCACCAGCCACCGCGAGCGCTTCACCCTCCTCCTCGCAGCCACCCAGAAGGCGCTGAAAGGCATGGGGTGCGAGAACAACCCCGTCATCCCCGACACCCCACCCCCCGCAGTGAAGTAGCCCAGTGAAGCAACCGCGTAAAAGGAGCCGTCAGCCCTCCGCGGGGGTCCTCCCCGTCAAGGCCGCCAGGCTGCTGCGCACATGTGCCATATGTGCCTGCATCTCCTCGCGGGACTCCTCATGCTCGCGCAGCACCCGTTCCGTTTCGCGCGTGGTCCGTTCCTCCTGGACCTGGGCCTGAGTGATCAGTTCGGTTGCGCGGGCCTCCGCGTCCTCCTGGTCGTGGCGGGACTTCTCCTCGGTTTCCGAGAACGCCCGCTTGGCCTTCGCAAGGACGCTCTCCGCCAGGGTCATCAACTCCGTGTGACGCGCCTCCTGCTCCGCGAGACGCGCGGCGAGCTCCCGGCCGTCCGCCTCCCACCGCGCGGCCTGCTTCGACTCCAGGTCGGCAAGGAGACCCTCGGCGCGGTCGCGCATCTCCTCCCACGCCGTCAGGGCATCCGCCCGAAGGGCCTTCGCCTCCTCCCGGGCCTCCATAAGCGTGCCATCCGCGGACTTCTGGGCGGCTTGCAGCGCACGTTCAGCATCGTCATGGGCCTTGGCCAGCAACCGGTCGGCCTCTTCGCGGGCCTCACCCCGGAGCCGACGCGCCTCGGCATCCGCCGCCTGAGCAGCCTCCCGCGCGGCGGCGTGTGCGCTCCCCCGCACGTCGTCCGCCTCCTCCTCGGTGAGCGCCAAGAGTTGCTGGGCCCGCTCGCCCATCGCCTCGTACGTCTGCGGAGCGAGCGTTGCGACCACCTCGCGCAGCCGGGTCGCCTCCGCCTCCATCTTCTTGGCGAGTACGGTCAGCCGCGCCGTCCGCTCCCAGGCTTCGTCCCGATCTTGGGACAGGGCGGTGACATGGGCGTCGGCCTGCTCCATGTGATAGCCACGACGCACGACGGCGAAGCCATGAGCTGACACCGATGCAGCACTCATCCTTCAAGCCCCTTCCGCGATTCTGTACATATCATCCCGGATTCCAGCAAAGTGTCGACATTGCGACACTCCACCTAACTATGTCGGCCAAGGATGCGGTACCCGTCCCAAGAAAACGAAACAGGCGTCCGGCCCGCAATCACGGACCGGACGCCCCTACGTCCCGAACGGCGACAATTACAGCAAACCGTCCCACATCTGTTCGAGCAGAACTGACCACCAGTTCTCCGGCGATGCCAGCGCCGCCGGGTCCAGTGATGCCAGCTGCGCCTGGAAGTCGACGGTCCAGCGACCGGCCTGCTCCGGGTTGAGGCTGTAGCGGTAGCGCCACATCCGACCGAGCAGCGCCATACAGCGCACGAACTCCGGTAGCCCGCTGTTGACGAACTGCGGCGCCGTCGGCTGCCCACCGGGACCGGCCTCAACCGGCACCGCCACGATATGGGCCGTGCCGTACTGGACACAGATCGCCCGGCCGAAGTCGCTGCCGACCACCAGATAGGAGCCGGCGTCCATCGCGGCCTGCACCTGGCGCTGAGCGGCGAGCTCAGCCAGGGTCGGCACCACCGGCTGGGCGGGCTGTGCCCAGAAGAACGGGTTGAAGTCACCCGGCAGCCCCGCCCACACCAGGGTTGCCGCCACCACCTCCGGCACCCCCTGACGTGAGACCGCTCGCTGGTCGAACCGGCAGATGCCCTGCGGCCCGAACGCGGACACCAACTCCTGCGCCACCGCCTGCGGCGGCACCGCCGGAGCCTGCTGCACATGCTGCAACGGAGCCCGCACCGGTGCCGGCCTGGCCGGACCGTCCGCCACCTGGTGCAGCTCGCCCTGGTGGGTGATCAGTTGACGCATCCCCTGCTGCCGGCTGGCGTGGTCCCTGCCGTAGGGGGCGATATTGGTGATCCTCGCCTGCGGCCAGGTCTCCTTGATCATCCGAGCGCAGTAGCCGCCCGGGAGCTGGCAGGACTCCAGCTCGGTGTGCAACTCCAGCACCTGCTGCGGCGGCACGTTCAGCGCCCGCAGCTCATGCAGGATCTGCCACTCCGGGTGCGGAGTACCAGGTGCCGACCGGCGGATCAGCTGAGCCTCGGAGCCATCGGGCGCGCGGTAGCGCAGCACCGCCTGATATCCGGGGCCGACGGTCGGCACTCCGTGGGGCTGCGGTGGATAACCGTACGTGGGGGGCCTGGCCCCCGGTACGGAACCAGGCGGCGGACCCGGCGGGCCGGGGTGCGCGGGCACACCCGGGCCGCCGATCCCGGGTGGCCCCGGATCGGCCAGCATGGTCGCCGCGCGATGCACCCCGTCTGGCGGAGGGGTCGCCCCCGGGGGAGGACCAGGAGGAGCGGGAGGGCCGGGCGGCCCGGGAGGGGCTTGCGGCCCCGGCGGTCGGGCCTGCCCCGAGTCGAGTTGCGGACTGAGCTGCGTGGGGAGATAGCCGTTCGCGGGCGGTCCCGGAGGAACGGGGGCTCCCGGCGGGCCGGGAGGAGCCGGCGCTCCCGGGATGCCAGGAGGAGCAGGCGGCGGGCCAGGCGGTGGCGGCGTCGCCGGAACCCCACCGCGGGTGGGCCGCTGTGGCCGTTGGCTCTTGCTGGTGGCGGCCTCCGCTATGTCGGCCGCACCACCGGACGACGGCCTCAGCCCACCGATGGGCCCCTCCTGCCTGACCGTCTGCGGCAACTGGCTACCGCCCGACATCAGCGCGGTCGGCGCGTCCGGGCCGACCCCGGACGGGGGCTTCCCGTCGTCGTCCACACCGGCGACGGGCGGCGCGAACACCGTGTCGGGCAACGGCACAGAGGGGTCGTTCGTGTGTATCGAACTGGTGTCGTTCCAGGACGCACCGCCACGGCCGTCCGAAGGCGTCGGCTCACGGTCCCCATCGCCCGCGGGGGCCAGCCACATGGTGCCGCCCTGTGAGGCGTTGCCCCCTGCCGATCGATCGCCTGACCAGGCGGCGTCGCCGCCGATTGACCCGCTACTCGCCTGGGAGGCGTTGGCCGAACCGCCGTCGGCTCCGGCGATGCGGTCGTTGGCATCGGCCGCTGCCGGCGGGGGCGTGTCCCATGGCGCCCGCACGGGCTCATCCGGACCCACCGGGGCGGGCGATGGTCCCGGCGCGTCGGCGACCGGAGCACCGGGGCCGGTGCTCGGCTGGCGCGTATCCGCCGGAACGGGGACAGCTCCGGGGCCACCGGTCGCTCCGACCCCGTCCGAAGCGGCAGGAGTGCCGGCAGCGGGCGAATCGGAAGGCGCGTCAAACCGCCCTACCCCGCGACCGTGCGACGGGGGGACTCCCACCCCCTGCCCCTCCGACGCCGCGACGGGCGCGGGCTCCGAGGTCGGCCGGCCGCCGAGCGTGCCCAGCCTGTCGGCCGCGTCCTGGAGCCACTCCGGTGGAGTGAGCAGGAACGACGTCTGATTGAGATCGATCCGCTGGGGCGGTGGGGTGGCGGCCTCGGGAGCGATCGCCTGGGCGCCGTACTCCTCCTCGTACCGCCTGATCACCTCGCCGATCGGCAGTCCGGGCCAGAGCGTCGCCTCACCGCTGTCCCGCGCGATCACCAGGCGCTGATGCCCACCATCCGGTGTCGCCACGTCCTCACGGTCCTCGGCCCACACTACGAAGCCGAGTTCGAATTCCCGCACCCGCACCTCACGGTGCTGGTACACCGGCATATCGCCGTTGACCCACTCTTCCGCACGCTCCTGCGCCTGCGCGAAGGTCACCATCGGAGCGTCACTCCCCATCCGCGACTGGGACGACGTGCGCAAAGCCGCCGTCCACCATCAGATTCGCCACAGTCTCCAACTCGGGCGGATTGCCAGCGAGCCGCTGGAGGAACCCATCGAAGTCAGCACCACACGGCAACAACAGCCGATCCACCCGGTCCTGAATGTGCCAACCATTCTGGTCCCGCGCGTCGTCATAGGCGCAGAACCATACGGAACCGATCGCCGAACCCCTGACCTTCACTGCCAGAATGCCACCCTGGACAAAACCGACACCCAGGAAGTCCTTGGTGAGATGGTCACGCAGGCACTTGTTGACATAGACCAGGTCATTGACCGCGGCCTCGTCCCGGACCGTGAAGAACGGCTGGTCGACCAGGAGACCCAGTTCGGCATCGAGCGCGGTGCCGACCGGGGCGCACCCCCCGGCGGCCTTCAGGAACGAGCGGTAGGCCCCCGGCAGCCGATAGCCCAGCTCCTCCTCCACACCGAGGAGCTGCTGCTCAGTGACGGACAACGTGCCCTTGGGAAGGCCGAAGTGGGCGGGCCGGGTCTCCTGGAGCGGACGGGTTCCACGCTTGTTCTGATCCACGGCGGCGGTCGCCAGGCCGCCGTGGTGGCGCAGCAGCGCCTTCACCTCGACCGGAACCAGTTCCATCCGCCGAGTCCCGCGGACGTGATGCCAGGTCCAGCCGTGCGGAGTAGCCACCGCGGGGACCGTGTCCCACAGCTGATGGCCGCTCGCGTGCAGCGCGGCATTCGCCGATACGTAGTCGGTGAGGCGCAGTTCATCGATGCCGAAGCCCGGCGGCGGTTCAGCGATCTCCGCCATGGCACGGACGTACGGGCTGAAATCCGGATACCCGTCGGCGTCGATCCGCACCCCTCGGGGGTGCCGGGAGGCTCGTACCGGATCGGGGAAGTACACAGTCTGACCGGCGTAGCCCGCATTCGGCGGCGCGACGTTCACCGGACCGTTCGGTGGCGTGACGTGTCCCTGGGGGCCAGGCGGTGCCCCCAGCCCTTGCCGACCTGTCGTCATGGCGATCTGCCCCCTGCTGGCTTCTGGCTGTCCGGGACAGCCTATGCGGGTGGACCAACGGGGAGTACCGGTCCTTCCAGGAGTCCCGCTGTACGTCACCAACCGTCACGGGCGAGTGACCGAACGACGACGAGAGGACACGTTTAACCCACCCCGCTTCCACAGCCCGCACCACGTTTGGCAAGGTGTTCACCCAACTCGGGGGAGTGCACGGGAGGGGACAGCGACACCATGCACACAGCGCAATCAGGTCAACCGGTCACCACAAGTGACCCTCGTCTCAGCTGGAGCAGCACCGAGGAAGGAGGGGTACCCGCGCTGAGCCACCGACGGGACGGCATCCTGCCGGCCGTCGCAGCCGCGCTCTCCGTCCAAGGGGAGACGCTCAAGTCCACTGCGGGCAAGGGCGATCAGCCACCTGTCCTCCATCCCCTCGTACGGGACTTTCTCGACCGGCTACCGAGCGGGCAGCGGGAGCGCTTCACCGGCCGATGTCCTGAAGCAATTCTGCTGTCGCGCCATCTGACCAGCGCCGAAGGCAAGCGATCCAAGCGTGCCCGGCGCAGGCCACTCAGCCACAGCGAGGCCAAGCGAGCGCTGAAACAGTCAAAACTGACGGCGCGCAGAATCCGTGAGGACGGCGATCCACTGCACGGCAGTTACGCGGCGCCCTGCCGCTCCTGCGCACCGATGCTCGACCACTTCGGGGTACGCGCAGTGGACCCGACCGCCAACGAGAACGGCTGAATCCGCACCGATGTCCGAAAACCTCAGTACGACCCGGTTTCCCGTCGCCGTCGACGCCGCGCTGCGCGAGGCGGGGTGGCAGCCTGGCCGCTGGGACATCAAGCTCGCCGAACACTGGGCCGACAGCCTGCGTGCCTACGCGTCACCAGCGGGACACCAGCACAGCGTCTTCCCGGCGGCGGTGGAGGCCTGGGCGGAGTTCGGCGACCTCCGGATCACCGCCCCCGGCCCAGGCCGACAGACCGCCCCGCCCACCCTCCACATCGACCCACTCGCCGGCCTCCACCTGGCACGCACCCTCGCTGACCTCGGACGCGCACTGGACACCGAGGTCTCCCCACTGGGCTCGGAAGGCGACAACCAGGCGGTGCTGGCGATCGACTCACAGGGCCGTGTGTACAGCGTGGACCACACCGGGGACTGGTACTTGGGAGTGGACATCGTCCAGGCCCTGACGACGCTCGTCCTGGGGTTGCAGCCACGGCGTCTGTCCATGGGGGTCCCCTAGGCGGGGGGCCTTGTTTTTGCGGGGTGACCGTGTCCTGGGGTCTTGGGCGCCTCGGCTGGGTGCTCCTGTGTTGGTTGTTCTCACCGGGGGTGGGGGGTTCCGTCCTCAAACGCCGGACAGGCTGAGGCGGGACCCCTGGCAGGGGCCTTGCCTCGGAGGAGGTGACCCAGTCCCGAGGACTTGGATGCCCCGGCTGGGCGACCCCGTGTCGGTTATCCCCACCGGGGTGGGGGGTTCCGTCCTCAAACGCCGGACAGGCTGAGGCGGGACCCCTGGCAGGGGCCTTGCCTCGGAGGAGGTGACCCAGTCCCGAGGACTTGGGCGCCCCGGCTGGGCGACCCCGTGTCGGATGTCCCCACCCGAGGCGGGGGGTTCCGTCCTCAAAC
>NZ_JAMQAW010000024.1:0-6486 GCF_023701525.1 Streptomyces albipurpureus
GGTGGCGCCCGTCTCGCACGACGGGCGCCACCGCGTCGATCCGGCAGGCTGACTAGGCTGAAGGGAGCTGTCGCACCCGACGGCGCGGCAGGGTGCGGCAGAGGGAGACGATGTGGCGGTACGAGCGGTCCGCGGAGCCGTCCAGTTGGATCGGGACGAGGCCGGACACATGGGCGAGCAGGTCAGCGCGCTGCTCATCGCCATCCTTGAGCGAAACGCACTGGTCGCCGACGATCTGATCAGCATCTGGTTCACCGCGACCCCCGATCTGCGCAGCGACTTCCCGGCGGCGGCAGCCCGGGGGCTCGGCATCGTGGACGTACCGCTGATCTGCGCCCAGGAGATCGATGTGGCCGGCGCCATGCCCCGCGTGGTGCGGGTCCTCGCGCATATCGAGTCCGCTCTGGACCGGGTCGAGATCACCCATGTGTACCTCGGTGCCACCGCCGCTCTTCGCAAGGACATCGCCCAGTGAGAACCGCCCTCGTCATCGGCACCGGCCTGATCGGCACCTCCGCCGCCCTGGCCCTGGCCGGCCGCGGTGTGGTCGTCCATCTGCGGGACCACGATCCGGAGCGAGCGCGTACCGCCGCCGCCATCGGCGCCGGTACGGACGAGCCGCCCGACGGCCCGGTGGACCTGGTGATCGTCGCCGTACCCCCCGCGCACGTCGCCACCGCACTCGCCGACGCGATGCGGGCCGGCAGCGCCCGCGGCTATCTCGACGTGGCCAGCGTCAAGGGCGGCCCGCGGCGTGAGCTGGAGGCGCTCGGCCTCGATCTCACCAGCTACATCGGGACGCATCCGATGTCAGGCAAGGAGCGTTCGGGACCGCTCGCGGGATCGGCCGACCTCTTTGAGGGCAGGCCATGGGTGCTCACCCCCACCCGGGACACGGACACCGAGGTCCTCAATCTCGCCCTGGAACTGGTGGCCCTGTGCCGAGCGGTCCCGGTGGTCATGGACGCCGACGCCCACGACCGGGCGGTCGCACTGGTCTCCCACACCCCCCAACTGCTCTCATCGATGGTCGCGGCCCGACTCCAGGAAGCGGACGAGACCGCCGTACGCCTCTGCGGCCAGGGCATCCGCGACGTGACCCGGATCGCCGCGTCCGATCCGCGGATGTGGGTCGACATCCTCTCCGCCAACCCCGGTCCGGTGGCCGATGTACTGTCCGGGGTCGCGGCCGACCTGGATGAGACGGTACGGGCGTTGCGGGCGCTCCAGTCCGCCGACGAGTCCAAGCGGCAGGGCGGGGTCGAGGGCATCGAGGACGTGCTGCGCCGGGGGAACGCGGGTAGGGCCAGGGTCCCGGGCAAGCACGGTGCGGGACCGGCCGCGTACGAGATCGTCGCCGTACTGATCAGCGACCGGCCGGGGGAGCTGGCACGGATCTTCGCCGATGCCGGCCGGGCCGGCGTCAACATCGAGGACGTCCGCATCGAGCATGCCACCGGGCAGCAGGCGGGCCTGGTACAGCTCATGGTGGAACCCTCGGCGGTAACGATCCTGACCGCCTCGCTACGCGAGCGGGGCTGGTCGATCCGGCAGTAGCCGCTGGCAGCCGTACGCTGTGAACCGGCCCGGGTACTTCTCCCGGGTCGTGCACCCTTCACCGCCGATGTCTCCCGGCGCGGTCTGATCGCACCGGTGGAGCCCCGTGATCCAGCCGGGCTCAGGGCGGACCTCGATGGGAGACCTCCCCGCTGAGGCACCCCGCCGACGCGGCGAAACCGTTGCGGTTGCCGGGAGAACCGCCTCGCGGGGACCCCGCTGGCCCACCCGCCGCAGGGGGCCTGAGGCGGCTCCGTACCAGCTCCTTCCCGGAGCGGCCATCCGGGTGGCCCAGGAGGGTCCAGTCAATCGGTAACCTTATTCGGGGCCCATCGGCATTTTCGCCTGGCCCGATCCAAACCTCAGGAAGGGTGTCCGCCACCGTGGAATCCGTGATCGTCGCCATCGACGGCCCTGCCGGCACAGGCAAGTCGAGCACGTCCAAGGCCGTGGCCGCCGCCCTGGGGCTCAGCTATCTGGACACCGGCGCCCAGTACCGGGCCATCACCTGGTGGATGATCACCAACGGTATCGATGTCGCTGATCCGGTCGCCATCGCCACCGCCGCCGCCAAGCCCGCCATCCTCTCCGGCACCGACCCGATCGACCCGACGATCACGGTCGACGGGGTGGATGCCGCCGGGCCCATCCGTACCCCCGAGGTCAGCGCCAAGGTCAGCGCGGTCAGTGCGATCCCCGAGGTGCGCACCGCGCTCACCGACCTCCAGCGCTCCATCGCCGCGTCAGCCGTCACCGGAATCGTCGTCGAGGGCCGGGACATCGGTACCACCGTGCTGCCGGACGCCGACCTCAAGATCTTCCTGACCGCGTCACCCGAGGCCAGGGCCGCCCGCCGCAGCGGCGAGCTCAAGGGCGCCGGCTCCGACGTTCTGGCCACCAAGGAAGCACTGCTCAAGCGGGACGCTGCCGACTCCGGCCGTAAGACGTCCCCCTTGGCCAAGGCGGATGACGCCCTTGAGGTCGACACCACCGAGTTGACCTTGCAGCAGGTCATCGAGCGCGTGGTCACCCTGGTGGAACAGAAGCGAGCCGCCCGGTGACCCTGCCGTCCCAGAAGGGCGCGGCCGTCGGCCGGCGCATCGGCATCGGACTGATGTACGGGCTGTGGAAGCCGCGGGTGCTTGGCGCCTGGCGCGTACCCGCGGCCGGCCCGGTGATCTTCGCCGTCAATCACTCGCATATCCTCGACGGCCCGATGCTGATGGGCACGGCGCCCCGACCCGTGCACTTCCTGATCAAGAAAGAGGCCTTCGTCGGCCCGCTCGACCCCTTTCTGCTGGGTATCGGTCAGCTGAAAGTGGACCGGTCGACCACCGACCGGGCTGCCATCACCGGCGCGCTGGGCGCGCTGGAGGCGGGCGGTGTCCTCGGCATATTTCCCGAGGGCACCCGCGGCGAGGGCGACTTCGCCTCGCTGCGCGCCGGGCTCGCGTACTTCGCCGTACGCTCCGGGGCTCCCATCGTTCCGGTCGCCGTACTGGGCAGCGCCGAACGCTCGGGGCGGCTGGTCAAGACGCTGCCCCCGCTGCGGGGCAAGGTCGATGTCGTCTTCGGGGACGCCTTCGAAGCGGGTGACGGAAGTGGCCTGCGCACCCGCAAGGCACTGGACGAGGCCACCGTACGTATCCAGGGGCGGCTTGCCGACCATCTGGAAATTGCCAGGCGCGCCACCGGGCGCGCCGGTTAAGACTTGAGCAGGGACCGCACGACCGCGGTCCGCCATGCGGCGGTAGCCGCACGATGATCTCGTGAGGAACGGACTTCATGAACGACCAGCACGACCACGGAGCGCTCGGCGATGCCGAGTACACGGAGTTCATGGAGCTCGCCGCGGAAGAGGGCTTCGACGTCGAGGAGGTTGAGGACGCGATCGACGAGGCCGGTCACGGACCGCTGCCCGTACTCGCCGTCGTCGGCCGACCCAATGTCGGGAAGTCGACTTTGGTGAACCGCATCATCGGCCGCCGTGAGGCCGTCGTCGAGGACCGGCCGGGTGTCACCCGTGACCGCGTCACCTATGAGGCCGAATGGGCGGGCCGCCGCTTCAAGGTCGTCGACACCGGCGGCTGGGAGCAGGACGTCCTCGGACTCGACGCCTCCGTCGCCGCCCAGGCCGAGTACGCCATCGAGGCCGCTGACGCGGTCGTCTTCGTCGTGGACTCCACCGTCGGCGCCACCGACACCGACGAGGCCGTCGTCAAGCTGCTGCGCCGGGCCGGGAAGCCGGTGGTGCTCTGCGCCAACAAGGTCGACGGACCCAGCGGTGAGGCGGATGCCACCTCGCTGTGGTCACTCGGTCTCGGGGAGCCCCACCCGGTCTCCTCGCTGCACGGCCGCGGTACGGGAGACATGCTCGACGCCGTACTCGAAGCACTCCCCGAGGCCCCCGCGCAGACCTTCGGCACCGGCGTCGGCGGACCGCGTCGCATCGCCCTCATCGGCCGCCCCAATGTCGGCAAGTCGTCCTTGCTGAACAAGGTGGCCAAAGAAGACCGGGTCGTCGTCAACGCACAGGCGGGAACCACGCGTGACCCGGTCGATGAGCTGATCGAGCTGGGCGGGGTGACCTGGAAGTTCATCGACACCGCCGGTATCCGGCGCCGTGTCCACCTTCAGGAGGGCGCGGACTACTACGCCTCGCTGCGCACCGCTGCCGCCGTGGAGAAGGCGGAAGTGGCTGTCATCCTGATCGACTCCAGCGAGTCCATCAGCGTCCAGGACCAGCGGATCATCACCATGGCCGTGGAAGCGGGCCGGGCCCTGGTCATCGCCTTCAACAAGTGGGACACCCTCGACGAGGAGCGGCGCTACTACCTGGAGCGCGAGATCGAGACCGAGCTCGCCCAGATCGCCTGGGCCCCGCGGGTCAATGTCTCGGCCCTCACCGGCCGTCATATGGAGAAGCTGGTTCCGGCCATCGAGACGGCGCTGGCGGGGTGGGAGACCCGAATCCCCACCGGTCGTCTGAACGCCTTCCTCGGTGAGATCGTCGCCGCGCACCCGCACCCGGTCCGGGGCGGAAAGCAGCCGCGCATCCTCTTCGGCACCCAGGCGGGCACCAAGCCGCCGCGGTTCGTGCTCTTCGCCTCCGGCTTCCTGGAGCACGGATACCGTCGCTTCATCGAGCGCCGGTTGCGCGAGGAGTTCGCCTTCGAGGGCACCCCGATCCATATCTCCGTACGGGTCCGGGAGAAGCGCGGTCGCAAGAAGTGACCCACCCCTTGGTCAGAGCGCTGCCCCGGACTGGTTGAACAGTTCCGGGGCAGCGCCCTTGCGGGTGGTTCACAGGGCCTCGCTCGTTCAGACACCCCGGCGCGGGCCGGGTGGCAAGGCGGCTTGGTGGTGTCCCATATGGGCTGGTCGAGGCACGGGGTAGGGCTGCCATCCCGTACCGGGATAGTGCTGTCCCACACCCGAGACGCCACGGGTACCGGTCAACCCGGTGCCGAAGGAGTGGAACCCGAGGTGCTCCTCGCCGGTCCGGTCGCCGGGCAGGGCCCGGAACGACCGGCGGTACTCGGCGTACAGCGCGTCATAGATGGGCGTGGGGGAGTGGCCCGCATAAGCCTCACGCGCGGGACGCATCCCGGGGATCTGGCTCTGGTACGGCTGACGAGAGGGGTCGTATGAGTGCACGTTACGCAAACGACTCATAACCCTCCCCGTCACTCTCCGCGGTACCCGCCCGTGTTCAGGTACCCGCCAGCGGCATCGCGGCGGCGACCAGCAGACCGCTTGCCGCCGCCTTCTCCAGCGCGTCCCGCAGCAGGTCCTCGCGCGGTTGCTGCCCGATCGCGCCGACCGGGGCGGCGAACACCAGTACCCGGCGTGACTTGTGGACGGCGGCGCGCCAGCCCTCGGTGACCACCAGGGGCTGATGCGCCTGCCACCAGGCGACGGGGCTGGTGCCCGCGATGCTCGGCTGGAGCACCGCGTGCAGCTGTCCCATGGCCAGCAGTACCGACCAGCCCTGGAGCTGGCTCGGTGGCTTGTTCACATCGTGCACCGGCTGGAACCCCTGCTCGATCAGGAGCGGCAGGAAGTCGTCCCCGTACTCACCCAGGCTGCCGGGGCGGGCGATCGGGCCGGTCGGCTCGACGACCAGGGCGGGGTGGAGGTCGCCGTCGATCAGGATCAGACCGCTGGTGACGCCGAGGACCGCCTGACCGGGGGCGGTTCCCACGGCCGGGGCCGGCACCGGGCCGGGCTCCTCGCCGGTGATGGACCGGACGGCGCCCTGGAGTTCGGACTCGGCGACCTGGACGACCTGGGAGGGGATGCAGGTGGCATGGGCGAAGGCGAGAACGGCGGTCTCCTCGCCGACGAACAGCACAGTGCTGGTGCGCTCCTGCCCGGTGTCACCCGGGGTACGGCAGGAGGTGCAGTCATAGCTGCCCGGGGCGTTCTCGCCGGCGAGCAGCCGATCGGCTTCTTGGTCTCCGATCTCGGCGCGTACGTCCTCGCTGACGTCGAGCATCACGGGTGGCTCCTAGGACTTGATCATGCGAGCCGGGCGGTTCCCGGCTCATAAAGAGTTCAACGGGTGAGCTGTGGCCGGAGTCACGCCCGTTCGCGACATCAGCGGGAGATCGGAGGGAACCCGCCCCAACTACCCTCCCGAACGATCATGAACATCCGCGAAATCGCTTACTTTCCGTCAACCATGGGTGAACACAGCGAGATTCATCTGGTGAACCACCTCACAGGGGCCTCCCTCGGGAGGGTGGTAAATGAGGAAATCCCCCACTCAAGTGGGTGTCCTGAAGCAGCCGCTACCTCGGGTAATGGGCAACTGGCCTGCCCGGACTGGTGATTCATTGCCGTCCAGGCACCGCCGTCCCTAGATTCCTCGGCTGTGTGCAGAGCGCACCGCCCGGGACAGCCCGCCCGACCGCACCGCCAGTGCGG
>NZ_JAMQAW010000024.1:6537-120869 GCF_023701525.1 Streptomyces albipurpureus
GCGGAGCGGACTCGGACGCCCGACGCGTCGCGGGACCGCACCGCTGTGAGGTACCCCGGGGCCCTTGAGAGGGATTCGATGTTCACGAGTTCCCGTTCGACGCCTGCTTCCCCCCGTAGGACACGCGAGACGGCGGCCCTGGTCGCCGCCGCGCTGGTGGCGCCGCTGGCACTGCTCAGCGCCACCGCTGGACAGGCCAGGGCCGCGGACAGCGGCGTGTGGGACCGTATCGCCCGCTGTGAGAGCGGCGGAAACTGGCACATCAACACCGGCAACGGCTACTACGGCGGCCTCCAGTTCTCGCCCTCGACCTGGCGCGGCTTCGGTGGCGCGGCGTACGCACCCACCGCCGATCGGGCCAGCAGGGCCCAGCAGATCGCGATCGCCACCAAGGTCCAGCGGGTGCAGGGCTGGGGCGCCTGGCCCACCTGCTCGGTACGGGCCGGAGCCACGGGCAGCCCACCCGCGGCCGACCGGCCGCAGGGCAAGGCCAAGCCCGCCGCAGCGCCGGCGAAGGCGTTCAAGCCCCGGGCCAAGCCCCCGGTGGCGTCCACGGCCCGCTCCCCGCTGGAGGAGCGCACCCACCGCACCGTGAACCGCACCGCCGACCGGAGCGGGCGCGACGGCGTCCCCGGTGGCGACTACACCGTCCGGTCGGGAGACACCCTCAGCCTGATCGCCGGTGCCCACGGCCTCCACTGGCGCACGGTGTACGCCGCCAACCAGGACGTCATCGGGGCCGACCCCCATCTCATCCTGCCCGGGCAGCGGCTCACGCTCTGACGGCTGCCCGCGCCTGCGTCCCGCCCAGCGGCGAGGGGACGGGACGTAGGCGCGGAGGCGAAGACCGCCTCCGCGATGGCGCACTCCGCAGGCCCGAGTCCCGCGCTCGGCTCGGGTGCGCCGAGCTCCGCCACCCCTGACCGGGGCGGGGCGGATCGGAACAGCATCCCTCCACCGGTTGAGCGGTGCGCGGATGGAGCCGGAGGCCGTCCGGCGGCAAGTCCCCGGTGACCCCGAGGACTCCGGAAAAGGTGAAGCCCCAGTAAAGTCCGTTCCCGACCGTATTTGATATCTGGGGGAACGGACGCTGCGGCGTATGCGCATCTCTTTTCTGCTTCACAACGCGTACGGGATCGGTGGCACGATCCGTACGACGTTCAATCTCGCTCAGAACCTTGCTGAACGTCATGAGGTGGAGATCGTCTCGGTCTTTCGCCACCGGGAGGACCCCCTCATGGGATCGCCCGCCGGCGTCACCCTGAGGCATCTCGTCGACCTGCGGAAGAAGAGCCGGGACTACGACGGCGAGCACCCCGACTACCGGCGACCGGCCCGGGTCTTCCCCCGCGGGGACGGTCGCCACAAGCAGTACAGCGTCCTCACCGACACGCGCATCAGCGGGTATCTGCGGTCCCTCCAGGCCGATGTCGTCGTCGGTACCCGTCCCGGCCTCAACGTCCATATCGCCCGAGAGACGCCCCGGGGGCCGATCCGGGTCGCCCAGGAACACCTCAGCCTGGACGGCCACGGCTACCGACTGCGCCGCGAGATCGGCTACCGCTACCCCCTCCTGGACGCCGTCACCACCGTCACCGAATCGGATGCCCGCGCCTACCGCGATCTACGGCTGCGCGGTGTGCGGATCGAAGCCGTACCCAACAGCGTGCCGGCGCCCGTCGTACCGCCGGCGGACTCCACCGCCAAGTGCGTGGTCGCGGCCGGCCGGCTCACCCGGGTCAAGCGGTACGACATCCTGGTGGAAGCCTTCGCCAAGGTGGCCGCCGCCCACCCCGACTGGAAGCTGCGGATCTACGGCAGCGGCGATGCCACCGGCAATGAGCGCGATGCCCTCACCGCCCAGATCGCCCGCCTGCGACTGACCGAGCACGTCTTCCTGATGGGCAACGCCAACCCGTTGGAGAAGGAATGGGTCAAGGGCTCCATCGCGGCTGTCACCTCCACCCGGGAGTCCTTCGGGATGACCATCGTCGAGGCCATGCGCTGTGGGCTGCCCGTCGTCTCGACGGACTGCCCGTACGGGCCGCGCGAGATCATCTCGGACGGGGTGGACGGGCGGCTGGTGCCCGTCGGCGATGTGGACGCCGTCGCCGGCGCGCTGCTTGAACTGATCGTCGACGACGAACTGCGCCGGCGCACCGGAGCCGCGGCCCTTGCCGCGTCCGAGCGCTTCGACCCCGCGCGGATCGCCGCACGCCATGAGGAGCTCTTCACCGCGCTGATCGCACAGGCCCGAGAGGGCGGCTCGCGCAGCGCACTGCGGGACGCCCTCCACCGCGGTCGAGGCGCGGTCTACAGCGGTGGGTACACGACGCGGCACGCCCTGGGAGCCATGGCCCGCAGGGCCAAGGGGATCGTCAAGCCGGCGAAAGCCCGTTGAGGTCACCCGCGGGGCCCTGAGCGAACACCGGAAGGGGCGTCTGGGCCCGCGGGCGAACCCGACCCTCCCAGCCCTTGCGGACAGAAGCCGTCCGCAAGGGCTGGCAGACTGCCTCCATGCTGGAGACCTCGGCACGACTACTGCGCTTGCTCTCACTGCTCCAGGCCCATCGCGACTGGTCCGGCGCCGACCTCGCGGACCGTCTCGGTGTCACCGCCCGTACCGTCCGCCGCGATGTGGACCGCCTGCGCGAACTCGGCTATCCGGTCAACGCCAGCCCGGGCACCGGCGGCGGCTATCAACTCGGTGCGGGTGCCCAACTGCCCCCGCTGCTCCTCGACGACGAGGAAGCGGTCGCCGTGGCGGTCGGCTTGCGCACCGCCGCGGGCCAGGGCATCGAGGGCATCGGAGAGACCTCGGTGCGCGCCCTGGCCAAGCTGGAGCAGGTACTGCCCCATCGGCTACGTCGACGGGTGAGCGCCCTCAACGCCTACACCGTGCCCATGATGCGTACCCCCGGTTCCCCGGTGGACGCATCCGTCCTCACCGAACTGGCGAACGCCTGCCGGGACAGCGAGCAAGTGCGGTTCGCCTACCGCGACCACGCGGGGGCCGGTACGCGACGGACGGTCGAACCCCATCGGCTGGTCTGTACCGAGCACCGCTGGTACCTCGTCGCCTGGGATCTCGACCGCTGCGACTGGCGCACCTTCCGGGCGGACCGGATCACCCCCAAACCTCCGCACGGCCCTCGGTTCACACCCCGCCCGGCACCGGCCGAGGATCTGGCGGCCTATGTATCGGCGGGAGTGTCCACTCGGACCTACGCGGCTCGGGCGACCGTTCGCCTGAAGCTGCCGATGGAGGAAGCGGCCCAGGTCATCGGTCCGTCCGACGGGGTTCTGGAAGCCGTCGACGATGCGAGTTGCCTGCTGCGAACGGGTGCCACGAGCATGGAGGTGCTGGTGATCCATGTACTGCTGATGGGGGTGGACTTCGAGGTGGTCGAACCGGTGGAACTGACGGAGTACATCAGAAGGGCCCGGGACCGGTTTTCGAGGGCCCTGGGTTGACGGCGCCCCGCGGCGGTTGCTGGAGGGGCAGAAACTCCGGATGGTGCAGATCGAACGCGGGCGCCTCGGAGCGAATACGCGGCAACGCGGTGAAGTTGTGCCGGGGCGGTGGGCAGGAAGTGGCCCACTCCAATGACCGTCCGTACCCCCAGGGGTCATCCAACTCGATCTTCCGCGCGTACTTCGCGGTCTTCCAGACGTTGTAGAGGAACGGCAGCGTCGAGATGCCGAGCAGGAACGACCCGATGGTGGAGATGGTGTTGAGGGCCGTGAAGCCATCGGCCTCCAGGTAGTCGGCGTACCGGCGGGGCATGCCTTCCGCGCCCAACCAGTGCTGCACCAGGAAGGTGCTGTGGAAACCCACGAAGAGCGTCCAGAAGTGGATCTTCCCGAGTCGCTCGTCCAGCATCTTGCCGGTGAACTTGGGCCACCAGAAGTGAAATCCCGCAAAGGTCGCGAAAACGACCGTGCCGAACACGACGTAGTGGAAGTGCGCCACCACGAAGTAGGAATCGGTGACATGGAAGTCCATCGGGGGCGAGGCCAGGATGACGCCGGTCAGTCCACCGAAGAGGAAGGAGACCAGAAAACCGACCGCCCACAGCATCGGTGTCTCAAAGGAGAGCGACCCGCGGAGCATCGTGCCCGTCCAGTTGAAGAACTTCACCCCGGTGGGCACCGCAATCATAAAGGACATAAAGGAGAAGAACGGTAGGAGTACGGCCCCTGTCGCGAACATATGGTGGGCCCACACCACGATGGAGAGTCCGGTGATGGCCATCGTCGCGCCCACGAGCGTGAGATAGCCGAAGATCGGTTTGCGGGAGAAGACCGGCAGGATCTCGGTGATGATGCCGAAGAACGGCAGCGCGATGATGTACACCTCCGGATGGCCGAAGAACCAGAACAGGTGCTGCCAGAGCAGCGCCCCGCCGTTCTCCGGTTGGAACACCACCGCGCCGAACCGTCGATCGGCCTCCAGCACCAGCAGTGCCGCAGCCAGCACCGGGAAAGCGAAAAGCACCAGGATCGAAGTGAACAGCACGTTCCAGGTGAAGATCGGCAGTCGGAACATGGTCATCCCAGGGGCGCGCATACCGGCGATGGTGGCGATGAAGTTCACCGCGCCCAGGATCGTGCCGAAGCCGGCGAGCGCGAGTCCCATGATCCACAAGTCGGCGCCGATCCCCGGGGACCTTTCCAGGGAGTTCAGCGGCGCGTAGGCGAACCAACCGAAGTCGGCGGGGCCGCTCGGGGTCAGAAGCGAGCTCAGCACGATCAGCCCGCCGAAGAGGTAGAGCCAGTACGACAGCATGTTCAGCCGGGGGAAGGCCACATCCGGGGCGCCGATCTGGAGCGGCATGATCTCGTTGGCGAAACCCGCGAACGCAGGTGTGGCGAACAGCAGCAGCATGATCGTGCCATGCAGGGTGAAGGCCTGGTTGAAGCGTTCGTTGTCGAGCAGCTGAAGCCCTGGACGGGCCAACTCCGCGCGCATCAGCAGGGCCATCAGACCGGCGATCAAGAAGAACCCGAACGACGTGATCAGATAGAGATGACCGATCTTCTTGTGGTCGGTGGTGGTCAGCCAGTCCACCAGCGCCACCAGCCGTCCCCGGTCCGCCGACGGCCTCTGCCCGGTGACCGTTTCGCTGACCGTCTCCGTACCCATCGCTGCCCCCTCACTCGCGCGACCCCGCCTGGCGGTGAGGGCCCGGCCGGCTCCCCGCCGCCCTTTTGCTCAGTCGTCGACCGAGCTGGGAGAGAGAGGGGATTCGGTACGGAAATAGTGAATTCTCCGCGGCCCCCCATTGAGTGCCGGAAGCAGCCCTGCACATTCCACAGGCGGGAATTCTCCATGATCGGGTATCGCTTCTGAATTACCGCGCGCACGGCGTCGAACTGCCCGTTTGAGTGACCCGTTTTGAGCTGAACGCAGGTGGGCTTCCCGTGACAGAAGCGTGACCACCGAGGAACGTATGGCCGCTGGAGCCTGCCTCCGCCTCCCCATCCGTCACGGGGAAGCGGGTCCCTCGTTCCGCTTCCGTCACCGTCCGCTGCCGCTTACGGTGGATGTCATGGCACCCCTACCGACCCCCCCATCGCAACCCGAAGACACCCATGACTCCTATGTCGGGCTCCTCGCCGAGAGCGCTGAGGAGCGTGCTCGGGAACGGGGCTGGACCACGGTCCGGTCGCTGCCACCGGGGACGATGATCACGCTGGAGTATGTGGCGGGTCGACTGAACTTCGAGGTGGAGAACGGCCGGGTCACCCGCTGCTGGCCCGGGTGAGCGACCCCGACCCGGCCCGGCGGCGGGGGACCCCGGGAGCCCGTGCCTGAGGGCCGAACCAACGGAAGAGGGCCCCGACCATCGGTCGGGGCCCTCTCGCTACGCCGCTGTCTCAGCCTCTGTCGAACGGCGTCTTCGCTTCTTTCCTGCCCAGCTTCCCCGAGTGGCCGGCTGTCCCCGTCGGCCCACCGATGTGACGTCGGCCCGCCGAGCTCACACCGGCCCGCTCAGCCCTGGCTGCATGCTGTCTGGGCTGGGCGAACTGGGTTGGAGACCTCCCGCTGGGGGGTGCTGGCACCACCAGGCCGCCCGCTGCCACCGGCTCGCGCGTCGGACTCTCCTCCGACGCGCTGGAGGAGATCGGCGCCGGGCGCCGCGGCACCCCGGTACCCCGCGGGCCGCCCGATGCGACCGGTAGCGAGGGCGCCAGCCTGCGGCGTGCACGCCACTGCTCGCGCTGCGCGAAGATCCACGCTTCGGCCCGCCCGATCAGCGGCTCGCACCAGGGCAGTGCCAGCAGGATCAACAGACCGGCGGCCCAGCCGAGCAGCACATCACTCAACCAGTGGGTGCCGAGATAGACGGTGGTGAGACCGACACCGAGCGAGACCGTCGCGGAGAGCGCCGACAAATAGCGCCTGGTCTTCGGAGTGGTGGCCAGATAGGCGAGGATTCCCCAGGTCACGACCGCATTTGCGGTATGCCCGGAGGGAAATATATCGCCGCCGGCGAATAGCTCGGCCGATCCGATCTGGGTCGCGTAATGAGGGCCGAGTCGGCCGAGGCCGATCTTGACCGCGCCGACGGTCGTGTTGAGCAACAACAGCGACACGCCGAGCACCAGTAGGGGCCGCACGGTGTGCTGGCGCCAGGAGCGCCAGCCCAGCCACGCGGCGACCATCACGGCCGTGGGTCCGCGCTGGCCGAGCACGACGAAGTAGTCGAGATAGGGATGCAGCTCAGGCCACTGCTGATAGGGCCGGAACAACATCACCTTCCAGTCGATGATCACCAGCCAGGTCGAAGCCAGTACGGCGATGACGATGGCGAGGTAGAACGCAGACGTCCCGCCGAAGAGGGCGAGACGGGTGCGGCTCATCCGCGGGATCTCTATCTTCGGCGGTTCCGGCTCCCGGTCCAAGCGGGCGAAGATGTCGGTACGCACCCAATCGACGTTACAGCGAGTGAGCTCACGACTAGCCCGATCCAGCGTCTTTGTGATGACGATGTGATGTGGAGTAGGTCTCAGCCGCGAGTGATATTCGCGGCCGCCTTGGAAATTCCCGAGTGGCCACGTCCCATTTGCTCCTACGCTCCTGTCGAATGTCCTTTCTGTGTTGCAAAGTATCTCTCCCCGGCTAGTCGTATGAATTCTTTCTCATCTTTGGCGATGCTCTTCCCGGGTACTTGTCCAACCGCCCGGCCGACCCATTCACGGCGCCGGGGCCGGTGGCCGCCGACCTGACTCGCGGGTACCCGCGTGGCGTATGCCACATGCCTGGTCCTCAATCGTTGAGATGCGGACCACGCGTCACTGGCGTGAACTGGCGTACTCTGACGGCCCACTCGCCCGTCGATGCCTGGACCACCCTTGAGGGACCGTCCCGTCCCTGGCTGGCCCGCCGAGCGCGAGGGAACCACTGGAGGTACTGCATGTCCGGGATGACCACGGCCGTGGCACGTCTTCGTGCCGCGGGTGGCGGCGCAAGCCGCTGGGTCGTCCTGCTGGTCCTGTGTGTGAGCCTGCTTCTGGTCGCCGTCGATGCGACCGTGCTCCATGTCGCCGTGCCGGCCGTCAGCGAGGATCTGCGCCCCAGCGGGGTGGAGCTGCTGTGGATCGTGGACGCCTACCCACTGGTCTGCGCCGCGCTGCTGATCCTCTTCGGCACGCTGGGGGACCGGGTCGGCCGCCGTCGGGTGTTGCTGCTCGGCTACGGCGTCTTCGGTCTGGCCTCGGCGATGGCCGCCTTCGCCGGTACGCCCGAGGTGCTGATCGCGGCGCGTGCCCTGCTGGGTCTCGGTGGCGCGATGATCATGCCCGCGACTCTCTCCATCCTCCGCGCGGTCTTTCCCGACCGACGCGAGCGGGCGACGGCCATCGGCGTCTGGACCGCCGTCGCCGCGGTGGGCGCCGCCGCCGGACCGGTCCTGGGCGGCTTCCTCGTCGAGAACTTCTGGTGGGGCTCGGTCTTCCTGATCAACATCCCGCTGATGCTGATGATCCTGCCGCTGGCCCGTTGGCTGCTGCCCGAATCCCGCGGTGGATTCGAGGGTCCGTGGGATGTCCTCGGTGCCCTGATGGCCGCCGCCGGGGTGCTGGGGGTCGTCCTCGGGGTGAAGCGGCTCGGTGTCGGGCACGGTCTGCTGGACGCCGGCACCGCCGGCCCGCTGCTGGTCGGGGTGGCGCTCCTGGTGCTCTTCGTCTACCGCCAGCGCCGGCGCCGCCATCCGCTGATAGATGTGCGGATGTTCGCCTCGACCACCTTCTCCACCGCGGTCGGCTGCATCGTCCTCGCCATGCTCGCACTGGTGGGGTTGGAGCTGATCGCCGTTCAGTACCTCCAACTGATCCTCGGTCTCAGCCCGCTGGAGACCGGACTGCGGCTGCTGCCCCTGACCTTCGCGGCGATGGCCGCCGGGGCGACCGGCTCGTACACCCTGCGCAGGGTCGGGCCACGCCAGATGGCGGGCTGGGGCTTCGTGCTGACTGCCACGGCCGTACTGCTGCTGGTGATGATGGGCCAGGAAGATCGTCCCCTCTTGCTCACCACCGGGTTCGTCCTGCTCGGCTACGGGCTGCAGACCACGCTCTTCGCCGCCTACGAATCCATGCTGAGTGAGGCTCCGCCGGAGCACGCGGGCGGGGCGGCGGCGATCGGTGAGACCTCGTACCAGCTCGGCGCGGGCATGGGCATCGCCTTCCTCGGAAGCGTGATGAACGCCGCCTACGCACCGGCCTTCCAGTCGCTGCGCGGGGTCCCGGAGTCGGCCGGGGAAGCGGCGTCCCATTCCCTGGGCGGCGCGTACCGGATGGCGGACCAGCTGGGCGGCGCCCCCGGAGCGGTGCTGCGTACCACGGCCCGGGAGTCCTTCGTCCATGGCCTGCATGTGACGCTGCTGGTCAGCGCGGGCCTGCTGATGCTCGGCGCGCTCGCCGCGCTGAGGCTGCCCCGGCTCATGGACTGCACCACGGCGGCGCAGCACTGTCCGCCGCCGCGGTGCGCTGAGACACCCCGGCGCCCGTCCGGTGTGCAGCTGCCGGCTCGTCGTGGCGGCGCGGAGGCCACGGGCGCCAGGGGGCACGGGAGTGGCCAGCCGACGGCACCCGAGCACTCCGGTCGCACCGAGGAGCACGGCGCCGGGCACGGCGCGACCGCCGAGGGGCGGGCCCGGCGAGCCGTGAACACGCCAAGGTGACCGGGTCTGGACTGACCCCGCGCTGACCCGTAACGTCGGACCCGTAACTAGCGCTGCTAGTTTTCTGTGCTGTCCGATGCTGACGAACCCCAGTGAGTGTTGCCGGAGGCCACGCGATGTCCGCACCACCGAAGTCCGCCCCCTTCGATCCCCGTGATCCCCTCGGTATCGATGAGCTGCTCAGCCCCGAAGACCTGGCGATCCGCGACACCGTCCGCGGTTGGGCCGCCGACCGGATCCTGCCGTCCATCGCCGACTGGTACGAGCGCGGAGAGCTGCCCGGGATCCATGAGCTGACCCGAGAGCTCGGTGCGCTGGGCGCACTGGGAATGTCACTCGACGGGTACGGCTGCGCGGGTGCCAGCGCCATCCAGTACGGACTGGCCTGCCTGGAACTGGAGGCGGCTGACTCCGGCATCCGCTCCCTCGTCTCCGTCCAGGGGTCCCTGGCGATGTACGCCATCCACCGCTACGGATCCGAGGAGCAGAAGCAGCGCTGGCTGCCCTCGATGGCCGCGGGCGAGACCATCGGCTGCTTCGGGCTCACCGAACCCGACCACGGCTCCGATCCGGCCGGCATGCGGACCTATGCCAAGCGGGACGGCTCGGACTGGGTGCTGACCGGTCGCAAGATGTGGATCACCAATGGTTCGGTGGCGGGCGTCGCGGTGGTCTGGGCGCAGACCGACGACGGCATCCGCGGCTTCGCCGTTCCCACCGGCACCCCCGGCTTCTCCGCCCCCGAGATCAAGCACAAGTGGTCCCTGCGGGCCAGCGTCACCAGTGAACTCGTACTGGACGAGGTCAGACTGCCCGCCGATGCCGTGCTGCCCGGGGTCACCGGGATCAAGGGGCCCCTGAGCTGTCTCAGCCATGCCCGCTACGGAATCGTGTGGGGCGCGATGGGCGCGGCCCGGGCGAGTTTCGAGTCCGCGCTGGACTATGCCCGTACCCGCGAGCAGTTCGGCCGGCCCATCGGCGGCTTCCAGCTCACCCAGGCCAAACTCGCCGACATGGCGGTGGAACTGCACAAGGGCATTCTGCTCGCCCACCACCTGGGCCTGCGGATGGACCGCGGCAGGCTACGCCCCGAGCAGGTCAGTTTCGGCAAGCTCAACAACGTGCGGGAGGCGATCGACATCTGCCGTACCGCGCGCACGATCCTCGGCGCCAACGGGATCTCGTTGGAGTACCCCGTGATGCGCCATGCGACCAATCTGGAGTCGGTGCTCACCTACGAGGGCACCGTCGAAATGCATCAACTGGTGCTCGGCAAGGCGCTCACCGGCCTCGACGCCTTCCGGTGAGCCGGTCCGCCACGACGTTTCGATCGGCCGGTGCCCCGGGGCGGCCAGCGTGCCATCGGGTGGACCGGTCGATTCGTTTGACGGCGAAGGCTCGGCGCCCGGAGGCGGCTGGCGAGCACCCTGCCTAGCTCTGGTTGTAGAACCCGTCCGGGGTGCGCCCCGGGGCTTCCGCGTTGACGACCTGGGTGTGTGCCGGGCTCAGCAGGAAGACTCGGGTCGCGACCCGCTCGATGGAGCCCTTCAGGCCGAACGTCAGCCCGGCACAGAAGTCCACCACCCGTTTGGCGTCGGGGGACTCCAGCGAGGTGAGGTTGACGATCACCGGGACGCCGTCCCGGAAGAGCTCGCCGATACCGCGCGCGTCCCGGAAGCAGGAGGGCGAGACCGTGGCGATCCTGCGGCTCTCCTCCTCCTGTGCGGAATCAGAGGGCGTCCGCAGTTCAGGGTCGGTGACCCACGCTTCACCCGTCTCGGCGCCCTCGGCGTACTCGGCGTAGTCGTCGCCGTAGTAACGCTCGTCGTTGTCTTCGACGAGTCCCAGCCAGGCGCTGGCCTTGCGCACAGATCCCATCGACGCCTCCTTCCACTGCGGTCCGCTTGCTAGCGGTCTTTCGTCTTTCCTGTCCCTATGCTCGTTCATCATGCGGATCGCGCGCCAAGTGGATTGTCGCCGCACACGGGTTTCGTGACGGTACTGGTGCAGAAGATGTGGTGGTTCGTCAGAGTTCTTCCTGTACACAGGCGGTCATCGGATCAAAATATAAATCTGAGGCCAGATGGGTGATGTGGGGGACGTACGGGTGAACTGGCCCCGCCAGCCCTGCTCGCTACGATGCCCCCGCATGCTGAAACGATTCACGGGGGAACGAGATGTTCGGAATAGTCAGGCCCTGCAGCCACCGTCTGACCGATGGATTGAAGACGGAGTGGATGGCCCATCTCTGCGGGCTCTGCCTGGCGCTGCGCGCCGATCACGGTCAGTTCGCCCGGGTGGTCACCAACTACGACGGGCTGATCATCTCGGTTCTGACGGAGGCTCAGTCCGAGCGGACCCCGGCCGCCCGTCGTACCGCGGGTCCCTGCCCGCTGCGCGCCATGCGCACCACCCCCGTCGCCCGTGGCGAAGGCGCCCGGCTCGCCGCGGCCGTGTCCCTGGTGCTGGCATCCGCGAAGGTGCGCGACCATGTGGCCGACCGGGATGGGGTGCTGGCCCGCCGGCCGCTGGCCGCCGCCGCCCGCCGAGTCGCCCGCGGCTGGGATCGTGCTGGTGCCCGGGCCGGGGCTGAGCTCGGGTTCGACACCGCCGTACTCCTGGACGCCGTCGATCGACAGCCGGCCCTTGAGGCGCTCGCCGGCCCCGGCACCCCGCTGCTGACCGTCACCGAACCCACCGAGACCGCCACCGCCGCCGCCTTCGCCTACACCGCCGTGCTCGCCGGACGCCCGGAGAACGAGGCTCCTCTTGCCGAGGCCGGGCGTCTGTTCGGTCGGCTCGCCCATCTGCTCGACGCGGTGGAGGACCAGGAGGCTGACGCCGCATCAGGTGCCTGGAATCCGCTCACCGCGACCGGCACCTCACTGCCCGAGGCCCGTCGGCTCGCCGATGACGCGGTGCACGGGGTGCGGCTCGCCCTGCGGGACACCCGGTTCGCGGACGACCGGCTGGTGCATGTGCTCCTCGCCCATGAACTGGCGTCCGCGGTGAACCGCACCTTCGATACGGCCGCCTGCTCCCACCAGGCCACTGCCTCCACGCCCGGCCCGTACAACCCTCCCCAGGGCCCCGGAGCCGGCCCGTACGGGACGAACCCCTACGGCGGAAATCCGTACGGTGGTACTGGAGTGCCCGGTGACCTGGGTGGCCCGGGTGGCCCGGCTGGTCCCGGTGGGGGACAGCCGCCGTCGTTCGGCGGGGAGCCCCCTCGCCCCAGGCCGCGCTCTCTTCTGCCCGGCTGCGGCATGTTCACGTACCTCTTCTGCACCTGTCAGATCTGCTGTGCCAAGGGGTACGAGGGCCCTTGGTCGCGCAAGAGGCGCAAGGGCTGCTGCCGGGACGGTGACTGTGTGGACTGCGGCAGCTGCGACGGCTGCTGCTGCCCCTGCGACTGAGGGAACGCGCAGAGGGCAACGCGGCAGGGACAGCGGCGATCGGGCTTCCCCGGGGAAGCCCGATCAGTGCCGTGCGCATGAGGGGAGGGGGTGTGCGTCAAGGTGCGGGTGAAGGGCGGGCATCCCGGCGGTCGGTCCAGGCGAAGGGGTGGCCGTAGCGCTCCATCCAACTGTGGACGGCGGCGATAGCGGACGCGAGGAGAACGCAAGGGGCAAGCGCCTCAATGGGCGCGGGTCACGACAACGGGTGGGTTCAACAGGATGCGGACCACACATGACCGAAGTCGATGTGGGAGCGCCTGACCAGCAACCGCTGTCGATACATGGCCCAAGTGGAACAGGCATCCCACTAACCGTCAACTGTCATGAGACAACCTGCTCACAGTATGGACAGCCTTGACAGCGGACGGTTGCCACCCTCAGCCTCAAGACCAGACCGTGCTGAGGGGCGCGGTCCATCGTGCGCGTCACCAACGCACCGGGAGACCCGGTGCGACTGTCCGGTGCTGCCTGTGTGTCCGGTGAAGGCGAATTCCGAGTTCGGCCCCCGCATCGACGGAGCCTTGCCATGGCCGTGTCTCCCGACACCCTCCCGACGCCTCCCGGCCCCCTGCCGGCCACCGCCCCCTGTGCGCGCGTCTCCCCCGTGCCCCTGAGAGCCCCCGCAGCACGGCCGCATCGGCTACCAGGGCGAAATGGGCTCAACCGCGCCGGGGCCGACCGGGCCGGGCCTGACCGCGCCTGGGTTGGCCGTGCCGGAGCGGGCGGTTTCCCCGGCATGGGACGCACGGTGGAGACCCAGCGGAGATGCTCTGGGGCGGGAGAGGCCAGTGTGCTCGCCCGGCTTCAGCGGCCCGCTGCTCGGGTACTGGAGAAGCCCCGGCCCACCCAACCCGTCCTCTCCTCACTCTCGCGCTACCCAAAGGGCACCGTGCGCCTCGGGCTGCCCAGGACTGACCAGGGGCGCCCCCGCCCCCGGCGGCCCTCGCCCGCTGCCCGCGGCCTGTCCACCGATGCCCGGGCGGGCGGTGCGTTGCGCCTCTCCCGCCTCGGTGGACCGGAACTCCCGCCGAGCGCCGACTTCGTGCGCATGGCCCGCCCCCCGTTCCGCCGACGGTCCTGTCGCCCTTCGCGAACCGTCCGCCCTTCACCCCCGGTCGCCCCCTCGCACCGGGTCCGTCCTGCGTCCGCGGTCTGTTCTCCGTCCGCGGTCTGTCCTTCGCGCACCGTCTGAAGCACTTTCCGCCGAGCGCAGTGCACCTGATCCACCTCGCGCCCGGCACTCGATCAGTCGCGCTCACCCTCAGCACGGGCCCCCCGCCAGCGTCCCGACCAGTCGCCGGAAAGCGGAACCCGATCGCCCTGATCACCCCGAGCCCCAACCGGGCTTTCGCGCACCCGGAGTCCGTACCCCCCGCACATCCCCCAACCCGCACGCGACCAGCCAGCGGCCGGGGAGTCCGACCACCGAGCCCGCCCTGGAACGACCATCCGGAGAGGCACCCGATATGTCACGAACCCGTCCCCTGCATCTGGCCGTCGCGCTCGACGGCCCGGCGCGGTACGACGCCGATCACTACACCGAACTCGTCACCCTGGCCGAGCGCGGCACCCTGGACTTCGTCACGCTCGGAGACTCATTCGCCAGGCCAGGGCTCGACGCGCTCGCCGTACTCGCTCGGGTCGCCCCCGCGACCCGGCGCATCGGACTGGTGCCCACGGTCACCACCACCCACACCGAGCCCTTCCATGTCTCCACCGCGATCGCCACCCTCGACTGGGTGAGCCGCGGCCGGGCGGGCTGGGCGGTGGGTGTCTCAGCCACGCAAGCGGAGGCCCGGCTCTTCGGCCGCCGCCCGGCCGCCCCCGCCGAGGAACTGTGGCGGGAGGCGGGTGAGGTCGCCGACGCTGTGGCCCGGCTCTGGGACAGCTGGGAGGACGGCGCCGAGGTCCGCGACGCGGCGAGGGGCCGATTCATCGATAGATCCAAGCTGCACCATGTCGACTTCGAGGGCACCCGCTTCAGTGTCCGCGGGCCGTCGACCGTGCCCCGGCCGCCGCAGGGCCGCCCCATCACCGCCATTGACATCACGGGGGCGGGAGCTGAAGGACGCCGCACCGCGGCCCGGTACGCCGATGTCGTCTTCATCAGGGCCGCCACCCCCGAACAGGCCGCCTCCTTGCGCGCCACGGTCCACCGCGATGCCGAGGCACACGGCAGGGACCCGTCGTCCCTGCGGGTCCTGCTCTCGCTCGCGGTCGATCTCGGTGGGAGTGAAGCGACCCCGGAACCCGGCCTCGGCGGCTTCCACTCCCGCCCTCGGCTGACCACCCAGGGCTCGTACTACAGCGGCGGTCCGGTGGAGCTGGCCGAGTTGATCGGCAAGTGGCACGGCGGTGGGGCTGTGGACGGCTTCCATCTCGCCCCCATCGCACCCCATCGCGACCTCGAACGCATCGTCAACGGAACGGTCGCCCTGCTGCAACACCGCAGTCTCTTCCGTACCTTCCACCCCGGCGGCACTCTCCGGGAGCACCTCGGCCTCGCTCGGCCAGCCAACCGATACGCGCTCAGCAAGGGGAACTCATGACCGTCGACCAGCCACGCAGCCTCCACCTCGCCGCGCACTTCCCCGGAGCGGGCGGCCCCGCCGCCTGGAGTGACTCCCCGGTGAGCAGCCAGATCGACTTCGCGTCCTTCGAACACCTCGCCCGAACCGCTGAACGCGGTCTGTTCGACTTCTTCTTCCTCGCCGAGGGGCTCCGGTTACGCGAGCACAAAGGGCTTGTCCACGATCTTGACGTGGCCGGAAGGCCCGAGTCGATCACCCTGCTCAACGCCCTCGCCGCGGTGACCGATCGACTCGGTCTGGCCGCCACCGTCAATGTCAGCTTCAACGAGCCCTATGAACTCGCCCGCCGGCTTTCCTCGCTTGACCACCTCAGCAGCGGGCGCGCCGGCTGGAACGTGGTGACGTCGTCCGACGCCTTCACCGGCGAGAACTTCCGGCGCGGAGGCTGTCCCGACCGGGTGGACCGCTACACCCGGGCCGCTGAGTTCATCGCGACCGCCCGGGAACTGTGGGACTCCTGGACCCCCGACGGACAGCCTCGCCCCATCTTCCGCTCCGGCCAGCACTTCGCCGTCCAGGGCGAGTTCACCGTGCCGCGCTCGCCCCAAGGACACCCCGTGGTCATCCAGAGCGGGGACTCCGACGAAGGCAGGGAGTTCGCGGCGGCCTTCGCCGACGTGGCCTTCACCCGGCACGGCACCCTGGACGCCGGCCGTGCCTTCTACGCCGATGTCAAGGCCCGACTCGCCGCCTACGGGCGGCAACCGAGCGATCTCAAGATCATGCCGGGGGTCACCTTCGTACTGGGCGCGAGCGACGCCGAGGCGCGGGAGCGGGCCGCCGCCATCCGGCACGAGCAGATCTCCCCCGAGCGTGCGCTGCTGGTCCTGGAGCAGGTGTGGGGCCGGGATCTGTCCTCGTACGACCCCGACGGGCCGCTTCCCGAGATCGATCCCGAACCTGATGTCCTGCTGACCCAGGGGCTGACGCAGACCGGCGACCCCCTGGAGACCGCTGCTCGATGGCGGGAACTGTCCCGGGCGAAGGGGCTGTCCATCCGCCAGACGGTCATCGAGGCGACCACAGGGCAGTCCTTCGTCGGTACCGCCCGTTCCATCGCCTCGGCGATGGCCGACTTCGTCAGCCAGGGCGCGGCCGATGGCTTTCTGCTCGTACCCCATCTCACCCCGGGCGATCTCGACGAGTTCGTCGACGAGGTGGTGCCGCTGCTCCAGGAGCGCGGAGTGTTTCGTACCTGCTACTCGGGCACGACGCTCCGTGCCCACCTCGGGTTGGCTCAACCGGTGTGGAAGGGTTGACGGTATGAGAGCTGACGAGGAGCGAGCAGACAGCCCGGACGGGCAGGGTGGATCGGGCGCCAGGAACGGTCAGTCCGCCCCAGACAGCGCGAACGGCGCAGCGAGCGCAGCCGAGCCCCAGAATTCTCTCGACCCGAGCAGCCCAGACCACCCGAGCAGCGCAGGCAATCCAGCCAGCCCTGGTGGACGGCGAGACCGTCACCCCGGTGGGCCCAACGGTGTGGGGGGAGTGGACGCTCAGAAGTGGCGCAAATGGCATGAACGGCGCGTCGCCACGATTTCCGCGCCCTACGGCCCGCTCGCGCTCACCGGCACCCACTGGCTCGACGACTACCCGGAGGGTCGAATTCCGGCCGTCCCGGGCAACTGGACCCACGGCGGTGACCAGGTGGTCCTCAGCGCCACCGCCGCAGACGGCCTCACCGTGGACGACAAGCCGCTCACCGGCACGGTTCGGCTCGGCGCCGACCATGGGCCGATCCCTGAGTCCCGGGTCGCCCATGGCGCACGGAGACTGTTCGTACTCAGTCGCGAAGGCCTCTGGGCGGTACGTGATTTCGACCCTGAGGCCCCCGCCCGACGCTCCTTCCAGGGAATCGAGGCGACCCCGTACGACCCCCGCTGGTCGGTGCCCGGACGCTTCCGCGGCTATCCGGCTACCCGTAGCGTCCGGGTGGCGAACGCGGACGGTCAGGAGCGTGGTCTCGGCCTCGGTGGCGAGATCGCCTTCACCCTCGGCGGTACGGAGTACACCCTCCAGGTGGCGATCGAGGACAACGGCACCCTCTGGGCCGTCTTCGCGGACTCCACCAGCGGGAACAGCAGTTACCGCTTCCGATTCCTGCGGCCGGCGGCTCCGGCACCGGACGGCACCGTGACCGTGGACCTCAACCGCACACAACTACCTCCGTGTGCCTTCGCCGACCACTTCATCTGCCCCTTCCCGCCGCCGGGGAACACCCTTCCGATCCCGGTACCAGCGGGGGAGCGGCGCCTACTGGCCGGCTGACCCCGGCTTCGAGCTGAGCGCCACACCCGGCCCCCGGCCGCCGAAAGGCCACCGGGGGCGCCGGGTGCTGAGCGCTCCACGCGGCTGAAAACCTCCCTTGCGGCGCTTATTGACGCCACGAATACTCCGCAGCAGTGCTTGTCAGGGGCACGACCAGTTCATATATCGGACGTACCCCCGGCTGCGCCTCACGGGCCCTCAACCCCACCAGGGGCCCCTGATTCCCCTCGGAGGAACCACCAGTGAGGAACGAGCCCACCGCCACCCCCCGGACCGCCAGGGCCAGACGCACCCGCCTCCTCGCGGTCGGCGTTGCCCTCATCGCCGCAGCCGCCGTCGCCGTACCCCAGGCCACCGCCAACCCGGCCGGCGCCCAGAGCGCCCCGAGCACCGCCCGACTCAGCGCCGCGAGCGACGCCGTGCTCGGCGCGGATGTCGCAGGTACCGCCTGGCATGTCGACCCCGCAACCAAGTCCCTGGTCGTCACCGCGGACAGCACGGTCTCGCCGGCCGAGATATCCGTGATCAAGAAGGCCGCGGGCATGGACTCCCGTGCGCTGCGCATCGAGCGCACCCCCGGTGTCCTCAGCAAGCTGCTCTCGGGCGGCGACGCGACCTACGCCAGCGGTTGGCGCTGCTCGGCCGGCTTCAACGTCCGCAGCGGCAACACCTACTACTTCCTCACCGCGGGGCACTGCACCGACGGTGCCACCAACTGGTACACCAACTCGGCCCGCACCAATGTCATCGGCCCCACCGCCGGATCGAGCTTCCCCGGCAACGACTACGGCCTGGTGCGCTACAGCAACGCCGCGGTCCCCCGCCCCGGCACCGTCGGCAATGTGGACATCACCGGTGCCGCGAACGCCACCGTCGGCATGCAGGTCACCCGCCGCGGCTCCACCACGGGCATTCACAGCGGCACGGTCACGGGTCTGAACGCGACCGTGAACTACGGCGGCGGTGATGTCGTCTACGGCATGATCCGCACCAATGTCTGCGCCGAGTCGGGTGACAGCGGCGGCCCGCTCCACTCCGGCGGTCGGGCCGTCGGCCTCACCTCGGGCGGTAGCGGCAACTGCTCGACGGGCGGTACGACGTTCTTCCAGCCCGTTACCGAGGCACTGAGCGCGTACGGGGTCAGTCTGTACTGATCCCGTATCCGATCAGAGGACCCGGAGCGGTCAGCCCCCGTCCATATCGAGGACGGGGGTTCGACGTCGCGCGGCCTTCTGGGACGATGTCAGCACCCCAACCCGACGGGGGTGGGGAGAGACGGGGGCGCCGGAAAGTGAAGCGCATCGGAGTGACCGGCCACCGGAACATCCCTCGTGCGGCCCAGGGCCATATCCGGGCGGAAATCCTCGCTGTCCTCCGGCAGCACGGGGGAGCGATGGAGGCGCTGTCGTGCCTCGCGGTGGGAGCTGACCAGCTCTTCGCGGACCTCGCCCTGTCCTGCGGGGCCGAGTTGACCGTGGTGGTCCCGAGCGGGGACTACGCGGACGGATTCACCGAACCCGGCGAACTCGCGTGCTACGAGGCGCTGAGGGGGCGGGCCACCCGAGAGGTCAGACTGGCCTTCGCCCACTCGACGGATGAGGCCTACTACGCGGCCGGCGCCTATATCGCCGACAACTGCGACCGCCTCCTCGCGGTCTGGGACGGCTGTCCGGCCCGTGGCCTGGGCGGGACAGCCGACATCGTTCACTACGCGCGGGACCTGGGGAAACCGGTAACGGTCATCTGGCGCGAGGGACTGGTGCGCGACTGACCCGCTACCGGCCGGGTCGAACGAGGGCGACGGGCGAGCCTGTCCATGCGACGGGCTCCCCGGCGGGTGAGCCGGATCCCGCAGCTCACCGGGCCGGCGCCGCGATCCCCCAGTGATCAGCTGCGGTGTCGGGCCAGCCAGTCCGTGTGCTGGGGAGAGACGATGCGCTCGGTCTCGTACACCGCCGACGGCCACTGGGCGGCGGTCACCGATGACTCCATGGCCGTGTGCATGGCTGCCAGATCCTCCTTCACCAGGGAATGCGCGGCGATGAGCGGTTGATGCCGGCGGATCTCGCTCCACGCCAGACAACTGGCCGCGGCGGTCGAAAGCACTCCCGTCACCCCCGCCACTTCGATGGAGTCGACGAGCGAGAAGGTGTGCAATAGCGAAAAGAACAGTGCCACCAGGGTCAGCAGGCCGATCGAGAACGACCATAATCGGGTGGCTCTACGGGAGTTCTCGGCGCTGCGGTGGTACCAGTTTCGCTGCTCGATCAGCCGGTCTCTGATGTATGTCTCTTTGCGCATGCTGAACGATTGGGCGCGTAGTTGACGCATCGGAGGGGTGATCAGTTCGCTGGACACCGTGGAAGTACGACCGGTGCGCGGATCCTCCCACCCGACTTTCGTCAGCTCCCGAAGCCCTTCATCGAGTCGGGTAATGAACAGTTCGTCCGATTCTGATCCTGCGGTGGCGAAGGGTGCTCCATGAACGGAGTATCGCCAGCACATTGACTTGATGAACTCGGCCGCAGAGCGATTTAGTTGCCAATGCGACTTTGCACTGTGTCTGGATGCGCGGTAGCCCAGGAGTAGTACTCCGGCGTACGCCAATGCGGCTAGTACGCCTCCGAGTTGAACGGAATCGCCCACCTTCACAGAAGTGGGTAGTGCCGCCGCGGTGGCGCCCAGGACGAGGAACAGCAGTTGGCGCCGGGTAGAGCCGATGGCCTCTCGCTGGCGGGCGATGGCTATGGCGTCCGTGTGATGGAAGAGAGCCGGCAGATCCATGTTACGGAACACGATGCTGCCCGTTTGTCCAGGAATCCCGGTCATGTGCCCCCCTGTCTGCGGTTATGACCTTCACTCTTTAGGCGGAATGGGATGCTCCGCGCTCGTTCCTGGGAATGTGACGCAACTCTTTTGTTCCGTGGCGGTGACCTGAGTTGCTGCGAGTGGCCATGAGAGTAAAGTCGTGCCGCCACCACCGCAATGGTGCGTGGTGATCCGCGCTGGACACAAGATCAAGGACGGCCCCCCATGGCAATTCAAACCCCCGCATCCTTCGCAGTTGCGAAGAGAAACCGCGTCCCCCTGGCGCAGATCGACGTCCGGGGCGGCGAGGTAGCCAAGAAGCTCGCGCGGATCATCCCGGCCACCGCCGACCGCACCGTGCGGACATCCAGCTTCAACTCGGCGCTCTAGACTGGCCGAATGACAGGACCACCGGTCCCATTCCGCGAGATCGTTCTGAAGGTCCACAGCAGATGTGACCTCGCATGTGACCACTGCTACATCTATGAACACGCTGATCAGAGCTGGCTCACCCGCCCTAAGGCAATCTCTGACGAAGCGATTTCCTGGACAGCTCAGCGACTGGCCGAGCATGTAAAGAGCCATGCCCTGCCCTCCGTGTCAGTGATCCTGCACGGAGGGGAGCCTCTGCTCGCCGGGCCTTTACGACTCCGGCGTGTCTGCGCGGAGCTCACCGCGGCTATCCAACCCCTCGCGGAACTCGATCTGCGCATCCACACCAACGGCTTACAACTGAGTCCGCGATATCTTGACCTCTTTGACGAATACGATGTCAAAGTCGGAATTTCCCTCGATGGTGACCGCAGCGCGAATGACAGGCACCGCCGATTCGCCGACGGCCGCACCAGCCATCCGCTGGTTCTCAAAGCCGTTGAACTCCTTCGCGAAGATCGCTATCGCCATCTCTATCTCGGCCTGCTGTGCACCGTGGACGTGGCCAATGACCCGATCGCCGTGTACGACGCCCTGACCGAGCTTGACCCGCCCCGCATCGACTTCCTGCTGCCCCACGCCACCTGGGACGCGCCCCCGGTTCGACCGAATGGTTCACCCACGGTCTACGCCGACTGGCTGCTGACCGTTTTCGACCGCTGGGACACGCTCGGCCGTCGGGTGCCGGTACGCCTCTTCGAGTCGGTGCTCTCCACCCTGGCGGGCGGCCCCAGCCTCACCGAATCGCTCGGTCTCGCCCCCACCGACCTGGTCGTGGTGGAGACCGATGGCGCACTGGAACAGGTCGACTCCCTCAAGAGCGCCTACGAAGGCGCCGCGGCCACCGGCTTCGACGTGTTCCACCACTCCTTCGACGAGGTCGCCGCCCACCCCGGGGTCAAGGCCCGCCAGCGGGAGCTGGCCGGGGTGAGTGAGACCTGCCGGCAGTGCCCGGTCGTCCGCTCCTGCGGCGGTGGCCTCTACACCCACCGCTACAGCGAGGCCACGGACTTCGACAACACCTCCGTCTACTGCTCCGATCTCGAAGCGCTCATCCGCGGTATCGAGCGGCGCGTCGCCGACGAGCTCGTTCCCGCCGCACTGACCGAGCCCAGCGCCCTCCTGGCCGAGGACCAGGACCTCACCCGCGCGCTCCTGGTCTCCCTCCACGGCGAACTGGCCGGCCGTGGCGGTACGAGGTGGGACCGCGGCTGGGAGTTGACCCTCGCCCTCGATGCCCAGGGCGATCCGCTGGACTCCCTCTGGCGCCATCCGTACACCCGTACCTGGTTGCAGGACACCCACCGGGCACTGGCCGGCAAACGCCCCGACGCCGTCGAACGCGCACTGCGACTGCCGTCCTATCTCGCCGCCGCGCTGGTGGCCGCCGGCAGTCCCACGCCGGTCCGGACGCCCTACGAGGAAGGGGTGCTGCGACTGCCCGGCCTCGGCGAGCTGCGCATGGGCGAGCCGAGCGCATCCGGCGAGGCGGAGGTCGAGGCCACCGGCGACGGCTTCGTGGTGCGGGCGCACGGCCGGACGCGTCAGGTGCGGCTCACCTCCACCCGGCGGACGGAGGACGACGACTGGCGGCCCGTTCGTACGCTCGGCGGTACGCAGGGAGTGCCACTCCTGCGCCTCGATGACCTCGACCCCTATCGGGACTGCTTCGCCGCGCCCACGGCGGACCGGCTGACGTCCGCTGAGGTCGAGCGCTGGAACGGACTGCTGAGCGAAGCGTGGGCACTGCTGCGACAGTTCGCGGCCGAGGAAGCCGCCGAGGCCGCCGGCTGGCTCACCACGCTCACGCCCCTGACCTCCAGTCCCCCGGGAGCCACCGAAACCCCTGCCGCACCGTCGCTTTTTGGCCGGTCGTCCACGCGTGAGCGGGCTCTGCGCGGGCACGGTTATGGAGCGCTGGGTATCGCCCCGGCCCGTAACCCCGAACAGCTGGCGGTCGAGCTGCTGCGCGGCTTCCGGCGAGCGAAGCTGAACGCCCTGCTCGAAGTCGGCGATCTGTACGCACAGGACGGCTGGTGGCGTTACCCGGCCCCCTGGCGGAGCGAGGAGGTTCCGGTGTCCGAACTGCTGGCAGGAGTCTGGGAGCGGGCGGGGCTCGCGGCCTTTGACCCTGAGGGAGCAGATCAGGCCAAGCGCGGCCTGGCCACCTTGGAGCGGGCGGCGGAGCTCACCGTCAGCGGCCATCGACTGCTGGCACAGCTGCGTCGAGAGCTGGCAACCGACCCCGGACCGCTGCCCCGGCAGGGGTCGGACGGCCCCGGTGACGGCCGTCCCGGCCAGGGTGGCGGTAGCGATGGGGCGGCGCGGTGGGCTCCCCTGGCACCCTCCCCGCCGCACCTGCGTTCCCAGCCGCAGCAGAGCGCTCCGAGCACCGGGTGCCGCGCTTCGGCCGACAGTCCCGGCAGCGTTGCGCGGAACGCGTCGTGTGATGGCTGAGTCCGCCGCTCGGGACCGACTGGTGGGCTCCCTGCGGGACTGCGGTGTACGCGAGGGAATGACCCTCCTCATCCACGCCGCGCTCCGGGCCACCGGCCTGCACGCCGACTCGCTGCGCGAGGCGCTCTCGGAGGCGGTGGGCCCCGGCGGGACCCTGGTGACGCCCGCCTTCACCGCGGAGAACTCCGACACCTCCGATGCCTACCGCGCCCGGGTGCGCGGAATGACACCCGAGCAGGCGGCGGCCTTCCGGGCGGATATGCCGGCCTTCGACCCGGCCAGCACCCCGAGCCAGGGCATGGGCCGGTTGGCGGAGTCCATCCGTACCGCGCCGGGAGCCGTCCGCAGCACCCACCCGCAGACCTCCTTCGCGGCGGTGGGCAGACGCGCTCAGGAACTTCTGGAAGACCACTTCCTCACCTCCCATCTCGGGGAGAGCTCTCCGCTCGGCGCTCTTTATCGGGCAGACGCCCAGGTATTCATGATCAATGTAGATTTTGCTGTTTGTACGGCATTCCATCTCGCCGAATACCGGACGAAAGCACCCCTGCGGTCGTACCGTTGTGTAGTTCCCCTCCCCGACGGGGGTAAGGAATGGACGGAGTACGAGGACGTCCAACTCGACGAGAGCGATTTCAGTGCGATCGGCGCGGCCTTCACCTGGGGAGTGGAGCGGAACGGACAACTGGGCGGAACGCCCGCACGGCTCTTCTCGATCAGAGCCGCAGTGGATCACGCCGTGCAGTGGATGACCGAAAAGCGGCCTTGATTGACTGAACGGCAGGGGGGCGGAGCGTGCCGGGCTCCGGAATGATGAATTCGCCCGCAGCTCATCTCGATGCCGGCTGTGGAGGCGGGCGTTCACACAGGACGGGGGTCGTGTGTCGGATTCAGCGCAGCGTGCCGCGGACCATCGGCCGTACTTCTTCTTGAGCTACGCCCACACACCGCGGTACGGGGCGGGAGGCCCCGATCCCGATATGTGGGTGGAGCGGCTGTTCCGCGATCTCTGCGGTCATGTCATGGCGATGACCGATCTACCGGCCGGGGCCCAGGCCGGATTCATAGACCGGGAGATCCGCTCGGGCGAGGGCTGGTCGGAGCGGCTCGGCGAAGTGCTCGCCAACTGCCGTGTCTTCGTCCCGCTCTTCTCCCCCCGCTACTTCGCCAGTGAGATGTGCGGCAAGGAGTGGTACGCCTTCGCCCAGCGGGCGATCTACCACCAGGCCAAGAGCAATCGATCCGCCGAGGCGATCGTGCCCGCCCTCTGGGTGCCCATGCCCCCCGAGCAGTTACCCGGCCCAGCCGAACGACTCCAGTTCAACCATGGCGCCTTCGGCGACCGCTATGTCACCGACGGGCTCTACGGCCTGATCAAACTGCGGATTTTCGCCGAAGAGTACGAAGCCGCGGTCTATGAGCTGGCCAAACGCATCGTCAGTGTCGCCGACACCACCCGGATCGCCTCCGGCAGCCCCGTCGACTACCGCCATGCGCCCAGTGCCTTCGGCAAGCGGGCCAGTGGTCCCCGTCCGATGCATCTGACGATCGCGGCGCCCACCCGGCACGACCTCCCCGGCGGGCGCTCTCCCGACTACTACGGCAAACAGTCACAGGACTGGAACCCCTACCACCCGGAGTCCGCCCGCCCGCTGGCGTACGTCGCCCAGGATCTGGTCCGCTCGCTCAACTACCAGGCGACCATCTCCTCCTTCGACCATGAGGTGCCCCCCGATCCGCAGCAGCCGCCCACCCGTCCCGAGATACTCCTCGTCGACCGCTGGGCCCTGGAAGACGATGATCGCTGTGCCCGGCTGGCCGCCTTTGACGCCGAGCCCCGGCCGTGGGTCAGCGTCGTCGTCCCCTGGAACCGCGATGACCCCCAGAGCCGGATCTCCGAGGCCCAGCTCGTCGAGAAGTTGGAGCGGGCCATGCCGCACCAGATGAGACAGGGCAGACCCGCCTGCCGGGCCGCGGCCAGAGGAGTCCTCAGCATGGAGGCGTTCGGACAGATGCTTCCGCAGGTTGTCGAATCGGTTGCCCAGGAGTATCTACGGCACGCCGCCGTCTACGCTCCCGCACCACCCGTTGGAGTCTCCCGTCCCGAACGGCCCAGACTCCGCGGTCCGATGGTCGAGTACGGCGCCAACCACTACGTCCCACACCTGCGTGCAGCATCCCCCGATGCGGAGGACACGGATGACAGCCAGTCGTGACGGACGCATCGTCACCTTCTACTCGTACAAGGGAGGCACCGGGCGCACGATGGCGCTGGCCAACACGGCGTGGATTCTCGCCGCGAACGGCAAGCGCGTCCTCGCCGTCGACTGGGACCTGGAAGCGCCCGGTCTGCACCGGTTCTTCCACCCCTTCCTCGATCCCTCCACCCTCGGGGCCACCACCGGGATCATCGATCTGATCACCGAGTACGCCTGGGCCGCGATCACCCCCGAAACCGCCCGCCGTGACGACTGGCACCTCGACTACGCCCGCATCCAGCCGCATGCCGTCTCCCTCACCCCCGAGATCCTCGGTTGGGAGTTCCCCGACGGAGGCACTCTCGACTTCGTCTCCGCCGGCCGTCAGAACCGTGAGTATTCGGCGACCGTCTCCACCTTCGACTGGGACAACTTCTACGACCGGCTGGGCGGTGGCCTGTTCTTCGACGCACTGCGCGATGACATGAAGGCCAATTACGACTACGTCCTCATTGACAGTCGTACCGGTCTGAGCGATATCGCCGATATCTGCACCGTGCATCTTCCCGATGTCCTCGTTGACTGCTTCACCCTCAGCGATCAGTCCATCGACGGCGCCGCCTCCGTCGCCCGCCAGATCGATGAGAGATACGGCGGCCGGGGAATCAAGATCTATCCGGTTCCGATGCGGATCGACGAAGGTGAGAAGGAGAAGGCGGATGCCGGCCGCGCGCTGGCGCGGGTGAAATTCAACGGCTTTCCCAGCGGTCTCGCCGGGGAAGACCTCACCTCCTACTGGGGCGCGGTGGAAATTCCCTACCGGCCCTATTACGCCTATGAGGAGACCCTTGCCACCTTCGGCGACGAAGCGGGGCTCACCAACTCCCTGCTCTCCGCCTTCGAGCGGCTGACCTCGGTCATCACCGAGCGGGAGACCACCTCCATGCCCACGGTGAGCGATGAGGTCAGGCTCCGCATCCGCGACGCCTTCACCCGGCGCAGGCCCGCACTACCCGCGGATCTCTTCCTCAGCTATGTGGCGGAGAACCGGATGTGGGCGGACTGGATCGAGTTCCTGCTCACCCGGGCCGGATTCCGGGTCATCCCACGCGATGTGTCCGCCGAACCCCACCCCAGCGACGAGGTGATGTGGGAATCCGCGGCCCGGACCGTCGTCCTGCTCTCCGGGTCCTATCTGAAGTCCGCCCGGGCGATGGAACTCTGGCAGCGGGCGGCCGCCGAGGACCCCACCGGTGGTCGGCACCATCTGCTGCCCGTCCGGGTCGGGGACATCCGACTCACCTCGCCGTATATCGACCGCAACCCGGTGGACCTCTTCCGACTCGACGAAGTGCAGGCGTCCGCCGCCCTTCTGCGAGCGCTTGACCGCCCGGCCCACCTGCCCGAGACCGCGTCCCCCGGGCCTCGGTTCCCCGGCACCGTTCCCAAGATCTGGAACGCCCCGCCCCGCAACCCCGGCTTCACCGGCCGGTCGGTGGCCCTGGAGGGGATGCGGGACCGGCTCGGCGGTGGCATGTCGGTGGCCGCGGTGCTGCCACAGCCACAGACCCTGTACGGCCTCGGAGGGGTCGGCAAGACCCAGGTCGCCATCGAGTACGTCCACCGCTTCATGGCCGACTACGACCTGGTGTGGTGGATTCCGGCGGAGCAACCCGACGACGTCATCGCGGGACTCGCCGAACTCGCCGTGCGCCTCGGCGCACAGGGCGGTGAGGACATGGCCTCCGCCTCCCGGGAGGCCATCGACCTCCTGCGGCGCGGAGTCCCCTCATCCCGGTGGCTGCTCGTCTTCGACAACGCCGATGACCCCGAACAGCTCAAACGGTTCTTCCCGCCCCAGGGACCCGGCCATATCCTCGTCACCTCCCGCAACCAGTCCTGGTCCCAGTACGGGGACGCCCTGCCCATCGATGTGTTCACCCGCGAGGAGTCCATCGAGCACCTCCAGCGCAGAGCCCGCGGTCTGACCCTCAACGACGCCGACCAGGTCGCCACCGCGGTCGGAGACCTGCCCCTGGCCGTGGAACAGGCCGCTGCCTGGATCGCCGAGACCGCGACTCCGGTCACCGACTACCTCGACCAACTACGGGAACAGGCCACCAGCGTCCTCGCCCTCAACCAGCCGGCCGGCTACCCCCAGCCCGTCGCCGCGACCTGGAACGTCTCCATCGAAAGGCTCAAGGAGCGCTCGCCGGCCGCGGTCCGGCTGCTCCAACTCTGCGCCTTCTTCGCCCCCGAGCCCATCTCGGCCAACCTGCTCTACAGCAAGGAGATGATCGAGGCGCTCAAGCCGTATGACGCCTCCCTCCAGGAGAAACTGGTCCTGGGCCGGGTCATTCGGGAGATCGGCCGGTTCGCCCTGGCCAAGGTCGACCAGGTCAACAACAGCATTCAGGTCCACCGACTGGTGCAGGCGGTGATTCGGGCCCAGCTGACCGAGCAGGAGCAGCAGGACGCACGGCACGCCGTCCACCGGGTCCTCGCCGGAGCGCGGCCCGATGACGACGAGCCCATCGACAACCCCGAGACCTGGCCCCGGTTCGCCACCATCTGGCCGCATCTGGGTACCTCCGAGGCCTGGGACTGCAAGGAGCCCGAGACCCGGCGACTGATCATCGACCGGGTGCGCTACCTCTGGAAGCGCGGCGACTGGTCCAGCGCGTCGACCCTCGCCAACGAAGTCCGCGAGGTCTGGCGAGCCAAACTGGGCAACAAGGACCTCCAGTACCTCTACCTTCGCTTCCACATCTCCAACATCTACCGCTCCCAGGGGCGCTATGTGGAGGCCAAGGAGTTCGACGAGGTCACCCTGGACCGCCAGCGGGAGGTCCTCGGCGCCACCCATCCGCACACCTATATGACCACCAGCGGTCTGGCGATGGACCTCGGGACGCTCGGCCAGTACAGCGAGGCGATGGAGTTGGCGACCAAGGCCCACGAAGGGTTCAGCCAGATCTTCCACGAGTCCCATCCGCGCACGCTGGCCGCGGCCAACAACCTCGCGCTCAACCTGCGGATGACGGGCCTCTACTCACGAGCGTTGGAGATTGACCAGGAGGTCTTCGACCGACGCACCGAAGTGCTGGGACCAGAGCACCCGTACACCCTCTCGTCCGCCATGAACCTGGCCCGTGACCTACGGGAAGTCGGCCGGTACGAGGACTCCGTATCGCTGCTCAGCCGGACCTATGAACTCCACAAGGCGCAGTTGGGCCGTACCTTCCCCGGCACCCTCGCGGCGGCCAAGAGCCTGGCGGTCTCACTGCGCCGGGCCGGCCGGCTGGAGGACGCCCGGCGGTTGACGACCGCGACCCGCAATCGCTACCGCGCCCGTTACACCTCGGCCAACCCGGACCTGCTGGCCTGCGATCTCAATCTGGCGGCCGACCTCTTCGCGGCGAGCGAACCCGTCGCCGCCCGGGACCTGGCTCAGGAGGTCGTGGACGAGTACATGCTGGTGCCGGGCGAACGCCATCCGTACACGCTGGCCGCCATCAACAACCTCGGCATCTTCCACTGGGGCTGTGGCGACGCCGAGGCCGCCGAACAGTTGCTCCAGAAGGTGGTGACGACGATGACGGAGGTACTGGGGGAGTCCCATCCCCACACCCTCTACAGCGCCATCAACCTGGCCAACGCCCGAGCCGACCTCGGTGATCTCCAGGACACGCTGAGGATCGAACAGCGGGCCGTGACCCGGCTGCGCGAAGTCCTCGGCCCCTACCACCCCGAGGTGCTCGGCATCGCCTCCAACCTCGCCGTCACCCTCGGGATGCTCGGGCGCAAGGACGAGTCGACCGCACTGCGGCTGGAGACGGTGGAGGAGCTTCAGCGCCAGGTCGGTGAGGACCACGCACTGACCCGCATCGCCCGCGACGAGCGCAGGGTCCACCGGGACCTGGAGCCGCTGGCCGTCTGATCACCCGACGGTGTCCGGGGTCGCCAGGCCCCGGACACCGCGCGTTGCCGGTGCCGTAGGCGTTGTCGGCGTTGTCAGGGCCGCGGGGATCGTGCGCCGTCGTCCAGCAGCCAGGTGAGGATGCCGGGCAGCGCGTGGAGGGCGTCGAAGTGGGCCGCCGCCGGTTCCAGGACAGCCGTCGCACCGGGAATGCGCTCCGCGAGCCAGCGGGAGTGGCCCACCGGCGAGAAGACGTCCTTCTCGCCGTGCCAGAGCATCACCTGACCGACGATGTCCGCGGGGTCGAAGCCCCAGGGGCTGCAGAACGCCAGCGCGTCATCGATCCAGCCGTACGCGGAAGTCCGCAGCGCTTCCTGGTAGTTGCGCAGCAGCATCGACCGCACGCCCGTGTCCTTCACCACCATCCGATCGGACTCCGTCAACTCCCGACGGAGATCGTTCAGCAGCCGGATCGGGTCCTTTCTGATCTCGGCCGAGCGCAGGATGAACCGTTCGGTGAGCCCGGCGGGGTCATTGGAGGCAGAGGTGTACTCCAGGACGTTGGAGGCGGCCATGCCCTCGAACCAGTCCAGACCGACGGCGTCCCTGGGCGCGAGGGTGACCAGTGCGGCGGTACGGGTGATCCGATCCGGTATCAGCGCCGCACAGGCCAGGGCGTGCGGCGCGCCGCCCGAACGCCCCACCACGGCGAACCGATCGAGGCCCAACTCATCGGCGATCGCCCGAACGTCCTGGGCCACATCGCAGACACTGCGCCCGGCCAGCCGGTCCGAACCGCCGTAGCCCGGACGGTCGTAGGTGATCAGTTGCGTACGACTCTGGTACAGCACCATGCCACGGGGAGCCGGCCCCAGTCGGCTTCCGGGCGTGCCATGCAGCAGGAACACCGGTCTACCGCGTGGATCTCCCAGCCGCTCCACCATCAGATGCCGCCCGTCCGCCGCGCGCACCCGACGTCGCACCTCCGCCCCCTTTGCCGAATGTGCTCCGGACGTGCCGTGTGTGGCCGTCCATGCGTCTGTGGCATTCCCCGCCAGATGATGATTACCCATCACCCCGCCGACTGGGCGGGTCGTTTGCCGTCAGGCGCGGACTTCGTCTCCCAGGGCGGTGCGAACCGCCGGGGTAGGGGACGTGAAGGCGCGGTGAACGCCCGCGCATGGTCGTGTGACCGTCCGGTAACCAGTCTTGTGTGCCCTACATCCGTCTCGCCATAGTGGGCGGCCCCATCCTCCGTGTCACGGGACCCTCTTCGCCCGGGCACGGCCCCACAGGAGGTCGATGTTGAAGCACCGACGCATATCCCGCGGAAGAATGGCAGTCACGTGCGGGGCCGCCCTTGCGGTGATCACCGCCACCGTCACGCTCCAGAGCGCCCATGCCCAGGAGCCCACGCGACAGCACACGGTGAAGTCCCTCTCGGCCCCGGCCGCGGGAACCCTGGGCAAGGCCCTCACCACCGAACTCGGTCCGGCCGCCGCTGCCGGGAGCTACTACGACGCCGGGGCCAGGGCACTGGTCGTGAATGTCGTCGAGAAGAAGGCCGCCCACTCCGTCCGGGAAGCCGGCGGCCGGGCAAGGGTCGTGGCGAACAGCCTCACCGAGCTCGAATCCGCCCAGCGGACGCTCGCCCGACGGGCCGGCATCCCCGGTACCTCCTGGGCGATGGACCCCGTCGCCAACAAGGTCGTCGTCACCGCGGACCGTATGCTCATGGTCCGCGTCGGCGGGCGGCTCGGCCCTGGGCACCATGACCGACTCCCGCTTCCCCGCCGATGACTACGCCCTGGTCGAGTACGGCGGCGGCGCGGAGCATCCCAGCGAGGTCAACCTGTACAACGGCAGTGCTCAACCCATCACATCGGCGGGTGAGGCCACCGTCGGCATGCAGGTGCAGCGCAGCGGCTCCACCACCCAACTGCACAACGGTCGGGTCACCGCACTGGATGCCACGGTCAACTACGGCAACGGCGATATCGTCGACGGGCTGATCCGTACCGATGTCTGTGCCGAGCCTGGCGACAGCGGTGGCTCCCTCTTCGCCGGCTCCGCCGCCATCGGACTCACCTCGGGCGGAAGCGGCAACTGCTCAGCGGGTGGGGTGACGTTCTTCCAGCCGGTGACCGAGGCCCTCCAGGCCTACGGGGCACAGATCGGCTGAGGCCCCTCCCATACCGTCCCGCCCTAGGGATCGGTCCGGCCCGCCGACGGCGGACCGGACCGATCCGCCGTCTCCGCCCCCTTGGTGGATGGACTGTGGCGCCGGAGCGCACTGGCCACGGTCAGCAGGGACGCGCCCACCGCCCACGCCGACAGCACCAGCATCGGCCCGGTCATCGCATTGCCCCGGAAGTAGGTGATCGAACGTGCCGCGAAGGTCCCCGCTCCCGGTGGTAGCGCCGGACCGATCGATCGCCAGAACGGTGGCAGCAGGGGATAGGGATAGGCCCCGCCCGCGCTGGGGTTGCCGAGCACGACCACCAGCAGGATCGCCAGACCGATGCCGATGACCCCGGCGAGGCCCTGGAAGGCGAGGGTGATCGCCCCGACCGTGAAGACCAGCAGGGTGCCGAGGCCCCAGAGCGCGGGCACGCTGCCCGGCAGGGCATCGAGGATCGGGCCGGCGATCACCGTACCGAGGAGCCCGGCGGCGATGGAGTAGAGCAGCAGCACACCGAGTCGGATCAGCGCGCGATGGGTGTTGGCGGGCCGTGCGCCGACGCTGATGGCCAGGATCGCCGCGCAGAGATAGCCGCCGACGCACCAGCCGATGACCAGGTAGAAGGAGGTCAGACTCCGTGAGTCGCCGGGGGAGTCCGGGACGACGTCGACGATCCGGACGGACCGCCGCTGGTCCGCCTCCGCCGCGGTGACGGTCTCGATGATCGCCTGTGAGAGCGAGGCGCCGGAGGCACTGGCGACCAGCAGCACATCGGTGGTGCCACGGGGATCGACGAGGAGGGCCCCGTCGATATCGCGGTTCTCGATCTCTCGCCGGGCCGTGGTCTCGTCCGCCACCACCCGCGGGTCCACCGGATCACCCGGCAACACCGCGAGCCGCCGTGCCGCCTCGCCGGCGACCTGCTGCGAAGGGGCGACGACCGCCAAGGGGACCTGATGGAGCTTCGGCTCGTGGAAGGCACCGACGTAGGAGGTGATGAAGGCCAACTGGAGCGCCAGCACCCCGAACACCAGGAGGGCGGCACGCAGGCTCACCGCATCCTTGACCTCGGCGATGAATCCTTTGCGAGCCGGGCCCTGGGGAGGGCCGTCCGGTGTTCGCGTCATGGCCCAACGGTCGCGGCCGCGGTCCCAGGACGCAGTCGGAGCGGGGCCGAATGGTCGTGGAATGCGCTCATCCGGGTGCGCTTCCACCGGTCAACCCGCGGTCGGCACGCCTGACGGGATGGCCCGGGCGCCCCTATGGGCGCTCCCTCCTCACGCGCACCGCCTGCGCGCCCACCCCAGGGGCGGACGCGCAGGCGCATCACCGGTCAGTGCGTCCTCAGGCGGTCATCAGCGGCCGCTCCTCGCCGCGCGGCGGCGGGTCGTACCGAACATGGCCGCGGCACCGAGCGCGAGCGCCGCGGCTCCACCGATGGCGATGTAGGTGGTGTTGCTGTCGCCACCGGTCTCGGCGAGGTTCTCGGTCGCGCCCTGCGCCTCGGGGGCGTTGTCGGCCGCGGGCTCGTCGGCCGCGTCGGCGGCTGCGGGCTTGCCGTCCGCCTGGTCCGCGGTGTACGCCGCGTTCTTCTTGACCTCGCTCGGGGTGTCCCCGCCGTGGCCCTGGTGGTCGACCGAGGACTTCCCGGCGCCCTGCTCGATCGCCTTGTCCGACGGCGCCTTGGCGACGGCCGGGTTGGACGCGTTGCCGCCACCGCCGCCGAAGACCACATCGGAGCAGGTGTAGAACGCCTCGGGGGAGTCGGAGCGCTGGAGGATGGAGTAGATCAGGTGGCGGCCCGACCGGTCGGGGACGCTGCCGTTGAAGACGTACGATCCGTTCTCCAGCGGCGGGTTGGTCACCGACGCGAACGGCTGGGCCTCCAGGTCCGACCACTTCAGCGGCTGCGTGGGGTCATAGCCGACCTTGGTGATGTACAGGTCCAGGGTGCCCCGGTGCGGAGCGGTCGCGCGCCAGCGGAAGGTGTTGTTCCCGGCGGTCATCGCCGTCGAGGGCCAGTCGGCGCGCGGAGCGTCAAGGCCCTTGTACTTCTCACGGCCGACGCTGCACAGCTTGCCGTCCGGAATCCGCGACTTGTGGGCGCCCGCCACATCACCGATGTTGACCTCGTTCCAGTCGTACAGGGGCTGGGTGCCACCTGCGGCGACCATGGCCTGACACGCCGCCGTGTCCGGGTTCTCCGGGCCCTCGGCGAAGCAGGCCGCGACCCGGCTGACCGGGTCCTTCATGGAACCGTGGCCGACGGCGGGCGCGGTGGCCAGCGCGGTCAGGGCGATCGGTGCGATACCGAGTGCGGCGACCATGGCGACCTTGCGGCGAGCGGTCATCGTGTGGTTCTCCTCATTGAGGGATATGGGGGGAATGCCAGGTCAGCCCGAACGGATGTGGGAATCCGGTTCGCCAGTGGCTCGACTGTTCGAACCGACCTCGGCGGTACGCAAGTTAGCCCCTTGAAACCCCGTAGAGGGGTCGGACGGCGGAATGTCCGAGATCCTTATCCTTGTTTTAAGGAGGCGCTAAGCGGTGGCTGAGGAAGGGCGTGCAGGTCCCCAGCCCGCCGGGCGCTCGTCCCTCCCGAACGAAGGAGTCGGCCTTGGCCCTGACCCGTGCAGAACGCGAACAGTTCCTGGCAGAGCCGCATATCGCGGCTTTAGCCGTGGCTGCCCAGGAGGAGCAGCGGGCACCGCTCACGGTGCCGATCTGGTACCAGTACGCGCCCGACAAGGACCATGGCGACATCTGGATCATGACGGGCCGAAACTCCCGCAAACACCAACTGATCGCCCAGGCCGGGCGGTTTTCGCTGATGGTCGACCGGGTGGCGCCGAGCGTGCGCTATGTCTCCGTCGAGGGGCCGGTGACTGACACGGTCCCGGCGACCCATGAGCAGTTGGTCGAAGTGACTGAGCGCTATCTCCCGGCGGAGAAGGTGGATGCCTATGTCGACTTCGCGATGAAGGAACTCGGCGATCAGGTGGTCATCTATCTGCGCCCGGAGCACTGGCTCAGCGCTGACATGGGCGCCATCTGAGCCACTGCCAGCGCCGCCTTTCGCCCCTGGCCGGTATGGACCGTTGCCAGGGGCGTTCTTCCTCGGAAACCGCCTCGGAAGCTGCCTCGGGATCTACTGCCCCAGCCCTTTGGGGCCTTCTCAGCTGGGATCTCGCCGCTGAAGTGGAATTGGGCCATCCGGCAGGAGTGGCTACCGTCGCCGATCCGGGGCCCGTCGCCGGCGGCCCTTCTGCGTCGGGGGCGAGGGGGCGGGTCGGGGCGCCGCTGCTGTACTCCCGGCGCTGCCCTCGCGGCCTGTGGATCTCACTGGTCGCTCCGCCCTCGTCTCACACCAGCCGGTACCGACGCTCGGGCCGCCCGGTACCGCCGTAACGCAGAGTGACCTCGACGCGTCCGGTCTCCACGAAGTACTCCAGATACCGCCGTGCGCTCACCCGGGACAGCGAGCCCAGTTCCGCGCACTCGGTCGCCGAGAGATCACCCGGGTGCTCGCGCAGTACCCGCTCCACGAGCTCGGCCGTGTGCGGGGCGAGCCCCTTGGGCAGCTCTCGTGAGCCAGGCGGCCTGGTCCCGAATATCTGGTCCACATCCTCCTGGCGCGCCTCTCCGAGCCGGTCGAAGCGCGACCTGAGCGCCGCTACGTGGCGCAGCTGCTCCTGGAGGGCGGCCTGGTTGAACGGCTTGATCAGATAGTGCAGCGCGCCCGCTCGGAGGGCGGCTCGCACCACCCCTGCGTCCCGGGCGGCCGTGATGAACAAGGCGTCCACGCTGGCCCGTGTCGCATCCCGTTCTTCCGCAGCCCGCAACTCCCGCAAAACCGTCAAACCATCCATGTCGGGTAGATATATATCAAGTAGAACAAGGTCGGGCCGTAGCCGCTCAGCCGCACGCAGAGCCTCGGAACCGCTGTGTGCCACGCCGACGACTCTGAAACCCTCGGTCGCGGCCACATAGCGGCTGTGCAGCTTGGCGACCATGAAGTCGTCGTCCACTACCAGCACATTCATCACGACCACACGCTATGGCGCGACCACAATGACCACAACGTCCGTTGATTCCGGAAGAGAGACACTTTCTTAACGCACAGGCAACATGTGGGCCACTTCACACATCTCTACCGAGAGGCGGCTCACGTGCGATTGCGCACTCCCCTCGCCCTGCTCGGGGCAGCGTTGCTGGTGTTCGTGGGGCCGCCCCTGCTCAGTGCGGGTGACGGTTCCGATACCGGCACGCAGATCCCCGGTTTGCGCTTTATGGTCCCCAATACTCCCGGCGGTGGTTATGACATCACTGCCCGCACAGCGGCAAAGAATGCCGAAGACGCCGGACTTACTCACAACATCGAGGTCTTCAACCTTCCCGGCGCCGGCGGCACGGTCGGCCTCGCCCGCCTCGTCGGCGAGCACGGCAACGGCAAGCTCGCCATGTCGATGGGCCTCGGCGTCGTGGGAGCGGTCCACTCCAACAAGTCGGAGAAGACGCTGGCGGACACCACCCCGATCGCCCGGCTCACCGAAGAGCAGGACATCGTGGTCGTCTCCAACGACTCCCCGTACAAGACCATCGACGACCTGCTGAAGGCATGGAAGGCCAACCCCAGCAAGGTCACCGTCGGCGGCGGCTCCTCACCCGGCGGCCCCGACCACCTCGCGCCGATGCTGATGGCGCAGGCCGCCAAGATCAAGCCGAAGAACGTCAACTACATCCCCTTCGACGGCGGTGGCGAGCTCCTCGCCGCCATCCTGGGCAACCAGGTCGGCTTCGGCGTCTCCGGCGTCGGTGAATACCTGGACCAGATCAAGTCGGGCAAGCTGCGACTGCTCGCCGTGACCGGGCCCGAGCGGGTCCCCGGACTCGATGCCCCCACCCTGCGTGAGGCCCGCCTCGACACCGAGTTCACCAACTGGCGCGGCATCGTCGCTCCCCCCGGCATCTCCGACCGTGAGAGGGAGAAGCTCACCGCCCTGGTCGAGGAGCTGCACGACTCCAAGGAATGGCAGGAGTCGCTCAAGAAGAACGGTTGGAACGACGCCTTCATGGTGGGCGACGACTTCGGCGACTTCCTCAAGGAGCAGAACGAGCGCGTGGACACCGTGCTGAAGGAGCTGGGACTGTGAACTCACGTCAGACACCCACCCCCTCCGCCCCCCGGTCGGACACCCGCTCCTGGCTGCGCGACCACTCCGAACTCGGCGTCAGCGTCATGCTGTTCGCCCTCGGTGTGCTCGTCCTCACCGACGCCCTCACCATGGATGTCGACATAGCCCAGCGCGGACCCGTCGGCCCCACCACGGTGCCGATCGTGGTGGGCATCGGTCTGCTGGTGATCGCCGCCCTCCTCGCGTTCGACGTTATGCGCGGCGGACAGGGAGAGGCCGAAGGCGGCGAGGACATCGATCTGAGCGAGCCGAGCGACTGGCGTACGGTCCTCCTCCTCGGTGGGGTCTTCCTCGGCTTCGCCGTCCTGATCGACCCCGTGGGCTTCCCCGTCTCCGGCACGCTCCTGTTCTGGGGCGCCGCCTATGCCCTGGGAAGCAGGCACCCCCAGCGGGACCCGCTGATCGCCGCGGTTCTCTCGGTGGCCACGTACTACATCTTCAACAATCTGCTCGGCGTTCCGCTCCCCGGTGGCCCGCTGATGGGGGTGCTCTAGATCGATGGACTCTCTCAATTCACTCATCGACGGCTTCGGCACAGCGCTGACGCCGATCAACCTGATGTGGGCGGTGATCGGCGTCCTCCTGGGGACGGCGATCGGCGTACTGCCCGGAATCGGCCCCGCCATGGCGGTGGCCCTGCTCCTTCCGGTGACCTACGGCCTTGAGCCCACCGGCGCGTTCATCATGTTCGCCGGTATCTACTACGGCGCGATGTTCGGTGGCTCCACCACCTCGATCCTGCTGAACACCCCAGGAGAGAGCGCGGCGGTCGTCGCGGCCATCGAAGGCAATCCGATGGCGAAATCGGGCCGCGGCTCCCAGGCGCTCGCCGCCGCCGCGGTCGGTCACTTCGCCGGTGGCCTGATCGGCACCATCCTGCTGGTCGCCCTCGCCCCGACCATCGCCGAACTGGCCGTGGACATCGGCGCGCCGGACTACTTCGCCATCATGGTGCTCGCCTTCATCGCGGTCACCTCGGTGCTCGGCTCCTCCCGCATCCGCGGACTCGCCTCGCTGCTGATCGGTCTCACCATCGGACTCGTCGGCCTCGACACGATGACCGGCCAGCAGCGGCTGACCTTCGGCTCGCTCCAGCTCTCCGACGGCATCGACGTGGTCATCGTCGCGGTCGGACTCTTCGCGATCGGTGAGGCCCTGTGGGTCGCCGCCCATCTGCGCCGCAACGCCGCGGCGCCGATCCCGGTCGGTCGCCCCTGGCTCGACAAGTCCGACCTCAAGCGCACCTGGAAGCCCTGGCTGCGCGGCCCGTTCATCGGATTCCCGTTCGGCGCGATCCCGGCCGGCGGTGCGGAGATCCCCACCTTCCTGTCGTACGTCACCGAGAAGCGGCTCTCCAAGAACAAGAACGAGTTCGGCAAGGGCGCCATCGAAGGCGTGGCCGGTCCCGAGTCGGCGGCCTCGGCCTCCGCGGCGGGCACCCTGGTCTCGATGCTGACCCTTGGACTGCCCACCACGGCCGTAGCGGCCGTGATGCTCGCCGCCTTCCAGCAGTACGGCATCCAGCCGGGACCGCTGCTGTTCGAGCGCGAGCCCGACCTGGTGTGGGGCCTGATCGCCTCCCTCTTCGTCGGTATGGTGCTGCTCCTCGCGCTCAACCTGCCGCTCGCGCCGGTCTGGGCGAAGCTGCTCCAGATTCCGCGTCCCTACCTGTACGCGGGCATCCTCTTCTTCGCCGGAGTCGGCGCCTACGCGGTCGGCGGCGAGGCCCTCGACCTGGTGATCCTGTTGATCATCGGCCTCATCGGCCTCGGTATGCGCCGCTACGGACTGCCGGTGCTGCCGGCCGTCATCGGTGTCATCCTCGGCCCGGCCGCTGAGCAGCAGCTGCGCCGTGCACTGCAGATGAGCGACGGCAGCGTCTCCGGTCTGGTCAACACGCCGTTCTCGGTGACCATCTACCTGATCATCGCGGTCCTGCTGGCCTGGCCTCTGCTGAGGAAGAAGTTCCAGAGTCGACGTAACGTATCTGCATGATCGAGGACATTCGCCCCGCGACCAGCGCCGATGTGGCCGAGGTGAAGGCCGCGACCGACGCGGCCTACCACCCCTACATCGCACGCATCGGCGTCGTGCCCGTCCCCATGGAGGCGGACCACGCGGCCGATGTGGCAGCGGGGCGGGTGTTCGTCACGCAGGACCCGGTACGGGGCGTGATCGTCCTGCACACCCAGGACGATCACCTCTTCCTGGAATCGGTCGCGGTGCACCCGAAGGCCCGTGGGAAGGGCCTGGGACGCGCTCTGCTGGCCTTCGCCGAGCGTCGGGCCCGGGAGTTGGGGCTCCCGGAGATCCGGCTCTACACGAACGCCGCGATGACTGAGAACCAGGCGCTCTATCCGAGGTATGGATACGAGCTGACGGAGCGCCGGGTGGATGGCCCCTACGACCGCCTGCACTACCGCAAGCGGCTCCCTTCGTAGGTCAGCACTCCACCCAGCGCGCCGGCGAGTGCCAACCGCTCCACTTCCTCCAGCGCCCCGACGGCTGCCTCGGCAGCCTCGGGGTCGCTCTGTGTCAGCCCGCTTGCGGCGAACTCGTCCTCGTCGAGCCGCAGCACCAACGATCCATCGGCCGACACCCAGAGGTCGAGTTCCAGATCCTCGACCCAGATCTCCTCCCCGGTGAACCGGGCCGGCCGGGTCACGTCGCAGTACCAGCCCTTGAGCACACCGCCGCCGGTCCTGACCTCCTTGACCGAGTACCAGCGATCACGCCAGTAGTGCTCAAGGAACACATCGCCCGGCTCGAAGCGCACAAAGCCGAAGTCGCGGACCCCCTCGAACGCCCAGGGCGCGCGGACCGCCACATGGGTCCCGTCGTCCCAGAGCAGCACCGCCGGGTACCGGATCTTGGTCGCACCGGCCTTCACCAGCCGCACGGTGACAGCGGACTCACCCGAGCGCGCGGACATGACGCACCTCCGTTGCACAGATCCGACGGTCGAACCAGGCGGCCAGCGCGGGCAGCGGGGTGTCGCCGGCGCCGGGCGTTGCCACCTGATGGGGGGCCCTGAGGGCCTGGCGCACATCGTGCGCGTCCTGATAGCGGAACTCACGGATGATCCATGCCATGTGTTCGCACGCTACGGGCGCGTCCATCGTGTCGCCTCCCCTTTTCCTCCGTGCCACGGCCGGTGGTGGGGGAGAATCGAGGAGTGACTTTGAAGATCGACATCGACCCGGGCTCGCCCGTCGCCCCCTTCGAACAGCTGCGGGCCCACATCTCCGAGCAGGCGCGAACCGGAGCGCTGCCGGTGGGCTACCGACTGCCGACCGTACGAGGCTTCGCCGAGGACCTCGGTCTGGCCGCCAACACCGTCGCCAAGGCCTATCGCGCGCTGGAGGCGGACGGGGTGATCGAGACCCGGGGGCGCAACGGCACCTTCGTCGCACCGGCGGCGGACGCGGCGGCCCGGGAACTCGCCGCGGCGGCCCAGGCCTTCGCCGACCGAGCCCATCGGCTCGGTCTCACCCGTCAGGTAGCTCAGGCAGCGGCCCAGGACGCCCTGAGGGCCGCCTACGGGGAGTGAGGGCAGTAACGAGAACCCCTCCGACTACTCGCTGGACGCCTCGCTCTGAGGCCGTAGCCAGCAGGGACCGCCTACCGGGGTGATCGCGCTCACAGGCACCGAAGGGCCCGCCCGGAGGCAGCTGCGAGCCCCGTGACCGGTCTTGCCGGCGAGGAGCAGCGGAGTCCGCGGAACGCACGTCAGCGCCCCGAACCAGCCGCTTCATGACACGGCACCCGACATCGGCTGGTCGCCCTGGTCGGGTGCCGTGATCCCCGAGGGGCCAGCGGCGAGGCTACGTACGCCGGGTCGAGCGGCGGGCGTCAGAGATAGAGGCCCGCGTCGGTCCCGTCGGCCTGCTCCGGGATCGACGCCGGGCCGCTTCCCCGGCGCAGCGCGAAGAGCTCCGCCAGCGTCGCGCCCTCACGGCCCACCCCCTTCTCCGTGCCCAGCCACTCCACCGACTCGGCGCGAGTCAGCGGGCCCATCTCGATCCGGGCCAGACAGCGACCGGGTCGGACCACCGCCGGGTGCAGTCGTTCGAGGTCCTCGTTGGTCGTCACACCCACCAGCACATTGCGCCCCTGGCCCAGCAGCCCGTCCGTGAGGTTCAGCAACCGCGAGAGCGCCTGACCGGCGGTGTGCTTGGCCTCCCCGCGGATCAGTTCATCGCAGTCCTCCAGCAGAAGCAGCCGCCAACGGCTCTTGGCCGTGCCCTCGTCCTCGCCGATGGCGATGTCCATCAGATAGCCGACATCGGTGAACAACCGCTCCGGATCGAGCACACAGTCCACCTGGCACCAGTCCCGCCAGGAACGCGCCAACGTCCGCAACACCGAGGTCTTGCCCGTCCCGGGCGGGCCGTGCAGCAGCAGCAGCCGACCCGAGATGTCCTCCGGGGTCATCTTCATCAGCCCGTCCATCGCATCCGCGACCGGAGCCGTGTAGTTGGGCCTCACCTGCTCCCAGGTGCCGGCCGAGATCTGGCGCGTGGTGCGGTACGGGCCACGCCGTGGTGAGACGTACCAGAACCCCATCGTCACATCGTCCGGTTGCGGTTCCGGCTCATCGGCCGCGTCTGCCACCGCGTCCTTGACGATCTTCTCCGCCAACTCGGCGTCGACCGCGGTCACCGTGACATCCGCACCACGATTCCAGTGGGAGATGAGGATGGTGAAGCCGTCGCCTTCCGCGAGCACGGCACTGCGGTCGTCATCGCGCGAGGAGCGGAGCACCTTCGCGCCGGGCGGCAGCAGCTTGAACCCGGGTTTGACCCGGTCGATCTGGTGGCTGTGGCAGTAGGGCTGCTCGCCATTGGCGAACCGGCCGAGGAACAGGGCATCGATGACATCCGTCGCCGAATCGCTGTCATCGATGTTGAGCCGGATCGGCAGTGCGTCGTGGGGCGGTAGGGCAGACATGCGCTCCATCTGAGGTTGTACGGCTGACATGCGCCCCATGATCCGGCACGAAGTCCGTTCACGCACGGAGTTTTGTTCCGGTGGCGTGGTCTCCCATCCGGGCAGCACGCCACCGGCCCCGGCGTCAGCGTCCGGCGCCTCGCAACAGGGTCGCCGCCCTGCGGGTGCGGCGCACCATCGCATACCCCTTGGTCAGCGCGCGGTCCTTCGCGAAGTTGCGCGCGATCGCGCGCCCTTCGACCAGCCGCTCGAACTCCTCGATGTCGGTACTGCGCCGCACGGTCACCCGCTCAATGGCGTAGGGCCCCTGCACCGGTCGGGCGAGCGCGTTGCCCACCGCGAAGGACTGGGCGAACCCCGCCGTCTTGACCATCTCGCGCACCCGCCGACTGGAGTAGCCGAAGGGGTACGCGAACGAGGTCGGCAGCGAGCCCAGCTCGTCGGCGATGATGTCGCGGCAGCGGACCGTCTCGTACCGCAGTTCCTCATCCCCCAGCTGATCCATCTGGGGATGGCTATGGGTGTGACCGCCGATCTCCATTCCGGCCCGGGCCAGTTCGCGTACCTGACCCCAGTCGAGCATGGTGTCGATCGCGCCACCCTCGTCGTGGGCCCCGCGGAGCCAGCCGGTCGACACGAACAACGTCGACGCGAAGCCGTGCTTGGCCAGCACGGGCAGCGAGTAGCGGTGTACGCCCTCGTACCCGTCGTCGAAGGTGATCAACACCGGCCGGGCGGGCAGGGCCCGGTGGCCACCGGAGCGCCAGCACTCACCCAACTCGGCGGTGGTGATCGGGGTGAAGCCCTGCTCGTCGAGCACGGCCATCTGCTCGGCGAAGGCCTCGGGGGTCACCGAGAGGCCCCAGGTGGCCTTCGCCGGCTGAGGTGCGACGGCGTGGTACATCAGAACGGGGACCGGCCCACTCATCGGCTCTCACCACCCGCCGAAGCGGTCGCCGTAGCCGCCGCGTCGGTCGACGGCAGCGGTGCGATCGGCTCTGAGGAGAAGGTCACCGAGCCCTTGCGGGCCTTGGCGGTGCCCACCACATAGCCGCCCGCGGTGGTCGCCAACCCAACGATGATGGCACCCGCCCGGCCGGCACCGCCCCGACGGCCGCGCAGGGCATCGCCCACGCCGCGCGCCACTCCCGCGGGCAGCACCTTGGTGGTGTAGCTCCGCTCGGACGACAGTCCGTCGCCCGAGCCCACACTCTTGGAGACCAGAGCCTTGGACAGCCCTTCGGCATAGCACCGGGTGCGGAAGTAGGCGAACCGCTCCCGGACCTTGGGCACCTTGTGGTGGATCACCGCACGGTCGTCGATGAGGAGGACCGCGTCGGGCAGTGCGTTGCCCATCCGGATGCAGAGTTCGGTCTCCTCGCAGCCCAGCGGCCGCTTGTCGCCGTCCCGTCCGATGCCGGTGGCAAACCCTCCCGACGCGTCGAACGCGGTGCGTCGGAAGGAGGCGTTGCCACCGAGGACGTTGCGCACCCGCACCTTGCCGGGCGCCATCCCGCGGTAGGAGGCGCCGACGACCCAGTCGAACTCCTCCGGGAACCAGGCGGGGCGGTGCCCCGAGGCCCAGGCCGGCGCGGTGCGTCCACCGACGGCGACGACCTTCTCATCGTCGAACCCGTCGGCGAAGTACCGCAGCCAGTCGACTTCGGCCACGGCGTCATCGTCGAGGAAGGCGACGAAGTCACCGCGCGCCGCTGCGATTCCGGTGTTGCGACCGGAGGACAGGCCACGGGGGCCCGCGTTGGCGAGCACCCGCACCTCCTCACCGCGTACGACATCGGAACCGTCGGCCGCGTACTCCCGGTACTCCTGGGCCAGCCGGCCCAGGAGTACCGGGTTGTGATCGACCACCAGGAGAGTCTCCAGGGCCGGATGTGACTGATTCCGCACTGATTCGACGGCCGCGAGGATGTCGTCCCAACGGTCTTCGGTGTAGACGCAGATCACCACCGAGAAACGGCGGTCGCTCAAGACGCTTCTCCCCGAGGGGTGGGGATGGACACACTCAGGGGAGTGCCGCTGCGGCGGCGCTCGGCACGCCGTACGCCCTTCTCCTTGAGGATCACCTTGAGCACTCTGATCCCGTCCCGGACGGCGCTCAGGTTGGAGACGCCGTGGATGCGGTTGTACTCGTGGCTGGGCACTTCCTGGACCCGCAGGCCGGCCTTGACGACCCTGATGTTCATCAGGGTCTCGATCTCGAAGCCGGTGCAGTCCAGGGTGATGTCGTCGAGGCAGTGCTTCCAGAACGCGTTGTACCCGTAGCAGAGATCGGTGTAGCGCGCGCCGAACTTGGCGTTGACCACCGAGCACAGGGCCCAGTTGCCCATCTTGCGGATGAAGGTCATGTCGTCGGTGCCGCCGCCGTTGGCGAACCGGGAACCCTTGGCGAAGTCGGCGCCGGAGACGAGCGCTGAGACATAGGACACAATCTCATTGCCGTTCGCGGAGCCATCGGCATCGACCATCACGATGATGTCGCCGGTGCAGGCGGCAAAGCCGCTGATCAGGGCGTCTCCCTTGCCCTTACCCGACTGCTTGACGACCTTGACGTCGGGCCACAGTTCCCGCGCGACCTCAACGGTGTTGTCAGTGGAGTTCCCGTCGACCAGCACGACCTCGTGGATCCAGTCGGGCAGGGTCTTGAACACATAGGGAAGATTCTCCGCCTCGTTCATGGCGGGAATCACAACGCTCACGGGCGGTGTGATCGCCAGATGGGAGGAGATCGGTCGGTAGGCACCTTCTATTCGGCTGGTTTCCACCGAGGTGATCGACGGATCTTGCCCCGGCGCGGCCGGGTGCAGGACTGAACTCATGGGTTTGTTTTCCCTCTCCACCGGTGGACCGCCCGCCCCCGGGCGGTCCGGATGAGTTTCCGGTTTGAAAGGGGGGTTTACTACTCACCTGGCCATGGCGAAGTGACCCTCCGACCATGGTTGGGCGAGCTACTGAACTGGCCGCACGGTCTTACGGCTCGACAAGAGCACGAAAACCGGGCACGGCACCCCCCTACCGCGTCCCCACAACGGGATCATCGCGACGCTTGAGCCCTCCCCATGAGCCGCTTAGCCGATGAACCGTTGCGGGTTGTACGACGGTATTGATGTTTAGGACTGTATGGCAAGTCCCGGATCGTGGTTGTGCTTTTTACATTCTTGATACCTATTCAGCGGTCAGGTCGAAGGTCGCACTGACCGCTTTACCTTGATCTTTTCACCGAACGCCCATCTGGAATGCCCTGCTCCAGATGGTCTAGCGCCGCCCCCTGAGGGGGTTGGATCCGGTCGTTGGCGAGCCGGTCCGCCCAGTTAAGCGGAGCCATCCCGTCCGGCGTGTCGCGGCGCAGAGGAGGAGCAGCGCGGTGATTGCCGTGACCGCGGTGATGCCTCCACCCGCGGTCAGAACATCCAGTGCGGACAAGGTTCCTGCGACGGCCATATCGATTCCGGCCGCACCGGCCGCGGCGGTGGCCGCGCGAGCTACCGGGTCGAGTCCGGGCAATACGGTATAGAGGCCGCAGGCCGGCCCGGCGAAGAGGAAGAAGATCACAAAGGGCGCCCGGAGCGGCGACTGGGCATCGCTGAGCGCCAGGGCGACTCCAACGCCCGAGATGGCGAACGCCGCACCCGCAAGGATGGGAGGCAGATCCGTCTCGACCACTGACGGCCTGTCTCTGCTGCTCTGCATGGCCGATTTTGCTCCCAAGGCCCCGAATTCCGATGCCCATGCTGCGCATCGACGCGGACTTCCGTCAAGCTGACGAGCCATCATGTTTGGCATGGACATTTCCAGTGAAGTATGCGGTCTGCAACCAATGTTCAGGCAGTGGATCTGCTAAACGGAGATGTCATGAAACAGTCCCGTATTGCGGCTCTGTCCTTCTCTCTCCTCCTCAGTGCCGCCCTCGCGCTCACCGGCGCGAGCCAGGCACAGGCCGCCGAGAGTGCGGCCGCCCTTGACTACGTAGCACTGGGCGACTCCTACTCATCGGGTGTCGGAGCGGGCAGCTACGACAGCGCCAGCGGTGCCTGCAAGCGCAGCGCCAAGGCCTATCCGCGGCTCTGGGCGGCCGCGAACTCACCCTCGACGTTCTCGTTCACGGCTTGCTCAGGCGCTCGTACGAGTGATGTCACCGCGGGGCAACTCGGCCCCCTGAACTCCGCGACCGACCTCGTCACCATCTCCATCGGAGGCAATGACGCGGGCTTCGCGGACACCATGACGACCTGTGTCCTCCAGTCGGAGACCGCCTGCGTCAACCGGGTCAATGAGGCGCGCGCCTACATCGACGGCACCCTGCCCGCCAGACTCGACAGCGTGTACCAGGCGATCAGGGCCAAGGCCACGACCGCGCGGGTGGTCGTCCTCGGCTACCCCCGCTTCTACAAGCTCAACGGCACCTGTATCGCCGGGCTCAGTGAGCGCGAGCGGGCGGCGATCAACGGCGCGGCCGACCATCTGAACGCCACCACCGCCAAGCGGGCCGCGGACCACGGCTATGCCTTCGGCGATGTCACTCCCGCCTTCACCGGACATGAGATCTGTTCCGGAGCGTCCTGGTTGCACTCCCTCAACCTGCTGAGCATCGGCGACTCGTACCACCCGACCGCCGCCGGCCAGTCCGGCGGCTATCTGCCGGTCCTCAACGCCAACGACTGACCGCCGTCACGGCACTGACTGCGACGCCGGAGGCGTCCGCCGAGGAAGAGGCCCCACCCGTGGGGGCCGCCGGCTCGCAGTCGACCGAGAACGAGATCCACCCTGACCGTGCCTCGACCGGGTCGCGGACCTCCACCCGGATCCGGTCGCGGTGCGTGCCCTCGGCCTCGTGTGTCAACTCGGTGTGCTCGACCCGCTGCTGCCGTGCGTCGCCATCGGTGAACCAAAGCGTCTGCCAGCCGTCCGCCGATGTCCGCCCGCTCTCCGTCGTCCAGCGGTACCGCACGGTCGCCGGCGTCCGCGCCACGCTGACCGTCGCCCGGAAGGCGGGCGCAGCGCTCGGCGGCGGCGCGCAGTAACCCGAGTAACCGGCGCGGACGGCGCTTACGGAGACCTCGACCCGCTGCGGCGGTCGGGAGTCCTGGGTCGCCGAGGGGGCGGTGCTGCCCTTGCCCTCCGACGGGCGCGCGCCGCCGCTGTTCGCCGGTTCCCGGTCACCGCCGGTGCCGGCCGTGCCCGTGGTGGGGCCGGGGGTTTGGGAGCTCACCGCGGTGCCGGTTCCCCTCGCCTCGGACTTGCTGTTCCGTTGGCTGTCGACCAGCGCCCAGGCCAGTCCGCCGGCGACGACCAGAAGGAGCGCCACCCCCGCGGCCAACACCACCACCGCCCGCCGGGGCTGCTCGCCTTGGGCGCCGTTGACCGGGGCCGTACCTCCGACGGTGGTGGTCCCCGATCCTGAGCCACCCGAGCCGAATCCCGCCCCCACCAGTGGTGGGTGGGTCGATGGGGTGTGGGGCCCTGAGGGCGTCGGCACGGTCAGCACAGGGGCCGTACCGCCCGCGGCCACCACCCTGAGGAGTCGAGCGGCCTCGTGCGCCGTGAGCCGTTCTCCGGGGTTCTTCCGCAGGAGTCCCGCGATCACGGGTGCGAGTTCACCCGCGAGCCGCGGTGGCGGCGGTTCCTCGTCGACGACGGCCCGCAGGGTGCTGAGCGCACTCTCCCGACGAAAGGGCGAAGCCCCCTCCACCGTGGTGTGCAGCAGTACCCCGAGCGACCAGAGGTCCGATGCGGGGCCCGGGGTGTGCCCAAGGGCCCGCTCGGGTGCCAGGAACTCCGGCGAGCCGATGAGCTCGCCGGTCATGGTCAGGTTGGAGGTGCCTTCCACCACGGCGATCCCGAAGTCGGAGAGCACCACCCTGCCGTCATTGGCGATCAGCACGTTGCCCGGTTTGACATCGCGGTGCAGCACTCCTGCCTCATGGGCGGCGCACAGGGCCGCGAGGATCTCCGCCCCGATGTGGGCCACACGCTCAGGGGCGAGCGGACCCTCCATCTCCACGATGTCCGACAGTGCGAGTCCGCGGATGAGTTCCATCACGATCCAGGGCCGCCCGCCCTCGGTGGCCACGTCGTAGACGGTCACCACACCGCGGTGGGAAATGCGCCCCGCCGCCCATGCCTCGCGCTCCAGCCGCTGGTAGAGCCTGTGCTCGTCCGCCGAGCTGAGTCCGGCCGGAGCCCTGACCTCCTTGACCGCGACCTCGCGGGCCAGCGCTTCGTCGTGTGCCCGCCACACCACCCCCATACCGCCTTCGCCCAGTGGGCTCAGCAGCCGGTACCGCCCTGCGATCAACTGGTCCTCGGGCACGCGAGCTCCCATCCGTCATGGCACGGCGTTCTCGGCACGGCGACTCATTGGATCTCGGTGAATCTCGGTGGAAACCATTCCAAGTTAGCTCAACCCCCGCTTGTTGGCGCCCCTTTAAGCGGCAAACAGCTGCGGATGACGGATCGCGGCCATCACCGGGTGGCCGGGGTCGGTCGATTTCCGCGGTGTGAGTGTGGTCACTCCCATCCCTCCCCTGATGGGTCTCCCCGGCCGGGAGTGCGCGGTCGGGGCACGGGGAAAGGATGGAGGAGGACTCGATGGAGTGTGACGGAACGTGACCGAAAGGGATGGAAGGGCCGAAGCGGCCGTGCTGTGCGGAGTCAAGGCGCGAGACGGAGAGTTGTCCAACTCGCCCTGGAATCGAATGAATTCGGAGAGTGACCGTCAACTCGCGTACAGCAGTGGTGAATCCTGGGGACGGGATACACGGGTGTCCCGGCGGGGCGATAGGGTTAACCTGCCCGGGCCGGGTGCGTCGTACGGGTGGGGAGTGACATGGAACAGATAGCAATGCGTAGCAGGCCGCGAGTGCCTGCCATTACCTGCGGGAGTAGCGCGACTAGCTCGCGTCTCGACCGGCATCTTTCGGTGCTCGGCGGTCCCGCCGTGCCTCAGCGGGAGACGGTCGAGGCCACCTCGTTGATGCGTGAGCTGACCTCACGCGATGTGGCACACGACCGCGATTCCAGCAGGAGCGGGCGCGTCTCGCTCTTCGCGCCGCTGCGGAGACTGCGTCGGACCCTGTTCGGTAGCCGCCGCTGATCCTTCGGCCACTCGCTCGGTCAAAGCGCACCCTGGGTCGCGCACCACATGTCACGTGTCACCGCCTGTGCGGCCCCGCGCTCAGGCGACCACGCTGTCCCGGCGTAGCGCCGCTGTCTCCTGGTCCGTCATCCCCAAGGACTTCAGCAGCGCACTGGTGTGCTCGCCCAGGGCGGGCACCGCTCCCATCTGCGCCTCTGGCCCACCCGGCAGGGTGATCGGAGGCAGCAGAGCCTTGAGTGGTCCGGTTGGCGTCTCCACTTCCCGCCATCGGTCCCGCGCGGCCAGTTGAGGATGTCCGGCCACATCCTTCACATCATTCAGCCGGGCACAGGCGATGCCCGCCGCCTCCAGCCGTCGCACGGCTTCTTCCGTGCCGAGTTGGGAGAGCGCACCGGCCACCACCGCGTCCGTGAGCTCACGGTGTGTGGTGCGGGCGGTGTTGGTGGCGAACCGCGGGTCGCTGCCGAGCGCCGGGTCCTTCAGGATCTGGTCGGCCATCCGCCGCCATTCGCGGTCATTCTGCACCGACAGAAGGACCTGTCCGCCATCGGCGGTGGCGTAGGCGTCGTACGGGGAAATGACGGCGTGCGCGATACCGGTGCGCGCCGGAGGTTCACCACCGTGCATCCCATAGTGCAGCGGGTGTCCCATCCACTCGGCCAGGGACTCCAGCATGGAAACCTCCACCGGCCCACCCCGACCCGTGGTGCTTCTCCGCAGCAGGGCGGCGAGGACCCCGGAGAAGGCGTACATGGCAGCGGCGATGTCCGCGGCCGGAACGCCGGCCTTGACCGGCTGCTCGCTGGTTCCGGTGACCGACACCAGCCCTGCTTCGCACTGGACCAGCATGTCGTACGCCCGCTTGTGGGCGTACGGGCCCCCAGCGCCGTAGCCGGAGATGTCCACCGCGATCAGCCGCGGGTGTGCCGCACACAGGGTCGGTGCATCGAGACCGAGACGTGCCGCGGAGCCCTGGGCGAGGTTCTGGACGAAGACATCGGCGTCGGCGATGAGCCGGTGCACGATGTCCCGGCCACGCGGGTCCTTGAGGTCGACGGCGAGGGACTCCTTGCCGCGGTTGCACCAGACGAAGTGGGAGGCGAGCCCCTGGGCCGCGGTGTCGTAGCCGCGGGCGAAGTCACCGCCGTCCAGCCGCTCGACCTTGATGACACGGGCACCGAGATCCGCGAGCTGACGGGTGGCGAAGGGAGCCGAGACGGCTTGCTCGACGGCGACGACCGTGATGCCTTCGAGCGGCAGGGGCTGAGTGTGCATATGCCGTGCCTACCGTGTGTACGGCATATATGTCATCAGACACCCGGTGTGAGGTGTATCCCGCTGCGGTGGCGCATAACCCGTCCCGATCTGGTGCGGGGATACGCGCCGACCGTCAAGGCCGGGGCCCTGGCCCGTGATCGACGCCTGGCCCCTGCCCCGGCCAGGAGACCGGCGCCCCGCCCCGGCCACCCCGATCCACTATCGGCCTACTGCCGTCCGGGTGGGAACCCCGGGTCCGCATGGACCGTTCACCGGGCATGGTGAGCACAGCGTGGCAGGTTGCCGGGGGAGTGTTAGCCCTCGGTGTTGCCCTCTACCTCCTGGACCGGACCCTGTTGTGGATGGAGGCTCGGGGATGGGTCTACTGGCGCAGACGCAAGGGTCTGTCATCCATCGGCGTTGACTTCCTCCAAGAGGGCGACCCCGGTGCACGGGCCGTCAGGAACGCCATGGAGCAGGAGCGGGTGCGCAAGAACGTCAGACCCGCGGAGGGCCCACCAGGCCAGGTGGATCTGGAGAGCGGGGTAGTGCGTTTTCGATCCACCGCATCCGAGGCGGGGAGCCGTGCCCCCGACGCGGGAAGCCGTGCCGAGCCGTCCGGTACGGAAGGCGCCCTACCGGGCGAGGGCGGCGCCAGGGCCGCTCGCCCGAGCTCCCAGGTGGCCGACGGAGGCGTGGACCGATGAGTGAACTCCTCCCGTTGCTGGTCTTCGTCGGCGCACTTGCCGCGATCCTGGGCTTCTTCGCCTGGCTGGCATCCCTCGCACGACGCCGAGGTGTCGCCGGCGCGGCCATCCGCGCCGCGATGGCCTCCCACGACGAGGCCTTTCGGATCACCGCTCATGACTCGTACTACGAGATCCAGGTACAGGCGGAACGCAAGGTGCCGATTCCGTCCCCCGACGATCCATGGAAGCGGCGCCGGGTCGAAGCCGCTCAGCGGCGCGCTGGCGGTAGACGTCCGCCGCGGCCAAGGGCCCGGCGTTCCTGGTGGGGCCCGCGTCGTCGGGGCCAACGCCCTCGGCGCGGATGATTTCGGCTAGCCCCCGCCACCGTTGCCCGGTTGCCCGGTTGCCCGGCTGCGCCGACAAGCCTGCTAGCGGTCGCCGGCTCCCCATCTCTGCGGCTGGCGCCCCCATCGCTTACGGGGCAATCCGCTGGCCTGCCCCGTAACGGTCGGCTTGCGACGATGAGCGTCGGTGACCTGCCATCGAGCCGGAGCAGCATCTGAGGCCGCGCCCGGGCCGCGGCTCAGAGCAGCGCGAACTGTCCCTCCGGGCCTTCCTCGGGATGGTCGAGCACCGAGGCCGGCCGGCGGGCGGCAGAGGGGAGGGGAAGTATCCCCGGGAGTTCGGCGAGCTGGTCCGTGGCCGCCGTCTTCAGCAGCTCCGTGCGATCGGCCTCCACCTCGGCCAGCAGCGCCAGGACCGTGATGAGCTCCAACAGTTCGGACGTCCACTCCTGCGGCCAGGCCAGGGAGCCCAGCGCTTCCAGGGTTCCCGCACTGGCGGTTGCGGTGCGGCTGCCGAACCAGAGGTCGAGAACGCGTACCCCACCGCAGGAGAACTCCCAGGCCCCGGCCGGTACGGGCGAGATCCGGCCCGCGCCGATGGCGAGCGTCTCTTCGGTGGAGTCATACGCCATACCGGTCGGCTGTGCGTCGACCGCCGCGCGCACATAGGGGCGGCGGCCACCGGGCAGTCTCGGTCGCGCCCTGCCATGAGCACCGCGCAGTTGGATCTCCAGCATGCGGCGGCCGATGTCGATGCCCGCGGACCAGACGGTGGGGTCGGCGGGCAACGGGACCGTGCAGCCCGTGGGCGAGTGTCCGGCCGCGGCCACGATCCAGGCCAGCAGATCGTCCGCGGTGATCTCGCTCCCGTACAGCTTGCTCAGTGTCGGCAGCAGCCCGGGTGCGACATTGGGCTCTGCGCCGTCCGGTCGACGGTAGAGCGGGCGGATGCGGCCGGCCCTACCGGAGAGCGCATGGCCATCGGGCAGGAGCGCGGACGCCACGACCGAGGGGCCCCGGGTCTCCGCGCGCTCCGCGTTCTGCTCGATGACGAAGACCTGCCGGTCGTCCGCGACGCGCCATAGCTCCGGGCGGGCGAGGTCGATGAGCCGATGGTCCGGAATGAGCCACTGGTGGTCGAAGGCACCGTGGAGGATCCGCATCGGCTCGGGGCAGCGGCCGCTCTCCCGGGCGAAGCGGCCCGTTGCCGATCGCTGTCCGGGCAGTTGCCCCACGGCTGTGTGCGGTGTCCTGGTTCGGGTACAGCCGAACAGCGCGTCCTGCTCGGCGCCCCGCGCCCTGAGCACCGCGTCCCAGCGGGCCCTGAGCGCACCCGCGTCCGGGGAGAGCACCCAGGAACGTCCCATTCGCAGCGGTCGTACGCCCCAGGGCATGAGGTCGTCGAGCATCAGCATGGGGATATCCTGCCCGACCTGCCGTGACCCGTCGCCACCCATGGGTCGTTGGCTGGGGGCCGGGGCCCTCCCGGCTGGATCCTGACGGGCTCCCCCGATCCAGCCGAAAGTCCCTGGCCGCGAGGAGTCCGTGGCGGAGGAGCCTCACTCGGCGTCGACGGTGACCGAGAAGGAGAACCGGTCGCCCCGGTAGCGGATGCGCGCCACATCGACCACCTGGCCGGCCAGATCACAGGTGACGCCGGTGTAGTGCAGGATCGGGCTCAGCAAGGGCACCTTCAGCAACTCCGCCGTCAGCGGGTCCGCCAACCGCGCCTCCACCGTGTCGGTGATCCTGCCGATCCGCACCCCGACCGCGTCCCGTAGCACTTTGGTCATCGGCCAGCGCTCCAGGTCCTTCACATCGAGGCTGGCGGCGATGTCCGGGCGGACCGCGTTCTCCGCCCAGTTGGTCGGCTCACCGTTCTCACCGTCGCATCGCAGCCGCCGGTACATGACCACCTCGGCCAGATCGGGAAAGTGCTCGGTCAGTTCGCCGGGCACCGGCTCGGGCCCATGGCCGAGGATCGTGGTCTGCTCGCCGGACTGCTGGGCCACGATCGCGTCGATCGAGCCCAGCAACCGTCTCGGGGCGCCGCGCCGGGCCCCCGGTTCGATAAAGGTCCCCCGCCGTCGATGCCGGCTGATGAGCCCTTCCTCCTCCAGCTCCTTGAGGGCCTGCCGCATGGTCAACACGCTCACGCGGTAGTGCGCGGCGAGTTGTTCCTCGGTGGGCAGCCGCAGCGAGGCTTCGGGCGTCCGGCCCAATATGGACGCGCGCAGCGACTGCGAGACCTGGTACCACAACGGCAACTTGCGGTTGAGGACCAGTGAGTCGGGAGCGAAGGAGGAGGGCACGGGGACTCCGTATCAGGACTCGAAATGACGCTCAAGACCCTGCCACACGTTGTCGTAACCCTTCTGGAGATGGCGGGCGTTGGCCGCCTGCTCGGTTGCGGTCACCGGCCAGCGGGTCTCGAACATGAAGGCAAGACCGTCATTGATCTTCTGTGGCGCCAGCTCGGCGGCACTGGCTCGGTCAAAGGTCTCGCGGTCCGGGCCGTGGGCCGACATCATGTTGTGCAGCGACCCGCCGCCCGGGACGAAGCCGCCTTCGCCTGCGGTCTTGGCGTCGTACGCACCCTCGATCAGACCCATGTACTCGCTCATCACATTGCGGTGGAAGTACGGCGGCCGGAAGGTGTCCTCACCGACCAGCCAGCGCGGCGCGAAGACCACGAAATCGACGCCGGCGAGCCCGGGAGTGTCCGACGGGGAGGTGAGCACGGTGAAGATCGAAGGGTCGGGATGGTCATAGGAGATGGTCCCGATGACATTGAATCGGCGCAGGTCGTAGACGTACGGCACATGGTTGCCGTGCCATGCCACGACATCGAGCGGTGAATGGGCGTAGTCGGCGGACCAGAGGTTGCCGCAGAACTTGGTGATCACCTGCACCGGTCGATCGGCTTCGGATTCATACGCGGCGGTCGGGGCGAGGAAGTCCCGGGCGTTCGCCAGTCCGTTCGCTCCGATGGGGCCGAGATCGGGGAGCTGGAAGGGCTGTCCGTAGTTCTCACAGACATAGCCGCGAGCCCGCTCGTCCAGCAGTTCCACGCGGAACCGCACACCGCGCGGGATCAGGGCCACCTCGCCGGGGCGGGCGGCCAGCCGGCCCAGCTCGGTGACGAGCAGCAGGCCACCGTGCTCGGGGACGATCAGCAGCTCACCGTCGGCGTCGCTGAAGACCCGGTCCATGGCGGCGTTGGCGTGGTACAGGTGCACGGCCATGCCCGACCGCTGGGTGGTGTCCCCATTGCCGCCCAGCGTCCACAGTCCGGCGAGCCAGTCCGTACCCGGGGCCGGTTCCGGCTGAGGGCTCCAGCGCAGCCGGTTGGGGTCGGGTACGGATTCGGTGAAGGGGGCGCTGCGCAGCGAGCCGTTGCCGATGCGGCTGAAGGGCGGATGCGCGGCTGACGGGCGGATGCGGTACAGCCAGGAACGACGGTTGCGGGCGCGGGGCTCGGTGAACGCTGAGCCGCTGAGCTGTTCCGCGTACAGCCCGAGTGGAGCGCGCTGGGGTGAGTTCTGACCCAGCGGAAGAGCTCCGGGGACCGCCTCGGAGCTGTGTTCATTGCCGAAGCCGGAGGAGTACGTCAGTGATTCGGTGTCTTTGCGTGCTTGCTCGGCCCGTGTGGACAGGGTGCCCGCCTGCCCGGCCCGCGTCTGCTGGGTCTGCCCGATCCCGCTCATCGTCCGCTCCCGGTGCCGAAAGAATCCTATGGACAACCGTAGGATTGCAGAACTGTCCCGTCAACGGCGTCGGAACGGCACGATGAGGCGCGGATTCCATGGCCGGTTACGCCGTGCGCCGGTGCAGCGGCGCAGCGCCGAACGGCTCGCCCGAATACTGGATGCGTGTGCGGATCTGCTGGACGAAGTCGGCTATGAGGAACTGTCGACTCGTGCCGTGGCGGCGCGGGCGGGGGTGCCCATCGGTTCGGTCTACCGCTTCTTCGGCAACAAGAGGGCGCTCGCCGATGCGCTGGCCGAGCGAAATCTCGATCGGTACACCACGCGGATCACCGAGCGGCTACCGGTACCGCCCGACGGGGACTGGCGCGGGCTCCTCGATGCCGCACTCGACGAGTATCTGGCGATGAAGCGAACCGCCCCTGGCTTCTCGCTGATCGACTTCGGTCATCAGCTCCCCGCGGGGGCCCCTGCGGGCGGCGCCAATGGCCATGTGGCCGATTCCCTCGTTGACCTGGTCGCCGCCCACGTCGGGCGCGCGGTGGACGAGGAACTGCGCCGGGTGGTGCTGATCGCCGTGGAAGCCGCGGACGCCTTGCTGCGACTGGCCTTCCGGATGGAGTCCACCGGGGATGAGGTGATCATCGGGGAGACCAGGGAGTTGTTGCGGGCGTATCTGGCGCGGGTGCTGGATTGAGGGTCGAGCGCGCTGGGTTGAAGGGCCGGGAACGAGGGAAGCCAAAGAAGCCGGAGGTCAGCGCGGTGTCCGCGTTGACCTGGTGTTTTGCTCGTATTGCTCGCATGTCAACACCTTGTTAACAGCTTTTGGCGCCCCCTAACGTCGTCCGGACCGCCGAACCGGTGGGAGTTCAAGGATGAACGTGAGGTACCCCCCATGCTGACAATCCTCGGCTTCACCATGATCGCGACCTTTCTGGTCCTGATCATGATGAAGAAGATGTCGCCCATCGCGGCACTGATCCTCATACCCGCCCTCTTCTGCGTGCTCGTCGGCAAGGGCGCGCACCTCGGCGACTACGTCATCGAAGGCGTCGGCAACCTCGCCCCCACCGCGGCGATGCTGATGTTCGCCATCGTCTACTTCGGCGTGATGATCGACGTCGGTCTCTTCGACCCGATCGTCCGGGGCATCCTGCGCTTCTGCAAAGCAGATCCGATGCGGGTGGTGGTGGGTACCGCCCTGCTCGCCGCGATCGTCTCGCTGGACGGCGACGGCTCCACCACCTTCATGATCACCGTCTCGGCGATGTACCCCCTCTACAAGCGGTTGAAGATGAGCCTGGTCGTCATGACCGGAATCGCCGCGACCGCCAACGGGGTGATGAACACCCTGCCCTGGGGCGGGCCCACCGCACGGGCGGCCACCGCCCTCAAGTTGGACGCCGCCGACATCTTCGTACCGATGATTCCGGCACTCGCCGTGGGGCTGCTCTTCGTCTTCATCCTCGCGTACGTGCTGGGCATGAGGGAGCGCAAGCGGCTCGGGTACCTCTCCCTGGACGAGGTGCTGGCGCCGGAGTCGGACACGGTACTGGTCGCCACCGGTGGCGGAGCAGACGCCACCGCTCCGCTGGGCCGGGGCGCTTCGGCGAAGGGGAAGGGCGCCAGTGCCACGGGGGGCAAGGCGGCCGGCACGGGCAAGAGGGCCGGGCGGGGCGGCGCGGGAGTCCCGGGCCCGGAGGGTTCCTCCCAGACCGCGGGGTCCACCGGTGCCATGGACGCCTCGGACGGCCTCGACGGCCAGGACGACGGATTCCAGGGCCTCGACCCCGACCGCGAGACCCTTCGTCCCAAGCTCTACTGGTTCAACGCCGGCCTCACCATCGCCCTTCTCACGGCGATGATCATGGAGCTGCTGCCCATCCCGGTGCTCTTCCTCCTCGGCGCGGCACTCGCTCTGACGGTCAACTACCCGAACATGAACGACCAGCGGGCCCGTATCGGCGCGCACGCCGAGAACGTGCTCAATGTCGCCGGCATGGTCTTCGCCGCCGCGGTCTTCACCGGGGTGCTCACCGGCACCGGCATGGTCAAGCACATGGCGGACTGGCTCGTGGGGGCCATCCCCGAAGGCATGGGCCCGCACATGGCCATCGTCACGGGACTGTTGAGTCTTCCTCTCACCTACTTCATGTCGAATGACGGCTTCTACTTCGGAGTGCTTCCGGTGCTCGCGGAAGCCGGAGCGGCCCACGGTGTCTCGCCGTTGGAGATCGCCCGCGCCTCGCTCGTGGGACAGGCGCTGCACATGTCCAGCCCGCTGGTGCCCGCCGTCTATGTACTCGTCGGTATGGCCAAGGTCGAGTTTGGCGACCACACGCGGTTCACCGTGAAATGGGCCGCACTCACCTCACTGGTGGTACTTGCCGCCGGGGTGGTGATCGGGATCATCTGAGGTCTGTCGCCCTGATTGCACAGTGCCACGGATAGAGGCCAGAGCGTCAGGGGTGTGGGAGCCGATTCGATCACTTCGGCTCCCGCACCCCTGACGCTTTCGCGTTCCCACACACCCAGGGAACTGCCGTCTGTCCGTTGGCTGGTGCGGCGGTGTCCATGCCGGCGCATCGGAGTATCGCCTGGTGAGACGCCCGAGGTGGTGAGGGCTCTTTTTGTCACGCTTGGCGTGCTCCTGTCGGCGGTCAGGGCGCCGATGATGTGTGCGGAAGCCAACTCGTGGGGAAATGAAAGCCGTTCAAGATTCCGGCAGGGCAAGGCGCCGGTGTAGCTGCTCCGGACCGAAAGCACTGTTCCAATTTACGTCGATGTTATTCCCCGGCCGGGATTATTCGACTATTTTCAAGCCCCCAGCCGCTCCCCACATCCCCCGGCGGAACATATGACTCGCTCTATTACCCTGCAGAGTGTCAGCAAGCGATACGGACGAGCTGCCCGTGCCGTCGATCGATTCACTCTCGACGTCAAACCGGGCGAATTCGTCGTGCTCCTAGGCCCCTCGGGCTGCGGGAAAACGACCGTTCTCCGCATGATTGCCGGACTGGAAACGATCACCGACGGCGAGCTTCTCCTCGATGGAGAGCCCGCCAACCATTTGTCTCCGGGCGATCGATCCATCGCCATGGTCTTCCAGAACTTCGCCCTCTATCCCAACATGACCAACCGCGAGAACATCGGCTTCCCCCTTCGGGTGGGCGACCCTCGTGGGGACCGCCGCCCCCACGTCGACGCCACCGCCCGGATGCTCGGCATCGAGGACGTCCTCGACCGCTACCCCTACCAACTCTCCGGCGGAGAGCGACAGCGGGTCGCCATGGGGCGGGCGATCTCCCGGCAGCCGTCGGTCTTCCTGATGGACGAGCCGCTGTCCAATCTGGAAGCCAAGCTGCGCAATCGGCTCCGGGCCGAGATAGCCCAGCTCACCAAGGAACTGGGCGTCACCACCATCTACGTGACCCAGGACCAGGCCGAGGCCATGTCACTGGGCCACCGGGTCGCCGTGATGCGCGGTGGTGTGCTCCAGCAGGTCGGCACCCCGCGCGATATCTACGCCGTACCCGAGAACGTCTTCGTCGCCGCGTTCATCGGCACCCCGCGGATCAATCTCCTCCAGGCTGTCGTGCATGCGCCACTGGACGGTGGAATGTCACTCGACCTCGGCAGACAGCGACTGAACCTGCCCGAACCGCTCAGTGTCGACCACCAGTTGCTGCGCATCCAGCAAGGGCGGCAGATCATCGTCGGGCTGCGCTCCGAGGCCACCAGGGTCGGCCTGCCCAGCCAGGCCCGCCCTGGTGAGGTGCCACTGACGGGCACCGTTGAGTACACCGAGTACCAGGGGCACGAGGCCCTGGTCTACGTCAACATCGGCTCCCGATCGGCGATCGTGCCCAACCTGGAGTCGCCCCGACCCACCATCTCTCCGCGCCGCCTCAGAAACCGCGGGAAGGACAACGGCACCATGCTGACCAGGTGGAAGGAGCGGATGAACACCTATCTCTCCGGTCCCCCGGCCATTTTGGAAGAGTCGGGACCGCAGCCCTACGGGCCGCCCGCCGGGTACGGGCCGCACGACCCGGGACGTCCGCCCGTCCCGGCCAACTCGCTCGTCGTCAGGACCAGCCCCAACCTCTGGCTCCAGCCGGGTGCCCGGGTGCCGCTGCTGGTCGATCTCGCCCATCTCTACGTCTTCGACCACCACGGGAGAAGGATCTGTCCTGCCCCCGCTGAGCTGCTCGGCATAGAAAGCTGAGGTCGATGGGCCCCTGCGCCCTCGGGCCGGGGCCCATGGCATGGGAAACCAGTGCTGTGTGAACGCACTACCGCCACCGCGGTGGGGGAGCTCAGGCCAACCCCGCGATGAGATCGATGTTCAAGAGCCGGCGATGGACCGGCACGGCCAGGATCGATGCCGACGCGGTGCTGAAACCCCGCGTGGCAGCCGGCTGACGGCCCGCCAACTGGGCCCGCGAACCGGCCTGGGAGATGAGCAGGCATAGCTCCCGCGCCCCACCGATACGGTCGCCGAGAGCACCGTGGGGCCCGCCAGGTTCGATGTGCCCGTCTGCGCCACACCCCGACTGCCGTCCGTATCGCACCCGCCGCCTGTTGAGTGACGCGCTCCAGGCCCGCGAGGACAAGATCGCCGCCACCGTTCACCGACCGCGGCCCGCACACGTTCGCCGATCGGGAGCCCGCCCGCCCGCCGACGCCGTTACGCCCGTACGCCTTTGAAGTGATGGGCCAGAGGTCTCCGCCCCTGCGAAGCGCGGAGGGGAAGCGCCATCGTCGATCGAGAGTCCGTGGCAGCCCAAGGAGCCGATACGCCGGGGACGCCCCCTTGGGCAGCAGGCGGGCGGCCTTGCCGAGCCCGGCTGCGTCCGCTGGCGTCCAAGCCGGCCACGAGCGGGTGGGCTGGCGGGCCGGAGCCGCCGGAACGGGTTCGACACGAGCCTCCGGTCCGTGTTCCGGTACCTCCGGTCGCCGTCGATCACGCTTCGGGGGCCCTGACCCCGGGGTATAGGCCGTGCGCCCCACCGTCCAGGGCGCGGATGCCGCCGCTCAGTGGCCTGGTCCTTACCTACGGTCGCCGTGCCACCCGGGCCGACTGGAAGCCCGTCGGCCGGCCGACGGTGGCCGGTATCGATGGCGGAGAAGGGCCCTGTGCGCCTGTCCGTACCCCTCTTTACGCAAGACCCTTTCGTACCCGGTCTGCGGCATTGTGAATTGCAGGCCACCAAGGCCCGGTCGGTTCTATGGAGCATGCACGTGCGTTCCGGCTTGTTTTGATGGGTCCAGCGGTCCCATCGATGAGCTCTCCCGTGGATTGGGGTGATGTTTCCAGAACACATCGAACGGCCGGATCGATGGACCCTCGGTTCGGTTCCGGCCATTTACGGAGTGGGTGATTGTGATAACAGCTCATTCCGCTACCCGAGATGGCAACTTTCAATCAACCGCTCGCAGCGGGAGCGGTTCGGACGGGCTTGTACGGCTTCCGTCGGCGGGGCGCTCCAGAGGTTTTGACGCCGTTTCCACAAATGAAAGAACGTTGTATTTACTCGCGCTCAACGGGAATTTGCAGCACTCGATGACAGGGGTGCCCGATCCGGTTGCCGCAGTTGGCCGGGCCGTCCACGGCGTGGGTGCGGCTCGGGTCGAAGGGGCGCTCCGGGGCCGTTCGGAGTGTTCGCGTCAGCGATGGGTGGCCTGGGGCTTCACTCCAGGGGCCGGGCTGAGCACCTGGGGGCCAGGGGACCTCGGCATACCGCGCACCGGGCCGACCGGCCCGTGCGACGCGGTGCTCGGTTCCCGGTGGCGCTCACTTCTCGGCGATGGCCGCGAACTGAACCCTCAGTCCGTCGATGATCGCCCGCAGACCCGTTTCGAAGGCCCCTTCGTCCACCTGCTCCTGGCGCTCGGCGAGCAGATGCGCCTGGCCCAGATGCGGATAGTCCGTCGGGTCGTACGCCGCCTGATCGTCGACGAAACCCCGGGCGAAGGAGCCCAGCGCCGAGCCGGTGACGAAGTACCGCATCAGTGCGCCGATGGAGGTCGCCTGCGCGGGGGGCCAACCCGCGCGGACCATGGCGCCGAAGACGGCGTCGGCCACCCGCAACCCAGCGGGCCGGCGACCGGGCCCCAACGCGAGCACCGGAACGATATGGGGGTGGGCCTTGAGCGTCGCACGGTAGGCGACGCCCCAGTCGTGCAGTGCGGTGTCCCAGCCCCAGTCGCCGGATTCCGGGTGCGCCCCGGCGTCGAACATCGACAGGTCGACCTGTGCCTGGACGGCGTCGGCGACCGCCTCAAGGATCTCGTCCTTGGTGCGGAAGTGGTTGTAGAGGGAGGGGCCGCTCACTCCCAACTCGGCTGCCAGTCGGCGGGTGGAGATCGCCTCCACACCCTCGGCATCGATCAGTACGCCCGCTGTCTCGATGATGCGTTCTCTGCTGAGGAGGGGCTTCCGCGGTCGGGCCATGCGGCACATCGTAGGGCCTGCCGCGGAGGGAACCAGCGCCGCTCACGCCGGTGGGGGGAAGCCGGGCCGGCCGACGAGGCACCAACCACTTCCGGGTGTGTTCTGGCTCGATATCGCTGACCAAGATGTGGGTCGGCAAGCTCTCGTCAAGCGCTAAGCGCTTGCTCACCCGTGAGGGTATGGTTTCCTCCTGCGGAACAGGAAAGGGCGTGTGATGACTGCGGCCGACGACATGACCTGCGAGGACGTGCCATGGGGCGAGGTTTCACCCGAGGCGGCAAGGAAGTTGCTCATCGCCGCCGTAGAGGCCTTCGCTGAGCGCGGCTACCACGCCACGACGACCCGCGATATCGCCGGCCGGGCTGGAATGAGCCCTGCCGCCCTCTATATCCACTACAAGACCAAGGAAGAGCTGCTCCACCGCATCAGCCGGATCGGGCACGACCGGGCACTGCGGATCCTTTCCGTCGCCGCCGAGCGGGAGGGAACACCAGGGGAGCGGCTCGCCGGTGCGGTCAGTTCCTTTGTCCGCTGGCATGCCGGACGCCATGACACCGCCCGGGTGGTGCAGTACGAACTCGACGCCCTCTCACCGGAGCACCGCACGGAGATCGTGGAGCTGCGCCGCCGCAGCGATGCCGTCATCCGAGGCATCCTGCGGGACGGCGTGGAGTCCGGGGACTTCGATGTGCCCGATGTGCCGGGTACCACACTCGCGGTCCTCTCGCTCTGCGTCGACGTGGCGCGCTGGTTCAACACCAGGGGGCATCGAACCCCCGATGAGGTGGGCGAACTCTACGCGGGTCTCGTCCTGCGCATGGTGTCGGCACGGTCTTCGTCCGGCGACGGCCGGGACTGATCGACGCGGGCCCCTGGTCCACCGGTTGACGAGCGGGTAGTGCGGTGAAGGGGAGAGCCCCGGCCCAGGGGCCGGGGCTCTCCCCTTGCTGGGGGATGCGGGGGGTACGCGCTCGGGCGTACCCGCAGCCGGCCCGCGGGCGCGGCTCACTTGCCGCTGTCCTCGGCGAGGGTATGGGCCACCAGGGCGCTGGCGTGGCCGTGCCCGAGTCCGTGTTCGGCCTTGAGCCAGGAGACGAGCTCCATGTGCTTGGTCAGGGGCGAGGCGCGGATGAGGTCTTTCCACTCCGCGATGGGGCGGCCGTACTTCTTCTCGATGGAGGGGAAGTAGCTGGCAGGGCCCTTCACAGTGTCCTTCATGGTGGCAAGTGTCCTATCTATCCGGTCCAGCTGTCCGGCTGGTCCATCTGAACATGGGTGATCTTGAGGTGATGAGTCGCTAGGAGCGGGGAGAGCGTCCGTCGTTGGGGCTCGACTGCCGGGGCCCAGCCGCCAGCCGGACGGCTGTCGCGGTGAGCCAGATGAGGCCGAGGCCCGCTCCCGCGGTGAAGGCCAGCACGCTGGCCGCGGAGGCCATGAAGCCCGCGAGCACCGCCACCGGCATCAGGCGGCAGGCCAGGGCCCAGCCTCGCTCCTGCTGGGCTGCGAAGTGCCGGGCCAGGACGAGGAACGCGGCGCACAGGGCGAGGAAGCCCACCATGCCGCCGAGCATATGGATGGCGCCATCGGTGCTGATCGATGCGGCCGGGGCCTCGGCGGCATCGGCGGGGAACCCCGCTCCGGCATCGGCCGGAAACACCGCGCTCACCAGGAACGAGAGGCCGAACACGCCCACCAGCCAGGGTGCCCAGGTGCCCGCGGGGCCGTCGCGCAATGTCCGTCGCATCCCGATCGCACCGGCGATGACCAGGGCCCCGGTCAGCGCGAAGCTGGTCATCTGGATCCAACCCAGGTCGCCGATGCTGAGCTGGCTGATGGCATTGCGGGTGAAGTCGAAGCCGTCGCGTGTCAGGCCCTGGATCAGCCCCACTCCGAGGAAGAGCGGCCCTGCCGCGGCGCCGGCGAACACCAGGCGCCGTGTCCGCCGCGCGGCCGGGGCGGCGGCTTGGGCGCTGCTGATCGGGGCGGTGAGTGTGTGGGTCATCAGGGTCCCTTCCCTCGCTCGCGGTGCTCCGACCTCGGCGCCAGGGCGCCCACGGCACTGCGGTGTTGTCGCGGGTATGACCAGGGGGAAGGGGCGGAGTCATCGATTGCCCAGGGGTGACCTGGGTCACATGTGACCTGTCCTGGGGAACAGTGGCTGGCGCCGACGCGGGTACCTCGGGCTCAGGGCGGTCGCACCGTCCGTGCGGCGCCTAGAAGTAGTAGCGAGTGACCGAGTCGGCCACACACACCGGCTTCTCGCCGCCCTCGCGCTCGACCGTGACCCGCGCGGTCACCTGCACCCCACCGCCGGCCTCCGAGACGCTCTGGAGGGTCACTGTCGCCCGCAGTCTCGACCCCACCGGCACGGGGGCGGGGAAGCGTACCTTCTCGGTCCCGTAGTTGAGGCCCATCCTCATGCCCTCGACCCGCATCACCTGGGGGATGAAGACCGGAAGCAGCGAGAGGGTCAGATAGCCGTGGGCGATGGTCGACCCGAACGGGCCATCGGCGGCCCGGGCCGGATCCACGTGAATCCACTGGTGGTCGCCGGTCGCGTCGGCGAAGAGGTCGACGCGCTTCTGGTCGATCTCCAGCCAGTCGCTCTGCCCCAGCGGTTCACCGACCGCGGCGCTCAGCTCGTTCGGGGAGGTGAAGATCCTCGGCTCGGCCATCGCTGGTCCCTGCCTTTCACACATCTGGCTCCCGGGGGAGCCCGGTCCGGAGCCCCACCGTACAGAAGCCTCCGATCCGTCGAAATCGCTTGGTGATACAGCGTCAGAAAGAGCAGCCTCCGCTCCCCTCGAATGCCTGGCTCCGGGGGCATGGCCTGCGTGGACGCGCTTGGCCACCGGCTCCGTCACCGGCCGCGCCGCCCGTGTCGCCGCATTCGTCCTGCCCGAGTGTTCGACCCGCCAGAAGGCCACCCCTGCAAACGGCACCACGAAGCCGGGCGGCCGGACCGGGCCGCGGCGGTCGGTCCTGAGCCGATCGGCTTCCGAGCGGTCACCTCCGTACTCGGTGGCGCGGGTAGGGGCGGGGAGCCCGATCGCGATGATCCGCAGCGCTGCGGCAGCGGGGCCTCCCCTTGCCCTGCCGCTCGGCCGACCAGAGATCGAGGAGTGGGGCCCGCTCGGCTGAGGCAGGGCCCGGCGGCCCGCTCACGGGCCCGGCCCTGAGGTTTTCTCCGCCGAAGGAGGACCAGTAGGGTCACGGGGTGCCACCGTTTCCCGAGACCACCCAAGAGCTGACCGTCGGCCAACTGTCACAGCGCAGCGGCGCCGCCGTGTCCGCACTGCACTTCTATGAGTCCAAAGGCCTCATCAGCAGCCGTAGGACCTCCGGGAATCAGCGGCGGTACAGCAGGGACACCCTGCGCAGGGTGGCGTTCGTCCGTGCTGCGCAGCGGGTCGGAATCCCGCTGGCGACGATCCGGGACGCGCTCGCCGAACTGCCCGAGGAGCGGACCCCGGACCGTGATGATTGGGCGCGTCTGTCCCAGGCGTGGCGCGGTGAACTGGACACGCGCATCAAGCAGTTGGCGCGACTGCGTGACCATCTGACCGACTGCATCGGCTGTGGCTGCCTCTCCTTGGAGAACTGCGTCCTCTCCAATCCGGACGACACCTTCGGTCAGAAGATGGCGGGTTCACGTCTGCTACCCGTGCGCCGTTCCGTCGAGAGCTCCGAGTGAGCTCCCGACGGTCGCTGCTCCCAGCGTGGCGGGAGCCGTACGCGATCGCCCGCCTCCCCGTCCCGGAGAGCGCCCTCGCCCGCGCATGACGCTGCCTCGCCGCCCTGTGAGGCTCCGCGCGGATATCTCACGGTGTGGGATGACGTGACGTGACGGAGAGGGGGCGGGGCCACCACCCCGTGCGGCCCGCCCCCGCGCCCTCAGGCCACCGATGCCAGTTCCACGCGCCCTGCCGTTTTGGCCGCGGCCACGGCCTCGGATGTCAGCACCGGCCGGGGCACCACGATCCCGCAACCCAGGCAGACCGGTCCGCTCAACGGTTCGTGCGCGAGATCCTGCCGCCATACGATCTCGGTCGCCTCGCAGACCGGGCAGGCCGCACCGGGCTCTTCGCCCAGTGCCGAGATCAACCGGTGGAGTACCTCGTCCAGTGGTGCGGCGGGGTGAATGGTGGGCCTGTCGCAGCGCGCGACACCGTGTCCGCCCCAGGTCCGTCGGTGCCAGTCATCGAACGACGACGGCCGGCGCAGCCCATCGTGCTTCTCCCGTTTGCGCCGATCCGCGAAACTCTCCTCGTACGCGAGCCAGACGGCCCGCGCCCGCTCCAGTTCTTCGAGCGCGGCCACCAGCCGCGCCGGGTCAGGAGCCCGGTCCTCGGGCTCGATACCGTACCGGGCACATAGGTGATCCCAAGTCGCCCGGTGCCCATAAGGGGCAAACCGCTCTAGGCACTTGCGCAGTGAGTAGCGACGAAGCGCCAGATCACATCGCGCATCGCGCACCTGTCTCGCAAGACTCCGGAAACCGGCCATGCACTGCCACCTCCGTCGCTGGTACATCGGCGTTGGTGTATGGACGTACGACTGCCCGATCTGGCTCCATCGAAAATCCGATGGAGCCCATTAATGAAACGTTCCTACGGTGGTGAGTGGGGTCGCACCTGCGCCGATGTCTTTGCATCCCTCCCGCCTCGGAGCCCGCGGCCCCGAATCCACCGTGGGAAGACTGCCTTCTGATGACTGCCCCGAAAGTCAGCGATCAAGGGATCGAGTTGTGAACGGGCGTCGTTCGCGCGGGTCCGCGGTCAAGCCCCGCCCCGCCGGGCCGGTTGGATCGAGGCGCTTGCCGGCGCTCGCCGAAGGGTGCGGAACGCCCCGGTCGCCGAGTTCGCCACCGGATGGCCGGCTGTCCCGGTCTGGGTCTGACCGCCTGACCGCCTGACCGCCTGACCGTTGAGGCGGGCGTCGTCGACCGGGCAGCCGGCGCGGAGCCCTTTGGACCCCTCGTACCGGGCCGCGTTCAGGGTGTCTCGCTGCCGCGCTCCGCATCGTCATACGCTGGCTCCTGACCACGGCGCCTGGCTCAGGCCCCGATGCGCCCCGCCGAGACCACGATCCGTGCCAACTCCTCATGGCAGATGTCGCTGTGAGCCCCGGACGGCGGCCCCCCGCGGCGTACCACCGACGATGCGTCCACACTGACGCATCCCGACGGGGGAACTCCCCGCGCCAGTGCCTGCGCCAGGGTCAGCCGCGCCGATGGGGGCCTGGCGGCCTGGATGCCGTCATAACCGACCGCCCACCAGCGCCGATCCAGGCCGATCGCACCGCGGTCGTCCCCGGCCAGCCGGGACGCCAGGGGGTAGATCACGCCCAGCGCGCTGTCATGGCGGGAGTGGCAGGCCACCAGCGGCCCGTCGACTCGCTGCTCCATGGTGCGCAGCGCGCCCGCGTTGTGCGCGGCGTGCGGGAGGCTCGGTGCGAACACATAGTGCGAGAAGGCCCCTTGCAGAAGGGTCACCGACTTCACATTGCGCACCCCGTCCGGCAGCCCCTTCAGGGCGAAGGAGGCCAATCGTGCGCCCTGGCTGTGGCCCACGAGATGCACCCGCACCCCCGGCCTGTTCTTGGCGAGTTGCCCGAGCAGCGGCCCGAGCCCCAGCTCGCCGACCGCACCCGCCCGGCGCTTCATCGCGTAGTACGTGGTCTGGCGCAGCAGTTCCTTGGCGCCCTTCCATGTCTTCTGGAACCCGTTGCCCAGGGAGTCGATGGAGAGATCCGCGAGGCCGCCGGGCTCCGTCTCGTCCAGTGCCAGGGCGAACAACCGGCACAGGTCGAAGGCGTCCTCGTAGAGCACGGCGGGCGGGCCCTGCTCGTCCTGGGGGAGATCCACCGTGAAGCAGGTCTCCAGACCTCCGGCGGGGGCTTCGGTCAGCTCCCGCGCCAGTCGCCCGAACTCTGCGAACGCCTCCCTGGACGAGGGTCGCTCGGCGAGCAACCCCGACAGCCGGGCGATGGTGGCCTCATGCCCCGGGAAGACGGTCCGTAGGGCTTCTCGGCTGGCGGGGTCCAGTGCCACCGGGTCCGGGATATCGCCGACAGGGTCGAGTTGACCGGGGTACGACTCCGCCCCTGGCGCGGTGAGCGCCGCCGGGTCGAAGTCGGGGATGGGCTCATCGGCGAACCGCATCGACGGCCAGACCACCCCCGCGTACCCCAACCGTATTCTCGGCCTCAGCAGCGCGGGGAACGGGGCGAAGAAGGACGAGTACAGCCGGTGGGCCACTGACGGTGAGTTGTTCCAGCCATGGGCGAACAGCACAAGATCGGTGACATCCAGCCGCAGTAGCCGTTCCCGTTGGGCGGTGTTGACATCGCCGTCCTTGTCGAAGGTGATGTCCTGATAGGGCGCCACGCTCATCCCCGGCATACGGTGCCTCCCCCGGTACGTCCGCTTCTGTGAGCAGCATCCTGCGTACCGGAGGGAACGGCCATACCTCTGACCGGGACAGTAGGACTCGGCCGAGTCGCTCAGGGCCTGGATGGCGACCGCACCTCCCAACCGGCTGCCCGCCCGACCCGGTAGTTCTCTTGGCGGGGTCTCGTCGCCGCTGCTCAGAGCCCATTCGCGGCGGTGGCTCGACGGAGGTGGACCAGTACGTCGTACGACGGAGCCAGCCGTACCGCCTGGAGCCCATCCGGCCATCCGGCCCCGGTGCCTCGGACCGGACGGGTCCCCGTCGAGTCACTTCCGGCAACGACAGACGCCGAGCCCGTATCGAGGTGGTGGTCCCGTGGGGAGACGCGCCCCCACACCGCCTCGGCGCTCGGCCCCTGCCGGTGTGGCCTGCCTGCTCGTGAACAGGGCGGGCCCCCGGAGGGGGTGGAGTCAGCCCTGCACCTCCGTCGAGCCCGAAACCCCTCTGGACCAGTGCCCCGAGAGGGTTCAGTACCGCAGATACCTGCGACGGACCTTGCGGAACGCGGCCAGCTCGTCCCGCCACGACGCCACGACCTCAGCCGTTGGGGCGCCGGCGTCGATCAGGGTGCGGACCTTGGTGGACCCGGTCAGCTTGTCGATCCAGTTGTTGTTCACCCAGCGGAAACCGGGCCAGGACTGTCTGGCCGTCACCAGTAGCCCGATGCCCGCACGCACCGGATCGAAGGCGTCCCGGTCATGGACGTGCACCTGAACCCCGCCGCAGGTCTTGCCCGTGTGCTTGTTGAACGTCGGGGTGAAGTACGCCTCGCGGAAGTGCACGCCCGGCAGCTCCAGAGCGTTCGCCGCCGCGGCCCAGCGGCGGTCGATCTCAGGTGCCCCCAGCAGTTCGAAGGGACGGGTCGTCCCCCGGCCCTCCGACAGGCTCGTGCCCTCGAAGAGGCAGGTGCCCGAGTAGACCAGGGCCGTCTCGGGCGTGGGCATGTTGGGGCTGGGCGGCACCCAGGGCAGCGCGGTGTCATCGAAGTAGTCCGAGCGCCGCCAGCCCGACATCGCCACGGTCGCCAGCTCCACCGGGTTGCTCTTGAGGAACTCCCCGTTGAAGAGCGCGGCCAGCTCGACCACCGTCATTCCATGCGCCTGCGCGATCCGCTCCCGCCCGACGAAGGTGGCGAAGGCCGGCTCCAGCACCGGGCCCAGCGCGGCCCTACCGCTCACCGGGTTCGGTCGATCCAGCACCACGAAACGTTTCCCCGCGAGTGCGGCGGCCTGCATGCAGTCGTACAGCGTCCAGATGTACGTGTAGAACCGGGCTCCCGCGTCCTGGATGTCGAAGACGATCGTGTCGACGCCCGACACGGTGAAGATGTCCGCCAGCCGTTGCCCGCTCGCCTGATAGGTGTCGTAGACGGGCAACCCGGTCGCCGGGTCGTCATAGCGCCCCTCGGAACCACCTGCCTGTGCCGTGCCGCGGAAGCCGTGCTCCGGACCGAAGACCGCGGTCACATCGACCCTGTCATCGCCGTGCATGACATCCACGATATGGCGGACATCGGCGGTGACACCGGTTGGATTGGTGACCACACCCACGCGCTGCCCCGACAGCAGCGCGAACCCATCGGCGGCGAGTCTGTCGAAACCAGTACGAACCCGTCGGCTCCGGTGTTCTTCTCCCCGGGCCGTCGCGGCGGCCGCGGCGGAACCGGACGCGGCCAGGGCACCCGCGGCCCCACCGACGGCCAGCAATCCCCTTCTGGACAGCCTCATATGACTCCCTCCGTGCTGCTGCCTGTCATGGGCACGCACGTTAGTGCCCCTGACGGCCCCGGGGAACGACCTGGGCCCCGTCGCCCTCTCCTGTCGCGCAGTCAGCGGCACCGGCCGGTGCCATCCCCGGTGAGCCCGCCCGCACACCGCGGCTAGAAGAACATCGAGAGGGCGAAGACGGCCAGCAGCATGGTGCATCCCGCCGCTGTCAGCGCCATCCGGGTCGGCAGCGACGAGGGGTGTGCCGAAGACCCCAGCACTCCTATCCGCCGATGGGCTGCCCAGATGAAGCCGACCCAGAGCAGCACACCCAGGCCCACCGCAACGGTTCCCCAGGCGTCCAGCCCGCCGTGGTCCGTGCTCACCACCTGGCGCGCGGCGAGTACCGCCGCCACCGTGAAGGCCAGGGTCGTCCTCCGCCAGGCGAGTCGAGTGCGTTCCGGCTGGAGGCCGGGATCGCGGGCCTCGTCCCATGAACCGGGCGTTCCATCGGAAGCCGCCGGGCCGGGGTCAGGCCCGGACGAACCGCCCTCGCCCCCGGGCGCCCTCACCAGTCGCCTTCCCAGCCGAGGAACACGATCACGATCATCGCCACCGCCACCACCGCGACCACCAGGCTCACCACCGTGGGAAACCGTGACACCGGCAGATCCTCGCCGCGCCGCATGGCCCTCTCACAGCGCACCCAGTGGTTCACGGCCCGCAACGCGCACAGCACACCCGCGCCCAGCAGTCCGAACGCCAACCCCGCCCGCACTCCCCAGCGTAGGTCCGGCAGGAACTGGTCCACGGCGAAGCCGCCACCGATCAGCGCGAGCGCCGTACGCAGCCAGGCCAGAAAGGTGCGTTCGTTGGCGAGTGAGAAGCGGTAGTCGGGGGTGGTGCCCTCCTCCCGCACCCGCTGGGGGGCGAACCACAGTCGCAGGCTGCGTCGGAAGTCGCTCATCAACAGGCCTCTCCGCGGACGTCTCTCGCGGCCTTGACCTGGTCGCGGTGGGCCTTCAGCCGTTCATACGCGGTGAATCCGTCGGGGACCCACGCCCAGGTGTCCAGTCGCTGTTCCAACTCCGCCGCGGAGAGGAACGCGTGCCAGGCCACTTCCTCGGTCTGCGGCCTCACCTGGGAGTCGCAGCGCACCTGGTAGACCGCCGACCACCAGCTCTGCCTGTCGTTCGCGTAGAGAAAGCGGAAGAGCGGCTCGGGCTGGGGCAGATCGGGCACCCCCAACTCCTCACCGGCCTCACGCAGCGCTGCCTCGTCATAACTCTCGCCCGCACCCACGACCCCGCCGACGAACATGTCGTACAGCGAGGGGAAGACCAGCTTGGTCGCCGTCCGGCGGTGTACGAAGATCCTGCCCTGGGCATCGGTGGCCAGGATGAACACACAGCGATGGCGTAGCCCGCGGGCATAGACCTCGTCCCGCCGGGCCTGCCCGATCACCAGGTCCTGCTCATCGACCACGTCCAGCACTTCATCCCCAGGAATCATGTGTGCCATACAACCACTGTCCCGGGGTGAGCACCCGGTATACCACTGACCGGCCTCGCTGTCCGCAGCTGTTGACGCGGTTACCGGCCCGTACCGAAAATCGGGACAGCAACCGCCGCCACCTGCCCGCGAAGGACAACAACCATGGCGTATGACGCTGATGTGATCGTGATCGGGGCGGGGCTCTCGGGGCTCGTCGCCACCGCGGAACTCGTGGGCGCGGGACGCAAGGTCATCCTCGTCGACCAGGAACCCGAGCAGTCGATGGGCGGGCAGGCCCACTGGTCCTTCGGCGGGCTGTTCCTCGTTGACTCGCCCGAGCAGCGCCGTATGCGGGTCAGGGACAGCCGCGATCTCGCACTCCAGGACTGGCTCGGTACCGCCGGCTTCGACCGGGCCGAAGACCACTGGCCCCGCCGTTGGGCGCAGGCCTACGTCGACTTCGCCTCCGGCGAGAAGAGGGCCTGGCTGCGCGCCCGGGGCGTACGGTTCTTCCCGGTGGTCGGCTGGGCGGAGCGCGGCGGCTATGACGCCCTTGGCCACGGCAACTCCGTACCCCGGTTCCACATCACCTGGGGGACGGGACCCGGCATCCTCGCCCCCTTTGAGCAGCGGGTGCGCGAAGGCGTCGACCGTGGTCTGGTCGAGCTACGGTTCCGCCACCGCGTCACGGGTCTGAGCGGACCCGCCGGCACCCTCGACACCGTCAGCGGCGAGGTGCTGGAACCCTCGGCGGCCGAGCGCGGCACGCCGAGCAGCAGGGAGGTCGCCGGGGCGTTCGAGTACCGTGCGCAGGCGGTGATCGTCACCAGCGGAGGCATCGGCGGCAACCACGATCTGGTCCGTGCCCAGTGGCCGGGGCGGCTCGGGGTTCCGCCCGCGCGGATGCTCTCCGGCGTCCCCGCCCATGTCGATGGACTGCTGCTCGGTGTCGCCGAGCGGGCCGGTGCCCACCACATCAACGGCGATCGGATGTGGCACTACACCGAGGGCGTCGAGAACTGGGATCCCATCTGGGCGCGACACGGCATCCGCATCCTCCCCGGCCCCTCATCGCTCTGGCTCGACGCCCGGGGGCATCGTCTGCCCGTGCCGCTCTTTCCGGGCTTCGACACCCTCGGCACCCTGGAACACATCATGAGGTCGGGCCATGACCACACCTGGTTCGTCCTCAACCAGCGGATCATCGGCAAGGAGTTCGCCCTCTCCGGGTCCGAGCAGAACCCGGACCTCACGGGCAAGTCGATCCGCGGTGTCCTGGACCGGGCCAGGGCCGCCGTACCCGGTCCGGTCAGGGACTTCATGGACAACGGCGTCGACTTCGTCGTCAGGGACGACCTTCCCGCCCTGGTGCGGGGGATGAACGCGCTGACCAAGGAGTCCCTGATCAACGAGGAGGACCTACGGCGGGAGATCACCGCCCGGGATCGGGAGATCAGAAACCCCTTCACCAAGGACCTCCAGGTCATGGCCATCCGCGGCGCCCGCAACTACCTCGGCGACAAACTGATCCGCACCGCCGCTCCCCACCGCGTCCTCGACCCCAAGGCCGGGCCGCTCATCGCCGTACGGCTGAACATCCTGACCCGTAAGTCCCTGGGCGGATTGGAGACCGACCTCTGCGCCCGAGTGCTCGACGGGCAGGGAAGACCACTGCCCGGGCTGTACGCGGCAGGGGAGGCCGCGGGGTTCGGTGGCGGCGGGATGCACGGCTATCGCTCGCTGGAGGGAACCTTCCTCGGCGGGTGCATCTTCTCCGGGCGCGCGGCCGGGCGAGCCGCCGCCAGGGCGGTGGAGTAGCCGGCCCGGCCCGCGGACCGACGGCCGCGGCCGGGCCGCCATCGGCCCCGGGACGGGCCGCCGACGACGCTTGGGTGGGCCACTCCGATCGGAGGGGCCCACCCAAGCGCGACGACCGCGGGTGCTCTCGCACCCGGGTGACCGACAGCGCTACAGCACCAGCGACAACAGCAGGACGAAGACGATGCCGACCACCGAGATGATGGTCTCCATCACCGACCAGGTCTTGATCGTCTGGCCGACGGTCATCCCGAAGTACTCCTTCACCAGCCAGAACCCGGCGTCATTGACATGGCTGAAGAAGAGGGAACCCGCACCGATGGCCAGTACCAGCAGGGCCGACTCACTGGTGGACATACCCGCCGCGAGGGGAGCCACCAGACCGGCGGCGGAGATCGTCGCCACCGTCGCCGAACCGGTCGCCAGCCGGATCGCCACCGCGATCAGCCAGGCGAGCAGCAGGGTCGGGATGGCCCAGTCCTTGGAGAAGTCCAGGATCATCTGGCCCACACCGACATCGATCAGCGTCTGCTTGAAGCCACCGCCGGCACCGACGATCATCAGCACGCCCGCGATCGGGGCGAGCGACTTCTCGACGGTGGACGCCATCCGGTCCTTGGTGAATCCGGCGGCGCGGCCCAGCGTGAACAGGCCTACGAGCACTGCGGCGAGCAGGGCGATCAGCGGGGAGCCAATGACCTCGGTGACCTTCTGAACCGGGTTCTCCGGATTGTCCACGACGATCTCGACGAGCGCGTTGGCCAGCATCAGGACCACGGGCAGCAGCACCGTGAAGACGGTCGCGCCAAAGCCGGGGCGCTTGTCCAGGTCCTCCGAGGGGCGTGCCGGGATCATCTTCTCCGGCGCCTGGATGTCCACCCAGCGGGCCGCGTACTTCGAGAAGATCGGACCGGCGATGATCACGGTGGGTATGGCGACCAGCACACCGAGGGCGAGCGTGACGCCGAGGTTGGCGTTGAGCGCGTCGATCGCGACCAGCGGACCGGGGTGCGGCGGAATCAGTCCGTGCATCACGGAGAGACCGGCCAGGGCGGGGATACCGATCCGCATCAGGGAGTAGTTGCCGCGCTTGGCGACCACGAGCACGACCGGGATCAGCAGGACTATGCCGACCTCGAAGAAGAGCGGCAGACCGATCACCGAGGCGATCAGCACCATGGCCCAGGGCATGGTGCGCCCACTGGCCTTGGCGAGGATGGTGTCGACGATCTGGTCGCCACCGCCGGAGTCGGCGAGCAGCTTGCCGAGGATCGCACCGAGCGCGATCAGCACACCCACACCGGCGACCGTCGCGCCGAGGCCCTTGGAGAAGGACTCGATCGCCTTGCCCAGAGGTGCCCCGGCGAGCGCGCCGAGCGTGAGCGAGCCGATGGTGAGCGCCAGGAACGCGTGGAGCTTGAACTTGGTGATGAGCAGGACGATGACGGCGATGCCGGTCAGTACGGCGATGCCGAGCTGGGCGTTGCCCGCCGAGGTGATCGGCGCTGTGGCGTCCGCTGCCAGCATCTCGACGCTGAGACTGGTCACGGTGGTTCCTTAGGGAAACTGAGGGAAAGGGGCGGTTGCGCGAAGTGGACCGCGGGAGAACGGTTCGGACCGTCGGGGCAGTCGGGCCGTTGCGGGAGCCGGTCCGTACGGGGAGGGAAGGGGGGTGGGGCTGATCAGCTGTCCAGTCCGCGCAGGGCTGCGACGGCCCGGGCGGTGATGTCCTCGGGGGTCCCGGAGACATCGATGGCGACGCCCGTCTCGTCCGCCCCCAGCGACTGGAGCGTCGCGAACTGGGAGTCGAGCAGTTGGGTGGGCATGAAGTGCCCCTTGCGCTCGCTCATCCGGCGTTCGATCAGCTCCCGGTCCCCGGTCAGATGGAGGAAGACCGCGTCCGGGGCGGCTACCCGCAGTCGGTCCCGGTAGCCCCGCTTCAGCGCCGAGCTGGAGACCACACCGCCGAGGCCCGCCCGATCGTGGGCCCAGGCCCCGATCGCATCGAGCCAAGGCCAGCGATCCCTGTCGTCCAACGGGGTGCCGGCCGACATCTTGGCGATGTTCGCCGGGGGGTGGAAATCGTCGCCCTCGGCGTAGGGAACGCCCAGTGCATCGGCGAGCAGGGGACCGATCGTGGTCTTGCCGGTCCCTGCGACGCCCATCACCACAACGACGTGGGGGGTGCTCATCACATGCCTCGCTGTCCTGTGTCGACACCGCTGTCGACATCTGTCCGTCGCGCTACTGAAACCCATTAGGTACGACATATTCAAGAGGCTGAGACCTAAACGTCATACTTTTTGTTGGGGGAGCTCCGCCCCGTACCCTTGCTCCATGACCACAGCGGGCCAGACGGCCTCGACGGGCCAGGGCCTGCATGCGCTCGTACTCGACACTCTTGGCCTGGCCATCACCGCGGGTGAGTATCCGCAGGGCAGCGTGCTGCGCACCGATGAGATCGCCCAGCGCTTCGATGTCTCACGGACCGTCGTACGCGAGGCGGTACGGGTCCTGGAGTCGATGAGTCTGGTCGAGTCGCGGCGCCGGGTCGGCGTCACCGTCCGCTCCATCGAGGAGTGGAACGTCTACGACCCCCGAGTCATCCGCTGGCGGCTCGCCGGCAGCGATCGGCCCCGCCAACTGCGCTCGCTCACCGTCCTTCGCTCGGCCATCGAGCCGGTCGCCGCCGGACTGGCCGCCCGCCATGCCACCCCGCAGCAGTGCGCCGAGCTGACCGAGTGCGCCCTGGGGATGGTCGCCACCTCGCGTGGGCACCAGTTGGCGGGCTACCTCAGGCATGACGTCGCCTTCCACCGGGTGATCCTCAACGCCTCGGGCAACGAGATGTTCGCGCGACTGGGTGATGTGGTGGCCGAGGTGCTCACCGGGCGGACCCACCACCAGGTGATGTTCGACGACCCGGACCCGGCGGCGGTGACCCTGCATGTGCAGGTCGCCGAAGCGGTGCGGGAAGGGGACGCGGTGCGGGCGGAGAAGATCACCCGTGAGATCGCGGTCGGCGCACTGGCCGAGCTGGATGTGCTGGCCCCCGACCCGCCCCGCTGAACTCGCCCTACGGCCCCCGCGAGGCACATCGCAAGGGCCCCACGGGAGTCCGCCACCTCCCGCAGGGCCCTTCCTCGGTGCGCCCAAGCCCTCAAGCCCTCACATAGTCAAGGCGTTCAAGGCATTCAAGATGTTCAAGGCGTCCAGGCGTGGTGCCCGCCATGCCCTGTGCCATGGTCGAACTTCAGTGCTTCGGGAGGCATCACCACAAAGGGGCGCATCATCCCCATGTCCTCGTGCTCCAGTAGATGGCAGTGGTACATAAACCGTCCGTAGGCCCCGTCGAAGTGCCCCATCACCTTCACCAACTCCGCAGCGGTGACCCGGAACACGTCCTTCCAGCCCTGCTCGTTCGGGGGTACCGGGATCTCGCGGTTGGGATCGACCGTCACCGGCCTACGGGTGCCACCGAGTGCGGGGTCAAAGCCCGTCACGTCGTACGCCTCTCGGGCCAGCACCTGGAAGTCGGCGAGATGGATGTGCATGGGATGGACCGGGAACCCCAGATTGAGGAAGGACCACTGCTCGTAGCTGCCCTCGCCGATGGTGAAGCCGAGCCCGTCGTTGAAGGTGCGTGAGGTGCGTCGATAGGTGCGCAGCCGACCGTCCGACCCCTGGACCTGGACGATGCCCGCGGTGGGCTTGTCGATCGCGGCGGCTTGCAGGCCCTTCAACTCCGCCATCTCCCAGATCTCCGGATGCCCGCCGCCCCCGACCGTCGAAGGCGGGGTGAGCACGATCAGCCGATGGCCGTGGTCGACGTGGTCGTGGTCAAAGCGCCGGAAGGAACCGGAGACCACCGACGGCAGGGCGAACCGCTCGGGAGTGTCGCACTTGTCCACCCGAAACTCCATCACCTGCGGATAGGGGATCGAGTCCACCAGGTCCGGCTCTCCGAGCGGCTTGTTGCGTCCCTTGTTGATCAGACGGACCTTTCGACCCGCCAACTTCCGGAAGTCGATCAGCAGATCGAAGCGCTCGGCCGGAGCGGCGATCAAGGGCGCGCCATCGATGAAGTCCAGCGGCACCGGGCGGGGCAGCAGCCCGCCGTCACTGCCGATCTGGTGCATGACACCGGGGACCGGGTTGTCATCCTCGTCGACGAGCACCAGGTTGTAGATGCGTGCGTTGGACGCGTTCACCAGCCGGAAGCGGTACCAGCCGGCGTCAACGTCCAGATGCGGCCAGATCACCCCGTTCACCGTGGAGTACGGGCCCACGAAGGGCAGGGTCACCGGCTTCCCGGTCTCCGGGTGCTTGGGTACCAGGATGGAGGTCTTGTGGAGCAACCGGCCATTGAGCCGACCGTCGGAGTCGGTGTCGAGATTGCGGTCGGCGAGGATCAGCGGCAACTCCCGCTCTCCCGAAGGCAGCCCCAGGGCGTCCTCCTCGTCATCCCTGACCAGATAGGTGCCGACCAGGCCCGCGTAGACGTTCCAGCGGGTGATGTTCATGGCGTGGTCGTGGTACCACCACTGCACGGCCTGGTGGTCATTGGGATACTCCGCGAGCTGGGCGTCGCCGAAGCCCACGGCGTTGTCCGCCCAACCGTCGTTGCCGCCACCCGTTTGGGCACCGTGGAGATGGGTCACCGACCAGGCGGGCAGCGCGGCGACGTCCTTGTTGGGCTCCACTCCCTCACGCCCCGGCCGGTTGTGGGGAAGGATGTCGTCCGGCCGTGCGCGTCCCACTTCGACGGCGGTCACCGGGTACTCACTGCCCCGGGGAATGCGGTTGGTCCAGGCGATCCGGATGCGCTGCCCGCGCCGCACCTCGACGGTCGGCCCGGGCACCGTGCCGTTGTAACCCCACATCAGGGTCGGCGGCAGTTGCGAGTGCATCCGCACCCAGGTCGGCCGCAGTGCGATCTCGATCTCGCGCCGCACATCGGGCTCGTCCGGTCGCAGCACCTGCGGAACCGGCATCTGGTCCAGATACGGCGTCAGCTCGCGGCTGCCCTCCGCCGTGGCCTGCTCGATGACGGCCTCGGTGATGGTCGCGATGTGATCGGTGCTGTCAGGGCCCGCGTCGGCCAGGATGGCCCGCGCGGGCTGGTTCGGCTGTACGGTCTCGGTCACTTCGGTCATACGTTCCCCCGTAGTCCCGTGTGGCGGTCGTGCGGAGCCGTCTCCGCACCGGCCAAGACGGGGACCGGGCGAGCGGAGTTGCCTCCACCGGACAATCTGCCTGAAACAACCCCCGAATGGCTCAGTGTGTAACGTACAAACCGGCCATCGCGGCATGCCGCCGCGGCGCGCCACAGTGGGGGCCGGTCGATGGGCGAAGAAGGGCAGGTTTTTTGATGTCTCAGCAGGTGCTAGGTGTGATCGCGCCGGGCAAGAACGAGCCGGTACGGGTGGAGACGATCGTCGTTCCCGACCCTGGCCCCGGTGAGGCCGTGGTGAAGGTGCAGGCGTGCGGTGTCTGCCACACCGATCTGCACTACAAGCAGGGCGGGATCAACGATGACTTCCCGTTCCTCCTGGGCCATGAGGCCGCCGGCGTCGTCGAGGCGGTCGGCCCGGACGTCACCGATGTCGCCCCCGGGGACTTTGTCATCCTCAACTGGCGCGCCGTCTGCGGACGCTGTCGCTCCTGCCAGCGGGGCCGCCCCTGGTACTGCTTCGACACCCACAACGCCCGGCAGAAGATGACCCTGGTCGACGGCACCGAACTCTCCCCGGCGCTCGGCATCGGCGCTTTCGCCGAGAAGACCCTCGTCGCCGCCGGACAGTGCACCAAGGTCGACCCCGAGGTCGCCCCAGCCGTCGCCGGACTGCTCGGCTGCGGAGTCATGGCGGGCATCGGCGCCGCGATCAACACCGGCGAAGTCGGCCGCGGTGACTCCGTCGCCGTGATCGGCTGCGGTGGAGTGGGCGACGCGGCCATCGTGGGTGCCCGGCTCGCCGGTGCGGCCCGGATCATCGCCGTCGACATCGACGACCGGAAACTGGCGACGGCGCAGAAGATGGGCGCCACCCACATCGTCAACTCCCGCAGCACCGACCCCGTCGAAGCCATCCGCGAACTGACCGGTGGCCACGGAGCGGATGTGGTCATCGAGGCCGTCGGCCGCCCCGAGACCTACCAGCAGGCCTTCTACGCCCGTGACCTGGCCGGCACGGTCGTTCTCGTCGGCGTCCCCACCCCGGAGATGAAACTGGAGCTACCGCTGATCGATGTCTTCGGCCGCGGCGGTTCGCTGAAGTCGTCCTGGTACGGCGACTGCCTGCCGTCCCGGGACTTCCCCCTGCTGATCGACCTGCACCAGCAGGGCCGGATCGACCTGGGCGCGTTCGTCACCGAGACCATCGGTCTCGGCGATGTGGAAGCCGCGTTCGCCCGGATGCACGAGGGTGACGTACTCCGTTCGGTGGTGCAGTTCTGATGACCTCCGCGACCACCCGCATCGACCACCTCGTCACATCCGGCACCTTCTCCCTCGACGGCGGCACCTGGGACGTCGACAACAACGTGTGGATCGTCGGCGATGACACCGAGGCCATCGTCATCGACGCGGCCCACGACAGCGCGGCGATCGAAGCCGCGCTCGGCGGCCGTACGCTGCGTGCGATCGTGTGCACCCACGCCCACAACGACCACATCGACGCGGCCCCCGCACTCGCCGCGGCCACCGGCGCGCCCATTCTGCTGCACCCCGATGACCTGCCGCTGTGGAAGCAGACCCACCCCGACCGGGCCCCCGACCGCGAACTGGCGGATGGTCAGGTCATCGCCGTGGGTGATGTGGAACTGACCGTGCTGCACACCCCGGGCCATGCCCCCGGCGCGGTGTGTCTGTACGCCCCCGCACTGGAGACCGTCTTCACCGGAGACACCCTCTTCCACGGCGGCCCCGGAGCTACCGGGCGTTCCTTCTCCCACTTTCCGACGATCATCGACTCGATCCGCGAGCGACTGCTCACCCTGCCCCCGGGAACCGTGGTCCGCACCGGCCACGGCGACTCCACCACGGTGGGCGATGAGTCCCCGCGGCTGGCGGAGTGGATCCAGCGGGGTCACTGAGAGGTCAGCGGGGCCTGCGAGAGCCGCAGCCGGCTCTCGAAGCGATACCGCTCATGGGTCAGTGGATCGGTGAACTCCAACACCCTCGCCAGCAACTGGAGGGGACGCGTGTACTCCTCGGGCCCCTGCTCCCGGACCACCGGATAGAGCGGATCGTTCAACAGGGGCAGCCCCAGGCCGTTCATATGCACCCGTAGCTGATGGGTGCGGCCGGTCACCGGCAACAACCGGTACCGGCCCACCCGCCCCCGGTGGGCGACCAGCTCGACCCGTGTCTCGCTGTTCGCCTCACCGGGCTCTTCACGGGCGGTGAGCACCCCGCGCTCCTTGACGATTCGACTGCGTACGGTCACCGGCAGCCGGAGGTCCGGGTCATACGCCGCCACGGCCTCGTACTCCTTGCGCACCCGTCGATCGCCGAACATCGTCTGATAGGCGCCCCGATCCTCGGGCCGTACGACGAAGAGCACCAAACCGGCGGTCAGCCGATCCAGCCGATGCGCGGGCTGGAGCAGCGGCAACCCGAGATCCCGACGCAGCCGCGCCACCGCTGTCTCGGTGATGTGCCCACCTCGTGGAGTGGTGGCGAGGAAATGCGGTTTGTCGACGATCAGCAACCGCTCATCCCGATGAACGATCCCGATCTCTCCGGGAACGCGCTCCTCAGGTGCGAAATCCCGGTAGAACCAGAGATACCGCCCCGGCGTGTAGGGCTCCACCGCCCCGACCGGTCCCTCGACGCCGACAACGCGCCCCTGGTCAAAGAATGCCCGCACTCGCTCGCGCCCGATGGCGCCGCCGTACCGAGCGGCCAGATGGTCATAGACGGTCGCCCACGCCCCGTCCGGATCAGCGGGCAGCCGAACCCGCACGGGGTCGATGCCCTCACGCTGGGGGAGCGGGGCGGGTGGGGGTGGTTTTCGCCGTCTCACCCTGTGACTGTAGGCCGCCTGCTGCGACCCACGGGCCTTCGCCGACTATCCCGGCCGATGGCCGATGGGCTGGCCCGCCTGTGGCCGTCTCTCAACAGAACGGCTCGTGTATCGAAGAGAACCTCGATGACACGAGCCGACGGTGAAGCAGAGTGTCCGAGGGGGGACTTGAACTCTCCTCTCGGGCACCGGCCCACAGAGTCTCTGACCTGGGGAAACACCCTCCGTCAAGCCGGATTTCGCCGGGCGCTTCTCCCTTTCTTTCCTGCTGTTTCCTGCGGTTTCGGGCCTCTGTTGGTCATCCGTTGGTCATGCGTGACCAAGCCGACCCTGCCCGTCGATCGGGCCCTTCTCGGACGCGCCGGGACCGTTCCGGTCCGTCGAGCCGGACGCCCCACCCGCACAGCCACGGGGCAGCGCGCGGACGGGGCGTCGTGGATCTCGCTAGACGTGCTGGGGCGCGTTCAGGGAACGCAGCTCGGTCAGTCGCCGTTGGTACAGCGGCCCGGCCACATGGGCGGCGCGTGCCTCGCTGGGGGCGGACTGCTCGATCAGGTGATGGGCCACGGCCTTGAGGTGTGCCGACCACGCGAGCACGTGCTGTTGCGCGGTACGCCCGCACTCCTGCGGCTCCCCGGGCAGACACAGCGGAAGCGTGGGACCGACCTTGTTCGCGGCGTGCCGGATGTACCCGGCGACGACCGCCCACTCCTCGTCGCTCCGCTGGACGGCGTCGGGGGAGGCTTCCGTCCCCCACCTGCCGAAGTCGTCTCCGTGGTCGTCCATCTGCGCACCCCAGGGTTCTCGGAGGGTCAAGCGGGTGCGCCGATCGTAGCGGCTTCGGCTCCCGTGTCCGCCTCCCTCGGATCGCAGTGCCCGACCGAGGGAACACAGGGCTGGCACGGTCCGCACATCGGGAGGAACTGCGGGGGCGTGCAGGACTGCGCCCCCTCCCCGTGCACGGCCGTGATGTCGGCGGTCACCCGGGCCATCTGCGGGCCGCCCCAGATGTCGGCGAGCGACGTATCCCGCACGTTGCCGATGGTGAGGAACCGTCCCAGGACGCAGGGCCAGACGTCGCCGGTCGGGCCGATGGCGCACTTCTCGTGGGCGCAGTGTCCGCACAGGTCGGCGATGGTCGGTGCGGCTCCTCGGCTGGCCCGTCCGAACGCGCGGGTCCGGTCGCCGCCGATCTCTTCGACTCCGAGTGCCGCCAGATCCCGCGCGGCCTCCTGGACGCGCTGGCCCGGGTTCACGGCGACGACTCCGCCCCTCAGCGGGATGCCCCGCTCAAGCGCCTTGGCGACGTTCGCACGGGTGCGCCTGTGAGACCCCTTGAGCCGGGTCACCGTGTCGTGGTCCTCCGCGCTGTCGGAGTAGTACGACGTTGCCAGCTTGACGCCGCACTCCGTGAAGGTCTCCCACAGCTCCTCCCGGATGTGGGTCAGGTTCGAGAACACCTCGACCCCCAGCCCCGCCCCGTGTGCGTGCTCGATCAACTCACGGAGATGCGGGTACAGCGTCGGTTCCCCACCAATGAACTGAACGTCCCGTGCTCCGATGGCCGAGAGCTGATCGATCGTGTTCTTCCAGTCCGGCACGGTCATCGTGCCGTGCGTCCCCTTGGGGGACGAATCGGCGTAGCAGTGATCACAGAACTCGTTGCAGAGTCCCGTCACCTCTAACCACGCGAACTTCAGCAGGTTCTGAGCAGCGCTCATGGGGAGACTCCTTATGGTTTGGGATGGTGCTTTCTGCTGTGCGGGGAGCGAGTGTCAGAGGTTGTCCGTGATGGCGAGCGCCACGGTGGCGCAGCGAAGGACGACCACGCCGAACGCGAACGTCGGCCACGCGGCGCGGCCAAGGAAGCGCTTGACGACCGCCCATGTCCCCCGGGCGGAACTCCGTGCGGTTTCGGGTCGCCGCTCGGCGACCGGTGACCGGATCACGGCTTGCTCCTGCGGTTCCTCTGGTTAGCCGCCGCGAGCCTGCTCCGCCGACCGTTCGCGGTCCGCTCCGCCAGGGGCACGTAGTCCGGGCACCGCTCTGATCCACACCGGCACTTCGGCCACCGCAGGGCATCCCCCGGAACGAGGTCTGCTCCCTCCGGGTCGGGGTCGGCTTTCTGCACCAGGAGCACCCCGGCCACTCCGCGCGCTCCGGAGAGACGGGACACGATTCGTCGGGCCTCAGTGCTGGGCTTCATACCGTTCAGCGTCGGCCTGCGGAGGACCGGCATCCATTGGCCCGGCATGGGCCCCCGTATGGGCCAAGTTGTAGGCCACACTGGGTCGATGACCACCGTGATCGGGGCCAATATCAGGCGTCTACGGAAACAGCGCCGATGGACTCAGGCACGCTTAGCGTGGGAGCTGTGCCGTGCGGCGGGGGTCCAGGGCGAGCCAGTCAGTGCCCAAGAGATCAGTAGGTGGGAAGCCGGTCGGCGCACTCCGCGCGACTGGCTTCCGTTCCTCGCTGCTGTACTGGGGGTTTCCGAAGACGTGCTCACAGGCCCTCCCGTGCCCCCGGAACCGGCGATGCCGACGCTGGCCGACTACCTGCCCGAAGGGGACCCACTGGCTCCGCTCAGCGCCAGGAGCGGGCGCCGTATCGGCGAAGGGGTCGTGCTCGACCTGCACCAAAGGGTTCACGGGCTCCGCCTTGCCGACGATGTCGTCTACGGACTGGATCTCATCGGGCGGGCGATGCGGGACCTGCGCGCCGCCATCACCCTCTACCGGGAAGCCCGATACGCCGAGGGCACAGGCCGCCACCTCTTGAGTCTGATCGGCGAGTTCGCGCAGATCGCCGGATGGATCGCCAGCGACGCCGGGCAGCACGCCGACGCGGAGCGCATCTACCGGCTGGGGCTGAGCGCGGCTCAGCAAGCCGAGGACCACACCTTGGCCGGGAACCTTGCCGGTTCACTGGCCTACCAGCTCAGCAACACCGGCCGCGAAGCGGAAGGACTGGTCCTCGCTCGCGCGGCCCTGGCCGAGGCCGGGCCGGACGCACCCCCGAAAGCCCGCGCGCTGTACCTCGACCGCGTCGCCTGGGCACACACGAAAGCCGGAGGAACTGACAGCGCGCAGCACGCCATGCGAGCCCTCGGAGAAGCCGGGGAAGCGCTGGCCGAGGACAGCGAGGGAACCGAGTCCCCGACCTGGCTGTACTGGGTGGACGCTGGCGAACTCAAGGTCATGGAATCCCGGGTCTACACAGAACTGCACCGGCCGCTCCGGGCCGTGCCACTCCTGCGGGATGTGCTCAGCCGGTACGACGCGACCCACACACGGGAACTCGCGCTGTACCTGTCGTGGCTCGCCGTGGCCTACGCCGACGCCAACGAACCAGAGGAGGCGGCGGCGACCGCCGAACGGGTCATCAGCCTGTCGGCGGACGTGGCCAGCGAGCGGACAGCGGAACGGGGACGGGTCGTGCTGGCCCGACTTGCCGAGTACGCACACGTGCCCGATGTACGAGCGATACTCGACAGCGTGGCGTGAGCAGGGGAACCACGACGCCTTCGCCGGACCGATGACGCTTGCCCGCAGCGCTGGGGTTGAGCGCCCCAATGAGGCTCACGGGCCCGAACTGAACTCTCGCTCCATGCGACTGGCGACGGCCCGCCCGTGCCCTCCGCGCCTCTGTGCCGACACGGAGAATGCCGAGACCCCTGGACGGGATACCCAGGGGCGGTGATGTGGCCGGTGAGTCCGGCCGCGCTGGTCGTGTACGTCATCGCCCCGCCCGGTACGTGAACCACATAACGTACCGATGGCACGCCGCCGGGAACGACAAACGGCCCCGACGGGGCCTGTCCGTGATGCCGCCAAGGGGCTGTGCGCCTGTCTCAGGCGCTTTCTCCCAGGTGGCGGTACAAGGTGGTGCGCCCGATGCTCAGGGCCTTGGCGATGGCGGTGACGCTTTCACCCTTGGCATACCGGGCACGGGCCACGGCTAGCTTGTCGTCGTCCATCACGGACGGGCGTCCACCCACGTTGCCCTTGCGGGCGGCGGTGTCGAGTCCTTCCAACGTCTTCTCCCGGATGCCCTCCCGCTCGACTTCAGCGGCCACGGCCAGGACGGCGAACACGATCGCTCCCGCCCCATTCGGGTCGTACACCCCTGTGAGGGGGCCGGAGAGCAGTTCCAGTTGGATGCCGTCCGTCTGAAGGGCGGACGACAGGGTCATGAGTTCAGCGGCGTTGCGGGCGAGACGCTTCATCTCCACCACCGTGAGGATCACCGGCTGATGGGGCGCGGCCGTCTTGATCTCCCGGGCGAGAGTGAGCGCCTTCTCCAGCTCCGGGCGTTCTTTGATCCGGCTGCTGATCTTCTCCGAGAAGACGCGGGTGCAGTCGGCACGGGCAAGGGCGTCCAACTGGGACTGGAGTTCCTGCCCGACCGTGGAACAGCGGGCGTAGCCGATGCGTATCGCTGCACCCGGCATAGGGGCGGGTGCCTGCACCACAGGTGCGCCTTGCTTCCATGCACTGCCGGGGTGCCTGTCGGCGGGGGTCTTCACCGACAGCTCTGCCTTGAGCGCGGGCACCAGGATGAAGCGGCCCGTGTGGTAGCTGGATGCCACCTTGCCCGCACCGGTACGGCAGGGGCTTCCTGCGGGGCTGTCGCACTTCGGGCAGGGGTGGCGCTCGACCTGATCGGCCGGGGTGTTCGTGGTCATGATCAGGGCTGTTCCATAAACGTGTACCGAAAGCTAGATCGGGAGGGCGTCTTTCGGGACGGGTTTCGGAACGCCGGAGGGTGGTCGAACCGGACATGCGCCAGGGGCGTGCCGAGCGTCCCGATAACGAGGGTTTACGGGACACCCTCCGTGCCCCTCGATGTGCCGCGCTCCGTGGTCCTGGTGCTTGCACTCGGACACCTTCGGCAAGGGGGCGCAGCCGCGCCCCACCCTGGCCTTGCCGTGAGGCCGTGCGGCCCGTCGGCCACCGACAGAGGCGTACGGCCGTTCGCCTGCCGTAGGGCAGGGCTGAACAACCTGCGAGGCGGACAAGTGGACGACGGCGAAGAGGGCAGGCAGGGCGGCGGCGAAGGGGTGGGGTATGACCCCCGAAGGTGGCCTTGCCCGACCGCTGTGTCTTAGCAGCTCAGGTTCTGCCACGGTTCCAGACCCCGTCAGGGCGGCGGCGAAGCAAGATGATGGCGGAGAAGTTGCAGGTGGGGGTGCTGCGCCGAGTCTGGCTGGCACCCGGAGCCTGCACGAGAACGACACCTTCGGGACTTGCCGTAAGCGGCTTCGCTCTGTGGCCGCGCAAGCGGCCCAAGCCTTTAGTGCAAGCCGAAAGGGCTTCCCCCTGTTGCGGCGCGACAGCGCCCCGCCTGGCTGGCTTCCTGGTCTTCCTGATGTCGGCCCCCTTCGGGGCCGCTCTGTTGAAGCGGCTTCCGACTGTGCGGCCGGAGGCCACCCCTGCTGCCTACTCCTTCGCCGTCTCACTCGCCGTCGATGGGGGCGCTGGCGCGCCCCTACTTCTCTTCGCCGCCGCATGTGAATGTGTACATCGCCTTTGCTCTGTCGGCCCCTTCGGGGCCGCCGCCTGGAAGCCCCTTCGCTTTACCGCCCTGCGTCATGGTCAGGCTTGCCCAGAGAGATAGAGAGGGGGCGCGCATCACCGCAGGTCACAGTGCTGTATCGGCACGCGGGGCGTGTCGTTCACCCCCTGATCGGCACGCCTCGCGTGTCGCTGTCCCGATGAACCGACATGCCTCACGTGTCGGCTACGGCCGGAAGCGCTTGGCTGGCCGTATGCCGTGCTCGTCGCATGTCTCGTCCCCGATGCCCTTCTGAAAGCGGTGCATGGGCAGCACAAGGCATCGACGGTTCGACTCTGCTTCGACCAGACCCCACTCCTTCGCCCGGCCCACGTGCAGGTTCAGAGCATCCTTGCTGGGGATCTTGCCGCTCTTGTCGGCCATGATCTTGTTCAGCTCCCCGGGCGGGAACTCCGCGTGCCCAAGCACGTTCGCCCACCCGATGGCCGCGTACTCGATGCGATGCGGGTACTGGAAACGTGGGTCTCGTGCGCGCCGCTTGTACTCATCCTGAGAAACGGCGGCGTAATCGCCCTCGAACTGGAACGGCTTACGTCCCACAGTGGCATTCCCTTCCTGTGCGGCGTACGCGCTCGGCCCCAAGAGCGTCCGCCACATCCACAACATCGTCTCGGCCGCGCTGGACTCCGTGACCGGACCGAGAAAGCTCCTCACGGTCAACCCGGCCCACACGGCCAACCCGCCTACGGAGCGCCAGATCAAGGCGGCGCAGCCGGACTTCCCGACCCTCAACGATCACGAGACAGGGCGATTCCTGGCGGCCATCTGGAAGCCGTGCGGCAACCGGGCGTGCGACGGCGGACTGACCCACCACTGCCTCCGGGACGCCCCGCTGTGGACCTCGTACGCCGCGACCTCGTGCCGCCGCAGCGAAGTGCTGGGATGGAAGTGGTCGCTCATCCACTGGGACGAGTGCGCCATCGAACTGGCCTGGGTCGTGGTCGAGGAAGGCAACAGCTACCGGCTGCGCAAGCTGACCAAGGACGGAGACGACAACGCGATCATCTACGTGGACCAAGCCCTGATGAACGTCCTCAAGTGGCAGAAGGAACGACAGGACGCGGAGCGGGAACGACTCGGGGATCTCTGGACGGACCATGAACTCGTGTTCGCCCGCGACGGCTTCAAGCTCTACCGGGGCGAGGCGGGCGGACCGCAGGACCCGGAGAAGGTGTCGGCCCGCTGGCGGACAGCACGCAACCGTCTGCACCTGCCGGAGAACTTCCGGCTGCACGACTGGCGGGCATCGAAGATCACGAACGATCTCGACAACCACGAGAACCCGGTCGAGGTCTCCGCCAACGCCCGGCACCACTCGCCGGGCTACACCATGGCGCGCTACGGCAGGCGTCGCGCTGAGGGAGCGAAGAAGCTGGCTGTTTCGAGCGCCAGCCGTATCGGCCTGTCATCCCTGGTCTGACCAGGAAGTTCGCTGGGCCGTTGGTCACGCCACAGCCCTGTAAAGCAAAGAACCCCACATGAAGTGGGGTCTTCGTTGGTGTCCGAGGGGGGACTTGAACTCTCCACTCGGGCACCAGCTTCTAGCTCTTCTGACCTGCATCAATGCCCCTCTAGGGGCCATCTAGGGCCTACCTCGGTTGGTCATCCTCACCTGCTATTACTGCCTGTTCCTGACCGCTGTTGGTCATGCGTTGGTCACGTGGCCAACCAGAATTGAGGCAGCGGGAAGCCCCGTCCATCTCCGGACGGACGGGGCTCTATCTAGCTATCCCGCTCAGTGCCTGCGTGGTGTGACGGGCTTCCGGGTGGCTGGCTGACGCCACCACCACAGGCCCCGGCAAACAGGCGGTTTGAGTCCGAAGAACTGCCCACAGCGAGCGCACCAGCTCAGCCCTGTTTCAGGGTCGCGCGTGGCTTGATCACCACAGCGGGGACACTCGCTCATGGACGGCCTACTCTCAGGCGCTTGCGCTTAGGTCGAACTCTCCTGCCTTGATGGCATCCGTGAGGGTAGTCCACCCATCGGGGGTCATGCGCACTACGGTTCCAGGCTCCTCACTGTCGCGGATCGCGACAACACCCGGAACGTTGATCGCGATCTCAGGGCAGTTGTTGACCCGGTTGTCCCGGCACAGTGCTGCGGTGTTGAACTCAAACTCTGGTAACTGCATAGCGGTTCCTTTGGTTGTACTGCGGGGATTCGGTCCCCGCGCCGTTTCCGTCGTAGCCGTCACCTACGAGCGGAGTTCTAGAGGGCACTCGTGGGAATCCGCGTGCCGCGATGGGGGATCTCGTCCCTGTGCGGTCCTGGGGTCAGATGGGGCGCACAGTCAGGACAGGCGTACAGGGTCCTGGTCCGTCCACAGGAGGCCTGTGCGGACCTGACCGGCACTGGGGCGTCTGTGTCCCGGGTACAGCGCTGGCAGGCCGCTGAGAGTGACTGTGGCGGCGAGCTGGTCAAGGCGGCGAGGTTCATAGGTGCACCCCTCGGGGTGCGTAGACCAGAACCCTGGGACCCTTCGGCCTAGTGACTCTGAGTTGGACCGTGCCGTCATCGGCACCCACGTACGGCCGGGCCGGGGGAAGGTCGTCATCATGGAACGGGGTGTGTCGGTCCCTGGCATGTTGTGGCGTGGGGGTGGGCCACGGTTGGGCCCACGGCCCGAGATCCACACCGAGTATGGGGCCGGGTGTTGTGTCGTGGCCGTTGTGTTGGCCAGTGGCAGGAAGTAAGAGATCCAGTGCCCGTGTCAGGGCATGGCGGATTGTCTGACGCATATGTGATTCCTTACGCGCTGTTGTCTCGGGGCCCACCCGACAGGAACCCGCGTGCCTGTTGGGTGGGCCCTTTTCACCGCCTCCCAGACTTGCGGGAGCACCAGGAGGCGGGAGCTAAAGGTGGGTCACAACACCCAGGAGAAGAGGACCCACAGGAGCGCGGCGGGTAGGGCCGCGATCATGGCCCAGTAGAGGTAGTGGCCATAGTCCATGTCGAGTTGGTAGAGGAGCTTTCGGATGGGGCACACGGTCAAGGCCTAGATCGGCTGTGTGCGTTGGCCCGAGCTACTTCAGCGCTCATCGCATCAGACTGTTCAGCGGGAACAAGATCCTCGGCAGGGGCCTCCCACTCCACACCGCCGTTAAGGGGGCGGAGTTGGTAGCGGGCCCCGTCATGAGCCATGACCCGCCCCACTAGGTTCTCCCTACGGGTGTCCCGGGCCACAGAGCCGACTTCGAGCGTATAGGGGTGCCCCTGGGCCTCTGACGGGCCGTCCACGGCGCTACTGTTGTGCATGTCAGTCCTTCCAGACTGGCCACGCCCCCGGGCCGTTCACGCGGCTGCGGGGGTTTTGCCTGAGCGGTGTTCCGCCCTCGCACTAGGCAACCGTGCGGCTACGCACAGCGGTACCGTTGAGGCTCAACCGGTTTTCAAAAGCTTCAAACGGACCTTGAACGTGAGGGGTTGAACCGTGGCCACACGTGAGCCGAACGAGTCGCTTGCCCGTCTGTACCGCGAGACTGGATGGAACCTGCGCCTGTTCGCTCAAGCGGTCAACCGGATCGGGACTGAGCGGGGCACCCCTCTCACTTGTCGGGAGCAGTCCGTTCACCAGTGGCTCAAGGGGTACATTCCCAAACCGGATACCCGTCCGCTGATCTTGGAAACTCTCTCCCGCAAGTTGGGGCGCCTGATCACTCACGCCGACGCGGGGTTCCCAACGCCTACAGAGTCAGCGACGGGGCACCTGAGTACTGTGGAAGGGCTCATTGATCTCGGCAGCCAAGACATGTCCCCGTCCCGTCGGGGCATTGTGGGCGCAGGCTTGTTCTCCGTCGCGCTCACCCTGCCCAACTGGCCCGACATCGTCGGGCGTATGGAAGCTGCCCAAACCGGTGGTGCTCTACGTCTCGGTATGGGCGAAGTTCAGATGGTCATTGCCATGACCGAGAAGGTCTCGGAATTGGATGATCAATTTGGGGGACGTCATGCGCGCCCCATGGCGGCATCTCTTCTCGTCAACACAGTTGCGCCCTATTTGCGTGCCGAGGCCCCTCAGTCGGTTCGCAAAGCAATGATGTCCGCCGCTTCTGACCTTTGCTATGTGACTGGCTGGATGGCCGTGGACGAGGGGCTTCACGGTCTCGCCCAGAGTTACTACACAAAGGCCTTGGAACTCGCAGGGGCATCCGAGGATCACCTCACCTTCTGCCATGTGCTCCGGGGAATGAGCGTTCAGGCCGTGGACCTAGGACACGGGAAGGAAGCCCTGCGACTAGCCGATGCCGCCGCCGCTGCATCTCCCCAGGCAGGGCCAAGGATGCGCGCTTTCCTTGCCGGACAACAGGCCCATGCAGCGGCACAACTCGGGAACAGCGCAGATGCTCTGAAGTACCTTTCGGAAGCTGAAGTGGCGATGGAGAAGGCGGAGTCACAGGCGAAATCATTTGGTTCCTATGACCCAGCGGCGCTCTACTACCACATGAGCCACGTTCACCATGAACTGGGCGATGTGGCGGGCGCGGTGGACGCTATGAAGCAATCAGACAACCTGTGTGAAGCGGTCTATCGACGTTCTAGGGTGAAAGAGCGGGCGACCCTGGCCGAGTTTCAGCTAAAGCTCGGGCACCTGGAAGAGTCTTGTGCCACCTATAACGAGGTACTTGACGAATATCCCTTGCTTCAGAGTGGTCGGGTTGACCAGCAAGTTCGGAACATGCGGCGACTAATCAAACCCCATCTGAGGAATCACGCCGCTCGTAATCTGTATGAGCGTGCACGGCTAGTCACTCCGGCATCGCTACCGATCTAGCGGAACCAGAAGGCCCCCACTCCGGAGTGACTCGGCGTGGGGGCTCATATCTTGATTGGTTAGAGGAGTGCCCGGAACGGGTTGAGGCGGCCGAACGGTTCTGGTTCCGTCACCGGCTGTGGCTCTGGGGCTTGGGCGGGTGTCGCGCGGTACGTGGCCATCTGGACGATGTTCGTGCTCTGCGTTTCGGCTACCGTTCCTTGCTCCGGTTCAGGCTTGGCTTTCGGTTCCGGCTGACGGGAGGCTGTCTCATCCAGGGTGAAAACCGTCGCGGGTCTGCCTGTTTTCCCGCTCCGTTCCACAGTGACCGCGATCCCCGGAAGGTCTCTCACCTCTGCCGCTGTCGCACCGACGAACGGCAACACCTGGGTGGACGTTGCCCGACCGCCGTGCAGTTCTATGCGTGCCCGAACCTTGTCCGCCAAACTGAGCGGTTGACGCCTCACCTTTGGTGCCGTAGCGCCCCTAGTGATCCTTACAGCGTCCTGAACCGAACGGCGAACTAGGGTGAACGCTGCGGACAGGGTCTCTTCGGTGATGGTTTCGGAGCACTCTGAGGCCGCGAGACAGGCCGCAACCCTGAGTGTCTGCTCTGCTGTCCGTTCGATGAATACAGCCTGCCCCTCAGGCAAGGTCTCACCCAGGATGCGGGCGTACCTACGGATGATGTGCCACAAGGGGCGGGCGTCTTCCCCTAGGGCGATCATCCGGGGTCGTGCTGTGGCCCATGCGTAGGCGTCGGAGAGTTCCCAACTGTCCACATCCGGCAGGCTGACCCGATCATCGTCAAGCATCGGAACAGCACCCAGCAGAAACGGAAGGATACGGTTGTACGAGCCACCGGCGGCATCTGATTCCGCAACATATTTTGCCCAGTCTGAGGGCGTTATGTGGGAGTGGAGAACCATGGCAGGGTCCTTCACCACTTGAGGCCCTTCCTTGGTGGTGTTGCGGAGTGTCGCTCCGTCCCACGCTGCCCTGAGCTTGGTGGTGAACGACGGATCTCGCTTGACTCTCTTGAGCGTTTCCGTCCATTCCTCTTCCAGCACCAAAGCCCGAACGTCACGGCCCTGTTCTGTCTCCACTGTGGCTTCCTGTTGCTCCCACAGCATGTTCACCAGGGCCGCGCCCGACGTGATCCCTGATGTGGTGCGGGTAGCGAGGAATCGACCGAGAGACCGGTCAAGAACATGAAGCGCTGCCCTTAGCGCGGTTCCCTTGCCCCTTCCGGTACCGGCACACAGTGCAGACCAGATCAGAACAGGGCGCGCGTTTCCACGAGACGACACCTTGACCGTGCCACCGATGGCAGCCGACCACATCGACAGGGCAGCCACGTACACACCCAGCGGGTCCGTTTCAAGGAACGGGGTGATCCTGCGAACCGCACGCCCGATAGGGCCGTAGAGAACGGGGACGCTCATGCTGCTGTCTCTTCCTCACGCTGGGTTTGATAGTGAGCAGTGGCGACATGGCGCCAACGGCCGTCGTCCTTGACTAGGGCATCTGGGTTGTTGCCGTTGGGCAGACACAACGGAATGGTGTCCCCACCATCGGAAGGAACCACAGCGACACGGGTCCGGGACTCCTTGGCCCCGCCGACTCCTGCCGCTCGCTTGGCCGCTGCCACAGTGAACGGATCGGCCGTGACGACACCCGTACGTCGCCTGCCGTGGGGAGTAGTCCAAGACACCCAGCTACCGGGTGCGTAGTCACGCTTGCTCTGCCTGCTACCCGACCCGTAGCCCTTGGCGTTCTTCCACACACTCAAGTCGGCGGGTCTGGGATGCCGACGGACTACGGGAACGGTTGAGGCGGTACTGACAGCGGCGCTCAGGCCGCTGCCGCTTTTCCCCCCGAACCGTTCCGGTGGGCCATCTCATACGCGCAACGGACGTCAGCCGGTATACGACCGCTGCCCCGCAGAGTTGACCAACCGTTGCTGCGTGCCCATTCCCGGATCGCCCGGTTGCGTTCCCGCTCACTCATCTCAGAACGAACGACCGTGACAGGCTCCGGAAGGGGGTCACCACCAGCCAACACACCAGCGCATACGGCGGACTTGAAGCGACCCACAGCACGCACGTCCATACACGGAATGCCTAGCTCGGAGGCGTCCCGGATCTTGGTCACGTTACGTTCACCGCCCTCCCCCAAGATCAGCAGGACGGTGGACTCATCAGCACGCCCAACCACGGTGTAGCCAAGATTGCGGACCGCATCACGGGCAGTCTCCCAGTCGTACCCAGGAACCTCACCCGCCATGACAACGGATGGCTTGGCTACAGGCTCCGTCTCCGTCTCCGTCTCCGAGACAGTCTCAGGGATGCTCACACTGTCCGTGCCACTGGTGGGCAGTGGCTCAACAGCGGAAGTGTCACTCTCGGGCAGACCAGTTCCCAGAGTGTCAATCAAGTGCCTTCCAAAGGTGACTGCATGCTCCCCACACAAGTCCCATGCTCGCTCCCCCAACGTGAGCGTGTCCGCTGCCTCTTCCTCACTCCCGTCACGCGCCAGATGCGCGTCACACAGAATCTTCTCTACCGGAACGAGAACGGTCCTACGCATGGGAATCCTTTGATTCGACCGGACTAGGAAGTCTCAGGAGCAGAAGCCAGCCACTCAGGCCCGCCCCTCACATTCAAACTGAAACTCCCAACATCCTCCCCGCTCTCTATCTCGAAACGATAACACGCAGATAACTAAATGATTATGCATGCGGGGGTAACGGGGAATAGAAAGAGGAATGGGAACCGCCGGAGCGCCTTCCATTCATCGTGTACGGGTATTACAAAACAAGGGAATTGAAGAATGGTGATCAGATTCGCCGCAATTCCCCTTGCGGAATGGGATAGGAAAGGCCTGTAAGGAGTTCAAGAGAGCGCCTTGGGGCACATTTAGGCCTCTTTTACGTGTCCGTGGGATGGAACGCCGAAAAGGACGCGTAGGCGCCTCTCGGAAGGTCCAATAAACAAAGAAAAAGGGCCCCTGCGTGTGCGGGGGCCCTGGTGGCTCAGGTAGGCCAAGTAACGGCAGCCTTGACGATTCCCTTGGTTGGGAGGGTCTCATTCCAAGTGCTGTCGGTCTTTTTCGTATCCATTCCGGGGAAGCGGGTGATCTTTCCCCCGTACAGGTGGAGGGTGTCTATATAGTCCGCACGATACTTTTCGCTCTGTCCTTCACGGAACCCAGTGAACTGGGATGCGTAGGTGGCGAATTCGCTGTGTCCGGCCACGATGTCCACGCCTGCCGGCATAGCGGTAGTAGAGGCCACCGTGAAGCCGGCAAGACGGGCAACCACACCATTGGCTGTCACCCCACCTTCACCGTAGGCCGCAGCATTCGCAATGGAAGGATGCTCAATGAGATAGCGCTTTACCTTCGGGGATACAACGACGTAACGACCGTCAGGAACATCGCTGCCATCAAGCACAAGCATCATGTCCAGGATCGCGCTATAGAGGGCCTGTGGAGTGGTTGCGGCAGTGAGCGTGACATTGGGCAGCGCAGTAGCTTTCGTGGCGATGACACCGCTCATAAAGCTGTCTGCCTCGCGCGCCAACGCCCGAATCATCTGCTGGTTGATGGGAGAGTTGAGCCCTCCCGCAAGCTGAACCTTCTCCGCATCCTCCACAAGCACCTGAAGGTACTTTGCCTCGGTAATCGGAAGGCTCTGCTTCACGGTCTCGGGCCGCTGGGAAGTCATCCCATCCGACAACTTGTAATCGCCAACAGTCGGACTGACGAGAGAGTTGATGTGAACAACATCCCCCTGCTCACGAATCTTTCCTTCATACTTTCGATTCGAGACGAGCCGGGAACACCAAACAAGCAGAGAATCAAAAGCAACAAGTAGTTCGGAATCCCAAATTTCAGGGACAAAGGTATGAGAAGTAGGATTCTGATAGGTGAAGGCCATAACACTCCTTGCTAGGGGCTATCGGTTGCGAGCGTCAAGGGAAAGGCTGGGCTTGCTGGGGCCGACGTAGCCGCCTTGACGGCCAAGCCCAATCCCTTGCAGATAGGTAGGCGCTTTGGGCTGGAAAGGCTCAAGAAGCTTGGCAATTTCTTTTACTGAAGGTGAACCGTCCTCCTCTAGCAGTTTGGAAGTATTTAGATATTCGGTGAACCCCTCGGGGAGGCTAATTCCATCCTTGGCTGCCTGAGCCCTCAACTCGGCGTGTGCGAGCTTTCCGGCGTACTCACTCTGTACCTCGGCACGGATCGCCTCGGCATGATCCGCAACAGAGCCTGGATTCCCTACGGACCCGACTTCTCCCTGACCCTCCATAAAACCACCCACCCAAAATAGAGATAACTAAGAATCAAAACAACTATTCAATTATCCAATAGGGAGTTTCCAAGACTTAGAGTCTCTGTCACTAGGGCCGCCTTAAGGGCGGCCCTGTTACCTCACAAGAGGACAACGTAAGAGAAACACTGCCCCCCTTACCCCCCACTGTGATGTGACCAGAAGGAAGCAAGAGAAGAGCTGTTTCTCTACGTTGCCCCCTCACAGGGAGGTTTCCGCAGAGCCTCATAACGACTTAGGAACTGCCCGGCCCGTAGGCCGTGCCAGAGGCACACCGCCGAGTGTGCATGGCCCCAGAGGGAAATCCCTCCACAGTCTCTGAATAAATGCTTCATCGTTCTTGGGACAGGATGATCCCCTCCCACACTTCCCGAGACTGTTGGAACTGATCTGTACTCTTTCCCCCGATTTTCGGGGCCTTCTTCCATATGGCGATGTCCGGAGGCATCTCCGGGGGTCTGTACGTCCAGTTCCGATGGATGCCAATGAAAATTCCTTTCCGCCTGAGCCGCTGTGTGCGGCTCTTGGCGTGCTTCTGGTGTCCAGGGCAGTACCTAAGAGGGCGCCCCTTCCCTCGCGGCTCCTGAGGGCTATACAGGGGCCTCCCGCAGCCTTTCCACCGGCACCATTCCGAAGGAAAGTTCCGGCGTTCGATCAAGAAGCCCGAACCGTACTTAGCCCCTGCCTTCTGCGATTCAGCCCAGAGCGAGCGCAGTTCGCCGAGAAAACCAGGTCTGACCACACCGGGAGGCCCCGACATCAGGTCGCGCAGCTCGTTGCGCTTGTGCTCCGAGTCGAAGGGCGGCAGTTTCGCCGCACTGGGGTCCTTCAGCAAATGAACCAACCGGTTAAGGAAAGCGACCACCTGGGAGAAGGACATTCTCTCGCGCCCCCGCCAGGGGCTAGGCCAGTCCTCCCACTTTTCCTCTCCTGCCTTGTTCAACAAATCCGTTGCTTCCTGCTCCAGCCTGTCGCGCTTCCGGTCGCCTAGTGGCGGCATTTCACTGATCGTATTGCCCTCTCGAAACAAAAAAGCCCCCGACTAGCCTCGGGGGCCCCAGTTGGATACCTAACTAATCAAGACTGTTCGTCGAGCCACTTCTCCAGATCATTCCTACGGCAGCGCAAAGACTGGCCCACCTTCCGGAACGGGATCAACTCCCTTTTCCAGTTCCCGTACACCCAGGAACAGGGCTTACTGAGATATTCAGCCACATCGTTAACGGTCATCAGCTTGTTCATTGATGTTCTCCCTGAGCCGTTCAGTAGGGGCGGCCGTTCCGCCCGTTACTGCCTGACGCTCAATCAAGATGACACAAGCCGAACTGGTTGCGTCAAGTTCATTTCACTTCCCGAACTCCCTGCATCTAGTTCGCTTTCGTGTATGGTGGAGACATGAACACACAACAGGCCAACCCGCCCGACGGCTGGCAACGAGAAGGCAACGAACTGGTCTGGAACCGCGCTTACGGTCCCTGGCTGGTCACTGCACGCTGCCCGGTGCACGCCCCCTTCAACGGCCCATCTGAACTGACCGTCCGCCTCGCCGTGGGCGGGACAGATGAGAAGGCGATCTTGAAGGACATGGACCAAGCGTTGGAGACAGATGGCATCCCCGCCAGTCTCTTGCGTCAGATCCCGCTTGCAGAGATCAAGGCGGAAGCTCGCGCCGCCTTGTCCCGGCAGGAGGACAGGGCCATGAATGACCACTACCCAGTCCCGGCACGCTGCCACACCGAAGAGGACTACGCGCTACTGGTCGCAGAATTGGCCCGTATGCGCGCAACCGGTACCACTGCCCCGCAAGGGGAGTTGGCTGCCAACCTAGGCATCGGCAAAGCCACAATGTCCGAACGCATCAAACGATCCAAGGAGCTTGGCCTCTGGGACGGACGGCGGCTAACCGAAAAGGCTCACGAGATTCTCATCCAGTGGCGTCATGACCAGAAAGGCAGCTAGAGCTTTGACTAAACGCGGTAATGGGCTCGGGGGGACTCCGGTGGAGATCCCGCGCAAGGGACGACCGAACACCTGGGGCGTACGTACTCCCCTGCACCTCAACAAGGCCACAGGCCAGAAGGAGCGCTATTGGATAGGCAGGGAGTTCAAGAACAAGACCGAGGCGGAAAGGGCCTCACGGAAGTGGATGACCGACCATGACGCGGGCAAGCTCGCGGCCCGCTCGGACATGAAGTTGGGTGACTGGCTCGACAAGTGGCTGAGCAATCACAGGAAGGAGGGAACCACTTTGGCCGGATACGAGACAAAGATACGGCTGCACATCAAACCGCACATCGGCGGAGTCAAGCTGTGCGAGGTTACCGATGACACCTTGGATGACCTCTATCGGCTCTTGGAGTCTGCCCCGTGTCCCACCAACTGGGGAAAGCCTCTTGGAGCCAAGAGCGTGAGACATATCCACAACATCCTGTCCGGAGCGCTCGGCGCAGCCGTGCCGAAACTAATACCGACCAACCCAGCCGCGACAGCACACCCGCCAACCGCCCGGCAGATCAAGGCGCAGGAATCCAAGTTCCCAACACTGGACGACGACCAGACTCGACGGTTCCTTTCGGCGGTCTGGGAGCCGTGTGGCGGGCGCCGGTGCGGGCCGCTGCACCACTGCCTTCGAGACGCGGCACTCTGGACCACGATCGCGGTGACGGGCGTTCGGCGCAGTGAGGCCATGGGAATGAGATGGTCGCTCATCAACTGGGACCAGGGCGTCATTGAACTGGGCTGGGTAGTGGTGGAGGTAGGCAACACCTTCCTGCTACGGAGGCTGCCCAAGGATGGGGACGACAACGCGCGGATCTATGTGGATCAGTCCGTGATGAATGTTCTCAAGCGGCAGAGAGAACGACAGAACGTGGAGCGTGCCCGACTTGGGGATGCCTGGGTGGACAGTGATCTCGTGTTCGCCCGGGACGGCTTCAAGCTGTACCGGGGTGAGGCGGGCGGACCTCAGGACCCCGAGAAGGTCTCGGCTCGTTGGCGCACCCTGCGGAACCGGCTGCACCTGCCGGAGAACTTCCGGCTGCATGACTGGCGGCACAGCAAGGTCACGAACGATCTAGAGGCCGGAGAGAACCCGGTAGAGGTCTCCGCGAACGTTCGGCACCACTCGCCGGGCTACACCATGGCCCGGTACGGCCACACACGTAAGGATGGAGCGCGCCGCTTGGCCGCCTCCGGGGCGGGCCGACTCGGCCTGTCATCCCTGGTCTGACCTGGGGAATTTCTTGGCTGTTGGTCACGTGGTTGGTCACGCCGCAGTCTAGAAATGCAGAAAACCCCTGATCAACAGGGGTCTCAGCTGGTGTCCGAGGGGGGACTTGAACCCCCACGCCCGTTAAAGGGCACTAGCACCTCAAGCTAGCGCGTCTGCCATTCCGCCACCCGGACAAGGTGTCTGTCGCCTGGCTTTCGGCCGTCGCGACGTGGAAAACCATAGCAAACATTCGGAGTGCTCGATCACGTCCCATGGGGCTCTCGGAAGCTCCCCGCGGCCTTCGACGTCCACCGCCGTGATGCCGCTCCGGCGCTCGTCCCGCCCGGCCGCGACCCCTCGTGAGTGGTGCGACCCTTGGGGGCCGCGACCCATCGCGGCAGGATAGGCATGAACCACCAGCAGCGACAGCGGGAGGAATCAGCGTGAGCGAGTCCGTGAGCGAGTCGACGGCCCGTGCCGTCTCGGGCCAGGACGAGGTCGTCGACCTCTGCCGTGAGCTGATCCGGATCGACACCAGCAACTACGGAGACCACTCCGGTCCCGGTGAGCGGGCCGCGGCCGAGTACATCGCCGAGAAGCTCGCCGAGGTGGGGTTGGAACCGAAGATCTTCGAATCCCACCCCGGCCGTGCGTCCACGGTCGCCCGGATCGAGGGCGAGGACCCCTCCCGGCCCGCGCTGCTCATCCACGGCCACACCGACGTCGTACCGGCGAACGCCGATGACTGGACCCACCACCCCTTCTCGGGAGAGATCGCCGACGGCTGCGTCTGGGGGCGGGGGGCGGTGGACATGAAGGACATGGACGCGATGACGCTCGCCGTGATCCGCGATCGGATGCGCACCGGCCGCAAACCCCCGCGCGACATCGTGCTGGCCTTCCTCGCCGACGAGGAGGCGGGCGGCACCTATGGCGCCCGTCATCTCGTGGACAAGCACCCCGACCTCTTCGAGGGCGTCACCGAGGCGATCGGCGAGGTCGGCGGATTCTCCTTCACCGTCAATGAGCAGCTACGGCTCTATCTCGTGGAGACGGCCCAGAAGGGGATGCACTGGATGCGGCTGACCGTGGACGGCACGGCAGGCCATGGCTCGATGACCAACAACGACAACGCCATCACGGAGCTGTGTGAGGCCGTGGGCCGTCTCGGTCGCCACAAGTGGCCGGTGCGCATGACCAAGACCGTACGGTCGTTCCTGGACGAGCTGTCCGATGCCCTCGGCACCCCGCTCGACCCCGAGGACATGGACGCGACCCTCGCCAAGCTCGGCGGAATCGCCAAGATGGTGGGCGCGACCCTCCGCAACTCCGCCGCCCCCACCATGCTGGGCGCCGGCTACAAGGTGAATGTCATCCCCGGTCAGGCCACGGCACATGTCGACGGCCGATTTCTGCCGGGGTACGAGGAGGAGTTCCTCGCCGACCTGGACCGGCTGCTCGGGCCACGGGTCAAGAGGGAGGACGTCCATGGTGACAAGGCGCTGGAGACCAGCTTCGACGGTGACCTGGTGGACGCGATGCAGATCGCGCTCAGGGCCGAGGACCCGATCGCTCGGGCCGTCCCGTACATGCTCTCCGGCGGCACCGACGCCAAGTCCTTCGACGATCTCGGTATTCGCTGCTTCGGGTTCGCGCCCCTGAAGCTGCCGCCGGAACTGGACTTCGCGGGCATGTTCCACGGCGTTGACGAGCGGGTTCCGGTGGACGGCCTCACCTTCGGGGTGCGCGTCCTCGACCGCTTTATCGACCAGAGCTAGCCGAGAGAGATCCCAAGAGACCTCAAGAGATCCAGCGAGAGGCCACCGGGCACGGGTACTCCTGCCGTGCTGCCGTGCGCGGTGTACTGAAACGAAACTCCCACAATCGTCAATCTGTGCGTGACTGACTGAGAAGAGTGAAACGACCTTGGGGCTCGTAGCCCCATCGGTCTCTCCTCGTTACAAGTGGTGCGGTCCGCGGCTGGGACCGCATTGCCAACAAGGAGGAAAAATGATCAAGAAGGTCGTCGCTGCTGCGGCTGCCACTGGTGGCCTGATTCTCGCGGGTGCGGGCGTGGCCATGGCTGACGCTGGTGCCCAGGGCGCCGCTGTGGGCTCTCCCGGCGTGCTCTCGGGCAACCTCGTCCAGGTGCCCGTCCACGTGCCGGTCAACGTGTGCGGCAACACGATCTCCGTGATCGGGCTGCTGAACCCCACCTTCGGCAACACCTGCATCAACTCTTGATGTTGTGAATCGGCCCATCGGGGCCTGGGTTTGAACCCGGGCGGTCCCGGAGTGCTCACCAGCACTCCGGGACCGCCCGGGCTTTTCCGCTTTCGGGCGATGGGCCCGGAGGCAGTCCAGCAAGAAGGCAAGGAATCAACCTATGCGACAGGTCACGCGCAAAGGCCTGATCACCATGGCGGCTGCGGGTAGCGCGATGGCGCTCGGCGGCTACGCCCACGCGGACTCCGGGGCTTACGGCGGGGCGTCGAACTCCCCGGGTGTCGCCTCCGGGAACTCGGTCCAGGTACCGGTGAACGTTCCGATCAACGCCTGCGGCAACTCGGTGAACGTCGTCGGCGCGCTCAACCCCGCGTTCGGCAATTCGTGCCACAACGGCTCCTCCGGCCAGGCGAAGCCGGGTGGTGGCGCGCACGCCGGGGGCTCCCAGAACGGCGGTGGCACTCAGGCCGGCGGGTCGGTGAGCACCGGCGGTCAGGGCGGTGGCGCCCAGGCGAGCGGGGGGACGTCGAACTCCCCGGGTGTCGCCTCCGGGAACTCGGTCCAGGTACCGGTGAGTGTTCCCGTCAACGCCTGCGGCAACTCCGTGGACGTCGTCGGCGCGCTCAACCCGACGTTCGGCAACGACTGCGCCAACGCGTCGTCGGTCAGCCGGCCGGGCACCCCCCAGCAGCCCGTAACCCCGGGTAGCCCCAAGCCCGCCGAGCCCGCCCCCGGCAACCCGGCCGGCCCGAGTGAGCCCCGCAACGTGCCCCCGGACACCTCCGGCACCCAGACCGGGCCCAAGACCCCTGGGGAGCGCGGCACCCCGCCCAAGGCTGATGACCCCGCCCCCCGCGCGGTCGCCCAGACAGACGACAGGGGGGCGCTCGCGGAGACCGGTATGGGGACGCTCGGTGCGGCCGTCCCCGCCGGCGCGGCCATGCTGCTCGCGGGAGCGGTGCTCTACCGCCGCGCCCGCGCCGCCGCCTAGCGCAGGTCCGGCGATCCGGGGCGGATCACCACGCGCCCGTCAGGGATTGCGGGACAGCCCTCATGGCTGATGCCGCTGTTCCCCGGTGCGCACCGCGCTGAGCGCGGGCACGGCGGGAAAACGGCGACATCAGCAGCGCGAGCGGCAACCGACACGGTTGCGGGAAACAGTGGGAACGGAGTGGGTTCCGCGGTGGCGGGGCCTGCTCCGTACTGATGCGGTGATCACCAGGTGGCGCGAACCTGGCGGATGATACGGCGGCGCAACCGCACCCGGCGGCTGCCGTCGCGGTGCAGGGTCAGTCGGTCCAACTCCCAGTGTCCGTACTCGGCATGGTCGGTCAGCAGGCGTGTCGCTTCCTGGCGGGAGACCCCGCGCGGGACATACACATCGACAAATTCGTATTCCGGCATCGCATCTATTGTGCGGGCAGAGGCCCAGTACGGATAGCGTCTGCACTATGTCTGATGCTGCGCAGCCCACCGCTGCCGAGGTACGCGCCGCCGCCGAGGCCGTCAAAGCCGCACTGGACCGTCACCTCGCGGCGGTCGAGAGCCGCACGGGAGACGACGACCCGGCCGTCTACGACGCGTTCAACGCTCTGGCCGTGGCGGCGGAGACGTACGACGAGCGACTCTATGACCGCTATGACGAGGTGACGCCCTTCGAGATCCCGGGTGCGGATGAGGCACTGCCGCCGTACGCGGGCCCGGAGGAACCCAATGCCCTCAGTGTGCTGATCCGCCGTGACTACGCGGTGGTGGAGCCCCAGCGACTGCTTGCCCAGGCGCATCGCATCGCCGCTGCCGACCCTGACGACGCCGGCCCGCAGGACTCCCAGTCGGCGGCGAGCAGCGTTCATGCGGCACTCGGAGTGCTCTTCGCGGAGTATGAACCGGACGAGATCGTTTCGCAGCACAAGGAGTTCGGTCTGGAGGAGGGGGACTCGACCCTGTGGGTGTCGGCCCTGGAGGATCTGCCCGAGGCAGGCGAATGGCTCAGCGCGCCCTTTGAGCAGGCGGACCCGCAGCGGGTGGTGATCCGGTTCGACGTCAGCGCGGTCTTCGACGAAGACGATCTGGGCGAGGACCTCGACGATCTCGATGAGACCGGCCTCTGACCAGGCGTCGTCCCCCGGACGGCTCGGGCCCGTCCCCCTGACGCCTCAGCGTCGAGGGGCGGGGCCCGAGCCGTGGGGCGTCGATCCGCCTCCTGCCCGGAGCGCTACCCCGCTAGGACTCCGGGGCCGGTTCGGGCAGCAGGAGCAGACCTTCGAGCAGCGTCCGCAGCCGGGTGGTGCGCTCCTGGGACGGGATCTGGGCCACCGCATGGGGCAGCGCCCGATCCACACCGTGCACAACGGACAGATGGCGCGCGGCCCGGCCGAAGGCCGTGTACACCCAAGGGCGGCTCAACCCCGGTACGGCGTCCCCGGGCAGCACCACCACCGCCGCGGGCCAGCGCATCCCGGCCGCCTGGTGGGCCGTCATGGCCCAGCCATGGCGCAGGGCCGTGTCGACCCGCTCCTTGGGCACGGTCACCGGTGTGTTCCCGCACTCCAGCCGCAGGCCCTCGGCGTCCGCTGAGACCACCGTGCCCGGTACGGTCCGGCCGAGCGCCGGGGTGTACGCCACCCGGTCGCCCGGGTCGAAGCCGCCGAATCGACCGGGGCCCGGGTTCAGCCGCTGCTTCAGCGCCGCGTTGAGCGCACGGGTGCCCGCGGAACCGCCATGGCCCACCGTGATCACCTGGGTCTGTTCCGTCGGCACGCCGATGGCCCTCGGCACCGAGTCGGCGACCAACTGCACCGTACGGTGTACGGCCTCGCCCGCGTCCCGCACGGGGATGATGACGACTTCCTTGCCCGGTGCGTCCACCACACCGAGCTCCCCGGCCCCGATTCCCGAGACCAACTCGCCGATGGGCCCCGGATCCGGCGTCCGTGAGGAGACGCTCGGGCACACCCGGGCGGCCAGCAGATCCGCGAACACCCGTCCGGCTCCCGCCGAGCCCAACTGCCCCGGGTCACCGCTGAGCAGCAGCCGACTGCCGTCAGGCAGCGACTCCACCAGCATCGCCGCCGTCTCCACATCCAACTGGGGAGCGTCCAACACCACCAGGAGGTCCAGCGCCAGCGCGCCGTCCTTGTCCCGACCCGGCCCCTGGGCACCGGAGAGCAGACCCGGCACGGTGACCGCGCCCCGCACGCCGTGCTCGTCCTGGACCGTGTACTCACTGTGGACCGCGACGACGGTACGCAGCCCGAGCGCGGCCGCGGCCCCGGCCAGGGCGACCGGCTCGGCCCGTGCGGCCTCACCGCCCGTGTGGACCACCAGACCACTCGCGACGACGGCCCGGGCCAGCTCATCCGATCCGACGGCCGCCCACCGGTCGTCCGCATCCGACCGCGCCAGCCGGGCCAGACCGTCCGCCAGGCTCTCCTCCGCGAGCGCGTAGCGGTCGAGCCCCAGCAGTACCGGGCCAGCCGCGGGGGCTTCCTCCGAGTCGTCGTCGGCCGGTTCCTCCTCACCGTCCGTGGAGTGGCTGTCAAAGATCAGCACCACCCCATCCGCCGCCGCGCGATGGAGCGCTTCCTCCGGCTCGGGCACCGACCGCTCGGCCAGTGCGGCGCAGACGGATGCGGAGTCCACCGCGGTGTGTCCTTGCCGGGCGGCCCGCTCCAACTGCCACATGACCAGCGCCGCCGACCGGCGATCGTCACCGGGGCCGCACTCAGCGCCGAGGAGGGCCCGAGCGAATCCATCGGCCTGCTCAGGGGAGACGCCGGGTACCGACAGCAGCTGCCAGGGGTCCGCCCGCAGGACCGCCCCCGCCTGGTCACCCAGCACGTCCGCCGCCTGCACCGCGAGGGCCTCGGGCGCGCCGCCCGCGCCGAGCACCGTCCGTACCGCGGCAAGGGTCTCCGGGGAGCTTGACCGCACCGCGCCGGACTCCGTTGGGGCCTGGGGTGACTGCGGCGGGCGGGTCGGCCCGGTGGCCGCGGCGCGGGCAGGCTCGGCGGACGCCGCGCGGCTCGGCGCCGGGGCGTCGTAGAAGGCGCTGCTTCGCTTCTCCCCGCTCTCCACCGCTCGCACGGCCGCCAGCAGATCCGCCGCCTGCCCGCTCAGTTTGGCGCCGCTCGCGATCGGTCCGTCCTTCTCCGCCTTGCGCTGCTCGATCCGCTTCCGCAACTCCCGCTGGGCGATCAACGCAGCCGCCGCCTCGGAAGGCTCTGCGGCGTCGCTGCCACCCGCGGCGGTGGTATCGACCCCGTCCGACGGCAGACCTTCGCCATCGGTGTCGGCGGCGGGCGGGGGAGTGGTCAACGCTTCGGTGGGCTCGGCCGTTGTCGCCCCATCGGTCGTTGACTCATCGGTCTGGTCTGCCTCACCGGCGGATCCGGACTCAGGTGCGGGTTCAGCGCCGGATACGGATACGGATACGGATACGGGTTCAGCGGCGGGTGCGGGTTCAGCGCCGGATACGGGTGCGGATACGGGTTCAGCGGCGGGTGCGGGTGCGGACTCGGCATGGGGACCGGGGCCCTGCCCCAAGGGTGACGCGGTCACAACATGCTCCAGTCCTGGTCGGGATAGCGGTGCACGGGCGCCGACACATCGTCGAGCGCCCGCCGGATCTCGTCAGGAAGCGTAAGCGCCTCCACTGACAGTGCGGCCAAAAGCTGCTGCGCGTTGCGCGCGCCGATGATCGGGGCCACCACTCCGGGTTGGTCCCGCACCCAGGCGAGCGCCACATGCAACGCCGTCGTCGCCAGCCCATCCGCAGCCGTGAGCACCGCGTCCACGATGCCATCCGCGGTCTCGTCGAGATACGGCTCGACGAAAGGGCCCAGTATCTCCGACGCACCTCGTGAGTCCGAAGGAGTGCCGTGCCGGTACTTCCCGGTCAACACCCCACGACCCAGCGGGGACGACGGCAGCAGGCCCACCCCCAGATCGAGCGCCGCGGGCAGGACTTCACGCTCCACACCGCGCTGAAGCAGTGAGTACTCCATCTGTGTGCTCGCCAGGCGGGTGCGCGGACCGGGCGATGCCATCTGCCAGGTCGCTGCCTTCGCCAACTGCCAACCGCAGAAGTTCGACACCCCCGCATAGCGGACCCGGCCGCTGCTCACGGCTATGTCCAACGCCTGGAGCGTCTCCTCCAACGGGGTCAGCACATCGAACGCGTGGACCTGCCAGAGATCGACGTAATCCGTCCCGAGCCGTTGCAGCGAATCGTCCAGGGAGGCCAGCAGATGCCCTCGGGAGCCATTGAAGCGGCGGTCCGGATCGAGCACGCTGCCCGCCTTGGTGGCTATCACCAGGTCCCGCCGGGGCACCAACCGCTCGATCAATTGCCCCAGTAGATACTCCGCATCCCCGCCGCCGTACACATCGGCGGTATCGACCAGTGTCCCGCCCGCTTCCCAGAACGCCTTCAGTTGATCCGCGGCGTCATGCTCATCGGTGTCCCGGCCCCAGGTCAGGGTGCCGAGTCCGATCCGGGACACGCGCAGGCCAGTGCGGCCGAGATGCCTCTGCTCCATGAGCGCTGAGATTACTGGCCAGGGGACGCCCCTGAGGGACCCTGTGGATAACCGCCCTCCCGCCCCGCCAGCCCGGTCCCCCCTGACGGATCTACGTCACCCGCGCTAGAGTCCCCGAAAGGCAGAAGTTACTGATCGGTAAGAGGGAGTGGTTATGCGACTCGGCATCAACCTCGGCTACTGGGGCGCGGGGATGGACGGCGACAACCTCGCTGTTGCCCAGGAGGCCGACCGGCTCGGCTATGACGTCTGCTGGGCCGCGGAGGCCTACGGTTCCGACGCCCCCACGGTCCTCGCCTGGGTCGCGGCCCAAACCGAGCGCATCGACGTGGGCTCCGCGATCCTCCAGATCCCGGCCCGCCAGCCAGCGATGACCGCGATGACCGCCGCCACCCTCGACTCCCTCTCCCACGGCCGCTTCCGCCTCGGCCTCGGGGTCTCCGGCCCGCAGGTCTCCGAGGGCTGGTACGGCGTGAAGTTCGACAAGCCCCTCGCCCGCACCCGTGAGTACGTGGAGATCGTCCGCAAGGCGATGACCCGTGAGCGGCTGTCGTACGAGGGAGAGCATTGGACGCTGCCCCTCCCCGACGGCCCCGGGAAGCCGTTGAAGCTCACCGTGCACCCCGAGCGCGAGCACATCCCCCTCTATATCGCCGCGATCGGCCCCAAGAACCTGGAGCAGACCGGGGAGATCGCCGACGGAGCGCTGTTGATCTTCCCATCCGCCGACCATCTGGAGGAGACCGCGATCCGGCATCTGCGGACTGGCCGACAGAAGGCCGGCAAGACGATGGACGGCTTCGACGTCTGTCCCACCCTGCCGCTGGCCTTGGGCGACGACGTCGACGCCCTCGCCGACGTGTTCCGTCCGTACACCGCCCTGTACGTCGGCGGTATGGGTAGTCGCCAGCAGAACTTCTACAACCAGCTTGCCCAGCGGATGGGCTACGAGAAGGCTGCCGCCGACATCCAGGACCGGTATCTCTCCGGCGACAAGGACGGAGCGGCGGCGGCCGTCCCGAAGGAACTGATCGACTCCACCACCCTGTTGGGCTCCGTGGAGCGGATCGCCGACCGCATGCGGCAGTACGCGGAGGCAGGCGTCACCACCCTGACCCTGGCCCCGGCCGGGTTCACCCTCGACGAGCGCATCGCCGCCTTGCGCGCGGGCACCGAGGCCCTGGAGCGCTCCGGGCTCGCGTAGGTCCGCAGCGAGTCCCCGGGCCCGGCGCTACGAACCTCTGTCCGTCCCCGCTGCGGGTCGAAAGGCCCCCACGAGAACGGTGGGCCCCCGAAGCGGGGCTCCGAGCGGCTTCAGACGAACCCGGACCCTGGCCGGACAGGCCCTACGGGGATGGGCCGGTCGCCTTCGGCGCGGTGGACACCGTGCCGAAGGGCCGGGTCGGCCCGTGATACCCCGCTGCCGCTGTGACACCACCAAGCCCACCCGGGTGAGCCGTTCGTAGACGGTCATATCCCCCGTTCGGCGCAGTTGGTCGACGCACCTGTTGCCTTGCCCTCCTTCCCGCATTTGACTCTTTCTCTGCGGACTCCTTCAGGAGGTGGCAGTGATGCTCTCGGCTCGAAGCCTTTTCCAGGAAATCATCGATCACGACGATTCCTTTCAACTGTTCTGCTCCATCGCCGCCAGCGGCGAGGCCCAAGGCGGCTGGGAGAACACCCGTATCGCCGCCCTCGTGCCTCCGGGCATGGCCACCCTCGCGCCCAAGATCGCCCGGCACGGCGCTGACGAGGACAAGCACGGAAGGATCTTCAACGCCCTGCTGAAGAAGCGCGGGCTCGAAGCGGTGCCCGTACCGCCCGAGACCGACTACACGATGCTCCTGGAACAGCACGGCATCGGCCTCGCCCACGACAAGCTGCGCCGTGATGAGCCCCTGACCGAGGAGGACATCGTCATCTACCTCGCGCACAGCAGGGTCACCGAGCAGCGCGCGGCCGACCAGATGGACATGCTGGTCAAGCACTTCGGCGACCATCCAGAGCTCGGCAATGCCATCCGGATGATCTGCAACGACGAGGACAACCACCTCGCCTACTGCCACGAGGAGCTACTTCGCCTCGCCGCCGACGGCCACGGCCGTACCATCCATCACGTCCTGCGCGCGAGCGCCCTCGCGGAGATCCAGGTCTATCGCGATGTCAGCCTCGCCGTCATGTCACACATGGGCCGACTGCTGAACTGGCCCAAGGCCAAGTCCGCCGCGCTCGCCGCCGGTATCCACGGGATGTACGCGTATGAGCGCTTCGGCGGCTGGCACCGGATGATCAGCCTCGCCCTGCCGGAGCGGCGCGGCGCCCTCGACGGACCACCGACCGCCGCCCCCGCCTTTTGACCTGCCAGTCCTTGGTCCTGGTGAAGACGCGTCCCCTCTCCTGCGGGAACCCACCTGTGCACGACACCCGTCGCGGTACCCGGGAGCCAGTTGCGCAAGCGCCGCCCTCACAGCCAACCGCGGCGCTTGAACAGTCGGAACAGGCCGTAGACCGCCCCTGCCATCAACAGCAACACCGCCGGATAGGCCCACACCCAACCCAGCTCGGGCATGTGCTGAAAGTTCATTCCGTAGATCCCCGCGACCATCGTGGGCACCGCGGCCATCGCGGCCCAGGCCGAGATCTTCCGCATGTCGTCGTTCTGCCGGACGCTCTGCTGTGCGAGATGCGCGGCGAGGATGTCCGACAGGAGCCGGTCCAAGCCCTCCACCTGTTCATTGGCACGGGTCAGATGGTCGCTGACATCGCGGAAGAACGGCTGCGAGCGCTCATGGACAAAGGGCACCCCCGCGCTCGCCAGCCGGGACATCGGTCCACCCAGCGGCACGGTCGCCCTGCGGAACTCCAGCACCTGGCGCTTGAAGACGTAGATCCGAGCCGCCGTCGGAGGGCCTGCCGGTGTGCCGTCCCGTTCGCCCGCGCCGGTCTTCTGATCCCGCTTCGCCTTCTCGGACGGGCGGGAGTCCTTGCTGGCCGGGGCGAACACCTCCGCCTCCATCTCCTCCAAGTCCACCTGGAGCTCGCCCGCCACCTCGATGTACTGGTCGACCACGGCATCACTGACCGCGTACAGCACAGCCGTCGGACCGTGCGCCAACACCTCGGGTTCCGCCTCCAACCGCTGGCGTACGGCAGCGAGCGGTGAGCCCTCCCCGTGGCGGACGGTGACCACGAAGGAGTCACCGATGAAAACCATCAGCTCACCGGTGGTCACGGTGTCCGTCTTCGGTTCATAGACCACCGGCTTGAGAACCATGAAGAGGGAGTCGTCGTACACCTCCAACTTGGGGCGCTGATGTGCTCTCAAGGCGTCCTCCACGGCCAGGGGATGCAACCCGAACTCCCGCTTGACCAGGTCGAACTCCTTGTCTGTCGGCTCGTACATGCCGATCCAGAGAAAGGCGTCACCGCTTGATCTGGCCTCGGCGAGTGCGTCGGAGAGGTCGGCCGGGCCCTCGGTGCGGCGCCCCTCGCGATAGATGGCGCAGTCGACGATCACGGTGCGTATTCTTCCGTGAGCGCCTGGCCTGCGCACCCCGGCGGGCGGGCCGCCGCCGGGTGTGCCGACGAGCGTGAAGACCTGCCCCCGCACGGTGGGCGACCAGGACGTTGACGACACGACCTAGGCTGGCGGGCATGGCCACGCTGATTCTGGTACGACACGGACGCTCCACCGCGAACACCGCAGGGATACTCGCGGGCTGGACCCCTGGTGTTCATCTCGATGATCACGGCGCCGCACAGGCCGCCGCCCTGCCGGACCGGCTGGCCGGTCTGCCGCTCGCCACCGTGGTCAGCAGCCCGCTGGAACGCTGTGTGCAGACCGTGCAACCGTTGCTGGACGCCCGCCCGGAGCTGCGGTTCGAAACCGATGACCGGGTGGGGGAGTGCCACTACGGGGACTGGTCGGGGCGCAAACTCAGTGAACTGGCCGACGAACCACTGATGCAGGTGGTGCAACAGCATGCTTCTGCGGCGGTCTTCCCTGGTGGTGAATCCATGCGCGCCATGCAGGCGCGGGCGGTCGACGCCGTACGCGACTGGAACCAGCGCATCGACGCCGAGCACGGCGGGGACGCGGTCTATGCGATCTGTTCGCACGGGGACATCATCAAGTCGATCGTCGCGGACGCACTCGGTATGCATCTCGATCTTTTCCAGCGGGTCCATGTGGAACCTTGTTCCGTGACAGCGATCCGTTACACCCGTACGCGGCCATTTCTTCTGCGTCTCGGAGACTCCGGCGAACTCGGCTCGCTGGCCCCGCGAGACAGAGGTGAGGGCGCGAGCAGTGGCAGAAGTGCCGATGGAGGCGACGGTGAGGGGACCGTGGACACCGGAACCGGCGACGGGGATGCCGTCGTCGGTGGCGGCACGGGCGCCCGGTGATCGCCTGGCAGTAGGGTGGACGGGTCGAGTGCGCCAGCACCGCCGGGGCGGCCTCGCGGGCCGTCCACACAAGTCCTTGCAGGTCGTTCCCGAGTTTTGAGGGAGTCAGAGCGTGTCCCGTCAGGTGTTCCTCTACGACCCACCGGACCGGTTTGTGGCCGGTACGGTCGGGCTGCCTGGACGCCGTACGTTCTTCCTCCAGGCATCGGCCGGAGGGCGCGTCACCAGTGTGGCCCTGGAGAAGACCCAGGTCTCCGCGCTCGCCGAACGCATCGATGAACTCCTCGACGAGGTCGTACGCCGCACCGGAGGCAACGCGCCCGTACCCGCGGTGGCGCCGACGGATGTCGCGGACACCGCGCCCCTGGACTCCCCGGTCGAGGAGGAGTTCCGGGTCGGCACCATGGCGCTGGCCTGGGACGGTGAGGAACAGCGCATGATCGTCGAGGCGCAGGCGCTGGTAGAGCTGGAAGCGGAATCCGACGAAGACCTCGCGGATGCCGAGGAGCGGCTGCTGAGGGACGAGGAGAACGGCCCGCCCATGCTCCGGGTACGGCTGAGCGGGGCGCAGGCCCGCGCCTTCGCCAAGCGCGCCCTGGACGTGGTCAACGCCGGTCGCCCCCCGTGCCCGCTGTGCAGTCTGCCGCTCGATCCGGAAGGACACGTATGCCCGCGCCAGAACGGATACCGCCGAGGAGTGTGACCGCCCTCGACTTGCTTGCCCAGGGCGAGCTCACCATCCGCGGCCAGGTCCGTGAGGCGTCCAACGCGGTGCTGTTCGGCTCGGTCTCCCACGCGGGTGAGGAAGCCTCCTGCGTCTACAAGCCGGTCGCCGGAGAGCGACCGCTGTGGGACTTCCCGGACGGCAACCTCGCCCAGCGCGAGGTTGCCGCGTACGAGGTCTCCGAGGCGCTGGGATGGTCTCTGATCCCCCCGACGGTCCTGCGGGACGGCCCCTACGGCCAAGGCATGGTCCAGCTCTGGATCGAGGCGGACACCTCAGCGTCCCTGCTCGGGCTGGTCGAAGGCGAAGAGCCGGGCGAGGGCTGGAAGGCGGTCGGCTTCGCCGAGGTGGGCCAGGGGCGCACCGCCCTTCTGGTGCACGCCGACGACATCCGGTTGCGCCGACTGGCCGTGCTCGACGCTGTGATCAACAACGGTGACCGCAAGGGCGGGCACCTTCTCCCCGTCGCGGACGGTGCGCTGTACGCCATCGACCACGGGGTCACCTTCCATGTGGACGACAAACTACGCACGCTGCTCTGGGGCTGGGCGGGGGAACCGCTGTCCGGTGAAGCCGTAACCGCGCTCGGCGCGCTCTCGGCGGCCCTGACCGTCGGGGAGCCGCTGGACACCCGGCTGGCGCAACTGCTGACTCCGGCGGAGGTGACCGCGGTCCGGGCCCGGGTGTCGGCGCTGCGGGACACCGGAAGGCATCCGGTGCCGTCGGGGGAGTGGCCGGCGATTCCCTGGCCACCGGTGTGAGTACCGAGACGGACGACCGCCAGCCCTGACCTGGTCCGGGGGACGGCAGGTGCCCACATCTCGCCTTCCGCGCCTTCCCCTTCCGCCCCTTCGCCTTCCGTACCACGCCCGCCGCCGGGGTACGCAGGCCCGGGCTCATTCGGCAGAACTCCTGCGATGAAGACCTCCGATGAAGACCTGCGGCGGAAACCGTCCGGCGGAAATCGTCCGGCGGAAATCGTCGACCGAACCCCTTCCGATCCCATGCGGGGGAGCGGCCGCGCTGCCGCCGGTTGGTGAGTTTCCTCTCTCCTGGGCAGGCCCTTCAGCCCTCGCCCCCGGTTCGGGTTTGCCCCCATCCGCAGCCCTCGCCCGAGTTCGCCCACCCGGCTTCGGGCGGGACGGCCCGAGGACTCTACGGGTGCAGCACAGCGCGCAGAGAACTCACAAGAGTGCCTAACCGGCCAACCGGCGTGATCCGGTTCGTATCCGGATCACCCGTCCGGTTAGGCTCAGATCATGTATGCCTGGCCCGCTTCTGAGGTCCCCGCCCTGCCTGGCACGGGCCGCGACCTTCGGATTCACGACACCGCGACCGGCGGTCCACTCACCCTGGCCCCCGGTCCCGTCGCCCGTATCTACGTCTGCGGCATCACGCCCTACGACGCCACCCACCTGGGACACGCGGCGACCTACAACGCGTTCGACCTCGTGCAGCGCGTGTGGCTCGACACCAAGCGGCAGGTTCACTACGTCCAGAACGTCACCGACATCGATGACCCGCTCCTGGAGCGCGCCATCCGCGACGGCGAGGACTGGACCCGGCTCGCCGAGCGCGAGACGGCCCTCTTCCGCGAGGACATGACCGCGCTACGGATGCTCCCGCCCCAGCACTACATCGGAGCCGTCGAATCGATACCGGGCATCGTTCCGCTCGTCGAGCGCCTCCGTGACGCGGGCGCGGCCTATGAGATCGACGGCGACTTCTACTTCTCCGTCGAGGCCGACCCGCACTTCGGCGAGGTGTCCCACCTGGACGCTGAGGCCATGCGGCTCCTCTCCGCCGAGCGCGGCGGCGACCCGGACCGTCCCGGTAAGAAGAACCCGGTCGACCCCATGCTCTGGATGGCCGCCCGCGAGGGCGAGCCCAGTTGGGACGGCGGTAGCCTCGGGCCCGGCCGGCCCGGTTGGCACATCGAGTGCGTCGCCATCGCTTTGGACCACCTCGGTATGGGCTTCGACGTCCAGGGCGGCGGTTCCGACCTGGTCTTCCCGCACCACGAGATGGGGGCTTCCCACGCCCAGGCCCTCACCGGCGAGCACCCCTTCGCCCAGGCGTATGTGCACGCCGGAATGGTCGCCCTCAACGGCGAGAAGATGTCGAAGTCCAAGGGCAACCTGGTCTTTGTCTCGACCCTGCGCCGTGAGGGTGTCGACCCGGCGGCAATCCGTCTCGCCCTCCTCTCCCACCACTACCGGGCCGACTGGGAGTGGACCGACCAGGTGCTCCAGGAGGCAGCGGCGCGGCTCGCCCGCTGGCGCGCGGCCGTCTCCCGCCCCGACGGGCCGTCCGCGGACGCTCTGGTCGAGGAGATTCGTACGGCGCTCTCCGATGACCTCGACGCCCCACAGGCGCTCCTTGCCATCGATCGTTGGGCGGAGCGCCAGCACACCGACGGTGGTACGGACGAGGGCGCGCCCGGGCTTGTCTCGCGCGCCGTTGACGCTCTCCTGGGAGTAGCGCTCTAACACCGCGCTCCAGGGGCGCCGGACGGTTCCAGGACCGCCAGCGCGCCCCTGGGCCCGCGCCCGGGGTCGCAGGTGACCCCGGGCGGTTCGGCTTCGTGGCGACCGCCGCAGCCCGGGGCGAGCGGATCTCTCCCACCGCCCGCCCCGACGGGGAACCGCCCCCCGCCATCCCCTACGGCACGGCAGCGATCCGGCGACTGCGCGACGGGCCTGGCGGCATGACCTGCAACGCTGGCAGGACTCTGTGGCTGAGACCGCTGAGACCGCTGAGACCGCTGAGACCGCCGGGACCGCCGACGGCAGCCGGAAACCGGGGGCCGGGGCCGGGAGTCGGGCGAACAGGGAAGTGGGCGAACAGGGAAGTGG
>NZ_JAMQAW010000024.1:120886-219852 GCF_023701525.1 Streptomyces albipurpureus
CCACTTCCTTCGTATCCCAGGTCCCGAGCCATCGCCCGGACCGCTCACTGCCGCGGTGGGTCCTCCCCAGCGGCTCCATCGCCGTCCGGCCGTTCGGGGCGTGGGCTGGTGCTGTCCACCCCTTCGTCGCCGCCACGGCTCTCCGCCGACGCTTCGGCCTCGGTTGCGGCCCCGGCATCCGCTGCCGATTCCGCCGGTGGCTCGGCTTCCGGGTCCGCCACTGACTCCGCTTCCGGCTCGGTCCGCGACGGCCGCGACGGTCGGCTCAGCCCGCTCGAAGGATCGCGCAGATAGGTCCCGCCGTCACCGCCGTCGGTGGCGAGCCCCGGGCCACCGCCCGGACCGCCGTCCCGCCGCCGTAGATACCGCTCGAACTCGCGGGCGATGGCCTCACCCGTCGCCTCGGGCAACTCCGCGGTGTCCCTGGCCTCCTCCAACGTCTGGACGTACTCCGCCACCTCGCTGTCCTCGGCGGCCAGTTGATCGACACCCAACTGCCACGCCCGCGCGTCCTCGGGCAGTTCACCCAGCGGGATGCGCAGACCGATCAGATCCTCCAACCGGTTCAACAACGCGAGTGTCGCCTTGGGGTTGGGAGGTTGGGACACATAGTGCGGCACCGCGGCCCACAGGCTCACCGCGGGGACACCGGCGTGGGTGCACGCCTCCTGGAGAATGCCAACGATGCCAGTGGGCCCCTCGTAGCGCGTCTCCTCCAGATCCATGGTCCTGGCCAGGTCCGGGTCGGACGTGATGCCGCTGACCGGCACCGGACGGGTGTGGGGCGTGTCCCCGAGCAGCGCGCCCAAGATCACCACCATCTCCACGCCCAACTCATGGGCGAAGCCGAGGATCTCATTGCAGAACGACCGCCAGCGCATGGACGGTTCGATGCCCCGCACCAGCACCAGATCACGTGGTTTCTCACCGCCGACACGGACCACGGAGAGCCGGGTCGTGGGCCAGGTGATCTTCCGTACTCCGCCGTCCAGCCACACCGTGGGCCGGTTGACTTGGAAGTCGTAGTAGTCCTCGGCGTCCAGCGCCGCGAACACCTCGCCCTTCCACTCCCGGTCCAGGTGCGCGACCGCGGTGGAGGCGGCGTCACCGGCGTCGTTCCAGCCCTCGAACGCGGCCACCATGACCGGGTCGATCAGCTCGGGTACCCCCTCGAGCTCGATCACCCAGTGCCTCCTTCCGAAGTTCCCTCTCGTACGCCCCAACCTTACGGCTTACGAGGTGCCCCGCCGCAGCCCTCGTGCACGAGCGAGTGAACTTCCGGGACATGCGCAGGGACCGGACAGGAGACCTGTACCCAGGGAGTTTCCGCTGTAGTCGATCAGGCGCTGACACCCTGTGGCCACTTCCCCGCGGAGCTGGTGCCCACCGGGTGTGCCCGGGCCCCGGCACCCGGTGCCCGGGGCGGCCAGCGGCCCCGGCGAGGGGCACGGAGGGCCCCGCCGCCGCCAGCCTCCATCACCACGGAATGGAAGGCCTCCGCGGCGATGCCGGGCGCCCGCTGCTCCATGGACGCCGGCCACCGCCACCGGGCTCAGCGCCGCCGGTTCAGCACGCCCTCCACCCGGGCCCGGATCTCCTCCGATGCCAGGCCCCGCACGGTCAGGGTCGTACGCCGGCGCAGTACGTCGTCCGCCGTCTCGGCCCACTCGTGGTCCCGCGCGTACACGACCTGAGCCCAGATCTCCGGCGCGTCGGGGTGGATGCGCTCGGCGAGCGCCGCATCGTCGTTGGCGAGCCTGGCTATGTCGAAGGAGAGCGAGCCGTAGTGCGTCGCCAGATGCCGCGCGGTGTCCGCCGACATCCGGGGACCGGGTGCCGGGGCATCGGCCATCAACCGGTGCGCGACCGCGTTCGGGTTGGCGATCCCCGGCAGCGGCAGCCTCTTCGGCAGCCGTGCGATCGGCTCCATGTCCTCCGCGAGCGGCTGCCCCGGCAGGGCGGCCAGCTTGTTCATCACCGTACGGCCGATATGGCGGAAAGTCGTCCACTTACCGCCGGCGACCGACAGCATTCCGCCACTGCCCTCGGTCACCACCGTCTCCCGCTTCGCCTGCGAGGTGTCCCCGGGACCACCGGGGAGGACCCGCAGACCGGCGAACGCATAGGTGATCAGGTCGCGCGACAGCTGCTGGTCCCGGATGGAGAACGCGGCCTCGTCCAGGATCTGGGCGGTGTCCTGCTCGGTGACGGCGACATCCCCCGGATCGCCCTCGTACGCCTCGTCGGTGGTGCCGAGCAGCAGCATGTCCTCCCAGGGGAGGGCGAAGGTGATCCGGTACTTGTCGATCGGGGTCGCCAGCGCGGCCTTCCACGGCGAGGTGCGCTTCAGGACCAGATGGGCCCCCTTGGACAGCCGGATCGACGGTGCGGCGCCCGCGTTCTCCATTCGGCGCAGGTGGTCCACCCAGGGGCCCGTGGCGTTGAGCACCAGCCGGGCGCCCACCCCGAACTCCGAACCGTCCGCGCGGTCCCTGAGATCCGCGCCCGTCACCCGGCCCCGGGTGAAGCGCAGCCCGGTGACCTCCGCGTGATTGAGGACGGTCGCCCCCGCCTCGACGGCCGCGCGGACCGTCATCAGGGCCATCCGCGCGTCGTTCATCTGGTCGTCGCCGTAGACCGCGACGGCCTTCAGGTTCTCCGTACGCAACTCGGGCACATCGCGCTGAGCCCTGGCCGGGCTGATGACATGGCCGACGCCGTCGCCGAACGCGGAGAGCGCCGAGTACGCGAAGACCCCGGCGCCCAGTTTGGCCGCGCCGTGCGGTCCGCCCTTGTAGACCGGCAGATAGAAGGTGAGCGGATTGGCCAGATGGGGAGCGACATCCCGGGCGAGGGCACGGCGCTCGAAGTGGTTCTCGGCCACCAGTTTCACCGCGCCGCTCTGGAGGTAGCGCAACCCGCCGTGCAGCAGTTTGGAGGAGGCGGACGAGGTGGCGCCGGCGAAGTCGCCGGCGTCCACCAGGGCCACCCGCAGTCCGGACTGCGCCGCGTGCCAGGCGGTGGAGATGCCCAGAATGCCGCCGCCGATCACCAGGAGGTCGTACGAGGCTTTGGAGAGCTGCTCCCGGGTCTCGGCCCGGCTCGGGAGAGAGCCGGATACCGGATGCGTCCCAAGGGCCGGAACGCCATGCAGGGTGGTCATGTCCATTGCTCCTGTCAGTCTTCCTCTTCGAGCCAGCCCATGGTCCGCTGTACGGCCTTGAGCCAGCTCTTGTACTCGCGCTCGCGCTTGTCGGCGTCCATGCGAGGGGTCCATTCCGCGGCCCGGCGCCAGTTGGCGCGCAGCGCGTCGGTGTCCGGCCAGAAACCGACGGCCAGACCGGCGGCGTACGCCGCGCCGAGGCAGGTTGTCTCGGCGACCATCGGGCGCACGACCGGCGCGTCCAGGAAGTCCGAGAGGGTCTGCATCAGCAGATTGTTGGAGGTCATACCGCCGTCGACCTTCAGGGTGGTCAGTTCCACCCCGGAGTCCTTGGTCATCGCGTCGCTGATCTCACGGGTCTGCCAGGCGGTGGCCTCCAGCACGGCACGGGCGATATGCGCCTTGGTGACATAGCGGGTGAGACCGGCGATCACGCCGCGGGCGTCGGGGCGCCAGTACGGCGCGAAGAGCCCGGAGAAGGCGGGCACGACATAGGCGCCGCCGTTGTCCTCCACCGTCAGGGCGAGGGTCTCGATCTCGGGCGCCGAGGAGATCAGGCCCATCTGGTCGCGCATCCACTGCACCAGCGAGCCGGTGACGGCGATCGAACCTTCCAGGGCGTAGACGGCGCGCTCCTCGCCGATGCGGTAGCCCACCGTCGTCAGCAGTCCGTTGTACGAGTTCACGGGTGTGTGACCGGTGTTGATCAGCATGAAGGTGCCGGTGCCGTAGGTGGATTTGGCCTCGCCCTTGGCGAAGCACGTCTGCCCGAAGAGGGCCGCCTGCTGGTCGCCGAGCGCGGAGGCGACCGGAATACCGTCGAGTACGCCGCCCTTGGCGATGCCGTACACCTCGGCGGACGAGCGGATCTCGGGCAGGATCGCGGCCGGTACGTGCATGGAGGCGAGGATCTTCTTGTCCCACGCCATGGTGTGCAGGTTCATCAGCATGGTGCGCGAGGCATTGGTGACATCGGTGACATGGACACCGCCGTCAACGCCACCGGTCAGATTCCAGATGACCCAGGAGTCCATGGTGCCGAAGAGGATCTCGCCGCGCTCCGCGCGTTCCCGCAGGCCCTCGACGTTGTCGAGCAGCCAGCGCGCCTTGGGGCCGGCGAAGTAGCTGGCGAGCGGCAGCCCGGTCTCGCGGCGGAAGCGGTCCTGGCCGACGTTGCGACCGAGCTCCCGGCAGAGCGCGTCGGTGCGGGTGTCCTGCCAGACGATGGCGTTGTGGACGGGCTCCCCGGTGTTCTTGTCCCACAGCAGGGTGGTCTCGCGCTGGTTGGTGATGCCGATCGCCTTCACGTCGGCCGAGGTGATGCCCGCCTTCTCGATGGCGCTGGCGACGACCTCCTGGACGTTGGTCCAGATCTCGTTGGCGTTGTGCTCCACCCAACCGGGCTTGGGGAGGATCTGCTCGTGTTCCTTCTGGTCGACGGAGACGATCCGACCGTCCTTGTCGAAGACGATGCAGCGGCTGGAGGTGGTGCCCTGATCGATTGCCGCGATGAACGGGCCATGCCCATGCGAGGCGGCGCCGGTGTGAGGTGCGTCAGTCACGGGATGCTCCTGCTGTTTCGATGGGATACGGCGGTGACTCCACCCGTACGGCGTACGGGCTCACGGTTCGACGTACGGCGTACGGGCACGGTCTAGGCGAACGCGAGGTCGTAGAGACCCGCGGCGAGTGCTCCGCCAGCCAGCGGGCCGACGATGGGAATCCATGCGTAGCCCCAGTCGGAGCCGCCCTTGTTCGGCAGCGGCATCAGGGCGTGGATGATGCGGGGGCCCAGGTCACGAGCCGGGTTGATGGCGTAGCCGGTCGGGCCACCGAGGGAGAGACCGATGCCGACGACGACGAGGGCGGTGATCAGTCCACCGAGCGTGCCCAGTCCATCGCCGGCGGCGTTGAGTCCTTGGGTGAGCACCGCGAGGACCAGGACCGCGGTGCCGATGATCTCGGTGGCGAGGTTCTGCCAGATGACACGGATCTCCGGGCCGGTGGAGAAGATGCCCAGGACCGGACCGGGCTTGCCGGTGTGACCACCCTCGATGGGCAGGTCCGCCGGGTCGCCGATGACCTCCCGGTCGGTCAGGTGTGACCTGAACTGTCCGTAGTACGCGATGATCATCAGCGTCGCGCCGATCATCGCGCCGAGCAGCTGACCGGCCAGATAGATGGGGACCTTGTCCCAGCCCCCGTTGATGATGGCGATCCCGAGGGTGACGGCGGGGTTGAGATGCGCGCCGGAGAGCGGGCTCGCCACATACACGGCGGTGAGGACACCGAAGCCCCACCCGAAGGTGATGGCCAGCCAGCCCGCTCCGCGGGCCTTGGAATTCTTGAGGGTGATGGCGGCGACGACGCCGCCGCCGAGGAGGATCAGAACGGCTGTTCCGATCGTCTCGCCGATGAAGATGTCGGAGTTGGTCACCGCGACTCCCTTGTCCTTCGTCCACAGGGGAAGACGAACCCCGGGCCACGCCGGTGGTCCGTGCCCTCAGGTGAGGGCGTTCCGGCCGTTGACGCTGCCACACTCTAACGCGAATGGCCGATAGGTGTTCGGCAATGCCGACCGATAGTCGGCGGGTCCTTCTCTGGTCAACCCGCCGCGAAGGGTCGGCATCTGGTCGTTTGCCCAAAAAACCGGATCGCTACTGATGATGCGCCCAAGTGGTCAGAACCGCCCGGCGCCGAGGTCGCGCGAGACCGCCCGAGCGCACTGCCGTACCGCTGCGACCAGCTCGGACCTCACTTCTTGGTCCGAGCAGACCCGCTCCACCGCACCCGTGATGGCGACCGCGCCCACCGGCATCCGGCGCCGGTCGTGGATCGGCGCGGCCACCGCCGCCACGCCCTCCCAGGTCTCCTCTACATCGGCCGCCCAGCCGCGGGCCCTGGTGTGGTCCAGCACCGACTCGAACTCGGCCAGGTCGGTCACCGTCCGCGGTGTGAAGGACTCCCGCACGGCCTCGACCGCCTCGCTGTGCGCGACCGGGTCGAAGGCGGCCAGTACCTTGCCCAGGGCCGTGGAGTGCAGCGGCTGCATCGCGCCCACCTCCAGGACCTGCCGGCTGTCGTCGGGTCGGAAGACATGGTGGACGATGAGCACGCCGTGCTGGTGCAGTACGCCCAGATGGACGCTCTCCCCGCTGGAACGGGCCAGGTCGTCCGCCCAGACGAGGGCGCGGGCGCGCAGTTCGTGCACGTCCAGATAGCTGTTGCCCAGCCGCAGCAGCTCGGCGCCGAGCTGGTAGCGACCGGATGCGGGGTCCTGTTCGACAAAACCCTCCGCTTGCAGCGTGCGCAGAATGCCGTGGGCCGTGCCTTTGGCCAAATCCAAGGTCGAGGCGATGTCCGAAAGGCCTAGTCGGCGCTCTCCACCCGCGAGTAGCCGCAGCATGGCAGCCGCCCGTTCCAGCGACTGGATGCTCTTCGCCATCGAATCGGCCCTTTCAACTGCTGTTCGGCAATGCTGAACGCTGGTGGTCGATGTCGACCTTCTGCTGCTTGGTGAGTATCTCGCGGTCCCCAGGCCGGTGGGAACCGGAAGAACCACCGCGGGAACCCGGGGCCCCTGGGCTAGGAGCGGACGGAGGCTGTCCGCCCCTTACGGCAGCGCACTGAACCAGGCACGAGCACGGGGTACGGCCAGAGGCCAGTCCGAGTGAGTGCGGGGGGCCGGGGGTCCGGGGGACGAGGGGGAGGGGGAGGGGGAGGGGGAGGGGGAGGAGGAGATCTGAGCGAAGAGGGAGAGGGAGAAGGAGGGGCCGGCAAACAGCTGAGCTTGGATTCCCCACGCGAAGCAGTGCGGGAAGCGCAAGGTCAAAGGGAGCAAGAGGCAGCCGGAAGGGACCGGAGGGAGCGGAAGGGGCTGGCGGAGCGGGCGGCAGAGGGAGACAGGGGCAGAGGTAGGGGAGAGGGACGGAGGGGCATCGTGGAGGCGCCCCTGGGCCCGTCCCGTGGAGAGCCGGGCCCAGGGAGACCCTCCGCGCGGCCACGGCGCGCAGTCCGTCCCGTGGGACGGGCCACCCCTCAGCGCGCCCACCCGGCTATTCTGGCTCCGTGCGCCCTCCGCCGAGGACGCAAAGCCGACAGCCGTCGCATCCCAGGGAGCCCATCCATGGCCTCGTCGCCGAGCCCTTCCGTACCCACCGCCGACAGCCGGACCCGTATCGCGGCCCTGCGTGAGGCGCTCGCCACGCGAGTCGTCGTCGCCGACGGGGCGATGGGCACCATGCTCCAGGCTCAGGACCCCACACTTGAGGACTTCCAAGACCTCGAAGGCTGCAATGAGATCCTGAACGTCACCCGCCCGGACATCGTGCGGTCCGTTCACGCGGAGTACTTCAGTGTCGGCGTCGACTGCGTCGAGACCAACACCTTCGGCACCAACTACGCGGCCCTCGCCGAGTACGACATTCCCGAGCGGGTCTACGAGCTCTCCGAGTCCGGCGCCCGCATCGCCCGTGAGGTCGCCGACGAGTTCACCGCGGCCACCGGCCAACAGCGCTGGGTCCTCGGCTCCATGGGCCCCGGCACCAAACTCCCCACCCTGGGCCACGCCCCGTACACCCTGCTGCGCGACGCCTACCAGCAGAACGCCGAGGGCATGATCGCTGGTGGTGCGGACGCCCTGCTCGTCGAGACCACCCAGGACCTCCTCCAGACCAAGGCCGCCATCATCGGCGCACGCCGGGCCCTGGAGATCTCCGGCCTCGATCTGCCGCTGATCTGCTCGGTCACCGTCGAGACCACCGGGACCATGCTGCTCGGCTCCGAGATCGGTGCGGCGTTGACCGCACTGGAGCCGCTGGGCATCGACATGATCGGTCTGAACTGCGCCACCGGCCCCGCCGAGATGAGCGAGCATCTGCGCTACCTCGCCCGCCACTCGCGCATCCCGCTTGCCTGCATGCCCAACGCCGGACTGCCCGTACTCGGTAAGAACGGTGCCCACTACCCGCTGACCGCGCCCGAGCTGGCCGATGCCCAGGAGACCTTCGTCCGTGAGTACGGACTGTCCCTGGTCGGCGGCTGCTGCGGTACGACCCCGGAACATCTGCGCCAGGTCGTCGAGCGGGTCCGCTCGCTGACCCCGTCCGTCCGGGACCCGCGTCCGGAGCCCGGCGCCGCCTCCCTCTACCAGACGGTCACCTTCCGCCAGGACACCGCGTACATGGCGATCGGGGAGCGGACCAACGCCAACGGGTCGAAGAAGTTCCGCGACGCCATGCTGGAGGCCCGCTGGGACGACTGCGTGGAGATGGTCCGGGACCAGATCCGCGAGGGCGCCCATATGCTCGATCTCTGTGTGGACTACGTCGGTCGCGACGGGGTGGCCGATATGGAGGAACTCGCCGGCCGCTTCGCCACCGCCTCCACCCTCCCGATCGTGCTCGACTCGACCGAGGTCGAGGTCATCCGCGCCGGACTGGAGAAGCTCGGCGGCCGGGCCGTCATCAACTCGGTCAACTACGAGGACGGCGACGGCCCCGACTCCCGCTTCGCCAAGGTCACCCGGCTGGCACAGGAGCACGGCGCCGCGCTGATCGCCCTCACCATCGACGAGGAGGGCCAGGCCCGTAGCGTCGAGCACAAGGTCGCCATCGCCCAGCGGCTGATCGCCGACCTCACCGGAAACTGGGGCATCCACGAGTCGGACATCCTCATCGACACCCTGACCTTCACCATCTGCACCGGTCAGGAGGAGTCCCGCAAGGACGGCATCCACACCATCGAGGCCATCCGGGAGCTGAAGCGCCGACACCCCGACGTGCAGACCACCCTCGGTCTGTCGAACATCTCCTTCGGCCTCAACCCGGCCGCTCGCGTACTGCTGAACTCCGTCTTCCTCGATGAATGCGTCAAGGCCGGACTGGACTCGGCCATCGTCCACGCGAGCAAGATCCTGCCCATCGCGCGCTTCGACGACGAACAGGTCACCACGGCCCTTGACCTGATCTACGACCGCCGCGCCGAGGGGTACGACCCGCTCCAGAAGCTGATGGCGCTCTTCGAGGGCGTCAACACCAAGTCCCTGAAGGCGGGCAGGGCCGAGGAGCTGCTGGCGCTGCCGTTGGATGAGCGGCTGCAGCGGCGGATCATCGACGGTGAGAAGAACGGTCTCGAAACCGATCTCGCCGAAGCGCTCCAGGACCGCCCCGCGCTGGAGATCGTCAACGACACCCTCCTGGAGGGGATGAAGGTCGTCGGCGAGCTCTTCGGCTCCGGCCAGATGCAGTTGCCGTTCGTGCTGCAGTCCGCCGAGGTGATGAAGAACGCCGTCGCCTATCTGGAACCGCACATGGAGAAGTCGGACGCCGAGGGCAAGGGCACCATCGTGCTCGCCACCGTCCGTGGTGACGTCCATGACATCGGCAAGAACCTCGTCGACATCATCCTCTCCAACAACGGCTACAACGTGGTCAATCTGGGCATCAAACAGCCGGTCTCGGCGATTCTTGAGGCCGCCGAGGAACACCGCGCCGATGTGATCGGGATGTCAGGGCTGCTGGTCAAGTCCACAGTGATCATGAAAGAGAACCTCCAGGAGCTCAACCAGCGCCAACTCGCCGCCGACTACCCCGTCATCCTCGGCGGTGCCGCACTCACCCGCGCCTATGTGGAGCAGGACCTCCATGAGATCTACGAGGGTGAAGTCCGCTACGCCCGCGACGCCTTCGAGGGCCTGCGGCTGATGGACGCCCTGATCGCCGTCAAGCGCGGAGTTCCCGGCGCCACCCTGCCCGAACTCAAGCAGCGCCGAGTGCGAGCCACCGCGAACACCATGGTCGAGGAGCGCCCCGAGGAGGGCGCCGTACGGTCCGACGTCGCCATCGACAACCCGATTCCCGAGCCGCCGTTCTGGGGCACCCGGGTGATCAAGGGCATCCAGCTGAAGGAGTACGCGTCCTGGCTGGACGAAGGAGCCCTCTTCAAGGGCCAGTGGGGCCTCAAGCAGAACCGGGCCGGTGACGGTCCCTCGTACGAGGAACTGGTGGAGAGCGAAGGACGGCCGCGGCTGCGCGGCTGGCTCGACCAACTCCACACCCAGGGGATGCTGGAGGCGGCCGTGGTCTACGGCTACTTCCCCTGCGTCTCCAAGGGCGACGATCTGATCCTCCTCAATGAGGACGGCTCCGAACGCACCCGCTTCTCCTTCCCCCGTCAGCGTCGGGGCCGCAGGCTCTGTCTCGCCGACTTCTTCAGGCCCGAGGAGTCCGGGGAGACCGATGTGATCGGTCTCCAGGTCGTCACCGTCGGCTCCAGGATCGGCGAGGCCACCGCCAAGCTCTTCGCATCCGACTCCTACCGCGACTACCTCGAACTGCATGGACTGTCCGTCCAGCTCGCCGAGGCCCTCGCCGAGTACTGGCACGCCCGGGTCCGCGCCGAGCTCGGTTACGCCGGGGAGGACCCGGCGGACGTCGAGGACATGTTCGCGCTGAAGTACCGAGGCGCGCGCTTCTCCCTCGGCTACGGCGCCTGCCCCGACCTGGAAGACCGTGCGAAGATCGCCGAGCTGCTGAAGCCGGAGCGGATCGGTGTCGAGCTCTCCGAGGAGTTCCAGCTCCATCCCGAGCAGTCCACGGACGCCATCGTCATCCACCACCCAGAGGCGAAGTACTTCAACGCCCGGTGAGCACCCTGGCGGCGCACATCGCGCCGCCGCTCGCCCCGGGGTGACCCAGGTGAGTCTCGTCGTCCGAGGTCGGACGTGGCTACCGGCGGGTAGTGCGCGTGATGGGCAGGGCGCGCCCGACGAACGCTGTCGGCGCTGTTCACCGGCGCGTTCCCCGCCCGAGCCGTACACTGGTCGGTCCAGTGCAGGCCGGTCGACTGTCCCCGCGGGAAAGCCGTGAGGACAGGCGGCCGGCCTTCTCGTCCCTCCCGGAGGTGTGCCGATGACCAGTACGGTCCCCGCGTCCCTGACCCGGTCGGCGGAGAGCTCCGCCCTCCAGGCGGTCCTGCTCGACATGGACGGCACCCTCGTGGACACCGAAGGCTTCTGGTGGGAGGCCGAGAGGGACGTTTTCGCGGACCTCGGCCATGAGCTGGACGAGGCCTGGCGTGAGGTGGTCGTCGGTGGGCCGATGACCCGCAGCGCCGGATATCTGATCGAGGTCACCGGCGCCGATATCGCCCTACCGGAGCTGACCGTACTGCTCAACGATCGCTTTGAGAAGCGGATCGGTGGCGGAGTGCCACTGATGCCGGGCGCCGAGCGGCTGCTCGCCGAGTTGGCCGCCCATCAGGTGCCGACCGCCCTGGTCTCCGCCTCGCACCGCAGGATCATCGATCGGGTGCTGGAATCACTCGGACCCGGGAACTTCGCCCTGTCGATCGCCGGTGACGAGGTGGCGCGCACCAAGCCGCACCCCGACCCCTACCTCCTCGCCGCCAAGGGGCTGGGCGCGGAGCCGGCTCGGTGCGCTGTCATCGAGGACACGGCGACCGGTGTCGCCTCCGCCGAGGCGGCGGGGTGCCGGGTCGTCGCGGTGCCCTCGGTGGCTCCGATCGCACCCGCCGTTGGACGCGCCGTGGTCCGCTCGCTCGAAGACGTGGATCTCCGCTTTCTTCGGGGACTCATCCCGCCGGTGAACTGATCGATGGACTCGGCCCGAGTTTATTTCGGCTTCAATAAACTCGGGCCGAGTGCCTTTGGGCGGGAATTGGCTTTTACCGTGGCTGGAAATCCATTTATGCAAGAACCTTCCCCTTGTATTTCGGCGTGACTTTCATCACTGCGGACGTTCCGGGGGGTCTCGTTCCGGGTGTTCCACGTCTCTTCTGGGTCATACCTGACGTGTCTTTGTGTCCCTATTGGTCACAGTGCTGCATGAAACATTCCATGGCATCGCCATCCAGTCGCCGTCATAAGCGATCACTCAGCGAATACACACCCAACTTGGGCCTGTCAGGCGCCCCTCGTATCGCCGACTAATCTCTTCGCGAGTCTTCGCCGCGCCACCGACGCGTCCCCGCGGCTGCCACAACCGCCGTGCACACAGGGCCGATCGTCCTGTTCATTCGAACGGTAGAAACCGCCTCACCGGGCGGTGGCGGCGAAGTCTCCCCGTACCTAGTGCATTCCAGTGCCGGATGAGGAGAACGTCCAGGATGAACCGTAAGACTCTGGTGCTGCCGGCCGTGGTCGGCCTGCTCGCGCCCGTACTCGTCGCGTGCGGCGGGGCCGAGGGCGCGGCTGGTGGCGGTGACGCCATTGTCGTGGGCACCACGGACCAACTCATCGCTGATGCCGGCGCCGCCGCACCGTTGGACCCGGCCTACGCCTATGACACCGGCTCGTGGAATGTGCTGCGTCAGACGGTCCAGACGCTGATGCACGCACCGCGAGGGGGCGGTGACCCCGTTCCGGACGCGGCTTCGTCATGTTCCTTCACCGACAAGATCAGCCAGAGGTACCGCTGCACATTGCGCAGTGGAATGAAGTTCGCCGACGGCACTCCGCTCACCGTGGCGGACGTCAAGTACTCCATTGAGCGCGTCCTCAAAATCAATGACGACAATGGCGCGGCCGCCCTGCTCGCCAACATCGAAGCCATGGACATCAAGGGCGACCACCAGATCGTCTTCCATCTCGCCGAGCCGGACGCGACCTTCCCGTACAAACTCTCCACCCCGGTGGCCGGCATCGTCAGCAAGAAGAAGTACGAGGGCGGAAAGCTCCGCGACGGCTTCCAGGTGGACGGCTCCGGTCCGTACACCATGACGGCGCACGCCAAGGGCGACGCGGTCACCCGGGTCACCTTCAAGAAGAACAGTTCCTACCAGGGAGACGTCAGGCTTCACAACAGCGAGGTGCAGCTGAGGATCTACCCGGACGCGAAAGAGATGGGCAAGGCACTGGAAGACGGTGTCATCGACATCGCCACCCGTGAGTTGGCCCCGGAGCAGATCAAGAAAATGCACGAGAAGCCCAAGGGCGGCATCGCCCTCACCGAGCTCCAAGGGCTCTCCATCTTCTATCTCGCCTTCAACACCGAGCACCCCGCGGTGAAGGACAAGGCGGTGCGTCAAGCCATGGCGGCGCTCGTGGACCGCGGCCAGATCGCCGGCCAGGTCTACGCCTCCACCGCCGAGCCGCTCTACTCGCTGATCCCCGCCAGCGTCGGATCGCACAAGAACGCCTTCTACAACGAATACGGCGAGCCCAGCAGGGTCAAGGCCCGTCAGATCCTTCAGAAGGCAGGCATCAAAACACCGGTGAAGCTGTCCCTCCACTACTCCAAGGACCGCTACAGCGGCACCACCGCCAAGGAGTTCGGCATCCTCAAGGAGCAGCTGAACGCCTCCAAGCTGTTCGATGCCACCGTCGAGGGCACCGACTGGACGACCTTCCGCACCGCCCACAAGCGAGGCGACTACCCCGTCTTCGGCCTCGGCTGGGTCCCCGACTACCCGGACCCCGACAACTACATCGCCCCGTTCCTGGAGAAGGGCAACTTCCTCAACTCGCCCTATGTGAGCGCCGAAGCCCGCAAGCTCATCCCGCAATCCCGCCGCCAGGCCGATCGCTCCGCCGCCGCACCGGCCTTCGCCCGGCTCCAGGAGATCGTCGCCACCGACGTACCCGTCCTCCCGCTCTGGCAGGGGAAGCAGTACGTCGCCTCCCGGATCGGCGTCACCGGCGTTGAACGCCTCCTCAACGGCAGCTCCGACCTACAGCTGTGGGAACTCGGCCGCGGCGAGCAGTGAACGCCCCGTCCACCGCGGGGAGCGGCGGCCAGGTGATCCGCCTGGCCGCCGCTCCCCGCGGCGGCCGCCACGGCACCGCTCCGTAGCCGCGCACATCCGCTGCCCCGGAACCGCGCCCGCCTCACTGCGCGCCGGGACGCACCAGACCGCTCTCGTAGGCATAGACCGCGGCCTGGACCCGATCCCTCAGCCCCAACTTGGTCAGCACATGCCCCACATGCGTCTTCACCGTTGTCTCGCTCACAAAGAGATCCGCGGCGACCTCCGCATTGGACAACCCCCGCGCCACCAGCTTCAACACCTCCACCTCGCGGTCGGTCAGCGTGTGCAGGATGTCGGGGACCGGTTCCTCACCAGAGGGAAGATGCACCGCGTACTTGTCAAGCAACCGACGGGTGATGCTCGGCGCCAACATGGCCTCACCGGCCGCGACCACCCGGATGGCCTGCACCAACTCATTGGCGGGCGCGTCCTTCAGCAGGAACCCACTGGCACCCGCCCGCAACGCCTCCACCACGTACTCATCGAGATCGAAGGTCGTCAACACCAGCACCTTGGCCGGACCATCCCGGCCCGGACCGGTGATCTGCCGGGTCGCTTCCACCCCATCCATACGGGGCATCCGGATGTCCATGAGCACGACATCGGGCTGGAGCGCCCGCACCTGGTCGAGAGCCTGGAGACCGTCCCCGGCCTCACCGACGACCGCGATGTCCTGCTCGGCCTCCAAGATCATGCGGAAACCAGTACGCAGCAGCGGCTGGTCATCAACCAGCAGAACGCGGATGGCCACGGGGAACTCCTCACATTTGGTCAAGTCCCATTCTGCCCTGACCATCCTCCGATGGACCGGCCGGGGAAATGCTCAACGGATAAACCGGGGGAGTGCCGCCGAATTCAGGACACACCGCCTGATGGTCACACCAACCGCACAGCTTCGTCGGCCGCGGCCGCCAATCCCCCGACTCCGTCGCCTGCTGGATCGCCTCCCACAACGCCAGCAGCTTCCGCTCCACCCGCTCCAGATCCGCCGGTACCGGGTCATACGTCAACACATCACCGCTGCCCAGATAGACCAGCTGAAGCCGCCGCGGCACCACATCGCGCAGCCGCCACACCACCAGGGCGTAGAACTTCATCTGGAACAGCGCCCCCTCGCTGTACTCCGGACGCGGCGCCTTCCCCGTCTTGTAGTCGACGATCCGCACCTCACCCGTCGGCGCCACATCCACCCGGTCGATCACTCCGCGCAACCGCAGCCCCGACTCCAGCTCCGTCTCCACGAACATCTCCCGCTCGGCGGGCTCAAGCCGGGTCGGGTCCTCCAACGAGAACCAGCGCTCCACCAGCGCCTCCGCCTCACCCAGCCAGCGCGCCAACCGCCCGCCGTCCACATCCCCCTCGAACAACCCGCCCAGCTCCGGCCGGGACTCCAGCAGACGGTCCCACTGCGCCGGAATCAGCGACTTCGCCCGCGGCGGCGTACGCTCGCCAGCCGGAGCGTCGAAAAGCCGCTCCAGCACCGCATGGACCAGCGTGCCCCGGGTCGCCGCCTCGCTCGGCTTCTCCGGCAGCCGGTCGATCACCCGGAACCGGTACAGCAGGGGACACTGCATGAAATCGCTCGCGCGCGAAGGCGACAGCGACCTAGGCGGTCCAGCCGGCGAGGGCTCCTGGCTTGTACTCATGACGCAGACCCTACGGCCCGCCACTGACAGCGAGCGCAATACCATCGACGTCAGAGCCCCCCGCACTGCATGATCGAAGGGATGGGCCGGCGCACAGACAGCGCCCCAAAGACGAAGGGAACCCGTGAACGAGGACGACACCAGAGGCGAGCGCGAGCGAGCACAGACCGGTACGGAGGGCCCAGCCCCCCAGGGCACCCCCCCGAACGGCAAGCCGCGGCGCCCCCAGGGTCGCGAGGGCCCCGGAGGCGGCATCCTCATGGGCCGCCCGTTCGGCGTGCCCGTCTACGTCGCCCCCAGCTGGTTCCTCGTCGCCGCCCTCATCACCTGGGTCTTCGGCGGCCAGCTCGACCGCGTCCTGCCCGACCTCGGCGGCATCCGCTACCTCGTCTCCCTCTTCTTCGCCGTCGCCTTCTACGCCTCCGTACTCGTCCACGAGCTGGCACACACCATCGCCGCGCTCCGCTTCAAGCTCCCCGTCCGCCGCATCCAGCTCCAGTTCTTCGGCGGCGTATCCGAGATCGAGAAGGAGTCCGAGACCCCCGGCCGCGAATTCATCCTCGCCTTCGTCGGCCCCCTCCTCTCCCTCGTCCTCGCCGGTGTCTTCTACCTGGGCATGCAGGCCGTCGAACCCGGCACCGTGCCCGGAGTCCTCCTCGCCGGACTGATGATCTCCAACCTGATCGTCGCCGCCTTCAACCTGCTGCCGGGGCTTCCCCTGGACGGCGGCCGAATGCTGCGCGCCATCGTCTGGAAGATCACCGGCAAGCCCATGAGCGGAACCATCGCCGCGGCCTGGGTCGGCCGCGCGCTCGCCGTCGCCGTACTGATCGGCCTCCCCCTGCTCACCCACACCGGCGCCCTCGGCAGCCCCGCCCAGGACATCGGTGGCATGGAGACCGTCACCGACGCCCTGCTCGCCGCCATCCTCGCCGCGATCATCTGGACCGGAGCCGGCAACAGCCTGCGGATGGCCCGACTGCGCGAGCACCTGCCCGAGCTGGAAGCCCGCACCCTCACCCGACGTGCCGTCCCCGTCGAATCCAGCACCCCGCTCTCCGAGGCGCTGCGCCGAGCCAACGAAGCCGGCGCCCGCGCCCTGGTCGTCGTCGACGGCCAGGGAGAACCCACCGGACTCGTCCGCGAGAGCGCCATCGTCGGCGTACCCCAGCACCGCCGACCCTGGGTCGCCGTCAGCGGGCTCGCCCAGGAGCTGACCGACGGAATGCGGCTGCCCGCCGACCTGGCGGGCGAGGCACTGCTGGAACGGCTCCGCGCGACACCCGCCACGGAGTACCTGGTCATCGAGGACTCCGGTGAGATCTACGGCGTACTGTCCACCGCCGACGTCGAGCGCGCCTTCGTCTCGGCCATGGCCCGCCCACAAGCCTGAGCCCGCCGGAGCAGCCCCACTCACAGCGGCCGGAACCAGCACAGCCGCACGGCCGGCCCGCACCAGGGCACCGCATCCCGGACGGCGGCCGCCCTGGTCCCCGGCCTCCCAAGTGCCCGGTAGGCTGGTCACATGTCCGAACCGACCGGTGCCGCCCGCCGACGCGGGCCCTTCAAGGTCGGGGACCAGGTCCAGCTCACCGATCCCAAGGGACGCCACTACACGTTCACGCTCGAAGCGGGAAAGAACTTCCACACCCACAAAGGGTCGTTCCCGCACGACGAGCTGATCGGCGCTCCTGAGGGCAGTGTTGTCCGAACCACGGGAAACGTCGCCTATCTGGCGCTGCGCCCCCTGCTCCCCGACTATGTCCTGTCCATGCCCCGCGGCGCCGCCGTGGTCTACCCCAAAGACGCGGGGCAGATCCTGGCCTTCGCCGACATCTTCGCCGGCGCACGCGTCGTCGAGGCCGGAGTGGGCTCCGGCTCCCTCAGTGCCTTTCTGCTGCGTGCCATCGGTGACCACGGCATGCTGCACTCCTACGAGCGTCGCCAGGACTTCGCCGAGATCGCCCAGCAGAACGTCGAGCGCTACTTCGGCGGTCCCCACCCTGCCTGGCAGCTCACCGTCGGTGACCTTCAGGACAATCTGAACGACGCCGACGTGGACCGTGTGATCCTGGACATGCTCGCCCCCTGGGAGTGCCTGGAGGCCGTCTCCAAGGCGCTTGTTCCCGGCGGCATCCTCTGCTGCTACGTGGCGACCACCACCCAGCTCGCCCGGACCGTCGAGTCCATCCGCGAGATCGGTTGCTTCGCCGAGCCGCAGCCCTGGGAGTCCATGATCCGCAACTGGCATGTGGAGGGCCTGGCCGTCCGGCCGGACCACCGCATGATCGGCCACACCGGCTTCCTGGTGACCGCCCGCCGTCTCGCCGACGGCGTGGAGCCTCCGATGCGCCGCCGCCGTCCCGCCAAGGGCGCGTACGGCGACGACTACGACGGCCCGAACAAGGGCTGACACCACCGCAGAACCCCGACGCCGCCGTCGAGTTCCCCACTGGCCCTACTTCGCAGTGGGGAACTCGGCGGCGGCGTCCTCGCGTTGGAGGAACACGGGCCCGCACTCCGCTGCCGAAGCCCCATGAGACCGTGCCTACCCCGCTGTTCCCCATGGCTGTGACGTATGGCACGATGCAAACCTCCCGCCCGCCGCCGACACCTCCGCCGGCTCCGTATGCTCAGGAGACTTCACGCGTGCAGACCTCCGCCGTCCCGGACCTCGCGCACACACAGACCCGTCCGGTGCACTGGCTCGCCACCGCAGCCGCCATGGCCGCGGTGGTGGGTTTCGCGGGGTTGCTCCCCACCGGTCCGGCCATCGCGAAAGAGCCCGCTTCGAAGCCCGGCAGTGCCATCGCCGCCGCTCCCGCACCAGCGCCCGACCCGGCCGCCGTACGGCTCCCCCTGGAGTGCCCGGGGGTGCCGAGCGTGGTCATCCAGCGCGCGACCGGCGATCTCGATGGGGATGACAAGCCGGAGACCGTTGTTGCGGCGCGGTGTGACGCCGGTTCCGGAACCCCACCCGCGGGGGTCTTCGTCCTGACCGCCGCCGGTGACCGGAGCATCCGGGTGGTCGCGACCCTGGTGGAACCGGGTGCCAAACGCAGTGTGACCGACCTTTCCATCAGGGAGGGCGCCATCACCGCGACCCTGCTCGGGTACTCCTCGATGGATGTCCCGAGTTGCTGTCCGGACGAGCGGGAGAGCGTCAAATGGCGCTGGCAGGGTGGCAAGTTCGTCCGCACCACAGAAGCCGCGCTGGATCGGGCGCTCTAGGGCGAAGCGGGGCAGAAGCCCTATTCTCTCTAGATCGATACGCTGCGTATTGGAATTGTTACTCAGCGTCCGGGCCGTAGATTTCCACTCTGTCCGAAACGCGTCGTACATGGATGCAATCACCCGGACATTCCCGCGCCGAGTCCACCACGTCCCGCAGCAGCGGCAGGGGCACGGGTGTCGTCGCGCCCGTGGCCTGGAGCAGCTCGTCGTCCCCGCTCTTCACATAGGCCAGCCCATCGATGTCCAGCTCGAAGACGTCTGGCGCGTACTGGGCACAGATCCCGTCCCCGGTGCACAGATCCTGGTCGATCCAGACCTCCAGGGGCTCCGTCGTGGCTTCGGGTGGGGCCTCGTGCTGCACGCTCATGTCTCCTGCCGTTTCCATCGTCGGGTGGCGCGATGTTGAGTGATGTGACCGAAAGTGAGGCAAGTCGCGCCGGGTCTGACGGGTGTTGAACAGTTCGACGATACAACCGGCGGCTTTCCGATGTTGATGGGTGGGTATTCCCCTGAGGCGAGGGAGAGCGCAAGGGTGAAGATCGGACACGGCTCCATCGTCTTTGTGATCTAGGGGTTTCAATCACCACCCACGCAGGTAGGGTCAGGAAGCGTCCAGCTCCCCTTGGAGGAGGTGAGGACCGTGGCAGCCCACGACGACGACATCAACCGCGGCATCCGGCCGGGGCGGGGGTCTGAAGACCCAGCCGGCCAGGTCGCCTACCTAGAGCAGGAAATCGCCGTCCTGCGCCGCAAGCTCGCCGACTCTCCGCGGCACACGAGAATTCTCGAAGAGCGGATCGTCGAATTGCAGACGAATCTGGCCGGCGTGTCCGCACAAAATGAGCGACTTGCCAACACGCTCCGTGAGGCCCGCGACCAGATCGTGGCCCTCAAGGAAGAAGTCGACCGGCTCGCACAGCCGCCGGCAGGCTTCGGTGTCTTCCTGCACACCAACGAGGACGGCACCTGCGACATCTTCACCGGGGGCCGCAAGCTCCGGGTGAACGTCAGCCCCAGCGTCGAGCTTGAGGAACTCCGACGCGGCCAGGAAGTCATGCTCAACGAAGCGCTCAATGTGGTCGAGGCCATGGAGTTTGAGCGCGCTGGGGACATCGTCACCCTCAAGGAGATCCTTGAGGACGGCGAGCGCGCCCTGGTCGTCGGCCACACCGACGAAGAGCGAGTGGTACGGCTCGCCGAGCCGTTGCTGGACATCACCATCCGTCCCGGTGACGCCCTGCTGCTCGAACCCCGCTCCGGCTATGTCTACGAAGTGGTCCCCAAGAGCGAGGTCGAAGAACTCGTCCTCGAAGAGGTCCCGGATGTCGACTACACCAAGATCGGCGGCCTGGGCAACCAGATCGAGCTGATCCGCGATGCGGTCGAGCTGCCCTACCTCTACCCCGACCTCTTCAAAGAGCACGAGCTGCGTCCGCCGAAGGGCATCCTGCTCTACGGTCCGCCAGGCTGCGGCAAGACACTGATCGCCAAAGCCGTCGCCAACTCCCTTGCCAAGAAGGTCGCCGAAGTCACCGGCCAGCCCGCGGGGAAGAGCTACTTCCTCAACATCAAGGGCCCCGAGCTGCTCAACAAGTACGTCGGTGAGACCGAGCGACACATTCGCCTGGTCTTCCAGCGGGCCCGGGAAAAGGCCAGCGAGGGCACCCCCGTCATCGTCTTCTTCGACGAGATGGAGTCCCTCTTCCGCACCCGCGGGTCCGGGGTCAGCTCCGACGTGGAGAACACCATCGTCCCGCAGCTCCTCGCCGAGATCGACGGTGTGGAGGGCCTGGAGAACGTCATCGTCATCGGCGCCTCCAACCGCGAGGACATGATCGACCCCGCGATCCTGCGCCCCGGCCGCCTCGATGTGAAGATCAAGATCGAGCGTCCGGACGCGGAGGCCGCGAAGGACATCTTCGCGAAGTACCTGACGTCCACCCTGCCGCTGCACTCGGACGATCTGTCCGAACACAACGGCTCCAAGCCAGCCGCCGCCCACGCCATGATCCAGTCCGTCGTGGAGCAGATGTACGCGGAATCCGAGGAGAACCGCTTCCTGGAGGTCACGTACGCCAACGGCGACAAGGAAGTCCTCTACTTCAAGGACTTCAACTCCGGCGCGATGATCCAGAACATCGTCGACCGGGCCAAGAAGATGGCCATCAAGGCCTTCCTCGACCACAACCAGAAGGGCATTCGCGTCTCCCACCTCCTCCAGGCCTGCGTGGATGAGTTCAAGGAGAACGAGGACCTGCCCAACACCACCAACCCGGACGACTGGGCCCGTATCTCCGGCAAGAAGGGCGAGCGGATCGTCTACATCCGCACCCTTGTCACCGGAAAGCAGGGCGCGGACACCGGTCGCTCCATCGACACGGTGGCCAACACCGGTCAGTACCTGTAGGAGGCACACCGGCTGCGGATGCCCCCGGCCGGGCATCCGCAGCCGGTTGCTTTCCCGACAGGTCCGGCCACACCCCAGCAATGACGCAATTGATCTCCCCACCGGCGCGAGAGCGTTCTAGGCTCATCCGTACCGCCGAGTCGCGCGCCGCGGGGTCGGGCACCGCATGCGCGCATCGGAAGCACCAGCGGTACTTGAGCGCCGCTCCCGGAGGGGAGTGGCGCAGGGCAAGGAGGGCCGCATGACTGTACGGCGAGTAATGGGCATCGAGACGGAGTACGGCATCTCCGTCCCGGGCCACCCGAACGCCAATGCCATGCTCACCTCGTCCCAGATCGTCAACGCTTATGCGGCGGCGATGCACAGGGCGCGCCGCGCCCGCTGGGACTTCGAGGAGGAGAATCCGCTGCGGGACGCCCGCGGCTTCGACCTCGCCCGCGAAGTCGCCGACTCCAGCCAGCTCACCGACGAGGACATCGGCCTGGCCAATGTGATCCTCACCAATGGCGCCCGGCTCTATGTCGACCACGCTCATCCGGAGTACAGCTCACCCGAGGTGACCAATCCGCTCGACGCGGTGCTCTGGGACAAGGCGGGCGAACGGATCATGGCCGAGGCAGCCGAGCGCGCCGCCCAACTCCCCGGCGCCCAACCGATCCACCTCTACAAGAACAACACCGATAACAAGGGTGCCTCCTACGGGACGCACGAGAACTATCTGATGAAGCGGGAAACCCCGTTCTCGGACATCGTGCGCCACCTCACTCCGTTCTTCGTCTCCCGACAGGTCGTCACCGGCGCCGGACGCGTAGGAATCGGCCAGGACGGTCATGAGCATGGATTCCAGATCAGTCAGCGAGCTGACTATTTCGAGGTCGAGGTGGGCCTGGAGACCACCCTCAAGCGCCCCATCATCAATACCCGCGACGAGCCGCATTCCGATGCCGAGAAATACCGTCGGCTCCATGTGATCATCGGCGATGCCAATCTTTCCGAGATTTCGACGTATCTCAAACTCGGCACGACCGCCTTGGTGCTTTCCATGATCGAGGATGGCTTTATCGCGGTTGATCTCGCGGTGGACCAACCGGTGCGCACCCTGCACCAGGTCTCGCACGATCCAGGTCTCACCCAGCTGATCACGCTGCGCAGCGGCCGGACACTCACCGCTGTTCAGCTCCAGATGGAGTACTACGAGCTGGCCAGAAAGTATGTCGAGGAGCGCTTCGGCGCCGACGCCGACGACCAGACCAAGGACGTGCTGATCCGCTGGGAGGACACGCTCAACCGGCTGGAGAACGATCCGATGAGCCTCTCCGGCGAGCTGGACTGGATCGCGAAGAAGGAGCTGATGGAGGGCTACCGGCGCCGGGACGGCCTGGACTGGGATGCCGCCAGGCTCCATCTGGTGGACCTCCAGTACGCGGACGTACGGCCCGAGAAAGGCCTCTACAACCGGCTGGTGGCCCGCGGGAAGATGAAGCGGCTGCTGGACGAGCAGGACGTCGTACGGGCCGGGAAGAAGCCTCCTGAGGACACCCGCGCCTACTTCCGAGGGCGCTGTCTGGAGCAGTACGCGGACGACGTGGCCGCGGCTTCCTGGGACTCGGTCATCTTCGACCTCCCCGGTCGTGACTCGCTCCAGCGGGTACCGACCCTGGAGCCGCTGCGTGGCACGCGTAACCACGTCAAGGAACTGCTGGATCGCTGCCGCACCGCGGAAGATCTGGTCCGGGTGCTCTCGGGCGGCTAAAAGGTTCCCGTTCGGGAATCATCTCCGGGAATCATGGAGGTGGCCCTCGGACGTTGAGGAAAGTGCGGGGCCGATCTCGGGCCCAGCTTGTAGGGTCTGATCTTGACCTAACCGACTCACATCAGGGCAAACCGAGCGGGGTGAGGGACATGGCGAACGACACCGGCGGCGGGCAGCAGAAGGCCACGCGTTCCACGGAGGAGGTCGAGGAGCAGGCGCAGGACGCGCAGGCTTCCGAGGACCTCAAGGAGCGCCAGGAAAAGCTCAGCGATGACGTGGATTCCGTCCTCGATGAAATCGACGACGTCCTGGAGGAGAATGCCGAGGACTTCGTGCGGTCATTCGTCCAAAAGGGTGGCGAGTAGTTCTTTATGTCCGAATTGCATCAAGGGGAGAGAAGCTCTCGGTGCAGACGGACATGGCCGAGCGAGCGATTCGCCAGCGGCAGGTCCCGGCGCGAAGGTCTCCAGGCGTACCGCAGGCAGTGCTCGGCCGAGCACTGCCGGCAGCGCCAGGAGGCCAAAGGGCTCACGGTCCGGGGCGAGGCGCCGGTACCGCCCGGACACAAGCGCCGTCCCGGGTGTGCGCAGGTGAGGCCGCACACGGAATGGGAGCCCGGCAAGAGCTCGTCCGACGGCTGGGCTTGCTACTGCCGACCCTGCCGGGCCGAGCGGAATCGGGAGGGCCGCTTCCGGCGCGAATACGGCCTGCGCCCCGACGAGTTGAAGGATCTGGTGGTCCGGCAGGGCGGGGTGTGCGTCATCTGCCTCTCGGCCCGGCCGCAGCATGTGGATCACGACCATGGGACGGGTAGGGTCCGTGTCGTACTGTGCTTCAGCTGCAATGCGGCACTGGGGCAGTTCAAGGACAGGCCCGGGGCGATGCGACGGGCCGCCGCATATGTGGAGGGAAACGCGTGGAAGCCAACACTCGTAGCACCGGGCGTCTACCAGCTGCCTTCCTGACGCCCGGCTCGTCCTCGTTCATGGACTTCCTGGGAGCCCACTCCCCGGAGATGCTGCCCGGGAAGCGAGCGCTGCCGCCCGTGCAGGGGGCGATCCAGGCGCCGCACGGCACCACCATCGTCGCCACGACGTTCCCCGGCGGCGTGGTGCTCGCCGGAGACCGGCGGGCCACGATGGGCAATATGATCGCGCAGCGCGATATCGAGAAGGTGTTTCCCGCCGATGAGTATTCGGCCGTGGGAATCGCCGGTACGGCCGGTCTCGCGGTGGAGATGGTCAAGCTCTTCCAGTTGGAGTTGGAGCACTTCGAGAAGGTCGAGGGCACCCAGCTCTCGCTGGAGGGCAAGGCGAACCGGCTCTCCACCATGATCCGGAGCAATCTCGGCATGGCGATGCAGGGTCTCGCCGTGGTGCCACTCTTCGCCGGCTACGACGTCGACCGGGGAAGGGGCCGGATCTTCTCCTACGACGTCACCGGCGGCCGGTCCGAGGAGCAGGGCTTCGCGGCCACCGGTTCTGGTTCGATCTTCGCCCGTGGGGCGATGAAGAAGCTCTACCACGGCGATCTCACCGAGCAGCAGGCCACCATGCTGGTGGTGCAGGCGCTGTATGACGCGGCGGATGACGATTCGGCGACCGGTGGGCCCGATGTGGCTCGGCGGATCTATCCGATCGTCGCCGTCATCACCGAGGACGGCGTCCGCAAGCTCGAAGCGGAAGAGTCGTCCGAGATCGCCCGCTCGATCCTGGAGCGCCGCCTCGAACAGCCCGACGGCCCGCGCGCCGCGCTGCTCTGATGTTCCCCTGGCCACCGCCGGGCGGTGCCCCCATGCCACTGACAGAAAGGGACGGATAGCCGGTGACGACACCGTTCTATGTCTCCCCCGCACAGGCCATGCAGGACCGGGCGGAGTACGCCCGGAAGGGCATCGCCCGCGGACGCAGCCTGGTTGTGCTGCAATACGCCGACGGCATTGTCTTCGTCGGCGAGAACCCGTCCCGTGCCCTGCACAAGTTCAGCGAGATCTATGACCGCATCGGTTTCGCTGCCGCCGGAAAGTACAACGAGTACGAGAATCTTCGCATCGGTGGTGTGCGCTACGCCGATCTGCGTGGATACACCTACGACCGTGACGATGTGACAGCTCGCGGTCTGGCCAACGTCTACGCCCAGACGCTTGGCACGATCTTCTCCAGTGCGGCCGAGAAGCCGTATGAGGTGGAGTTGGTCGTTGCCGAGGTGGGGGCCACCTCGGACGGCGACCAGATCTATCGGCTGCCGCACGACGGGTCGATCGTGGATGAGCACGGCTCGGTCGCGGTCGGCGGTAGTGCCGAGCAGATCAGCACCTTCCTCGACCAGCGGCACCGCGAGGGGATGTCTCTCGCGGAGGCGTTGAAGCTGGCTGTGCAGGCGCTCTCCAACCAGCCCAACGGCGCGGATCGGGAGATTCCCGCGGACCGGCTGGAGGTCGCGGTCCTGGACCGTACGCGACCGCAGCAGCGGAAGTTCAAGCGGATCGTGGGACGGCAGTTGGTCCGGCTGCTGGAAGCGGACGGCGCGGCTTCGGCTCCGACGGACGCGCCATCGGATACGGAGGAGAGTGAGGGCGGCGAGAAGTAGTCGCCCGCCCGCTCTGGTGGTGCCCCGGCCGGTTCACGGTCGGGGCACCGCTGTTTCCGCCCTGCCCCGTGGCGTCGCCCCGGCCCCTGGCGCCGGCTGGGGTACGGGGTGGGACTAGGAGGCGTTGCCCGAGGGAACGGCCGCGGTGGAGCCCCGCACGATCAGTTCGACCGGTAGGTCACCCACGTCCGGGGCACGGCCTTCGAGGATCGCCAGCAGCGCCGCCATGCCTCGTTCGCCCACCTTCTCGGCGGGCAGGCCCACCGTGGTGAGCTCGGGTTCCACCGCCAAGGCGAGGGTGAGATCGTCGAATCCGGTCACCGAGACCTGCTCGGGGACGCTCAGCCCCAGTCGCCGTACGGCCTTGCACGCGCCTGCGGCCAGGATGTCGCTGTCGCAGACCACGGCGGTCGGTCGCGGCCCCGGGCCGGAGAGGGCGCGGTCAGTGGCCTCCAGGGCGGCGCCCACATCGAAGGCGGCGCGCACGGTCCGTAGCGAGGTGTCCGGCACGGTGGCGAGCGCGGAGGCGAGTGCCCGGGCGCGAACGTCGAAGGTCCAGGAGGGGATGGCCGACGCCAGATGCACGAACCGGCGATGGCCCAGTTCCAGCAGATGCCCCGCGACCTGGTGCATCCCATCGCCGATGTCGAGGTTGACGCGGGCCGCCGCCTCTTGGTCGGCCGGGTCGCTGTCGAGCATCACCAGCGGGAGATCCGTACCGCGTAGATCGGTCAGCGCCTTCGCGGCCATGGAGGAGGCGATGACGCCGTCGAGTGCGGCGCGGGAGGACGCGAAGGGGTTCTTGGCGGGTCCGATGCCGTCCGGCGACGGATAGATGACAACGCCGAACCCGTGGTCGGCGGCGAGGGCCGCGGCACCCGTGTAGACCCGGGCGAAGAACTCGTTGGTGAGGGCGGGGACGACGAGGAGCGCGGTTCTGGTGCAGCCGAGCCGTAGGTTTCGGGCCGCGAGATTGGGGCGGTAGCCGAGGGCGCGGGCAGCGTCCCGCACGGTTTCGGCGGTACGGACGGAGACCCGGCCGCGCCATTTGTCGCCGAGCACGAGAGAAACGGTCGCCTGCGAGACCCCGGCGGACCTGGCCACATCCCGGCTGGTGGGCCTGGCTCCGGCGGCAGCGCTCGGGACGCCGGCGGGTTCCCGCGCGGCAGGGGCGTCGTGCGGGGCCCGGTTCGCCGGCGGTGTGGTGAGTAAGGGTTCCCGGTGGGTCTGCCCATCGGGACCGCCGGCTGCGCCCGGGGTCGGCGGCGGGGCGGGGGTCCCGTCCGGTGGGGAGCCGTTCGCCATGGATGCCGTCCTCAGGCTGTGCCAGCCGCCCGGTCCCTGGGGTCCGCGGTGGCGGCACCGTAGACCCGCGAACTGTCGACATGATACGTATGACGACGGAAGTTATACGTAACACCCCGGGCTGCCGGGGGAGAGGGGCGGAACATGGGTGCGGGAGCCACGGGGTACGCGGACATCCTGAGGGCACCGCATGCCGCGCGCCTGCTCGCCGGCACCCTGGTGGGGCGGCTGCCCAATGCCACAGCCCATATCGCCATCGTGCTCTTCACCAGGGCCGAAGGCGGGAGTTACACCCTCGCGGGCGGCCTCGCCGCGGCCTATGGCATCGCAACGGCGATAGGCCAGCCCCTGCTGGGGCGCGCCATCGATCTACGGGGGCAGCCGCGGGTCCAGTTGCCCGCCGCCGTGGTCTCGGCCCTCGGCATGGTGCTGTTCGCGGCCGTCGGGCTCGACTCACTGCTCCTCGCCTATGCGGCCGTGGCCGTGGCCGGTCTCTTCACCCCGCCCCTCGAAGGCGGGCTGCGGGCGCTGTGGCCCAGTGTGCTCGGGCGTCAGGAGCGAGTGCACCGGGCCTATGCCCTGGACGCGGTCGCCCAGGAGATCCTGTTCACCCTCGGTCCGCTGCTGATCACCCTGATCGTCTCGTTCTGGTCGGCCGGCGCCGCCCTGCTGGTGATCAATGTCATCGGTGTGTTCGGCGCGCTCTCCGTCGTGTCGTCCAAACCGTCCCGGGCCTGGCGTTCGGCACCTCGCGAGGCCCACTGGCTCGGGGCGTTGCGCTCCCCGGGACTGCTCGCCCTGCTGGGGGCGTTCTTCTTCGTCGGGCTCGCGCTCGGCTCGATCACGGTCGCCGGCGTCGCCTACGCGGACGATCACGGCCGAGAGTCGATCTACGGACTGCTGATGGCCGCGCTCGGCCTCGGCGCGCTGATCGGTGGCGTCTTCTACGGAGCACGGCAGTGGGCAGGTGCGCCCGAGCGCAGACTGCTGGTCCTGATCGCCCTGCTGGCGGTCGGATATCTGCCGCTGGCGCTGACTCCGGGGGTGGTGCCGATGACCGTGCTCTCCGTCATCGCCGGTGTCTTCCTCGCTCCCGCCATCGCCTGCGCCTTCATCGTGGTCGATCGACATGCCCCGCGGGGGACGGTGACCGAGGCGTTCTCCTGGTTGGTGACGACGTTCGGGGTCGGCGCTGCCGCCGGGACCGCTGCCGCTGGGCCCGCTGCCGAGTGGGGCGGCACCGACTGGAGCTTCGCCGTCGCGGGGGCCGGGGGCATCGCCGCGCTCCTGGTCCTGATGGCCACCCAACGGGTGCTGGCGGTTCCCGGACGCACCACGGACATCGTGAGTTTCGAAGACGAGGTTTACGGTCAGCCGAAGGCGTCATCGGAAAATGATCGGAACGGGGCCGCCGAACCCGGTTTCAGCTCAGGGCTTGAGGCGTAATGTTCAGACATGGACCGCCGCATTTTCGGGCTGGAGAACGAGTACGGCGTCACGTGCACGTTCAGGGGACAGCGCCGACTGTCACCTGACGAAGTGGCGCGCTACCTCTTCCGCCGAGTTGTCTCTTGGGGCCGCAGCAGCAATGTCTTTCTGCGGAACGGCGCCCGTCTGTATCTCGATGTGGGCTCGCATCCGGAATATGCCACACCCGAATGCGACAACCTGACCGAGCTGGTCACCCATGACAAAGCAGGCGAGCGCATTCTCGAAGGTCTGCTTGTCGACGCTGAACGCCGTCTGCATGAGGAGGGCATCGCAGGCGACGTCTATCTGTTCAAGAACAACACCGACTCGGCGGGAAACTCCTACGGCTGCCATGAGAACTATCTCGTCGCCCGCCACGGCGAGTTCTCCCGACTCGCGGACATCCTGATCCCCTTCCTGGTCACGCGTCAGCTGATCTGCGGCGCGGGCAAGGTGCTCCAGACCCCGCGTGGCGCTGTCTACTGCGTCAGCCAGCGCGCTGAGCACATCTGGGAGGGCGTCAGCTCCGCGACCACCCGTTCGCGTCCCATCATCAACACCCGTGACGAGCCGCACGCGGACGCCGAGCGCTACCGCCGTCTCCATGTCATCGTCGGCGACTCCAACATGTCCGAGACGACCATGCTGCTGAAGGTCGGCGCCACCGATCTGGTGCTCCGCATGATCGAAGCGGGCACGGTGATACGCGATCTCACCCTGGAGAACCCCATTCGGGCGATCCGCGAGGTCAGCCATGACATCACCGGCCAGCGCAAGGTACGGCTGGCCAGCGGACGTGAGGCCTCCGCCCTGGAGGTCCAGCGTGAGTACTACGAGAAGGCCGTGGACTTCGTCGACCGGCGCGGCATCCGCACCGGCACGGTCGATCAGGTCCTGGAGCTCTGGGGCCGTGCGCTCGACGCGATCGACGCGCAAGACCTCGACCGGATCGGCACCGAGATCGACTGGGTCATGAAGTACAAGCTCATCGAGCGGTACCGGGCCAAGCACAACATGACCATGTCGCATCCGCGGGTCGCCCAGATAGACCTCGCCTACCACGACATCCACCGCAGGCGCGGGCTGTACTACCTCCTGGAGCGCAGGGGACAGGCCGCTCGGATCTGCAATGACGTCAAGATCTTCGAGGGCAAGTCGGTGCCCCCGCAGACCACCCGGGCCAGGCTGCGCGGCGACTTCATCCGCCGGGCGCAGGAGCAGCGCCGGGACTTCACCGTCGACTGGGTCCACCTGAAGCTCAATGACCAGGCGCAGCGCACCGTGCTCTGCAAGGACCCGTTCCGCTCGGTCGACGACCGGGTGGAGAAGCTCATCGCAGGCATGTAGCGACTACGGCGAGCCCAGACGCGTACACACGTCTGGAACGCCACTCGGGCCCCGTGCGTTCTTCGTGCGGGGCCCTTGGCACGCCCTAGAGTGTCGGGGACCGTAGTGACGTCTGAGATCTGAGGAACACGTGCGCCGACTAGCCGGCCTTCTTGTCGCCCCCTTGCTGCTGTTGTCGACAGTGGCCTGCGGCAGCGAGGACAAGGGCTCTGACTCCGTCTCGTCCAAGGGCGGCCTGCCCGCCATCACCGCTGGTGAGAAGTTCGGCCAGAAGCCGACTCTGGCCAAGGGCGAGGGCGATCCGCCCAAGCAGCTCAAGGTCGAGGTCATCAGCGCGGGCAAGGGCGCGACCCTCAAGAAGGGCGATCTGGCCCAGGTGAACTACCTCGGTCAGGAGTGGGACGAGGACAAGCCCTTCGACAACAGCTTCGACCGCGGCCAGCCGTTCGATGTGTCGATCGGTGGCGGTGGCGTCATCGAGGGCTGGCAGAAGGCGCTGGACGGACAGAAGGTCGGCAGCCGTCTTGAGGCGTCGATCCCGGCGGACCTCGGCTACGGCGCTCAGGGGCAGGGCGACATCAAGCCCAACGCCACGCTGGTGTTCGTCATGGACGTCGTCTCGGCGAAGTCCGTCCCGGTCTCGGCGAAGGGTACCGAGGTCGCACAGGACAACAAGGACCTGCCGAAGGTCGGGACGAACACCGACGGTAAGGCCCCGAAGCTCACGATTCCCACCTCGGCCCCGCCGAAGGAGCTTGTCGCCTCCTACATCCTGGAGGGCACCGGCCCGGCGCTGACCGCCAAGGACGGCGTTGTGGTGAAGTACGAGGCGGCCCTCTGGAAGGACTCCAAGCCGCTCGGCGGCACCTACCAGTCCGATGCCACCATCACCTGGAAGTTGGACCAGATCCCGGTCAAGGGCATCAAGGACGGTGTGATCGGCAAGAAGCTCGGTAGCCGTGTGATGCTGGTCATTCCGCCTGGCCAGGGCTTCCCCGACGCGGAGCAGCAGGGCATTCCCAAGGACGCCACGCTGGTGTTCTCGGTCGATCTGCTGACCAAGCCGTAAGCGGTCGCCCCGCTGATCGGCCCCGGGCGGCGGCACACCGTCCGAAGTGCAAGACTGTTCGGGTTGCCGCCTTCACGACTTAGAGGAGCAGTTGTAGTGAGCATCGAGAAGCCCGAGATCGACTTCCCGGGCGGCGAGCCGCCGGCCGACCTGGAGATCAAGGACATCTGGGAAGGTGACGGCGCCGAGGCCAAGGCCGGCGACGTTGTCTCCGTCCACTACGTGGGCGTGGCCTTCTCCACCGGCGAGGAGTTCGACGCCTCCTGGAACCGCGGCAATCCGCTTCAGTTCAAGTTGGGCGTCGGCCAGGTCATCGCTGGTTGGGACAAGGGCGTGCAGGGCATGAAGGTCGGCGGCCGTCGCCAGTTGGTCATCCCCGCGAACCTGGCGTACGGAGACCGCGGCGCGGGTGGCGCGATCAAGCCCGGCGAGACGCTGATCTTCGTCTGTGACCTGATCGCCGTCTGACCGGTATCGATCCTCCGGTTCCAACCGGCCGGTAAGGGCCCATGCTCCTGGGAGCATGGGCCTTCGGCTTTTGTCCGGACACCCCGGGGCGGTACGGTCATCAGGGGCGGAAGCGATTCGAATCAGATAGAGGTGCAGGGCGTCGATGGCGATTGCCAAGGCCGAGCGGCTGATGAATCTGGCGCTGTGTCTCCTCGGGACGCGGCGCCCGCTCTCCAAGCGTGAGCTGCGCGGTTCCATCGAGGCCTATGTGGAGGCGTTCGGCCCGGGGGAGGGCGCGGGAAGCTCCGATGACTCCTTCAACCGGATGTTCGAGCGGGACAAGGACGATCTGCGGGAACTCGGTCTGGTGATCGAGACCGTGGAGAACCTCGATGGTGAGATGGGCTATCTCGCTCGCCGGGACAGCAATCGCCTGCCACCGATCACCCTGGACGCCGAGGAGGCCGCCGCCCTGGGGGTGGCCGCCCGGGTCTGGCAACAGGCACGGCTCGCCGGCGCGGCCAGCGGTGCGCTCCAGAAGCTGCGCGCGGCCGGGATGCCGGAGGCCGAGGATTCGGATGACAGCCAGCTCAGTGCGTTGGAGCCACGCATCCCGGTCCATGAGGCCGCGTTCGAACCGTTGATGCTCGCCTGCCGCGATCGACGCCCGGTGACCTTTGACTACCGCAAGGCCACGGCCGCCAGCCCCGAGCAGCGGCAGGTGGAGCCCTGGACCCTTGAATGCTGGCGCGGCCACTGGTACTTGGCGGGTTGGGACCGCGAACGGCGTGCGGAGCGGGTTTTCCGGCTCTCCCGTATCACCGGCAAGGTCCGCTCCCGTGCCGGTGCCTTCACCGCTGTCGTGCCGGACGTCGTCACCGTCCGTGAGACGGTCGAGAGTTGGGCGGGTGAGACCGCGACCCGAACCGCCAGGATCAGACTGCGTACCGACTGCGGTTATCCGCTGCGGGCGAGGGCGACAGCGGTCAGGGAACTGGGTTCCGGTTGGGATGAGTTGGAGATCCCGTACGGGCATGGGCTGGACGCCTGGCTGGTGGAGTTCGGGCCGGATGCCGTGGTGGTGGAGCCCGCTGATCTGCGGGCCGATGTGATGGACCGGCTGCGCGCTGTGGCCCAGGGCTGAGGGGACTCCTACGACCATGGCCGCCAACGCCATTGACCAGACCAGGCGGATGCTCTCGCTGGTGACCTATCTGCGCGAGCGCCCCGGCGCGCGCGTGGGGGATGTCGCTCGGGCTTTTGGGATCACCGAGGATCAGTTGATCTCGGACCTCGATGTGTTGCCGATGTGCGGGACGAGCTTCCGCGGCGGCGATCTGCTGGACATCGACACCGACGGCGACCGTATCTGGTGGCACAACCCGGACGATGTCGCTGAGCCGCTGCGTATCGCCGCGGACGAGGCGACCGCGCTTCTGGTGGCGGCGCGGGCGGTGTCAACCCTGCCCGGGCTGCGTGAGGGCGACCGGGAGGCGCTGCTGCGGGCCACCGCCAAGTTGGAGGCCGCGGCCGGTGAGGCGGCGGGGGCGAGCTCTCGACTCTCGGTGACCTTCGAGTCCGAGGGTGGGGTCTTCGCCGAGGTGGATCGGGCGATCTCGGAGCGGCGGCGGCTGTGGCTGCGCTACTACTCGCCCGCGCGCGATGAGTTGACCGAGCGGGAGGTCGATCCCATCCGGCTCTTCGCGGTCGGGCACACCTATATGGAGGCGTGGTGTCGGCTCTCGGAGGCGCGCCGGACCTTCCGGCTGGATCGGGTTGCGGAGATCAAACTGCTGGACGCCCCGGCGGCGCCGCCGGAGCTTGAACTGCGGGACCTCTCCGAGGCGCTGGTTCAGCCGTCGGCTGATGACCCTGAGGTGATCGTCGAGGTCGGCCCGGGGGGCCGCTGGGTGGCCGAGTACTACCCCCATGACAGTGCCGAGGAGTTGCCCGGCGGTGGTCTGCGGATCACCGTGCGCACCCCGTCCCCGTCGTCGCTGCGCAGGTTGGCGCTGCGCTTGGGGCGGGACGGGCGGATCGTGGCGCCGGTCGAACTGGCGGAGAGCGCGCGCCGCGCGGCGAAGGAGGCACTCGCTGCCTATGAGGCCCAGCCCCAGCCAGCGGGCGGAGGCATCCCCCAGGTCCCGCAGCCGGAACAGGCGACCGGCCAGGTGTAGGACGTGGTCCTGGGAGCCGGCCGGGCGGTCGGGGACCAGCGGCCCACAGGGTCGGCCGTGCTGGGCGGCGGCCAGAAGTGCAAGTCAGCGCGTCGGTCAGATAGGGAGAGTTGCGCCGTATGTCTCTGATGTCATCAGTTGCCTCCTCGCGGGGGCCCGTGCTGTTTCAAGCCCGCTGCCCTGACTGTCGTGCCCGTTGCGAGCTGTCGGCTGACGCGCTGCGGCTGGCGATCGGTGCCAGCCATCGGACGACCTTCTACTCCTTCACCTGCCCGGAGTGCGGTGCGTCCGTGCGCAAGCCGGCAGGGGAGCGGATCGTGGAGATGCTGACCGTGGGCGGGGTGCGCACGCTGCGCCTGGCCCCACCGATGGGGACGGGACCCGGGGTGGGGACGGTCTAGGCTCGGTCCCATGTTCTGGCCCATGATCGCTATTGTTCTTGGTTTCCTCGGGATCGCGGTCCTTGGCATCCTCGGTGCCCGGGTCTTCATCGAGACCCAGCGCCTGGGGCGCGAGGTCGCCCGTACCACCGACCGCATCGGCCGTGCCGTGGAGGATCTGGAGCGCGCGGCGACCGACCTGGCTCGCTCGGGGGAGACGCTCCGCTGACTCCGCGCCATCCCCGATGGGCGTGGTACGGCCGGGCCGCCGTCACTCCCCACCACCGATGGAGGCGGGTTCCGCCCGTGGAGACCGGGGGGAGAGCGGGGGAGACCGGGATAGATCCGGAAGGTAAGCCTCCAGGGGGAGCGCATCCGCCCGGTACGAAGGGGCGGACGTCACCGGGGTGATCAGCCCCGATCGCACCTCTGCTCTATGCCCCGGCTGGGCGGTACGCTGAGGGACGGCGGCGACAGGTGATGAGGCGCCAGCCGCTAACAGGAGTACGCAAGGGGATTGCCTTGTGTTCACCCGTGAGAGTTACGATCACAACTGGTCGCGGCTCGATGCAGTCCACCGCGACCGCAGCTCAGCCCCATGCCGCCTCGGTGAGAAGGTACAAGCTTATGTTTGGACGGATCAGCCCTTGGGAGATCGCTCTGATCCTCCTTGTCATCGTTCTGCTCTTCGGCGCCAAGAAGCTTCCTGACATGGCCCGTGCGCTGGGCAAGTCCGCTCGTATCCTCAAGAGCGAGGCGAAGGCGATGAAGTCGGACGGTCAGCAGACCGCCCCGGCGGACCCGCCGCAGCCCGGCACCCCCGAGGACCAGTCGCCGCTGCCCCGCACCATCAAGGCCGCGCCCGGCGATGTGAGCAGCGCACGTCCCGTGGCAGAGCCGACGGACTCCACCCAGCGCTGAGCTAGGGCCGCCCACAGGCCCGGTCACCGGTGCGGGCCTGTCGCACGAGATGAGGACGTGGGTTGCTCAAGTCTGCCCGCAAGCAGGAGAAGGACCCCGAGGGTCGGATGCCCCTCGTGGAGCACCTGCGCGAGTTGCGGAACCGGCTCGCGAAGGGGCTGCTGGCGATCGTCATCGTCACGATCATCGCCGCCTTCTTCTACAACGACATCATCAACTTCTTCACCAGGCCGGTCCTGGATTCGGTCGGATGTCCCGAGACCTTCTCCGAGCTGAGGAACCAGCCCAAGGGCACCACCTGCGCGGAGATCACCATCAATGGTCTTCTGACGCCGTTCACCCTCGCGCTCAAGGTCTCCTTGATGGCGGGCATGGTCCTTGCCTCGCCGATCTGGCTCTACCAGCTCTGGGCGTTCCTCGCGCCCGGTCTGCACAAGAGCGAGAAGAAGTACGCACTGGCCTTCGTCAGCGCGGGTTTCCCCCTCTTCCTCGGTGGCGGCTGGTTCGCCTACCAGGTCCTGCCGACCACGGCGAAGGTGCTGATCGAGTTCACCCCGTTCGGCGTGGACAACCTGCTTCCGCTGGATGATCTGCTCGATCTGGTCACCCGTATGGTGATCGTCTTCGGGCTCGCCTTCGAGTTGCCGCTGCTTCTGGTGCTGCTCAACCTCGGCTCGGTGGTCACCGGGCGGCGGATGCTCGGCTGGTGGCGCGCGATGATCATGGGCATCACGGTCTTCTCGGCGTTCGCCACCCCCAGTACCGACCCGCTCACCATGCTGGCCCTGGCGGTGCCCATCGCCCTGCTGTACTTCGTCGCCACCGGATTCTCCCTGCTGAACGACCGCCGCCGGGCGATCCGCGAGGCCAAGGGCCCGGATGTCGATGAGGCGTCCGACCTGGACCTCACTCCGGAGGGCATCGGCGGGATCGAGCCCGTCTCGGCCGCCCGCGCCCTGCCGGAGCAGGCGAACGGGGACGGCGGCCCGGCCCGTCGGCGCAGCGGCTACGACGACATCACCTAGTCAGCACGGAGATCCGCAGAACCACATCGATGACTGGGGCCGGACGAGACCGTCCGGCCCCCAAGCTCCCGTGCCCTCAGGGATGCGGGGCGGGGGTACCTTCCGGGCTGTGACGGTGCAGGCTGGGGGTACGCCCTGTGCCATCAGGGTGCAGGGGTGGGGGTACCTCCCGGGCCGCAGGGCCCAGGGGTGGGGGTACCTTCCGGGCCGCAGGGCCCAGGGGGAGAGCCTGGCAGGATCTGAACGAGAGCCCCTACGCTCCCTCCCGAGTGCAGTAGCGTCCCGCTGATGACCCGCGAGATCACCCTCCTCGTCAACCCCACCGCAGGCCGAGGCCGCGGTGCACATGCAGCCCAACCCGCGGCCCGTGCGCTGCGCGATGCCGGATTCCCCGTACGCACCCTGGTCGGCGAGGACGGCCTCGATGCCCTGCGCAGGGCACGGGCAGCCGTGGACGGCGGTACCGAGGCGCTGATAGCGGTGGGCGGCGATGGGCTGGTATCGCTCGCGCTCCAGGCCGTCGCGGGGACCACGACCCCGCTCGGGGTGATCGCGGTGGGCACCGGCAATGACTTCGCCCGCGCGTTGGGGCTGCCAATACGTGACCCGGCACGGTCCGGCCGGTTGACCGCGCGGGCCCTGGAGCGCGGGGCGACCCAGGGGGTCGACCTGGGCCGGGTGGGGCGGAAATGGTTCGGTACGGTCCTGGCGTCGGGCTTTGACTCCCGGGTGAACGACCGGGCCAACCGGATGCGCTGGGCCGGCGGCCGGTTCACCTATGACCTGGCCATGGTGGCGGAGCTGGCGGCGCTGCGCCCCATCTCCTACCGCGTCACGCTCGACGACCGCCCTCCGCGGCGGCTGGAGGCCACCCTGATCGCCGTCGGCAATGGCCCCTCCTACGGCGGCGGCATGCGTGTCTGCGCCGGGGCCAAGCTGGACGACGGGCTCTTCGACGTGACCATCGTCGCGGACTGTACGCGTACGACCCTGCTCAGAGTGGTTCCGCGCGTCTACCGGGGAACGCATCTGAACCATCCCAAGGTCACCGTCCACCGGGCCCGCTCGGTCACCCTGGAGGCGGCCGGTGTCACCGGATACGCCGATGGCGAGCCGCTGGGCCCCCTGCCGCTGACCGCCGAGTGCGTCAGGGGCGCGGTACGGGTCCTCACCGGGGGCTAGAAGCCGTACTGGGGCGTAGCCCCACCGCCAGGAAGGCGGCCAGTGGACCGGTGGCCAGCGGGTGGGGCGCCGGGCCCGCGGCGCCCGGGCCAGATAATCCGTCGAATAACGCCGCGCTGACTGTCGTACCCGGCGGGTAGGCTCGTGAACAAGATGACCGAGGATCTCTCTCCCGCCGAGCGCTACGCCGCCGCCCGCATCCGCGCCGCTGAAGAGGCCACCGCGCTGGCCCCCTTCCGCGAGATGTACGAGTTCGATCTGGACCCCTTCCAGATCGAAGCCTGTCAGGCCCTGGAAGCGGGCAGGGGTGTGCTCGTCGCCGCGCCCACCGGCTCCGGGAAGACCATCGTCGGCGAGTTCGCCGTTCACCTCGCCCTCCAGCAGGGCCGTAAATGCTTCTACACCACGCCCATCAAGGCACTCTCCAACCAGAAGTACACCGACCTCGCCAAGCGGTACGGCGCTGACCGGGTGGGCCTGCTCACCGGTGACAACAGTGTGAATTCCGATGCCCCGGTGGTCGTGATGACCACCGAGGTCCTGCGGAACATGCTGTACGCGGGCTCGCAGGCGCTGCGTGGCCTCGGCTATGTCGTCATGGACGAGGTGCACTACCTCTCCGACCGCTTCCGGGGCGCGGTCTGGGAGGAAGTGATCATTCATCTGCCCGAATCGGTGACCCTGGTGTCGCTCTCGGCGACCGTGTCGAACGCCGAGGAGTTCGGCGACTGGCTCGACACGGTCCGTGGTGACACCGAGGTGATCGTCTCCGAACACCGTCCGGTGCCGCTGTGGCAGCACGTCATGGCCGGACGGCGGATGTACGACCTCTTCGAGGAGGAGTCCGACCACGGAGGCCGCGGTACGGCCCGACGTGAGGTCAACCCCGATCTCGTCCGCTTGGCGCGGATGGAGAACCAACGCTCGTACAACCCCCGTGACCGCCGCCGTGGAAAGATGGTCCGCGAGGCCGATCGGGAGCGCGAGCGCCGTCAGCGCAGCCGGATCTGGACCCCTGGGCGACCCGAGGTCATCGAGCGCCTTGACGCCGAGGGGCTGCTGCCCGCGATCACCTTCATCTTCAGCCGGGCCGCCTGTGAGGCCGCCGTCCAGCAGTGCCTCTACGCGGGCCTGCGGCTCAATGACGACCGCGCCCGCCTCCGGGTCCGTGAAATCGTCGAGGAGCGGACCTCCACCATCCCCACCGAGGACCTCCATGTCCTTGGCTACTACGAATGGCTCGAAGGCCTGGAACGCGGCATCGCCGCGCACCACGCCGGAATGCTGCCGACCTTCAAGGAGGTCGTGGAGGAGTTGTTCGTCCGCGGTCTGGTGAAGGCCGTGTTCGCCACCGAGACCCTTGCGCTCGGCATCAACATGCCCGCGCGCTCGGTGGTCCTGGAGAAGCTCGTCAAGTGGAACGGCGAGCAGCACGCCGACATCACCCCCGGCGAGTACACCCAGTTGACCGGCCGGGCCGGACGGCGTGGCATCGATGTCGAGGGCCATGCGGTGGTCTTGTGGCAGCGGGCGATGGACCCGACCGCGCTGGCGGGGCTCGCCGGCACCCGCACCTACCCCCTGCGCTCCAGCTTCCGCCCTTCGTACAACATGGCGGTCAATCTGGTGCAGCAGTTCGGACGGCACCGTTCGCGAGAGCTGTTGGAGACGTCCTTCGCGCAGTTCCAGGCCGACCGTTCGGTGGTGGGCATCTCCCGGCAGGTGCAGAAGAACGAAGCGGGGCTTGAGGGCTACCGCGAGGGCATGACCTGCCACCTCGGTGACTTCGAGGAGTACGCGCGGATGCGCCGTGACCTCAAGGACCGTGAGACCGAGTTGGCCAAGCAGGGCGCGGCTCAGCGGCGGGCCGCCGCGGCCGTGTCCTTGGAACGGCTGAAGCCGGGCGATGTCATTCACGTTCCGACGGGTAAGTTCGCCGGGCTCGCGCTGGTCCTCGACCCCGGCATTCCGGCCGGGAGGACCAATGGGCATCGCGGATTCGAGCACCATGACGGCCCTCGTCCGGTGGTGTTGACCGCCGAACGGCAGGTCAAGCGGTTGGCATCGATCGACTTCCCGGTACCGGTGGAGCCGCTGGACCGGATGCGGGTCCCCAAGTCGTTCAATCCGCGCTCCCCGCAGTCCCGGCGTGATCTGGCGTCGGCGCTGCGGACGAAGGCCGGCCACCTGGTGCCCGATCGCCACCGCAGGGAGCGTGCGGCGGCCGCCGACGACCGTGAGATCGCACGGCTGCGCACCGAACTGCGGGCCCACCCCTGCCACGGCTGCTCGGAGCGTGAGGACCACGCCCGTTGGGCCGAGCGCTACCACCGGTTGCAGCGGGACACCAAGCAGTTGGAGCGACGGATCGAGGGGCGTACGAACACCATCGCCCGCACCTTCGATCGCATCGTGGCCCTGCTGACGGAGATGGACTACCTACGCGAGGACGAGGTCACCGCGCACGGCAAGCGCCTCGCCCGGCTCTACGGCGAGTTGGATCTGCTGGCGAGCGAGTGCCTACGGGACGGCGTGTGGGAGGGACTGAGCCCGGCCGAGTTGGCCGCCTGTGTCTCGGCGCTGGTCTTCGAGGCTCGACAGTCGGACGACGCGGTGGCACCGAAGGTCCCCGAGGGTCCGGCGAAGGCAGCCCTGGGGGAGATGGTCCGCATCTGGGGCCGGTTGGACGCCCTGGAGGAGGATTTCAAGATCAACCAGGCGGAGGGTGTGGGCCAGCGGGAGCCGGACCTCGGATTCGCCTGGGCGGCCTATCAATGGGCGTCCGACAAGAGTCTGGACGAGGTGCTGCGGGAGGCGGAGATGCCCGCGGGCGACTTCGTTCGCTGGTCGAAGCAGGTGATTGACGTCCTCGGGCAGATTGCCGCCGCGGCACCATCGGAGGGCGGCAGCACGGTGGCGAAGAATGCCCGCAAGGCCGTGGACGCGCTGCTGAGAGGCGTGGTGGCATACAGCTCGGTGGGATGACCCCGAGAGGGGACCCCTTGGTGGCGAGGGCCGGAGCGTCGGACGGATGCTCCGGCCCTCGCCCGTTTTGGCGGCGGGCGAGCGCTGGGCGGGCTGGGTGTTTTCCGGCGGCTCCTCAGTCCAGGCCGCGCGCCCGCTCGAACCGTGCCCTGCCCTCCGCCGGGTCGACCAGCGGTTCGGGATAGTCGAGCTTGGCCCGCTCCAGGTCGCCCAGCTCTTCCGGCCGATGGATCCTCGCCCCTGGCAGATGCGCCAACTCCGGCACCCAGCGGCGCACATAGTCGCCGTGGGGGTCGAACCGTCTGGCCTGGGCCAGCGGGCTGAGCACACGATTGGGGCGGGTGTCGGTCCCGGTCCCCGCCACCCACTGCCAGTTCAACTGGTTGTTGGCGATGTCCCCGTCCACCAGCCACTCCAGGAAGTGACGCGCTCCCACCCGCCAGTCCACATAGAGCGTTTTGGCCAGGTAGCTCGCCGTCAGCAGTCTGGCCCGGTTGTGCATCCATCCCTCGTGGCGCAGTTGACGCATCCCCGCGTCCACGATCGGACAGCCGGTTCTGCCCTCCTCCCAGGCGGTGATCTCCTTCTCGTCGTCGCGCCAGCGGTCCCCTCGGGTTCGGTAGTCGACCCGGGCCGCCGACGGCCGGGCCGCGAGCACCTGATGATGGAAGTCGCGCCACACCAACTGTCGTACGAACGCCTCCGCGCCCGGTCCGCCCTTCTTGCGGGCCCGTTGGATGAGTTCGGTAGCCGAGAGGGTGCCGAAGTGGAGATGGGGTGACAGCCGGGAGGTGGCATCGCCGTGCAGATCGTCGTGCCGTTCCGCATAGGAATCAGCTCCGGCCGTGGGGTCGGCGAGCCAAGCGGTCAGCTGGAGTCTTCCGGCTCGCTCACCTCCGCTGGCCAGACCAGGGGAGACTCCGGTGACGGCGGAGCGCCGAGGCAGTGGATGGCCGGCGATTTCCGGCACGGTCACCCGTCGCGGCGCGGCCAGCGCTCGGCGGAGCCCGTTCTCGTCCCAGCGCCGGAAGTAGGGGGTGAAGACGGAGAAGTGATCCTTGCCGGCCGGTGTCACCGCGCCCGGTGGCAGCGCGGTGATCACCGCGTCGTGGGCACGGAGCTCACACCGCAGTTCCTTCAGTGCCGTGCGCAACCGGTCTTCGCGGCGCTGTGCGTAGGCGCTGACCCCCGCGGCGATATGCACCGAACGCGCACCGGTCTCGGTGACGACACGGCAGACCTGTTCGGTGACATCGCCGGTACGGACCACCAGCCGGCCGCCGCGCTCACGTAGCTGCGCGTCGAGGGAGGAAAGGCAGTCGGCGAGGAAGGCACGTCGATTGGGCACGTCGAAACCGGCCAGGCTCACCCCCGGGTCCAGCACGAACAGGGGTACCACCGTCTCGGTCTCCCGGACGGCGGCGCTGAGCGCGGGCTGGTCGTGAACCCGCAGATCAGAGGTGAACAGCAGCACGGAGACACTCATTCGCCGCCCCTCCTCGGGCGCGGCGTTCCTGGTGGACGGCTTGGTGCCCAGGGCGTCGAGTCGGTCAGCGGAAGCTCCTTGGAGTGGATGCGGACGGTTGGCCGGGTCCTGGGGGAGCCGGTGTCGCCGATGCCCCCGGAGGGCGCCGGGTGTACCCGACGCCCTCCTGCTCGATGCCGGCCCTGCGGGTGGCTGCCGGTAGGGCGCCAGGTGTATTGACCCGCAGGGTTGTCGCCGCGGGTGCTGGGGCCGCCCGCCGGTCGGCTCAGGTCGGGAAGTTCATCACCGCGAGGGGGGCGGACGTCGGTTCCGATGAGCCGCCCGCGGGTTCCACGGTGACTCCCATGCCCGAGGCGGCGTCCACCGGGCCCTTCATCAGGACGGCGTTGTTGGGCGTTGCCGGGTTCATCAAGCCGGCTGACCGCATGGTGCCGTTGTCGTTGAACCACAGTTGGTAGACCTTGCCGGCCGCTGGTTCGGGCATCCCGGAGGTGAAGAAGGCGGCCTTGTTCAGGGAGGTTGAGACGACGACCGTTCCCTTGGCGCCGCCCGGGAGGCCGCCGGCAGCGAGCTTGGCGTCCGGTGCCGAGAGCACGGCGGCAAGCTCCGCCGACTGCCGCTCGGCGCGCTGGGCGGCCTGGCGTGCGTCGTTGGCCTCCTGATGTTGCCAGAGGGACACCCCGCCAAGGCCCATTGCCGCGGCGACACAGGCGGCGAGGACGAAACGGGACAGCGCCCGGCCGCCGCTGCGGCGCTCCAGCCGAGCCCGTCCGGGTCCCGGTGGCTCCTGGCGTTCGGTCGATATCCGGCGCATCACCTGCTGCTTGAGCTCTGGCGGCGGCACCATCGCCACCACCAGACTCAGCTTCCCCGCGGTGGCGGCCAGTTCCCGCACCTCTTGATCGCAGGAGGGGCATTCCATGAGGTGGTGCTCGAATTCGACGCGCTCTTCCGGTCCCAGCGCATGCAGCACATAGGCGCCGGTCAAGGTGTGGAGGTCGGCGGTGGTCATACGGTCACCCCCAGGCAGTCACGCAACCGGATCAGTCCGTCGCGCAGTCGTGTTTTGACCGTGCCCAAGGGCACCGCGAGCAGTTCGGCGACCTCGCTGTAGGCGAGTCCCCGGTAGTAGGCGAGGGTGACGGACTGCCGCTGGAGCTCGGTCAGACCACCGAGGCAGCGCCGTACCTGTTCTCGTTCGAGGCTTGCTTCCACCTGCTCGGTGACCTCGTCGTACTCGGGAGTCCGATCGAGCAGCGCGGCCCGCTGCTCCCGGTCGGACGCGGCTTGGGCCGAGCGAACCCGGTCGACCGCCCGCCGATGGGCGAGTGTGAGTATCCAGGTCATGGCGGAACCCCGGGACGGCTGGTAGCGGGCAGCGGTGCGCCAGACCTCCATCAGCACCTCCTGGGTCACCTCCTCCGACTGGGCGGGATCGCGCAGTACGGCTCGCACCAGCCCGAGCACTGGACCGCACACCGCGTCGTAGACCCGTGAGAAGGCCTCGTGGTCCCCGCGGGCGACCAGGCCGATCAGCTCTTGCAGATCCGGTTGGGCTGGGGCCGGACGGCCGGCGAATACGGGTTCTTTCACGCGGTATTTCCTCCAGTGAGCGATCTGTCGTGCGACAGTCTTCACCAGACATTCGTGGCTGTGGCGTCAGTGGATTGGTCTGGGTGCGCGGATCGTCGCAGAGGTATCGCACCCGGCCGGTCGAGATCGCGCCCGTCACCGGGTGGGGAATTCACCCGATGGGGTGGTGTCGTCTGGGGCGGGCGCTTCCCATGGGAGCGGAAGACGGCCTTGGGGGCGCTGCCTGCGCAGCACCCCCGAAGGATCGCCGGCTCCTTGCCTCGGCGGGTCTACTGGATAGCCTCTTGAGGCACGGTGGGGTGCTTGTCCTTGGTCGCGCGGGCCATTCCCAGGGCCCGGAGCAGCAGGAAGACGGGGAAGGCGAACGGCGAGAGCAGGATCGTCAGAACGAGCAGGGGGCTCATCACCAGCGGGTGGATTCCCCACTTCCGGGACTCCAGGAACATCCACTGCCCGATCAGCAGGTCCCAGGCGATGATCTGTGCCCAGAGGGCCCCGGCGCCGTCCGCGACCTCCACCAGGTCCTGGAGCTTGGGCACGCTTGGCCCGCTCACCAGGGTCCACAGCTCGGGCAGCACGGGAATCGCGAGCGCGGTGTAGACGATGAGGATCGGCACCACGGTCAGTGGTGAGGCCGCGACGCGCGCGGTGGGGCGCCAGTTCGGCGCCAGGATCATCAGCAGCCAGACGGGGACCGCCAGCAGGAATGAGAGATCGAAGAGGAAGTCGGTCATACCGGCAGCTCCGTTGTCGTGCGGCTCTGGTCGCCTGGTACCGGCTGGTCGGGGGGTGTCGCCCCACCGCGGAGGGAGGCATAGGTCGCCGCGGCGCAGCCCGCGACGATGACGGCCGCGGCGGTGAGGGTCGCACCGTCGGGGTGGATCAGCGACTGCCCCCGCAGCGCCTGCCAGGTGACGAGCGCGAGGACCGCCACGTACGCCCCGGACGCCGTCAGCACCAGCCGCACCCGAACGCGCTCGTCGCCGAGCCGGGGGAAGCGGGCCGCGAGGAGCAGCAGGGCGAGCAGCACCAGCGGCAGTATCTGGAGAGCGTGCATGCCCACGAAGTGCGGTATGCGCAGATCGCCACCGGTCGTGGACCAGCCGGTCAGCGGCATGGAGGCGCCGCCGTCCGCCACGCCGACACTATGGGCTCCCACGGAGGTCGCCGCGGGGTCCTTCCGCTGGTCGGCGGTGGGCATGGTCATCAGAAATCCGAGCCCCGCGCCGATCAGCGCGATCACCGAGCCCCCGCGCAGCGCCCAGGTGGACGCGCGGTCCTCGATTCGGGAGCGGAACAGCAGGACCGCGATGGTCACCGCCGCCGTCCAGAGGATGACGATCGTGAGCGCCATGATTCTGTAGAGCAGGGTGTCGAGGTCCGTCTCGCTGTTGAAGTGGCTTCGCTTGCCGCGGATGACCTGTCCGGTGATGATCACCATCTCGATGGCTCCGGTCGCGGCGACCGTGCTCCCCGCCCACCGGCCCACCCGTTGGCCACGGGTGATGAGGGAGAGCATCCACGCCAACGACACCGCGTAGAGCAGAAAGGAAATCGAGAACTTAAAGGGTTTGAACCAGATGGTCGAGCCCACCAGCATGCGGTCGTCGATCAGCATTCCCACCGCGGAGACGACTGTCATGACGGCCATCGACCCGGCGAAGATCATGAGTGGTCGGTGCCATGAGCGCCAGGAAGGCATAGGAGTACCCCCGTCATAGTATGGATAGCGGCACTGTCCACTATCCGTAATCGTCACTATCTATGATGGTCAGCGGCAATGGCAAGGGCGAAGAGGTGAACGAGCCGTGCGCATCGGCGAGTTGAGTCGTAGGACTGGGGTTCCAGTGCCGACGATCAAGTACTACGTACGCGAAGGGCTGCTGCCGGCCGGGCAGTTGACCAGCCCCAATCAGGCGGCCTACGGCGAAGCGCACGAGCGGCGGCTGCGGCTGATCCGTGCGCTGCTCGATGTCGGGGGGCTCAAGGTCGCCGCCATCGCGGAGGTGCTCGCCGCGGTCGATGACCCGGCCAAGTCGATACACAAGGTGCTCGGAGTGGCATCGGATCTGCTGGTGCCGCGCTACCCCGCCGCAGAGCCGGACGAAGCGCTGCTGGCCGCGCGTGAGCAGGTGGACGAACTGGTCACCCAGCGGGGTTGGCAGGACGTACACGACTGTCCGGCCAAGGAGTCACTGGCCATGGCCCTGGCCACCCTGCGGCGCGTTGGCCATGAAGACTTCGTCCAGGTGCTGGACGTCTATGCCGAAGCGGCCGAGGAGGTCGCACGCGCCGACCTGGAGGCCGTCGCGGCCAGGTCGGCCAGGTCGGCCCTGGACGGTGTGGTGGAGAGCGTCATAGTGGGAACCGTGGTCGGGGAGGCGATGTTCTCGGCGCTACGGCACCTCGCCCATGTGGACCGTTCCTCCCGGATGTACGGCGAGGCGGCGTCCCACGGGCAGGCCGCGGCGGGTGGCGATGGGGAGATCACTCGGTAGTCCGCGGCGGCATGAGGGGGTGCGGGGTCTCTCCGGCGCCGGGCGGGGACGGGGTTCCCTCCCCTGTCATCGCCCGGGGATTCGTGAAAGCCGGCGGCATCCCGGGCATTCCTCATCACGGCCGTCGGGCTTCTTCTCCAGCGTCGGGCCGGCCGTTGAAGCACTGCTGCCTTCAGCGTCCGTGGGGTCCAGGCCCCCCACCCCGCCGGTGAGCGGAGTGCCCTCCGCTCCGGCGGTCTCGCTGGCTGTGTCAGCTCGCGCGCTGCCGAGCGGCACCGGCCGACCGGCGGATCGGGGTGGTGCGCCCCGACGAGAAGACCCCCCAGCCGTCCGGCCGAGGGGTCATGGCGTCGGGTGGGTCGCGCCGTTAAGCCGACCGCTCCTGCTCGCGTTCCACCTGCTCGTTCCACTCGCGCTTCACCGCGCGCCACGCCTCGTCGTTCTTGCCGTAGCGCCAGTACCCCGAGATCGACAACCGCTCACGCGGCACCTGGCGTTCCAGGCGCAGATGGCGCCGCAGCTCCTTCACGAAAGCGGCCTCGCCGTGGACGAAGGCGCACACCTCGCCCTCGGGGAAGTCCAGCCCGGTCACCGCCGACACCAGGGCCTCGCCGACCGGGCGGCCCCCGCGGTGCAGCCACTGGATCTCGACGCCGTCCGGGGTGATGAGCTTCTGCTCCTCCTCCGCGTTCTCCACCTCGACGAACGCGTGGACCAGGGCGCCCTCGGGCATCCGCTCCAGCGCCGAGGCGATCGCGGGGAGCGCGCTCTCGTCGCCGACCAGAAGATGCCAGTCCGCCCCTGCCCTCGGGGCGTAGTCACCGCTCGGGCCCAGGATGCGCAGCACATCGCCGGGCGCTGCCGCCGCGGCCCACGGCCCGGCGAGCCCCTGATCGCCGTGCACCACGAAGTCAATGGTCATTTCGCCCTGGGCGGCGTCCCAGGCGCGGACCGTATAGGTGCGGTTCGGGGGCCACTGGTCGCGTGGGAACTCCTTGCGGATGCGCACCAGATCGAACGGCTCCGGATAGGTGATGCCCTCGGCAGGGAACACCAGCTTCACATAGCTGTCCGTGAACCCCTCCGTAGCGAAGCCGGCCAGACCCTCCCCACCGAAGACCACCCGGATCATATGGGGGGTGAGACGCTCGGTATGGACCACACGGGCTTCGTAAATATCCCTTGGTGCAGTACGGGCCGGTTGTTCCGCCACGGTGGTCTCCCTGAACTCGCGCAGTGCTTAGGCTTACCTAAGTTAACACCTGGCTCAGGAAACCACAGCTCATGCGAGCGGGGTACATCACCTTTGAAGGGTGGTCAGGAGGCGTTGGAGCGGGTTGCCCAGGCCCCAGCGCGCCGAGAGGGCCTCCAGCGCCGCCGGATCGCGGGGCCCGGAAGGCAGCGCGGGTTCGAACGCCGGTAGGGAGATGTCCGAGGCCACCCGCACGACGGTCGGTGCGACCGCGACGTAGTCCCTGGCCTCATCGAGCCGTTTGCGCTGTGCGGGAGTCAGCTTGGCGGTCGGGTCGTCCACGGCCGCCATCACTCCGGCCAGATCGCCGAACGCGTCCAGCAGTTTGGTCGCCGTCTTCTCGCCGATCCCGGGCACTCCCGGCAGTCCATCGCTGGGATCACCGCGCAACACCGCCATCTCGGCGTACCCCTGGCCGTCCACCCCGTACTTCTCGCGCAGCCAGCTCTCATCCGTGATCTGGAGCATGCCGACGCCCTTCAGTGGATACAGCACCCGGCGGGCACGGGCGTCGTCCACCAGTTGGAAGAGGTCTCGGTCGCCGGTGACGATGTCGACCGGCCCGCTGGCGCGGGCGGTGAGTGTGCCGATGACGTCGTCGGCTTCGTACCCGTCGGCGCCGACCCTGGCGATACCGAGGGCGTCCAGCACGTCGGCGATCACGGGGACCTGGGGAGCCAGGGTGTCCGGTGTCTCCTCCTCGTCCGGACCGAGTTCGGTCTCGACCGCGACGCGGTGCGCCTTGTACGAGGGGATCAGATCGACCCGCCACTGCGGTCGCCAGTCGTTGTCCCAGCAGGCGACCAGATCGTCCGGATGGTGGTCCTGGACCAGCCGGGTGATGAATTCAAGCAGTCCGCGCACCGCGTTCACCGGTGTGCCGTCGGGTGCCCGGACGGAGTCGGGAACTCCGAAGTAGGCGCGGAAGTACAGGGAAGCGGTGTCGAGGAGCATCAGGCGTCGCGTCACACCCCGATGATGCCGCAGCCCACTGACACCGAACGGCAACGACCGACCGGGCGCGCACCCGACACCTCGGGTTCGCGACGGCCGACCCGGGGCATCCGGGGCCGCGAGAGGGCCGTCAGGGGTCGCGCGGAGTCACACAGGAACCCCAGAGAGGTGCAATCGACTAGCCCAAAGTGGGCAAAGGTGACGTGGGTCACTCTTTTGTTTGTTTTCGCAGGCCAGGGGCAGGCGTGCCCCTTGAGCCGCTCCCGGTTGCAGTTTCAGCAGCAACACCAGTAACAACCGCAACGGGGAGTGAGCGGGCGGAACCCGCCGGGCTCATCTGCGATCCACCAGGAGGGGCTGGTTGATCGTTTCGTTCCAACGGCGTGAGGTGTATGTGTCCAGGCTCCAGTCCGAGCACTTGTACAAGGTGTTCGGCAGACGACCCGACGAAGCGGTACGCAGGCTCGAAGAAGGCGCTGACCGTGCCGAACTTCGCTCCGACGGCACGACGGCTGCCGTGATCGACGCCTCGTTCACGGTCGAGCCTGGCCAGACGTTCGTCGTCATGGGCCTCTCGGGGTCCGGCAAGTCCACCCTGCTGCGGATGCTCAACGGGCTGCTCGCCCCGACCGCCGGCCGCGTTCTCTTCGATGGCCAGGACCTGACCGCCCTGAGCCCCCGCGAGCTGCGCGCCGTACGCTCCACCAAGATCAGTATGGTCTTTCAGCACTTCGCCCTCTTCCCCCACCGCAGCGTGCTCGACAACGCCGGATACGGCCTTGAGGTGCAGGGCGTGTCCGCGCCCGAGCGCAGACGGCGCGCGACGGAGGCCCTGGAGCTGGTCGGCCTCGCCGGTTGGGAGGACTCCTGGCCCGATGAGCTCTCCGGCGGAATGCAGCAGCGGGTCGGGCTGGCCCGAGCGCTCGCCACTGACGCTGATCTCCTGCTGATGGACGAGTCCTTCAGCGCGCTCGACCCGCTGATCCGCCGCGATATGCAGGATCAGCTCCTTGAGCTTCAGAAGACGCTCAAGAAGACCATTGTCTTCATCACCCACGACCTCAACGAGGCCATGCGGCTCGGCGACCAGATCGCCGTGATGCGGGACGGCAGAATCGTTCAGCTCGGCACGGCGGAGGACATTCTCGTCACCCCCGCCGATGACTATGTCGCCTCCTTCACCCAGGACGTGGATCGATCCAGGGTGCTGACCGCCGGCGCGATCATGGCGGACGCCGACAGCGCGTACGGAATGGTGACGGACAGCGGCCGGAAGCTGACCTGCGCCAAGGACGTGCTCGCCGCCGCGCCGATCACGGTCATGGCCGATGCCCCGATCGTCGGACTCTTCACCCCCTGCTCGGCCACCGACGCGCCCGTCGCCGTCGTCGACGACTCCGGTGAGCTCACCGGAGTCGTCCCGCGCTCCCGGCTGCTCGCCGTCCTGGGTGAGCCCATGGGCTCACCGGAACCGGCCGCGAAGACGGCTTCCCTCTCCACCCCGGACGCGGACCTGGACGCCAGGGAGGTAGCCCGTGCCTAGGCTCCCCCTCGGTGATGTGGTCGATCGGGGTGTCGACTGGCTCCAGTTCCACCTCTCCTGGCTGTTCGACGCGATCAGTTCCTTTGTCACCGGCATGTACGACGGCATCGACGCGGCCCTCTCCGCGCCCGAGCCGCTGCTCTTCGCCGGTGTCCTGGCCGTACTGGCCTGGTGGCTGCGCGGACTGCTCGCCGGTGTTCTCGCCTTCGCGGGCTTCGCGCTGGTGGACTCCATCGAACTCTGGGACGAGGCCATGTCGACGCTGTCGCTGGTGCTCGTCGCCACCGTCGTCACCCTGGCCATCGCCGTACCGCTCGGCATCTGGGCCTCGCGCTCCAAGACGGTCAGCGCGATCATCCGGCCGGTGCTGGACTTCATGCAGACCATGCCGGCCATGGTCTATCTGATCCCGGGCATCATCTTCTTCGGGGTCGGGGTGGTTCCCGGCATCATCGCCACGATCGTCTTCGCCCTGCCGCCCGGTGTGCGGATGACCGAGCTCGGTATCCGCCAGGTCGACAAGGAACTGGTGGAGGCCGCCGAGGCGTTCGGCACCACCCCGAAGGACACCCTCATCCGCGTACAGCTTCCGCTGGCGCTGCCCACGATCATGGCCGGGGTCAACCAGGTCATCATGCTCGGACTGTCCATGGTGGTCATCGCCGGCATGGTCGGCGGGGGCGGGCTCGGTGGAGCGGTCTACCGGGCGATCGGCAATGTCGACATCGGCCTCGGCTTCGAGGCGGGCGTCTCCATCGTCATCCTCGCCATGTACCTCGACCGGATCACCGGTGAACTCGGCCGTCAGGTCTCCCCACTCGGTCGACGTGCGATCGCCCGGGCCAAGGAGGCCGCCGGTGGCCCCTCGCTCTGGAACTACCGGCCGCAGCCCGTGGTCGCCCTCGTCGGTGTGGTGATCCTCGCGCTGGTCGCCGGCGGTATGGGCGTCTTCGGCGGCGCGGGCAAGGCGGACGAAGAGCGTGCTGGTGGGATCGGCAAGGGCCGTGAGGTGACCATCGGCTACATCCCCTGGGACGAGGGCATCGCCTCCACCTTCCTCTGGAAGGAGGTGCTGGAGCGGCGCGGCTTCGCGGTCGAGACCCAACAACTGGAGGCCGGCGCCCTCTACACCGGGCTCGCCGGCGGTCAGATCGACTTCCAGACCGATGCCTGGCTGCCGATCACCCATGCCACGTACTGGAAGAAGTACGCGAGCGAACTGGAAGACCTCGGCCCCTGGTACGGCCCCACATCGCTGGAGCTCTCCGTTCCCTCGTACGTCAAGGGCGTCGACTCGCTCGACGACCTCAAGGGCCAGTCGGCGAGGTTCGAGGGGCGCGTCATCGGCATCGAGCCGAGCGCCGGGATGATGGGACTCCTGAAGGACAAGGTCCTCAAGGAGTACGGCCTCACCGGCGAGTACAAGGTCATCGACGGCTCCACCCCCGGCATGCTCGCCGAACTGAAGCGCGCGTACCAGAAGAAGGAACCCGTGCTGACGACCCTCTGGTCGCCGCACTGGGCCTACAGCACCTATGACCTGAAGAAGCTGAAGGACCCGAAGAACGCCTGGGGCAAGGGCGATGGAGTGCACACCGTCGCACGCAAGGGGTTCTCGGCGGACCAGCCCGAGATCGCCCAGTGGCTCAAGGACTTCCGGCTCACCGAGAAGCAGCTCACGGATCTTGAGGCGGAGATCCAGCAGGCGGGCAAGGGCGAGGAACAGGACGCAGTCCGCACCTGGCTGAGTGAGAATCCGCAGGTTGAGAAGGCCATGGCACCGCAGTAGCCGTCCTGGGCGGTACGGCACCGGATGACACGGTGTGAGGGGGTGGTCCCGTTGGGTCAACGGGTGCCACCCCTTCCCGCTGAGTGCGCCAGGCACCCGTCCAGCGCCCGCTGGATACCTGGCCTGTGCACCGTATACGCGCGACCGGGGCCGGAAGCTGCGTATGGTGAGACAGGACCAGGAAGGGGAGCTGGGCGGATGGACGCAAAGGACGGCAAGGACCCGAAGGAGAGCGAACCGCTTCGGGTGGGTGCCGCTGTGCGCAGGCGCCGGCGCACCCTGGAGCTCACCCTTGCCGTGGTCGCCGAGCGCAGCGGTCTCTCCGTGCCCTTCCTCAGCCAGATCGAGAACGAACGGGCCCGTCCGAGCACCCGCTCGCTCCAGTTGGTCGCCGACGCCCTGGAAACCACCGTGGGACGGCTGATGGCCGCATCCGACGCGGCCAGGACCGTCGCCGTCGTACGGGCCCGGACCACCCCCGTCGACGAAGCGGAACCAATCGTCCCGCGCGAGGGCGGTGGAATCCGGCGGCTGGTGCACGGACGGCATCAGTTGGAGGCCCTGGAGTTCACCGGGGAACGCGACACCGACGGTGAGTTCCAGCACCGCAACGACGAGATCATGTATGTCGCCGACGGTGCGGTGGAGGTGGAGGCCGAGGGCCGGGCCTACCGGCTGGGCAGCGGCGACGCGCTCTTTCTGTCCGGCGGGGTGCGCCATCGTTGGCGCGCCACCCTCCCGGAGACCCGGATCCTGGTGGTCACCGTCGCCGAGCACCTTGACACGCCGGAGCGCTAGCGGTGCCGCGGGTCCTCTCGCTGGTCCCCTCGCTCACCGAGGCGGTGGCCCGCACCGCGCCCGGGCTGCTGGTGGGAGCGACCGACTGGTGCACCCACCCGGCGGACCTGGATGTGCCGCGCGTCGGAGGCACCAAGAACCCCGATGTGACGGCCGTGATCCGGCTGGCGCCCGATCTGGTGATCGCCAACGAGGAGGAGAACCGCCAACCCGATCTTGACGCACTGCGCGCGGCCGGCCTCCGGGTGCTCCTCACCGAGGTGCGCGACCTTGAGCAGGCGTTTCGTGAACTGGAACGAGTGCTGGTGGACGGCTGTGGCCTTGATCGGCCGCACTGGCTGGATCAGGCCGTCGAGGCCTGGTCGGGAGCGATGCCGGCCAGTGGATCGCAGGTGCCCGCGGTCGTGCCGATCTGGCGGCGGCCCTGGATGGTGCTCGGACAAGACACCTTCGCCGGCGATCTGCTCCAACGGCTCGGCGTACGCAATGTGTACGCCGACCACGCCGACCGATATCCGCGGGTGCCGCTCGACGAACTGCGCACCAGTGGGGCGCGGCTGGTGGTGCTGCCCGATGAGCCCTACCGCTTCAGCGCGGCCGACGGGCCGGAGGCCTTCCCCCAACTGCCCGCCGCACTGGTCAGCGGGCGCCATCTCACCTGGTACGGGCCGTCGTTGGTGACGGCGCCCGCGGTGCTGGGCGCGGCGCTGCGAGCAGCCCTTCGCTGACCAGCCCGCGCACCGTGCGGACACCGGTCACCACCCAGGCGGTGCCGAGCAGGGCGTAGAGCCCATGGGCCAGTACGGTCAGCGCTGTCAGACCCGTACGGTCCCCGAGGGCGGCAGCGCCCGTCACACAGGTGCCGACCGGGAAGGTGAAGGCCCACCAGCCCAGGGTGAAGGGCATCCCCCGGCGTAGCGCTCGTACCGTCATGGCCCCGGCGAGCGCCAACCACAGCAGCGCGAAACCCATCACCGCAACGCCGTAGACCAGGGCGAACACACTGAATCCGGTGCCGTACGGCACCGGGAGCACGGTCCGGGACGCCTCGGCCATGGCATCGGTGGCCGTCGTTGACTGTCCGAGCGGGCCAAGGACCAGGAAGAGCGCGGGGGTGAGGGCGAGCGGAAGCGGACCGCGGTGGATGAGTCGGGCGAGGAGCAGGGGCAGGACGGCCAGTGTGGCCAGCAGGCTCGCCCCGAACATCGCACAGCTCCCCAGCAGTACCGCGGTCCGCCACTCACCGGTGGGCAGATGCGGTATCAGCAGTGGACAGGACGCCGCGGCCACCATCGGCGCGACCACGGGCAGCAGCCAGACGGGGGACGCGGTACCGGGGTCTACGCGGTGGCGCACCACCATCAGATAGGGGATCGCGGTGGCCGCTCCCACGGCGGTCAGGGTGCCCACCGCCAGCAGCAGGAAGCCGGTGATGACCGCGGCCCCGGTGCCCAGCAGCGCGGGACCCAGCGTCAGCGCGCCGGAGCCGACGGCCAGCAGCGCCATCGGCGCACAGCCGTAGAAGGGTGCGATGGCGGGGTCCAGCAGATGGGCCCTGGCCTGGTCGCGGTGGTGGCGCCAGTGCAGGGCGCGGGCGGTGACCACGAGGGCCAGCAGTACGGCCGATACCGCCCACACCGCGGTGAACACCGTACGCAGAGCGGGGACGCCGAGCGCGGCTCCCGCGTTGCCCACGATGGCGGTGCCCATGACCGGTGCGTACCAGTTGGGTGCGAAGTGACGCAGCGGTGCGAGCCGCGGTGGTGCGGTGTCCGGTATGCGCAGGTGGACGGCAGTGGCCATGGTGTCACTGTGCGGCCGGTTGGTCCGACTCACCAGGGATCTTCTGGTTATGACCTCATAAGCTGGACTGATGAGCGATGACCGTGCGGAGCGGGGGCCACTGGCCCATCGGGTGCCCGACCTGGGCGCCCTGGAGCTACTCCTCGCTGTCGCCAGGCACGGCAGCCTGGGCCGGGCGGCCCGCGAGATGGGGATCACCCAGCCCGCCGCGAGCAGCCGCATCCGTTCGATGGAACGACAACTGGGGCTGGCCCTGGTCGATCGTTCACCGCGTGGCTCACAGCTCACCGAGGCGGGTGCGCTGGTCACGGACTGGGCGCGGCGGGTGGTGGAGGCGGCGGAGGTGTTCGACGCCGGGGCGCAGGCACTCAAGGGACGCCGGGACTCCCGGCTTCGGGTCGCCGCCTCGATGACGATCGCCGAGTATCTGCTGCCCAGATGGCTGATCGCGCTGCGCACCCAGCGACCGGACACCGCGGTCTCGCTCCTGGCGGGGAACTCGGCGATGGTCGCCGAACGACTCCTCGCCGGCGATGCGGAACTGGGGTTCGTGGAGGGGCTGGCCGTTCCGGACGGCCTGGACGGAGCGGTCATCGGACATGACCGGCTGGTGGTGACGGTGGCCCCCGGGCATGAGTGGGCCCGCCAACGGGAGCCGCTGACCGCCGCCGAGCTGGCCGCGGCACCGTTGATCCTGAGGGAGCGGGGGAGCGGTACGCGCCAGGTGCTGGACTCCGCCCTCGCCCAGTGCGGTGGCCCGGCGGAGCCACTGCTGGAGCTCGCCTCCACCACGGCGGTGAAGGCGGCGGCGATCAGTGGTGCGGGGCCGGTGGTGATGAGCGAGCTGGCGGTGACGGAGGAGCTCGCCGCGCGTCGATTGATCCGGGTGCGGGTGGAGGGGGTGGAACTGCGGCGGGCGCTGCGGGCGGTCTGGCGGCGCTCACAGCGCCCGACCGGCCCGGCGCGGGACCTGCTGGGGCTGACGAAGGGGTGAGCCGGGAGGACCGCCCAGGCCGGTTCCCCCCGCGCGGCAGCGGTGCCGACCACGCCTGCGCGGTGGCGCCCCCTGAAGCGTCCGCGACTACACCGGTGAGGCCACCTCGACCAGTGCCCGCATCACCCGGGTGTCCTCACCCATCTCCGGATGCCACTGCACTCCCAGCACCCAGCTCTCGCCCGCCGTGCCTGGCGTCGCCCGCTCCACCGCCTCCACCGTGCCGTCCTCGGCATGAGCGCCGGCCATCAGCGAGGGTGTCAGTCGATCCACTGCCTGGTGGTGATAGGTCGGTACCTCGGTCGCCTCCGGGACGATCGAGGCGTAGAGCGTGTTCGGCACCGGTTTCACCAGATGGCTGCCGAACACTCCCTCTGCTTCGATATGGCCGTCCAGGTGCTGGAGCAGGGTGCCGCCCAGGGCGACATTGAGCAGCTGCATCCCCCGGCAGATCCCCAACACCGGCTTGCCCGCCGCCAAGGCCGCTGTGACCAGGGCCAGTTCCCAGTGGTCCCGATCATGGGCGGGCGGTCCCGTGCGCGGGTGCGGCGAGGCGCCGTACCGCTCGGGGGCCACATCGGCGCCACCCGCGATGACCAGGCCGTCCAGCCTGGCCACGACCGCTGTGGCAGCGGTGGCCGCGGTATCGGGCGGCAGCATGACCGCCACCCCACCGGCCCGCTGAACGAGGGCCGGATACGTCGCTGGCAGCAGTGCGGCGGGCATCTCCCAGACGCCCCAAGCCGCGGGACTGACATAGGTGGTGATGCCGATGAGGGGGTGGGACACCTGACTCGCTTTCATTTGAGCTCGGCCTCGGCCGCCGCCAGGGCGGCGAATTCCTCTTCCGGGGCCCTGGCCACCAACCGGAACTGACTGTAGGCGGCGAAATAGATGAGCGCGACGGCATAGACGCCCAACGCGATAAACGCCGCGGACTTGTCCACCAGGAAGGTCGCCACCAGCGCGGAGAGCGCGAGCACAAAGGCGACGGAAGAAGTCAGCAGCCCACCCGGGGTGCGGTAGGGACGGGGCAGCGACGGCTCTCGGCGGCGCAGCACGATGTGCGAGAGCGCCATCAGGGCATAGCTGATGGTCGCGCCGAAGACCGCGATGTTCAGCATGCGCGCGCCGTTCCCGGTGGACGCCGCGAGGGCGAACCCGATGGCCCCCGGGATCAGCAATCCCAGATAGGGGGACTTGCGCCGGCTGGTGAGGGAGAGGAAGCGGGGCAGATAGCCGGCACGGGAGAGGGCGAAGAGCTGACGGGAGCCCGCGTAGATCAGGGAGAAGAAGGAGGCAACCAGACCGGCCAGGCCCGCATAGTTCACAAACCGGCTGAGCGCCGTCGGATCGCCATTGCCCTGAAGTGCTACCACCAGGGGGTTTCCGGCCTCCTGGATGGCTGCCGAACCGCGCGCTCCGGTGGCCGCGAAGAAGGTGAGGATGGCCAGCAGCACCAGGATCACCAGGGAGATCGCCAAGGCCTTGGGCAGGGACCGCACCGGATCCTTGGCCTCTTCCGCGGCCAGGGGCACGCCTTCGACGCCCAGAAAGAACCACATGCCGAAGGGGAAGGCGGCCCAGATGCCCAGGAGTCCGAACGGCAGCCAGGAGTTGGCGCCGAACGCATCGGTGTCGACAGGGATGTCATCGAGGTGCCCCGCGTGGAAATCGGTGAACGCCCCCAGCGCGAAGATGAGCAGCGCGGCCACCGCGATGGCCGTGACCACCAGGCTGAAACGCAGCGCCTCGCCCACGCCCCACAGATGGATACCGATGAAGACGGCGAAGCAGGCGAGATAGACGGGCCAGCCCGATTCCAGGCCGAACAGGCCGAGTGATTCCACATAGTCGCCGATGAAGATGGAGATCGCGGCGGGGGCGAGGATGTACTCGATCAGAATGGCCGTGCCGGTGAGGAAGCCGCCCCAGGTGCCGAGTGCCCGGCGGGCGAAGCCATAACCACCGCCCGCCGTGGGCAGGATCGCCGACAGTTCCGCGAGGGTGAAGACCAGACAGGCGTACATCACGCCCATGAGGAGGGTGGCGATGGCTAGTCCGCCGAAACCGCCCTTGGACAGTCCGATGTTCCACCCGGAGAAGTCACCCGAGACGACATACGCCACCCCGAGTCCGGTGAGCAGCAACCAGCCCGCGCTGCCCCGGCGAAGGGTGCGTCGGCGCAGATAGCCGTCATCGGGGTGGGCGTCGACCGGGGAGGGGGTGGGTTGAGTGGTGCCTTCGGCCATGGGTCACTCCTGGCGTTCAAAGGTTTGTGCAGACACCTTTGCGGTAGGGGTGGGCAATAGGCAAGACCCGTGCGGGAAGCTTCAGTTGACCGGGCGGGGGTGGAAGGCCAACGCGCCCCGGGTGCCGGTGTCGGCTGTGCGAGCCGGCCATGCCGCTGGGGGCGGACCCCGGGAGGAGGCCGGTGGGTCCGGCCGTGGTCTCAGGCGATCGGGACGGAAGGCCTGTGGTCAGGACAGAAAGCCGCGCAACAGGGAGGCCGTGCCCTCGCAGTGCTCACGCATCATTTCCCGTGCGCCGTCCGCATCCCCGTCGAGCACCGCCTCCACCAGTACGGAGTGCTGGTGCTGCGAATGCTCAAGATTCCGGACGAGGAGGGGGATGCAGTCAAGGAGGTCGTTCAGGGTCGCCCGCACGGCGGCGTACTGCGAGGTGAGCGATACGGAACCGGAGAGGTCGGCCAGGGTGAGATGGAGCAGGGTGTCCCGGCGGCGGTACTCGGTCAGTGGAGCGTCATGGGTCGCCGCCAGGGCGCTCCGCAACCGTATGGTGTCCGCCCTCGTGAGGCCGCCCGCCGCACAGAGCCCCGCTGCTCCCACCTCAAGGACCTCGCGGAAGCGCAGGGTGTCTTCGACGTTCACCGCGCGCACCCGACGGCGCAACTCGTCCTCGCCCGGGGCCTCGGGCCGGCTCAGCACAAAGGTTCCGCCGTACCGGCCGCGTCTGCTCTCCACCAGGCCCTGGTCGGTGAGGACTCTCAGCACCTCGCGCAGGGTGACCCGGCTGATTCCCAGCCGCTCGGCCAACTCGCGCTCCGCCGGCAGCCGCTCTCCGCTGGGCACCAGGCCAAGGCGCAGCAACTGCAGGATTTGCTCCAGCGCCTCTTCGAAGCCGTTGCCCGCGCGCACCGGCCGCAGTACGGGAGTCAGTCGGTCAGTTGCCGCGTCGTTCTTCGCCACGTCGTCGTTTCCTCTTCCCAATCAATGGTCTTCAGCAATACCTTAGGGCTTCCGGTTTACCCAAGGAGGCGCAATCTCGTGGCAGACCGCACACCTCCACTCGGGGTCGATGAGCTCACCGCCCTCGTGGCGAGTGGAGAGATCGACACCGTGGTGCTCGCCTTTCCCGATATGCAGGGACGGCTCCAGGGCAAGCGGTTCGCCGCGAACTTCTTCCTCGACGAGGTCCTTGAGCACGGCACGGAGGGCTGCAACTACCTCCTCGCCGTCGACACCGAGATGAACACCGTCGACGGCTATGAGATGTCCTCATGGGACCGCGGCTACGGCGACTTCGCGATGCGCCCGGACACCGCTACCTTGCGGCGCATTCCGTGGAATGACGGCACGGCCCTGCTGATCGCCGATCTCACCTGGAACGACGGTTCTCCCGTGGTTGCGGCACCCCGCCAGATCCTCCGCCGTCAGCTGGAGCGCCTCGCCGAGCACGGCTTCACCGCCAAGGTCGGTACCGAGCTGGAGTTCATCGTCTTCAAGGACAGCTACGAGCAGGCCTGGGACCGCGACTATCGCGGACTCACCCCGGTCAATCAGTACAACGTCGACTACTCGATCCTGGGCACCGGCCGCGTCGAGCCACTGCTACGGCGTATCCGAAAGGAAATGGCGACGGCCGGACTGACCGTTGAATCCGCGAAGGGCGAATGCAATCCGGGCCAGCATGAGATCGTGTTCCGCTATGACGATGCCCTGGTCACCTGTGATCAGCACGCCCTTTACAAGACCGGGGCGAAGGAGATCGCTGACCAAGAAGGCGTCTCGCTCACCTTTATGGCCAAGTACAACGAGCGCGAGGGAAACTCCTGCCATATCCATGTCTCGCTCGCGGACGCGGACGGCCGCAATGTCATGGCGGGGGACGAGCGCGGCGCGATGTCGCCCGTGATGCGGCACTTCCTCGCCGGTCAGCTCGCCGCGCTCAGGGACTTCACCCTGCTCTACGCGCCCAATGTGAACTCATACAAGCGATTTCAACCCGGCAGCTTCGCGCCCACCGCCGTCGCCTGGGGATATGACAATCGCACCTGTGCGCTCAGGGTCGTGGGGCACGGGCGTTCGATGCGCTGTGAGAATCGGCTGCCCGGTGGCGATGTCAATCCGCATCTCGCCGTCGCGGGACTGATCGCGGCCGGCATCCACGGCATCGAAAAGAATCTCGAACTGCCCGATGAATGCGCTGGAAACGCCTACACGGCGGGCTACGCCGAGGTCCCGGCCACCTTGCGGGAAGCGGCCGAGCTCTGGGAGAACAGTCCCATCGCCAAGGAAGCCTTTGGCGCCGAGGTCGTCGCCCACTACCGCAATATGGCCCGCGTTGAACTCGCCGCCTTCGATGCCGCCGTGACCGACTGGGAACTGCGCCGCTCCTTTGAACGGCACTGAACAACATATGAGACGCGGGAACACGAAAGCCCCGCCACCACCCGCAGACGCGTCAACCGGCACCCAACCCATAACCGCATCGCATGGAGAACACCGGATGTCACCACGCGCCACCGTTCACCACCGGTCACCATCGACGGCGGTGAACCGGCGGTCTCCCCACTCCGCACCCCATCCGTCCCGCTCACGCACCACACGGGAGACGGCGCTGTCCGGCAGCGAGCACGGATTCAACCGCAACGAGCGTGGATTCAACGAGTTCGCGTTCAACGAGCGTGGATTCGACGAGCGTGGATTCAACGAGTGCGGATTCGACGAGCCGACGGTGACCCGGCCACCGCCCCCGGGTCCGGAAGGGGCAACCGATCCATCGGAACCCCGTATCCGCCATCCCGCCCCCGATGGCGCTTCGCCCATGAGCGGGCCCCTTCGGACAGCCTGAGACCACGTGAGGAATGTCTTGCCGTACGCGTCACACCATGAAGTCCTCAACCCCGCCACCGGCCAACTCGTCCGTAGCGTCCCGGCGACCACGCCCGATGAGGTCGACGCGGCGGTGTTCCTCGCCGCCGGCGCCCAACAGCGCTGGGCGGCCCTCGCGCCAGCCGACCGAGCCCGGCTGCTCCGCCGCTTCGCCATCGCCGTCGATGAGCGGATCGAGGAACTCGCCCGGCTGGAGGTGCTTCAAGCCGGACACACCATCGGCAACGCCCGCTGGGAGGCCGGCAACGTACGCGATCTGCTCGACTTCGCCGCCGGGGGAGTGGAACGGCTCAGCGGCCGACAGATCCCGGTCCCCGGCGGTCTGGACATCACGATCCTGGAACCGCTCGGGGTCATCGGGGTCATCGCGCCCTGGAACTTCCCCATGCCGATTGCCGCCTGGGGCATGGCTCCGGCTCTCGCCGCCGGCAATGCCGTACTCCTCAAACCCGCCGAGACGACCCCGCTGACCGCGCTGCGGCTGGCGGAGATCGCCCTCGAAGCCGGCCTTCCGGAGCACCTCTTCCAGGTCCTGCCGGGCGCCGGCGACGTCGCGGGCGGCGCGCTCGTCGAGCACCCCGGAGTCGCGAAGATCGTTTTCACCGGTTCCACCCGGGTCGGCAAGGCCATCATGGCCAGATGCGCGGAGCGGGTGAAGCGGGTGACCCTGGAACTCGGCGGCAAGAGCCCCAACATCATCTTCTCCGATGCCGATCTCGAAGCCGCCGTCGCCGCCACCCCCATGTCCTTTCTCGACAACAGCGGACAGGACTGCTGCGCCCGCACCCGCATCCTGGTGCAGCGTCCGGTCTACGACCGCTTCCTGGAACTGCTCGCTCCGGCCATCGAGTCCATCGCCGTGGGAGATCCGGCCGATGAGAAGACGCAGATGGGCCCGCTGATCTCCCAGGCCCAGCTCAACCGGGTGCGCTCCTACGTCCCCGACGAACTGCCCGGCATTCGCGGTACGGCCCCCGAGGGGCCGGGCTTCTGGTTCCCCCCGACCGTCCTCACCGATATCGCCGCCGATGCACCGGCCGCCGTTGAGGAGGTGTTCGGACCGGTCGCCGCCGTACTGCCCTTCGATGACGAGTCCGACGCGATCCGGCTCGCCAACGCCACCGAGTACGGACTCTCCGGCTCCCTCTGGACCCGGGACCTGGGCCGCGCCATTCGGGTCTCCCGTGCGGTCGCCGCCGGCAATCTCTCCGTCAACTCCCACAGCAGCGTCCGCTACTGGACCCCCTTCGGCGGCTACAAACAGTCCGGCTTCGGCCGTGAACTCGGCCCCGACGCCCTCACCGCGTTCACCGAGACAAAAAACGTCTTCTTCAGCAGCACGCCACGAGTTCAGGAGGTCTGACCACCCATGACCGAAACCCCTGTGTGCCGCCGCCTGGTCGGCCGTACCGCGGTCATCACCGGCGCCGGCAGCGGCATCGGCCTCGCCACGGCCCGCCGACTCTCTTCCGAAGGTGCGAACGTCGTCTGCGGCGACATCGACGAGACAGCGGGCAAGGCGGCGGCCGACGACGTCGGCGGCACCTTCGTACGCGTCGACGTCACGGACGCCGAGCAGGTCGAGGCGCTGTTCAAGGCGGCGCACGACACCTACGGCTCGGTGGACGTCGCCTTCAACAACGCGGGTATCTCACCCCCCGAGGACGACTCGATCCTCACCACCGGCATCGAGGCGTGGCGGCGGGTCCAGGACGTCAACCTCACCTCGGTCTATCTCTGTTGCAAGGCCGCCATCCCCTATATGCAGCGCCAGGGCCGCGGTTCCATCATCAACACGGCCTCCTTCGTGGCGATCATGGGTGCCGCGACCTCCCAGATCTCCTACACCGCTTCCAAGGGCGGTGTGCTCGCGATGTCCCGTGAACTCGGCGTCCAGTTCGCCCGCGAGGGCATCCGGGTCAACGCGCTCTGCCCCGGGCCGGTCAACACCCCCCTGCTCCAGGAGCTGTTCGCCAAGGACCAGGAGCGGGCCGCCAGACGACTGGTGCACATCCCCGTCGGGCGGTTCGCCGAGGCCCATGAGATCGCCGCTGCCGTCGCCTTCCTCGCCAGCGACGACTCCTCCTTCGTCAACGCGACCGACTTCCTGGTGGACGGCGGGATCTCCGGGGCGTACGTCACCCCGCTCTGAGCTGCGGTGCCCGCCCGGCGCGCTGGGACGACCACTGCCCCGGGCGGGCGCTTTCCCGAAGGTCTCAAAGGAAGGTGCGGCCCTCGCCGCGGTAGGTCGCGACCGTCCCCGTCACCCGGTCACCCTCGATGAGGTGCAGTACCGGGAAACGCTCACACAGCTCGCCTGCCTTCGCGTGGCGGAACCACACCTTGTCGCCGATCAGGAGATCGTCGGCGGCCGACCCGAGCAGCGGAGTCTGGACCTCGCCCGCGCCCTCACGCCCGTCGAAGCGCAGCCCCTGCGGTAGATAGGGCACGGGCAGCCGGTCCTTTCCCGCCGCCCCCGACGCCGGGTAGCCGCCGCCCAGTACCGTCACCGCACCCACTCCGGGGCGACGGACCACGGGCAGTGCGAAGAGCGCCGCCGGACGGCCGGAGAACGAGCTGTAGTCATCGAAGAGCCGCGGCAGATAGAGCCCCGAACCGGCCGCGACCTCGGTCACCGCGTCCTCGCCCGCCGTGTGCTGCACGCTGCCGGTGCCACCGCCGTTGACGAACTCCAGGTCCGGCGCCACCGCCCGGACGGCCCGCACCGCCTCCGCCCGGCGTACCGCCAGCTCGGCGCGGGAGACCCGCTGCATCACCCGGATCGTGTGCGAGAGCACCGGGTGCCCCGCGTAGGAGTCACCGACGCCAGCGATATGACTCTCGTACGCCATCACCCCCACCAGGCGAAACCCCGGGCGGCGCACCACCGAACGCGCCAGATCCGCCAGCTGGGCCGGCTCACTCAGCGGTGAGCGGCGGGCCCCGATCCGCACTCGGCCACCGAACAGCCGCAGTGCCGTGTCCAGCTCCAGACAGACCCGGATCTCCTCCCCGCCACCGGCGCGCGCCCCATCGATCAGGTCCAGCTGCGCCGTGTCGTCGACCATCACGGTCACGGCCGCCGCCAGCTGCGGATCGGCGGCCAACTCGGCGTAGCAGGACCGGTCCGCGGACGGATAGGCGAGGAGCACATCGTCGAAACCCGCGCGGGCCAGCCACAGCGACTCGGCCAGGGTGAAGGACATGACACCGGCGAAACCATCCCGTGCGAGCGCCCGCTCCAACAGCGCACGACAGCGCACGGACTTGCTCGCGATCCGCAGCGGTTTGCCGCCCGATCTACGCACCAGGTCATCGGCATTGGCGTCAAAGGCATCGAGATCGACGACGGCGAGTGGAGCATCGAGACCGGCGGTGGCCCGGTTGAAGCGGGCCCGGTCAGCGGCACGGGGGATCATGGCCCGAGCCTGCCAGAGGAGGCTACCGATCGGTAGAGGGGATGTTCTGGGCAGATCCCCACGGAGCCGGTGGGACGGTGCCGTGCGGTGGCTTTCAACCCGTAGAGTGACGACGAAGTGGTGACCGACGCGCCTGCCTGCAGCAGCGTGCCCGTCGGTGGTACGTAGCTGAGAATCGGGGGGCTCGATGAGTACGGAGGCGCAGCCCCCGCCCGTCCCCGAAGACTCGTCCGAACCCCAGGCCCCATCCCGCATCACCGATGCGCTGGTCCCCCAGGAGCAGTCCTCCCGGGCGCTGCGCGCCTCCGGAATCACCGATCTGCTGCCGCCCGACGGGCAGGCTGACGGGATGCCTTCCGACCAGTCGGGAGAAGACGGTTCTGCGGATGCCTCCCCGTCTCGCCGGGCAGCCGCCCCGGACTCCGCGCGCCCCTTCGCCATCCCGTTGCTCCCGGGGCAATCCGATGTGGAGACCCGCCAGTTGAGCCGGGGCGAGGGCCCGTCCGGGAGGGGCGCACAACCGCCCGCCGGTGGTTCCTCGACGGGTTCCGGGCCCGCCGGCGTGTGCTCATGCGCCGGCTGCCGGGGGGAAGGTGAGGCCCGTGCGGTGACGCCAGGCACCGAGTTGGCGTGTACCTGCCCAGACTGCGGGGTGGGCGATGCCTACGGTTCCGACCCGGCACCGGCCGCCTTCGGCTATGACGCGTCGCCCTGCGGTGTCCCGGGCTGCACCTGTTCCACCGGCGGCCCGCGCTCCAACGGCCAGACACTCCCCCTCGGCGCTCCAGCGACGCCCAACCCCTACTGCCCGGCCGGCGAGCCCGGGTGCTTCTGTGCCACCGGGCAGCGGATCGAGACCGGGCAAAGGGGCGGCAGGGTCGATTCGGCAACCGCGCCCACCGGCTCCCCGCCGCCCTCGGGCGACGCTCCGCCGCCACCCCCACCGAAGCCACCCACACCCACCGGCGACCCCCGCTCGGCCCGGCCCGCCAGGACGTCGAGGAGGCCGGACGACGGGCCATCGAACGGTGTGGACGCCGACACCCGCCTCCTGCGCCGCGAGCTGGGGGCGGCCACGCCCCGACAAGCGCGCGGCGCGCTGCGGGACCGCCCCACGGTGACACCGGGCAGTGGGGAAGATCCGGACGGGTCCCCCACGCCACCAGCCGGCGCACCGCCCGCGCCCGGTGACCATCCCCCGCAGCGGACGACTCCCGTACTCCTCGCCGAGTCCGGCGCCATACCACCGCAGCCCGCTGCCCCACCGCGTCCGACCGTCCGACCGGCCCCCAACCGGTCGCCCGACCCCACGGACCACCTCCGCGGAGCGCGACAGAGCGCACCGCGGCAGAACACAGCACACCGGAGCCCAGCCCAGCAGAGCGCGGCGCGAGAAAACCCAGTCCGACAGGACTCCTCCCAGCGGCGGATCTCCGATCCGTCCTCGCGGACCGCCACCACGCCGGATACCGCCGGGTCCCAGCCCCCCGGAGCCGCCACCGCCGACAAGGCCTTCGGTACCCTCGCGGAGCGCCCGGCACTGCGATCCGCGGGAGCCCTGCCACCGGAGAGCTCCACCGAGAGCACCGCTCGGCTCCGCCCGGTGCGCGATTCCCCGTTGCCGAGCGAGTGGGCGACCGTGGAACCGCAGCCCGCCGGGTTCGCCGCCTACCCACCGAGCCCGGCTTGGCCGCCGCCGGAGAGTTCCACCGACAACGCCCCCCTGCTGCGGCTGGTGAGGCCCCGCCGCCCGCTGCGCACCATCGGCGCCCTCGCCTGTGTGGTGTTGGGGCTCGGACTGATCGGTGGAGCGGTCACCGGCAGTTGGCTCACCGAGGACTCCAGCGCCGATACCGCGGCCGACAACGGGTTCACCGAGGCACGGACGTTGTGGCACAGCGTTCCCGTGGACACGCTCTTCCCCCGCTCGATCCACGGCAAGGGCGCGGGGCCGGGCAAGGCGGATCGGCTCTGGTCACGGCTGGCCGTCGCCGCCGACAGCAACTGCGCCGCAACCCTCGACCCCCTTCTGGTCACCACCCTCCAGCCGGTCGGCTGTGTCCGGGTGTTGCGGGCGACCTACACCGACGCCACCTCCAGCTATGTCACCACCGTCGGTCTGGTCTTCACCGAGGGCGACATGGCCACCATGAAGACCCTGAAGACCCGGTTCGGCAACGAGGGACTCGCCAAGCGAACCGATCTGCTGCCCCGCACCTTCGCCGTGCCGGGAACGGTCGCCTCCCGCTTCGGTGACCGCCAGCGCGCCAGTTGGACCATCACCATCCGCACCGATGTGCCGGTCGTCGTCTACGCGGTGTCCGGCTTCGCCGACGGCCGCAAGGTCGATGACCCCCAGCCCGCGACGGTCGCCCAGTCCGCTCGCGGGACCACCGCACCCGCACAAGCCGGTCTGGGGCACGAGGCCGACGGCATAGCGGACGGTGTCGAACGCGCGCTCCTTCGGGCCCTCAGCACTACAGCGGAGCCACCGCAATGAGCAGAACACGCCACCGCCTCGCCGCTCTGGTGGGAGCCGCTGCCCTTGTCCTCCTGCCAGCGGCTCCGGTCCACGCCGATGGGATAAGGCCCCAGCAGTGGGGCCTCGAAGCGCTCAACACCGATCACGCGTGGCGGACCACCCAGGGCGAGGGCGTCACCGTGGCCGTGCTGGATACGGGTGTGGACGACCAACACCCCGACCTTGAGGGCAATGTCCTTCCGGGCAAGGACTTCATAGGCTTCGGCGCGGGGCGTGGCGACCGCTCCTGGGCCCGGCACGGCACGGCCATGGCGGGCATCATCGCGGCGCACGGCCGTGGCCCCGGCGACCGCGACGGTGTCATGGGCATCGCGCCCAAGGCCAGGGTCCTTCCGGTGCGGGTCATACTCGAAGGCACCGACCCGGCGCGGGAGAAGGCCCGCAGCTCGCGGGGGACCGCACTGGCCCAAGGCATCCGCTGGGCCGCCGACCAGGGCGCCGATGTCATCAACCTCTCCCTCGGCGACGACAGCGAGTCGGCACACCCCGAGGCCACCGAGGACGCGGCCGTGCAGTACGCGCTCGGCAAAGGCTCCGTGGTCGTGGCCTCCGCCGGCAACGGCGGCGAGAAGGGCGACCGCATCTCCTACCCCGCCGCCTACCCCGGAGTGATCGCCGTGACGGCGGTCGACCGCTTCGGCACCCACGCCTCCTTCTCCACCCAGCGCTGGTACGCCACGGTCAGCGCGCCCGGAGTCGACATCGTGATCCCCGACCCGGACCGCAAGTACTACGAGGGCTGGGGGACCAGCGCCGCCGCCGCGTTCGTCTCCGGAGCAGTCGCCCTGGTGCGTGCGGCCCATCCCGATCTGAGCCCGGCCCAGGTGAAGAAGCTGCTCGCGGACACTGCCCGAGACCGTCCCCAGGGCGGCCGCGACGACGCGCGGGGGAACGGGATGGTGGACCCGGCGGCGGCGATCGACGCGGCCAAGGCGCTACGGCCCCGTGACCCCAGGCGGGTGACCGAGGGCTACACCAAGAAGTACTTCGGCCCCGGCCCGCAGGTACCCGAGCCCGAGCACGCGTCGGTCGGTTGGCTCGCCCCCCTCGCGGGCGGCGTCGGCGCCCTGGTCCTGGTGGGTGCGGTGGTCCTGTGGCGCGCCGACCAGGACGATCTGGTCTAGCGCCGTTCCCGGCCCGGGGCAGGCGACCGGGAGCCACCACCCGGAGCGCGGGGGCCTCGGGGGAGGAACTAGGCTCGGCGCGTGGCGCTCAAGAACATTCCCGACCCCGGTTTCTCCGACGACGACGGCACTGCCGACCCCCGGCTCGCCGCGGCGCTCGCCGCCTGGTCCCAGGACCGTACGGCGGTGACCCCGGTGCTGGAAGCCCTCCAAAGCGCGCGGCTCCTGGTCCCCATCGTGGCCGTCCTGGGCGAGGTCGAGGTCGATGAGTCCGGGCTGCGCCGCGAGAAGACCAGCGATATGGCCGTCCCCACCCTCACTGCCGGTGATCGCCGTGCGCTCCCCGCCTTCACCTCGCTGGAATCACTGGCCCGCTGGGACGCGGCGGCCCGGCCGGTGGCCGTCCCCCTGCACCAGGCGCTGCGAGCGGCCGGGCACGAGAAGGCCGACACCCTGGTCCTCGATCTGGCCGGGCCGGTCCCCTTCCAGCTGAGCGGGGCCGCGCTGCGCGCGCTGGCCGAGGGGCGGACCAGCACCGATCCGCTCGATGACCCCGCGGTCACGGAGGCGGTGCGCCAGACGGTGGCCGCGGAGCCCGCGGTGGTCCGCGCCCAACTGGTGCGCGGCGGCGCGGACAGCGACGGGACCCTGGCCCTGGTGCTGGCGGCGAACGCGTCGCAGACGGAAGCCGTCCGCCGGGTCGCCGAGGCGCTCGCGGGCCATGACGTGCTGAGGGCCCGCCTGGTGCGGGGCCTCGACCTGGCGCTGTTGCCGGTCGGGGCCACCACTTCGGGCGAGCCCTTGTTCGTCAGGAAGTGAGCGGGAAGTGAGTTCAGGCGCTGCCGGGCAGGGCCTTTCCCGCGATCCGGGGCGGATCAGCGTGCGGCGCCGGATGCGGTGGATCACCAGGCGAGCGGTGTCCTGATCCTGGGCGCATTCGGTCCTTCAGACAACGCGGCGCGGGCGGGGCCCAGGGGAGCTGCCGTAGCCGTCCTCGCGCGCCCGGCAGGCACCAGGGGACAGCCCTCAGCCGTAGACCGGGCCGGTGTACTTCTCCCCGGGGCCCTTGCCCGGCTCGTCCGGCACGAGCGACTCCTCGCGGAAGGCGAGCTGGAGCGACTTCAGACCGTCCCGCAGGGGAGCGGCGTGGAAGGAGCTGATCTCGGTGGTGCTGGCGTCCAGCAGCCCCGCCAGCGCATGCACCAGCTTCCGTGCCTCGTCGAGGTCCTTGTACCCGGCACCGGCATCGGTGTCGTCCGCGGCCAGGCCCAGCTTCACGGCGGCGGCACTCATCAGGTTCACCGCGACCGTGACGATCACCTCGACGGCCGGAACCTCCGCGATGTCACGGGTCAGGGCGTCGAAGTCGGGAGCCTGGTCGGCAGTCTGCGGATGCTCGGCGTGCTCGGGGAGGGGTGTCGCGTCACTCATGACGCATACGATATGCCCCGCCACGCCGCGGCCGACCCTGGCCGCCGGTTAGCTCCTGCCCCGTGGAGCTGCTAACCTTGTGTGACGACCGGCTGGATACGTGTGTGTCCAGCCCACAAGTGGAGGCTCCGATTCTCCCACCTGGCTGCTCCTGGAGCAGCGGGTCACCGGTCAGGCGGTGCCCATCGTTCCGTACGGACGATGGAAGTCGCCCGATGTGCGCCCCGCGGTAGACCGCGGCGGTGTTCCGGTATTCACGGAGCTACCGCCTGTGTCCCGTCCCGGGGCATTTTTCATGTTCCGGCTCGGTTGGTTATTAAGCAGACGTTACGCGGCTATCTGCCAGACAGTCGCGTGGTGCTACCGAGGAGGATCCATCAGCGCCGAGCCCCGCATCAACGACCGGATTCGCGTTCCCGAAGTACGGCTTGTCGGTCCGAGTGGTGAGCAGGTGGGCATTGTCCCGCTCGCCAAGGCCCTTGAGCTGGCTCAGGAGTACGACCTCGACCTGGTCGAGGTCGCGGCGACCGCCCGGCCGCCCGTGTGCAAGCTCATGGACTACGGGAAGTTCAAGTACGAGTCGGCCATGAAGGCCCGTGAGGCGCGCAAGAACCAGGCGCACACGGTCATCAAGGAGATGAAGCTCCGGCCGAAGATCGACCCGCACGACTATGACACCAAGAAGGGTCACGTCGTCCGGTTCCTCAAGCAGGGCGACAAGGTCAAGATCACGATCATGTTCCGTGGTCGTGAGCAGTCCCGCCCCGAGCTTGGCTTCCGCCTGCTTCAGCGGCTCGCTTCCGATGTCGAGGACCTCGGATTCATCGAGTCGAACCCGAAGCAGGACGGCCGGAACATGATCATGGTTCTTGGCCCGCACAAGAAGAAGACCGAGGCCATGGCCGAGGCGCGTGAGGCCCAGGCCGCACGCAAGGCAGACCGAACCGGCGTGAGGGTCCAGGCTGAGGAAGAGCCTGCCGACGCGCCTGCCGAGACGCCCTCCGAATCGTGACCGAAGGGGTCGCCGCTCGTCGGCACCCCGGGTCCCGCCCGGAACCCATAACCAAGATCTGACGCTCCCGTGTGCCGGTGCCCCCGTGCACCGGGGGAGCGCCACTGACGAGGAGATACGGCGCGATGCCGAAGAACAAGACGCACAGCGGTTCCAAGAAGCGCTTCAAGATCACCGGCACTGGCAAGGTGCTCCGTGAGCGCGCCGGCAAGCGCCACCTGCTTGAGCACAAGCCGTCCACGCTGACGCGTCGCCTCTCCGGCAACGCGGAGATGGCTCCGGGCGACGCCAAGAAGATCAAGAAGCTTCTCGGCAAGTGACGTTCCGGCTCCGGTGACGGAGCTCGAAGGAACGTCAGGACCGGGACCCAATCGAATTCGGGTCGTGTGACGACAACCACGGCCCCGCTACAAGGAGTTAACAAGTGGCACGCGTCAAGCGGGCAGTCAACGCCCACAAGAAGCGCCGGGCAATCCTGGAGCAGGCCAGCGGCTACCGCGGTCAGCGTTCGCGCCTCTACCGCAAGGCCAAGGAGCAGGTCACCCACTCCCTGGTCTACAACTACAACGACCGCAAGAAGCGCAAGGGCGACTTCCGTCAGCTGTGGATCCAGCGGATCAACGCCGCTGCCCGCCAGAACGGCATGACCTACAACCGCCTCATCCAGGGTCTGAAGGCCGCCAACATTGAGGTGGACCGTAAGATCCTCGCCGAGCTCGCCGTCAACGACGCCAACGCATTCGCGGCGCTCGTTGAGGTGGCGCAGAAGGCCCTCCCGGCCGACGTCAACGCGCCGAAGGCCGCCGCCTGAGCGGTGCGTCCGGACTGATGTCCCGGACCCGTAGGCCCTTGTGGCCTACGGGTCCGAGTGCGTTGTGGCCCTGGTCTGCCGCCGACACCCGGTGCTGACACTCGGTGCTGACACCCGGTGCCGGCATCGCGCCCGACCCCGTACCCGAAAGCGAGTTCATGCCCGCCCCCGAGTTGATCTCCCCTCGCTCCACCCGGGTCGCCGCCGCGCGACGGCTCGCGAAGCGGAACTTCCGTGGCAAGGACCGGCTGTTCCTGGCCGAGGGGCCGCAGTCCGTACGGGAAGCGGCCCGGCACCGGGCCGGCGGCCTGGCCACGCTCAGCGAGCTGTTCACCACGCCGGAAGCAGCCGAGCGGTACGCGGACATCATCAGCGCGGCGTATGACGCCGGTGCCCGGGTGCATCTCGCCGGCGAAGAAGTGATCACCGACATCTCGACCACCGTCACCCCCCAGGGCATGGTGGGGGTCTGCCGTTTCGTGGACTCCCCGTTCGAGGAGATCGTGCGGACCCGACCCCGGCTGATCGCCGTTCTGGCGCAGGTGCGCGACCCCGGCAACGCCGGCACCGTGCTCCGCTGCGCCGACGCGGCGGGGGCCGACGCCGTCGTCTTCACCGACGCCTCAGTCGACCTGTACAACCCCAAAGCGGTGCGTGCCTCCGTCGGCTCCCACTTCCATCTGCCGGTGGCGGTCGGCGTCCCCGTCGAGACGGCCGTCCAAGGGCTCAAGGACGCCGGTGCCCGGGTGCTGGCCGCCGATGGCGCGGGCGCCGACGATCTCGACGACCAACTCGACGCGGGTGCCATGAGCGGCCCCACTGCCTGGATCTTCGGCAATGAGGCGTGGGGGCTCCCGGTCGAGATCAGGGACCTCGCGGACGCGGTCGTACGCGTCCCGATCCATGGAAAAGCAGAAAGTCTGAACCTGGCGACCGCCGCAGCCGTATGCCTCTATGCCTCCGCGCGCGCCCAGCGCGCCGGGGGCGCTCAATGACCTGCGGTACTCACCTCCGGGGGAGTGCCGCTCAGGGGCTCCGCACGGTCACGTCCAGCTAGTAGGGTGACGGGCTCGGGGGCCCACTGTGTTGGCGGAGAGGTGGGGTACGGGGATGACTGTCGGGACGAGCGGGTCCGCGAAGACACACGCACCATTGGTGCGCCCTTCGGACGATCCCGAGGTCTTCGGCATCGACCCCGACGACCTGCCCGACGGCCTGGTCGTCGCCGACGAGAGCGGCCGGGTGATCTGCTTCAACAAGGCCGCCGTGCGGATCACCGCCGTCGCCCAGGCCGACGCCCTGGGGCATTCCCTGGACATCGCGCTACCGCTGGAGGACCTCAAGGGCCGCCGCTGGTGGACGCTGACCAACCCCTACGGCGGTCTCGCCACCCGGGTGGGCCAGCCGGAGCGCAATCTGCTGCTGCCCGGCGGCCGTGAGGTCCTTGTCTCCGCCCGTTATGTACGTGCCTTTCCCACCGGGCCCGTCAACCGGCTGGTGATCAGCCTGCGGGGCACCGAGGCCCGCCGTCGTACCGAACGCAGCCATGCCGAGTTGATCGCCACGGTCGCCCATGAGCTGCGCTCCCCGCTGACCTCCGTCAAGGGGTTCACCGCGACCCTGCTGGCCAAGTGGGAACGGTTCACCGACGACCAGAAGCGGCTGATGCTGGAAACGGTCGACGCCGACGCCAACCGGGTGACCCGGCTGATCGCCGAACTGCTCGACATCTCCCGTATCGACTCCGGACGGCTGGAGGTGCGCCGTCAGCCGGTCGATGCGGCGGCCGCCGTCGAACGCCATGTCCAGGCCCACATAGCCAGCGGCCAGAGCCCCAACCGCTTCTTCGTCCGGATCGGCCATGAACTGCCCGATCTCTGGGCCGACCCCGACAAGATCGACCAGGTGCTCGGCAACCTGCTGGAAAACGCGGTGCGCCACGGCGCGGGAACCGTCACCATTGAGGTGGCGCCGGCATCGGCGAAGGACGACGAGAAGGGTACGGCCGTCACCGTGAGCGACGAAGGCCCCGGCATCCCCGAGGAGTCGATGGGCCGTGTCTTCACCCGCTTCTGGCGGGGGAGCAAGCGCGGCGGTACGGGCCTTGGGCTCTACATCGTCAAGGGCATCGTCGAGGCTCACGGCGGCACGATCACCGTCGGCCGGGGGCCGGGCGGTGGCGCCGAGTTCCGATTTATCCTGCCCGTCGGCGCCCCGGCCTATCTGACCTGAGCCGCCCACGGGCCTATCGAGAGTGACCGGGCACCCGGTCTCCGGCTTCGGTCACACGAGCCCTGGAGCGGTCCCCCGGAACAGCAAGCGTCCGCGACCTTTAGACTCGACCCTTGGCACGTTTACGTCCCAGTCGTCGAGTGGGGGCCGCGGCCACCAGCCAATCGGAAACACGGGAAGAGATGTCGGCACCCAACAAGTCCTATGACCCTGTCGAGGTCGAGGCACTGAAACCGGAAGTCATCGAGCGCATGCGGGACGAGGCGCTCGCCGCCTTCGCCACCGCCGGCGACCTCGACGCACTCGCCCACGCGAAGGTCGCGCACACCGGCGGCACCTCGCCGCTCGCGCTCGCCAACCGTGAGATCGGCGCACTGCCGCCGCAGGCGAAGGCCGAGGCGGGAAAGCGCGTGGGCCAGGCCCGCGGTGCGGTCAGCAAGGCGCTCGCCGCCCGCCAGGTCGAGCTGGAGATCGAGCGTGACGCCCGGGTACTGGTCGAGGAGGCGGTCGATGTCACCCTGCCCTACGACCGGGTCCCGGCCGGTGCGCGGCATCCGCTGACCACCTTGTCCGAGCGCATCGAGGACGTCTTCGTGGCCATGGGCTACGAGGTCGCCGAGGGGCCCGAGGCCGAGGCGGAGTGGTTCAACTTCGACGCCCTGAACATCGGCCCCGATCACCCCGCGCGCGGTGAGGCGGACACCTTCTTCGTCGAGGGCGCGCACTCACCACGGGCCGGCGGGAGCACCGGCTCCGGCGTGGTGCTGCGCACCCACACCTCACCCGTCCAGATCCGTTCGCTGCTCGATCGCGAACCCCCCGTCTATGTGATCTGCCCGGGCCGGGTGTACCGCACCGATGAGCTCGACGCGACCCACACCCCCGTCTTCCACCAGGTCGAGCTGCTCGCCATTGACGAGGGCCTGACCATGGCCGACCTCAAGGGCACCTTGGACCACATGGTCCAGGAGCTCTTCGGCGGCGAGGGCATGAAGACCCGGCTGCGGCCGAACTTCTTCCCCTTCACCGAGCCTTCCGCCGAGATGGACATGGTGTGCTACGTCTGCCGTGGCGAGTCGGTCGGCAACCCGGACCGCCCCTGCCGCACCTGCTCGAGCGAGGGCTGGATCGAGCTGGGCGGATGCGGGATGGTCAATCCGAAGGTGCTGGTCGCCTGCGGTGTCGACCCGGAGAAGTACAGCGGATTCGCCTTCGGGTTCGGCATCGAACGGATGCTGATGTTCCGCCACAACGTCGAGGACATGCGAGACATGGTCGAGGGTGACGTCCGGTTCACTCGGCCGTTCGGGATGGAGATCTGATGCGGGTCCCGCTTTCCTGGTTGCGGGAGTACGTCGACCTGCCGGCGACGGCGACCGGCCGGGACGTTCAGTCGAAGCTCGTCGCGGCCGGCCTGGAGGTCGAGTCCGTCGAACAGCTCGGCGCCGGCCTCACCGGTCCGCTGGTGGTCGGCCAGGTCCGTGCCATCGAGGAACTGACCGAGTTCAAGAAGCCCATCCGCCACTGCCTGGTGGATGTGGGCCAGGCCAACACGACGGGCGAACTGCAGGAGATCATCTGCGGTGCCCGCAACTTCGCGGTCGGCGACAAGGTCGTCGTCGCCCTCCCCGGTGCCGTGCTGCCCGGCGACTTCCAGATCGCCGAGCGCAAGACGTACGGCCGGATGTCCCGCGGCATGATCTGCTCCGGCGACGAACTCGGCATGGGCGACGACGGTACGAACGGCATCATCGTCCTGCCGCCCGAGTACGAGCCCGGCATCGACGCCGTCGAACTGCTGGAGCTGTACGACGAGGTCCTCGACATCGCCGTCACCCCCGACCGCGGCTACTGCCTCTCCATGCGGGGCGTCGCTCGCGAAGCCGCCATCGGCTACGGGCTGGCGCTGCGTGACCCGGCACTGCTCGATGTGCCGGGACCCAACTCGTACGGCTACCCGGTCAAGGTCGCCGACCCGGTCGGCTGTGACCGCTTCACCGCGCGTACCGTCACCGGACTCAACCCCGACGCACGCTCACCGATCTGGCTGAAGCGTCGCCTGCAGAAGGCGGGGATGCGTCCGATCTCGCTCGCCGTCGACATCACCAACTACGTGATGTTGGAGCTGGGGCAGCCGCTGCACGCCTACGATCGCTCCCTGGTCGAGGGGACCATCGGAGTCCGCCGCGCCGAGGCCGGCGAGAAGCTCACCACCCTCGATGGAGTCCATCGCGTCCTGGACGCCGATGACCTCGTGATCGTCGATGACCGCGGGCCGATCGGCCTCGCGGGAGTCATGGGCGGCGCCAACACCGAGATCGCCGACCACGCCGAGACCGTGGACGAAACGCTGGGCGGCGACACCCGGCACACCACCGACGTCGTGATCGAGGCGGCGCACTTCGACCCGGTCGCCATCGCCCGCACCGCCCGCCGCCACAAGCTCTCATCCGAGGCCTCGCGGCGCTTCGAACGCGGAGTGGACCCACAGGCCGGAGCCGCCGCCGCACAGCGCACCGTCGATCTGCTGGTGCTGCTGGCCGCCGGCACCGCCGAAGCCGGCGTCACCCAGGTCATCTCCCCCTCGGCGCCACGCACGGTCTCCATGCGCGCCGACCACCCCGACCGGGTGGCGGGCATGGAGTACGGGCGCGAGATCGTCGTACGCCGGCTGCAGGAGGTCGGCTGCGATGTCTACGGCCAGGACGAACTGGTCGTCACCATCCCCTCCTGGCGTCCCGACCTCGCCGCGCCCAACGACCTCGCCGAAGAGGTCATCCGGCTCCAGGGGTACGAGAACCTGCCCTCCACCCTCCCGAGGCCGACATCCGGCCGTGGGCTCACCGACCGTCAGCGGCTGCACCGCCGCATCGGCCGGGTGCTCGCCGGAGCCGGCTATGTGGAGGCGCTGAACTACCCGTTCATCGGGGCGGCGGTCCTCGACCAGCTCGACCTCCCCGCCGACGACCCGGCGCGCCGGTTGGTGAGGCTGGTCAACCCGCTCTCCGACGAAGAGCCCGCGCTGCGCACCACACTGCTGCCCGGACTGCTCGGCGCGCTCCGTCGCAACGACGGCCGCGGTAGCCACGATCTGGCCCTGTTCGAGACGGGTCTGGTCTTCCACCCCACGCCCGAGCCGCGGACGGCCGGTGCGCTGCCCGTGGACCGCAGGCCCACCGATGCGGAGATCGCCGCACTGGACGCCGCACTGCCCCTGCAGCCGCGGCACGCAGCCGTGGTGCTGGCCGGCGCCCGCGAGCAGGCCGGCTGGTGGGGCAAGGGACATCCGGCCCACTGGGCGGACGCCGTACAGGCCGCCCGGCTGCTCGCCCAGGAGGCGGGCACCGAACTGGTGGCCGAGCAGGCGCAGTACGGGCCCTGGCACCCGGGCCGGTGCGCCCAGCTGTCCGTCTCCATCGACGGGGTGAAGACCTCCATCGGCCACGCGGGCGAGCTTCACCCCCGGGTGGTCAAGGCGTTGGGGCTGCCCGCCCGTACCTGCGCCATGGAGCTCGATCTGGACCTGCTGGAGCGGGCTGGCGAAGGGGTGCTCACCGCACCTCGGATCTCCACCTTCCCGGTGGCCACCCAGGACGTCGCACTCGTCGTCGACCAGGGCGTCCCGGCCGCGGCCGTGGAGCACTTCCTCACCCTTGGCGCTGGCGAACTGCTGGAGTCCATCCGGCTCTTCGACGTCTACACCGGCGACCAGATCGACGCGGGCAAGAAGTCGCTGGCGTACGCGCTGCGGTTCCGCGCGCCGGATCGCACCCTGACGGTCGATGAGGCGTCGGCCGCGCGCGACACCGCGGTGGCGAGCGCCGCCGAGCACACCGGAGCGGTGCTCCGGGGGGCCTGACCGCTGTATCACCCGACGAGGGGCGCATCCGGCCAACCGGGTGCGCCCCTCGCTCCTGTCGATGTGAAACACCCTGGCCTCACTCATTTGGGTGAGAACGAAGGGCGCGGTTCTCCGCGTTCCCGCCGTTCCGCGACGATCGACGGAATCACCGGTCAGTCAGACGGCCGGTGGGATCGTCCCGGCCGTTCGTGCGGCGAGTGCGCCGAACCGGTCCTTCCGAGGGGACCATCGACATGATCCGCAGCAGGTCTCTGCCTCTTCTTCCGGCCGTGCGCCGGGGGAGCGCGGCCACGACCGCCGAACCGGCCGTGCGCCGACGGTTCTGGTGGTCGACCAGAGGGAAACCGATGGACTCCGGTCAGCCTTCGGGCGGTTTACGTCCCCCAACGGTCGAGATCGCCACCGGTGCACGGCCCAGCGCCGGCCGGCCGGCGAGGAGACTCACCGGCCTGCGATGGCTCACCCCGAAGCGGTGGGCCCGGGGCGGACGGGGAAGCGTGCTCCGGGTCCGGCAGGCCCCACCGCTGGTGCCCCACGGCTCTGATCAAACGCCGACACCGAGGGGCAACCGCGGTTGGGCTCCCCGCCGGGGCTCTGCCGCGGGGAGGGGGACCACCCGGGCCGGTGGACGCGTCCAGGCCCGACGCGTACGGATGCGGCGCATGCTCCCGCTGGGAGTCCCCATCGCCTGTGGCGCCGCCGCGCTGCTCTGGCGGGTGGTGCCGCCGAGCCACCCCGAGAGTCTGAGTGAACGCTTCGTCGAAGGGTCCCTTCTGGCCACCGTGGGTGCGGGGCTCGTGCTCGGGGTCCGTTGTGAACTGGGCCATGAGCTGGGGCGGGTGCGGGCGGTCGCCCATGCGGCGCAGCGCGTTCTGCTGCGCCCACTGCCCGCCCGCCTCGATGGGCTGATGATCGCCGCGGGACAGCTCTCCGCCACCCGTGACGCGGCCATTGGCGGCGATCTCTATGAGGCGGTGGCGACGCCGTACGGCGTACGGATCGTCATGGGCGATGTCCGTGGTCATGGACTTCCCGCGATCGACGCGGTCGCCGTGGTGCTGGGCAGCTTCCGGGAAGCCGCGCACGACGAACCCGAACTCGCCGGCGTACTACGGCGGTTGGATCGATCCGTACAGCGCTACCTGAGAGAACGCGCCCGGGACGGCGCCTTCGCGGGGGAGCCGGACGCACAGTCGGCGGAGGAGTTCGTCACCGTACTGCTGTTGGAGATCGGCACGGACGGCAGTCTGTCGACGCTCAACTGCGGTCATCCATGGCCCTATCGACTAGGCGAGGGGGTGCGGCAACTGGCGTATGACGAGCCGCTGCCTCCGCTGGGGCTCTTTCCGCTCCCCGCCGAGTTGCCGCTGTACCGGGCAGAGCGGCTGCTGCCCGGCGAAGCGTTGTTCCTCCACACGGACGGTGCGGCCGAGGCGCGGAACGCCGATGGGGACTTCTTCGCGCTGGAGGCGTTCTTGACCCGGATGAACCTCGACGGGCCGCTCGCGCCCGCCGCCGTGGTCGCATCCGTCCATGGGGAGCTGCTGCGGCACACCGGTGGACGGATCGCCGACGATGTGGCGCTGCTGGTCCTGCGCAGTGATCGCCCACGGGTGTCGGCGCAGTATGGGGAAGAACCGCGCCGCCCCCGTAGAGAGCCCTCCAACCACTAGCCGACGCCCCCAGGGCACTGATCGTCGACTACCGGTACGGCCGGCGTCGTCCGCCCTGCCGCGGAGTGTCGGGCAGACCGGCAGGGCAGACGACGCCAACGAGAACCACCGCACTGTACGAGGGGGAGCCCGGTGGTCCGGCCGCCTCCAGGAGAGGCAACTCAGTCAACAACCGCACCGGGCGGTCCGGCAGAGTGCACGCACCACCGGTCGGGGCATTCCGTTCACACCCCGTGTGAATCGCCCGTCCACTACCCTGAGCGCACTCAGCCTCCGGAGGGGTCCATGCAGCCCAACACCCTGCTCGACGCCTTGCTGGACGAGGCTGGCTTCTCCCACGCGGGCCTGGCCGCACGGGTCAACCAGGCCGGTCGCGCCAGGGGCCTGTCCCTGCGGTACGAACACACGGCGGTGGCCCGGTGGCTCAAGGGACAGCGCCCGCGGGGCCAGGTACCGGATCTGATCTGCGAGGTGCTCGCCGAGCGCTTGCGCCGCGCCCTCACCCTGGGCGACATCGGCCTTGGTGTGGACGGGGGCGCGGCGATCGAGGCGGGCTCACCGCTCACCGGGTTCGTGGAACGCGCCACCGCCCTCTGGCGCTCGGACGAGCAGCAGCGCCGGCACATCATCGAGGCACCCGCGGTCACCGGTACCCCCGCCGTCATGCCCGTATGGGAGTGGGAGAACCCGCCCGAGGACGCGGATGTGTCGCGATCGGGGCAGACCCGTGTCTCACCGGCCGACATCATCACGCTGCGGGCCGCGCGGGCGCACTATGAGTTGATGTATCGCAAGGCGGGCGGCATGGCGACCCGGGCGCGGATCGTCGGATTCCTCAACGTCGAGACGGCACCACTGCTGCGCGGCTCCTACAACGACGCGCTCGGCCGTCAACTCCACCGGGCTGCCGGAGGGTTGGTCGCGGTCGCCGGGATCTGCGCCTATGACTCCGATGCGCATGGGCTCGCCCAACGCTACTTCCACCAGGCGCTACGGCTGGCCAAGGCCAGTAACGACCGGGGGCTCGGCGCGTATGTGATCGCCCTGCTGGTCAATCAGGCGCTGTTCCTCGGCGAGTACCGGCAGGCGGTGGCGTTCGCGGAGGCGGCGCTACGGGCCGCCGGCGGTGAGATCACTCCTGCTCTGGCGTCCGATCTCCAGGTGATGCAGGCCAAGGCGTACGCCCGGCTCGGTGATCACGCGGCGGCGCTGCGCTGCATCCAGCGCGCCGAGCAGGAGGCGGCGCGCATCCAGCCGCGCAGTGAGCCGGATGAGACCGGCTACGTCCAGCCGGGGCTGATCAATGTGCAGGCCGCCGAGGCGCTGCTCAGTCTCGGGGATCTGAACGCCGCCCATGACCATGCGGCGACGGCCGTGGGCGCACCGGCGCACGACCGGGGCCGGGTCCATCGGCTGGCGATGCTCTGTCAGGTCGAGTTGCGCAGGGGAGAGGCCGATCGGGCCGCGCTGACGGCGGCGGAGATGGCGGAGCAAGCGCGGGGGATGGAGTCACAGCGGTTGCGGGACCGGCTGCGAGCGGTGCGGGAGCAACTGGTGGTGAGCGATTCCACGCAGGCCAAGGAAGCGGCCGAACTGATCGACGGCGCGTTGCGCATGCCCCTGTGATCCGGGCGTTGCGGTTGCCACGCGGGGAATGACCCCGGTGGTGGCGCCCGTGCCACCGTCAGCGGACGGGGAGCGAGCGGTCTGGCGGGACCGTATGCCTCGGGGTGTCCGGAACAGTTCCATCCAGCCCGGTCCTGGGCGCCGCCCGATTCCCCTCCGGCCCGCTGCCTGCTCCGATGTTGCCACCGACTGGTCGAAAGGTGGCAGAAACAGTGCAGTGGATGAACCTTAATGAACAAACTGTGTATGAGAATCGCTGGTTCACCGTCAACCTCGCGGACGTCGAACTCCCCGACGGCCGGCATCTGGACCACTTCCTCATCAGGATGCGGCCCGTCGCCATCGCAACGGCGATCAACTCGGCGAACGAGGTACTGATGCTCTGGCGACACCGCTTCATCACCGATAGTTGGGGTTGGGAGCTGGCCGCGGGGGTCGTCGAGGACGGCGAGGACATCGCGAGCGCGGCGGCTCGCGAGATGGAGGAGGAGACGGGTTGGCGCCCGGGTCCGCTCAAACCGCTGATGACCGTGGAGCCGTCGAACGGGCTCACCGACTCCCGACACCATCTCTACTGGGCGGACAGCGCCACCTACATCGGGCATCCCGAGGACGACTTCGAGTCCTCACGGCGTGAGTGGGTGCCCCTGAAACTGGTGCCCGACATGATCGCGCGCGGCGAGGTCCCGGCCGCCAACATGGCGGCCGGGCTGTTGATGCTGCATCAACTGCGCCTGGGCTGAGGGCGACCGAGAGGGCCCGGGGCGTCTCGCACGGGGAAGGGCGACGGGTCAGGAGTACGAGTAGAAGCCCGAGCCCGTCTTACGGCCGAGACGCCCCGCGTCCACCATCCGCTGGAGCAGCGGGGGCGCGGCGTACAGCGGCTCCTTGTACTCGGCGTACATGGAGTCCGCCACTGACGCCACGGTGTCCAGGCCGATCAGATCGGCCAGCTTGAGCGGGCCCATGGGATGGGCGCAACCCAGCTCCATGCCGTTGTCGATGTCCTCCCGGCTGGCGATGCCGGACTCGAACATCCGGATCGCGGAGAGCAGATAGGGCATGAGCAGCGCGTTCACCACAAAGCCCGAGCGGTCCTGAGCGCGGATGGCGTGCTTGTTCAGCAGTTGCTGGACGACGGCCTCCGAGCGCTTGATGGTCTCCTCGGATGTGGTGAGCGCCGGGATCAGCTCAACGAGCTGTTGGACCGGCGCCGGGTTGAAGAAGTGGATACCGATGACCTGGTCCGGCCGTGAGGTGGCGACCGCCAGTTTCACCAGGGGAATGGAGGAGGTGTTGGAGGCGAGGATGGCGTCCTGCCGGGTCACCACCTGGTCGAGCACCTGGAAGATCTCGGTCTTCACCTGCTCGTTCTCCACCACGGCCTCGATGACGAGATCGCGGTCGGCGAACTCTCCGAGGTCGGTGGTGAAGCTCAGCCGCGTCAGGGTCTCGTCCCGCTCGGCCTCAGTGATCTTGCCGCGCTCGGCGGCTTTCGAGAGGGAGTTGATCAGGCGGGTACGGCCGATCTCCAGGGCCTCTCCCGTGGTTTCGGCAACCTTCACCTCCAGGCCGCTGCGGGCGCACACCTCTGCGATGCCCGCGCCCATCTGGCCACAGCCCACCACTCCGACGCGTGCAATGTCGGCCATTGTGTCCGTCACCTCGTGCCTTTCGCTGATCTGGGGTGGCGCGGCCTCCGTATGGTTTCGGTGCCGGCCTCGACCCTCCGACGTTACTGCGGACACCGGTGTACAGAGCGGCCAGGGGCGGGGAAGCCATGCGATAAGGCGATCGGCGGTCACGGCAGAGCGAGAGGCACGGACGTCATATGGGGCATATCGGACGATTGGTTGAGTCTGTCAGTAGGAGGGGGTTGATGGCCACCGCCGCGGGAGTGCTGGCCGGGGTCACGGTCGCCGGTGACGCCGCCGCCGAAGCCGGTGGTCAGCGCGAGCGGACGGTACGCGGACAGGTGCGGGAGTTTCGCGGTATGTGGCTGGCGACCGTCAGTAACCGCGACTGGCCGTCCGTATCCGGTCTGAGCGCCACCCAGCAGCGCGGCGAACTGCTCGCCCATCTCGACACCGCCGTCGAGCGCGGTCTCAACGCGGTCGCCTTCCAGGTCAGACCTGCGGCGGACGCTCTGTGGCCATCCCCTCACGAGCCGTGGTCCCACTGGCTGACGGGGACCCAGGGCAAGAACCCCGGCTGGGACCCGCTCGGCACCGCCGTCGACGAAGCGCACCGCCGCGGGCTGGAACTGCACGCCTGGTTCAACCCCTATCGGGTCGCGGTGCACGAGGATCCCACCCGGTTGTCCGCCGATCACCCCGCGCGCCAGCACCCGGACTGGGTGCTCCCGTACGGCGGAAAGCTCTACTACAACCCCGGTCTGCCCGAGGTTCGTGCCTTCGTCCAGGACGCGATGCTCGATGCCGTACGCCGCTATGACATCGATGCCGTGCACTTCGACGACTACTTCTACCCGTATCCGGTGACCGGACGGAGCTTCGACGACGATCAGGCCTTCGCCCGGTACGGGGGTGAGTTCGCTGACCGGGCGGCCTGGCGGCGCGACAACATCGATCTGTTGATCCGGGAGATGTCCGAGCGGATCAAGGAGACCAGGGCGGGTGTCCGTTTTGGCATCAGTCCCTTCGCGGTCTGGCGCAACGCGACCACCGATCCGCTCGGCTCCGACACCAGGGCGGGCATCGAGACCTATGACGATCTGCACGCGGACACCCGTCGATGGGTCCAGCAGGGGTGGATCGACTATGTCGTTCCCCAGGTCTACTGGCACATCGGGTTCGCGGCCGCCGACTACGCCAAGGTGCTCCCATGGTGGAACGACCTGGTCCAGGGCACCGATGTGAGCCTCTACATCGGTGAGGCGCTCTACAAGGCGGGTGACCCGGCCCAGCCGGCGGCCTGGCAGGACCCGGCCGAGCTCTCCCGGCATCTGACGTTGGCGCGGAGCTACGACCGGGTGGAGGGGCACTGCTTCTTCTCCGCCCGGGAAGTGGCGAAGGACCGGAACGGGGCGATGGCCAGAGTGGTGGCCGACCACTACGGAGGGCCAGCGGTCCTGCGCGGAGGCGAGCGCCGCTAGCCCAGGGGCCGCGATCATCGCCGGAGCCGACCCGACTCGCCCATCGCGGTGACGGGCCGTTGCGGCAACGGCCCGACCCGTGACGAAACGGGCCGGACCGAGGTCGCGGGTAGGAGCCGGTCCGGGGGAGCTGTCGCTGGTGTCCCCGGGGCCGGCCCTGCGGAATCCGCTGTCGTGCCAGCGCCCCGGTGCCGACGGCGGACGATGCCGGTGCGCCAGGGGCCGACGAGGAGTGGATCAAGTAGGCGAGTGGATCAAGCCGGTTCGTGCGGCTGGACAATGGTGTCGGGACCAGGCGAGAGCACCGTCTCGTGCCCGTCCTCGAAGCGCACCCGGTACGGCGGATCGCCATTCTCGCCGAGTACTTCGACGACCTCGGCGATCCGGTCGTGCTGGCCCACGATCCGACCGTGCACCACCAGCCTGTCGCTCACATTCGCATGCATCGAGGGTGACCTCCTTGCAGGCAGTGTCGTGTCTTTGAGTCTACGACCGGCAGCGAGCGGCGCACCATCGGCTGATCGCGCGACCCGAGGCGGCCATCCCGCCGGGCCATGATCCGATCGCCGGGTGGGACGTCAGCCGCTCTCGGCGATGCCGGCGACCGGGCCCGCGAGGATCAGCTGCGTACCCGCTGGGTGACGGCGATGCACACCAGCACCGCGACCGCGGCCACCGGGGCGGCCGGAGGGAGCCGTTCGCCCAGCAGGATCACCGACCAGACCAAGGTGAGCAGCGGCTGACCGAGCTGGAGCTGACTGGCCCTGGCGATGCCGATGGCAGCCATGCCGCGGTACCAGACATAGAGCCCGAAGAAGGTGGAGACGACAGCGACCCAGACCACTCCCACCACACCCTGGGGCGACAGCCGCACGGGTTCGAATGCCAGCGCCACGGCCGAGCCCACCGCCGCGAACGGCAGACACAGCATCAACGCCCAGCCGATCACCTGCCAGCCCGGCATCTCCCGGGCCAACCCGCCGCCCTCGGTGTAGCCCGCCGCACAGACCAGCAGCGCGCCGAAGAGATAGAGATCTCCGCTCTGGAGCGAGCCGCCGCTCTGGGACACCGTGAAGGCGATCACCACGGCCGCACCAGCACCCGCCGCCAGCCAGAACGCCGCTGAGGGGCGACGACCGGTGCGTACGGCGGCGAACACGGCGGTCGTCAACGGCAGCAGGCCCACCACCACGGCCGCGTGGGAACTGGTGGAGGTCTGCAGTGCGAGAGAGGTCAGCAGCGGGAAGCCCACCACCACACCCCCGCCGACGACCGCGAGGGGGCCCCAGTGGCGGCGTTCGGGCAGTGGCACCCGTAGCGCCAGCAGAAAGCCGCCCGCCACCAGTGCCGCAAGGACCGACCGCACGCAGACCAGCGACCACGGGCCGAAGGAATCCAGGCCCCAGACCGTGGAGGGAAAGGTGAGCGAGAAGGCCATCACTCCGAGTACGGCGAGCAGCGTGCCCGAGGCCGCCGGTTCGGTGGTCGCCGCGCGGACCTCCCCGCCGACGTCCGCAACCGGTGGGGTGCTCACCGCTATCGACCCGGAGGGAGTAGCGCTATCCTGTGCTGTCATGAATCAGCGTAGCAGTGGGGAAGAGCTCGCGGCTGAACTGAAGAAGGAGCTTGACCGCTACTCTCCAGGTGGGAAGCTGCCATCCAGCCGGGCCCTGGTAGAGCGCTATCGGGTCTCCCCCGTCACGGTCTCCCGCGCGCTGGCACAACTCGCCGCCGAGGGCCTCGTCATCACCCGGCCCGGCGCCGGTGCCTTTCTGGCCCGCCCTCGGGCCAAGGCCGCCGCCCCGGGGGACACCTCATGGCAGGAGGTCGCCCTCAGCGCCGAGACAGCGGCCGACCATGTGCCCCGCTCGGTCGATGCCTCCGGGGTGCTCGCCACACTTGCCGCGCCCCCACCAGGGGTCATCGAGTTCAACGGCGGCTATCTGCACCCCTCGCTCCAACCCGAGCGCGCGATGGCCGCCGCACTCGCCCGAGCCGCGCGCCGGCCCGGAGCATGGTCAAGACCGCCCGTCGAAGGCCTGCTCGAACTGCGCGAGTGGTTCGCCCGCGGCATCGGCTCGGATGTCGGAGCCGCCGACGTACTGATCACCGCCGGCGGCCAGGCAGCCCTCACCACCGCCCTGCGCGCGCTGGCACCCCCGGGCGCGCCGGTACTGGTCGAGTCACCCACCTATCCGGGCATGCTCGCCATCGCCCGTGCGGCCGGACTGCGGCCCGTACCCGTGCCGGTGGACGCCCGAGGCGTCCGTACGGAACTGCTCTCCGCGGCCTTCCAGGCCACCGGCGCACGGGTCTTCGTCTGCCAGCCGCTCTTCCAGAACCCCACGGGCGCGGTCCTCGCGCCGGAGCGTCGCCCCGAGGTGCTGCGCACAGCGCGCGAGGCCGGAGCGTTCATCGTGGAGGACGACTTCGCCCGGCGGCTGGTCCACTCAGGAGCGGGACCGCTCCCGGAGCCACTTGCGGCGGCCGACCCCGATGGTGTCGTCGTCCATGTGGGTTCGCTGACCAAGGTGACCTCACCCAGTCTGCGGGTCGGGGTGCTCGCCGCCCGTGGGCCGGTGCTGGACCGACTGCGCGCCATCCAGGTCGTGGACAACTTCTTTGTGTCCCGCCCGCTCCAGGAAGCCGCCCTGGAACTGGTCGGAGCCCCCGCCTGGAACCGCCACCTCCGTGCGGTGGGGGCCGAGTTGAGGGAGCGCCGGGACGCCATGGCGGCAGCGCTTGCCGGGCAGCTGCCCCAGCTGCTCCTCGCGACGGTTCCGGTCGGCGGCTACCACTTCTGGCTACGGCTGCCCGACGGCACCGACGAGACAGCGCTACTGGCCACCGCCCTACGCGAAGGGGTCGCCTTCGCACCGGGACGCCCCTACTTCTGCGCCGAGCCCCCGGGGGCGTACATCCGCGTCAGTTTCGCCGCGGTGGCGGGTGGCGCGGAAGTGGTGGAGGGCGTGCGACGGCTACGCGCGGCATGGGACGAGACCGACCTGCTCACTCACTGAACCTGCTCACACACCGGAGCCGCGGGTTCTTGGACACCTTCCCCGCTGAAGTCATTCTGCGCTCTACCCGGCCTCGGCCGTGGGCGAATCCCCTGACTCGCGGTCGACTTCCCAGGTCAGCGGAGTGAGTGACTCCGGTCACTTGACCGGTTCCGCTTGTGCCGCTCACCATCACGCCATGAGTGTCCGGATCACGCTCGTGGCTGCCGCGCGCAGCTCCTCGATGCTTACCGAGCGTTTCGACGATGACCGCTCACCCGACCAGACCGGCTGGTACGAGGTGCAAACCGCCGCGCCGGTGCTCGTACCGCTCAACGCCGCCGAGCTGCGGTACTGCGCTCCGACGCTGTGCAGCCGGGCCACTGCCCAGGCTCTTGGCTTTGCTCCCATGGCCCAACCGGCGCTGCGCGGGTGTGACATGGGGCGTTGGCGCGGTCTCACTCTCGGTGAGGTGACCGCGGTGGAGCCGGATGCGGTGGACATCTGGCTCGCGGACCCGCGTTCGGCTCCGCACGGCGGTGAGTCGTTGCTGGCTTTCATCGGGAGGATAGGCACCTGGCTCGACACCCGCCCGGCTCAGGACGGCGGTTCCGTGGTGGCCGTCGCCGAGTCATCGGTGGTCCGGGCGGCGCTGGTGTACGTGCTCAACGCGCCGCCGTCCTCGTACTGGAACGTGGATGTGCGCCCGCTGTCCACCCTGGTCCTCACCGGCAGCGCAGGCTACTGGAAGTTGTGCCTCCAGACCGCTGCCTGAGCGCCGCTGACCTCGGCCGACTCGATGGATCCGGTCGAAGGGATCCATCGGGTCAGCCGAGTCGGCTTGGCCGGTTCACCGAGATGGCGGGGGCTCCTTCTTCATACGTCGATGTGCTGCCACCCGCTCCCGGGTCGCACAGCGGCGCGAGCAGTACCGGCGCACGGGGCCACTGCCCTGTGCCAGAAAGACATCGCGGCAGGTGGGGGAGGCGCAGATGCCACCGGGTGGCCGCTGACGATCCCAGACGAGAACCGTGAGCGCCAGAGCCGAGGAGGCGAGAAGCCACTCACCCCAGGGTCCGTCGTCATCGCGGTCCAGATGCGGATGCCAGGGGGAAGCGCCGCGGTGGGAGGTGAGCCGTAGCGGGCCGGTGGTCCCAGCGAGCAGTCGATTGAGGCACTCCGCGGCCTGATCCACCTGCTCGGCCGCGAAAACGGCGCGCAGTTGGACGGCCGCGGTGCGCATCTGGGCGATGTCCTCCGCCGAGGGCGCGCTCGGTACGGAGGGCGCGGAAGATGTGGCCGCTGTGGCCGGTGGGTCCGCGCGAGGGAGGCTGGCCTTCCCCCGGCCAGCGCCCGCTTCCGGTCCTTCCGCTCCCTCCGGCACGACGTTCTCGTCTTCCCCATCGCCGCCGTACTCGCCGTAACCGCGCAGTACGGCGATCACCGCTGCTCGATCGATGGTCGAGTCCCTGCTGTCCCCGCTGGTCAGCGCATTGACCAGGGCCGCGGTCCGGCGAGCGACGGTAGCCACGGAGTGCCGGGCGGACCATTCGCTGTTTCTGGACTCCATCGCCGCAATGTAACGCATCTGGCGAACATTTGAGTTACCTCAGTAGCGTGCGGTGAATGAAGAAGCCTGGTGAACTGTGGGGTCGGCTCGCGGGGGCGGCGGTCGCCCGCGCCGGTGATGAGATGTCCGGCCCGGCCCTGCTGCTCGCCGGACTCGCCGTCACCGGGTCGGCCGCCTCCGCCTCCGCGCTGCTCGCGGGCATCACCGTGTCGGCGGCGGTGGGCGGGCCGATTCTCGGCGTACTGCTCGATCGGTCTGCCCGGCCCGGCAGGCTGCTGGCAGCCGCGCTCGGCGGCTACTCCCTCGCCCTGCTCACCATCCTGGCGGGGCTCGATCGGCTGCCGCTCCCGGTCACCGTCCTGCTGGCGGTCGGCGCGGGACTGCTGGGGCCGGTCCTCGCCGGCGGCTGGACCTCCCAGTTGCCCCGGATCGTTCCGCCCGGCGAGCTCCCCCGGGCGAACGCCCTGGACGCGATGACGTTCAACGCGGCAGGACTGATCGGGCCCGCCCTCGCCGGGACGGTGGCCCAACTGGCCGGGGCCGGTACCGGAGTCGTCCTCGCGGCCGTACTGATCTGCCTGGCACTGCCCGCGGCCCTGCGACTACCGCCCGCCGAGCCCCACCGCCTTGATCAGCCGCAGGCCCGCGGCCCGGAGCGGGTGATCACTTCGGTCCGCACCGAACTGATCGCGGGCCTTCGGGTGATCGTCCGCAGCCGATCACTGGCCCGGGCGACCGTGGTCACGGTGGTCTCCTGCGCGGGAGAGGGAATGCTCGTGGCCTGCGCCCCGCTGCTGGGTGAGCGGGTGTTCGGCGGCGCGGGCCAGGGGGCCCTGCTGCTCTCCGGGATCGCCGCGGCGGCCCTCGCCGCCAATGCACTCCTCGCGCGCCGCCCGCACCGATGGCGCCCTGACACCCTCATCGGTTGGAGCCCGCTCATCCTCGCCGTGGCGCTCTCGCTGGCGGCGACCGAGCTGCCCCTCCTGCTGATCGCGGCGGTCGCGTTGGTCGGAACCGCTGAAGGCCCGCAGCTCACCGCGTTGTTCGCGATACGGCACCGGGAGTCCCCCGAGCGGCTGCGGGGCCAGATCTTCACCACCGGAGCGAGCCTCAAACTGACCGGCTTCGCCGTCGGCGCGGGGGCGGCCGGACCATTGGCCGCGCGGTGGTCCCTGACCGGCGCGCTGCTCACCGCCGCCGCCGTGCAGCTGGTGGCCGCACTCTGCGCCGCGGCTTGGCCGCGTACGGACGGCGGTGAGGCGGATACCGCGCGGCACAGGGCGCGCGGGCACGCAGCGACCGGGGCCTAGCCGCTGCCGCCCGTGCCTGAACCTCCGGTCGCTACCAGGTGGGACCGGCCGGCTGCCGGGTGGTGACATTGATCCGATTGAAGAAGTTCGTCAGGCTGATCACCAGAACGATGGCGGCGAGCTGCTTCTCCCCGAAGTGATCGGCGGCTGCGTCCCAGACACGGTCGGGCACCGGGTCCGACTGGTCGCTCAGCCGGGTCATCGACTCGGCCAGGGCGAGCGCCGCCCGCTCGGCATCGGTGAAGTAGGGCGCCTCGCGCCAGGCGGCCACCGCGTGGAGCCGCTCATCGGTCTCACCGTTCTTCCTGGCACTGGCCACTCCGCCGACCACGCAGTAACTGCACCCGTTGATCTGACTGGCGCGCTGATGGACGAGATCGAGCGTGGTACCCGGGACACCACCCTCCTTGGCCGCCCCGATCACCTGAAGGATGCCGGTCAGGGCATCGGGGAGGACCTGGGCCGGGTTCTTCATACGTGCCTGCGTCATCATCTTCTCCATCTCGGTGGCTGACCTCAGCGGATGGACGGTCGCCATCCGCTGGCACCTCACTGACGGATGGCAGCGGAAGAATGTGACCGGGCGAGCGGAGAGATCTTCGACGCCCGGCAGATCAGGCCCGGCAGGGTCGTGATGACACCGATGATCGGCGGGGACAAGATGAGCGGCGGGGACAACGCGATGCACCACACGACGCACGACACGATGGATGAGTCGGCGTACGACGAGCTCCTCGACCGGGGATACGTCACCGTTCGGGCCGCGGACCAACACATCTCGGTGAGCTTTGACACCCGCGAAGCGGCGGTGATCACCGCGCTGCTGCCCCAGGCCGGAGAGCTGCTGTCGACCTTCGACCGGATCCGTGCCGATGCCACCGCGTTCCTCTGGAACTGGGGTGCCGAGGGCGATGGATCCGAGGACGAGAGGTTGGGTTTCCTCCGGGACATGCGGCCCACCACGCTGGTGGTGCTGGGTTCGGGAGAGTTCGCGGTCCACTACGAAGAGGTGAGCGAGGATCTCTTCCTGGACGGCTACTGGCCCGCGGTCCACTTCAGCACGGAGCGGGCACCGGTCTCGGTCACGGTGGAGGCATAGGGCGGGGGCGACCGACCGGGTGGGCTGTGGGGCCTTTGAGGTCCCGGTGAAGTGCCCGATGGCCAGAGCCGGTGACGGGGGTTCGACGCCCGCGCCGCACCCGGGGGAATCGGCGGTGAAGTCATCGCAGGTGGCAAGAGTCAGGCCACCAGGAGGCAGGGCCCTTTCGAAGCCGGGTCGAACACGAGATATCTTGATGTCGAGCAATGTTGCAGACGTGGAGCGGAGCACCCGGTGACTGACTCGACCATCATCTATACGCACACCGACGAGGCCCCAGCCCTGGCCACGCATTCGTTCCTGCCCGTGGTCGAGGCATACGCCTCCACGGCCGGGGTCAGGGTCGAGAGCCGTGACATCTCCCTCGCAGGGCGGATCATCGCCAGCTTCCCGGAGCGGCTTGAGGAGAGCCAGCGCATCGACGACGCACTCGCTGAGCTGGGTGAGCTGGCCAAGACCCCCGGGGCCAACATCATCAAGCTGCCGAACATCTCGGCCTCGATCCCCCAGCTGAAGGCCGCGGTCGCGGAGCTCCAGCAGCAGGGATACAACCTCCCGGACTACCCGGACGACCCCAAGACCGACGAGGACCGCGACGTCCGCGCCCGGTACGACAAGGTCAAGGGCAGTGCCGTCAACCCGGTGCTCCGCGAGGGCAACTCCGACCGCCGTGCCCCCGCCTCGGTCAAGAACTACGCCAAGGCGCACCCCCACCGGATGGGCGCCTGGTCGGCCGAGTCCAAGACCAATGTCGCGCATATGACCGCCGACGACTTCCGCTCCACTGAGAAGTCCGCGGTCATCCCCGCGGACGACACGCTCCGTATCGAGCTGGTCGGCGACGACGGCACCACCACCGTGCTGCGTGAGTCGGTACCGGTTCTCGCGGACGAGGTCGTGGACGCCTCGGTCCTGCGGGTCGCGGTCCTGCGTGAGTTCCTCATCGCCCAGCTCGCGCGGGCCAAGGCCGAGGGCGTGCTGTTCTCGGTACACCTCAAGGCCACGATGATGAAGGTCTCCGACCCGATCATCTTCGGCCATGTGGTGCGGGCCTTCTTCCCGAAGACGTTCGCCGAGTACGGTGAGGCGTTCGCCGCGGCGGGCCTGAGCCCGAACGACGGACTGGGCGGCATCTTCAACGGCCTGGACGCGCTCGCCGACGGCGCCGCGATCAAGGCGTCCTTCGAGGCCGAGCTGGCCGACGGACCCGCACTGGCGATGGTCGACTCCGATCGCGGCATCACCAATCTCCATGTGCCCAGTGATGTCATCGTCGACGCCTCCATGCCCGCCATGATCCGTACCTCAGGACATATGTGGGGCCCCGACGGCCAGGAAGCCGACACCCTCGCCGTCATCCCCGACAGCAGCTACGCGGGCATCTACCAGGTCGTCGTCGACGACTGTCGCGCGAACGGCGCCTACGACCCCTCGACCATGGGCTCGGTGCCGAACGTCGGCCTGATGGCGCAGAAGGCCGAGGAGTACGGCAGCCACGACAAGACCTTTGAGATCCCCACCACGGGCACGGTCCGGGTGGTGGACGCTTCCGGCGCGGTGGTGCTGGAGCACGCGGTCAGCGCCGGCGACATCTGGCGCATGTGCCAGACCAAGGACCTCCCGATCCAGGACTGGGTCAAGCTCGCCGTCACCCGCGCCCGCGCGACCGGTAACCCGGCGGTGTTCTGGCTGGACGAGGGCCGTGCCCATGACGCCAACCTGATCGCCAAGGTCAAGGCGTACCTCCCCGACCACGACACCGACGGCCTGGACATCCAGATCCTGGCGCCGGTCGAGGCGATCGCGTTCTCGCTGGAGCGCATCCGCCGCGGTGAGGACACGATCTCCGTCACCGGCAATGTGCTGCGTGACTACCTCACCGACCTGTTCCCGATCCTGGAGCTGGGCACCAGCGCCAAGATGCTCTCCGTGGTCCCGCTGATGAACGGCGGCGGACTGTTCGAGACCGGCGCCGGCGGCTCCGCGCCCAAGCACGTCCAGCAGCTCGTCAAGGAGAACTACCTCCGCTGGGACAGCCTGGGTGAGTTCCTCGCCCTCGCCGTCAGCTTCGAGCACCTCGCCCAGACCACGGACAACGCGCGCGCCCAGGTGCTCGCCGACACCCTGGACCGGGCCACGGGCACCTTCCTCAACGAGGACAAGTCGCCCAGCCGTCGCCTCGGTGGCATCGACAACCGTGGCAGCCACTTCTACCTGGCGCTCTACTGGGCCCAGGAGCTGGCCAAGCAGACGGACGACGTCGAGCTCGCGCAGGCGTTCAGCGCGCTCGCCAAGACGCTGGCCGAGCAGGAGCAGACCATCGTCGATGAGCTGATCGCCGTCCAGGGCTCGCCCGTGGACATCGGTGGCTACTACCGGCCCGATGCGACCAAGGCGACCGCCGTGATGCGTCCCTCGAAGACGCTCAACCAGGCGCTGGCCACGCTCGGCTGAACCGGCTAGCGAAATGGGGGTGCGCACCACGGTGCACACCCCCATTTCCGCTGTTCCGGCCGTGGGGGTCACCTGGATGCCAGCTCCGCCGCGCCCTCCCGGTCCGGTGGCGTTCTACTTGCCCAGGCGTAGCACGTACCCCTGAGGAGGAGCAGACCCATGACGACAGCGATTGTGGGCACGGGCAACATCGGTTCACGGCTCGCCGCCAACCTGGTGGCTGGCGACCAGAGCATCCTGGTCGCCAGCCGCAGTGTCGACAGCGCCCGTGAACTGGCGGACCGGCTGGGCGACCGGGCCACCGCGGTGACGGTGGACGAGGCCGTGGACGCGGCGGACGTCCTGGTGCTCGCCGTCTGGTTCGACACCATCAAGGAACTGCTGGCGAAGTACGGTGACCGGCTCAATGGGAAGATCATCGTCGATCCGTCCAACCCCATCGCCCCCGACGGGCAGGGCGGATTCTCCAAAACCCTCCCGGAAACCGAGTCGGCCGGCCGGACACTGGCCGCACAAGCGCCCTCCGGCGCCCGACTGGTCAAGGCCTTCGGCACCCTCTCCGCCGATTCCCTCAGCTCGGCGGCCCGACGCACCCCCCACCGCGGGGTCGCGTTCTACGCCACCGACGACGACGCGGCAGGCCAGGCGGTGGCGGACCTGATCCAGGCGGCGGGCTTTGACCCCCTCAAGGTGGGTGGCATCGACCAGTCCATCCGGATCGAGGTCTTCGGCGATCTCCATGAATTCACCGTGGGCGCCGTTTTGTCGCTCGACGAGGCAAAAGAGCTGGTCTGAGGGCTGCTCGGTGGTCCTCACCAGGCCGCCAGCGCCTCAGACGCCCACCGCGGTGGCCCGGCAGCGCCAGTGACACCCCACCGACGTTTGGACCCGCTGACGCTTTGACCGGCGACTTCGGATGAATCGGCCGGTGCGGGTGTCTCATACCGGTACGGTCGGCCCTCGGTACTACCGGGGCGGGGGCCAAGCCGATGACCGACATAGGGATGTACACCTCGGGGATCGCGGTGATCCTGGTGTTCGCGGCCGGGTGGTACACGGCCCGCAAGATGTGGCGTCAGTGGCGGGACGGGGGCGGGGGAACCGCTCCCCAGCCAGGACTCAGCCCCGGACGGCGCGACACCGCCGACGCCGTTCCGACCCGCCCGCCGGGACTGGCGCCCACTCTGCCGTGGCCGGGCGAGATCTGGTGGGCCATGGTCCCCTTCGCGGACGGCTCCGGGGCCAAGGACCGGCCGTGCCTGGTGCTCTCCGTCCGAGGGGATGTCGCCGTGGTCGCCAAGATCACCAGCAAGCTCCATCCGGCGGCTCGGCATGTGATCACCCTCCCGCCGGGGAGCGTGGACGACCGAAAGGGCCGTACGAGTCATATCCAGGCGGCCGAACAGCGCCGGATCCACACCTCGGCGTTTCGACGCCGGGTGGGCCCCGTCCACCAGGACGTCTGGAACCTGCTGCGCGGACATCGGCGCTGACCCCATCCGCTCGGCCCGCGGCGCTTGACGACCCAGCGGTGAGCCCGTCGGTACGAGGTGGATGTCGTGCCTACCGGGCGACCCGACCCCCTACCGCACCGTGGAAGCAGCCGATCCGTGGTTCCGGTCCAGGAACGTCGTCCCTCGGCCGCCGGTGCTACGGCCGACGGCGAGGCTTGCCGCGCTTGGCGCCCTTGGGGCCGCCGGCACCGGTCCGTGGATTCTTGCCCGCCGACTTGCCCGCCGGGGGCTTTCGCGCCGCGCCCCCCTTGTCGGGGCGCTTCCCCTTCGGCTCGGGCGGGGTGGGGCGGCCACGGGAGCTGTTCACGGTCCGGCCGCGGACGATGCCGATGAACTGCTCCACCAGCTCGGTGGTCTTCTCCTCCGGCCACGACAGCGCCACCCGCGACTCCGGTGCGTTGGACACGGGCCGATAGGTGAGGTCCTTGCGGTGGTGCAGGCGGGCGAGTGACTGCGGGACGATGAGCAGTCCCACCCCGGCCGCAACCAGTTCCACGGCGTCCGCCGTCGTCTCGGGACGCTCCTTGGCCGGCTGTCCCGGTAGCTGCTCCCAGGTCAGGGTGTCGTCAAGGGGGTGCAGCACGATGTCATCGGCGAGATCCTCGGCCGACACCTCGTCGACCGCCGCCACCAGGTGGTCCTTCGGGACCACGACCACCGTCGTCTCGGTGTAGAGGGGGATCGCGCTGAGGTCACTCCGGTCGATCGGCAGCCGTACGAAGCCCGCGTCGGCGTCGCCGTCGCGCAAAGCGTCCGCCGCGTCGCCAGGGGAGACCGCGATGAGCGTCAGCGGGACTCCGGGCAGTCGCTCGTTCCAGATCCGCACCCACTTGGTCGGCGTCACGCCTGGGACATAGGCGAGCCGGAACGAAGGGGGTGTTTCCGAGCCTGTCACTCCGCCAGGTTACCGGTCGTGGTCAGCGGTAGCGCACACGCTCGATACTCTTGACACCATGACGTCGCACCAGAACACCCAGACGATGAAGCCCGCAACCGCGGCAAAGAAACTGGGTGTGTACCTCCAGGCCACCCCCGCCGAGTTCCAAGAGGGTGTTGTCTCGCGCACCGAGCTGAGCGCACTCCAGACCGATCCGCCCGAGTGGCTGCTGGAACTGCGACGCAACGGCCCGCACCCCCGGCCCGTGGTCGCGGCGAAGTTGGGCATCTCCATCGCGGGCCTCGCCCGGGGTGGAGTCACCGACGCCCTCACCACGGACCAGATCGAAGCGCTGAAGACGGACAGCCCCGACTGGCTGCGGAAGGAACGCGCCACCCAGGCCGAGGTCCGCAAGGAAGCGGTTCGCATCAAGGAGAAGAACGCCGAGCGAGCCGATCAGTCCGACGGGCCGCGTTCCTGACCCCTCCCAGCCCCGCGGTTCGACGTCTGTCGATGACGCGCTCGGTCTCGTACTGCGGAAGGGCTGCGAACCCGCATGGCACCTCGGGCGGCAGCGCCAGACCGATCCTGGCCTGCTGCTTGCCGTTGGCATACAGCCTGCCCGCGCAGCGGAACGGCCGCGTCCAGCACGGCACCGACCAGGCCCATCCGGTCCCGTATCTCCAGCGTCGGGGGTTGGCTGCCCACGGTTTTCGCGAACGGCGCTCGGGCCGGAAGCCTGTCGAGGATCCGGCAGGACACCCCACGTCGCCGCGGCTCCACGGCCGCCGTGAGCCCGCACGGGCCGGCGCCCGCGATCAGGACGTCCAACACCTCGGCGTGCACCACTGGCAGCTCCTGGACGAGGCCGCCGGCTTTGACGCACCGACCTCGATGGTCAGTCGCCTGACCACTGCTGTCCACTTGCGCCCCTCCTCGATCTCGGCCCCCAGAGGCGCCCGGCCGCCGTTTGAAACGGCAGGTCGACCAGGGCTCTGCCGCTGCCCCTGAAAGCGGGACGCCTGCCGAGGCTGACGCTTCTGTGCAGGGCTCTCGCCCGGCAGTGACTGGGCGCTTCAACCGGCGAGTCAGCGCTGGGAGCGGCGGGGCCGACGTCGGGGCCGCTGGATCGTGCTCCGGTGCCGTGTTCTGTGCGCGTCGTACGTCCTAGTCGTTGTTGGAGTCCCCGTTCAGACCCCGACGCCGACTCCTCCCGGAAAGGCCCAGCACCTCGCTCGCGGCGAGCGTCACGGTCGCCACGGCACGGACCCAGCGGGGCCCGCCACGCTCAGCCCACACCACACAAACGCACCCGCCGGCAACGAGCGCCAAGACGCCGAGCAAGACCGGAACCAGCATGTTCCCCACTTCCCCACGTTCGTTCATTCGGCCAAGCTGATCGTCTCAGGCCGGCTGCTCCCCGGTGCGCGGTCACCGCCACGGGGGCGGAGCTCTACGGGAGTCGACGGCCGTACCTCATGGATCTCCCGACAGAGCGCGTGAAACACCCATGGCCGGCGTCCAGGGGCGAGGTCCGCCGGGACCGTGGCACTCGGCCCCGCCACCGTGAGCCTCACCCGCCGGATGAAGCCCGGTCACAGCCGGGTGACTGGGCGTGTGAGTTGGCGAGTCGGGGGTGGTGATGGGCGGGCGAGCCGATCGCGCCCCCCGCACGCGGGCTCTCGTCGCCCGAATCGACCGGGACGCCGCGAGTCCCACTCGCCCGGGGAGCACGGTGTGTGGGCAGACAGGGCGTACCCGTACGGGGGTGACGGCAAGGCCGAGCGTCAGGACAGGGCGTCAGGACAGGGCGAGGACACAGAACTCATGCCCCTCCGGGTCGACCAGGCACGTCCACGGGACGTCGCCCTGGCCGAGGTCGAGGTCGGCGGCGCCGAGGGCCCGCAGCCGGGCCACCTCCGCTGCTCTGTCGTCACCTGGATACGGCAGCAGATCGAGATGGACGCGGTCTGGCACGGTCTTCACGCCGGGCGTGCGGAGGAACTCGAAATACTGGCCGACACCCTTGGCGGAGCGCAACACCGCATGGCCGTCTGCCACCTCGTGCAGGGTCCAGTCCATCGCCTCACCCCAGAACCGGGCCATGGCCCGCGGATCCGTACAGTCGACCACCACCCGGGCGATCGGCCCGGTGTCCCGGTAGACATCCCGAGGCTCCAGCACGCAGAACTCGTTGCCCTCCGGGTCGGCCAGTACGGTCCACGGCACATCGCCCTGGCCCACGTCGGCGGGCGTCGCGCCGAGGGCCCTCAGGCGCGCGACCAACTCCGCCTGATGGGCCGCAGAGGTGGTGGCGAGATCGAGGTGCACTCGGTTCTTTGTTGTTGTCTTGGGTTCCGGGACGGTCACGACATCGATGCAGACGGCGACCGGGTCCGGCCAGACGAAGTCGCCGACGGGTGCGACGTAGGTGGTCACCGGCCCCTCGCTGGAAACACTCCAGCCGAGCGCCGCCGCCCAGAACCGGCCGACCGCCGAGGCGTCAAGTGCCTTGATGTTCACCTGGACCGGTCGCAGTGTCATACCGGCGATCCTATGCACCCGCTCTGGAACGACATCCACAGAGAGCGTCGCCAAGCGGCGATCAACTCGCTCACCAGCCACGATGCCCAGCTCAGCTGTGTGACTCCTCGCCCGCGGTCTTCTGTACGGGCAGGTCGCACCCGGTGAGTGCCGGCTTCAGTGAGACTGCTTTGGGCGCAGGGCGTCGAGGAGTTCGGCGGTGGGGGAGGTGGGTGTGCGGGGGTGGAGGAGCTCGGTGCGGTGCACGATGCGGGGCTCGGTGATGGGTATGGCCGCGATGCCGGGGAGGTCTTTGGCCGCGGGCAGGGCGGCAGTGGTGAGGCCGGCTCCGGCGGCCACCAGGACGGACAGTCCGCGGATGTCGGTTCCGGTGTAGGTGAGTTGATGGCCGAAGCCGTCGGACTGGGCGGCGGCGCGGAGTTGGGCCAGGGGCACGGCGGCGTCGGGTGCGTCGATCCAGCGGGCGGCGGCGAGGTCGGCGAGTCGCAGCGCCGGACGGCCGGCGAGCGGATGGGTGGCGGGCAGCAGTACCGCGAGAGGTTCCTCGCTGACGGGAAAGGCGGGCAGCGGGGCGGCGTCGGGCAGCGGCAGCGGATCGCTGGGTGCCACCGCGCCGTCGACCAGAGCCAGGTCCGCCGTGCCGGTCAGTACCGCCTGGACGGCCTCGGCGCGGCCGCACATCCGCACTGAGGCCACGAGTCGCGGGGTCGCGGTGCGGGCGCGTACCAGCGCGAGCGCGGTGGCGGGCGTCAGCGCGCCCGGCGTGCAGGCCAACGCGAGTCGCCCCGGGCGCTCTTGCCGCAGGCGCGCGATGTCGGCCCGCGCCGCGTCCAGGCGCAGAAGCAGCGGCCGGGCGTGCTCCAGCAGTCGCTCACCGGCCTCGGTCGGCGCTACCGGGCGGCGGAAGAGCAGCGGCGCCGCCAGATCGGCTTCGAGCGCGGCGATGTGCTGTGAGATCGCGGACTGGGTGTATCCGAGGGCCTGGGCGGCGGCGGAGAAGGAGCGGTGGTCGACCACGGTGACGAACGTACGCAACTGCTGCGGATCCATGGGTATCAGTATCTCTGATGCTGGATGCGTGAATCATCGTTGGACGTGATACAGGTGGGCGGCTCAGGATGGCCGCATGACACACACCGCCCGCGTCGCCCTGGTCGGCGACCGCTCGCCCCAGGTTCGCTCCCACGCCCGCATCCCGGGTCTACTCGACGGGCTGCGTGAGCGTGACGGCCTGGACCTGGACGCCTACTGGATCCCCACCCAGGATGTCGCGGACCGCACCACCCTGGTGGGGTTCGACGCGATCTGGGTGCTGCCCGGCAGTCCCTACCGCAGCGAGGCCGGCGCGCTCGCGGCCATCCGCACCGCCCGCGAGGACCGCATCCCCCTGCTCGGCACCTGCGCCGGCTTCCAACATGTCCTGCTCGAATACGCCCGCAACGTGGCTGGGCTGGCAGCGGCCGGTCACGCGGAGAACGCGCCCGGCACGTTGGCGGCCGACGCCGTGGTGGTGCCGCTCGCATGCTCCCTGGTCGGTCACCAGGGCACGATCGAGCTGACCGCGGGCTCCCTCGCCGAAGCCCTCATCGGCGCCGAGCGGTCCACCGAGCGCTACCAGTGCGACTTCGGCGCCAACCCCCACCATGTTGAACTGCTGCGCGGCCACGGGCTGCGCTTCACCGGCACCGACACCGACGGCGAGGTGCGGATCGCCGAACTGCCCGAGCACCCGTTCTTCCTCGCCACCCTCTTCCAGCCGGAACTCGCCGGCGATGGCACCCGCCCGCACCCCCTTGTCCGCGGCCTGGCGGCGGCCGCCGTCGCCCAGGCCGCAGGCGCCTACTGAGCGCCTGCCTGCGCTGGTGCCCGGCCCCGGACGTCACGGTCCCCGACCCCACGGCGCCAGCCCGCTTCCCTCCGCCCGACACGGGGTTCCCGGTCGGTCGGTCGGACGGACGGCACACCCCACGCACCCGTCAACCCCGACGCTCGGCCCCGCCAGCCACTGCCCCCATCCGCTGCCCCATCCGCGCAACG
>NZ_JAMQAW010000024.1:219912-252237 GCF_023701525.1 Streptomyces albipurpureus
CCTTGATTCGTTGCATAAAAGTGCGGTGCTGCGTATAGTCATGCCATCGATGAGGAGGTTCGATGGCGGTTCGAGCAGCAGTGGCAGGAGCGAGCGGTTACGCGGGAGGAGAGGTACTCCGACTGTTGATCGCCCACCCCGGTGTGGAGATCGGCGCGCTCACGGGCAACTCCAACGCCGGCCAGAGTCTCGGCAGCCTTCAGCCCCATCTGATGCCCCTGGCCGACCGCGTTCTTGAGCCCACCACGACCGAGGTGCTGGCCGGGCATGACGTGGTCTTTCTGGCCCTGCCGCACGGGCAGTCCGCTGCCGTCGCGGAACAGCTTGGCGACGATGTCCTCGTCGTCGACATGGGGGCGGATTTCCGTCTCAAGGACGCCGGTGACTGGGAGCGGTTCTACGGCTCCCCACACGCCGGCACCTGGCCCTATGGCCTCCCTGAACTACCGGGTGCCCGTGCCGCGCTGGAGGGGTCCAAGCGCATCGCGGTACCCGGTTGCTATCCCACGGCGGTCTCCCTCGCGCTCTTCCCGGCGTATGCGGCGGGTCTTGCCGAACCCGAGGCGGTCATCACCGCGGCTTCCGGGACATCCGGCGCGGGCAAGGCGCCCAAGCCGCATCTCCTCGGCTCCGAAGTGATGGGTTCGATGAGCCCCTACGGGGTCGGTGGCGGCCATCGACACACCCCGGAGATGATCCAGAACCTCAGCGCGGTCGCGGGGGAGAGGGTCACCGTCTCCTTCACCCCCACCCTCGCGCCCATGGCCCGTGGCATCCTCGCCACCTGTTCGGCCAAGGCCACGCCGGGCACGACCGCGCAGGATGTGCGTACCGCCTATGAGAAGGCCTACGCGGATGAACCATTCGTTCGGTTGCTGCCTGAGGGCCAGTGGCCCGCGACCGCCTCCGTCGGGGGTTCGAACGCGGTGCAGATACAGGTGGCGTATGACGAGGCCGCCAACCGCGTCATCGCGATCAGCGCGATCGACAACCTGACCAAGGGCACGGCCGGCGGTGCGATCCAGAGCATGAACATCGCCCTTGGCCTACCTGAGGGTCTGGGACTGCCCCTGGTGGGGCTCGCGCCGTGATGGGCGTACGGAACCAGACCGCGAGCAGAGCCACGATGACGGTAGCGCGCTGGGCGCGCGGAGAAGCGAACAAGGAGTGGCAGTGAGCGTCGTGCGGTCAGCCGACGGGCCGCGGGTGACGTTGAGAGTGGTAGGGGCGCGCTGGGCGCGCGGAGAAGCGAACAAGGAGTGGCAGTGAGCGTCACCGCAGCGAAGGGTTTCACGGCAGCGGGCATCGCCGCCGGTATCAAGGAGAGCGGCAATCCGGACCTGGCCCTGGTGGTCAACAACGGCCCGCGCCGTGCCGCCGCCGGCGTCTTTACTTCCAACCGGGTCAAGGCCGCGCCCGTCCTCTGGTCCGAGCAGGTGCTCAAGGGGGGTGTGGTCAGTGCGGTCGTGCTGAATTCCGGCGGTGCCAACGCCTGCACCGGTCCGCAGGGCTTCCAGGACACCCACGCCACCGCCGAGAAGGCCGCTGAGGTCCTGCCGGGCCATAGCGCGGGTGAGATCGCGGTGGCCTCCACCGGTCTGATCGGTCTGCTCCTTCCCATGGACAAGCTGCTTCCTGGCGTCGAGACCGCCGCTGGGCAGCTCTCCGAGCACGGCGGTGAGAAGGCCGCGATCGCCATCAAGACCACCGACACCGTCCATAAGACCGCGGTCCGTGAGGGCGACGGTTGGACCGTCGGGGGAATGGCCAAGGGCGCCGGGATGCTGGCTCCCGGGCTCGCCACCATGCTGGTGGTCCTCACCACCGATGCCGATCTGGACGCTCCCGGCCTGGACAAGGCGCTGCGCGACGCCACTCGCCTCACCTTTGACCGGATCGATTCCGATGGCTGTATGTCCACCAATGACACGGTGTTGCTGCTGGCCTCCGGTGCTTCCGGTGTCGTACCGGCGTACGAGGCGTTCGCCGCCGCTGTCCGTGAGGTCTGTGACGACCTCGCGCGCCAGTTGATCGGTGACGCGGAGGGCGCGAGCAAGGACATCCGCATCGAGGTGATCGGCGCCGCGAGTGAGGATGACGCCGTCGAGGTGGGCCGGTCCATTGCCCGGAACAATCTCCTGAAGTGCGCCATCCATGGTGAGGACCCCAATTGGGGGCGGGTGCTCTCCGCCATCGGCACGACCGCGGCCGTCTTCGAGCCCGACCGGCTCAATGTCGCCATCAACGACATCTGGGTCTGCAAGAACGGCGGCGTCGGCGCGGACCGCGATCTTGTCGATATGCGCTTCCGTGAGGTGAGGATCACCGCCGATCTGGCCGCGGGGTCCCAGTCCGCCGTCATCTGGGCGAATGACCTGACCGCCGACTACGTCCATGAGAACAGCGCCTACTCCTCCTGAGGATTCGGGGACCTTCAGCTTTATGAGCACTCGTAAGCACACCGCCCTGCCCAAGGCACAGATCCTCATCGAGGCGCTGCCCTGGCTCACCCGGCACAACGGCAAGATCGTCGTCGTGAAGTTCGGCGGCAACGCCATGGTGGACGAGGACCTCAAGGCCGCTTTCGCGCAGGATGTGGTCTTTCTTCGCCAGGCGGGCCTGCGTCCCGTCGTGGTGCACGGTGGCGGTCCGCAGATCAGTGCCCAGCTTGATCGACACGGTCTGGTCAGCGAGTTCAAGGCCGGACTGAGGGTCACCACGCCCGAGGCGATGGATGTGGTCCGCATGGTGCTGGCCGGCCAGGTCCAGCGCGAACTGGTGGGGTTGCTCAACCAGCACGGGCCGCTCGCTGTCGGTCTCACCGGTGAGGACGCGCACACCATCACCGCGACCAAACACCAGCCCATGATCGATGGTGAGTTGGTCGACATCGGCCGGGTCGGTGAGATCACCCGGATCGATAGCGGCGCCATTGAAGCGCTGTTGGCTGACGGTCGTATCCCGGTCGTCTCTTCCATCGCACGGGCGGAGGACGACGGGCATGTCTACAACGTCAATGCTGATACGGCGGCTGCGGCACTCGCTGCGGCTCTGGGCGCGGAAACACTGATGGTCCTCACCGATGTCGAGGGGCTCTATGTGGACTGGCCCAACAGCGACGAGGTGATCTCACGGCTCACCGCCACCCAGTTGGAGAAGTTGCTGCCGGACCTCTCCAGCGGAATGGTCCCCAAGATGCAGGGCTGTCTCTTCGCGGTGCGCAACGGGGTCAACACGGCCAGGGTGATTGACGGCCGGGTCCCGCACTCCATCCTGTTGGAGATCTTCACCGACGAAGGCATCGGGACGATGGTCGTTCCCGATGCCCTCTGACCCGCCCATGCCCGCTGACGCACCCATGCCCTATGACTTTCCGTGCTCTCCGACACCCGAGGGGGAATGATGACCAACCAGGAACTCGCGCTGCGCTGGCAGGGCGTGATGACCGACAACTACGGCACGCCCCAGCTCTCTCTCGTACGCGGAGCGGGCGCCACGGTCTGGGACGCGGACGGCACCGCGTACACCGACTTCGTCGCCGGGCTCGCGGTGAACGCGCTCGGTCATGCTCACCCGGCCGTGGTCGAAGCGGTCTCCCGGCAGATCGCCTCCCTGGGGCATGTCTCCAACCTCTATGTCTCGGAGCCGGCCGTCGCGCTCGCCGAGCGGCTGATCCAGCTGTTCGGCCGCCCGGGACGGGTCTTCTTCTGCAACTCCGGTACCGAGGCCAATGAAGCGGCCTTCAAGATCGGACGGCTGACGGGCCGTACCCGTATGGTCGCCACCTCCGGTGGTTTCCACGGCCGCACCATGGGCGCACTCGCCTTCACGGGACAGCCCGCCAAGCAGGCGCCCTTCCTGCCGCTCCCGGGCGATGTCACCCACGTTCCCTATGGTGACGCCGATGCCCTGCGGGCCGCTGTCACCGAGGAGACCGCGCTCGTCATCATCGAGCCCGTGCAGGGGGAGAGCGGTGTGGTGGTGCCCCCCGAGGGCTACCTCAAGGCGGCCCGGGAGATCACCCGAGCCACCGGAACACTGCTTGTCTTGGACGAGGTGCAGACGGGCATCGGCCGTACCGGCCATTGGTTCGCCGCCCAGGCGGAGGGCGTGGAGGCCGATGTCGTCACACTGGCGAAGGGCCTGGGCGGTGGGTTGCCGCTCGGTGCCACCGTGGTCTTCGGTGAGGCCGCCGAGTTGCTGAAGCCCGGTCATCACGCCGCCACCTTCGGCGGCAACCCGGTGGCCTGCGCCGCAGGTCTCGCCGTACTGGACACGCTGGCCGCGGATGGGCTGCTTGACCGAGTCAAGCGGTTGGGGGAGAAGATCCGGGACGGAGTGGCAGAAGCCGGACACCCCTTGATCTCTCATGTCCGAGGTGCGGGCCTGATGCTGGGTATCGTGCTCAACGAGCCCCTCGCGCCCCAGGTGCAGCTCGCGGCTCAGAGCGCCGGCTTCCTGGTGAACGCCCCCGCCCCCGATGTCCTACGACTGGTTCCGCCCCTGGTCATCGGCGAGGCGGAGGTGGATGCGTTCCTTCAGGCCCTGCCCGGCATTCTCGACGCGGTGAACGCGACGAACGCGACGAGTGGGGATGGACGATCCGGAGAATGAGACGACGATGACCGAGGCGCAGGAAACCGAGCACGGGGGGCCGGCCGTACCGCAGACCCGGATGGCCCGTCACCGCCGGATCGTGGACATCCTCAACCGACAGCCAGTGCGCTCACAGAGCCAACTGGCCAAGCTCCTCGCGGACAGCGGGCTGAACGTCACCCAGGCGACGCTCTCCCGCGACCTCGACGAACTGGGCGCGGTGAAGATCCGCAACACCGGTGGTGAGCTGATCTACGCCGTGCCCAGCGAGGGCGGCTTCCGTACCCCGCAAGCCCCGCTCGGCGAGTCGGCCAAGGAGGAGCGGATGCGCAGGCTCGCCGGAGAGCTGCTGATCTCCGCGGAGGCATCCGCCAATCTGGTGGTCCTGCGGACGCCACCGGGCGCTGCCCAGTTCCTCGCTTCGGCCATCGACCAGGCCGAGCTCCATGACATCCTCGGCACCATCGCCGGCGATGACACCCTGATGCTGATCAGCCGCGACCCACTCGGTGGCCAGGCGCTCGCCGATCATCTGCTGCGGCTGGCGCAGAACGACCGCTAGCGCGAAGGGCCGGCCGCCCCTCGCATCCCATGGCCTGACGGAGACCGGGTTTCACCTCCCGCCTCCGCCAGGCCGTGGCGTTGCTGGCCGGCGCGGCTTCCTTGGGTGCTGGTCCGGCCTCCGCCATTCGCACGGATCCGTATCCCACCCGCAGGCCTCAGACGGGGCAGTGTCCATCGGCGGCAGACCATGCCCCGGAGCACCAGCACCAGCACCAGCATCAGCATCAGCATCAGCATCAGCATCAGCCCCGTACCCGCACTCGGCCGAACCACGCCAGGACTCCTTCGCCTGGTCAGCCGCGGTCCGTGTGGCGCTGAGGCAGTGGAAGAGGCAGTGCCGGCAGCCCGTCCAGGCTCACTTCGCGCAGGCTCGCTGAGAGAACGTGTGAATCCGGCCTTCTGCGCTTTCGTAGCGCCGTCCCCCACCGCGGGTTGTCTGCGCTGACCGCCCCCGCGCGACTAACATTGACGAAACATGCAGGGGAGTGCATACTTATTCCATCGTCGAATGCATCGTAAGGAGAATCCCGTGACCGAGCGCGTCGTACTCGCCTACTCGGGCGGTCTGGACACCTCCGTCGCCATCGGCTGGATCGCCGAGGAGACGGGCGCCGAGGTCATCGCCGTTGCCGTGGACGTCGGCCAGGGCGGCGAGGACCTGGACGTCATCCGCAAGCGCGCGCTCGCCTGCGGTGCCGTGGAAGCCGAGGTGGCTGACGCCAAGGACGAGTTCGCCGATGAGTACTGCCTGCCGGCGATCAAGGCCAATGCGCTCTACATGGACCGGTATCCGCTGGTCTCCGCGCTCTCCCGGCCCACGATCGTCAAGCACCTCGTCGCCGCCGCCCGCAAGCACAACGCCGGCATCGTCGCCCATGGCTGCACCGGCAAGGGCAACGACCAGGTCCGCTTCGAGGCCGGCATCTCCGCGCTCGGCCCCGATCTGAAGTGCATCGCCCCGGTCCGTGACTACGCGATGACCCGGGACAAGGCCATCGCCTTCTGCGAGGCCAAGCAGCTTCCGATCGCGACCACCAAGAAGTCTCCGTACTCCATCGACCAGAACGTCTTCGGCCGGGCCGTTGAGACGGGCTTCCTGGAAGACATCTGGAACGCTCCGATCGAGGACATCTACGAGTACACCTCCAACCCGGCTATCCCGCGCGAGGCCGATGAGGTCGTCATCTCCTTCAAGGAGGGCGTCCCGGTCGCCATCGACGGCAAGCCCGTCACCGTGCTCCAGGCGATCCAGCAGCTCAATGAGCGGGCCGGAGAGCAGGGCATCGGCCGGATCGACATGGTCGAGGACCGGCTCGTCGGCATCAAGTCCCGCGAGGTGTACGAGGCCCCGGGCGCGATCGCACTGATCACCGCCCACCAGGAGCTGGAGAGCGTCACGGTCGAGCGTGAGCTGGCCCGCTACAAGCGGCAGGTCGAGCAGCGCTGGGGCGAGATGGTCTACGACGGCCTGTGGTTCTCCCCGCTCAAGCGCGCCCTGGACGGCTTTATCAACGAGGCCAACCAGCACGTCACCGGTGATATCCGGATGACCCTGCACGGCGGCCGGGCCGTTGTCACCGGTCGGAAGTCCGATGAGTCGCTCTATGACTTCAACCTCGCCACCTACGACTCCGGCGACACCTTCGACCAGTCGAAGGCCCAGGGCTTCATCGAGATCTTCGGTCTCTCCTCGAAGATCGCCGCCAAGCGGGACCTGGCCTGATCCCCACCGGGCCCCTGGGACGCCCCGGATTTCCGGGACAGCCCGCGAGTCTGGAAGGACTGCCCTCCGTACGTCCGTGAGAACCGTGCGTCTCCACGAGCCGTGGGTCTCAGAACCGTACGCCCGTACATCCGTGAGAAAGCCGCCTCCCCGTAACCTCCGTCGCGGGGAGGCGGTCGTACATCCATATTTCCGAGGAGCTTGAAGCTGTGAGCAGCAACAACGGTGATGTCCGGCTCTGGGGCGCCCGGTTTGCCGATGGTCCGGCAGAGGCGTTGGCCAAGCTGTCCGCGTCGGTCCACTTCGACTGGCGGCTCGCGCCCTATGACATCGCCGGGTCGCGTGCCCACGCCCGGGTGCTGCACAAGGCGGCCCTGCTCACCGAGGACGAACTCACCCGGATGCTGGCCGGTCTCGACCAGCTGGAGGCCGATGTAGCTGACGGTTCCTTTGTCGGCACCATCGCCGACGAGGACGTCCACACCGCGCTGGAGCGCGGGCTGCTGGAGCGGCTCGGCCCCGATCTCGGTGGCAAGCTGCGTGCCGGACGCTCCCGCAACGACCAGATCGCCACCCTCTTTCGGATGTACCTGCGCGACCACGCCCGGATCATCGGTTCCCTGATCGCCGAGCTCCAGGACGCACTGGTGGGACTCGCCGAGGCCCACCCCGATGTGGCGATGCCGGGTCGGACCCATCTTCAGCACGCCCAGCCGGTCCTCTTCGCCCACCATGTACTGGCGCATGTCCAGTCGCTGTCCCGGGACGCCGAGCGGTTGCGGCAGTGGGACGCGCGGACAGCCGTCTCCCCGTACGGCTCCGGTGCGCTGGCCGGGTCCTCGCTGGGTCTTGACCCCGAGGCGGTCGCCGCGGAGCTGGGCTTTGAGCACGGCTCGGTCGGCAACTCCATCGACGGCACGGCCTCCCGCGACTTCGTGGCGGAGTTCGCGTTCATCACCGCGATGATCGGGGTGAACCTCTCCCGGATCGCGGAGGAGGTCATCATCTGGAACACGAAGGAGTTCTCCTTCGTCACCCTCCATGACGCCTTCTCCACCGGCTCGTCGATCATGCCGCAGAAGAAGAACCCGGACATCGCCGAACTGGCCCGCGGTAAGTCCGGTCGGCTCATCGGCAACCTCACCGGTCTGCTGGCCACCTTGAAGGCGCTGCCCCTCGCGTACAACCGCGATCTCCAGGAGGACAAGGAGCCGGTCTTCGACTCCTGCGACCAGCTGGAAGTGCTGCTGCCCGCCTTCACCGGAATGATGGCCACCCTGACGGTCAACCGTGCGCGGATGGCGGAGCTCGCCCCGGCCGGGTTCTCGCTGGCGACGGATATCGCGGAGTGGCTGGTCAAGCAGGGGGTGCCGTTCCGTGTGGCGCATGAGGTCGCGGGGGAGTGCGTCAAGGAGTGCGAGAGCCAGGGCATTGAGCTGGATCAGCTCACCGACGAGCAGTTCGCCAAGATCTCTCCCCATCTGACCCCCGAGGTCCGCTCGGTGCTCAGCGTCACGGGCGCGCTCGCGGCCCGTAACGGCCGTGGCGGTACGGCTCCGTCAGCCGTCGCCGTACAGCTGTCCGAGGTCAAGGCCGATCTTGCCGTCCAGCACCGTTGGGCCGGCGCCGAGCGCTAACCAGCGAGAAGGTCACTCCAGCGCCGTCGCCCACTCCGCGAGTGCGTCGAAGTCCGGTCGGATCAGCCCGATGCGGTGGTCGACGCGGAGCAGTAGGGCGGCGGCGAGGTGGTTGGCCGCCACGAACTCCCGATCCGGTTCGGTGATCTCGTCATCGATCCAGGCGAAGGGGCGCCCCGCCGCGTACCGGAGTATGTACTGGGTCTTCCAGAACGTCCCGCGCGGTGCCGCGCCATGCATCACGGGCCATTCGACATGGGGTAGCTCCGGAAGTCCCAGCACGGGGCCGACCCAGACATTGGCCTCCGCCTTCCAGGTCGTCGCCCACACCAGCTCGAAGTGCTCGGCGAGCGCCAACAGCTCCCCGCCATGGCCCGGGTTGAGCCAGACCCGCAGCGGCTTGGGATGGGTCCAGCCCATCGGCCGCATCCGGTGGGTCGTGTAGCCCTCAGGCCGGCGCTCAGGCTTTCCGCCGTAGGGATTGAGCGGCCCGTCGATGTCGATCAGCAGCAGCGGCTTCACCCGCACACCCTTCCTCTCGGCGCTGAATGATTCAACGCAATATCTAATGAGACATTGATGTCTCATATGGTCTATGCTCGTCTCATGACAGTCGACCGCGAGCAGGTTCTGCGTACCGCCGCTGCCCTTCTCTCCCGCAAGGCCACCGCGACCATGGACGAGGTCGCCAAGGCCGCCGGGATCGGCCGCGCCACCCTCCACCGGCACTTCGCCGGGCGGGACGCCCTGGTGCGCGCCCTGGAAGACCTCGGCATCCGAGAGTTCCAAATGGCGCTGGACGCGGCTCGACTCGATGAGGGAAGCGCCCTGGACGCGCTGCGCCGGCTGATCGCCGAGACCGAGTCCAACGCCGCCCTGCTGGGCTTCCTCTTCACCGAGAACCAGCTCTTCGAGGGCTCGGTCAACGAGGGCTGGGCCGAACTCGACGCCCGGGTCTCCGGACTCTTCCAGCGCGGCCAGGAAGACGGCGACTTCCGTATCGACCTCACCGCCGCCTGGCTCACCGAGGCGCTGTACGGGCTGGTCGGCTCGGGCGCCTGGGCCGTCCAATCAGGCCGGGTCGCCAGCAAGGACTACCAATTCATGATCGCCGAGCTACTGCTCGGCGGTGTCACCCGACGGAGCGTGGAGAAGTGAGCGGTACCGACCAGCTGACGAAGGAGACGACCGTACGAGCACCAGGTCGCTGGCTCGCGCTGGCCGTACTGGTGCTGGCCGTACTGCTGGTCGCGGTCGACGCCACCGTGCTGGGACTCGCCACACCGTTTCTGAGCGAGGACCTCAAGCCGTCCGGCACCGAACTGCTGTGGATCGGCGATGTCTACTCATTCATCATCGCCGGCCTCTTGATCTCCATGGGCAGCCTCGGCGATCGCATCGGCCGGAAGAAGCTGCTGCTCACGGGTGCGGTGGCATTCGGGGCGGTGTCGGTCCTCAACGCCTACGCCACCAGCCCGGAGATGATGATCATAGCGCGAGCCCTGCTGGGTGTCGCCGGCGCGACCCTGATGCCCTCCACGCTCGCCCTGATCCGCAACCTCTTCCACGACCCCAAAGAGCGCAGCATCGCGGTGGGCATCTGGGGCGCGGCCGCCTCAGCCGGCGCGGCTGTCGGGCCGGTCGTGGGCGGGTTCCTGCTGGAGCACTTCTGGTGGGGCTCGGTCTTCCTGATCAATCTGCCGGTGATGGCGGTACTGGTGGTCGTCGGTGTCAAGCTGCTCCCCGAGTCCCGCAATCCCAACCCGGGCCCCTGGGATCTGCTCAGCGTCGCCCTCTCACTGGTGGGCATGGTCGCCATCGTCTACGCCATCAAGGAGATGGCGGTGCACGGCATCGGTGTGATCTCGGCCGGCTCGGCGGTCATCGGCATCGGCTCGCTGTACTGGTTCGTCCGACGGCAGTTGACCCTTGACTCACCGCTGCTGAACGTACGGCTCTTCCACAACCGGGGCTTCTCCGGTGCGGTCCTCGCCGATCTGCTGACCATCCTCGGACTCTCCGGACTGGTCTTCTTCCTCTCCCAGTTCCTGCAACTCGTCCAAGGACGATCGCCGCTGGAGGCGGGTCTCATCGAACTGCCGGCGGCCGTCGGCGCGGTGCTGGCCGGTCTGCTCGCCGGTTACATCGCCCGGAGGGCGTCCGTGCGCAGTGCCGTGTCCGGGGGATTGGCCGCGGTCGGTCTGGCGCTTGCGTCGTGCACCCTGCTGACCGCCGAGACCGGGCCGCTCTCCATGGGGCTCGCCCTGTTCCTCGGTGGCATAGGTGCCGGTCTCGCCTTCACCGTGACCGCCGATGTGATCCTCTCCAGCGTCCCCAAGGAACAGGCGGGTGCCGCGTCCGCGGTCTCCGAGACGGCGTACGAGTTGGGAGCGGCCCTTGGCATCGCGCTGCTGGGCTCGGTGGTGACGGGCGTCTACCGTGGCTTCGCCGTGCCGCAGGGGGTGCCCGCGGAGGTCGCCGACGCGGCCCGCGACTCCCTCGGGGGCGCGGCTCAGGCGACGGCGGGGCTGCCGTCGGAGCAGAGCGCGGCCCTGCTCTCATCGGCGCAGAGTGCCTTCGCCGACGGTTTCCATCTCGCCGGGGCGGTTGGCTCGGTGGTTCTGCTGGTCACCGCAGTCGCCGCCTGGTTCCTGCTGAAGGGCCAGCGCCTGGAAAGCGGTGTTGAGCACCCGTAGAGGGCCGCGGGACCCGCTCATGGGTGTGGGCCAGACCCCGGTCGGGGGTCTGGCCCACACCCATGAGCCGTCAGCGTCAGGCGGCTTTGGCCTTGGTCGCGTACATGTCGACGTACTCCTGGCCCGACAGCCGCATCACCTCGGTCATCACCGAGTCGGTGACCGCACGCAGCACATAGCGGTCCCGGTCCATGCCCTCGTACCGGGAGAACTCCATCGGCTTGCCGAAGCGGATCGTCACCCGGCCCGGCCGAGGCAGTCCGGCCCCGCCCGGCTGGAGCTTGTCCGTACCGATCACCGCGAAGGGCACCACGGGCGCCCCGGTCATCAAGGTGAGCCGGGCGATTCCGGTACGGCCCCGGTAGAGCCGCCCGTCGGGGGAACGGGTCCCCTCGGGGTAGATCCCGAAGAGCTTGCCCTCCTCCAGCACCCGACGGCCGGTCATCAGCGCGGCCACTCCGCCGTTCGCACCGTCCCGGTCGACCGGGATCATGCCGACACCGATGAAGAACCAAGCCATCGCCCGGCCCTTGAGGCCCTTCCCCGTGACGTACTCGTCCTTACCGATGAAGTACACCGGCCGGGTGCACACCAGGGGAAGGATCATGGAGTCGATGAAGGTGAGGTGATTACCCGCCAAAATGACGGGACCGGACCCGGGAATGCTCTCCACACCCTCCACGCGGGGACGGAACATCAGGCGCAGGATCGGTCCTAGAGCGGCCTTGATGAGGGTCAAGCGGGACAACGGGTCCTCCGGTGTCATGAAGGGACGGCAGCGGTCGGCGGCCTGGGCGAGACCCTCTCGGACCTCTTCTGATCCGCCATGGTCCGCGCAGGTGAGGACGATACTCGCGGCAAACGCCCGATCGCACATCGGGTTCACGAATCGGATACCCGCCGTTGATGAGTATTCGCGCTCTGTTCGCCCGTGGTCCTCCCCGGGGAAGTGATGACTGCCTAGCGTCGACAGTGCATCAGACCAAGCGCGGAGCACCGACGGGGAGCACCGCGCCGACAACCAAGGAGGCGCTCCAATGACACAGGTGCGACAGGGCGGCGAGAGTGCTCCGGGGCGGCGCACGGTGCTGGGAGCGGCGGTGCTCTCCACCGCCGCGCTCGGCGTGGGAGCCACCACCACACAGGCCGCTGCCAGCGCCCTCGACGACGGACCGCCCCGGCCCGGGGGCTCGTACCGCCAGCTGCCAGTGCCCACCGTGATCGCCCACCGCGGCGCCAGCGGCTATCGCCCCGAGCACACCATGGGTGCCTATCAGCTCGCACTGGACATGGGTGCCCATGTCATCGAGCAGGATCTGGTGCCCACCAAGGACGGTCATCTCGTCTGCCGTCATGAGAACGACATCACCGGGACGACGGATGTCGCCGAGCATCCCGAGTTCGCCGGCCGTAAGGCGACCAAGACGATCGACGGGACACGCCTGACCGGTTGGTTCACCGAGGACTTCACCCTGGCCGAGCTCAAGACCCTCCGGGCCAAGGAACGCATCCCCGGCAACCGTCCGGACAACTCGCTCTACGACGGCCGCTGGCCCATCCCCTCCTTCGAGGAGGTGCTGCGCTGGGCCGACAAGGAAGGGCGCCGCCGAGACCGCCCGGTCTGGCTGCACATCGAAACCAAGCACCCCACCTACTTCCGCCAGCTCGGCCTCGGCCTGGAGGAGCCGCTGGCCCGTCTGCTGCGCCGCTATCGCCGGGACGGTCGTAACGCTCCGGTCTTCGTCCAGTCGTTTGAGCCCGACAGCATGCGGCGGATGGCCCGACTGGTCTCCGCGCCCCGGGTGGTCCTGCTCTCCGGGCCCACCAGCAGGCCCTGGGACTTCACGGTGGCCGGTGATCCCCGTACGGTCGCCGATCTCGTCAAGCCCGAGGGACTGAAGTGGATCGCCACCTTCGCCCAGGGCATCGGACCCACCCTCGACCTGGTGATTCCCAAGGACTCCGGTGGCCGGCTCGGCGAGCCGACCACCCTGGTGCGTGACGCCCACCGCCAGCGTCTGATCGTCCACCCGTACACCCTGCGGAACGAGAACAGCTTTCTGCCCGCCGACTTCCGGCGCGACCGTGACGGGACGCCGGGCATCGAACCCAACGCCTACGGCGATGTCTTCGGCGCCTACCAGCGCTACCTCGCGACCGGTATCGACGGGATCTTCACCGACCAGCCGGACACCGGTCTGCTCGCCGCCGCCGCAGTCCGCCGCTAGCGGGCCGCGACGGACCGCCGCGGTCGCCGGGATGGGGCGACTGCCCGTACGGGTGACAGTGCGGGGCGCCGGCAACCGCCGCCCGGCAGCCGCACGTCCCGCTCGGCATGACGCTTCCCGAGGAACTCTCCGCCTCCGCCGTCACCACCCTGCGCCCACTGGTCCGCGCTGAGGCGACGGCGGAGGCGCCGGCCGCCGCGATGGACGCCGCCGACCTCGAACAGGCCGTCTGGCTCAGGCTGTTGGAGACCCTGAAGGACTCGGGTCCGCCCTTGGACGCCGCCCGCTGGGTGCGGTCTGCGGTACGCGCCGAGGCGCGTCGCGCTCGCCGAGCAGCCATCCGGGAACGCCCCATCGACGGCACGGCTCCCGAGCCGTCGGGTGACATCGGCCAAGGCCCCGAAGGGACGGCGCTCCGGGCCGAGCGGCATCGCGCGCTCTGGGCGGCGGTCGCCCGGGCACCGGGGAACTGCCCAAAACTATTGGCTGCGATGTTGTCCCCTGATGACCCCACTTACCGCGAAATCGCAGGAGAGTTGGGTATCTCACAAGGAAGTCTAGGACCCATGCGTTCCCGTTGCCTGGGATGTCTGCGCAGAATGCTTGCGGTGGAGGTTGGAGCTCCTGCCCTTGGGGGAAAGGAGCGGTAGACAACCGGCCGACAACTGGCGTGGACAGGTGAGCGGGAGGCATGTGCACATGGGCATGAGCGTGACGATCTCAGCGGCGAGAGCCCAGGACGCGGAGCACATTCTCAAGCTTCAGTACCTCTGTTACCAGAGCGAGGCGGAGCTGTACGGCGACTATGCGATCGAGCCCCTCACCCAGCCCCTCGACGATCTACGAGCGGAGCTGGCCGAAGGCCATGCCCTGGTGGCCCGGCTCGGCGATGAGATCGTCGCGTCCGTGCGGGGACGGGTCGATGACGACGGCACGGCCAGGATCGCCAAACTGATCGTGCACCCCCGGATGCAGCGCCATGGCCTCGGCGGACGGTTGCTCGACGCCATCGAGGACCATTTCGCCGCCGAGCCGGCTACGGCCGCCCAGCGTTTTCAGCTCTTCACCGGCCACCGCAGCGAGGGCAACCTCCGGCTGTACCGCAGCCGTGGCTATGTTCCGGTCTCCCGCGAGCAGGTCGGACCGCGTCTGACCGTGGTGATCCTGGAGAAGGAGTCCTCGGCGCTGGGATATGTGACCAGCGCCTGAGTCACGGGGCGACTGCTGGTGGCTGCTGTCCGCGGGAGCGGCGCAGCCACAGCATTCCGGTCACCGGCAGCAGCACCGGGATGAAGAGATAGCCCATCCCGTACTCCGACCAGACGGTGGAGTCGGGGAAGGCGGACGGGTCCCAGACGGTCCAGGTGCCGACGATCAGTACGCCGGCCAGTTCGGCGGCGCAGCACACCAGCGCCGCCCTACGGGCCCTCTCGCCGCCCCGGACGAGGGTGTACGTGATGAACGCGTACACCACCGCGGCGACCGCGGAGAGCGAATGCGCCAGCGGGGCCGTGTCGAAGCGGACGAGGATCTCGTAGACGGAGCGCGATACCGCGCCCACCGACATCACCCCGTACACCCACACCAGCAGCACCCCGGGTCCCGCGACCAGTTTGGAGCGCCCTGCTGTTCCCGTGGCGGTCGCGGTCTTCTTCGTGGTGACGGGCTCGGCCATCGTCAGCCTCCCCAGATGTCATAGAGCCGTACTTCCAGCACGGCGAGTACCACCGCACCCGAGGCGACGGTCGCCGAGCCCCAACGGCTGCGCTCGGTCAGTGAGAGGAAACCAGCCGCGGGGATCGCGGTGAACGCGCCGATCAGATACGCGACAAAGGTCACCGTGCCATCGTGCGGCTCCTCGCCCCGGGCCAGCTGCACCACTCCCACCACCAACTGCACCAGAGTCAACACCGTCACCACGGCCATGCCGATGAAGTGCCAGTCCTTGGTGGGTTGATCCCGATATGCGGCATGACCGCACCAGGCAGCGAGGGCGAGCGCGGTCACTCCGACCGCGATCGTCAGGGCGTCAAGCATGCCCCCGAGCGTATTACGGCTCCAAGGGCCCGCCGCGCCCGCCCCCGTACGCGCTCAGCCTGCTGGGTCATGTGACGGCTCCGAGAGGGGCATCGTGGCCTTGGCCACAGCTTCCGCCGCTGGATGAGTTCCATCCCGCGTGCCGGGCGGATGTTGACTCCTGGGCGTTTGTGCAGGTCAGGGCGATTCTATTGCCATGGGGAGTGGGTGGCGGGCAGCGGAAGTGAGCGCAACGCGCTGTCCGCTATTCGGACGGGCCTTATCGGTTGTTATGGCCATCTGGTTTACTGGCCGACATGACCACGACGAGCAGCCGCAACTTTGCGACCGAGGCGAACACGACGCCCGGTGCTCGTTGTATGTGTCGAATGTGCGCCTTCTGAGGGCCCCCGCTTTGCCTCGCGCCCCGAAGTGAGAACGCGCAGCCCCAGATCCGACTGATCGGATCACCGCTGCCACCGCGCACGCGTTAGCCCCCTTGCCGCCCCGGAGCCGTTCGGCGTGCCCCGGAGCCGGACCGTGCCGCGTTCCGAAGACATCTGCCCGAAGACGAACGCCCCGTGCCGGCGCGCCCGCGTGCCGTGCACTCGACAGTGATGGACATCCCAGTGATCACCACCACGGGCCTCACCAAGGTCTACCGCTCGCGAGGACGCGAGGTCACCGCCCTGGACGGCGTTGACCTCCACGTCAAGGAAGGCGAGGTGTACGGAGTCATCGGCCAGAGCGGCGCCGGGAAATCCTCCCTCATCCGCTGCGTCAACCTCCTTGAGCGCCCCACGGCCGGCACCGTCACCGTGAACGGACGGGAACTCACCGCCCTCGTCGGACGCGGCGCCCGAGCGGGCAAGGAACTACGCGAAGCACGCAGTCGCATCGGCATGGTCTTCCAGCACTTCAATCTGCTCTCCTCGCGCTCGGTCCGCGACAATGTGGAACTCCCCCTGGAGATCCTTGGACTCTCCGGCCGAGAGCGCACCCGCAAGGCCCTCGAACTCCTTGACCTGGTGGGACTCTCGGACAAGGCCAAGGCCTATCCGGGCCAGCTCTCGGGCGGACAGAAGCAGCGCGTCGGTATCGCCCGCGCCCTCGCGGGCGACCCCAAGGTGCTCCTGTCGGACGAGGCGACCAGCGCGCTCGACCCCGAGACCACTCGTTCCATCCTGGAACTCCTGCGCGACCTCAACCGGCGTCTGGGCCTCACGGTGCTGCTCATCACCCATGAGATGGACGTCGTCAAAACGGTCTGCGACTCCGCCGCCCTGATGGAGAACGGGCGCATCGTCGAGTCCGGCACGGTGAGCGAACTGCTCGCCACCCCAGGATCGCAGCTGGCCACCGCCCTCTTCCCCGTCGGTGGTGATGCCTCAGGCCCCGGACGCACGGTCGTGGACGTCACCTTCCACGGCGATGCCGCCACCCGCCCGGTGATCTCCCAGCTCTCGCGCACCTACAACATCGACATCTCCATCCTGGGCGCCGCGATGGACACCGTCGCCGGCAAGCAGGTCGGGCGGATGCGCATCGAGCTGCCCGGCCCGTTCGAGGAGAACGTCGTGCCGATCGGCTTCCTACGGGAGCAGGGCCTCCAGGTCGGGATAGTCGAACCCGCTGAACCCACCAAGCCCGCCGACCGCGCCACCACCGTCAAGGAAGGTGCCAAGTGACCTGGTCGGAGATGCAGCCACTGCTGGAGCAGGCCTGTTGGGACACCCTCTACATGGTCGGCTGGTCCACCGCGGTCGCCGTGGCCCTCGGACTTCCGCTGGGCATCGTCCTGGTACTGACCGACCGCGGCGGACTACTCGGCAACGCCGCCGCCAACAAGGTGATCGGGCAGATCGTCAACATCACCCGCTCGATGCCGTTCATCGTGCTCATGGTGGCGCTGATGCCCTTCACCAAGGCGATCACCGGCACCACCATCGGCCGGGAGGGCGCCATCGTCCCTCTCGCCATCGGTGCGATCCCGTTCTTCGCCCGGCTGGTGGAGACCTCCGTGCGCGAGGTGGACGGCGGGCTCGTCGAAGCCGTCCAGTCCATGGGCGGCAGCACCTGGACCGTCGTACGCAAGGTGCTCGTACCGGAGTCGCTGCCCTCCCTGATCTCCAGCGCCACCACCACGGTCGTCGTACTCATCGGCTACTCCGCCATGGCGGGCACGGTCGGCGCTGGCGGGCTCGGCGACATCGCCATCCGCTTCGGCCACCAGCGCTTCGAGACCGAACTGATGTGGATCACGGTCGCCATCCTCGCGGTGGTGATCTCGCTCATCCAGTTCGCCGGCGACTACGCGGCCCGGGGCCTCCACCGGCGTGGACGCGGCAGCACCACACCCCGGCTGCGGTTCCTCCAGCACGGCTACCCCGCCGAAGGCGCCCCGATGACGACCACCGAGGCCGCCACCCAGACCAGCAAGACCCTCTGACCCCGGTGGACCCACTCAACGGGTCCGCTCGGGTCGCACCACCCGCACCACCCATGGAGAAAGGCACTTTTCGTGCGTAACACCACCAAGATCACCACCACTGTCCTCGCCGTCGGAGCCCTCACCCTCGGACTCTCGGCGTGCGGCTCCGACTCCGAATCCCAGGCCTCCGACGGCAAGCTCGTCGTCGCCGCGAGCTCCGTCCCGCACGCCCAGATACTCGGGTTCGTCAAGGACAAGCTGGCCGCCAAGGAAGACCTCAAGCTGGAGGTCAAGGAGTTCAGCGACTACGTGACGCCCAACACGGCCACCCAGAGCGGCGAAGTGGGCGCCAACTACTTCCAGCACAAGCCCTACCTCGACGACTTCAACAAGAAGAACGACACCACGATCGTGCCGGTCGTCACGGTCCACCTGGAGCCGCTCGGCCTCTACTCCAACAAGGTCCAGAAGATCACGGACCTCAAGGAGGGTGCGACCGTAGCCCTGCCCAACGACACCACCAACGAGGCCCGCGCGCTCAAGCTCCTCGACGAGAACGGCCTGATCAAGCTGAAGGCGGGCGCCGGCAACGACGCCACCCCCAAGGACATAGCCGAGAACCCCAAGAAGATCCAGTTCAAGGAGCTTGAGGCGGCCCAGGTCCCGCGTTCGCTCGATGACGTCGACGCCGCCGTGATCAACGGCAACTACGCCGTCCAAGCGAAGCTCAGCCCCAAGGACGACGCACTGGTCCTCGAAGCCGCCGAGGGCAACCCCTACGGCAACTTCCTCGCCGTCAAGGAAGGCAAGGAGAAGGACCCGCAGGTGGTGAAGCTCGCGAAGCTGCTGAACTCGCCCGAGGTGAAGAAGTTCATCGAGGACGAGTACGACGGTTCGGTCATTCCCGCCTTCTAGCCGACCCAGGCCCTCCGCCCATGTCACCCGTCAACGGTGCATAGCCCGCCGGCCTCCCACCGTCATGACCCTTCGGCCTCGCACCCCCTTCGAGGGGCGTGCGGGGCCGAAAGGTTTGCGCCACATCACAAGTGCGGCACCCTGTGGTGCAGTTCGGTGGGTCCATGCTGCATCCTTGGCACTTCGGCAGACCCCCTGGTTCCTGGTTCCAGCAGGCCCCTGGCTACGGAGCGGCGCATGACTACCACCTTTCCGGACGTGTCCATCAGCACGGAGCGACTGGTGCTGCGCCCCTTTGAGGACGCCGATATCCCCGCATACACGGAAATGATGAACGATGACCTGGTGGCCGCCTGGACCTCGGCGCCCCTTCCGTACACCAGCGGGGACGCCTACGACTGGGTGCGCAGGATCGCTCCCGCGCAGCGCACCCGCGGCGACGGCATCGCCCTCGCGGTCACCGAGTTCCTCACCCAGCGCCTGGTAGGGACGATTCGGCTGCGCAACACCAACTGGCACACCCTCGCCACCGAGATCTCCTATGTCACCGCTCCCTGGGCGCGCGGCGAGGGGTACGCCACCGAGTCCGTGCTGGCCGTCGCCAAATGGCTCTTTCGCAACCAGAAGTTCGAACGCATGGAACTGCGAACCCCCGCCGACAACACCGCCTCGCAGCAGGTGGCCCAGAAGGTCGGCGGCATCAGCGAGGGCGTACTGCGCAACGCGTGGATAGCCCGCTTCCAGACGGACGCCGGCGACTGGGTGGACATGCGCACCGATCTGATCGTCTGGAGCCTGCTGCCCGAAGACCTCGAAGGCGGTACGGACGAGATGGCGCAATTCGGATACGCCTCGTTCAATGAGCTGAACTGAACACTGACCCACCCGCGACGAAGGCCCTTGCCGGCGGCTCCGCCCCAACCACTCTGGCCTGAGGCGTTAGCCGCGGAGCGCGCCACGACGGCTCCCTGGCGCCTGGGCGCGCGGTGCCCTCAACTCATGATCGCCACCAGGTCCTGGCGGATTTCGCAGGCTGGAACTCGGCCATCGGTCCGGCAGTCGGCCATCTCTTCGGGCATCGGCCCGATCCAGACCCTGCCGTGGCCAGGTAATGTCACCCTGCCCACTCACTCCCCTCACCTCAGGGGTCACCCCCCACCTGCGACGACATCAGGGAGCTCACGACGATGGCCGACCGCGTCACCGTGATCGGCTGGGACGGGTCGCCCCTGACCGCAGCGGCCAGGTCGGCCCTGATGGCCGCCACCCTGGTCGCCGGTGCGCCGCACCATCTCGCCCTCCCCGAAGTGCCCGCCCGCGCCGAGCGCATCCGGCTGGGCAGCATCGATCTCGCGGCCCGCCGGATCGCCGGCCACCGCGGCAGCGCCGTCGTCCTGGCCGACGGCGACCCGGGCTTCTTCGGCGTCGTACGCACCCTGCGCGCACCGGAACACGGATTGGAGGTCGAGGTGGTGCCCGCCGTCTCCTCGGTCGCCACCGCCTTCGCCCGCGCCGGAATGCCCTGGGACGACGCCCAGATCGTCGTCGCCCACCCCCGTACGCTCCGCCGCGCCGTCAATGTCTGCCGAGCACATCCCAAGGTCGCCGTCCTGACCTCCCCGGGGGCGGGCCCCGTTGAGCTGGCCCTGCTGCTCGAAGGCGTCCACCGCACCTTCGTCATCTGCGAGGAACTGGGCACCGGGCGTGAACAGGTCACCGTCCTCACCTCCGACAAGGCCGCCGACCATGTCTGGCGTGACCCCAATGTCGTGATCGTCATCGGCGGCTCCGGCACCCGCCCCGCGCCCACGGCCGCCTGGATCGCCGGTCGAGACGCCGGGTATCCCGCCGGGGTACGCGGCTGGGCGCTGCCCGCGGAACCAGCCGGCGATGCTCAGCCCCCAAACCGGGACGACCTCCACCCCCGTGCGCCCAGGGCCTCGACTCCCTCGCGGGAGCGCAGCGAAGGGGAGTCCGATGAACTGCGCGCCCTCCAGTTGGCGCGCCTCGGCCCCCGGGTCGGCGACCTCGTCTGGGACATCGGCTCGGGCGGCGGGGCCTTCGCCGTCGACGCGGCGCGCTTCGGCGCCGCGGTGATCGCCGTCGACTCCGATGCGGCGGCCTGCGCCCGCACCGACGGCGCCGCCCGCCGCGCCGGCGTCCAGACGCAGGTGGTGCACGGACAGGCTCCACTCGTACTGGAGCGGCTACCCGAGCCCGATGTCGTCCGGATCGGCGGCGGGGGAGCGGCGGTGGTCACCGCCTGCACCGACCGCCGCCCCGAACGCATCGTGGCCCATGCCTCCACCCGCGATGAGGCCGAGGCGATCGGCGCCGCTCTGACCAGCGGTGGCTACACCGTTGAGTGCGCCCTGCTCCAGTCCGTCCAACTCGACCCAGGGGACTGGGCGGAACGCGAGCGCACGGTTGTCTTCCTTCTCTCGGGCCGGGCGCCCGACCGCGCCCCATGACCCCGCCGTGAAGGGCGCCAGGTAGGCTGACCGACCGTCGTACCGCACCGTCGGCCGTTTGTCGCTTCGTTCGGCAATGTCCGGGAAACCGGAAAAGCAGTGTCGCTTTGGCTCCGGTATGTGGTACGCCGTAGACCGGGGGAGGCGCAACGTGGCGCAGCCCACAGCCGACCGTGGCGGTTCTCCCCGCCATGGCCGCGAACGGCCGCGAGAATGCTTGGAGTCCGGTAGGCAATCGTGCCGCGTGGCGCACGCGCTCGTTCTTGTTGACGGGCGCCAGGAGTGCCGCGATCGGGCGTCCGGGTGATGGGCGAAGGATCACAATCGATGGGCGAGGGGTACGCATGACTGACACCGGCCAGCTCCCAGGTGAGGGACTGCCGGAGAACGCAGGCGTGGTGGAGCAGCAGCCGGGTGACCCCGGTCCTGGTGCGTATACCTTCCTGGATCCCTCCGAGCACCCGCCCGAAGAAGACGATCTGCTGTTGATGCCAGGCGCACAGGGCGCGTGGAGCGACCCGTCACACGCCCTGCAGCAGCCGGTGCCCGCCCTGCAAGCCGCGGGCGTCGCCCAGGCCCAGCGCCCCGCCGCGCCCCAGGTCCCGGAGCAGTACACACCCGCCCCGCCGATCCCACCGCAGCTTCAGGTCCAGGTCCGTGGTGTGGGCCTGCCCTCGGCGTCTGACAGGCCAGTCGGTGAGCAGAACGGCAGGCCCGTCGCGCCGCAGACACCGATGGGACCGGAGTTCGCCGCTCAGGCGGATCTCGGCACTCCAACATCCATCCCGGCCCCGGAGGTCGTGCCGGCCCCTGCGTTCGTGACGCAGGCCGAGCCCAGCGCACAAGCCCCGAGCGGCCCGATGGACCTTGGCGCTCCGGACTCGGTTGCCCCCCTCCCCGGCGTACAGCAGCCTGGCCAGACGGCATCACAGGGTGATGCCCAGACCGTGCACTCGGGCGAAGCCCCGGAGCCTGCCGGCGACCCGTCCCCGGTCGAGCAGACCGGCCAGCACACCCCCCTGACCGCTGCCGAGCCTGCTCCCGATGCGCCCACGACGTCCGAACCGGCGGCACCGGTGCAGCCCGCTCCCATCGCTTCGGGCATGACACCCCCGACCGCTCCGCGCCCGCTGCACATGGGCCCCCCGATGCCGCCGGACTCCTCGACCGGTGTGGTGCGTTCGCTCGCCGACCGCGGGCCTGCTGAGACACCGCCGCACCCGTTGACCGTGCAGAACCTCACCGTCGGACCCCCGTCGATGGGGCCTGAGTACCTCGATGTACCCGTGCTCCCCGAACCGCAGCTCGGGGAGATCCCGCCTCCGGCCGGTGAGCCGTGGGACCCGCAACCCCCGCAGAGTCAGCCCTCCGCCGCCGGGCCAGCAGAAACGGTCGCTCCGGAGCCGGAGCCGGAGCCTGCGGCTGAGAGCTCAGCTGGTGAGGAACCGATCATCGAAGCGGAGCCCGTGGCCGAGGTTCAGGCTGTGGTTGAGGTTGAGCCTGTGGTTGAGCCCGTGCCGCAAGCCGAGCAGGCTTCCGCGGCCGTCGACCAGGGGCCCGATGCTGCGCCTGACGGTCCTGGAGGCCCAGAGGCCTCGGCGCAGCAACCGCCCCAGCAGTCCGAGCCCGAGCAGAACGCTGAGGCTTCTTCAGCCCCGCAAGCCACCGAGGCGGCCGAAGCCGTCGCGGAGAGTGCGGCAACCGGCAGCGTGGCGGTTGCGCCCCCTGAGGCAGTTGAAGAACCCGAAACGGTGACGACAACGGGAGCACCCGTGGCTCCTGAAGCTGCCGTGGTCCCTGAGGCAGCGACAGTTGAGGCGGTGGCAGTTGAGGCTGTCGTCGTGCCTGAGGCCGCCGAGCCCGAGGCCAATGCCACCGTGGAAACGGTCGCGGACGACGCCGACGTCAGTGCCACCGGCGAAGCAGCCCCCACGCCGGAGCCCCTCCAGCCCGATGCCGAACCCGAGCCCACCCCTCCTCAGGAAACGGCCCCCCAGCAGGAAACCGAACCGATTCAGGCCGAACCGATTCAGGCCGAACCGATTCAGGCCGAATCGGTCCAGGCTGAACCGATTCAGGCTGAACCGATTCAGGCCGAACCGGTCCACCCGGACCCTGTTCAGGTTGAGCCCGCACCGGCGGTAGCTCCCGCCGAGGAAGCCGCCGAGGCACAGGAAACGGGCCCCGTGGCAGAGCTCGCCGGGGAAGCGGCACCCGACGCGGCAGCGGAACCGGTGGCGACGGCTGAACCGCAACAGGTCCCCGAGGCCGCTCCTGCCGAGGAAACGACGTCAGCGGCCGAGCCCGTCGAGCCCCTGACAACGCTGGCCGCCGCCACGGCGGCGCCGGAGGCCGCCCCCACCCCTGAGGCGGAGCCCGCCGCTGAACCCCTGGCCCAGACGGCGACCGACGCCACCGCCGAACCGGAGCCGCCCGCGGGCAGCGCATCGGATTCCAAGGCTCAACCCGAGCAGACCGCCTCTTCGGAGCCGGTCGCCGCTGCCGCCCAGCCCGTTGCCGATGGCTCGGCCGCCGGGCCGGACACGGCGCCGGTGCCTTCGACCGAGGAACCGAGGAACCCTCCCGCACCCGGGTACGACGACGTGGAGCGCGAGGCCGTACTGCGCGTGATGCGCGACCGCCGGGATGTCCGCAACGGCTTCCGCAGCGACCCCATTCCGCACGAGGTCCTGATCCGCGTACTGGAGGCCGCGCACACGGCACCCAGCGTCGGTCACTCCCAGCCCTGGGACTTCGTCGTCATCCGCTCCGCCGAGACGCGCGGGGCGATGCATGAACTCGCCCAGCGGCAGCGTGACACCTATGCCAAGTCGCTGCCCAAGGGCCGGGCCAAGCAGTTCAAGGAACTGAAGATCGAGGCCATCCTCGACACCCCGGTCAACATCGTCGTCACCGCCGATCCGACCCGGGGCGGCCGACACACCCTCGGTCGGCACAGCCAGCCCCAGATGGCCCCGTACTCCTCCGCGCTCGCCGTGGAGAACCTCTGGCTCGCCGCCCGCGCCGAGGGCCTGGGAGTCGGCTGGGTCAGCTTCTTCGACGAGCGCGAGATGGTACGGACGCTCGGCCTGCCCGAGCACCTTGAGGTCGTGGCGTACCTCTGCGTGGGGTACGTCGACGAGTTCCCCGAGGAGCCCGAGCTGATGCAGTCGGGCTGGTCCAAGCGCCGACCGCTGTCCTGGGTGGTCCACGAGGAGACCTACGGCCGCCGGGCACTACCCGGCGAGGAACCGAAGAACCTGCTCCAGGAGACCGTCACCAGCATTCGCCCGTTGGACGCCAAGGCACTCGGTGAGGCATGGGAGCGCCAGAAGCGGATGACCAAGCCCGCGGGTGCACTCGGCATGTTGGAGATCATCTCGGCGCAGCTGAGCGGACTCTCCCGGATGTGCCCGCCGCCGATCCCGGAGCCCGCGGCCCTGGCCGTGTTCGCCGGCGACCACGGAGTGCACGCCCAGGGCGTCACGGCCTGGCCCCAGGAGGTCACCGGCCAGATGGTGGCCAACTTCCTCGGTGGGGGAGCCGTCTGCAACGCCTTCGCCAACCAGGTCGGCGCCGAGGTCTGCGTCATCGATGTGGGAGTCGCGTCCGATCTGCCCACCACCCCAGGCCTGCTGCCCCGCAAGGTCCGTGCGGGCACCGCTGACTTCACCGCCGGCCCCGCGCTCACCCGCGAAGAAGTGTTCGCCGCGATAGAGGTCGGGATCGAGACCGCCCGGGATCTGGTGGCAGCGGGCAACAAGGCGCTGATCACAGGTGAGATGGGCATCGCCAATACGACCGTCTCGGCCGCGCTGATCTGTGTCTACACCGGTCTTGACCCGTCGGAGGTCACCGGCCGCGGCACGGGCATCAACGATGAGATGCACGCCCGCAAGGTCGATGTGGTCAGGCGCGGTCTGGAACTGCATGAGCCCGACCCGGCCGACCCGATCGGTGTCCTGGCCGCGGTCGGTGGTCTGGAGCACGCGGCGCTCGTCGGCTTGATCCTCGGCGGTGCTTCCCTGCGAATCCCGGTCCTGCTGGACGGGGTGTCGGCGGGTGCCGCCGCGCTACTGGCCCGGGCCATCGCCCCCGAGGCGCTGGCGGCCTGCATCGCGGGCCACCGCAGCGCCGAGCCCGGCCATGTTGCAGCCCTCAACAAGCTGGGTCTGCGTCCCCTGGTGGATCTGGATCTTCGACTTGGCGAGGGCACCGGAGCACTGCTGGCCCTTCCGCTGGTTCAGAGCGCAGCACGGGCGATGCACGAGGTGGCCACGTTTGACTCGGCCGGAGTGACCGAGAAGTAGCGACCGCCCTAGGGCAGGGGCGCGGAGCGGGCCGGGTGGGCCGCCGGGAACTCTTCCGGCTGCCCCCGGCCCGCGAAGCCCGCCCCACGCCAGCCCAGTAGGGGCAGCGGCCGGCAGGGCTGGTGGTGGCCGGACAGAAGGCGGGGTGGGGGACTTCGACGGTGGACACCAGGACCGGCCGGATACCGCCAGAGCGTCCGCTTGCCCAGCCCCCGCACTGAGCCGCTGCGAGGGCTGTCGAAGCGATCGCGGAGTTGCGGGCGGTTGCCAAGCGGCCGACCTCCGGCGGCCGGGTCGGTCCGACGAGCGTGTGGCGCGCCCGGGAGGCCAGTCGCTGGTGGTACCTCTCTCCGTCCCGAACTCCACCGCAGGCGCTCGGGTACTGCCCAGGCCCATGCTCGCCCAGGCCGGTGGCGACGGCGCGACGGTCCGATCGCAGGACCTCGGGGCCTCGCCCGGAGCCTGTGCGAGCGCCATGGACTCACCGCGGAGGCCCGGGATCTGTACGGCAGCGATGAGTCCCTGTCGGCGCTCGGGGTGGTTTCGCGGGTACGCGAAGGCCGGCAGCGCACCTACACCAACCCTGGGCCCGGTCGATCGCCACCGCCGGGAAACCTTCGGCAGGAGCCACCCCGAAGGCCCACCCCAAATGGCCCGCCGCCCGTGCCCGTAAGGTATCCGCAGCGCAGTACCCCTCCCCACCAGCCGCTTCACCGATGCAGCGGGCCGGCACCCGCACCCGTACCGCCGAGGAGCCCTCACCGCCATGTCCGAGCACGCGCACCCGTCTGACCACCCCGCCTACCCCGTCGGACTCCGTCTCGCCGGGCGTCGCGTCGTCGTCATCGGCGGGGGACAGGTCGCCCAGCGCCGACTCCCCGCACTGATCGCGGCCGGCGCGGACATCGTTCTCGTATCGCCCTCGGCCACGCCATCGGTCGAGGCGATGGCCGCGTCCGGTGAGATCCACTGGGAGCGGCGCCGATATGTCGAAGGCGACCTCGCCGACGCCTGGTACGTACTCGTCGCCACCGCCGACACCGACGCCAACGAGCGCGTGTCCGCTGAGGCCGAGCGCAGCCGGATCTGGTGCGTACGCTCAGACGACGCCAGCGCCGCCACCGCCTGGACCCCCGCCACCGGACGCTCCGAAGGCCTCACCGTCGCCGTCCTCACCGGCCGCGACCCACGCCGCTCGGCCGCCGTGCGGGACGCGATCGTCGAAGGCCTGCGCGACGGTACGATCACCGCCCGCCACCAGCGTACGAGGACTCCCGGCGTCGCCCTGGTCGGCGGCGGCCCCGGCGACCCCGATCTGATCACCGTGCGCGGACGCCGACTGCTAGCCGAAGCGGATGTGGTGATCGCCGACCGCCTCGGTCCCCGCGATCTACTCGATGAACTCCCTCCCCATGTGGAGGTCATCGACGCCGCCAAGATCCCCTACGGCCGGTTCATGGCCCAGGAAGCCATCAACAACGCCCTGATCGAGCACGCCAAGGCGGGCAAGGCCGTGGTGCGGCTCAAGGGCGGTGACCCCTTCGTCTTCGGCCGGGGCATGGAAGAGGTCGAGGCGCTGGCCGCTGAAGGCATTCCCTGCACGGTGGTCCCCGGGATCTCCAGTTCCATCAGCGTCCCCGGCGCGGCGGGCATCCCCGTCACCCACCGGGGAGTGGCCCATGAGTTCACCGTGGTCAGCGGCCATGTAGCCCCCGACGACGAGCGTTCACTGGTGGACTGGGCCGCGCTGGCCCAGCTGCGCGGGACCCTGGTCATCCTGATGGGTGTCGACAAGATCGGGGCGATCGCCCGGACCCTGATCGCCGGTGGCCGTGCTCCCCACACCCCCGTGGCCCTCATCCAGGAAGGCACCACCGCCGCCCAGCGCCGAGTGGACGCCACCCTCGCGACGGTCGCCGACGCCGTCACCACCGAGGAAGTACGCCCCCCTGCGGTTATCGTCATCGGCGAGGTCGTCGCTGTTGGCCCCGAGGCCACCAGAGCGCACCACCGCGACTAACCGACCTCCGCCCAGGCGTTCGCGCCACACCCGGAAAAGGCAGTTCACCCTGTGGCTGATCTCATCACCGTCGACGACCCCGACGACCCCCGGCTGAGTGACTACACCGGCCTGACCGATGTGGAGCTCCGCCGCAAGCGCGAACCCGCCGAGGGGCTCTTCATCGCCGAGGGCGAGAAGGTCATCCGACGCGCCAAGGACGCGGGCTATGAGATGCGGTCCATGCTGCTCACCGCGAAGTGGGTCGACGTCATGCGGGACGTCATCGACGAACTTCCCGCACCCGTGTACGCGGTCAGCCCCGACCTCGCCGAACGTGTCACCGGCTACCACGTCCACCGGGGCGCACTCGCCTCCATGCGACGCAAGCCCCTGCCCACCGCCGAGGAAGTACTGACCCGGGCCCGACGGGTCGTGGTGATGGAGTCGGTGAACGACCACACCAACATCGGCGCGATCTTCCGCAGCGCCGCCGCCCTCGGTATGGATGCGGTGCTGCTCTCCCCGGACTGCGCGGATCCGCTCTACCGGCGTTCCGTGAAGGTCTCGATGGGCGCGGTCTTCTCCGTCCCCTACGCCCGGCTCGACACCTGGCCCAGGAGCCTGCACACCGTACGGGAAGCGGGCTTCAAGCTGCTGGCCCTCACACCGGACGAGAAGGCCACCGCGATCGACCAAGCCGCGCCCCACCTGCTGGAGCGGGTCGCGCTGATGCTCGGCGCCGAGGGCGATGGACTATCCCCTCGGGCCATGGCCGCCGCCGATGAACGGGTCCGCATCCCGATGGCGCACGGCGTCGACTCGCTCAACGTCGGAGCGGCCGCCGCAGTGGCCTTCTACGCGGTCGCGACGGGTAGCCCCAGGACCTGAAGCACCCGTCGAGCCTCGGGCAGCCGACCGGAACGCCGCCCTTCCTGTGCGACGGGGCTAGAGCTGCTGCGCCGCCGCGATGCCCAGGGCGACGATCAACGTCACGACAAAGAAGACAACGATCCGCTGGCGCAGCAGCCTGGGGTTGGCGGGCCGCCGTCCAGACCTGGTCGATGTGGTCCGAACCCCGGACCGAGGGCCGCCGTTGCGCCCGCTCGTACGGGAACCGTCGCGCGGTGCTTGGGGGCGGGAGCCGCCCGTACGAGAAGGGCCGGAGCGCGGCCCCGACCCGCCGGCGGTGCGCCGGTCAGGGCGCTCCAGCCGCTCGGTCCTCTCCACCCGCTCCGGATAGCGCGAGGTGGGCCGGTCGGCGTCGATGCGCTCACGCTGCGCCGTCGGCCTGGCCTCCGGCAGGCCCTGGGCCTCACGGGCCGCGATCTCCTTGAGCCGCATGGACAACTGCAGCGTGCTCGGCCGCTCCTCGGGGTCCTTCGCCAGACACGCCCGCAACAGCGGCTCCAGCGCGTCCGGAACGCCCTCCAGATGGGGCTCCTCATGCACGACCCGGTAGAGCATGACCTCGGAGCCGCCGTGCCCGAAGGGCGAGTCCGCGGTCGCCGCGTACGCCAGGGTGGCGCCCAGGGCAAAGACATCCGTCGCCGGTGTGACCGCGACACCACGGACCTGCTCGGGAGCGAGGAATCCAGGGGAGCCCACCGCCGTACCCACATGGGTGAGCGTGCTCGCTCCGGTCGCCCAGGCGATACCGAAGTCAATGATCCGCGGGCCCTTGGGGGACAGCAGGATGTTCGACGGCTTCAGGTCCCGGTGTACGACTCCGGCCTCATGGACGGCGACCAGCCCTTCGGAGAGCGCCGCGCCGATCGAGGCGACCTCGGAGGCCGGGAGCACACCCGCCTCAGCGACCTTGTCGTGCAGTGAGGGTCCGGGAACGTACTGGGTGGCGAACCACGGGCGGTCCGCCTCCAGATCGGCGGCCACCAGCCGGGCCGTACAACCACCACGAATCCGTCGTGCCGCGGACACCTCCCGCGCGAATCGCGAGCGAAACTCCTGGTCCTCGGCTAGATCCGGCCTGATCACCTTGAGTGCGACCCGCTGACCACGTCGATCGGACCCCAGATAGACGACACCCATACCGCCGGCGCCGAGCCGTCTGTGCAGTCTGAACGAGCCGACGACACGCGGGTCCTCGCGCCGGAGCCGCATCATCGCCATGTCCGTCCCCTACCTGCGGTGGGGAGGCCCCACCCCTGCCTCGCGGCGGGCAGCACCCGCCCCTGCCAAGCAGCGGGGAGAAACCCCGCCCCTGTCCAACGGGTGAGTAGTCCCACCCCGTTGCCTGACCGTCCATTTTTGCCGTGGCACAGCTTACGTATCCCTGCCCCGGTGCGCTCATAGGCCGCGCCCTCGCGGGCGGATGGATTGTCAGTGCCGAATGGGAGACTTGAAAAGAGGTCAGAGGATGCGGGATCCAGCGTCCTTGGCCCGTGCGAGATCTCAACGGACCATCGCAGAGGGGGGTTTGGATCGATGAAGGGTGATCGGGTGGAGATAGTGGTGGATGCGGGAGACACCACACGTACGTACGAAGTCGTGGCAAGCCGGGCAGGTCGCCGAGTGGAGAGCGCTGTGCGGCGAGGAGTGGTCGAAGTGAGCGAAGTCACCCGCAATGGGTCGGTAGTGAGAACCGCCCGCTTTATGGCCGCACGGGTGCTCGCTCTCGTGGAGCAGCCCGTCCCCAGAGAGGATTCCTCGGAGCGCCCCCTCCGGGAAGACCCCAACTCCTAGCGCTCCATCTCCACCCAGGGGAGTACGCCGGAGGTACTCGGCTCATCCTCCGGGAGGCCAGCCAATCGGTACGCGGGCATGACGTCCTGGCCTCGGAGAATCCCTAGTGTTGAAGTCAAGCGGCGGGTGCAGCACTCGTCCCCCGAGGTCAGACACTCGCCGCTGTCAACGACGAACAGGAGAGGGACATGGCGGACACGGCAACGCGGAGCATGATCCGCACGCAGGGACGCAGGGCTTCCACCGCGTTCGGCGGCCGGCAGTCCGGACAGCGCCACCCCTTGGTGGCCACAGCCATGGTCCTTCCCCTGGCAGCACTGCTGGTGGTCGCCTTCGGCGGCTGGGAAGCAGTGGTCACACAGGCGTCGTCCGTGGGCGTGATGCTGGGGCGCTGAGCGGCGCCCCGGACCCGGAAGAGCGGTCCGGGTCGGGGACATCCGGCCAAAACCCCGTGGGGACGGGGGTGCGGCGGACGGCAGCGATTGGCCGGTTAGCTGGGGAGCTAACCGGCCATCGCGCTGCCCTGAACCAGCGCCTTGCGACCTCGGCCCTGGGTGCCTTGGGCCAAGGCCTTGCGCACGAGGCCTTGGGCGCCTGGGCTGTACGTCCCTGGTCCTGGGTGTCCTCACCTGGGGTGGGGGGTTCCGTCCTCAAGCGCCGGACAGGCTGGGGGTGTCCTCCTTGGCGGGGTGCTCATTTCGGCGGGGGTTGCCTGTGGGCGAGGCCTTGGGCGCCCGGGTTGTACGTCCCTGGTCCTGTTGTCCTCACCTGGGGTGGAGGGTTCCGTCCTCAAACGCCGGACAGGCTGGGGTGGGTGCTGTGTCGGGGTGCTTGTTTTGGTGTGGCTGGCCAGGGTGGGGGTTTTGGGTTTCCTGTCGTGAGGGTCTTGTCCTCTCTGTGGTTGGGGGGTGCTATCGGGGGTGACTCCTCAGCGTCGACGGCCCGAAGCGACTCCGTTTCGGCATGCGGGTCTTGCCGTCGATCGCTTCCGGGGACACCCCCTGCGCGCCCCCACGCCCAAGCCAACTCCCCTTCCTTGGGGGCCTTGCCTCGTGCGAGCCGACGAAATCAACGGTGTCCCGCCCCTGGAGCAGCGAAGGCAGCCGTGGCCCGTGCTCCGGTGAGTGCTTGAGGCTTGTGCCCCCTCATGGCCGATGCCCGATCTTGGTTCCCCGCCGGGGCCATGGGCATTCCGATCCCTGTCGCAGACGCGGGATCGTGCAGGGACCCGAAATGTGACACCCGGCGCGGCGGGCCGTCGTCCATCCCAGGTTGGGCGCCGTGAACCGTGGACCGGGTAAATCCCATGGGTCCGATATTCGATGATCATTCATGGCACTGGAATGGGAAAGGGAAATAGCCTCTTCGGTCGGCAAGGGGCATGACTCCTGTTGGGGTACCGGTCGACCGGAGCCTGGAAGCTCATCCGGTCGTGGACTTGCCCCACCAGCACTGTGTGCCGCCGCCCACCAAGGCCGGGTGAGCAACCCGCGTGCTGGCATGCCTCCTCCAGGGACATGTGACTCTGAAGCCAGGAGAGCCGGGCTTGGTTGCGGGGACGCACATGGGCGTCCCTCCTCCGCAGGACGGTGACCCTGCGGTACGGGGATGTAAGTCCCGGCGTGGGGCGCAGGGGGTGTCCCCTGGTTCCTTGACAGGGCAGGGACCCGGGGGCGGGGAGTGCAAGTGTCGGATGGGGGCGCGCAGGGGGTGTCCCCGGAAGCGATCGACGGCAAGACCCGCACGCCGAAACGGAGTCGCTTCGGGCCGTCGACGCTGAGGAGTCACCCCCGATAGCACCCCCAACCCCCACAGAACAAGACCCTTCAGCCCGGGTGCCCCAGGACCTCGACCACCAGCAGCCCCAGCACAGAACAACACCCCCACGGCGCCCCACCCCAGCCTGTCCGGCGTTTGAGGACGGAACCCCCCACCCCCGGTGAGGACAACAGGGGCAGGGACGTTCAGCTGAGGTTCCCCCGGGATGCGGGGGGTGGTGATAGCAGGTCAGATGGGTTTTATGAGAGGAACCCAGA
>NZ_JAMQAW010000025.1:0-96424 GCF_023701525.1 Streptomyces albipurpureus
CCAGGCACAGAACACGTGCCGATCGGCACACCGATCTGGAACACCCAGGTGTATGTGCTGGACCAAGCCCTGCGCCCAGTCGCACCCGGCGTCACCGGCGAGCTCTACCTCGCCGGCACCGGACTCGCCCGAGGCTACCTCGCACACACCCCACTGACCGCAAAGCGGTTCATCGCCAACCCCTACAGTGAACCCGGCACACGGATGTACCGCACCGGCGACCTCGTCCGATGGAACAAGGACGGCCAGCTTGAGTACGTCGGCCGCACCGACTTCCAGATCAAACTCCGCGGACTGCGCATCGAACTCGGCGAAATCGAGAACGTACTCACCGAACACCCCGACGTGGCACAAGCCGCCGTCATCGCACGAGAGGACGACCGGGGCGACAAGCGCCTGATCGCGTACGTGGTACCTGACCTGGGCACCGCGGTCGCTGACACCGACGTCCAGGTAGACGAGTGGCGCCACGTCTACGAGGACACCTATGCCGATTCCGGCGATGAGGCATGGGGGGAGGACTTCCGGGGCTGGAATTCCAGCTACACCGGTGATCCGATCCCGCTGGAGCAGATGGTGGAATGGCGGGATACGGCGGTGGCACAGGTGCTGCGGTTCGCACCGCGGCGGGTCCTGGAGATCGGTGTGGGTTCCGGCCTGCTCCTTGCGCACATCGTCGGCTCGGTCGAGGAGTACTGGGGCACCGACATCTCGGCCACGGTGGTCGACCGCGTGCGGGAGCAGGCCGAGCAGGCCGGTCACGGTAGCCGGGTCCATCTGAGTGTCCAGGCGGCCGACGACGTCTCCGGGCTGCCCCGGGACGGATTCGACACCGTGATCCTCAACTCGGTGGTGCAGTACTTCCCGAGCATCGAATACCTGGACCAGGTACTGAGCCAGACCATGGAACTCCTATCACCGGGCGGCCGGCTGATCGTCAGCGACGTCCGCAACGCCGGGACCCTGCGGCTTCTGCTGACCGCGGTGCAGCGTGCGGCCCAGCCTCACGCCTCCCCCGAAAAGGTGCGGGCGCTGGTAGACCAGGCAATGCTCGCCGAGCGGGAACTGGTGGTCGCCCCGGAGTGGTTCGCCGAATGGGCGGCAGACCATTCGGCCGGCGCCGACATCCAGCTCAAGGCCGGCCAGGCACACAACGAACTGACCCGGCACCGCTACGAGGTCGTCCTGCACAAGGAGCCGGCCGAAACACTCGATCTGGCCGGAGTGCCCCCGGTCCCGTGGGGCCAGGAGGTCTCCGATCTGGCCGGCCTGGCCGGGTGTCTCGACCGAGCGCAGGGCAGCCCGGTCAGGGTGAGCGCAATACCGAACGCACGCCTGGTGGAGGAGGCCGACACGGCCATCTCCGCCGGTGCGCTGAGCACCCCCGCTCTCCATGGCGGACCGCTTGACCCTCAGGACCTGGTCGAATGGGCGCGGCAGCAGGGCTGGCACGCGGTCCTCACCTGGTCGGGCGAGGCCGCCCACGGCTTCGACGCGGTACTGCTGCCCGAGCGGCTGACCACGCGACGGGCCCTGTGCGGAGGTTTCGTTCCCAGCGATGCGGCCGGGCGCCCCCGGGCGAACACTCCCGCGCTCTCCACCTCGATCGGTCCACTCCTGGCGCAGCTGCCCGAGTACCTGCGTGGACAGCTCCCGGACTACATGGTCCCGGCCGCGGTGGTACCTCTTCCGGAACTGCCGCTGACCCCAGCCGGCAAACTCGACCGGCAGGCCCTACCAGCGGAGCTTGGGCCCGCCCCGAGCAGCGGAGAGCCGCGCAACCCCCATGAAGAGAAGCTGTGCTCTCTCTTCGGTGAGTTGCTCGGTGTGGAGAAGGTCGGGATCGACGACGACTTCTTCGCTCTCGGCGGACACTCGCTCCTGGCCACCCGGCTCAGTTCTCGCATCCGCAAGCATTTCGGTGTTGACGTGCCCGTACGGACGATCGTCCGGTATCCCACCGTGGCCGAGCTGGCGGCCCTGATGCTCACCGGCGGTATCCTCACCGAACACACCGACCCATACGCTGTCGTGCTCCCCTTGCACGACGATCCCGGGACGGGGAAGACGCCGGTGTGGTTCCTCCACGGTGGCGGCGGTCTCGGCTGGGTGTTCTTCTCGTTCGCGCCGTACGTGCGGGACCGGCCCGCCTACGCCCTCCAGGCCCGTGGCTGCAACGGAACCGATCCGCTGGCGGAGTCGGTGCAGGAGATGGTCGACGACTACCTCGGCCAGATACTCGAAACCCAGCCGGAAGGGCCCTACCACCTGGTCGGCTGGTCCTTCAGCGGCCCGGTCGCGCACGCCCTCGCGGAGGCCCTGGACCGGCGCGGGCACGAGGTAGGCCTCCTGGCGATCCTGGACGCCATGCCGTCGAGCGGGTTCAAGGACCTGCCCGGCGTGGAGGCGGCGGCGTTCCGGAAGGAAGTCGCGGAATTCATGGGCGAGTTCATGAACACGGGAAACCTGACAGACCTCCTGGACACCATGGGGAAGGTGGGGGCCAACAACCGGACCTTGATGAAGGAGTTCGACTCGCCGGTCTACCGTGGCGACCTGCTGTACTTCCACGCGAAGCTGGGCAAGGACTGGGGCTCGTACGCAATCCACTGGCGGCAGCACGTCCTCGGTTCCATCGAGGAGTACGACGTGGACGCCTCACACGAATACCTGCACATGCCCAAGCCCGCTGGCCAGATCATGCAGGTCATCGCCCGCCGGCTGGATTGAGGATTGGGGATTGGGGATGGTCCAGATGACAGCGTTGGTGTGCGCTCCTTTCGCGGGAGCGGGACCTTCGTTCTTTCACCCGTGGCGGGCACTGGCCGGCGGGCGGTGGCGGGTTGTTCCGGTCGAACTGCCCGGCAGAGAGCGGCGCATTCTGGAGACGCCGTACCGGAACGTGGTCGAGGCCGCCGTGAACTCCGTCGACGACGTCGTCGCGGACCTCGGCGAGAAGGAACGGATCGTATTGTTCGGGCACAGCCTGGGCGCGGTGCTCGCGTACGAGCTCGGGCATCTGCTGAGCGCACGTGATGTGAAGGTCGAACGACTGATCGTCAGCGGTTCGCCGGGACCGTGGACACAGAGGGAGAGACGGGCGACGGGCCTTCCAGAGGAGGAGTTCCTCGCCCGGGTCGAAGAGTTCGCGGGGTTCAGACACGAGGCCCTTGACCACCCGGAGATGCGTGAACTGATTCTCCCCGTGCTACGTGCCGACTGCGAAATGCACGAGAACTACGTTCCGAGCAGCGACAAACCGTTGTCGGTGCCGATCTGTTCGGTTCGAGGAAGCTCCGACGGCCTGGTTGCGGCGGAGCAGGCGCAGGAGTGGCGGATGGCGACCACGGACAAGTTCAGCTATGTGGAGTTCCCTGGCGATCACATGTACCTGGTCGACAGCGCCCGAGAGGTGCTCGGACTGATCGAGGGGTAGTTCGCCCGCGGGCGCCAGCGTCCTCTGCTGCCTGACGAAAGGAAGCGGATCCATGAGAGAGTCCGAAACGAGCCCGGATGAGCAGGTCGTCAGCCTGCTGGCCCCCGAATTCGAGGAAGATCCCATCGGGGCCCTCGCCCGCCTGCGAGAGAGGTCACCACTCGTACGCGTTGGATTTCCTGGTGGGAAACGCGTGTGGCTGATGACGCGCAGCGAGGAGATAAGAAAGGTAGTGAGCGACCCGCGGTTTGTCGTGGATGCCAGCAGGGTCCCGGGTCATGAGGGGCCGAGCGTTACGGAGCAGGTGCTCGCGACTCTCGACCTTTCGGACAAGCTACGCGACTACTTCGGGGTAAACCTGATGCTTGAGGACGGCGAGAGTCACGTTCGGTTGCGGCGTTTCCTCGCGCCAGCGTTCACCGTCCGGCGTATCGAAGCGCTGCGGCCGCGCATCGAAGAGATTTCTGCCAGCCTTCTCGACGTTCTGGACCGGAAGGGCTCCGGCGACCTTCTCCATGAGTACGCCGCACCTCTCACCAGTGCCGTCATCTGTGAGCTCATCGGCATCGACGAGGCGGACCAGCCGCAGATACGGAAGTGGATGGGCGAGTACGCCAATGCCGAGGCGGACTTCACCACAAGTCTGCTGAGCATGTGCGAGCACATCGAGGAACTCATCGGGCGACGTCGTGCCCGGCCGGCGAACGACATGATCTCCACCCTGGTGCAGGCTGTGGACACAGACGGCGTTCGGCTCAGCGAAGCCGACATCATCTCCCTGGCCGTGACTCTGGTGAACGCCGCGTACCACACCATGAACGATTTCATCCTCAACGCGGTTCTCGTACTGGAAGACAATCCGGCTCAGTTGTCTCTGCTTCGCGCCCATCCGCAAGGACTGCCTCATGCTCTCGAAGAGCTGATGCGGATTGCGCCTTCCGTGGCGAATGCCGGGACGCGGTATGCGACCCAGGACCTGGAGCTCGCCGGGGTCTCGATCTGTCAGGGCGATGCCCTGACGGGTTCCATTCGCTCCGCCAACTTCGACCCCCGCTACTTCCCTCGGCCTGAACAGTGCGACATACAACGGGTGCAGAAGCCCGGGGAAGGCCATCTCTCCTTCGGCACGGGGCCGCACCGGTGCATCGGCGCGGCACTCGCGAACCTCGAAGGCGAGGTAGCCATCGACCACCTGATGATCCAGCGCGACAGCCTTGAAGTCACCGTGAGCCGAGGGGAGTTGACCTACCACGATCCCCTGCCCGGTGGGGCCCCGCGGCTGCTCACCTCGCTGCCAGTCCGTATATGAGGATCTGCCGGGTGACACCCGAAGGCACCCCCGAACACCTGGTGTTCGGGGGTGCCTTCGGTCCTCGGTGCGTGCCCCGGCGCGGCTGTGATCAGCTCTTCACGGTGCCTTCGCGCAATCGGTCGATCATGTGCCGGGTCGTCTCGATCGGGCTCTCGTCGGGAAGGCTGCGGGAACGCGGCGGCAGCGCCGCGTTGAGCGCGGTCACCTTGTCGTTCCACTCGTCCTGCCCGGCGAAGGGGATCGTCTCGTTCTCCTGGTAGGGGGGGAACCGGCGGTAGCTGTTCAGATCGTTGGTGTCGGATCCGCGCACCAGCAGTGGGTCGAGGTAGATCCCTTCACTCCGGATCCGCGTGGTCGTCGCGATGTAGCCGATGTCAAGGCCGCACCGCCGCTTGGCGGAGGTGTTCGCCTCCGAGCAATGCAGCAGCTGGGGGTGGTGGATCGAGACATCGCCCGGCTTGAGTTCGATGTCCACGATTCCGGACTTCTCCGTCCACTCCCGCACCAGATCCTCGTCGGAGGTGGAGAACAGCATGTTGGGCTCGTCCGTGCGGGCCGACGGCTTGTGCAACGGCAGTTGGTGACTACCCGGGATCATCCGCAGGCAGCCGTTCTCCGTGCTGCTCTCGTCGACGGCCAGCCACACCGTCAGCGCCTCCATCGGGTCAAGCGCCCAGTATGCGCCGTCCTGGTGCCACAGCACGGGCTGCCCGTCGTACGGGGGCTTGCAGATGTAGTGGGCGGTGAAGCACGCCAGATCGGGGCCGAGGAAGAACTCTGCGATATCCACCAAACGCGGGTCCGATACCAGACGTGCCCAGAAGGCGTCATTGCGGATCAGCGGATGGTGGAAGTGTTCGGGACGCAGATCCGGATACTTGTGGATGAGCCAGTCGACGTGGACGCGTACCTCGTCCAAAACCTCCGGTGGCACGACGCCGCGGATGATGGAGAAGCCCTGCTCGGCGTATTCCGCCGCAGCTTTCCTCAGTACGCCATCGCCAAGCGTGTCCATGCATCAGCTCCTTCTTATGTGCGAGGTCTTGGCCGGCGGCCCCTCACCACTCGAACGTCTCGCCTTGGCTCCGCTTCTCAATGCAGTACGTGCGGTAGGCCTGGGCCTTCTTGACCATCTCGTCGTCCCCGGCACGCCGCGCGGCCTCCACATACCAGTCGAACATCTCCCTGGCGTGCACGTGCCGCTTGAAGTGGAACTCGGCGAATCGGCGGAAGCCCGACCGCATGGTCGCGGGAGTAAGCTGCCGGCAGGAATCCAGAAGCTCTTCGAGTTCCACTTCGGTCGGCTCGGGTCGTTCCATGATGCGGACCGGATCGGTCATGGGAACGTCGCCGCGGATCGCGACCGGCTCTTCGGCGTCGGAGAAGTCGAGGCAGAGGGAGAGCCGGGCAGTTCCAGAGGTGCTGCCTACCGAATGAGGGTCGGTCGTGTGTATCTTCCAAACCTCACCGCGACGGGCATGATAGACGATGTCGTTCTCCGAATGGACAGACTCTTCGCTGGTGCGCAGCGGAACCTGCAGCCTGGTGCCGGGTTCCTCGAATTCGAGGAAATCCACATGCGGGGCCATGCCGCCGTCGCGGAGGCTGAAGATGCGTACCCACTGCAACCGGTCAAGGGAGAAATGATCGGTCACCAGGGACATGGTGTTGGGTAGCTGCCGACCCAGTTCGGTGACGGTGAGACGGTCACCGTGGGGGCGGAAGGTGATGTCGGAATCGGTGCCGCTGCCGTTCGCCAGTACATGACACGACCACGCCCCGAAGGTGAGAGCATCGTACTCACCTTTGTACTCATGGTGATCCACGATGGATAGCTCGGAATCCAGTTGGTACGAGTCGATGGGCAGCACCGCGAGCCGTTGCGACTTCAGCAACGAAATCCCCTTCAACGCATTGATGACTGGAAGCGTCCTGGCGCAAATTGGCGTTACTCCAGGCCGTCACCGTAATTCCCCCCGAGATACCGTGACAACGGCCGCGCGGCCGACGAGCCTCGGCCCCGCCCGCCACGATGCCGACGGCGCGGCGGACGGTGACATCGGACTTGCAGCCGAGGCAGGATCGGCACAGTCACTCCTGTCCCGTTGGCGGGACAACCGGTGCGCGGCAATGGGTTCGCGCCGTTTCACCGGCCGATGGAGGAATGGGACGGGCTGGCTAGGGAATTGGGGCTGCCGGTGTCACTCGTGCACGATATCTCGGCGCTGTGGGGTGAATTCCTCAACTGCGGCGCGGTCGGGGCTGATGACAACTTCTTCGCGCTCGGCGGCAATTCACTGATCGGAATTAGGATCATCGAGCGGGTGTCCCAGGAGTACGGCGTCGAACTGTCGGTGCGCGCGTTCTACCTGGCGGAGACCCCGGCTCGGGTTGCCGAACTGATCGAGCAGGGTCGGACTAGGTCATGAGGTTGACACCGGACGGCTGGCGCGACCTGGACCTCGACCGCCTCGCCCCGGCCCCGTACACAGCGGGCGATCCGCACCCGATCTGGAATGTGTGCAACCGAGCGCTTCCCTTGGCCGGTGAGCGTTTGATTCGGTCGTCCGGGTCCGTGTCGGGAGCGTGGCTGAGCCGGTCGCCGCAACTTTCGAGCAGTGGCTTCGTCTGCTACTAGGAGGGCGCTTCGTTCCGCTTGAGCCAGTGGGTGAGAGGGCACCGGTCCCGGCTCCATGCAGCTTGGCGCTCGGAGTCGCGGCTGGCCTCGGGAAGACAGGCGGGTTGATCGGGTTGGAGAGAGGACCAGTTGACGCTGCGGTCTGGGTTGAGCGGGGTTGTGATCGGGCGAGACGATGCGGACGAGACTCTCTCGCCACTGCCCTGGCCGACGGTGTCCACGGAGTGTTCGATGCCCCGGACCGCCACCCGCGCACCACGCGGCCCGTTCAGATGGGGCAGATGGGGCAGATAGCTGCCATCGGCCAACGCCCGGTCCATGGACAGGGCGAAGGAGTCGGTGGCGCGCCACCGCGGTTCCGCCCCCTGCGAGGCCGCCGAGGTGGATGGGTCGAGGGGCGGGAGGGCCAGGTCGGCCAGCAGAGTCGCCTTCTCGAACTGCGGCAACAGCCGCGTGATCAGGATGCGATCACCCATGCCGAGGCGATCGAAGACCGCCCCGATCGCCGCCTGTGTGCCGCGCGCCCGCAGCGCCGGCCCATGTACCCGCGGACAGGGGCCCGGCCTGATCTCGCCCGAGCGCGGGCGATCGAAGGCCGCGGCGTTCGCCGCGCTGCCGGGCGCGTCGAAGGTGGTGCTGTCCAGCGAGGTCCTGCGCGGGTTCCGCCAGAACGCCCCCGGTACCACGGGTGTTCCCCGTACCCTCCGGGTCCGCTCGAACAGCACCCGCGGCCGCCCGCCGTATCCCACCCCGGTGAACTGCCGCAGCGCCAGCGTGCGGTACACCACCAGTCGGGCCGGCAACAACCGAGCCGCACGCTCTCGGGCACTGGCTGGAGCGTGCGTAGTCGAAGACTCCATCGCGCCCGCATCCGAGAGCACCGTCTCACCCAAGATGTCGGTCCCGGCGTATCGTCTTGGGTTCCGCCGGGCGGCGACGGCGAGAAGACCGGGTGCGAAACTGGAGATATCGGCCGCTCGGGTCCTTCTGCAGGCAGTGGATCAATCACCCAATGGGCCGCGGAAAATTGAGTGACCGGGGGTTCTTCCATGCGATACGAGATCATGGGGCCACTTCGCGTCATGGACGGAGAAGAAGAGTCGACCATCAAGGCGCAGAAGATCGAGATCCTGCTCGCCGTTCTTCTTGTGCGATCGAACCAGGTCGTGGCCATGGACCAGTTGATCAGAGAGATCTGGGGTGAAGCGCCGCCGCGTCGCGCGACTGCGGCCCTGCACGTCTACGTCTCCCAGGTGCGCAAGTTCCTCAGACGCTCCGGTAGGGAAGACGGCCCGGTGCTCACAAAACCGCCCGGATACATGCTGTGCCTCGGATCGGATGGCCTCGACCTCCGGATTTTCGACAGGCTCGTCATGGAAGGCCGGGACTGCTTCCGTACGGGGAATTTCGAGGCGGCCACTCAGAGTTTCGAGGGTGCGTTGAGCCTGTGCCGGGGACCGGTGTTCGACGGCGTCTGCCGAGGACCGATTCTTGAGGGATTCCAGACCTGGTTCAACGAAGCGAGGCTGGAATGCATAGAGATGCTGATGGACGCGCGTCTGGCTCTGGGAAGGCATCGCGAACTCATCAGTGACCTGTACCGGCTCGGCACGGAACACCCGCTGCGAGAGACCTTTCACCGCCAGCTGATGGTGGCGCTGCACCGCAGCGACCGTCAGGCGGATGCGTTGCAGGTGTATCAGCGGGCCCGCCGCACACTCAATGACGAGTTGGGGCTGGAGCCCGGCCGCGGACTCCAGGAGATGCAGCACGCCATCCTCGCCGCAGACAACCGCCTGATGCTGCCTGATCACGCTTCTCGACCGTGACCCAACGAGCCACGGTTCCAGGTCATCGACCAAGGGGTGAATCGCTTGCGAGTTCTGTTCGTCACTGGTCCATGGAATTCACATCTGTACCAGATGGTACCGCTCGCCTGGGCCCTGCAGTCGGCGGGCCACGAAGTGCGGGTGGCCAGCGAACCTGGGTTCGTCGGCAGCATTACCGAAGCCGGCCTGACCGCGGTTCCCGTCGGCCCGGACGAGTCGATGGAGGAGCGTCTGCACCGTATCCGGGGAGAGAGTGCTCCGAAGGTTTCGGCTGCGATCCCGCCGTTCCTGACCGACTCCCTGTTCGATATGGGTGAGGCGGTTCGGGAGGGTCTCCCCTGGGAGGAGGTCTCCTGGCTGTTGGGCACCGTGCTGGTCCCGGGAATGTGGATTGTGAACGACGAGATGGTCGAAGACCTCGTGACGTTCTGCCGCTTCTGGAAGCCCGATCTCGTGTTGTGCGATGTGATCGCACATGCCGGTGCGGTGGCCGCGGACGCCGTCGGGGCAGCACATGCGCGGATGGTGTGCTGGAACGATCTGTTCTTGCGGATCCGCCGCGACTTCCTGCGCGCTCAGCAGCGGCAGCCGGCCGGGGAGCGTCTGGACCCGGTGCGCGAGTGGTACGCGGGCTGGGCGCGGAAGTACGGGCGGGACTTCTCGGAAGAGGTGGTCGCCGGCCAGTTCGCGGTCAACGTCCTGCCCGAACGGTGGCGCCTGGAGCCCCACGAGCGGACACTCTCGATGCGGTATGTGCCCTACAACGGGCGCTCCGTCGTGCCGTCCTGGCTCTGTGAGGCTCCGCGCAGGCCCCGCGTTCTGATGACGTTCGGCATCTCGAAGGCGCCATGGATCGACCCGCTCGGCATGTCGATCGAGCAGGTACAGGAGACGCTGGACTCGGTGGCCGATCTCGACATCGAGCTGGTCCTCACACTGCCGGACGAGGAACGCGACCAGCTCCGGAGGGTTCCGGAGAACACCCGGATCGTCGACTTCGTTCCGATGAACGTCCTCTTGCACAGCTGCTCCGCAGTGATCCATCACGGCGGGGCGGGAGGCTTCAACGGCGCGATGGTGCACGGGATTCCGCAGCTCATCATCGAGGGCTCGGTGGATGCGATCGCCAAGAGGACCGTGCTGCGGGAGACCGGAGCCGGGCTGTCGCTCACGCTGGACGAGTTCACCGGACCATGTGTCAGGGAGTACGTGACACGCCTGCTTGAGGAGGAAGCGTTCCGCGAGGGCGCCGAGCGGCTCCGACAGGAGGCGCTGGACCAGCCCACCCCCGGCGAGTTCGTGTCGGAGCTCGAACGGATCACCGCCGAGTACCGATCGCGCCGTTCGGGCCGCTGAGCGGACCGCGCCGCGTCCGCGTCAGCGCACGCGGTAGATCGAGTGCGGCGCATCGAGTGCGGCGCATCGAGTGCGGCGGAAGAGACAGCGGCCAACGAGGTGCACACACAGGCGAGTTGAGACGTCGGAACTCACCTGATGGTTCGGGAGCCCCGTGCGTCGCACCCAGCGGGCGGTAGGTCTCACGCGGCCAGTCGGCGCTTGAGCGGTTCCCACCGGTCCCGGTTGTCGCGGTACCAGGCGAAGGTCGAGGCGAGCCCGGACGTGAAGTCGTTGCGGGGGGTGTAGCCCAGCTCGGTCCGCGCCCTGGTGTCGTCGAGCGAGTAGCGCCTGTCGTGGCCTTTGCGGTCCGGAACGTAGCGCACCCGGCTCCAGTCCGCGCCGCAGGCTGCGAGCAGTCGACCGGTCAGTTCGCGGTTGCTCAGTTCGGTGTCGCCGCTGATGTTGTAGATGCGGCCCGGAGCACCACTGGTGCGGACCAGTTCGACGGCCCTGCAGTGGTCCGCGACATGCAACCAGTCACGCCGGTTCTCTCCGTCGCCGTAGAGCGGGACGTCGTCCCCGTCAAGCAGGTTGGTGAGGAACAGCGGGATGATCTTCTCGGGGAACTGCTGCGGGCCGTAGTTGTTGCAGCAGCGGGTGACGCGCACGTCCAGGCCGTGGGTGCGGTGGTACGACAGGGCGAGAAGGTCCGAGGCGGCCTTGGACGCGGCATAGGGTGAGTTGGGGTCGAGCGGGTCCTGCTCGGTGCTGGAGCCGCTCTCCACCGAGCCGTAGACCTCGTCCGTGGACACGTGCACGAAGCGGTCGACCTCGTGCCGCAGCGCTGCGTCCAGCAGGGTCTGAGTGCCCATGACGTTCGTACGCACGAACGCCTCGGCGGAGGTGATCGAGCGGTCCACATGGGACTCGGCGGCGAAGTGCACCACGTGGCCGGCCTGTCCCATCAACCTGTCAACGAGGTGGGCATCGCAGATGTCGCCCCGGACGAACGTCAGCCGGGGGTCGCTGAGATCGAGATTGTCCAGACTGCCGGCGTAGGTCAGGCTGTCCAGCACGGTGATCCGGGACACGTCGAATGTCGGTGCCGTGTCGGCCGCGAGCAGCATCCGGACATAGGCGGAGCCGATGAACCCGGCTGCACCGGTGACCAGGAGATTCACAGTTCCTCCGACAAGGCCGTGGGCGGCATGCCCGTGCTGAAGGCGCGGGCGCGCTCCATGACGTACTGGCCGTACGGCGAGCCGCCCATCTCCGCGCCCAGGGCGTGACAGTCGTCCGGGTCGATGTATCCCATGTACATGGCGATCTCTTCGATGCAGCCCAGCCGGGTGCCCTGCCGGCGCTGCATGTCCCGCACGAACGTCCCCGCTTCGAGCAGCGACTCATGTGTCCCGGTGTCCATCCAGGTGACGCCCCTGCCCAGCCACACCAGCTCGGCGGTGCCCTGCTCCAGATAGACCCGCAGCACGTCGGTGATCTCCAGCTCGCCCCGCGCGGACGGCACCAAGCCCTTGGTGATGTCCACTACCTGGGCGTCGAAGAAGTACATCCCGGGGATGGCGAGGTTGGAGCGGGGGTGCCGGGGCTTCTCCTCGATGGAAACGAGCCTGCCCTTTCGATCGATCTCGGCGACGCCGAACCGCCGCGGGTCGGCGACCTCGTGGCCGAACAGCACGCAGCCGCTGTTCTTGAGCGCGCTGCGGCGCAGCAGGGAGGGCAGGTTGGCGCCGTGGAAGAGGTTGTCACCGAGGATCAGCGCGCAGTGCTCGCCGCGGATGTGGTCCTCCCCCACACGGAAGGCGTCGGCGATGCCGCGCGGCTCGTCCTGCGCGGCGTATTCGATGCTCAGCCCAAGGCGCCGTCCGTCGCCGAACAGTGCGCGGAAGAGGGGCAGTTCGGTCGGGCGGGTGATGATGAGGATGTCCCTGACGCCCGCCAGCATGAGCACGGAGAGCGGGTAGTAGATCATGGGCTTGTCGTAGACCGGAGCGAGTTGTTTGGAACCCGCGAAGGTGAGGGGCTGGAGCCGCGTTCCGTTCCCACCCGCGAGAATGATGCCTTTCATCCTCTCCTTTCGCCCCCTCCGAGCCGGTGTTCCCGCATCCTCGGGCGCCGGTCCAAAGCCCGTCTAATGCGGGTCTTACGCGGCGGGGACCCGCCAGCGGTGGAACGGCTCGGGAGGCGATGGCCCTTTCGGTCCCGGGCGGTGGCCGTCGAACCGAAGCCTCCATCGGTGATCGCGGCCGATGCCGGGCCGGATACCCGGGCACAGGGCGGCCCCGGCTCGAAGAACCGGCACCCCGCCACCCGCTACGACGCGGGCGGGACCGTCGAATCCCCCAGACACTGGTCGCTCTGGGTGATCGCCGATGTCGAGGAGCAGACAAGAAGCCGTGTTCGGTGCTTGCTGGGCGCGGCCCACTACTCCGTGATACTGTGTAGCTGTACTCGGTGCTACACAGTACCGAGAGACCGAAGAGGGCCCGCAATGGACGATCTGACGGAGATGCTGAAGGGCACACTCGAGGGCTGCGTGCTTCAGATCATCGGCAGCGAGGAGACCTATGGGTACGCCATCACGCGTCGGCTCAACGAACTCGGCTTTACCGACGTCGTCGAAGGGACGATCTACACCATCTTGGTGCGACTGGAGAGGAACGGGCTGGTTCAGGTGACGAAACGACCGTCCGAACGGGGTCCAGCGCGGAAGTTCTTTGCGCTCAACGACGCAGGACGCAAAGAACTCGCGGCGTTCTGGACGAAATGGGAGTACCTCTCATCACGAATCGACAATCTCAAGGAGGGCGGGCAATGAGCTTCTGGGAGACCCTTACAGGTAGCGACCTCACGAGGGAATGGAAGGCGTTCGAAGCCCGGGCCGAGGCATTGCCGGCCGACTACCGGGCGGCGTGGGAGCAGATCAAGGTCAAGGTCTCCCCCCACTCGGACTTCACGGGCCGCAACCTGATGCCGATCCTTGACGGCGTCCTGGGGCTGCTCGAAGAGACAGCGGCGGACGGGCAGAGCGTTCAGGACGTGCTCGGCGACGACGTCGACGGCTTCTGCGCGGCGCTGACCGGCGGAGAAGAGGCTCGGGACTATCGCGACCGGTGGCGCGAGCAGTTGAACAGGAACGTCGCAAAGAAGCTGGGCCAACTAGGAGGCTGACGTGGGCATCCAGGACATCATCGAGGGCAAGAAGCAGTGGCGGGCGCACGTGGCACGGGTCAAGGCGCTGCCGCCGGACTACCAGATCGTCTACAAGGAGATTCAGAAGTACCTCTTCAAGGTCGGACCGATCGACCTGCCTGACGGGAATCTGCTCTCAGGGATCATCGACTTCTTCGAAGAGGGCGTGGCGGCCGGCAAGGGGGTTCTGGAACTCATCGGCAACGACGTAGCCGCCTTCGCCGACGACCTGGTCAAGGACTCGCGCACCAACGCGGACATCTATCAGGAGTCCATCAGCGGAAAACCCAACACGGCCGAGAAGTGACACCCGTCGTGTGTTCGGTGGCTCAGCGCATCCGGTCAGCCGCTGAGCTTGTTGCCCACGGCCTGAGCGACTGCGCCGTATCTCAGTGATCGGGTGGTTGCTGAGACCGCTTCACCCTCATGTCCGAGCATGGGATGATGACGCGAATTCAGGCACCCCAGAAGGCCACGGTCTGGGAGTGACACCAAGGGCGGGCGTGTATGAGCACGCATGAGGAGAACGCGGCCGGGCCGACGGCACGATCGCGGAGCTCCTGGCCTAAGGCAAGATCACCGAGGACGTCGGCGAGCGGTTGCTTCGGCGCCCTCGAACGAGCACAGCCCGACGCTACGCAGTTGAGGCGCTCCCAGCCCGAAAGCCCCACCCGAGTACCTGCGCACGAGTACCTGCGCACGCGGTCGAACCGACGACTCCAGTGACGACGGGACCACCCGGTCCCAACGTCCGGATCCTGGTCCAACTGCCGTACGCCGGAGCCCGAATCGCCGCCCTCGTCCCTTGTCAGGCACTCACCGAGATCAACGCGGAGCCTGACAGGGCAGGCGTACCAATCGACCTCACCCGACGAGAACCACAACATCTAGCGGACCTCCCCGAGTACCTGGACGACATCACCATCGACCTCGATGACCCGACAGCGGGATGAAGTCTCCCGCGGGTGCCACGGACCTGGCGCGATAGGAGCCCAGGGCCTTGGGGGCTTCGCCGCCAAGGGATTCGAAGCCCGACCCCCGGATCCAGAGTCACCTGCCTTACGTGACTCTCCGTGCCGAGCCATGCTGCCCGATGCCAGTCCCTCCGCGGTTCCATGGGCCGGCAGGTGACGGAGGTCCTCAAGAGGATGTTTCAGGGCATCATGCTCGCGCTCCTGTCCGGCCGCTCCCGCACACGGCCACGAGATGACGGCGTGGCTGCGGGCTCAGGGCCGCTCCGATATTGCCGAGGGAACCGTCTGCGCGCTGCTCGTCGGCATGGAGCAGCGCGGCCTCGGTCGACATGAAGAAGAGTTCTGCGGGATCTGGAGCTTCCTCGCAGAACGGCTCGACTAGCTCCGCCAAGGAGGGTCACGACATGGCCAGAGAGTGGATCTGGCAGATGAGCCGCTACCGGATGACCAGCGCCATCGAGCGCGCCGCCGGAGCAGGCACCGGAAACGAAGAGAGGACCGTCTGATGACAACGGAACGAGCTCAGCCGATCCGCGTACAGGGCCTGGAGAAGTCGTACAAGGACCTCAAAGTGCTGCGCGGCGTGGACTTCGAGGTGCCGCGGGGCAGCATCTTCGCCCTGCTGGGCTCGAACGGAGCAGGCAAGACCACGCTCGTGAGGATCCTGTCCACGCTCCTCAGGCCCGACGCGGGGACCGCAAGCGTCAATGGCTTCGATGTCGCCAGGCAGGCCGATGAAGTGCGCGAGTCCATCAGCCTGACCGGGCAGTTCACCGCCGTCGACAACATCCTCACCGGACGGGAGAACCTCTTACTCGTCGCCAAGCTGCGTCACCTCAAGGACCCGGGACGGATCGCCGATGACATGCTCGAACGCTTCTCGCTGACCAAAGCGGGCTCGCGGCGGGCGGTGACGTACTCGGGTGGCATGCGCCGCCGCCTCGACATCGCGATGAGCCTCATCGGTACCCCTCCGGTCATCTTCCTCGACGAGCCGACGGCCGGACTCGATCCCCAGGGGCGCGTCGAGGTGTGGGAGGCCATCAAGGAACTCGCCGGGCGCGGCACCACGGTGCTGCTCACGACGCAGTATCTGGACGAGGCCGAACACCTCGCCGACCAGATCGCGATCCTCCACGAGGGCCGGATCCTGGTGAACGGCACCCTCACCGAGCTCCAGCAACTGCTCCCGCCGCCCAAGGTCGAATACGTCGAGAAGAAGCCGACCCTCGAAGACGTCTTCTTCGCCATCGTCAGTGAGAACGGCACGGCAGACATCGGCAATGACCGCAACGTCGGCACGACGAGCAGGGAGCAAGGATGACCACGCGATTCCTCGGCGACAGCACCGTCCTGCTGGGCCGCTCCATGCGCCACATCACGCGCAGCCCTGACACCATCATCACCACCGCGATCATGCCGATCTCCATGATGCTGCTGTTCGTCTACGTGTTCGGCGGAGCGGTCAACCTGGGCGGGACGGCTTCGTATGTGAAGTACCTGCTTCCCGGCATTCTGCTCATCACGATCGCTTCGGGTATCTCGTACACCACGCTCCGGCTCTTCATGGATCAGCAGACCGGCATCTTCGAGCGGTTCCACTCCATGCCGATCGCACGCTCCAGCGTGTTGTGGGCACACGTGCTGACCTCACTGTTCGCCAATGCGATCTCGCTGGTGATCGTCATCATCGTCGCCCTGCTCATGGGCTTCCGTTCCGGCGCCGGAGTGCTGTCGTGGCTGGCGGTCGCCGGCCTTCTGACCTTGTTCACCATGACGTTGACATGGATCGCGGTCCTGGCCGCCCTGAGCGCGAAGTCCGCGGAGGGCGCGGGTGCCTTCGCGTACCCGCTCATCTTCCTGCCGTTCCTCAGCTCGGCGATCGTGCCCACCAAGACCATGCCCGCCCCGGTGGAGGCCTTCGCCAATCACCAGCCGGTGACGCCCCTCGTCAACGCGATCCGCAGCCTGTTCACCCAACAGTCGGTCGGCAGCGACGCCTGGATCGCCGTCGCCTGGTGCGTCGGTGTCCTCGTCGTGGCGTACGCCCTTGCCATGGGCGCCTACCGCCGCAAGATCGCCTGAGAAGGGGCGATGCCGGTCGCCCATGCGACGGAAGTCCTCGCTGACCTCCGTCGCATGGCCCTCGATCCGTCGCGCACCCAGCGGCTCTGGGGCGCCGAGGAGTGTGAGCCGCTGCTCGTTCCGGCGTTGCTGGCACTGGTCGAGCCGGACGAGCGGGGCGATCGGAAGTCACCGCCGCGGTGGACGACGATGCCGCCGCGGTCTCTGACCGGGCAGCTGACGCGGCAGGGTCACGCCGCGTCGGCACCGACCGTGGGCAGGCTGCTGCGGGACGACGGTTTCAGTCCGCAGGGCGGTACCCATCCCCTTGAGGGCGCCCAGCACCTCGACCGGGACGTACGGTTCAGACACATCAGCGAACCGACGGCGGACACAGGCTGGGTGTACGTCAGTACGGATGACAACACGGCGGCCTCCGCGGTGGAGACGATCCGCCGTCGGTGGCAGGCGCGCGGCTGCCTCCGCTGTCCGCGGGCCAGACCTCTGCTGATCACTGCCGATGCCGGCGGCTCCCATGGTTACCGAACCCTGGCCGCCGACTGGCGGACGCCGCGTCAACAGGACTCCGTGACCCGACGCGACGGGGCACGCGGCCCCGGACACCGGCGGGCAGGCCGTGGTGGACATCGACGGCGTGAACGACGCAACCCCGACGCACCCTCACCAGCCTGGAAGCCGGCGTCCGCCCGGCGCACCAGCCGGGCCTCGGCCTGCTCACACCCCACCAGATGCCGCGACGCCCCATCAGAGCTACTGATGGCCCGTCACAACGGATCGCGTCCAGAAAACCAAGTTGAATTCAGAATCGCCGTCAATTGATTGAGGAATCACTCGGCCATGCGGCGAGAAAGATGCCGCGTTATCCTGTTCTACTTCAGTGCGGCTCGGTAATGCGAAGTGCGGACGGCAAGGGCGGCAGCGGCCAAAGATGGGGGCAGTGAGACCTTCCCGGGGTATTTCGCTGGTTCAGGGAAAGTCGCCGCGTTCACCCGGTGCGCAGTTTTGGCGTGAAGGGCTAACTCGGGGAGTCAATCCGCGATCGGCTCAACCGAGGCTGCGGACGCCTCACCCTGTCTGCCGCAGCTGGGGATCGTCACGCTCGCCGGTCGCCTCTGCCGCAGCCACAAGGATTTGGGCTGCCCAGGCTTCGACATTGAGGCCAAGTCTGTTGGCCGTCGCTCGGCAGAACTCAAGACAATCCGCCGGGACCGATACTTTGAGCGAAATAGTGCCGTCGGGTGAAGACGCACCCGTTTCCTCGACGCTACGCCCCTTGTTCAGTTCTCGGACATTCTGATCTGCACCAGATCTTCGGTCGTTGCTGGTGTCACGTTCCAGCAGGCTCGCTCTCACCTCGCGGCGTAACCGCTTTGCGGACCACATATGCTCTTCCGCCTTGAGCAGCCAGAAGTCCTGTTCGTGTTCTGCGAGAGCCCCTACCTCAGCATGGTGGGTGAAACTCAGCGTGTCCCGTCGACGAGACACGGGAAAGCGCCGGGCTACCCACGCATGATTTCTTAACGTTTGATAATCTAACGACGTCAGTTCGATCGCATCGCGGTATCTGCCGCTGAATTTGGCCTCGCCGTACACCAGCCAGTCCCCAAGACACCACGACGAGCCGGACATTACGTTGGAGAGATAGCCACCGATCCCTACCCACTTTTCGAACGCCATCCGATCGGGAAGGAGGAGGCCTCTTCTCGTAACAAATGCCGTGCTGTCGAAAGTGGCGCGCAGGTCCCTTTCGCGCTTCTCTAGGTTCTTTCGGGCTCGGACAGACGGGTCCCCGTTCACCATACGTCTCCTTAGGTCGCGACGTGGGTCACCTGAAGAGAATCGAACCAACTGGAACCTAACATGCCGGACTACAAAGGCAACAGGTTCGCCAAATAACGAACGAAATCTATACGCGCGCGTAATGAGAGAATGGTTGCGGACGCTGCTCGTGGTGGCTCTGCATCCCGCATGCGACCGCACGTTGTCAAGACCGCCTCACAAATGAGGGGCCCTCACCCCGAGGTTTAGGTGTAGTCGCCTGACGCCTCTTTCGTGATCATGTAAGTCCGAGAAGAATGAGGGCCTGGCGGCGCCGCGAGGCATGACCTCGACGGCGGTGTGGTCGTCCGGACGAGGCGGGGGGGTATCGATGGCGAGATCGCGTCAGCTCACCACGCTACGGAGTGCGGAGCCGGTTCGCAGCTGGGAAGCGTCGTCAGTGAACGTCACGTCTGCTCTGCAGCGTTGAAGGAGGGAGGGGATGGAGGCGTCAGCGATCCACCCGCCGGCAAGGATGTCGCCCCGCCAGGGCCGCGCACACGGTCGGCGCGAGCACGACGAGCAGAGTGTGCCGCACTCCGGCGGACCACCGGGATCGGGCACTTGGGCCAGGCGCTCCAGCAGGCCCAGGATCTCCCCCGGGGTATGCCCCAGGACGCTCACGGAGCAGCGCGCCGCCGCAGAAAGCCCCCAGCAAAGAATGAGGACCATCCGGTGCCGGCACGGCAAGGTCCGGCGATCCATGGGAAAGCTCCTGGAGAAATCCTCCAAAGAGCCGCGGATATCACACGGCATGGGTCTCGAAGTGGCGCGGAGATTCCGAACACCAAAGGCTTCCACACCGCTCCGCTAGCGGCGGACGCGTGGGAGTGGGCATCGGTTTCACCGGGCAGTTCGCGACCGTGGACGAAGTACTCAGCGGTCGGGAGAACCTGGCGCTGATCACCCGGATACGGCGGCTCACGCCCGGGCAGGATCACAGACGGCCTCCTCGACCGCTCATCGCAGGCTGACGCCGCCTCGCGGAGAGTGTTGACGTACGCCTTCGCCATGGGCCCACCGCCGCGAGGTTGCCTGAACCCGTGCTGCCTTGGCCCGTGTTCCGCACACGGCCAAGGCTCTCGCGATCCGACGGTCAGGACATCCCGGCACCTGGCGTTGATCCGCCAGGCGGCACGGCCGCCCTCCACTGGTCGCGCAGGGAGTCCGGGAGGCAGATCGTGTGCGTCCAGCCGAGGAGAGCGTGGGCACGGCGTACGTCCACCTTCGCCCAGGCGCCGCTACCTCCCCGGCTTCCCGGCATGGTCGCCACGTGCATCCGGACTCGGCGCCGGGGGAAGCGGGCAGCTCTGGTCATCATCTGCGCCACGGTCGGCACGGCGTGTACTTCCCCTCGGCCGATATTGATCACGAGACCGGCGACCGGTGCCGTAGCGGCTCGTACGACGGCATCGGCGACATCTCGGATATCGATGAAGTCGCGCATGTCCGGAGTGACCGCCAGGTCCAATGGGCTTCCAGGAGGCAGTTGATGGAGCTGCTCGATCAAAGTGCCGAGAAAGCTGGCGGCCGGTGCGTTCGGCCCGCACACGTTGCTGATCCGGAGGACCACGCCATCGGTCCGGCCCTCGGCGGCGGCTGCCAGCACAGATCTGCTGCCGAGCAGCTTGGTCCGTCCATACGGGGCCGACGGCCGTTCAGGATGGTCCTCGTCCGCGGCGTCGCGCGGGGAGATCTCACCGTACTCATGCACGGAACCAAGGTGCACCAGCCGGGTATGCGGCGGCACAAGTCGTAGCAGCCGTTCCACCAGGACCGTGTGCGCGTGCATCATCTGGTCCGGTGTGCCGCGCCAGCCGGCACCTGCCGCGTTGACAACGACATCGCTGTTGGCCACGAGCCGGTCAAGCGCTCGGTTGTCGTTGTCGAGGAGGTCTGCGCGGAGCAGCCGGGCACCTGGGACCACTGGAGCCTCGTGCCGGGCCACGGCGGTGACGTGGGACGCACCCGCGCGCAGCAGCGCCGCGCAGATAGGCCGGCCCAGAGAGCCGGTGCCGCCGATCACGACCGCTGAACGCCCTTGTGTATCCCGGTTCACGGCACACCGCCTGTCAGCACTGAACTGCCCCCGGCTTCGTTGCGGCTCGCCGCCCGATGGCGCCTCGCGGCGGCGTCACATCCCGCTCCGGCCGCGAGGCATGGCCTCGATGGCGGTGGCGGGGCTTCCCTGTCTTCGCACGCTGTTCGGACAGCCTCGCGGCCACCTGGCCTTCCATGGGCCCTCTCGCGCCCCGCGAACAGCCTCACTCGCCCCATTTCATATAGATCACGGGCTGCTCGCGGAAGGGGAGTTGATGCAAGGTCAGGTTTTCGAGGCCCAGTGTCTCGCGGATCGCGGCGGTCACGCCGGGCCACCGGGGATGTCCGAGTTCATCGAAGGCGACGATGCTTCCCTTGACGAGGTGGGGACGGATCGCCTGGAGCACATCGCGGGTCGGTTCGTAGAGGTCGAGATCGAAGAAGGCCATCCCGATGACCGTCTCCGGGTTCTCCTCCAGATAGCGCGGGACCGTCTCCCGGACGTCTCCCTGGACCACGAAGGTCCGCTGAACGTGCGGGATGGGGTCGCCCGACTCGTGCGCGGCTAGGACCTCACGCAGGTGGTCCACCTCGTTGTCGGGGACGGCGAATCTGCCAACGGCCGCGCTCGGGCTCACCTGGTCGATCTTGGAGAGGCCGGGGAATCCGGTGAAGGTGTCGAAGCCGATGATCCGACGGAAGGAGTTGTACGGCTCGTGAAGGCCACGAAGCGCGGCGAGGGTGGCGAGATGGCGTCCATGCAGGACACCGAACTCCATGATCACGCCGGGGATCCCCGTGAGCATCCGGTAGAGCATGTCCATCGTCAGCAGATCGGCGAGCTGATGGCGTCGTAGATAGACCGGGAGGTTGTCGATCAGATACACGGGCGGAATGGGTGTCTCTGTCAGCAGTTTGGTGAGCCGTTCCCGCACCTCCTTCTCCTGCGCCGACTCGTGTGGCAGGAGCCGCGGATTCTTGTACTCGGGATCGGTCATGCGGTCTTCCCTTCTCGACGAAGCCAAGGCCGTCGAAGCAACACTGGGGAGAGTGCGTGTCGAACCGTGTCAAATCCGACTCGGGCAGGGATACCTCCAGGCCATCGTTCGCGCCGCCGACATGTGCTGTCGCCCGCCCCAAGGCCGGTGACCGGTGCGTTGTTCCAGGATGGGGCGGCCGACTGCCCCGAACCGCGGCAACACGGCACCACCGGCCCACCGTGACGGCCTTGCCGGGCTTCAGTCGAGCGTCAGTGGGGGCTGCTCGGTCAGCAGCCGCAATCTGTTCAGCTGGGGGTGGGCGCCTCGACGGAGGCCAGGTTCTCACGAAACCGCAGCACGGTCCCATGGCGGTAGTCGGTGTTGCGTCCAGGCCGCGCCGCGGCGGCAACCAGCGATCCCGCGGAATCGACCATGCGCGGCCCTGGGCAGTTACGGACCCGAGAACGCTGTGCGGCGGCCCCGCTCGTCCCCACCCGCAGATGGCCTCCGTTGCGGGGACCGTTGGGGTCGTCGTAGCCACTCAAGGCAGCGCTGAGGCACGTGGGGTATCTTCTGCCAGGCATGACGGTGGGACCGCGGCGTGCCCCGTCCGGATACGGCGTCACCCCGCGCGCAGTCCCTGCGAGCGTGTCCCGTCGGCGGGACACACACGAGGTCCGCCCCCTGGGCCGCCTGACAGCCGCGCCGGACAATGAACGCGTCGGAGGGCCACCAGAGCCCAACTGCTCGACCGAGCGAGCCCTCCCGCATATCTGACAGGCCGGTGACGGTACGCACGGCGAACAACGTGCGAGGGAACAACACGACTTCATGTGCGGGGTGCGGGCACGAACGCAACGACTCCCCGGGGTCCCGCGGCGGTGGGATCTTCTCAGGCTTCAGTACACCTCTCGATGAGGAAGTGATTCCACATCCGCTCCATCGCAGTGTCCACCCGTTCGGTGATCCGAATCTGCTGGGTTCGGCGGGCCGGCGCCGGTTGCGCGCCTGCCGGAACAGCGCGGGCCGCAGTGGGCTCTACGGAGGATCCGCCATCGCTTGAGGCGGGCGAGGACTCAAGGCCGGGGACCCCGCGCCTGTCCGTCGGGGCGGAAGAAGGCCGCGCTCTGAAAGAGGCGGCGCCTTCCGCCGTTTCAACGCGTGAGCCCGGCAGGCCGATCACGGTCCTCCCACGCCGCGTGAGGTCCGCTTGGTGATCGAGACAGGAGGAACGATGAGCACTGCGCCTGCTGCGCCGCCGATCCCGGTTCCCTCGGCGCGCAGCCGCCCGGCGGCACGGCGGCTCGCCGAGTCAGCACTCACGGTGCCCGGCCTGGCGGCATTCGAGCAGACCGTGAGGGACACCCGGGAACACGTCCTCACCGTCGCCGAGCTGGTGCCGCTGCACCAGCTGCACGGCTGGCACTACGACGAGGGCACGGGCTTCATCGCCCACGAGAGCGGGCGCTTCTTCTCCGTCGAAGGCCTCCAGGTGGAGACCCAGAGCCCACTGACTACGTGGGGCCAGCCCATAGTCAACCAGCCGGAAACCGGCATCCTGGGGTTGCTGGTGAAGGAGATCGACGGGATTCTGCACTTCCTCATGCAGCTCAAGGCGGAGCCGGGTAACCGCAATGGCCTCCAGCTCTCCCCCACCGTCCAGGCGACATGGAGCAACTACACGGGCGTCCACGGCGGATTGCCCGTGCCCTATCTGGAGTTCTTCCAGGACCCCGCGCGGCGGCGGGTCATCGCTGACGCGCGCCAGTCCGAGCAGGGATCGAGGTTCCTGCGCAAGCGGAACCGGAACATGATCGTGGAGACCGAGGAGCCGGTCGAGGCGCGGAACGGATTCGTGTGGCTCACGCTGGGGCAGATACACCGGCTGCTGGCCACCGAGGACCTGGTGAACATGTGCACCCGGTCCGTGCTCGCCTGCCTCCCCCTGGGGGACGGTGCCTCGGCCAGGAACGAGGGTTTTGGAGCGGCACTGGCGCGTTCGCTGGCGCGGGGCGGCCCTGAGTTGCACCCGTTGGTGAACGTACTGAGCTGGATCACCGAGGCCAGGACGCGTTCCGAGACGCGCACACGCACCGTCTCGCTGGACGCGCTCACGGACTGGGAGTTCACCGGCGGACGCATAAGGCACCGGGCCGGGCGGCACTTCGATGTGATCGGGGTGCGGGTGAAGGCCGTAAGCCGGGAGGTCGGGCAGTGGTGGCAACCCATGATCCGGGCCCAGTCCACGCAACTTGCCGCTCTTCTCGTCACCCATGTGCGCGGTGTGCTGCATGTACTCATGCAGTTGCGGGCCGAGCCGGGACTGACCGACGCCGCGGAACTGGCGCCCACGGTTCAGTGCACTCCGGACGACTGCGCCCAGCTGCCGCCCGTGGAGCGACCGCCCTTCCTCGACCTGGTCCAGAACGCCCGAACCGCCGACATCCGCTTCGATACCGTCCTTTCCGACGAGGGCGGGCGTTTCTACCACACCGGCAGTCGGCACCTGGTGGTCGAGACCGGGTGGCTGCCGGAACCACCGGATTTCCGATGGCTGACGCTGGGTCAGCTGGAGGAGCTGACCCAGCACAGCCATTATGTGAACATACAGGCCCGCAGTGTGCTGGCCTGTCTGCGATCACTGTTCCACGGAGGCGACCGATGAGCACCACGAGCGGTGACGATCGGCTCTACACGCGGTTGGGCCGTACCGCACTGCGGGTCAGCCGTGTCTGCCTGGGCACGGTCAACTTCGGGGGGCGGGTGGAGGAGCCCGAGGCCCGGGAGTTGATGGACCACGCGGTCGACAGCGGGATCAGCTTCGTCGACACCGCGAACATGTACGGCTGGCGCGAGTACAAGGGCTACACGGAGGAGGTCATCGGCAGGTGGCTGGCCTCACGTGCGTCACTGCGCGACCAGGTGGTGCTGGCCACCAAGGTGGGTAATCCCATGAGTGAAGGCCTCAACGAGCAGGGGCTGTCCGCCCGGCATATCGTCGCCGCCTGCGAGGCTTCGCTACGCCGGCTGGGCACCGAGTGGATCGACCTGTACCAGATGCACCACGTGGACCGGGAAGCCGGCTGGGACGAGGTGTGGCAGGCCATGGAGCTCCTGGTACAGCAGGGCAAGGTGCGCTACGTGGGCTCGTCCAACTTCGCCGGCTGGGACATCGCCGCGGCGCAGGAGGCGGCGAAGGCACGGCACTTCCTGGGGGTTGTGTCCGAGCAGTGTCTCTACAACCTCGCCGTGCGCCATCCGGAGCTGGAACTGATCCCCGCGGCACGCGCGTACGGAGTGGCCGTCCTGCCCTGGTCCCCCCTGCACGGCGGGCTGCTCAGCGGTGTGCTCCGCAAGACTGCCGAGGGTCGTGCGGTCAAGTCGGGACAGGGACGTTCGGCGGCGGCGCTGGAGAAGACGCGCGGCACGATCGAGCAGTACGAGCGGCTGTGCGCGGATTTCGGACGGGACCCGGCGCAGGTGGGCCTCGCCTGGGTGATGTCCCGGCCGGGGGTGACATCCACGGTCATCGGGCCGCGCACACCGGGCCATGTCAAGGACGCGCTGGAGGCGTTGGAGTCGCCCCTGTCGGATGAGGAGACGACCCGACTGGAGGAGTTGTTCCCGCCGATCGGCCGGGGCGGGGCGGCCCCGGACGCGTGGCTCACATGACCGTACCGACAAGTGCACATCCCGGAGCGGGGAAGAGCCCACGCCTGCCCGACCAGGTTGGGATGCCGACGCGTCGGCCGGTGCCTGGGGTAGGCAGCCGGCGATCAGTCCAGCTCGATACCGTCAACGCGGGCTGTGGACGACACCCCCCGCGACGCGCCGTACGCGCGTACCCCGCACCAGGCTGTGCGCGGGGGCGGATTTGTTCCGCTTCGGTGTCGCCGTCGGCTGATCGCTGCGACGGTCGGCGGCCGCGCGCTGACGGGCGAGTCATGCGGTGCCCGCGCTTCGCCGATCCCGGAAGCACGCAGGACGGTGGTCAGCACGGGCTGCTCCCCAAGGGATCACAGGGAGCCGTCGATACGTCGCGCTTCGGCGTACACGGGAAGCAGGCCCTGCTCGTCGAGTTCCTTCAGGGTGGGTGCCGCGCGGTCCCGCCCGGACAGCACCGGGTCCAGCCCGTCCGGGAGGGGCAGCGCGAGCTCGGGGTCGAGCGGGGACAGCGCGAGCTCGTCGGCGGGGACGTAGTCGCCGGAGATCAGGTAGGAGATGAGGGTGTCGTCGCGGAGGGCGGCGAAGCCGTGCCCGACCCCGACGGGAATGTACAGCGCCCGCATGGTCGAACCGCTCAACCGGGTGGTGTCCCAACGGCCGAAGGTAGGGGATCCCTTCCGTAGGTCCACGACGAAGTCCTGTACCTCGCCCGCAAGACAGCACACGTACTTGGCCTTGCCGGGCGGGCACCGGGTGAAGTGGATGCCGCGCACCGTGCCGCGCTGCGAGGTGCTGTAGCTGAGCTGGGTGACGGAGAAGACGCTCCCGCCGGCGTGCGCGGTGAGTGCTTCCTGGATGAAGGGGGAGACAAACATTCCGCGCTGGTCGCGGTGGATCTCCGGGGAGAACTCGACGACGCCTTCCACATTGAGTTGCCGTGCGTACACGTGGTCTCCTCAGCTCGGCGGCAGGGTTGTCGGGCCGCGGCCCGCCGGTGATGTGCGGGACGGGTGCGCGAACATCGCGAGCGTCATATCCGGTACCAGGCCCGCCATGCGGACGGAGTATCGGTCGAGCCACGACTCCGCTCGCGCAGAGAGCGGAATGGGCTCGGACGACCGGTCCGTGAGAGGCTGCCGCGGCGAGCCCTCCGAGGTCGGTACGGGCCGGTGCGTGGCACAAGGTACGAGCCTCCCTCAAGGCGCTCGAACTGCCAGCGGACGCGGCCACCGGGGTGGACCGCTGGTATGCCGAGGACCCATCGGCGTCGCTCGGCGGTACGTATGGGGCACACCGGTACTCCAGGGCTGCGCCGGGGAGTTCGGCGCTGTCACCGTAGTACGGCGCGTTGGCCGCGATCCAGTGTGTGGGCGTCCCGCTGCCGAGGGCCAGGAGTGACTGTTTGTGTGTCGCGAGTGCTGGAGGGCAGTCGAGCTGGTCCGCACCAGTGGTGCCCCCGGCCCGCGCCTACGGCATCAGCGGCGACGAGGCCCTTGGGATACGCCCGCAGACGAGTCACAGGGGGCGATCAGACTGTCGGACCGGCGGCTCCAGCACCTACTGCTCAGCGGCGGGAACTACTGGCCGGCTCAGCCTCTCTCGGTGAGGCCGGCCAGTGATCGCGTGTCGGCAGCCTGGTTCCCTCGTTGAGAGGAGTGCGGCTCAGGTTCGTCGAGCCGGGCACGGTCGGCACGGGCACCGAGACACGGTCCCTGGTGACGGAGGAGGATGGCGATGGGCGTGGAGACGCGGGGTGCGGGCGGTGGTGCGGGGCGTGCGGGTGTGCGGGCCGCCGTGCTGGGTGCGGTGGCCGGGGCGGCCCTGCTTCCGGCGGGCGCAGCTCATGCGAGCGTCATCGGGATCGGAAACGCGGCGTTCGGCAACACCTGTGTCAACCAGGGCAGTGCCCGGGCCGCGGGTGCCACAGTGGCCGGGAGCGGGGTCGCGAGTGGCAACCAGGCCGGTCTGCCGTTGAGCCTGCCGCGCAACCAATGCGGCAACAGCGGCATCGTCTGCACTGCCCTGTTCGGGTCGAGCGTGTGAACGGCCCGGTGAGCGGCAGGTGACCGGGCAGCCGACGCTGAGCGGGGCAGCGCAGGGCACCTCGCTGGAGGAGCCCGCGGTGGCTGAACTGCTGGCCCTGAGCGGCCGGGCACTGCCCCTGCTGCGGGAGTGGGTGGCCTCGGACCCGGGCTGCGGTGTGGCGCGGGCGCTACTGATGTTGGCGACCGGTGATCACCTGGACGACACCACGCTCAAGGAGCAGTTGGCGATCGCCCACCGGGACGCGCGGGGTGTCGGGGAGTGGCAGGCGAGTCTGGTGTACGGGGTCTTCCTCCACACCCACCGGCAGTACCGGCTGACCGCCGACCACCTGGTGGGGCACTTCGCCCGCTGGCCCGCCGATGAGACGGCGGGGCTCATGCTGGGAGCCTTCTCCTCGTGCGGCGACGACGCCTACCGTGCGCGTGGCGACGCCCTGGTGGAGCGTCAATGCGCACTGGCCGGCCCGGACAGTTGGCCGTGGGTTGGCTGGTTGGCGTCGACCAGAGCGGAGCAGGGCGAGGTGCGGGAAGCGCACGCGCTGGCCGAGCGGGCGCTAGCGCTGTATCCCCGCTCGGGGGTGGCAGCGCATGCCCTCGCGCACGCCGAACACGAGTTGGGGGCCGGACCCGCCTCCACCGACTTCCTGGACCAGTGGCTGGCGGGGGACCCGCAGGCGGTGCAGTCGCGGCACTTGAGCTGGCACGCGGCGCTCCAGTCGATCGCCTGTGGTGACTTCCCGGACGCGCGCCGGCGGGCGGACAGGGCGCTGGCGCGTACCGATGTCGGCATGCGGGCCGCGACGAACTGGCGTCTGCTGCTTGTCGGCCAGGCACCGGCAGGTCGTAGTGATCCGGAGCAGGTTCGGGAACTCCTCGCCGCGCCAGGTGGGATGGCGGAGGTCTTCCACACCTTCAGTCTCGCCCTGGCTCTGGCCGTGGAGGCCGCCACCGACGACCTGCACACCTTGGCCCGACGGGCCGCCACCGACGTACGCCCCGACTACCGCGACGTTCTGGCCCCCGTGATCCAGGCGCTGGCGGAGGTCACCGCCGGCCGCCCCCGCGCGGCCGTGGACCTGTTGAACGGCCTGGGCGAGAAGGCGGAGCGGATCGGTGGGGTGCGAGTCGAACGAGAGATCATTCAGGACACTCTCGCCCGTGCTCTGGTCGACGCGGGGGAACACGACCGCGCGGCCGCCCTGTTGCGCCACCGCACCACCACCCGTGCACACCACGCGTACGAAGATCTCCTTCTCACACCTACCGCATCAACAGCGCCCGCTCCGTAAGTGTGCCTTCTGACGCAGGTGTGAAATGGCACGGGTGACTGAGTTGAGAAGGTGCGACGTCCGCACGAGGGGTTCGGACCGAGCATCATCGGGGAACGCGGTCGGACTGACCGAACGCGAGCCCGGCCAGCAGATAGAGGGGGATGGGAGAGAAGCCCACCCGTCCAGCGAGCCGTCCGAGCAGGCCGAGGGCGAGAATGATCGCCCCGAGTTCAATGAGCAAGGCAGTGGTGTTGTGCACAGATGTCTATCCTCTGGTAATCGGTTCGGTCATGGCGTCAACGCCTTTCCAGCACCGACCACGCTCAGGGGTGTCGGCACCGGCGAAACGGAGTACGGCACGAGGCAAGGGGACGGCTGGCCGTCCGGTGCTGTCACGGTCGACGCCTCGGTACGGGTGCGAGCTTGAGTGGAGCCGAGCGTGCCATCGACGTACGGCGAGTTCTCGGCGGCATCGAGGTGGCCTGAGTGAGCAGGTAGATCACAAGGTGTTGGGGGTGGGGCGATCGGGTAGGGCGCCCATTGCTTGGCCAAGACGTTGAACCCGGGTAGCACGAGTACGGCAGAGTCGTTGGAGTCGCGGGCCTCGGAGTCGTGGTACGCCGGAGAACGCCGCCTGTCGTGGTAGGCGCCTGCTCCGGACGGCTCAGTGGTACGGAGGGGGATGGCGGGCTCCATGGCGTACTCCAGGGGCGCGGACGTGGACATGCGGACATCACCTGCTGGCGCATCGGGCTGGTCCGTGCGTGGGCTAGCGGCAGTTCACTGGGTTCCTGCTGGTCGCGGCCATCGACGGGGGAGTCTGCTGACAGCGTGCCAACGGCTCATGCGGTGAGAACGAGGCGATCAGCCTCAGACGGAAAGGAAGGCCAGCCGGGCGGGTGACGAGGAGTGGCAGTCGACTTCGTCGGTATCCGGCACGCTGTCGCGAGCAGGTGTCTCGACGCGCACGGCCCAAGGCGTTGGCGAAACCGGGAAGGCAACGCGGACGATTCCGGTCATGGACAGGCACAGGGCAGACGTGTCTCGATCCATGCCGTGTCCTCCCCCGACGGTCCGGCATCCCCAGCGGTAGGCCCCAACTCGGGGATGAACAGACATCCGCTGTATGGAGCATGTTGCTTCGATCGGGATTCTAGCGCAGGGCAAACCAAGGCAAACAGCACTAACTTCACTATAGGGAAGGAAATCCGAGTGCACTGTGGTGTGCGGAGCGTGAACTCCCGGGTGTCTGAAACAGTGTTCGGCGCGATGGCAACCGTGACGGTCTCGACCTTCTGACTGACATCGGTGGTGCTGACGCAGCACGGGTCCCGGTCATCCACCGACGTCCTTCAGCGAGGCGCGGTGGGATGCTAAGGCTCGATCAGACCGACGCGGATGGCGTAGCGGGTGAGCTCCAGCCGGTCCTTGAGCCCAAGCTTCTGCAGCAAATTGGCCCGGTGCCGTTCCACCGTCTTCACACTGATGACGAGGATGCTGGCGATCTCCTTGGAGGTATGCCCTTCCGCGACGAGTTTGAGGATCTCCTCCTCACGGTCGGTGATGGCCTTGGCCGGGAGTGTCCCGCCTTCCCGGGCGTGGTTGAGATAGCTGCGGATGAGCGTGTTGATGGCTCCGGGATACAGGAACGGCTCATCGCGCATGGCGGCACGGCAGGCTTCGACGAGATCGCGGTCGGCGACGGACTTCAACACATAGCCGACGGCGCCCGCTTTGAGCGCTTCAAAGAGGTACTGCTCGTTGTCGTACATGGTCAGAATGAGGATGCGCAGGTCCGGCTGGAGGCGGGAGAGCTCGCGCGCCGTTTGGAGCCCGGTCAGGCGTGGCATGGCAATGTCAAGAATTGCCAGGTCCGGGCGTTCCTCACACGCCATGCCGATGGCCTCGGCACCATCGCTGGCCTCGGCGACAACGGTCAGATCGGGTTCGCTGTCCAGGATGAGCCGCACTCCGCGGCGTACGAGTGCGTGGTCATCGGCGAGAAGAATGCGGGTCTTGGCCTTCCCGGGCATGGTCAGTCGCTTCCGTTTCGGGTGTTCTCGGCTTCCTCGGTGTTCCCGAAGGGGGTCACAAGGCGCACATCCGTACCGCCCCCGGGCCCGGGGTCAAGGTGCAACTCGGCCCCGATGAGCAGGGCGCGCTCTCGCATACCGCGGATGCCCGCGCCTTCCGGAGCACCCTGAAGCCCCTGCCCATCGTCGCGGATCCGCAGTTCCACTCCGGTGGAGACACGGCGGAGTGAGAGCTCAACGCGGGTGGCGCGAGCGTGGCGGATCGTATTGGTGAGGCTCTCCTGGGCGACTCGGTAGAGCACCAGCTCGACGTCCTTCCCCAAGTCAGGCAAGTCCGTCTGGAGTTGGCGGCGGGCAGTGAGCCCTCCATGGGTCGGCAGCTCATTGATGAGGGATCTGAGTGCGCTGACCAGACCCAACTCATCGAGGACACCGGGCCGGAGCCTGCGCGCAATCCGACGAATCTCATCGAGACTGCTCCGGGTCGTCTCCTGGACCTGGCGCAGTTCGGTCCGTACGGCTGCCGGGGCCTGGTCCGCGACTCTCTTCAGTTCGAGGAGAACAGCGGTGAGGGTCTGCCCCACTTCATCATGCAGTTCCTGAGCGATGCGTCGGCGTTCCGCTTCCTGCGCGGACAGGGCTCGGGCGTTGCTGGTGGCCCGTTCGGCCTCCAGACGGTCGAGCATGCTGTTGAAGGTCGTGATCAGGTCGGCGATCTCCCCATGCCCGACAGCAGCCGGCCGGGGACCCGGCCGCAGTAGGTCGAGCGTGGCCATGGTCCGGGCGAGACGCTGGAGCGGGGAGAGCCCAAGTCGCAGCAGTGCGGCGTTGGCAATCAGCATGACGGCCAGACCAGCGCTCAGAATCAGCGCTTCGGCGAGTACGACCGGTGTGGACACGGTTACGGGTCCCAGAAGCAAGAGGGCGGCGGCCACGGTGAGCACCGCGGCATTCAGTAGGAAGATCCGCCAGAACAAGGTCACAGTGATGCGCCCTCCTTTCCCTGTCGATGTCTCCACTATCGCTCCTACCAGGGGCAACGGCTCCGCCGCCCCCTGCCCTACCCTCCAGTGGGCGGCCTGGCCGGCGTGTCGGCCCACGCTATCTCGCCCACTGGGGCGCATCGCCCAGGCCCGACCCCGCACGCCCTGCGGCCTACATGCTCGCCCTGACGGAAATGGGTGCCACCACGGATGGTGTCCGTCGTCGACCTGGCAGATGGTAGGGACCAGCGGCCCAGTCGGCACCGGCGTCACCCCACGAAGCTGTTCCGCGGAGATGTCGCACCGGATGCCATGTGTCCAGACAGGCTGGGAGCACGACCAGAGCCGCTCGGAGCACAGCTGGACAAGGCATCGATGGGCGGCCTGCTTCGTGGCGCGGTTCCCAGGCCCAGGCCGCCCGAGCACAGGGAGGAGGCGCCATGGCCAGGAGTGGGAACGACCCTCTCCATGACCTCGCCCATCGGATGAGGAACGATGATCCGCGGTTCGCCCGGGCGATGGAACGCGGACAGCCCCGCCGGCCCCGGGAGTACCGGCGTAGGTCAGCTTGGCTGCTGCTCAGCGTCGCCGTCGTGCTGTTCGGTGTGGGGATGGGCATCGCTGATGGGCTGCTGATCGCATCCGGTGTGGTGGCAGCGGGTGCCGCCGGCCACCTTTTCGATCCTCAACTCGACCGCCCCGGTCAGCAGTCACGGCGATAGCTCCACGCCTGCCGGCAGGTACTGGACGTTGTGTGGGGAGACGGCTGGACCCACCCAGCACACTCGCCAATACAGCACTTCGATCCGTGCGCGCCCACAGGCCTGCTGGGCCGATGAGGAGGTGAACTCGCCAGGCCCCTCAGCTGACGATGACTCAGACAATCCCCGGTGTGGGCAGGTCAACTGGGCTCCCGCGCCTGTGTTGGCGCTGGCCACGAGCCCGTCGGCTGACTGCCGGTGGTGTCGGGCTTGCGGCGCAGCCGGCTGACGACCCACTCGACGACGTTCGAGCAGCGGGCTGATGCGTTTGCGTGGCGTCCGCGCCGATGGGCTCGGTACTCGCTTGGCCGCTAGTGCCGCTACTCCCCCGCGCCTCACCATGTCACCTCGTACCGCTGGATCGAAGTGGCACGGGCGGATGGGGTTCAGACGAGGGCGCCTGCCTTGAGGTGGGCGACGGCATAGGGGCGGGAGCCCAGGGTGATCAGGCGGAAGATGCCTGCCGCGGCCCGGTGGAGGGGACTGATGCGTTCCATCACCGGGTGTTCGGCGACCAGGTGCCAGCCGGGTGCGGTCGCGGCGAGGCGGTGGCCGTTGGCGGCGCCGGAGCGGAAGCGCGCACCGGTCGCCCTGACGATGGGGTGACGGTCACTGAGGGCGAGGCGGGGGTGGAAGTAGTCGCCTGCGAGCTCGGCGCCGGGCCCAAAGGCCGTCCGACAGGAGTCGAGGAAGAAGCGCAGCCCGTCCGGTTCGAAGTACATCAGCAGCCCTTCGGCGATGACGAGTACGGGCCGATCGGAGGTCTCCGTGGTGAGAGCGTCATACCAGCCGGGTTCGGTGACGGACGCGGCAAACAGCGTGACGGGGTCCTCGGGCAGCAGTGCGCGCCGCAGCTGGATCACTTCGGGCAGATCCGCGCCGAGCCAGGTGAGGGATGCCGGAGTGTGCTCGCGAAGGCGCTGGGCACGGGTGTCGAGGCCGATGCCCGCGGACAGGACGACCCCTTGGGGACAACGGGCGGCGAACGCTGTGGTGATGGCGTCAAGGGCGATCGCCCGGTGGACCGACCCAACAGCGTTGCCCCGGTCAGTGAGGACTTCCGGGGGCCGATAGCCAGTTTGAGCCAGGAGACGAGCGGCGATCGGGTCGCGAAAGGCAGTGCCGGGCAGTAGATCGGTGGCGTGCGCGCGACCGTACAGTGGCGTCAACAGGGTGGCGGACACCCCGCTCAAGCCGTGGACAGGAGCATCGTCCGAAGACTCGGCAGGGATGAATTTAGGTAAGCCTAAGTACCAGACGGGTGTCAAGGGATGTTTGTGGGAGTCGATGATTCCCGGCCGCTCGGGAGCGGTCGGCTGCTCTGGTCCACTGTGTGGGACATCTACCCGGAGATCGTGCTGGGTTCGGTGGGTACGGCGGTGACCGATGGGAACCTCACCCCTCCCTTCGGTCACCGCCGTCACGGCTGATCTGCCCTCACCCCGCAGGTGGGGTGAGGCGACCCACAACTCCAGCGGCCCGGTGCTGCGCGGCCCGCTCCGACCACCCGACAGCGCTGAGAGCCGGGGCCGTTCGGAGCGACCCCGCTATCCCGGGAGGGGAAGCACCAGTGGGGCGCTGTACGCGGAGGTGTTCCCTGCCGCGTCCTTGGCCCGGACCCGGAAGACGTGGGCGGTCGCCGGCTGGAGCCCCGTCACCAGCTGCGAGGTAACCCCGAAGGTGCTGCCGGCGGGCAGGCCGTCCCGAGTGATCTCGTACGTCAGAGTGGTGTCCCGGTCGTCCGCCGAAGCGGACCAGGCCAGCAGGAGCGAGGTGCCCGTGAACTCGACAATGCGCACGCCCTGCGGAACGGTCGGTGCGGTGGTATCGCCAGGCAGGTTGCAGATGCCCTGGTTGAGGGTGCAGTTGCGGGGCAGGGAGGCGCCCTGTGCCACCCAACCGAAGGTCACTGACGCACCGGGCGCGATGGTGCCGTTGTAGCTCTGGTTGCTGAAGGAGTACCAGTTGCCGTTCCGGGTGCCTACGGAGTCCCACTGGGTGGTGATGACGGTGTCCGCGGGCAGGGTCAGTGAGACGGTCCAACTGGTGAGTGTGTGGCTACCCACATTGGTGATCGTGAAGGCGCCCTGGTAGCCGCCCTCCCACGAGGTCGCCTGCCGGAACTCGGCAACGGCCGGTATCGGCGACCGCGCGGTCGCCGGCGGCGCGAACAACAGGGCGAGGGCCCCGAGGACAGTCGCAAGGGTGAGGACCGACGACGCTGTTCGTCTTCGCATGTGCTGTCTCCTCGCAAACGGGACGGCCCGTACGGCCTACGTGACCATCTTTGGTCTATACCAAACGTGCTGGCCTATGGCCTACCGCTCCGACGTCAGAGGCGTCAAGAAGGAATGCAGCAGTCCGCCTCGCCTGACCAGACCCTCGGCAGTCCATATCCACACGTAAGCCGGCCAACAGGTGCCGCGGCCACCCGGTGTCCACGCGCACATCATCAAGGTCGCCCTCGCTCGTCGGGCCTCTACTGCCGAGCACGGGGGCACGCGTGGGGTGGTGACACGTCCACCCACATCGAGGAGTGCGGCGACCTGACACGTGCAGCACCGACGGAGCGACGGTGTCGCACGACTCTTCCGCGCGGTCAGCAACTACAGAAGCAACTACAGACGTGTCAGCGGTGTGTGGCGGCCGAGGGGCCGGGGACCGCGGCTATCGGGTCGCGGGCGGATGTAGCGAATCGCGGGACAACCCTATGTCGGGGAGCTGGTGTGCAACACGGCGAACAGCCCACGGGCGCGACTGCCGTCAGGCATGATCCAAGATCCTGTGACGCCGCCGGTCGCTTCCGGTGCGAGAAGCGGCGGGCCGCCTTGGACGGGCCTCAGGACCCGTTGCACGCGGAGGGTACGGCCAAGTGGTGCGGACAGTTCGGTGCTCTCTCGGTTGTCAACGACAGGGGTGGTGAAGTCCATGGAGTTGGGGCCTTCGCCGGTGTGGTGGCAGATGATCTCGCGATCGGGCCTGTCACTGATGTTCTGGTCCTGGGCCAGGGCCCGGCCCTCGATCAGAGCGAGCAACTGAGTCGGCAACACCGGGTCGTGGCAACCGTCATAGGCCCAACGCGGCCCCAGCACCCCGTGCTCCATGGTGCCGACGAGGGCGTTCTCCGCTCCTTCCAGTGGGGCACCTCGATAGGTGAGCGGCACCAGATAGGCGGTCTGGTCAGGGCCGGAGGTGTCGGTTACCACGATGAACTCGATCCCCACCTCGCCTTGCGGGTCGTCCAACCGGAAGCCGCCCGCCTTGGCCAACTCCGGTACGCCCGTCTCACCGCGGTACCACGGACGGGAAGGCAGCCAGTTGGCGAGCAGTTCCAGCTTGGTCGGCTTGAGGTCGGTGTGGTGGATGACAGCCATGCTGAAGGCTCATTTCCGTTGAGGGGTACGAACCTCTACACCTTCCCATCCGCGTGGGGCAGAGCGTCCCCCTGGCCACAAGATCCATAGCGCCAGGTCTTGATCTGCTGGTCGCCGCGCTCCGTGGTGTCGCGCTGTGTGGACCAGTGAGGGTCGCAGGCGACGGTCCGGCCGCCGGTGAACCGGCCGCGGCCCGGTGGCAGCCAGGCCCCGGTAGATCCGCGGTACTCACTTCGCGGGCGCGGTTCTGCCGAGCCAGCCGGACGACAGACGAGCAGGGCGGAGAAGCGGACCCGGTCTGTTACGAGTCGTGAATCTCGGCGGCGGCCTCCGTTGGAGCGCTGGGGTGACCATGGCCAGCTCCGGACACGCACGCCAGGAAGTACGGAGGGGTGCGAGAGGGGCCGCCGCCGCGCGGGCCCCGGAAAGTGTGCATCGCGGCGGCGGCCCGTGCGGGCTCACAGGCAGCTGACGGCTTCCTCGTAGTCGAGGCGGGGCAGCCGCTCGAACCAGGGGTTGTCACCGGGCTTACCGATGTTGACCACCAGGAACGACCTCAGACGGCCGTCGGGGAAGAACTCCTTGTCCACGCCTTCCGAGTCGAATCCGCCGAGCGGACCGGCCGCCAGACCAGCGGCCCGAACCGAGAGCAGGAAGTAACCGGCTTGCAGGGCGGAGTTGAACCGTGCGTGCTCCTGGTGTCCCACCGGGTCCGCTTCGAGGGCCTCCTTCAACTCGGGCATGAAGGGCAACAGGCGCGGGATGTGCTCGCTGTACTGAGTGTCGTAGGCGAGCACCGCTATGACGGGCGCTGAGGTGCTCTTGGCACGGTTACCCTCCGCGAGATGCGGGATCAGCCGCTCCTGCGCGTGCCCGGTGCGCAGGAAGAGCACCCGCATCGGGTTGGTGTTGGCCGAGGTCGGCGGCCACTTGGCCAGTTCCCAGATGGCCCGGAGGGTTTCGTCGGGGACGGGCTCGTCGGTGAATGAGTTCGCGGTACGCGCGCCGGTGAACAGCAGACGTCGCGCTTCGGCCGCAAGGACGAGGTGATCCTCGTACAGGTCGGGCGTCGGTGGTGTGTTCATCGTGAGGGATTCCTTTGCCGATGGCTTCTGCGAGGGGGGATTCCCGGGCTACTTCCGGGTGTGTGGCCCCGAGACGGTGATCAGGCAGCCAACGATGAGAGCCAGCCCGTGATGCCGGGCCGGATCGCTCGTCGAGGAGCTGGTGAAACCTGCATATAGTTCGTTCTGCAACGAATCATACAGGCCCTTGAGTGTCGCGCGACCCAGCCCGCCCCGGGGGGTCGCACCTCCCGGACGTACCGGTTGACCCTCACTCCAGAAGATGCTTATATTTCGTTGCAGAACGAACTATATAGGGACTGTGCGCACGTGGCTGGGCCACAGCCCACGCCTGGTGGGCCTTCGCCCGTCACCTGGAGTGCGTCCGGTTTGGAGAGTTGATCACCGCGGTGGTCGAGGGTTCGGCTCCCCCGCGGAGGCCACACAGCCCCGGTGCGTCGGCCCTCGCCGTCACGGCCGCGGTGGGCCGGGAGAAAGGCCCGGAAGCACTCGCACCACCTGCGCGGCGATCCACTCCCACCCCGCGAAAACAACACAGCACACAGCACACAACACACCAGCAGCACAATCACGAGCGTCACTGGCGTCAAGGAGATCGCATGATGAATGACCAGCCCAAGCCCGGTACCCCCACCGACCGGCATCAACTCGGCGCGGCCGGTATGCCGCTGAACACACTTGCCGACTACCGTCCCATCCCGGCGGACGGCTACGGTGCGCTCTTCCTGCCTGACCGGCTGGCGAAGGGCTACCACGTCGAGGAGATCAACGACGGCGCCTACTACGTCACCTCAGGCGCCTACGACACCATGTTCGTCACCACGGGCAACGGTGTCGTCGTGGTCGACGCGCCTCCCCTGCTCGGTGAGAACCTCAACCGCGCCATCGCGGAAGTCACCGACGAACCCGTCACCCATCTCATCTACAGCCACTGGCACTCCGACCACATCGGCGCCGCAGGGATCTTCGCCGGCAACAAGGACCTCAAGGTCATCGCGCACGACTACACCCGCGAGATGATCCAGCGCTGGCCCGACCTCGGTGGTGAGCGTGGACTGCCCCTCCCCACCGACACCATCACCGAGAGCGACACCCTGGATGTCAACGGTGTCCGCTTCAACCTGGACTACCACGGTGTGAACCACACCCCGGGCAACATCTTCATCTACGCGCCCCAGCAGAAGGCCCTCGCGGCGATCGACATCATCAGTCCCGGATGGTCCGCGTTCAAGCACTGCGACGCCTCCGAGAACATCCGCGGCTGGGCCGAGGCCCACGACTGGATCCTCCAATACGACTTCAAGGGCGTCGTCTCCGGCCACGTCAACCGCTACGGCACCCCCGAGGACGCCAAGGCCTCCCGCGACTACACCAACGACATCGTCGAGTTCTCCAAGGAAGCCCTCGACCACGGACAGGAGTTCGAGTACATCGAGAAGATCGGCTTCTCCAACGCCTGGGTGCTGTGGGAGAACTACTTCAACGAGATGACCAACTACGTCACCAAGAAGACCCTGGAAAAGGTCACCGACAACGGCCAGACCTGGGCCCAGCGCCTCGCCGGAGCCGACGTCATGACCAAGTACCACGCCTACTCCGTCCTCGAAGCCCTCCGCCTCGAATACGGCATGGTCTCCGGCTTCGAAAAGCTCATCATCCCGTCCGGCGAGTAACCTCCACCCGCAACACAACGGGAACAGGCCCGACAGAGACCCCTCTGCCGGGCCCGCCCCACACCCGAACGGATCAGATATAATTCGTTGTGAAACAAACTTTCTGGAGATGTCATGAGCCTGAACACAGTGAACGAGGTGCATGAGACCGGGGTCCCGCACAGTGACGGAACGCGCCAGGAACTGCCCAGGGAGAATTTCCCTTCGCGCCCGCTGAACCGCACCGAGCGGGCAGCCTGGCTCGGGCTCCTCTCCACCCATCTCAAGCTGCTACGCACCCTCGACACCGAGCTGGTCGCCGCCGAACGCCTCCCCATGTCATCTTTCGAGGTGCTCCTCACACTCGCGGAATCGCCTGGGGGCCATCTGCGGATGAAGGACATCGCCGCATCCCTCCTGATCAGCCGCAGCGGACTCACCCGCATCGTGGACGACCTCGAACGACAGGGTTTCGTCGAGCGGCGGAAGTGCTCCTCCGACGCCCGCGGCTTTGACGCCGTGCTCACGGAAACCGGCAAGAAGGCATACCGCCGCGCCCGCAAGGTCCATCTCACCGGCCTCCGGCGCGAGTTCCTCGACAAGCTCAGCGAAGAGCAACTGACCGCGCTGAGCGAGATCTGGCAAACGGTCGGATTCAGCGAGACCGCTGACACCTGCTGACCGACCACACCACACCACACCGACGAGCGTCTTCTTCGCGGCCCACCACGGCGGCCATCTGCTCATGGAGGGCTTCAGTGGCTTCGGACACCATGTGCGGTGCGGTGTGTTTCGGTGTGTCTCCGACGCCTGCGGCCGAGGGGCACAGCGATCTTGTTCGCTCGACCATCCTTGCCGACCGCTTGGGGATGGGCCTCATGGGCATCCCGGACCATCCCTCTCGACCTGCGTTTCTCGACCTGCGTTTCTCGACACCGGCACCCGGCCGTCGCATCTGGGCGGCACGGGCCGAGCGGGTCACTCTGTTTCCACAGGTCGCGAATCTGCCGGTGGAGGCCCTGGAAGCCCAAGTGAACCAGGTGCCCGCCGTCAAGGCATGCGTCCAAGACCCGCTGGAACACGGCCAGGAGCCCTCCGCCGAAGACCTGTTTCCGCCTTGGTTCCGCCCCGGCCAGCCCATCCAGGGCAACAGCCAGCTGAGCCGGTGCCGGACCTCGCCAAGGTCCCCGGCCGCATCCTCACTTCCCGCTTCGAGCACAGGGAAGGAGAACGCGTCGAGCCCCTGGACCCCGCGACGGCCGCCCCACCCACAAGGTGCATCACACGAGAGGACCCCCGGCCGCCAGTGGCCGGGGGTCCTCTTCGTCCTCATCACCTCACGGCCGCTTGCCGCCTGCCCCCTGGACGAGCGTTGAGCGACGGGCCCGGCCGCGGGCGCGTTCCAGGAGAAGCAATCCGCCCACACCCGCGGCGATCCAGGCGGTCAGGACGGTGACACCGCTGAGAACACCCTCACCGTGGAAGTAGGCAAGACCGTTGACCGCCCGAACCCCGACACCGACAGGCAGTACGGAGGAGAAGGGTTCCAGCCAGGACGGTAGGAACTCGGCGGGGAGACTACCGCCGCTGGTCGCGTTGCCGACGGTCATAAAGACCACGGCGGCCGCGCTCGACCCCATCACCCCCAACGCTCTCACCAGGAACATGGTCGACGCGCTCACCGCCAGCGCAACAAGCGCCACCAGACCCGCGACCCCGAAGAAGGGTGCCGGAAGAGCACCGAACGCGGAGACCACCGACGCCACCGCCAAGCCACCCGCGACGCCGAACGCAGCCAGCCCGACCAGTCGCCGCGCCATCGACACCCCCGGGGCGAGCTGATACGTCATGATTCCGAACAGATACCCGGCCAGCACCAGCCCGAAGGTCGTGTAGAAGACCGCGAGCCCGCGCGTGTCCTGCGGTGACGCCGGAAGGATGTCGACCGCCTCCACGCTCTGGCCGCCCTCATGTGCCACCTCGCCCAACTCGTCCAACAGCAATGCGGTGACGGACGGCCCGTGCGCCCCCGCGTAGAGCAGCGTCACAGCGCCGCCCTCAGGGATGTACGCCGCGAACACCTCGCCGTGCTGCACGGCCGAGCGCGCCGCCTGCGCGTCCTCCACGGCCCGGACGCTGAAGGTGTCGGACGGCCGCTCGGGAAGGCGGTCCTGGACCCCCGCGGCCTGGGCGGCGCTGCCCACGACGGCCACGGGTAGGTCGCGGGCAACCGGGGCGTGGAAGGCGGAGAGGTAGACGCTGATGAAAATGGCGCCGACCGCCACCGCGACGACCACCGGCAGCACCAGCGACCGCACGGCGGCTGCCACCCGGCGCGCGGGATCGTCGTTGGGACGGGGTGCCACAGCGGCGGCGTGAGCCTCCTCGGCACGAACAGAGCTGGGCAATGTATCGGGCATGGTCCTTTTCCTCACTGGTGACGACCGAGTGCGCCAAGCGCCCTTCCGGTCGCCTCAAGAGTGGGCTGCCCTCGCACGGCTCGGGCCACTGAAAACCCCCATATATTTCGTTGCACAACGAACTATATGGGGGTTGCGGGGGCTGGTCAACCGCGGTGGGGTCAGACCGGGACAGCGTTGTGCGACCTGATGTTGGCCAGAGCCCGGGCCACCGGCACCACGTCCGCGACGGCCATCTCGACCCGCTCGTACACCTCCGGATTGAGAATGGTGGTGCCGTCGAAGTCGCCGGAGCTGAGATAGATCCCCGCCGGGGCTGTCCACGCCTGGAGGAACCCGAACAGCGGGCGCATGGCGTGCTCGATCACCAGGGCATGTCGATCACTGCCGCCCGTCGCGGCCAGCAGAACGGGCTTCGCGGCCAGTCCATACTGATCGACCAGGTCGAAGAAGTGCTTGAACAGCCCGGTGTACGAACCCCGGAATACCGGGGTCGCCGCGATCACCAGATCGGCGCCCTCGACAGCGCGCAGCGCGTCCTCGACATCGGCGCCGGCCTGCTCGCGCTCGGCCGCGCCGGTGAACGCCGGGCCCAGCGTGTGCAGCTCGATGAGCCGGGTCTCGGTCGCAGTACGCGCGGCCAGCGTTTGGAGCACGAGCTCCACCAGCGCCGTCGTCTTGGACGGGGCGCGGACGCTGCCCACCACGGCCACGACACGTAGCGGCTCGGCGGAGAGTGCGGAGGTCACGCGGACACCTCCGCCCCGGAGAGGCGCAGTGAGTCGATCTCCTTGCGGACCACCGGCGCCACCTCGGCGCCGAGTAGTTCGATGGCCTTGAGCGCTTCGCGCTGGGGCACGTTGCCGAAGCCGAGCTGGATCATCATCCGGTCGTGGCGGAAGAGCTCGTACTGCGCCATGATCTTGTCGATGACCTCCTGGGGGCTGCCGAGGAAGAAGGCGCCCGCCGCCGTGGCCTGGGCCTCGTAAGCGATCCTCGGCATGGGAACCCCCTGGCCGCGCTGGTGGTGGTTGGCCATCCAGCCGGCCTGGAAGTAGGGGTGCGAAACCTCAATGGCCTCTTGACGGGTCGGCGCGACGAAGCCCGGCGAGTTGATCGACACCTTGAGCGACGCCGGGTCGTGCCCGGCCTCGGCAGCCGCCTGTCGATACAGCTCGACGAAGGGCGCGAACTGACGGTAACTGCCGCCGATGATCGCCAGTGACAGCGGAAGCCCCAGCCGCCCGGCACGGACCACGGAGGCCGGCGTACCGCCGACCGCGACCCACACCGGAAGCTCACGGTCGGGCCTCGGGGTGATGTCGCCGTTCACCAGGGCCGGCCGCAGCGAGCCCTGCCAGGAGATCGGGTTCTCCTCTCGCAGTTTGAGGAGGAGATCCAGCTTCTGCGCGAACAGTTCCGCGTAGTCGTTCAGGTCGTAGCCGAAGACCGGGAAGGACTCAATGTACGAGCCGCGACCGGCAATGATCTCCGCCCGGCCGCCGGAGAGCAGGTCAAGGGTGGCGAACTGCTGGAACACTCGTACCGGGTCGTCGGAACTGAGCACGGTCACCGCACTGGACAAGGCGATCGAGCGGGTGTTCTCAGCCATCGCGGCCAGGAGCACCGCGGGGGTGGACACCGCGAAGTCCGTGCGGTGATGCTCACCGACCGCGAAGACGTCCAGCCCTGCTTCGTCGGCCGCCTTCGCCTGCTCCACCAGCTCCCGCAGCCGCACACCCGGGGCGGGAGGCTGCTGGGTGATCGGGTCGGGCGTCAGCTCACCGAAATGGTAGATGCCGAGTTCAAAAGCCATGAGGGATCTCTCCGCGAGTCGTTTCATTCGTTGCGCAACGAACAACATGGGCGAGGAATGGCCTATTCCGACCGCCAGAATCGAGCTACCGCCGACGACCGCACACCCCAGTCCGCACTGAGGCGTCAGGATGGCGGCCCCAGAAGGAGCTGACCGATGCCACTCCCCCGGGCCGAGCACACTCCCGTGCCCACATGGCATCCCACCGACTCCACCGACTCCACCGACTCCACCGACGCACCGACGCACCGACGCACTACAGACAGAAACAACCAGATCACCCGAGCGCGATGAGCACCCAGCGGAATCGAAGTTGCCACTTCCGCTCCAGGCTCCGAACCAAACGGTGTGGCACTTCCGCCACCACCCTGGGAGCCTGGATTCGGGCACGGAGGGCAGTGCCATGCACGTACGGTTCAACTGCGGAGGTCCACCCCTCGCAGGGCTTGCCGCCTCCGGGCGGGCTTGCGGCGACCCTCCACCGTCGGCGGGCCGAGCCCCTGCGTGGCGATACCACCCAGGGATGTTTTGTTGAATGATGAACTATATGGTTCTCTGGCAGTGGCATCCCTCTACCGTCCGGCTATTCGGGCAGGGGTAGGGATACCAGCTCAGTGTGAGGAGCTCCGCCCGGGTGCGGAGCCGCGTTCATCGGGAAAGAGGGCGTGATGGGCACCACCGGCCAGGACAACAACGACAACGAGGGCAAGGGCGGCAAGGACGAGTTCAAGCGGTCCGCGAGCCACTTCGCGGATCGAATCACAGCGGATGGCCGGGACGGCTGGCCCGTGGCGGCCGACCGCTACCGGCTGGTCGTCAGCCGCGCCTGCCCCTGGGCGAATCGCGCGCTGATCTCCCGCCGGCTGCTCGGCCTCGAAGAGGCGATCTCGCTGGCCGTCACCGACCCCATCCAGGATGAGCGAAGCTGGCGGTTCACCCTCGACCCCGGCGGCGTCGATCCCGTCCTCGACATAGCCTTCCTCAGCGAGGCGTACGACGCCCGCGAGCAGGGCTACCCCGGCGGGGTCAGTGTGCCGGCCATCGTGGATGTCCCCAGCGGCAAGCTGGTCACCAATGACTTCCAACGCATCACCCTGGACTTCGCGACCGAGTGGACCGCGCTGCACCGCGACGGCGCACCCGACCTCTACCCCGAGGCGCACCGCGAGGAGATCGACGACGTCGCGGAATCCATCTACCGAGACGTCAACAACGGTGTGTACAAAGCCGGTTTCGCCGTCCATCAGGAAACCTACGACACCACCGTGGAGCGGCTGTTCGCGCGCCTGGACCAGGTGTCGGAGCGGCTGTCGAACCGCCGCTATCTGGTCGGCGACACCATCACCGAGGCCGACATCCGCTTCTTCACCACACTGGTCCGCTTCGACACGGTGTACCACGGTCACTTCAAGTGCAACCGCAACAAGCTCAGCGAGGACCCGGTGCTGTGGGCCTACGCCCGCGACCTGTTCCAGACGCCGGGCTTCGGCGACACCGTCGACTTCGACCACATCACCCGGCACTACCACCAGGTCCACACCAACATCAACCCCACGGCGATCGTGCCCATCGGCCCGGATCTGTCCTCCTGGCTGACGCCTCACCACCGCGAGCAGCTCGGTGGCCGGCCCTTCGGCGAGGCCACCGCCCCCGGCCCCGTACCCGCCGCCGAGACGGTCCCACCGGCCGGACGCGCCTGACGGACACGGGCAGCGACGGCCCTCGGCCCGGCCCGTTCTCCTGAGAGGTCAGTGGGAACGACAGCACAACCACGGCACCGTGGACGATGGGACCTGAGCCGTATCCAAACCCGGAGGAGCAACCAGTCCCATCGTCCCCGCGGTGGCCGGGCCATGACCGAACGGAAGGCGAGCTTCGCCCCGTAGGGCCCCTGTCGGGCGTCCCTACCCGTTCGGGCCCTGGCCCGAGAGCCAGGTCCCACATCAGAAGCACCTCCTCACGGACAAGCGGTCTTTCCCACCCCTGGACGGGTGGTGGAGGATCCACCTATGAATCAGCAACCGATGAACGAGGTCCCACCGGCCGATGCGGCCACCGGCTACCGGGAAGCGCTCCGGGAGCGGCTGGCGGCCGACGGGTGTGAGGTGAGCACAACCGCCTGGAACGACCATCAGGTCGTGCTCGGTAGCAGGTCGGACCGGAAGGCGCGTTGGTTAGGCACCAAGTCAGAGCTCTTCGTCTTCGCGGCAACCATCCCCGAGGTCGACGCCGGCTCCCTCGACGAGTTCACCAGATGGGCCATGGCCTACGCCAAACACCTGCGTACCGGCCTGTCCGGCGCCCGCAACGCGGCGATGGTACTGCCGGCCCTGATCAGCGGCAGGGTCCAGCCGACCGCGTCGAGCTGGGCTGCCGCGGACGCCCGGCTGCTCGGGACGGATCTGATCGGCCGGCCCATCACGGTGGAGGCGATCGCCCCGGGGTCCACCCGGGTCACCTTGTACGAGGGACGAGTCCTCTACGGCGGCATGTTCACACGGCATGTCCTGGAGAAGGCGTCGTTGTACTTCCCCTGAGACGGTCGAGTCGGCGCGCCAGACGGAGTGAGCTCCCCCAACCGCCCACTCGGGTAACTGCTTTGAGCTACCCGGCAATCCGCCCCGGAGTGGGATTCTCCGTTGATGGTCAGGAGTTCCGCATCGCCTCGTTCGACGTCATGGCCCGCGTTGGGTTGTCGAACGAGGCCTTCGTCATCCACTGGGCTGAAGCGCGCCTTCACCTCCCCGGCCCATCGCCTCAGCCCTCCTGGGGATGCCACCGCCCGGCGGAAGGTGAACTCCCGTTCGCGGGGCGGAAGGCATGTTCACTTCGCCTGTCAACCGTCGGCACACACACTCAGCCCCGTAGTCCATGGTTCGTCGCCCCCGTCAACATGGAGATGAGCTGTTCTCGGGAGCCGTTCTCGGGTAGCTGGCGCTGTACCTCGGGGAACGCCTGTCAGGTCGGGCCGTCCGCCCGTTCGTAAACGCTGATGTGGCGCCAGCTCGCAGCGGTGTACGGCTCGCCGTTCCAACCACCGAGCCGTTCGCGAAGTCGGAGTCCGGCGATGCGGGCCATCAGGTCGAACTCGGGTGGGTGCGCCATGCGCAGCCTGATGGGCGCGAGCCTGATACCGCTGCTGCTGATGCGGATGTGATTCAGATCAAGGACCTGGGTGAGCGGGTCGTACCTGCCGGCATCGAGGTCGACGTGGTCGACGCCGACCTGCTCGGTGTCGAGGTACTGATGGCCGGGGCGTGCGGACGCGGTGGGGATGCGGCATTCGAGGACGAACACACCGTCGTCCGCGAGATGACCGGCCGCGTTCTGGAAGCAGCGGACCTGACCGTCCTGGGTGAGCAGGTTGCCGATCGTGTTGAAGACCAGGTAGACCAGTCCGTAGGTGCGGCCGGTGGTGACGCGGGACATATCACCCATGGTCACGGCGACTTGGTCGCCACCTGGTTTCTCGCGCATCCGATCGACCATGTCCTGCGACAGTTCGATACCGTCCACCCGCACCCCCGCCCGCACCAGGGACAGGGCGACCCGACCAGTGCCCACCGCGAACTCGAGGGCGTTCCGTCGCCCGGCAAGCTTGGCCAGGAACTCGACCGTCTCGGCCTCATCACCGCGTGGAACGTCGTCGTACTGCTGGGACACCTCGTATCCGAAGCTCGTCCTGGGATCAAACCCCTCCACGTGAGGCTCCTCTCGTGATCAGCCGAATCGCTCGACCGAGCCTGATGAAAGCTCGTGTGTCCGGGCCGGACGCTACCGCCGAAGCCATCTGCACCGCCACGAATTTAGAACGCCGTCGGATCCGGCGACAGGGGCACGTGCCCATGATCTGGGAGTGGAGGAACCATCCCCACACCGCGGGGGAGGTGGAGGTATGGCCGGCCCCTGGAGCGTCGGCGGGCACAATCGAGGAGGCGAAGGGCATCGTGGCGCTCGGAGCGGTCCAGGAGGAGTGATAGGCAGTGTTGATCGGTGATGTGGCACGACTGTCCGGGGTCAGCGCCCGGATGCTCAGGCATTACGAGTCGCTCGGCCTGGTGCGGCCGACGGGGCGTACCGACGGTGGCTATCGAAAGTACTCCCGCGACGACATCCGGCGAATCTTCCATGTCGAGAGCCTGCGGTCGTTGGGGCTGTCGCTGCGTGAAGTCAGCCGCGCACTCGATGACCCCGGCTTCACGCCGTCCGATCTCGTCGACGACCTCATCCGCCAGACGCGAGAACGCATCACGGCTGAGACGGAGTTGCTCACGCGACTGCGTCGGATCGGCGCCGCCGAACCGGCTGGCTGGAAGGACGTCCTGCAGATCATCGCACTCCTCCAGGCATTGGGGTCAAAGAGCGCCGGAACGCGTCAGCGCGCGGCCCTGTCCTCAGTCGAGGAGGCTCCGGTGCCGGTGGAGGCTCTGGTCGAGGCAGCGTTGAGCGAGAGTGACCCGAACGTCGCTGGAGCCCTTCGATGGGCTCTGGCGCAGTTGGGCGATGGCGGATTGACGCTCCTGGCGGAAGGCCTCCGCTCACCAGTGGCCGAGGTACGCAAACGTGCCGTCCAGTCCATCGCGGAGATTGCGGACGGTGAGGCAACCGCGCTGCTGCAGAACGCCCTCGCCAACCCCGACATCGTGGTCCGCAGGTACGCGGCACTGGCACTCGGGGCACGTGGAGTGGCCGACGCGATCCCGACACTCATCGATATGGTCGTCGAGGAGACGAGCGACGTCGATGCGGCCGACGCACTGAGCGCGCTGGCCAGTCGTCCCGCGTTGGCGGATCAGATCGCGGCCAGGCTCGTGGACTGCCTCGCGCACAGCGGCGTCGAAGCGTCCGCCCGTCGACGGCTGACCCAGGCCCTCGCGGATATCCCGGGAGTCACCACGTCACGTGCCCTCGCTGAGCTTTCACATGACGAGGACCGTACCGTTGCGCTGACGGCGGCCTACATCCTGAGGATGCGCGACGCACGGTAGCGGAGATCTCCCGGACGCCGGGTGCGCCTGGGGCCGGTTGTCGCTGTCGATCCGGCCAGGTGGGCAGCGTGGGGCAGTACCCGAACAGCGGGCGGACGGAGACCGGCGAGCGGACGGTGGCACGGGCGCGCTGTCGGTATCGTCGTCCAGGATGAGGAGCCCCATGCCGAGGCTGGTGTCGTTGGGAGAGAAGCGTCGTGGTGCCGAGAAGGTCAGGAACCATTGTCTCAGCCATAGTTGAGCAGGACGGCTGCTTGCTGATGGTTCGCGAGCGTCTCCCGGGAGAGCCGGAACAGTGGGTTCTCCCCGGCGGTGTGGCCGAGCCGGGGGAACTCGTGCACCAGGCCCTCGTCAGGGAGGTCCATGAGGAGACCGGGCTGTTCCTGGCTGGACCGACAAGTCTGGCCTGTGTCTCCCAGCACGTAGTCACCGGCGATCCCGGCTGGGACGGCACCTGGAGCGTTTTCACCTTCCGCGCGGAGGGGCCGACCGGGACGCTGGGCCCGCTGGACCCCGATGAGCTGGTGCTGGAAGCCGCCTGGGTCCCGATCGCCGATGCGATGGCCCGCTTGGCCGCGCATCCGTCCCGCCGACGCAAGGAGCCGCTTCTCTCCTGTCTGAACGGCACCTCACCGCCCGGCACTCTCTGGCTCTGGCCTGGCGGACCGGAAGGTCCACCCGTCGTAGTCCCCGCATTTGCCCACTGAGGGAAGAACCCGAGGGCAGTCGGCTTCCTTCCCTTCCCCTCTCAACTCGTCCCGGGCACCTGCCCACCGTGTCTGACCGCGGGGCCCAGCCGTTGAGTGGTCGTGCGCCCGTCAGCCACCTCAGGTCCTCCAAGCCCCTGCCGACTCGGTCGTTGGAGCGCCGCAGCGAGATGTGCCCCTGCGTCGTGCGGTCTTTCGCCCGCATCGTGCTCGCGGGCAAGTCAGCCACCCGTGGTGCGGTGTGGAGGACCGGGCGATCTCTCGTCGAACCGGCGTCCCTGCTTGATTCATGGCCGGGCTTGGCCGGCGCGACGGCTGGTTCGTGCTCTTGTGGTCGGCTTTGCTCACCGTCATGGTCAACGCGGAGGACCCTCAGCGCGACAGAGCGGTTGGATTCGTTCGCCGCGAACCGGAGACCCATCACCGCCGGTGTGGGGCTGGATCCTTGGGGTCGTGGCAGGAGTGTGGAGTCAGCAGCAGGTGGAGGTGTCCGCTCTGCCGAGGCATGGGTGCGTCAGGTCGCGGTGTCCGTCCCCTTCGCGACCCCAACGCGACGTCGGATTGTTGCCAGATTCCTCGCTGGCGACGCGACAGCATCGATCTGTCCACGAACGCGACAAGGAGAGCGGCGAAGATGACTGCAGGGCTAGACGGCAAGGTGGCATTCGTGACGGGTGGAAGCCGCGGCATTGGCGAGGCGGTGGCTCTCAGGTTGGCCGAGGACGGGGCCGACGTCGCGCTGACCTACCGCAACAGCCCCGTGCGCGCGGCGGATGTGGTCGATCGGATCAAGGCACTGGGCCGCCGGGCCTGGGCCGTACAGGCTGACAGTGCGGACCCGGTGGCGGTACGCGCAGCCGTGGGCCAGGCCGCTGCGGAGTTCGGGCGCCTCGACATAGTGGTCAACAACGCGGGGATCGGTGTGTTCGGTCCCGTCGAGGACCTGTCGCTGGAGGACATCGACCGCGTACTCAACATCAATGTGCGGGCACCGCTGGTCGTGGCCCAGGCGGCGGTCCAGCACATGGTGGCGGGTGGCAGGATCATCAACATCGGGAGTTGCATGGCCGAACGGGTCGCGTTTCCCGGAGGTTCCCTCTACTCGACGAGCAAGACCGCACTGACCGGGCTGACCAGAGCGCTCGCCCGTGAGCTGGGCCCGAGGGGTATCACAGCCAATCTGGTCCATCCTGGGCCGACGGAGACAGAGATGAACCCCGCCGAGGGGCCGGCCGCCGATATGCAGAAGGGCCTCACCGCGCTCGGTCACTACGGGCAGCCGTCGGACGTCGCCGCGACCGTGGCCCACCTCGCGGGTGAGAGCGGCCGGTACATCACCGGAGCCACCATCGCTGTGGACGGCGGTTTCGCAGCGTAGTAGACCCCAGGTGGTCGGCGGCGAAGTGCCGTCGGCCACCTGCCGGGAACCTGGCCGCGTGGGCGCACCACCCCGGCCTCCGGCGGCCCATGACGCGCCGCCATCAGGGCCGCGTCCCACCCGCACGGAGGTTACGCAAGCTGGGGGCTGGCCGGGGCGGGCTGGTCCCTGTGTTCGTCGTCGCCCTCGTCATCATCGCACCAGGGACACCAGGGGCCGTACTTGCTATGGCTGTACTCCTGGACAGTGGACAGGAGGAGCAGCACCAACACGCCTTCCTGGAGCACGACCCGCAGCAGACCCGTTGTGAGCATCGCCCCGATCATCATCACCGCCAAGCTCGTGAGGCCGACCGCTGTGACGATCGGTGAGTCGAACAGGAGGTGTCCGACGCGCAGCGACGATCGCACCCGTGGAGACTCCGCCCGCTCCTGCGGGTTGAGTGGCAGTTCGGCGATGCAGGTCTCACACAGATTCCCCCGACGGTGCAGATGGATCAGCACCACGCCCACGATGCTCGCGAGGGAGTTCACATAGCTGTAGACGAGGGCGGGCACCGTCGGCAAGGGGATCGGGCAGGTCGCCATCGCGACCAGCAGATAGCCGATGTAGAAGCGGGTTCCGTGGTGCCGGAAACGATTCATTGCCCCTCGGGCGGCTACGTCGAAGCCGGGAGGTTCCCGGCACAAGATGAGACGAGGGCCGATGGGACCCGCGCCGGAGAGACCCAACGTGACTCCACTTTCATGGTACTTGGCGGAAGGCGACGACCGAACGGGCAGGCTCGTCGCTTGGATCAATCCCATCCCGCCGACCACAGGGGATAGTCGCAGCGTTCCAGCACAACATCGGCCTTGACGCCGGCTGGGCCATCCCAGGCGGGGAACTCCCCCGGCGACGGTGACTCACGGTCCGATGACCGTAGCCCGCCGCGGGAACCGACCGGGCGATGTGCGTTGACGACGACTCGCTCTCAGGAGCGCTGTTGCGGCCAGAGGGCGGGTTGACTCAACCCTGCTCACTTCGCACCTGCCGAAGGATCAAGAGCTCGGCCCGGACTGATGGGAGGCCGGCCTGGTGCGGAGACCCTGCTCCGCACCTTCGGAGCAGATGGGCATGGTTCGGCGCCCCGGAAAGGGGACCGCTGGTACCCGGTTGCCCCTCACCGGCTCGCGTATCCACGTATCCCGCAGAGGGTCAACGGCGCCTGGCTCGAACCGGGGGAAGCCAGCGGGACATGAGCTCCATGTGACCGGCAGAAGTACGGCGATGGCTAGTTCTGCCGGTGAGATCGCCTGGTCGGCCAGGAGCACTCGCGATTGAATCAGAGCTGTTCGGTGCGGGAACGGGCCGGGCAGTACTTGGACGCCATTGAGGTCCGCTTCTCTCCCGGCGTGTTTCAGGGACGGACTCAGCAGTGGTTCGCCGCATGGGGGTGCAGCACATCCAGGTACCGCATGGAGCGCACGTCATCCTTCCACCCACCTCGGAAGGATGACGTGCGCGGGGACCGCCCGGGTCAGAGCCCACCCCGCAGATCGGAGGCAGAGGCCGTGGCCGATCCCTTCGCACGGGGCGCCTGTCGCCTCATCCACGCACAACCGCTCCCCAGATCTCGGCGGCCGTTCCTCTCGTTTGCTGGTCGGCGCAGCAAGGACTCGCCGTACACGCCCACCCGGAACAGCCGTCTCCGACGGGCCGATCTGATGTCTCCTCACCGTCCGCCGGTGTCGTACAGAGAACGTCGAACATGCGGCGGGGTCCCTTCCCGCCCAAAGGAAGAAGCCATCGTGCAGCTGTTGCGACGCCAGACCGGAAAGTGGAGCAAGACCCTGCCTGCCGTCCTTACGGCCATCTTCCTCGCCGCTCTCGTTCTGGGCATTCAGGTGCTGATCCCGCAGAAGCAACAGGGACAGGGACAGGAACAGGGACAGGGAGGGGAACAGCGGTACAAGGAAGCGGAGGCCATAGGACCGCGCGGCGGAGCAGCCGCCGCAGTACCGGGCTCCGAGTACTTCCTGCTGGCGGCGGTGTGGACCACGGCGCACATCGCCGAGAAGGGCATTGCCCAGGGCAAGGACACGGGCCTGATCGTGACCTACCTCGCCCCCGCGGGTCGAAATCCCTCCACGCGGAAGGACTGGATCGGGATCTACCAGCGGGGAAATCTGACGAAGTCCGGCCGCGTCGACTGGGACTGGGTGTGCCCGAACCAGGAGAACCGCTGCAAGTCCTTCGGCGCGGCGGCGATCCCGGCGGGCGACGACGGCATGGAGTCCGGAAAGACCTACACGATCGCCTACTGGACCGACGATGCCACGGAGGCCACTGGGACCCCCGCCGCAACCCTGGAGTACGTGGTCTCATGGTGAGCTCGACCGCGGGATGCCATGGCGCGGCTACAGCCCCGCCCTGCGCGGAGTCCTCGAACCCATCTTGGCGCTGCCCTTCAGCGTGACGGCTCCGGGCCGCCCCGTCCACGCGGTGGCCGATCAGTCCACCCTTCGCCACGCCACCGTGTACCGGCAGGTCATCGCGAACATCCGGGTGGGAGTCAGGGCGCCTGGGGGGAACGGGCAACCCGGCCCTGCTGGGTGTGGGCAGCAGCGCGCGTACCGGCTACCGGCCCCACACCCACTTGCGGCCACGCCCCATCGTGCGATGCGCCTCACGCTGCTCGCGGTCCCAGGAGCGGTGTGTCAGCAAGGGGTGGTGAGCTGATCGAGTTCGCGTAGCGCGGCGGTGGCCTCCGCAAGCCGGAGGTCGTTCAGCGCACCGAGAGCGTCCCGCGCGGCGAGCAGGATCTGCCGGGCCTCCTGACGCCCCTGCGCCAGGAGCACCAGCCCGAGGTCGAGCTGGGCGGACGCGCCCCATGACGGGGCCTGCGCGACCTCGAAATGGGCCAGCGCCCGCCGGAGCAGCCCCTCCGCCTCCGCCCAACGGCTCAACGCCGCGAGGTCGTTGCCCATCTGCTGTTGGGCGTTGGCGTGGTACAACGCGATCAGTTCGGCGGACTGGCCCGGCATCCCGGCGCGACAGATCGCCTCGCTGCGCCGGTGGATGAGCAGCGCCTCCTCGGGGCGGCCGGCCCCGCGGAGATTGTTCCCGAGCGTATTGAGAACGGACAGTTCTCCGAGACGGGCCTGGGCGGAGGTCTGTGCCCCCAAGCACGCCGCTGCCTCCCAGAATCGGTCGAAGGACTCGTCGACCCTGCCGAGCCGATGGAGCGCACCGGCTCCGTAACCGAGGGACCAGCCCTCCTGAAGGGAGTCGCCGATCTCGCGTGCCACCGCCAGAGCGGCGTCCGCGGACGCCAACCCGGCATGGGGATCGTGCAGACACAGGTTGTAGGCCCACGCCAGGTAGTTGAGATGGACCGCCTCGTCCTTCCTGCTTCCCAGGGCACGGGCCGCGTCGACGGCAGTCTGAAACACCTCCGCCCACACCTCCCAGTGCTGGGTAAGGTCAGAGAACCAGTGCATGGCCTCTGCCGCGTCGATCACCTGCTGATGACGTCCGGTGGTCTGAGCGTGGCGCAGGGCGGCGAGCCACTGGGCCCGCTCGGCCTCCAGCCAGGTCCTCGCCGCCGGGAGGTCGGCGGGCCCGCCGGTGGGGTCCGGATCGGCATCGGACGCATTCTGGTAGTACTCGGCGTCGAACCGCAGGGCAGCCGCGGTCGCCCTGCGCAGTATCCACTGAGCGGCCCGGTCTTGGGCCGCCTCGCACACAGCGGGACCGTCCTCTTCGGCTGCCCGTTCGATGGCGAAGGACTTGATCAGGTCATGAAAGCGGTAGCGCTCAGCGGTGGGGTCGGGGTACAGGAGACCGGCGTCGGTCAGTTCCTCCGCGTACCGGACCGCTCGGTGCGGTGGTAGGTCGGACAGGAGGGCGGCGGTGTCGGAGCTGAAGTCGGGGCCGACGGCGAGGGACGCTCGGCGGAAGAGGGTCCGAGCTGCCGGGTCCAGATGCTGGTACGACAGCGCGAAGGCAGCCCGAACCTGGAGGTCTCCGGCTTGTAGGGTATCCAACCGTCTACCCTCGTCGCCGAGTTGGGCGACCAGTCTGCCCAGGCTTTCGTTCGGCCTGCTGGCCAGGCGCTGTCCGGCGATCCGGACGGCCAGTGGCAGATGCCCACACAGATCGACGAGGTCGCGAGCGGCTTGGGCTTCCTGTTGGACACGTGGAACACCGACGATGCGGGTGAGGAGTTCAACCGCCTCCTCACGTCGCAGCAGGGACAGATCGGTGCGGTGGACGGATTCGAAGCCGGCCAGGGTGCGGCGGCTGGTGATGATGGTCAATGAGTCGCCGGTGGCGGGGAGCAGCGGACGGACCTGCGCTTCGTCTGCCGCGTTGTCGAGCAGGAGCAGCAGGCGGCGGTCGGCGACCACCGATCGCAGCAGCCCTGATCGGTCGTCGGTCGCGGCCGGGATGGCGCTCTCGGCGACCCCCAGCCCCCGCAGTAGTCGGGCCAGTGCGTCGCGCACGGTGACCGGCTGCGGGTCCATGCCGTGGAGGTCCAGAGCGAACTGGCCATCGGGAAAGTGCGGCGCCAGTCGGTGCGCTGCGTGGACGGCGAAGGACGTCTTTCCCAGGCCCGGCTGTCCGGAGACGACGGTGACGGGCGGATGGGCTCCGTCAGGGCGCTCCGCCAGGGCCAGCAGCTGGGCCAGGGCCGGGCCGCGCGCGGTGAAATCCCCGAGATCACGCGGCAGGGCCAGCGTGTTGTGGGGGCTTCGGGCAGTTGTCTGCCGGGGCCGGGGGCGCCCGAGGCGCGCGGTCTGCTCCAGCTTCTGGGCGGCGACGGGGTCCAGCCCCAGGGCCTCGGTCAGTGCCTGCACGGTTCGTCGCTGGGGACCGCGGGTCCGCCCGCGCTCCAGGTCCGCCAGTGCGCGCACGCTCACCCCTGAGGCATGGGCGAGCTCTTCCTGGCTGAGCCCGGCGCAGATCCGCAACTCGCGTAGGTACTGCGCGAATTCCCCGGCCATCAGTGTACCGCTACCCATGGTCGCCTTCCCCCGATCAGCACGGTCTGACCCTGACACGGACCCGCGGGAGAAGTATGGCGGACGCCCCTTCTGCCGGCGGGCAGCAGGCCCGCCCCGACCGCGCTCAGTGGGTGGCCGCTTTCGGCAACCGGGGTGTGGCCTGTCGTTCGCTTGCGCCGGGCCGGCCGCGGCGGGCAGGCACCGCCACGGCGTGGCCGACCGGGTTTCGGCCGGCCACGGCATCCAGGCCGCGGGGGGCTGCGGCCCAGGCGGATACGCCTTCCGGGGTCGGGCAGCACACGGGCGGTTTGTCGGGTCAGTGTGCCGCGACGGCGGCTCGGACCGCGGGGATGATCTGCTCGGCGAATCGTTGTGCGGTGGCGAGGTCGGCCTGCCCGGCGGAGTTGGTCAGATGGGTGTTGAAGCCGCCCGCTCCGTGTTCCAGGACGGCGCCGACCAGTTCTTCGGTCCACTGGCGGGTGGAGCCGCCCAGCCAGCGCCCCTCGGCGTCCCGGGTGGCGGGCAGGTCGTCATCGGTGAGCATGCCGCCGAAGTTGAAGTAGGAGATCACCTCGGATGGGTCACGGCCGGCCTCCTGCGCGGCGCGGTCGACTAGCGGGCGGGAGGTGCGGTACCGCTCGGAGAGCCAGTCGGCACCGAAACTCGGGATCCATCCGTCGGTGAGGCGTCCGGTGATCGCCAGTGCTCGGGGGCCGTTCGCCCCGGTCCAGATCTTCGGTACGGGCACGGGCGCGGGCGCGGCCTGGGTGACCTGGTAGAAGCGGCCGTCGAAGGTGACTGGCTCATCACCGCCCCCGGTGAGCTTCCCGATGAGGGTGATGGCTTCCTCGAACGCGCCCACCGCGTCCCCGGGGCTCATCCGTGTCACGCCGAACTGTGTGATGCGGTCCCAGATCCCGCCGGAGCCGAGGCCGAGGACGAGCCGCCCACCGGAGAGCGAGGAGAGGGCCGCCACGGTCCGGGCCAGGACGGGGGCGGGCCGCAGGGGCAGATTGGTGACCCCCACATACCCGCTGATCCGCCGCGTGTGCCCCAACGCGTAGCCGAGTGTCGCGTACGCCTCGTGCCGGTCGCCCGCATAGGGGTGGTCCATGACGGAGAAGAGGTCGTACCCCGACTCGTCGGCCATCCTCAGCCGCTCGATCAGCTCCGCCGAATGAGGGAGGGGGGTGTTGAGGTCCAGACCGAAGTAGGGGGGTTGTCGCAGCGCCATGGGTTGTCGCTCCTTGGTGTCCGAGGATCCCCGAGTGGCCCGACTGCCTGCCGGCTCCTCCCCTCCTCGGGGTGGGGGGTGAAGGAGCCGCCACCTGGCGTGTGTGGCGAGGACGGGTCAGCCGTTGTCGTCGCGCACGACGGCGTGGCTCGCACTCACCGCGGCGGGTAACGGCGGAGTGAGGTTGCTGAAGACATCGGCGGTGTGGGGACCGACCCGGTTCTTCCGGTCCCGCAGCGGCTCGGAGATGACACCGACCGTGCTTTTGAGGGTGGCCCCCGCCTTCTGGTGGCGCAACAGGGGAGCCTCCGGGTCCCATGACCGTGTCCGCCGGAACGGGTGCCAGCCTCCGCTTGGCTGGCCCAGCCATGATTGGCTCCTGGCGGCCGACGTACCCGCACGGCTCCCGATCAGCTGAGAATGCCCCGGATCAGTGCGATCATCTGGTCCGGATCGCCGATCCAGTCCATGTGGCCCTGTCCTTCGATCTCGGTGAGAGTGCTGCCGGGAATACCGGCGTGCAACTGCTGGGAGCCCTCGACGGGAATCATTTCGTCCTGCGAAAAGCCAATGACCGCGGTTGGTGCGGTGATACTCGGCAGGAGTCCGCGGATATCGATCCCAAGAGCCACCTCGATCTGCCGGGAGATGCCGGGTTCGGGCCAGGCGTGGTTGTCGAGTGAGGCGGCCAGGCCTTCGTGGCCCCAGCCGTTGACCGCGGTGGGGCTGAACCCTGTCAGGGTGGTGAACCGCCTGAACAGGTCGAGATCGGCACTCAGCAACTTGGCCCAGGTCTCGAAGTAGAATCGGTGACGCGGGTCCGGATAGGCCCAGGAGCCGACCAGGATGAGCCTGTTGACCAGGCCGGGATGGTTGGCTGCCACCGTCGCGGCGACAGCGCCGCCGAGCGAGAACCCGAGCAGGTCCACCGGCCCGTCCACCGCGTCGTCGATCGCGCTGACGGTCTGTTCGGCGAGCTGGGTGAGGGACAGCGGTCCGCCACCGTCCGTTGTCCCACCGCTGCCGCTGAGATTGGGGCGGACGACGGTACGGTCCCGGGCGAGGGCCTTGACCACGGTGCCGAAGGCTCCTTCGGCGCTCCCGCCGACCCCGTGCACCAGCGCTAGGCCGGGCCCGGTTCCCTCCACCTCGTAGTGCACGGAACCATCGGGGTGATCAGCGTAAGGCATGAGGGGCATCCCTTCCTGGACTGGCTGTTCACCGTCCACGCAGAGCACGAATGGTCGCCGCGTTGCGATGAATTCAGTATAAAAACGCTTGCGAAATCCCTTGGCATCCTCAGAGGGATGAATACACCAATGAACTCGGCCCCAAGAATATCAATGGGGCGCGCGGAACTCGCCCCAATCGACCGGGACCATAGTCCTAGTTCCTTTTACTGAGTCGAGTTCAGCGCAAGGTTCACATGGAGTAATTGACTGAGGCGGTATCCTTGACCGGTTCTTTATAGGGACCCTGACACAAATCGAGGAGACCCGGGTGGCCGCACCGAGGTCGAATTCCTCCCTGGGCTCGACGTGTGACACCTACCAGGTGCCGGCACTCGCCGGACCGAAGCCCGATCCGGCAGAACGACCCGCCTCGACCCCCACACCAGGGTCAGGCATTTCACGCCTCCATAAGACGTCAGTCCTCACCGAGCAGAGCGCGTGCCCTTGGTTTCCAGGGCCAGGCAGCAGTGGTGTCCGGACTGCTCAATGCCTGGTGCCAGGCCTGCCTGGCGTCCTCGGGCCGGCCCGCCCCGTGCAGGGCCAGGCCGTAGTCGAGAAGGTCGCGGGCAATCCCTTCGGAGCCCCGTACCGGATTCTCGGTCAGTACGTTCGGACCGAGCAGGGTCTCGTACTCGGTGCACGCCCGCGCCCATTCCTCGCGCAGCAGGGCGAGCCGGGCGCGCCAGCGCGTCCGGTAGAGGGGGCCGACGGCGCGGTCGACCCAGGCGTCGTCCCGGAGTGCCGGCCACAGCTCTTCGGCGGCTTGCCGATCGCCTTCGAGCACCGCGAGATCGAAGAGAAGCGCCTGGCAGTTCATCAGCCAGCGCTCGGCGAGCGTCCCCGGTGAACGGTCGGCCTCCTGTAAGACGCGCAGACCGTCGAGGAGTTCCCGCTCGTAGTCGAGGGCGCCGAGCTGTCCCTGGTAGTACGCGATCTGGTCGGCGATCAACCGAGCGACGTAGTGGCCCACTTCGTCATCTGCCTCACGGGCGGCGTCGGCACTGCGCAACAAGGCCATGTGGGCTTCCGCTGGCGCCCCTCGGAGAAAGGCCGAGTAGCCCTGGTCGTAGAGGCGCCGGGCTTGGGTACGCGGGGAGACTGACGCATCCGCGGCAGCCTCACGCATCAGCTCTTCGGCGAGTTCGACCTCGCCCGCGCGGCGCAGCCGCCCGGCCCTGAGGTCAAGGAAGGCGGCGAGGACCGGTCCTGTGACAGCCGCCGCATCTGTGTCACCACTCCCCACCAGTGCTGCGGTGACGAAATCGGCACGGGTGGCGTGGGCGAGCACGGCGTCGTAGAAGGATACGGCGTCGTCCCGGTAGGCGAGCGTGGCGTGCAGTGCGTCGGCCCGCAACGGCGAGGCGGAGCCCCCGCCTTCCCCGGTCACGGCTTCGACGGCGATGGCGTGCGCCAGACGGTCTCGGTAGCCGGTCGGGAACCGTCCAAGGGCGTGGGACGCGGCGAGGGCGTCGGCGAGTAGCAGATGAGTGGCGCCTTGCGTCCTGCGGGTGATGTACCCCTGGTCCTCGAAGAGGTGGGTGAGGGATTCAGCGCACTGGAGTTGGTCGGCCCGGTCGGTGTCGGAGGAGGTCAGTGAGGCGATCAGATGAGCCGCCACATGGTCGAGTGCGTAGGTGTCAGGGCAGCCGAGCCAGTCGTGGCCATGGGCGGCTATGAGCTGATCGGCGATCCGGCGATGCTGTTCCACCGGGTCAACGTAGTACGAACCGGTCTGCGGGGCGGAATGCAGAAACCGGCCGATGCTGGTGTGGAACAGCGTACGGGTACCAGGCCGCGCGCCTCCGGCGAGCAGTTGCCGTAGTCCATGCAGTGCCCCGCCGGCCGTGCCGTCGTCGGCGACGCCGCTCCAGGAGAACAACTGCCGTTCGGTGAGCGGTTCCCGTGCCACCGCCAGGGTGCCCAGCAGACGCAGGTGGATGAGGGGCCACGCGGTCGCGCCGGCGCGGCGGCGCGCCTGGTCCAGCAGGAACCCGTACAGCTGATCCAGATGGCCGGCGGGGAGGACGCTGAGATCGGCGAGGGCCGTGATGTCTTCAGCCCGACCGTCTTCTACCGAGACCGACAGCGCGCGGTGCCATGAAACGATGTAGAGAAAGTTCCCGGCCGCGTGGACGGCGGCGGAGCGCGCGGCGTCCCCCAGCGCGACACCGCACCGGGCGACGGCTGCCACGAGTGCCTGGTCGCGGGCCACCTGGTCGGCGTAGGCGGAGACATCCCGTACGGCTTCCGCGTCGGTCGCCAACAGGATCTCGTGCCGCGCTCGCCCATGCTGCCGTCGCAGCACGGTACGCAGTCCGTCATGGGGGCGGGTGGTGACCACCACCCGTACGTTGTCCGGTAGGGCGGGGCAGTTGGCAAGCCAGTCCGACACGCTGTATCCGGACGCGAGTTGCTGGTCGGCCTCGTCCAGCGCATCGATGATCAGCACGATCTGCGCGGGTGGGTCGAGCTGACGCAGTTTCCGGGCTGGTGTGAGGAGGGCGAGCTCCTGAAGGTGTGCGGGATCCAGTAGCCGGGGATCGGCTGTGAGGCGCTCCACTTCGATCCCGGTCAGTTCACCTTCCAGCCTGTCCACCCGCTGGCGAACGCGGATCATCTGGGCCATCCGCCGGAAGGGGTTCACCGCCAGGTGTTTCAGCCGTGCACCGGTTACCTGGCTACCGGCTCCGGCGGTGCCGACATCCATCACCACCTCGATGTAGGGCTCTTCGGACGCGAACAGGTCCGGGCGCAGGGCCGTGAGCTGGTAGCCGATGGACATCAGGAGTTCGACCGCGTTGAACGCCGAGTGCGGCATCAGGCTGTCGGCGCGGATGAAGTAGCGCGGCGATACCCGGTGACGTGTGGTCAGCCAGGCGGCGAGGGTGGACTTTCCCAGGCCGGCGTCGCCCTCCACAAACACGAATCGGGTCTGTGCGTCGGCGAAGTGCCGTTCCACCCGGCGAGCCAGCCAGGGCCGCTCGATGAAGGGCTCGGCGAGATGTCGCTCGACCACATCCCACTGAAGCAACTCGCCGACGGTCCGGTCGTGGGTGCCTGCTGCTGCCTGCGCGGCCGGGCCGGTCACTCGCCGAAGTCCTCGATCCGGGCTCCGACCACCCTGCCACCCGCTTCCACTTGTCCGGCCCTCACCTCGGCCGACACCTCACCACCGCGCATACGGCGGATCTCGGTGCCCGTCGCCTCGCCGACGACCCGTTCGACATCCACGACGGCCCGTAGCCGCGCCCCTGATGCCGGGCGGCCGGCTTCCCCGGCGAAGGTGATGCTCTGACCGTAGACGGCCTCCAGTAACTGGCGGAGCCGATCGATGTCCCCCAGCAGTTCAGGACTCCGGGGATCGAGGGGAACGAGCCCCGCGCTGTAGTTCTCAAGCCGGGAGCGCAACTCCAGCAGACCGTCGGCAGCGCGGATGAGTCGCTGCTCGTCGTACGAGGTGGTGTCGAGCGAGCCACTGAACGCCGGGGGCAACGCGACACGCTCCCCTTCCGGCTCGGCCGCCTCGGGTACCGCGCCTTCGGCTGCTGTCCGCTGGCGCCTCAGCAACAACTCCTTGGCCTGCTCGCAGAGGAATCGCACTCCTTCCGTCAGAACGGGAACTCCCAGAACGGCTAGTGCGTCCATTCAACGCCCCTTCTCCTATGGATCACTTGAGGGAGGCTTCTGCCTCATGGGCCTGACATCGGCGACAGAATTCACCACCTTCCAGGACCTTGTCGAGAGGATGCGTTTCCTCCTCTTCCCTCCCGCCCGCATGGCCTCGGGAACCCTGGACCAAAAGCCCGCTGTGACTCGCGCGATGGTGATCCCGCAGGTGAGGCGCGATTATCCCGCTACATCCACCCGAGCCATTTGCTGCATCCTCCCGATTGGTCGCCCGGACGGAAATGCACCAGCTCACTGATCCTTAGCCCGGAGAATCACGTGACCTGCGAAGCAGCGCTCTGGACGCCCTCCCCGGAGTATCCAGAAGATCCTCCGAACGAGTGATTGGGTAGGGGGTTTTATGGGCTACCTCGCCAAAGGCTGATGATCTACCCAGCAGTTCGGCCGCATTCCGACATCCCGCCCGGAAATCGAGCCCATGGCTTCCTCTGCCGGCCAGGTGTCCGCCCGCACCACGGTCCCGACTCGTCTTCTGACGACGCACCCTATGGGCGGGCATCGGGGCGATCGGACTCACCCGATGTCCGGCCGGCGCTTCCTGGCCGGCGATGCCTCCCGCCCACCGGACGTTTCCGCTGGGCATCGGGTGCCAAGAATGCACACCGGGGACGGAACGCGAACGAGGGGGATCATGACGGCGAACACGCAGGACGGTGTCACGGTGGGGGGCCTACTGGTGGCCGAGTATGAGCGGATCAAGGCGGAGCAGCAGGCCAGGATAGGTTTCCGGGACAATCTCCTCTACGCGACGCTCGCCTCTGTGGCCGCGGTCATCGCCGCTCTTCTCCAGACGGACGGCCGGACGGCGCTGCTTCTCCTCCTTCCACCGGTCTCCGTCCTGCTGGGATGGACCTACCTCGTCAACGACGAGAAGATCTCGGCCATCGGCCGCTATGTCCGTATGGAACTCTCACCCCGTCTCCTGGCGATAGCCGAGGTGAATGAGCCGGCCGGCCAGCAGGCGACTGTCTTCGGATGGGAATGGGCACATCGCGAGGACCAGCGCCGGGTGACGCGCAAACGCCTCCAACTGGCCGTTGACCTGACTACCTTCTGTGTCTGTCCGCTCGCCGCGCTCGTGCTGTACGGAGTGCAGGGGCCGCACACGGTGCTTCTGATCGCCGTGGCCGTCGTCGAGACGGCGGCGGTGATCACGCTCGCAGTCCAGTTGGTGGTCTATGCCGATCTACGGCGGGGAGCGGGCTGAGGTCGGCGGCTCACACCGAAGGCAGCACGCTCATCCGCTGCGGCGTTCGGCAGGGGTCCGGGCGAACGCGCCGCGCAGTACGAGGTGCAGCACGAACTCGGCGGCGTTGCGCGCCGCCGGAACTTGGTGGTCATCCGTCTTGTCCGCACCCCAGTCGCAGATGCTCTTGATGAGGATGCTCTCGACCCCGGCGGAGCGGGCCGCGGCGTAGAACGCGGCTCCCTCCATGTCTCCTCCGATGGCGTCGGGATGTCGGTCGACCAGTTCCCGCACGGTCGTTGCTGAGTTCAGGAGCTTTCCCCAGGAGAGCATGAGGCCCGCCGATACCCGCACCGTGGACTTTCTGCTCCAACTCCGCTGGGCCGCGCGGGCGGCGGAGAGCAGCATCGGTGAGGTGACGACGTATTCGCCGCGGAGGCGCTCATGGACTCGACGGTCCCCATCGATGGGCTTTCCGTGCTCTAGGTCCCGGGTCTTCTCGGAATCGACGAGCTTTCCGTGGTCGAGGTCGTGGATCTTCTCGGAGATGAGGACGTCACCCAACTGTTGGGGATCGGGCCGCAGACCGTAGCAAATGCCGGTGATAAGAGCGTAGTGCGGTTCGAGGTGCCGGATCGCGTCGCCGGTCACCGCTGGCACACCCGCCGCGTTGGTGCTCCCTTGAGCCGCCTGGACGACGAAGAGCCGGGCGCCGCCCACCAGGCCGACATCGAAAACGGGGATGGGAGCATCGAAGTCGGGCTCGATCTCCCGGCCGGTGTGGCTCTCCAGGGCGTCGAGCACCGCGTCTCGTTCCACGTCCGCCACCGTCACGATGAGGACCCTGCTCGTTCCCATGCTCTGCCTCCGTGTTTCGATCCGATGCCGTCGTTGTCGCGCGAGGTCGCGGGTGTGGAAGGTGAAGGCGGCGAGCGTCACCAGCATCACGCTGGGCAGCACCGCGGAGGACGTCCAGCCGAACACCACGGCTGTTCTGCTGACCGGTTCGATCCCGGGGGCGGTGTCCCAGACAAGTTGGTAGGCGGTCCACGTCAACGCCCGCCCGTAGGAGTCGGCCGCCGTCCCGCATCGGTCCGGGGCGCAGGCCTCGCGTTCCTGGCCCATCAGGAGGTAGACGAGGCCCAGCACCACCCCGACGACGGAGACGAGAAAGAAGCGGACGAACGGCACGGTCCGCTCGGGGAAAGCCAGCAGATCCTCCGGTCGCGCCCCCAGGCTCCACAGCACATGACCGCCGTCCGGGCCGTGCAGCACCCGGTCTCCGAGGCGATCCAGCCATGCCAACGCCTCATCACCGGTCACTCCCGCCCGTGCGACGGCGAGCGCGGTGGCGAGCCGGACCGGACCCATCTGTGCGCCGCGGTCCGCAACGGGTTGCCGCACCCCGGCAGCGATGAGCCGGTGCAGTCGCACCCGGGTCTGGGTGGTCAACTCGTCGATGCGGTGGGGCTGTTCCTGGTGGAACAGCCGCACGGACCACAGTTCGGCCAGTTCCGCCGAGTCGGCGCGTTCCCCGATGCTGTGCGTACGGCCGAAGAACACCTGCCAGACGAGCTGCACCAGCAGCACCCCGACGGTGTACACCAGCGCGACCATCACCATCACGAGGATGGAGGCGTGCATCGCCGGGAACGGTAGGAGAGCGAAGGCGACCAGCAGCACCAGGAACGGGGGCACCCCGAAGACGACGGCGCCCCATCTCCTGTCCAACCAACGCAGCAGCACGAGCCGGAGGCCGCCGAAGCGGGCACCGCGCCACAGCTCCGTTCGCGCCGCCGGCGGTTCCAACAGCGCGAATCCGCCGGGCCCTTGCCACACCAGTCGGCCCTCACGCCCCGCTAGGTAGAGCAACACTGCCAGCGGGGCCCGGTCACGGATCACCCAGGAAACACCCCGGGGTCGCAGCGCACCCACCGCCCGTCGACCTCCGGGGGCCGCCCGTACCCGATGGGCGGCCTCCCGGCACGCCGCGAACCCCGGGCGGGCCGAATCCCCATCCGGGAGGTCGTCGCAGGCTCCTGCTGATCCGCGGCTCGCCGTGCTCTCGGTCATGGGTTCGTCGTCGTCCTCGGTTGTCGCCGTCACGGAACCGCCCCAGCGGCTGACCACCCGTCACCCGGCCCCGCTCTCCCAGGGTGCCATGCCTGCGGCGCCCGCACAGGAAGTCCGTCCCCACCCGTCCCGCACCCCCGGCGCCGCTGTCCCCGAAGAGGGTCACCGCCGGCCCTGAGGGTGCCGCGGTCGTTGAACCCGGCCAGCCGGTCGCGCGGCTGGTGAGCCGGGTGATGACGGCTGTCGGGTCCGGGTGCGCTACCGACGCCGGCAGGCGCGATGACGTTGCCGAGCGGATTCCCCGGAGGGCATCACCCCGAGCACCGCAGGCACTCCAGGCATCCCGAGCACCCCACTTTGGGTGACTCGTCAACCACCTGGCGGTACGGTTGGTGGATGAACGCCGAGACACAGTTCCTGAACGAGCCGGAAGGGCGGGCCTGGCGCTCGTATCTCCAGATGCACAGCGCGCTGACAGCGCGCACGGGCCGGCTGCTCTCCCGCGAGTCGGGCCTGTCAGTGGCGGACTACGAGATTCTGGTCACCCTCGCGAGCAGCCCCGAGGGTCGGATGAGCTCCCAGGAGGTGCGCTGCGGGCTGGCCTGGGAGAAGAGCAGGCTCTCCCATCAGGTGCGCCGGATGGAGGAGCGCGGACTGGTGGCCCGGGAGGTGAACCCCGTCGACGCCCGGAGCGCGGTGCTGTGCCTGACCGCCCGGGGTCGGGAGGTCATCGATGAGGCCGTGCCGCGCCATATGGAGCATGTCCGCGCACATTTCATCGCCTTGCTCACTCCGGCGGAGCTGGAGCTGCTCACCCGGCTCGGCGAGCGGGTTACCAACCATCTCGCCTGCGAGAACGCGCTCGATCCAGCCGGGCCCGACTGAGCCCGAGCGGAACCGAATCGCGCCCGATCGACACACCGGCCGCGCCCGATCCCCGAGGCGGCACGCCCACCCCCCAAAGGTTGACGTGTCACCCAAGCGCGTTATAGTTGACACGTAAACCACTTGGAGGTCGGAGACTGCCATGGCCGATTACGGACACGATCTGACCTTCGGGTCCTTCCTCACCCCGGGCAACCGCGACCCGCAGGGCGTGGTGGATCTCGCCGTGCTCTCCGAGAACGTGGGTCTCGACCTGGTGACCTTCCAGGACCACCCGTACCAGCCGGCCCATCTGGACGCCTGGACCCTGATCAGCTGGGTGGCCGCCAGTACCGAACGCATCCACATCGCGGGCAATGTGACCAATCTGCCGCTGCGCAATCCGGCCGTACTGGCCCGCTCGGTGGCCAGTCTGGATCTGCTGTCCGGCGGCCGTATCGACCTCGGGCTGGGCGCGGGCGCCTTCCGGGAGGCCATCGAGGCGATGGGCGGGCGCGCCCTCACCCCCGGCCAGAGCGTCACCGCGCTGGGCGAGGCCATCGACATCATCCGCGGGATCTGGGCCGCTGACGAACGGACCCCGCTGCGCGTCAAGGGCGAGTTCCACTCCGCCGACGGCGCCAAGCGCGGACCCGCCCCTGCTCATGACGTACCGATCTGGCTGGGCGCCTACAAGCCACGGATGCTGCGCATGGTCGGCGCGAAGGCGGATGGCTGGCTGCCCAGCTGGAGCTATCTCAACCCGCCCACGCTGCGGGAGAGCAACGCGATCATCGACGAGGAGGCCGCCCGCGAGGGCCGCGACCCTCGGGAGATCCGGCGGTTGCTGAACATCACCGGCGGGTTCGGCTCCGCTTCCGCCGAACCGTTCCAGGGCCCGCCCGAGCAGTGGGTGGACCAACTGCTGGCGCTGGTCCTGGAAGACGGGATCAGCACCTTCATCCTCGGGTCCGACGACCCCCGGACCCTCACCGTCTTCGGTCAGGAGGTCGCCCCCGCCCTGCGGGAGGCCATCGCGACCGAACGCGCGGCGGCCGGGACCGCCACCGGCCGGATCCGGTCGGCCGCCGTCCTGGCCTCGCGTGTCGCGGGCATCGACTACGACTCCGTACCCGCGTCGCTGGCGGCCAGATCCGTCGAACCGGGCGACCGGGGCTACGCGGGGGTGCGCTCCACCTATGTGTGGTCCGGCTCCCCCGGTCTCGTCCTGCGCCCCACCACGAGCGCGGAGGTCGCCGAGGCCATCGGCTACGCCCGCACCCAGGACGTGTCACTGGCGGTGCGCAGCGGAGGCCATGGCATCAGCGGACGTGCCACCAACGACGGCGGGCTCGTCATCGATCTGGGCGCGCTTGACGGGGTCGAGGTCCTGGATCGTGAACGCCGCCTGGTCCGGGTCGGAGCCGGCGCCCGCTGGGGCGATGTGGCGGCGAAGCTCGCCCCGCACGGTCTGGCCGTCAGTTCCGGTGACTCCGGCGACGTCGGTGTGGGCGGTCTGGCCACCACCGGCGGACTGGGTTTCTTCGCGCGCTCCCACGGGCTGACCATCGACCGGGTCCGCGGCGCCGAGGTCGTCCTCGCCGACGGAAGTGTCGTACGGGCGGATGACGGGCACCACCCCGATCTCTTCTGGGCGCTGCGTGGCGCGGGCGGCAACATGGGCATCGTCACCTCGTTCGACATCGAGGCCGCCGAGATCGGCAATGTCGTCTTCGCCGTCTTCGCACACGACGCGTCCGACATCGAGTCCTTCCTCCAGCGATGGGGCCGCCTGGTGGAGGAGAGCCCCCGCGAGCTGACGGCGTTTCTCACCGTGGTCCGCCAGCAGGGCCGTTTTATCGCCCAGACGTATGCGGTGTGGGCGGACGACGACACCGATGAGGCGGCCCTGGCACTCCAGCCCTTCCTCGATATCGCCCCGGTCCTTCAGCAGCAGGCACAACTCGCCCCGTACAGCGCCATCGTGGCCCCCGCGTCGCGGGGCAGGCACGAAGGCCAGGCACGGCAGCGTAGCCGCTCCGCCCTGGTCGATCACATCGATGGGCGGACCGCCGCCACCGTGGCGCGGATGTTCACCGAGGGCCAGACGAGCTACTTCCAGATCCGTGCCGTCGGTGGTGCCGTCAACGACATCCCCACCGAGGCCACCGCGTACGCCCACCGCACGCAGAACTTCGCGCTCTCCGTCCTCCTGCGCGGTGCCTCGGTGGAACAGGGCATCGCCGCCTGGGACGGACTCGACGTCAGCGCCCTCTACCTCAGCTTTGAGACCCATGACCACGAGGCCGCCCTCACCAAGGCGTTCCCCGGGCCGACCCTGGAACGGCTGAGGAAGATCAAGGCCGGGTACGACCCCGACAACACCTTCCGCAACAACTTCCCCATCGAGCCGGCCAGGGGCTGAGCGGCCGGGTGCGCCACGTGACCACCCGAGTGCGCTAGGAGTGCGCTGGAACCGACGGTGACCAGTCGAGCGCCCCGAGGTCACCGGGGTCTGGCGAGCACCTGGTGGATACGGCTGGCGACATGGAGGTTGAGGCGCGTATCGACATTGCCGAGGTCATGGCCGGTGATGTCGCGGATGCGCTGAAGGCGGTATCGCACCGTGCTGCGATGGATGTGAAGGGCTTCGGATGTGGCGTCGTAACTCCCGCCGCTCTCCAGATAGTGCGAGAGGGTGGCGGTGAGCTCGGTGTGGTGGTGGGCGTCGTACTCCAGCAGCGGGCCGAGCCACTGGCTGACGAAACGGTCGGCTTCCCGTTCGCCGTCGCCGGCGCCCATCATGCGGCAGAGGCCGAGCTCCGCGAAGCTGGTGCTGCCGTGGGGTTCATGCGATCTGAGGCGTACCGACAGGGCGCGCGCCGCCTCCTCGTACGAGTGCGGTAGGTCGGCGGAGACCTCGCAGAGGCCGCCGATGCCGATCGCACCGCGGTCGGTGCCGAGTTCGTCCGCGACGGCCTGGTACAGCCCCTCACCCCCGGTATCCCGTCCGGCGAGCAGGACGACGGTGATCGCTCCTCGGGAGCCGGGGAGCGCGTCCAGTCGCAGGCGTCTGGCCGCCCGCTCCACCGCGTCGCCGACTGCCGCCCGTTCCACCGTGTTGGGCCATTGGAGTAGGGCGACCCGGTGCGGTCGGTGCAGATCGTGGCCGAGTCTGGCCGCCTGGACGAAGGCGTCATCGGTCGCCGTGCCGGATATCAGCTTCTCGACCAGGTCATGGCGCAGCCGGGGTTGCAGTTCGGCGAGTCTTCGTTCGTGGGCGAGCTCGGGGGCGAGTACCAGCGCGGTCTGTTCGAGAGCGGCGATGTCTGCCTCGGTGCTCCGCAGGTCCGGGTCGACCAGTGACACCAGGCCGAGCAGATCGCCGGCCATCCTGATGGGAACGAGCAGCCGGTCCCGGTCACGAACGGCACCGGGGCCGCGCCGTTCGGTCTGCGCCAGTTCGACCCGTCGCCGGGCTTCCAGGGCCGAGCCCGGTCCGCCATGGCCGGGGCCGACCCGGTTGCGGAGATTACCGAAGACGTCCTCGCTCAGGGCGGGGAAGCCCGTGTGCTCGTGCAGGGTCCGGAGGATTCCCTCCTCCCCCGCGCCCGAGGCGGCGGCACGGGCGAGCGCTTCGTGGAAGGCGCTTGCGGCCGCCAGGCGAAAGACGGTGCCGCCGAGACCGGTATCGCCCACCGAGCTCGGTGGGCGATACCGGTCTCGGCACAGGGTGAGCGCGGCGAGCGCCGCCGCGGCCTGTCGAGCGACCAGATCAGCGTTGGCGATCTCCTGGTCCGATGGGGTGGCCAGGATCCGTACGACGAGGTAGCCGAAGCAGCGGCCACGGTGACGGAGCGCGATGGCCCGCAGCCCGGGGCCGTCGAGATGGTCCAGATGTTGACTGTGGCCGTCCAGGGCGGCCATCGACCGGTCGAGGCGGTCGGCATCGGCCGGGGTGGCCGCCGCGGCCCGCTGCTCGGCGTCACCGGACCGGACAGAAGTGCCGGAGCCGACCGCGTGGGGCGGTGGGCAGCGCCGCGGCGGCCCCTGATCCAGCGCGTAGGCCGCTTCGGCGGCGAACGGGCCCACGGCGGCTATCGCCGTCATCGCCGCCCACAGCATGTCGCGCTCATCGCAGCGGTCGTGCGGCGGCGCGACGAGAGGGGGAACCGCGCGCCGGGCGTCCGCGGTGTGCGTTTCCGGACCGGCGGGTACGGCCGGCCGGGAAGTGGCAGCGTCCATCGGGATCCATTCAAGGCTCGATACGTGGCTCCGCCCCCACGCTACGCCGGGGGAGGCAGGCCCTCACCAGCAAGCACTGGCGCGCGGCTGTCCTCCCGGACCGGCTGGCCGGCGCCCTTTGGTCCTGCCAGGGCGAAGAACCGGGGACGGCTCCGCGGGACCGTTGGGCGTAGGTGTGACTGCTGTGGCCGCGACCGCGGGCCGCACCCGGATGGCCTGGACAGAGGTCCGGGCGGCCACACCGTTCGGTCCGCGTCGCGACGGAGGAGCGATTCCCATGGCGAAGGCAGTCGGCATTGACCTCGGTACCACCAACTCGGTCATCGCGGCCTGGGAGGGTGGCGAGCCGTCCGTGATCCCGAACGCCGAGGGCGCCAGGACCACCCCCTCGGTGGTGGCCTTCTCCGACAACGGAGAACGGCTGGTCGGGCAGCTGGCCCGCCGGCAGTCGATCCTCAACCCCAAGGGCACCGTCACCTCCGCGAAACGGTTCATCGGCCGTCGCTACGACGAGGTCTCCGACGAGGCCAAGGCGGTCTCCTTCGATGTGGTGGAGGGACCGGGCGGGGTGGCCCGCTTCGATGTGAACGGCAAGTTGTACGCCCCCGAGGAAATCAGCGCGCAGGTGCTGCGCAAGCTGGCGGACGACGCCGGAAAGTCCCTCGGCGAACGGGTGACCGAGGCCGTCATCACCGTGCCCGCCTACTTCAATGACGCACAGCGGCAGGCGACGAAGGACGCGGGGAAGATCGCCGGCCTGGAGGTGCTGCGGATCATCAACGAGCCGACGGCCGCGGCGCTGGCCTACGGCCTGGACAAGAAGGGTCATGAGACCGTCCTGGTCTTCGACCTCGGCGGCGGCACCTTCGACGTCAGCATTCTGGATGTCGGTGACGGCGTGGTGGAGGTCCGCTCCACAGCGGGCGACTCGCACCTGGGCGGCGACGACTTCGACCGCCGGCTGGTGGACCACCTGGCGGATGAGTTCCAGAAGACCGAGGGAATCGATCTGCGTCAGGACCCGCAGGCGCTCCAGCGCCTCTTCGAGGCGGCCGAGAAGGCGAAGACGGAGCTGAGTTCGGTCACCCAGACCCAGGTGAGCCTGCCGTTTGTGACGGCGGATGCCTCAGGGCCGAAGCATCTGACCGAGACGATCCGTCGCTCGACCTTCGATGAGATCACCGCCGAACTGGTGGAGCGCTGCCTGGGACCGGTCAAACAGGCGATGAGCGACGCGAAGATCACCGAGAACGACATCGACGAGGTCATCCTGGTCGGCGGCTCGACCCGTATCCCGGCGGTGCAGACACTGGTGCGGCGCCTGACGGGCGGCAAGGACCCCAATATGAGCGTCAATCCGGACGAGGTGGTGGCGCTGGGCGCGGCCGTCCAGGCCGGAGTCCTCAAGGGCGAGGTCAAGGACGTGCTCCTGCTGGACGTGGCGCCGCTCTCGCTCGGTGTGGAGACGGCGGGTGGAGTGATGACCAAGATCATCGAACGGAACACCACCATCCCCGCCCGCCGGTCGGAGACCTTCTCCACGGCGGAGGACAATCAGCCGGCGGTGGACATCGTGGTCCTCCAGGGCGAACGCGAGTTGGCCGCCGACAACCGGGTTCTGGGCCGCTTCCGGCTGGAGAACCTACCGCCGGCACCCCGTGGGGAGACCCGTATCGAGGTCACCTTCGACATCGACGCCAACGGCATCCTGAAGGTCAGCGCCAAGGACAAGGACACCGGCGCCGAACAGTCGATCACGATCAGCGAGGGGTCCAACCTCGATTCGGCCGAGGTCGACCGCATGATCGAGGAGTCCGAGCGCCATCGCAGCTCGGACCGGGCCCTGCGCGAGGCCATCGATGCCCGCAATGAACTCGACTCCATCGCCTACCAGGTGGAACGCCGCCTCGGTGAACTCGGTGACGCAGCGCCACAGCACGAACGCGCCCGCGCCGAACTGCTCGTCGAGGAGGCCCGTACGGCGGTCAAGGACGAGGCGCCGGTGAACCGCACGCGTTCCCTCGGCTCGGAACTACAGCAGATACACGCCGCGTTGGGCGCCCAGCCCACCGATCCGGCACGACCCGCGGACGGCTCGTCCGATGGCACACCGAAGGCCGCCGGGACCGGTTCCGGCGACGACGATGTCATCGACGCCGAGTTCGACCGGAGTTAGGGCGGCATCATGTCGGAACAGAATCAGGAGCGTCCCGCCACGGACCCGCCCGCGCCCGAGTCACCGCCCGAACTGTGGCAGGAGCCCGCGCAGCGGACGACACCCGAACCGCGGACGGCCACGCCGGAACTGCCCGCCGAGGAGTTGGAGGACCGATGGCGGCGGGCCCTCGCCGACCTCGACAACCTACGTAAACGACATGCCCGGGACAGACCCAGGGAACTGGCGGAGGAGCGGGCCAAGGTCGCCGCCGCCTGGCTCCCGGTCATCGACAACCTCGAACTCGCCCTCTCCCACGCCGACGCGGACCCCGGATCGATCGTCAAAGGTGTCGAGGCGGTCCGCGACCAGGCCGTCGAGGTCCTCAGAGGCCTCGGCTATCCCCGGCACGACGAGACGGGTGTCCCCTTCGACCCACTGCGGCACGACGTGGTGTCCGTGGTCGATGCGACCGATCCGGACACCGAGCCCAACACCGTCGTCCAGGTGCTTCGCCCGGGATACGGGGAACCCGGGCGGCAGCTGAGGCCGGCGGCGGTGACCGTCAGCCGAAAGCCCGAGTGAACGCCGTGGCGCGCGACTACTACGACGTGCTCGGCGTTCCCAGGACCGCCGACCCGGCCGAGATCCAGCAGGCCTTCCGCACCCTGGCCCGCCAGTACCACCCGGACATCAACCGCGACCCGGCCGCCGAGGAACGCTTCAAAGAGATCAATGAGGCGTACGGGGTACTCGCCGATCCCGACACCCGCGCGAGGTATGACCGGTTCGGCGCGGACTTCCGGCAGATCCCGGAGGACTACGACGAGCGGGTGGCCGCCGCCCAGGGATTCGGCGGTGGTGCGGCCAGGAGTGGCGCCTACGGCGGCGGCCCCTACCCCGGCGGGAGGAGCACGGCCGGCGGCTGGTCGGACGTCGGCTTCGACACCTCCGGCGTCGACTTCGCGGACCTGTTCGGCAGTGTCTTCGGCGGCCAGGCCGGCCGGGGCGGTGGCGGGCCGATGCCCGGAGCGGACCAGGAGGCCGAGCTGACGCTCTCCGTGGAGGAGGCGTACCGCGGCGGACGCCGGAAGATCACCCTCGGCGGGCCGAGCGGGCAGCGCGGCTACGACGTGAACATCCCCGCCGGGGTGGTCGACGGCCAGCGCATCCGGCTCGCCGGCGAGGGCGGCCAGGGTAGTGGACGCGGTTCGGCGGGCGACCTCTACCTCGTGGTCCATGTCGCCCCGCACCCCCGCTACCGGCTCAGCGGCCGTGACATCCACGTCGACCTTCCGATCACCCCCTGGGAGGCGGCTTTGGGCGCGGCCGTTCCCGTCACCGGGCCCGGCGGCACCGGCAAGGTGCACATCCCCCCGGGCAGCTCCACCGGCCGTCGGCTGAGGCTGCGCGGCGAGGGGATGCCTCACCCCAAGGGGGCAGCCGGGGACCTCTACGCCGAGATCCAGGTGATGGTGCCCTCCGCACCGAGCCCACGCGAACGGGAACTGTTCGAAGAGCTGTCCACCGTCTCGACCTTCGATCCGAGGACACCGTCATGAGAGCCGATGAGCCATCTCCCGCCGAAGGGGCCGGCCAAGGGGGCGCTGGGGCCCGTAGATATCCCCTGATACGGATCCAGCGTGCCACCGCCTATCGGCTGCCCCTCACCGGCGTCGCCCGGCGCAGCGGTCTGCCGCCCGACATGGTCCGCCGCTTTGTCGCCCTCGGGCTGGTGGACGCCGAACGGGACACCGACGGTCGTCTGTGGTTCCGCACGACCGCCCCCGCGGCCCTGGCACGAGTGCAGCGGCTGAGGACCGGGCTGTCCCTCAACTACGCGGCCGTCGGCGTTGTCCTGGACCTGCTCGACCGTATCGACCGACTGGAGAGCGCACTGCGGCAGCGCGAACGGGCCGCCGAGGAGCGAACGCCATGGACATGAACCGCCTCACCCAGAAGTCGCAGGAAGCACTTCAGGAAGCGCAGAGCATGGCCGTGCGGCTGGGCCAGAACGAGGTGGACGGAGAGCATCTGCTGCTGGCCCTGCTCGACCAGCGAGATGGCCTGACCACCCGACTGCTGAGCAGTGCCGGCGCCGACCCGACCACGCTACGAGCAACCGTGGAAGGCGATCTCACCAAGCGCCCCCGCACCACGGGGCCGGGCGCCACCCCCGGGCGGTTGATGGTCACCCAGCGTCTTGCCAGGGTGCTCGACACCGCCGAACAGGAGGCCAAACGGCTCAAGGACGAGTACGTCTCCACCGAGCACCTGGTTCTCGCCCTGCTGGACGAGGGGCCGTCCACCGCGGCCGGGCGGCGGCTCGCCGAGCAGCACGTCACCAAGGACGGCTTCCTCGCCGCCCTCACCGAGGTCCGCGGAAACCAGCGCGTCACCTCCGCCAACCCGGAAGCCGCCTACGAAGCCCTGGAGAAGTACGGCCGCGATCTGGTCGTGGAGGCCCGTACCGGCCGTCTCGACCCCGTGATCGGCCGGGACTCCGAGATACGGCGGGTGATCCAGATCCTCAGCCGCAAGACCAAGAACAACCCGGTGCTGATCGGCGAACCCGGCGTCGGCAAGACCGCCATCGTGGAGGGGCTGGCCCAACGGATCGTGCGCGGTGACGTACCGGAGGGGCTGCGGGACAAGACGGTGTTCTCGCTCGACATGGGCTCGCTGGTGGCCGGGGCGAAGTACCGCGGCGAGTTCGAGGAGCGTCTGAAGGCCGTCCTGGCGGAGGTGAAGGGCGCCGAGGGCGCGATCCTGCTCTTCGTGGACGAACTCCACACCGTCGTCGGCGCCGGTGCGGCCGAAGGGGCCATGGACGCCGGCAACATGCTCAAGCCCATGCTGGCCCGGGGCGAGCTGCATATGATCGGCGCGACCACGTTGGACGAGTACCGCAAGCACATCGAGGCCGATGCCGCACTGGAGCGCCGCTTCCAGACCGTGCTGGTGGACGAACCGACCGTCGAGGACGCGATCTCCATCCTGCGTGGCATCCGGGAACGTCTGGAGATCTTTCACGGAGTCAAGATCCAGGATGCCGCGCTGGTGGCCGCCGCCACCCTCAGCCATCGCTACATCACCGATCGCTTTCTGCCCGACAAGGCCATCGACCTGGTGGATGAGGCCTGCGCCCGACTACGTACCGAGATTGACTCCATGCCCGCCGAGCTGGACGAGCTCACCCGCAGGGCGACCCGGCTGGAGATCGAGGAGGCGGCGCTGGCCGAGGAGTCCGATCCGTCCAGCCGCGCCCGCCTGGAGGACCTGCGCCGCGAACTCGCCGACCTCCGCGGCGATGCGGACGCCAAACACGCGCAGTGGGAAGCCGAGCGCCAAGCCATCCGCCGGGTCCAGGACCTGCGGAAGGATTTGGAACGCGCCCGGCAGGAGGCCGAGGAAGCCGAACGTGCCTATGACCTCAGCCGCGCGGCCCAACTCCGCTACGGCACCATCAGCGAACTGGAGCGCCGCCTCGCCGCCGAGGAGGAGCAACTCGCCGTCAGACAGGGCGAGACCCGGCTGCTGCGGGAGGTGGTCGCGGCCGATGAGATCGCCGAGATCGTCTCCGCGTGGACCGGCGTCCCCGTCACCCGGCTCCAGGAAGGGGAGCGACAGAAGCTGCTGCGTCTGGACGAGATCCTGCGGGAGCGGGTCATCGGGCAGGACGAGGCGGTCCAGCTGGTCGCCGACGCGGTGATCCGGGCCCGCTCCGGAGTACGCGATCCGCGCCGACCGATCGGATCGTTCATCTTCCTGGGACCCACCGGCGTCGGAAAGACCGAACTGGCCAAGACGCTCGCGGCCGCACTGTTCGACAGCGAGAGCAACATGATCCGCCTCGATATGAGCGAGTACCAGGAACGGCACACGGTGAGCCGACTGGTCGGCGCGCCTCCCGGATATGTGGGGTACGAGGAGGGCGGCCAACTCACCGAGGCGGTGCGTCGCAAGCCGTACTCCGTCGTTCTCTTCGATGAGATCGAGAAGGCACACACCGATGTCTTCAACACCCTGCTCCAGGTGCTGGACGACGGCCGGATCACCGACGCCCAGGGGCGTACCGTCGACTTCCGCAACACGGTCGTCATCATGACGTCCAACCTCGGCTCCCAGTACCTGCTCCAGGACGCCACCGCGGGCGGCGAGATCAAACCCGAGGTACGGGATCTGGTGATGGGCGAGCTGAACGGTCACTTCCGCCCCGAGTTCCTCAACCGGGTCGACGACATCGTCCTGTTCCATCCGCTCGGCCTCGCCCAGATCGAACGCATCGTCGACCTACTCCTCGATGAGCTGCGCCGCCGCCTCGCCGACCAGCGCATTTCCCTGGTCCTGACCGAACCCGCCCGCCGTCTGATCGCGAGCGAGGGATACGACCCGGTCTACGGCGCCCGCCCGCTGCGGCGCTTCATCTCCCACGAGGTCGAGACCCGCATCGGCCGTGCGCTGCTCAGCGGTGAGGCGCACGAGGATGTGACCGTACTGCTCGACGCCGAGGACGGGGAACTGACCGTGGTTTTCCGGGACGAACCTCAGGCGTCACCATGAGCGCACCCCGCTCCGGTTGCACGGTCCGTTGCGGCGACGGCAGCGAGAACCGCGATGCCCCGGTGCCGGAAAGCACTCAGCAGCAGCGTCTGCGCCAACCCCCTTGGAGGCCGTGATGACCACCTCGCTCGATCCCCACCTTGCTCTGGTCCGGCCCGTGGTCCCCAGCACCACGGAGGGGTGCGAGGACTGTCTACGTGAGGGATCCGTCTGGGTCCACCTGCGTCTGTGTCTCAGCTGCGGGCACGTCGGTTGCTGTGACTCCTCCCCCAGACGGCACGCCCGAGGCCACGCGGCAGCCGCGGACCACCCCATCATGCAGTCCTTCGAGCCCGGTGAGGACTGGCGCTGGTGCTTCATCCACGAGGCCATGGTCTGAGCACTTCCCGAAGGGGCACCGCAGGTCACGCAACCGCCGCCGCTACGAGTCCATCGGCTCCCCCTGCCCGACACCAGGCGGTTACTCGCGGTGAGGTGGTTCATGTCCGACGCTGGAGCCCTCCCCCGCCCCATGGCTCAGCCAGCGGCGGCAAAGACACGGGACCGGGACCGGGAGGCGGAGACAGACCTGGCCTTGCCTCCTACACCAGGCCCTGCGCCGCTGCTTTCGGCGCGACGGGGTCGGGCCACTGGTCGCTGCGCCACTGTCTCGGTTGGCCGGCCAGCGCGGGGTGCGCGGCGAGGGCGGACGGCAGATCGAGGTGAAGGGGGATGGCTGGGTGGGAGCCGTCCGGGACAAAGGGGACTTCGGCGGGGATCGCGGCGAGTTCCAGTCCGCGGTCTTCGTCCGCGAGCCGTTGAGCGGCTTGCCCGATGGCGAGTTGCCCGCCGAGGGACCAGCCGTGGAGTGCGGTGAGATCAAGGATGACCGGTCCGGTGCCGCGGGCCAGGACCCAGCCGATCGCGCCGTTGAAGCGGTCGATGGCGTCGGGGCCGAGGTACCCGGCCAGGGATAGGACGCCGAGGCCTGTATGGGTGGTGTAGCGCCACTCGATGGTCATTGTCACTCGTCTCGGTCTACAGGGGAAGGGTGATCCAGATGCTCTTGCCGCAGCCGTCCGCGTCACCGCGTACGACAGCCGTGCCGCCCAGGCTCGTGGTCAGTTCGGCCACCGTGCCCAGTCCGCTGTTGGAGCCGTTGGTGAGGGCTCCGTAGAGCGCCGGTTGGTAGGGATCGCGATCGTGGACCGCGAAGGCGAAGGTGTCAGAGCCCGCAGCGAGGATGACGGTGATGGTCGGGGAGAGGGCGGCGGCGTGCCGGACACTGTTGGTGACCAGTTCGGCCAGGATCAGTAGCGCCGGGCCGATGGTGGGGTGGCGAAGGCTGATGCCCCATTGCACCAGCGCTTGTTCGGTGTTCTCACGCGCTGTTCGGACTGCTGAGCCCCGGGCAGGCAGCGTGAGGATGAGTCGGCGGGGCAGCGTTTCCAACCCGACGAGTCCACCAATCATCGCAGGCCCGAGGAAGTAAGGCGGAATCCGGCAACGGCCGGGGGCTGGGCACCCCTCACCGTGGGATGCGGTGGGTGACCACGAGCAGGCAGTACGCGGCGGTAGTGGCGGACTCCGCCGGGGTGGCGCACGGCGGTATCGGGACGCGGAAGGTCGACCGCCGAGCGGGGTCCCCCCGCGCCGGCGATCCGGTTCCCTGGGCGGGTGGGCGCGGCCAGCCCGGTACCGGCAGCGGGCTGGTTGCCGTGGCGGAAGCCCGGGCATCCGTTCTCCCGCAGCGGGGCGGCGGGGCGAGGGCACGCACCCTGGTGCCGGATTCGGACGTGTCGTCCATGGGGTGCGCCGCCGAACAGCCCGGGGGCCTCGGCCGAGCGGCGGGCGGGGGATTCAGTCAACGTACGACCTCTTCGGGGACGGATGGGGACCGGTTGGAGAGATGGTCGGGATGGCGGCGCGGCTGTTCCCGGCGCCGCGGTCATTCCCGTGGCATAGAGGTGGGGGGCGCCTAGGCTCGTCCGGCCCCGCTGATCCCCGGCGAATCCGGCCTCCGCGCCAAGCTCGGCGCCGGTACGCGGATCTGACGCGAGCGGCAGCGCGAAGCAGTCCGGGGTTGGCCGGAGCCCGCGGGGAGCCCTCTCAGCTCGGGTTGGATCCGCGAGGGAGGGGAGCGGCGACCGCATCGGGGGACGCCCCCGAGGAAGAGGCCGGCTCACTTCGTGGGGCCCTCGGCGTCCCGCAGCTCGGCAAGAAGCTCGTTCTGTCCCGCCAGCATCTCGGTGAGGATCCGTCGAGCGGCCCGCATCAGTTCTGCCACATCGCCGCCGGCGAGCTCGTAGACGACGGTCGCCCCGTCCCGGACGGAGATCACGATCCCGGACCGACGCAGCACCGCGAGTTGCTGGGAAAGCGCTGCCGGCTCGATCTCGATCTCGGCCAGCAGGCCACGGACGGGCATCGGCCCGTCCTGCAAGAGCTCCAGCACTCGAATCCGTACGGGATGCCCCAGCATCCGGAAGAACTCAGCCTTTGCCTGGTACAGCGGAACCGGCACGGTCACTGACTCCCTTCACCGTCCCCGCAAACGGGGGCACCGGGTGCGTTCACATCCCATGACGAGCACAGCCAGCACAGCATGTAGTGAATTGCAAAATTTTGCAATTCACTACATGCGAAGCCATGGCTGGCGCGGGACGACTCCGCCACACCCCGGGCAGAGCTGGCAGCCCTCGGCGTCGGCCGGCTACTCCCCCGCACCCACCCGGATCGGGGTGCGCGGGGATGACCCCGCCGAACGCGGCACAGCGCGACCGCACTGGCTCAGAGCGATCGGCCCTTCATTGGATACCGGGACGAACCGGTACGACCATGAACACGATCACCGTGCGAAGCGCCGGCGGATGAGTATCCGGGGACCCTGACGTGAGTAGGGCACCCGATGTCCAGCCAGAAGGTGGCCGATCGAATGGACATCATGGATTCAGATGCCCCGCGACACCCCCGCATCCAGCATGTCACCACGGCAGGCACCGCCCTCGCGGTGACTCTCTTCCCGCTGGTGGTCGGTGTTTTGCTCGCCAAGGTGGCCGCGGGTGACCCCATGACATCCGTGAACGCGATGGTCACCAGCGGTGGGCAGCGGGTGCGCCACGCGCCCTCGATCTGGCGCGGGTGCGGGCGCGATGCGCTACGCCGGTGCAAGGCACCGCTGCGAGCGCCTCGGGGATCGCTGATCCCGAACGGCCCCCGGTGGTCGGGAAGAGATCGCGCCGGTGGGCACACCTCGCGGTCAGCGGATCTCCCGCGCAGGGTGTCCTGAGAGAGTTCGCCGCCTGCCAACGGACCCCTGCCGGTGGCCCTGGCTACCGGCAGACGGTCCCTCAGCTCGGATGCCACCACACGATCGGTTGACGTTCCCGCCGTTGGGTCGCCGGGATGCGCTCACCCGATCCCCGTGGCACGCGGCGCTCATCCCCGCGACTCCGCGGGGGTCTGTCATCTCCTGAGGCGGCAGCTCGGCGAATCGCAGAGCGCAACCGCCGCATCTGGAACGAGGGTTGGTCGGGACACGACGACCCTGGTCAAGCCGACCGCGGACCACAACTTCCCGGGATGGCGGGAACGGTCCGGTGGAAGAGGACCGATCCACCGTTGTTCTCGTCGTCGGTGCCCCAGATCTGCTGCCCGTCGGGAAGGTGGACGACTGCCTCGATCTTGCGATCGTCCGCCTTGGTGAACACCCCGAGCGGGACCAGGCACTCTTCCTGCAACCGCAACACCGGCCGCTGGTCGCGGTCCACCGCGAGCGTGCCCGCGTTGTAGACCGCGGAGCTGAACGGGCCGTCGTTGGTATCGGGGTCCGACGCGGAGGAAACCAACAGGGTTCCATCCGTGAGGATCTTGAGGTCGCTGATGTGTCGCACATCGTCCTCGTCGGGGAACGGCACCCCGAAGTCACGGGTGTCGGCGGGTGCCCCGATGTTGATGCCGTCCGCGGTGAAGCTCACCACGGCGGCGCGTACGACCGCCTTTGTCGCGCTGCTGCCCCGAGTGGCCCACACGGCGAAGGTCCGCCCGGAGGGGTGGCGGGAGAGTGCGAAGCTCTCATAGTTGTCATCCGCAGCCCGCTCGGGTAGGGCGAACGGCTCACCCCCTACGATCGCGGTACCGTCCGTAACGGCGATGGGATACGCCAGGCCCTTGCTGGTCACGGCGATGTACTGATCCTTCTGCCCCGGCACCGCGTCCAGTGCCTCCAGGTCCTTGGGGAGTGGCCCCTCCCAGTCCAGAGCCCTGGTCACAGGTTCCGCGCCAGGCCTGAGCCACACCGAAACCACCCTGTCCTGCCCTGCGTCCTTGTTGTCCCGCACCACCACCACGTCCGCGAGCCCCGAACCCACGGCGGTGCCGTGCACCAGGGCCATGCCGCTCACCCCACCGGTGATACCGGTTCCAACGCGCTGCCAGGGCTGCGGCTCCACACCCTGAGCGCCCGCCCCAGCGCTCGTGGCCGTCGCCGTGCTCATCAGACAGGCGCATACGGCAGCCACCGGCAGAATTCCGTTTCTGATCATGGTGCAACGCTAGGGCTCCGCCGCTCCCATCCGACGCATCCCCACAGCACCTGACGGACTGACGCACCCATCCGGCCCACACCGCGCGGCACAAGACGGAAGGTCCGCTCCGGACCGCTTCCCTCGGAGGCACGCGATACCGGCCTGCCCCTCGGAGCCCGACCCGTTGCGTCCCGCTCTTGAAACCCTGTGGGGCTCACCTCCCGGCAAGCCCCATCGCCAGATGGCGGTTGGAGGCCAGGGCAGTTGGGATCGCAGCAGAAAGCCGTGCGGCGGACCTCCGCTGCACGGCTCTCAACCCTACTGACCAGCCAGGGCGTTGGACTCGCGGGTACCGGGCGCGGCTACTGGGCGAGCGGAGAGATCGCCACACAGCCCTTGGCGGCGGCCAGGCCCTTGGCCGACTGGTCCGCGATCGTCTTGCCCTTGTAGATGATCTTGCAGTTGATCTGTGCGTCGCCGCTCACGTCCACCGCGACGGGCAGCACCGAAGGAGCCATGATCCCACGCAGGGTAACGGTCTTCTTCCACGGCAGCGTCGGCTTGTCCACGGCCTCAAGCTTCGGGTTCGTGGCAGTGCCACCACCAGCCGAGAACTGGATGGAATCGACGCCCTTCCCCGTGACCTCGTAAGTGACCTCGTACTTCTCGTTCATGGCCTTGTCTACCTGGTCGACAGCCTCGTCCTTCGCAACCTCACTGACCTCGGAACAGGCGCTGAGCCCGAACACAAGGCCGATGGCGGCCATGCCAGCCACGGCAGCGGTACGGATGGAACGGTGCATGAATGACCCCTGGATCTTGATAATCGAATCCGCACACAATCGTAAAGGGACGATAAAAGTCAAGCTGAGAGCCGTCGCTGAGGGTCCTCCCGAAGAGCGCGGCTCCAAGATCCGATACGCCGGCTCCCGCACTGTGGCCACGGCTGCTTGGGGCCGTCCCGGCATGGTTGGACGCTCCCCACGCGAGCATCCCCTGATGCCCCTGAAAGACCGGCGGCGGGGCGCTGGGGCGTCGGGACCTGCCGGTCCGGGGGCTCACAGGACGCGGGACTCACTCCACCGCGTCCGAACCAGAGCGCCCGAGTAGGTCAGTGGGCATCTCCGTCACGTCGTTCAGGCGCCGCCGCCGATGGCTACGCGGCCTCCGCCCACCATGGGCGCCGACGCCTCGGCCGTCCCGCGTCCGGGTGATGTGTTCCCCGTCTGGACACCACTCGGTCGCGCATACCAGTACCAAGTTCTTCAGCAGGCCCCCCGCCCCCGCCTCCGGGGCATGAACGCCCAACGCTCGACCAACAGGTCGGCGGGGACCAGTCGCCCCCCGTGCGTCTGGTCCCCGCCGACCTTCAACTCCAGACTGCCGGACGGTGAGTACCAGGATGGAACGTTTCGGGCCAGGCCGAAACGTCGGACGGAAGGAGATCGCCGTTGATCAGAATTCACTCCTCGGTGAACGACGCGGCCCGCACCAGGCGCACCGCCGCGCCGGATCCGCTGGCGGTCAACACCCTGATCACGCTGTACCCGGCGCTTACCGAGTAGGAGGTGACCCGATCCCGCAATCTCCCGTCGCGGCAACGCACGGTCCGTTCCCCACGCTCGCCGCGCTGTTGGGACATGGCAGGGCCACCGTTCTCTCCGTCATCGCCGAGAGCAGGGGCGGCGTATCGACCGGCGATCTCGCTGACCGGGCTGGTCTGTCCGCTGCCACGGTGAGCGAACACACCTCTGTCCTACGGCGTGCCGGTCTCGTCTCCACCCGTCAGCTGGGAAGAGCTCGCTGCCACTCCCTCACCACGCTGGGCAGGGACCTCCTCCAAAGCGCGGCCACAGATGTCTTCGACGGGCGGTACCGGGGGTAGGGCACCTGATCAACTGTGCCCAGGCCCAGTGGAATACGGACCGCGCGCACGATGTGGAAGGGAACTCGTTCGTCTGGTGGTTTCAGCTTTCGCGAGGACGGGCGGGCGGCATACTGGGCGTCCTACGCGAAGTTGTGAGATGGGTGCACGGGGGGTGCGTGTGGAGAGCGCTTCGGGGAGGTGCGGGGGCACCGGAGCGTCGGCCGGGTGGAAACCGCCTCACCAAGGGGGCATGGGTTCAATCCATGTTCGGCCACGACCACCACGAAGGGCGTGGTGGTGGCGGACGTCCACGCGTTGAGGAAACGGCCCTGAGAAAAGCAGCCCGCCTCAGACCGGCGAACGACCAGCAGAGCACAGCACCAACCATGACAGGGCGGTAGAGGATGCACGAGCAGAGCGATCACCAGGCAGCACACTCCGGCAGCCAGGCGCACTCGGCACGGGTGTACGACTACATCATCGGTGGCAAGGACCACTACGAGGTGGATCGGGAAGCGGCCGAAGCATCCCTACGGGCCTGGCCCGGTCTGCGAACGAGCATGCTGGCGAACCGCTCGGCAATGCGTCGTATGGCCCACTGGCTGGCGGCGGAAGCGGAGGTCCGGCAGTTCCTCGACATCGGCACCGGAATCCCCACCGAGCCGAACCTCCACCAGGTCGTCCAACGGGTGGCGCCGCAGTCGCGGGTCGTCTACGTGGACAATGACCCGATCGTCCTCGCCCACGCCAACGCGCTGATGACCAGCACCCCCGAGGGCCTGACCGCCTATGTCGAGGCCGATATGAACGTCCCCGGCGACCTCCTCTGCGCCCCGGCCCTCCACCAGACACTCGACCTCGACCAGCCGGTGGCCCTGACCGTCATCGCCATGCTCCAGTTCGTCCAGGACGCACAGGGTCTGGTCGAGACACTGATGGAACCGTTGGCGCCAGGGAGCTATCTGGCCATCACCCTCGCCACCGCGGATCTTGCCCCCGGCTCCGATTCGCTGGCCGCGGAGTACACCCGACGCGGCATTCCCATGTACCTGCGCAATCGCACGGAAGTGGAACGGCTCTTCAACGGGCTTGAGCTGGTCGCCCCTGGCGTCGTCCCGATGACATCCTGGCGGACTCCCGAAGGTGAGCAACTGCCCAGCACCACAACGAACATGTATGCCGGAGTCGCGCGCAAACCCTGACCCTCACCGCCTGCCATGGAGGCACGCAGCGGGGCCGGGGACCCGAGAGGCACCATCCGCACCATCACGGCCCCGCCCGGACCGGTCGTTTCGGGCCTCTCTCCGGGCCGTGGCGATTTGACCGCATCCCGGCTATTTTCGTCTCCAGGAGACGGGGTGGGAAGATGCGGATCGGGATCCTTGCCTATGAAGGCTGTCTGGCAGCCGAGGTCTTTGTCTTCTCGGATCTCCTTCTCATCGCCAACCGGGTCGCCCGACAGCTGGGTACGTCATCGACCGTTCCCTTCCAGGTGTCCGTCATCGCCTCATCGACATCACCGGTTCGGGCGGCCGGTGGATTCGCGATCGGAGCGCAGCGCTGGCACCAGGGCTTCGACCAGCTGGTCGTACCCGGGTTCGAGCTCATGCCATCCGACGACCTCGGGGCTCGACTGGCCCGCTGGCACAGCGAAACCTCGTTCATCCGGGCGGCCGCGGAACGCGACACACCCATCGCATCGGTGTGTGTCGGCGCGTTCTTGCTGGGCGAGGCGGGGCTCCTTGACGGGCGCAGCTGCACAACGTCATGGCTGTTCGCATCCGAGCTGGCGCTACGGTATCCGCGGTCGACCGTCCGTCGCGAGTCGCTGATCGTGCACGACCGGCCCGTCACCACCACGGCGGCGTTCAGCGCCGCGCTCGACCTCGCGACGGCCCTCATCCGCGAACACCTCGGTGCGGATATCGCCCGGGCCACCGCCAGAATCACCCTCGTAGCCGAGAACCGGACCAGCCAGGCTCCCTACATCGTCGAATCGATGCTGCCGGCGAACCGTGGACCGTTCGCCCGGGAGGTCGAGAACTGGCTGGTGGACCATCTGTCCGAGGGCTATGACCTGACGCGTCTGGCGGCAGCGTTCCAGGTGAGCACCCGGACACTGCTGCGAAGGTTCCGGGCCCAGGCCGGAGAGTCACCGCTGACCTTCCTTCAGCGGGCACGTGTCAGAGCCGCCAAACGGCTCCTTGAAACCACCGATCACCCCTTGGGCGAGATCCTGAAGCGCGTTGGCTACCAGGACGCGGGAACATTCCGTCGCCTCTTCATCGAGCAGGTGGGTGTCAGCGTCAGCGACTACCGCCGACAGTTCCGCACCGGCCGACCCACTCCCGCCAGCCCCGCTGTGCGCCGCTCACGAACCTCACCGGCCGCTCGGACCAAGGGTGGCGAGAACGACATCGAGCATGGCGATCACGCCCCTCGTGGAACTGATCCACGGCAGAAAGACTGATCTCGCTCGAACGCACGGGATCAGACTGCCGCGGCGATCCCCGACCCGACCGAGCGACCCACGTCGACGAGTCCTGTGATGGGCCTCCCGATGGGGTTCGATGAGTTTCGATGAGTGAGGAAGTACGAGGGTGCCCAACCGAAGCATGAACGAAGATGATCCTCTGGAGGACTTCGATCGCCGAAGGATCGGCCTCGACGGTGTCACCAAGACCGTGTACGTGGCGGGAAAGGGGCCGGCCGTGATCCTCATGCCGGAGATGCCGGGGATCAGCCCGCATGTCGCTCGCTTCGGCCGCTGGGTTCGTGACGCGGGATTCACCGTGTACCTACCGTCGCTGTTCGGCCGCGATGGCGCGGTTCCCACGGTGGAGGAGGGAACCGCCGTGTTCAGACGGGCGTGTGTCAGCGCCGAGTTCCGTGCGTTCGCCGCCCATGAGTCAAGCCCGGTGACCGGTTGGCTGCGCTCCCTGGCGAGGCTGGCGCACCAGGAGTGCGGTGGCCCTGGTGCGGGGGCGATCGGTATGTGCTTCACCGGCAACTTCGCACTCACCCTGATGCTCGAACCCTCGGTGCTCGCATCGGTCCTGGCCCAGCCGTCGCTGCCGCTCGACTCACCTGACCGGGTAGCCAGTCCACCAGCTGAACTCGCCGCGGTGGGGCAACGCCTCGACCAGGATGATCTGACGGTCATGGCCTACCGTTTCCAGGGAGATCGCTTCTGCCGAGCGCAGCGGTTCGCCGCCTACTCCGCGGCACTCGGAGACCGCTTCATCGCCCGGGTTCTCCCCGATTCCGCGGCCAACTCGGAGACATCGCCGTTCTTCGAGCAGGTGATCGCGACACCGCACAGTGTGGTGACCGCGCATCTGATCGACGCGGCGGGCGAACCGACCATCGCCGCCCGCGATGAGATCCTCTCCTTCTTCCATCACCGGCTGGCCACCTGAGGCTGCCGGGCTCGTCCCGCCTGCGGACCCGGGCGACCACCGGCGCGGGGAAGCTCGCTCCAGTGCCCCGTCCCGGTGTCGTGGACGGGGCTCGCCTCCGCAGAAGCAGCGATTCCACCCGGATGGGGCGCCGCCGACTCATACGACGACGCCCCCGACCGCTGCCGAAACGGCCACCAGCCTTCCCGGCGCTACCCTCGTGGTGGGCTACTGCGGCCGCGTTCCGTCGGACACAGCGCTGGGCACCGGGGCATAGCCGGCGGCTCGCGTGGTGAAGGTTCCCCGGCCCTGGGTCCGGCCGCGCAGCCGGGATGCGTACCCGAACAACTCGACCAGCGGCACGGTTGCCGTGATCCAACGGGTGCAGCGCGCGGCCGAATCGAGTAGCAGGGGAAGCAGCGCCCGGTGGTGGTCAGGCGGAGGGGCTGCCCGCCACCCGACGCTCGCCGCCGTTGTGTTGCTGCCATGCCTTGTGCACATCGAGGGCCGCGTCGCGGGCGTCATAGCGCATCGGCAGCCGACGATCGGTGTGGTGCAGGGCGAACTCCGCGTAGAGGGTGTCCAGTTCGAAGTACTTCCGGTCGTCTACGTAGTGTGCCTCGTAGGCGTCACGGGTGGCGAGGAAGACAACCTCGTCGGGCGAGCAGTAGTACAGGGCACCCAGGCACATGGGGCAGGGGTGGGCGAGTACATAGACGGTGGTGCCGGTCAGATGCTCGGTGCCCAACTTGGTGCACGCATCGCGGATGGCGAGGATCTCGGCGTGCGCGGTGGGGTCATGGGTCTGGGCGACCCGGTTGGGGCTCTCGGCGAGGATCTTCCCGGCACGGACGATGACCGTCGCGAACGGCCGACCGCCTTCGTCGACGTTGCGGCGGGCCAGATCGATGGTGTGCTGGGCGAAGTCCATGAGTGCTCCGGTGCGTGCCAGGGTCGCCAGCGGTCAGCGCGGACGGCGTGCGGAAAGTGTGGGCGGGACGTAGTCAGGAGTGCGCACGGCTGGGCGGGACAGCGGAGGTCCGGCCCAGCCGTTTGCGATGATCGGGTGGGTTAGAAGGGCTTGTTGGGGAGGTACTTGCCGTCCAGGGTGATCACCGCGCGCTCGCCGCCCTCGGGGTCGGCGACCTTCCGCACATCGAGCTTGAAGTTGATGGCGCTGATGATGCCATCGCCGAACTGCTCGTGCACCAGGGCCTTGAGCGTGGTTCCGTAGACCTGAAGCATCTCGTAGAAGCGGTAGATGGTCGGGTCCGTGGGGATGCCGCCTTCGATGGAACCGCGCATCGGGACGGTCTGCAGCAGCGTCACGGCGTCGTCGTCCAGCTCCAGCAGCTCGGCCACGGCCCGCGCGGCTGACTGCGGCAGTGGGTGCTGGCCGAGCAGTGCGGCGGTGACGAAGGCGACCGAGAGGCCGGTGGTGTCGGCGATCTGCTGCCAGGAGACGTCCTTACGCGTCTTGGCTTCGACGGTGGTGATCGCGAGCTGCTGGCGGGCGGTGGGGTCAAACTGTGCGTGGATCATGCGAGAGCTCCTTCTGGAGTGGTCTGCACCCATCGAACGAGGGGCGGGGGATCGCGGTCCGTACGCCACCAGGGGTACGGGTTGGGGGGCGGGGTCAGCTGGCGGCAAGGGCGGCAGAGCGCCCCGTGGCAGGGTCGAGTTCTTCGACGGTGCCGGTGGCGATGTCAAAGGTCCAGCCGTGCAGGCGGACCGTCTGGCGCGCCAGCGCGCGGGCCACCGATGGATGGGTGACCAGGTTCGCCAGCTGGGCGAGAACGTTCTCCCGCACCAGGGCGGCGACCTTGTCCTCGTCGCCGGTGGGCACCGTGCGGGCCTGGGAGGCGTCCGCGTGGCGCAGCCAGTCCCCGATGGAGGGCAGTGCGGTGAGGTCATGCTGCTCAGCGAGGGCGGTCATGGCACCACAGGCGGAGTGTCCGCACACGATGATGTCGGCCACGCCGAGAACCGCGACGGCGTACTCAACGCTCGCGGCAACACCGTCCGCTCCCGAAGTGTGAGCTGGTACCAGGTTGCCCGCGGTGCGGATGACGAACAACTCGCCGGGGTCCTGCTGTGTGATCAGTTCAGGCACCACCCGGGCGTCCGAGCAGCTGATGAAGAGCGTGCTGGGCCGGTGGGTGGTGGCGAGGTGCTGGTACAGCTCCGCCTGGGCGGGAAAGACATCGTGGTGGAAGCGGCGGATTCCGTCGGCGAGGTGGTGCATGGCCTTCCTTCCTTCGGTCGGTATGTCGGTGGGGGCCGACGTGCTCAACCATGCATGACCTCTACCTATAGCGTCCAAGACGCCATACCCATGAGACCCATAGATGTCATCTATATAGTGGTGTTCCATGAGTCCCGAGCTGCGCCATCTGCGCTATCTCCTCGCTGTCGCCGAACACGCCAGCTTCACCCGCGCCGCCGAAGAGCTCCATATCTCCCAGCCGACCCTGTCCCAGCAGATCCGCCAGTTGGAGAAGACCCTGGGGGTCCAGCTCCTTGACCGCACCGGTCGCACCGTGCGACTGACGGACGCCGGTGAGACCTATCTGGCCTATGCACGCCGGGCCCTCCGCGACCTCGCCGCCGGGGAACGCGCGATCGTCGATGTGCAGGACCTCACCAGGGGCCAGCTGAGGCTTGCCATGACACCCACCTTCACGGCCTATCTCATCGGCCCGCTGGTCGCCGAGTTCCACACCCTGCACCCCACCCTGACCATCAAGGTCCAGGAGATGACCCAGGACCGCATCGAAGCCGCCCTGCTCCGCGATGAAATCGACCTCGGCATCGCCTTCGGTACGACCCATCTGGCGGGCGTGGAGGGCAGTGCCCTCTTCACGGAGGAACTCAGCGTGGTCATCGGCTCCGGCCATCCGTACAGCGGACACACCCGGCCGTTGCCCGCCGAGGAGCTGACGGATCAGCCACTCGCCCTGCTCAGCGGTGATTTCGCCACCCGCGGCCATATCGACGCCTACTTCGCCACGCAGCGGGCCGAACCGCTGGTCGCGGTGGAGGCCAACTCCATCAGCGCCCTCACCGAAATCGTCCAACGCACCAGCCTGGCGACCGTGCTCCCCCACGCCATCACCCAGAGCCACCCCGACCTGCACCCCATCCCGCTCACCCCCACACTCCCCGCCCGCACCGTCAGCCTGCTGCGTCGTGAGAGCGCCTACACCAGCGCCGCCTCCCGGGCCTTCACCCGCCTCGCACACCGGTGGGCGCGCGAACACTCCCGCGCGCAGGAGGTCCCGGCGGGCGCGGGGAAGGGCGGAGAGCCGCCCACGGGCACCGCCCGCCAGGAGGCGTAGAGCAGCCGCGTCAGGGACGTTCCGGCGCTGAGTACGACCACATGACCCTTCCGGTCTGCGGCGCCTCCTCCTCCCCACCACCACCCCGCGGAGGCAGCGCCCTTGACCCTCACATCGGTGTGAATGTCTAGCCTTCCCCACACCAATGGAACGAGCGGGTGGGGAGTGGACGAGCGGTGTCCTATGTTGGTGCGACCCGGGCAGGACGACGCGAATGGGCAGGGTTGGGGGTGTTGGCTCTGCCCACAGTGGTGTTGTCCATGGATCTCACGGTGCTCCATCTCGCGGCTCCGGCCGTGAGCGCCGACTTACGGCCCAGCGGTGGCCAGCTTCTGTGGATTCTGGACATCTACGGGTTCCTGGTCGCGGGGTCTCTCATCACGATGGGAACCCTGGGTGATCGGATCGGCCGGCGTCGCCTTCTACTCCTCGGAGCAGGCGCTTTCATCGTGGCCTCCCTGATGGCCGCATTCGCGCCCAGTGCCGAGCTGTTGATTCTGGCCAGAGCGCTGCTCGGAGTCGCCGGGGCGACCCTGATGCCGTCGACTCTCGCGCTCTTGACCGGTATGTTCCCCGATCCTGTCCAACGCTCCTTCGCCATCGCCGGCTGGATGACCTGCTTCACCGTGGGAGAGGCCATCGGCCCGCTGGTCGGCGGGATACTGCTGGAGTGGTTCTGGTGGGGTTCGGTCTTTGTCATCGGGGTTCCGGTGATGCTGTTGCTGCTGGTCACCGGGCCACTGCTGCTGCCCGAGCATCGCGACACGGCAGCGCCAGGGCGACTCGACCCACTGAGCGTCGGTCTGTCGTTGGTGGCGGCCCTGTCGATCGTCTACGGGGCGAAGCAATTGGCCGGGACGGGGCTGGGTTGGTTCCCCTTGCTCTCGATACTCGTCGGATCACTGTCCGGCGTGGTGTTCGTACGGAGACAACGCACCCTGTCCGCGCCCCTGCTGGACCTGGGCCTGTTGAAGCTGGCCGGATTCCGTGCGGCGTTGGGGACACAGACCCTGGCCGTGTGTGCGGTTGCCGGTTCGCAACTGCTGGTCATTCAGTACTTCCAGGCGGTCCTGGGGCTCTCCCCGCTGGCGGCGGGGCTGTGGACGGTTCCCTCCGTGGTACTCGGCATCGGGGCTACCCTGCTGGCGCCGAGGCTGGCCCGACGGCTGGGGCCGGGGGTGGTGATCAGCACGGGCCTGTTCACGGCCGCAGTCGGCGCGGCCATGATCGTCCTCACGGCCCACCAAGCCAGCTTGGCCTGGACCGTGAGCAGTTTCTCGATCCTCTACACCGGTGTGACACCGACACTCGCCCTGACCACCGACCATATGGTGGGGGCGGCACCACCGGCCCGAGCCGGGGCGGCGTCGGGGCTCTCCCAGAGTGGTGCGGAGTTGGGCCTAGCGGCGGGGATGGCACTCCTCGGCAGCGTCGCCATGGCGGTCTACCAGGCCCGGCTGGCCACCTCGGCTCCGGCAGGCCTGGACCACAGGTCGCTCTTGGAGTCGCAGGAAACCGTGGGCGGTGCCCTCGATGTGGCCGAACGGCACCCTGGCGAAGTGGGGAACGCCCTCCGGGCTGCGATCGACCTCGCCGTTTCCCACGGTCTCCAAACGGCCGCCGTGCTCGCCATGGCGGGTTTCCTCGGCGCGGCCCTGCTGGCCGCGATCAGTCTTCGTGACCGTGGGACATCGACAGCCGGCCCGGGCCCTGTTGGGAACCCGGATCACCCGAAGGAGCTGCGGCGATGACCGCGTCCAACGTCTCGATGGACGACCTGAGGTCAACCATCGCATCGCTCATCCGTGCCCGCGCCCGATAGAGATCCGGAAGCATCTCAGCACAAGTCGGCACCAGATGAGGTGCACCGTCCTGGAAGCACGGCAGGATCTGAGCGATCAACGCGGTGTTGAGTCCGGCCGCCAGTAGGCTTCTGATCCGGTACACGGTCGCGATGTCGTCATGGTGATAGGCGCGGTATCCACTCGGACGTCGTTCCGGCGCGAGCAGCCCCTGCTCCTCGTAGTAGCGCAGCAGTCGCTCGCTGACCCCGGTCCGTTGCGAAAGCTCACCGATGCGCACGTGTCCTCACTGTCCCCAGCTGACGCTCACATGACCGTGAGAGTCTACCGCCGGGGCAATCGGCACGACCGATCCGATAAGGCCCCGCCCTCGCCACCGCCCTGGCTCTCGTGATGCCCTTCGGCTTCGGCGGAAGGGAGCGGACCGAAGCCGAGTACGCCGCGTTGCTCCATCGGCCGGCTTCGAACTGCCGCGCACCATCGCGCTCGACGCGCCCGGTAGACACATCCTCGAAGCCCAACCCCGCTGACTCCTCGTCCTCGAAACGACCTCTGCGGCGTTCTGGCCGCTGTCCGCCGCCAGCAGGCTGCGGCCCAGTCGGACGCCCCCGAGCTCAGGCAGGGACCTCCCCCAAGGCCACCCGGGGGGTCTCCCCTACCGCGAGCCCTGAGTGAGCTCCGTCATGGAGCGAGCAGATGCCGGTCGAACACCGCTCGGCGGTGGTGAACGTACTCGGCATCGGCGAGGTACTGGGTGTGGTGCCCGTCAGCCAGATGTCTGGCGAAGGAGGCGTTGCCCGCGGCGGCCTGGGAGCGCATCAAGCTCACGACGGCATGGAGACGGGCCACCACCGCGTCGACCAGGCCTGCGCGTCCCATCGGATCGAGCCCGTAGCGGTCGCAGAAGATCCGAGTGCGCCGGGCCTGCTCCTCGGCGGTGCCAAAACCATCGGTGTTGGTGGGGGCGGTCATGGGAGCCCACCGGTAGACCGCGTAGGCGACATCCCACAGGCGGGGAGCCGGGTGGGCCGTGTCGAAGTCAATGATCCCGACCACCTTCGTACCGTTCAGAACGCAGTTGTGAGGGCCGTAGTCCCCATGGCAGATGACCTCGACCGGTGTCCTGGCCGGAAGCATCCAGCCCTCGGGGGCGTCCACGGCAAGGCCAACCGTATGGTCGTGGAACGCGCGCAGCAGCTCAGCCGCGCTTTCGAGGGCTTCCAAGGACGCGGCAGCCGGTGTGGCCGGGTAGTCACTGACCTCACCCGGGATGAAATCCAGCACCTCGAAGCCGTCCGTCGTCACCTCGTGGATGCTCGGCGCTGCCGTGAACCCCTGCTTCCGCAGATGGCGCAGCAGTCCGTGAACCCTTGGGGACCATGGCCCGGTCGGCCGTAAGACGGTCGCGCCCATGCGTATGACCTCGTTGACGCCGCCGGCAAGGATCTCGCGATCAGGCATTCCCCGGTCCTCTCTGGTGGCCACGACCCTTCGTGGTCGGCCTGCCGCGTGTCATGGTGGCCCGGTCGCCCTCGTTTGGCGAAGTGTTTCACCACGTGATCCGCCGGGGAGCCGTTCATCGTGGGGCACCTGCGCCCGGGCTCCGTCCCCCACCAGCCAGCGCGTCGGCATCCCCCATCGCCCGCCCTCACCCTGCCACCGCTCCGGCCGCCGACCGGAGCCGGGACGGTCCGGAACACCGCGGCTGAAGGAGTACTCCGCCAGCGGGACCTCGCACCGAAGCGCCAGTCGATGGAACGGGACCCTCCGAAACCGGTGGGGCACTCTATGTAATATGTGCTGCTAATACATGGTTAAGCGGGATATATGGAGCACAATCGACAGTGGGGGCTGAAGCCTTATGCCCGGAAGGTGATCTGATGGCAGCACATCGGAGTCGATCCCGCTTCGCTGCGGACCGGGGACTCACCACCCGCATGGTGACCACGATGTTCTTCATCGGCCTGCTCTATGTGGTCTTCGTGGGCGTGTTGGTCGCGCTGCTGAGCAACGCCTGGCCGTTCATTCTGGTGATCGCCGGCGGACTGTTCATCGCCCAGTTCTGGTTCAGCGACCGCATTGTCGAGTACAGCATGGGAGCGCGGGTCGTCACCCCTGAGGAAGCACCCGAGCTCCATGGTGCGGTCGATCGCGTGTGCGCCCTCGCCGACATGGCCAAACCCAGAGTGGCGATAGCGAACAGCGACGTGCCCAACGCGTTCGCCACGGGACGCAATGAGCGGACGGCCCTGGTCTGCGCCACCACGGGGCTGCTGCGCCGCCTGGAGCCCGAAGAGCTGGAGGGCGTACTCGCCCATGAGCTGTCCCACGTCGCGCACCGCGATGTGGCCGTGATGACGATCGCTTCCTTCCTGGGAGTCCTGGCCGGGTTGATCACGCGAGCCACCCTCTGGGGCAGTGTGGGGCGCGCCGGCCGCAACGGCAATGCGGCCCTCCTGATGATCCTGATCCCGGTGATCAGCGCCGCTGTCTACGCGGTGAGCTTCCTGCTGACGCGACTGCTGTCCCGCTATCGGGAGCTCTCCGCCGACCGAGCCGCCGCCCTACTGACCGGACGGCCGTCCGCCCTCGCGTCCGCGCTCACCAAGGTGACGGGGGACATGGCGCGAATCCCCACCCAGGACCTGCGCAAGGCAGAGCCCTACAACGCCTTCTGGTTCGCGCCCGCCTTCTCATCACGGGAGAGCCTGGCGCGATTGCTCTCGTCCCACCCCTCGCTGGAGAAGCGTTTGGAACAGCTGGGCAGGATCTCCGCCGAGCTGGCCCGGCCCTGACCACCCCCGACCGCTGGAGTGCAGACGGTCGCCGACTTCCGACGGAGGTGTGCTGCCTTGGGATTCCTTGATGCCATCCTCGGTCGGAGCAAGCTCATACGCCCGGATCTCGATCGATTGTTCGCCTTGCCGTCGACGGCGATCACCCTCCAGGCGGGGGCAGGCCTCACACCCACCGGGCAGGGTTCGGTCTGCTTCGCGAGTGTGGAGGGCGGCGCGTTCCTCCAGCTCCAGCAGGACGTACAGGAGCTGCTGGATGCCGATACGCCTCACGGTGGTGTGCCGGTCGAGTTCAGTCAGGACGGCTACGGGTACTCATGGCTACGCGTCCGCCATCCGGCTGAGGACACGGTTTCGCTGGTCAACGATCTTCATACGGTGAATACCCTGCTTCAGGACGCGGGGTTCGGCACGCACCTGCTGTGTTCGCTGATCTCGTTCCGGGATGCGACGAGCGACCGTCAGCTGGCCTTGGTCTATCTCTACAAGCGGGGCACCTTCTATCCTTTCGCGCCGCTGCCGGGTGCCGAGGACCGAAGGGACTCAGCGCTGGAGCTCCAGATCCGAGCACTGCTGGCGGAGGATCTACCGATGGAGTCTGATCTGGCTCGCTGGTTTCCGCTCTGGGGCGCCCCAGGCCTGGAGATCTGACGCCCGCAGGCGCTCTTACCACAATCAGCACCCAACGGCCTTGGTACTGGCCAATGATGACTGGTATTCAACTCTGCACTCGGTTTCTAGCCAACGTTGGTCTTCTTGAGGGCTCACGGACAACCCAACGACACCCTCACCCCCTCTGGAGGGGTAGGCGGGTCGGATGGACAGCCCGCGTCCGTCGGCCATGAGCAGTGTGACCAACTGCCCCGCGCCAACGGTTTCAGACCATGTCCCGATGACTTTCACAACGCTTGACATAAGCGAGGACCGATGACCAATTCTGCACGTGCGCGTTTTACGCGCCCGGCAATTGCCGCTGCCGCGGCGCTCACCGTGACCGCCGGCGTCGTCGCCGCGGCACCCGATGCCAAGAGCACTTCCCAGCCCGTACCGAAACTCGCTCTGATCGCCGCATCCAAGTCAGTGGTCATCCACACTTATGAGGGAGCGACCGGTCTCGACCTCAATCTCGGGACCTACCTCACGTCCGAGGGCTCACCGCTGGAGTTGAGGGCCAAGCGCAAGTCCTACAAGGACCCGATCACCGTTCAGCAGTTCATCCGCCAGGGCAAGAAGGTCACCACCAAGAACCTTCCGGCCGGGCTGGTGAAGGACTTCCGCGGGCTGCCCGACTTCACCCACATCACCATGACCGACTCCACGGGCAAGAAGGTGCTGGACCGCAAGGAGAACTTCTGTCCGAACAACGCGTCCGGGCGGGTTCGCCCCGACGCGGCGGCCACGTCTCGCTATCCCGAGAGCTGCCCGCCGAATCCGTTCACCCGTGGCTCCGTGTGGGGGGTCGAGAACGGCTGGGCATCCAACACCTACAACGGTTGGTACACCGAGGGTGTGACCCTGCCTGCCGGTGACTACACCGCCAAGGTGGGCGTGTCCAAGAAGTACCGCGACATCTTCGGCGTTGCCGACAAGCCGCAGACCGTCAAGGTAACCGTCAAGGTGGAACCTGCCACCCCCGAGGGGCGGAAGGCCACCACAGGTGCGCATGGTTCCCATGGGGCCGGGCACGCGGGTCATCATGGGGCGCCGACGCCCAAGATGACGTTCCAGGAGGCGACCAGCGGGACCGGCCCGACCTACAACGTGGGCCATGCGCCGTATCCTCCTGCCCCGCCGGCCCTGCCGTGGGCGCTGCAGAAGTCCGCACGTACCGTTGCCAACATCGGTGACGGCCCGGGGCAGACGGATGGCTCCCGCAGGGCCCCCGGGCTCAAGGCGAACGCCAAGCGCCCGAGCGGTAAAGCGGTCGTACCCAACGTACCCAAGCCGGATCTGCGTTCCCTCCCGGCGTTCGATGTCCAGATCAGCGCCTCGCCCGAGAATCCCAAGGGCAAGGACTTCATGTCCTTCAGCGCCAATGTGTGGAACGCCGGCCCGGCACAGCTCGTCGTGGATGGTTTCCGTGCTCCCGGCGCGGAGTTGATGGACGCCTACCAGTACTTCTACGACGCCAACGGCAAGCAGGTCGGCTACACACCCACCGGCACGATGGAGTGGGACCCGCGGGCCGGTCATGAGCACTGGCACTTCACCGACTTCGCCAGCTACCGGCTGCTGAAGGCGGACAAGAAGGAGGCGGTGCGCAGCGGCAAGGAGGCGTTCTGCCTGGTCAACACTGACGCGGTCGACTACACCGTGAAGAACGCCAACTGGCACCCGTTCAACACCGACCTGTCCAGCGCGTGCGGCACGGAGAAGGCCATCTCCGTTCGCGAGGTCCTTGACGTCGGCTCCGGTGACACCTACACGCAGGACCTTCCGGACCAGTCCTTCGACATCACCGACCTGCCCAACGGCACGTACTACATCGAGGTCCTCGCCAACCCGGAGAAGCGGTTGAAGGAGACCAGCACCGCCAACAACTCCGCCATGCGCAAGGTCATCCTGGGCGGGAAGCCCGGCGCGCGGACGGTGACCGTACCGCCGCACGACCTGATCACCGCCAACTGATCCACTCTGTCGTACCCACCCGGGC
>NZ_JAMQAW010000025.1:96467-138823 GCF_023701525.1 Streptomyces albipurpureus
CCGGGCCCGGGTCGAGTTCGGTCCGTGCCGGCCTTGAGGACGGTCCGGCGGCGGACCGGGGTGTGACGCATGGCACGGGTGATCAGGAGGTGTCGCTGTCCGTCGGGGGTTCCGTCGTCGGCCGAACGCGGGAAGTCCATCCGTGATCGGGCCTGGGAGAGGGCCGACGGAGATGCTCCTCCGATCGTGATCAGTGTGCGCTGTCCGCGGGTTGCCTCCTCGCCAGCCGCTGGGCGATGAGGGAGGCCCGGATCTCCCCGGCCCGGACCGCGGTGTTGGACAGCAGGGTGGAGGTGATGCCGTGCGTGTGCTCGGTGCCGCCCTGAAGGTAGATGTCGCAGACAACGTTGGCGCTGGTGGCCACCCGGTGGTCGCGGCCGACGACCAGTGCGTCCTCCTCGTCCCGGAGACAGAGCTTGCTGACCTCCCCCAGCCGTTCGCCGATGCCCTGCGGCTGGTAGCCGGTGGCATGGACCAGGAGATCGGCGTCGAGCACCTCGCGCTCACCGGTGGGGAGGAACTCCACGGTGATCCCCAGGCGGCCCTCGGCGGTGTCGACCTCGCGGATGCGCGAGATGTTGAGCATCCTCAACCGCTGTCTGCCCTGGACCTTCTCCTGGTACATGGTCTTGGAGAGCGCCTCGATCAACTCCATGTCCACCACCGAGTAGTTGGTGCCCCGGTGATAGTCGAAGAGCGACTGCTTCACCTCGCGTGGCGCGGCGTAGTAGAGGTCGACGGCCTCCGGATCGAAGATGCGGTTGGCGAAGGGGCTGTCATCGGCCGGCGTGTAGCCGTACTTGGCGAAGACGGAACAGATCTCCGCGTCCGGGAAGCTGCGGTGCAGGTACTCGACGGCCTCGGCCGCGCTCTGGCCGGCTCCCAGGACGACCGCCCGGCGCACGGGCTTTCCGCTGCTCACCAGATCGGCGACCCGGGGCAGGAGTTCGCTGGTGTGCCAGACGTGCTCCGACAGAACGGTGCCCGGCGGCAGATGGGGCTCCATACCGGTGGCGATACAGAGGTTCCGTGCTCGACGGACCGTCAACTGACCGGGTGTGCGGGGATCCCGACTGGTGACGTCGAACCAGCGAACCTCCCCGCCCTCGGTGACCGGTTGCACCGAGACGACCTCACAGGAGTACTCCACGAGATCGGCCACCCGCGCCGCGGACCACTCAAGGTAGTCGTGGAACTCGATGCGCAGCGGGAAGAGCGTCTTCTGGTTGAGGAAGTCGACCAGTCTCCCCCGCTCCCGCAGATAGCAGAGAAAGCTGAAGTCACTGGTCGGGTCGCGCATGGTGACCAGGTCCTTGAGGAATGAGACCTGCATGGTGGCATCGTCGATGAGCATCCCCCGGTGCCAGCCGAACCGCGGCTGCCGCTCCAAGAAGCCCGCCACGATTCTCTCTTCAGTGGTGACTTGGGTGTTGTACTCCTGAACTGCTATCGCCAGCGCGAGATTTGACGGTCCAAAGCCAATACCCAGAACGTCGTAGATGGTGCCCGAACCACTGTGCAGTGTGTCCACCGCGTCATCGCCTCCCTCAGCAGGCATATGTTAGATAAGGTAAGGCTAACCTTGCAATGTTCTGAGGAGGATTCATATGCGGGTCGCCATGTTCGGCTATCAGACCTGGGGTCATCGCACGCTCCAGGCCCTGCTGGACTCGGAGCACGAGGTGGTACTCGTCGTCACCCATCCAAGGAGCGACCATGCGTACGAGAAGATCTGGGACGACTCGGTCGCCGAACTAGCCGAGCGGCACGGGCTGCCCGTGCTCCTGCGGAGCCGTCCGGGCGACGAGGAGCTACTCGCCGCCCTGAAGTCCGCGGAGCCGGACATCATCGTCGCCAACAACTGGCGCACCTGGCTGCCGCCGGAGATCTTCGAGCTGCCGCCCCATGGCACGCTCAATGTGCATGACTCGCTGCTGCCCAGCTATGCCGGGTTCTCCCCGCTGATCTGGGCGCTCATCAACGGCGAGCCCGAGGTGGGCGTCACCGCCCATCGGATGGACGCCGAACTCGACATGGGCGACATCGTGCTCCAACGCTCGGTACCGGTGGGCCCCAGCGACACGGCCACCGATCTCTTCCATCGCACGGTGGATCTGATCGGACCCATCGTGCGGGACGCGTTGACGCTGATCGACTCGGGGAAGGCGGTCTGGACCCAGCAGGACCGCTCACAGGCCAGCTTCTTCCACAAGAGGTCGATCGAGGACAGCAGGATCGACTGGAGTTGGCCCGCCCAGGACCTGGAGCGCTTTGTCCGTGCGCAGTCCGATCCCTACCCCAATGCCTTCACCCACCATCGCGGAGCACGCATCCGCATCATCTCCGCGGCGGTCTCCGAGGGGCGGTACGGAGGTACCCCCGGGCGCATCTTCATCCGGGAGGGTGATGGAGTCGTGATCGTCGCAGGTCGCGACGCACGATCCGGCCGCCACCGCGGTCTGCTGGTGCGCCGGATACGGACCGAGGACGGTTCCGAGCACGCCGCGAGCGACTACTTCCGCACCATGGGCGGATATCTGACCGCGCGGCCCTAGCGGATCGCCGGCCGGGCTCCCGCCCGGCCGGCCCAGTCGCGGGATCGGCTTCAGCTCGCGGTTCCGGTGACGGCCACGGCGTCCTCGTTGTCATGGTGGCGCCCCACCGGGATGACCATCGGAGTCCCGCTGACGGGGTCGGTGGCGATCCGGCAGCGCAGTCCGAAGACTTCCTCCACCATGTCCGCGCTGATCACGTCGGTGGGCAGCCCCTCGGCGACGATCCGGCCCGACTTCATGGCGATGACATGGTCGGCGTAGCGGCATGCCTGGTTGAGATCGTGCAGCACCATGACGACGGTGCGGTTCTCATGGCGGTTGAGATCGGTGATCAGGTCCAGCACATCGATCTGGTGGGCCAGATCGAGGTAGGTCGTAGGTTCGTCGAGGAGGAGCACCGGCGTGCCCTGGGCCACGGCCATCGCGATCCAGGCGCGCTGCCGCTGCCCCCCGGAGAGTTCGTCCACGGGACGGTCCGCGAGGTCGGTCATCGCGGTGGCTCGCAGGGCGTCCCGTACCGCGTCCTCATCGGACCGGGACCACTGGCGCCACCACGTCTGGTGGGGAGATCGGCCGCGGCCGACGAGGTCGACCACGGTCAGTCCTTCCGGGGCGACCGGTGACTGCGGCAGGATGCCGAGTCGCTGGGCCAGTTCCCGCGTCGGAATCGAGTGCACCGGTCGGCCATCGAGCTTGACGGAACCGGCCTGCGGAGACAGCAGCCGAGCGAGCGCCCGCAACAGGGTCGACTTGCCGCAGGCGTTCGCTCCGACGATGGCCGTAATCCGACCGGTGGGGATGGCTACGTCGAGGTCCTCCACGACGACTCGCTGGTCGTACGCCAGCCGTAGCCCCTCCGCTCGCAGATCGGGACCGGCTTTGGTCAGATGTTCCCTTGACATGGTGTCAGCCTCCTGAGCCGGCGCGGTTTGCGCGGATGAGCAGCCACAGCAGTACGGGGGCGCCGAGCACGCCGGTGACGATGCCGACGGGAAGCTCCGTGCCGGAGATCAGCTCGCGCGCGATCAGATCGGATGAGAGGACGACCAGCGCTCCGGTGAGCCCCGCCGCGATCGGTGGCGGCCAGGCGGTGCCCGCCAGGCGCTGGGCGATCTGCGGTGCGGCGAGCGCGACAAAGGCGACCGGGCCCGCCGCGGCGGTGCCGAACGCGACCAGTCCGACGCCGGTGAACAAGATGGCCAGCCGGACCGGCTGCACCCGGGTGCCGAGGGCTCGGGCGACATCGTCGCCGAGTTGGAGCGTACGCATCAGCCGTCCCAGCAGCAGTGCTCCGGGCAGCAGTACCGCCAGCACCACGGCGAGCGGGCCGACATGGTCCCAGGTGCGCCCGTTGAGGTTTCCCACGAGCCAACCGAGGGCGGCCTGAGCCTCGAACTGCTTGCCGCGTGCCATCAGGTAGTCGGTGACGCTGGTGCAGATCCACGCGATGCCGATGCCCACCAGGACGATGCGATAGCCGGTGGTGCCCCGCTTCCAGGCGAGCGCGTAGACGAGGAGCGCGGCCCCCAACGCCCCGAGCAGACCGAGGACCTGGGTCGACAGTCCGCCGTCCCAGCCCAGGACGATGCCCGCGACGACCGCGGCGCCCGCGCCCTGGGTGATTCCGATCATGTCGGGGCTCGCCAGCGGATTGAGCGTCATGGTCTGGAACAGTGCGCCGGAGACTCCGAAGGCGATGCCCACCAGCAGTCCGGTCACCGCTCGGGGCAGCCGCAGCTCCCGCACGATGAGTTGGGTCCCGGCGTCTCCCGTACCGATCAGCGCTTGGACGACCTCGACGAGCGAGTAGGGAATGTCTCCGACGGAGATCCCCCAGCAGAACACCAGAAAGACGGCGAGCGCGAGAACGACACAGACGACGGCGAGCCGGGGACGCAGCACACCGGAGATCGGCGGTGTGGAGAGCCGGTAGGGAATCCGGTCAACAGAGCGGGCGGGTAGCAGATCGGTCATGCTCACAGCTCCGCGAGTCGTCGGCGGCGAACCATAGCGATGAAGAAGGGGCCGCCGATGAAGGCGACGAGCACACCGGCCTGGATCTCGACCGGGCGGGCCAGCAGCCGTCCGACGATGTCTGCCGCGAGGAGGAGGCACGGGGCGAGAACGGCGGAGAGGGGCAGCAGCCAGCGGTAGTCGGGGCCCACGCCCATTGACTGGGTCAGTGAGCGGGCCACGTGTGGGACCACCAGGCCGATGAAGACCACGGGCCCGATCACGGCCACCGCCGCGCCGGTGAGCAGGGTGACGGCCGTGACGCCCAGCACACGGATCAGACCGAGCCGCTGGCCGAGCGAGGTGGCCACATCGTCGCCGAGGGCGAGGCTGTTGAGCGAGGGTGCCAACGCGAAGGCGATGACGGCTCCGGCCAGGATGAACGGCAGTATCCGGAGGAGGACTTCCCCGTTCTGGTGGGCGAGGGAGCCCGCGGACCAGAACCGGTAGCGATTGAGTGCGTCCGGGTTGGTCAGCGCGATCGCGCTGGTGAGGGAGAAGAGCAGGGAGGTGATGGCGACTCCGGCGAGGGCGAGCTTGACCGGTGTTGAACCGGATCGTCCCAGTCCGCCCATCACATAGACCAGAACGCTGGCCCCGAGCGCACCCGCGAAGGCGAACCAGATGTAGCCGTAGACGGAGTTCAGGCCGAGGACGCCCACGGCCAGCACGATGGCGAACGCGGCGCCCGCGCTGACGCCGAGCACCCCGGGGTCCGCCAGGGGGTTTCGGGTCAGGGCCTGCATCAGCGCGCCGGAGAGGCCAAGGGCCGCTCCGGCGGCGATGCCCAGTGCGGTGCGAGGTACCCGCACGGACCAGATGGCATTGCGGATCTGGTTACTGGGCGCATGGCCCCGCAGGGTGTCCCACACCTGGTCGGGCGCCACGGTCAGGGCTCCGAACAGCATGGACAGCACGACCAGAGCGGCGAGCGCGGCACCCGGCAGTGCCAGGAGGAGCACCGTGCGGGGGCGTTTCGCCTTGGTCACCAAGCTCCCCACATCAACTTCCTTAGGTTAGGCAGGCCTTAAATGTAAGCCCACTCGGCGCCTTGGCCCCACCAGGGAATGCGGCACTGTTGAATTAGGTAACCCTTACCTTAGTATGGCCAGGTCCGTCTCCGGCCTCAGGCCGGAATTGACCTGCTGGAAGGCGCGGCCAACTTGTCCGGTTCTGTGGCAGTCCCTGAAGAATTCGTCGCATACTGGCGGCAGTCACTCACACCGCAACCGCAGGAGACGGCCCTACCGGTCGACCGGCCCTATCCCTTGAGTCCGGCGCCGACAACGGCCGTACGCACTCGTCCCCTTGGGCGAGATCGCTCGGAGGTCGCGCCGGAGGTGCTGATCGCGGCGTACTGCGCGCTGCTGCACCGATACAGCGGAGCCCCCGACCTCACGGTCGGCCACGGTTCGCTTCCCCTGCGGATCCCTGTCGCCGGTGATGTGCCCTTCGCCGAGTTGGTACGGACCGTGGCGCGGGTCCGCGCAGATGGACAGGCCCAACGGCTGCGGTTGGCCCTCCTGGTTTCGGAGTTGAACCCGGAACCCACCCGCGGCGGCGGACTGTTCTTCAACACCGCGTTCGAGACCGAAACCGTTGACGCGTCGCGCTCGACGGGCACGGACCCCCGTCCTGCCGAGGGGTCCGACGGCGCGTCCCCGGACGGTGACCCGGCCCCATCGCTCGATCTGGTGCTGGAGATCCTGTCTGGTGAGGTGCGGGCGATCTACCGCCCCGATCTCTTCGAGGACGCGACCATCGACCGGCTCCTCGGCCACTACACAACCCTCCTGGGTGAGGGCGTTTCCCGGCCCGAAGCACCGGTGGGGGCACTCGCCCTGATGACGCCGGACGAACTGCGGCGGGTGGTCATCGAGTGGAACGCCACCGAACACACCGTTCCGCTCGCCACCTGGCCTCAGATGTTCGCCGAGCAGGTTCGCCGGCGCCCCGATGAGACCGCCTTGGTCTTCGAGGACGAACGGCTCAGCTACGCGGAGTTGGACGAGCGGGCCAACCGGCTGGCGCATGCCCTGATCGCCCGGGGCGCCGGCCCCGAGAGCATCGTCGCGCTCGCGCTGCCACGCTCGACCGACCTCATCGTCGCCGAAGTCGCCGTACTGAAGTCCGGTGCCGCCTATCTGCCCATCGACCACGACTACCCCACCGACCGCATCGCCTACATGCTCGACGACGCGCAACCGACCTGTCTGGTGACCACCGCGGAGACCGCCGAGGACATCCCGGCCCGGGAGGGGATGGCCCGCCTGCTGCTGGACGCGCCCGGCATCGCGGATGAGCTGGTGAGGCGCCCGGCGCACGATCCCGACGAGGCCGACCGCGGACCGTTGAGCGTCCTGAACGCCGCCTACGTCATCTACACGTCGGGCTCGACGGGCCGCCCCAAGGGTGTGGTGCTCGCGCACAGCGGAGTGGCCAAACTGGTCGCCACCCAGAGCGAGCGCTTTGGCATCGGACCCCAGAGCCGGGTCCTGCAGTTCGCCTCGCCCAGCTTCGATGTGGCGTTCTGGGACCTCTGCCTGGGACTTCTGTCCGGCGGGCGGCTGGTCGTCGTTCCGTCCGAACGCCGGGTGCCCGGCGCGGCGCTCGCCGAGTACGCCCACAGCAACGGCATCACCTTTATGATCCTGCCGCCCGCGCTGCTGGCCGCGATGCCGGACGACGTGGAACTCCCGGCCGCCGCCACCCTGCTGGCGGGCACCGAGCGGGTCTCACCCGAACTGGTCGGACGCTATGCGGGCGGCCGGATGATGTTCAACGCCTACGGCCCGACCGAGGCCACCACCAACTCCACCCTCGGTCGCTGCGACCCCCACACCCCATCCGGCGCCATCGTCCCGATCGGCGGCCCCGACCCGGGCACCCGCGCCTATGTGCTCGACGGCCGGCTCCGTCCCGTTCCCGCCGGGGTGCCCGGTGAGCTTTACCTCGGCGGCGCGGGCCTCGCGCGCGGCTATCTGGGGCGGGCCGGGCTGACGGCCGAGCGTTTTGTCGCCGACCCCTACGGTGCGCCCGGTGAGCGGCTCTACCGCACGGGCGACCTGGTTCGCTGGAAGGCGGACGGACGGCTGGAGTTCCTCGGCCGCTCGGACGCGCAGGTGAAGATCCGCGGCTTCCGGGTGGAACCGGGCGAGATCGAGTCCGTGCTGCGCCGACACCCCTTCGTCGACCAGGTCACGGTGATCGCGCGGGAGGACCGACCGGGCGACCGGCGGCTGGCCGCCTATGTGGTTCCGGTGGTCGACGCGCACCAGGGCCACGGCGAGGAGGAGCAGGTCCAGGAGTGGAAGGCGCTCCATGAACTGCTCTACGGGGCCGCCGGCACAGAGGTCGCCCCCACCAGGATCAGCGGCTCCACCGATCTCCAGGAGAACTTCGCCGGCTGGAACAGCATGTACGACGGCCGTCCCCTTCCGCTCGCGGAGATGCGGGAGTGGCGAGACGCCACCGTCGCCCGCATCCGGGAGCTGGGAGCACCCCGCCGGGTGCTGGAGATCGGGGCCGGCAGCGGCCTGATCCTCTCCCGTATCGCACCCGACTGCACGAGCTACTGGGGTACGGACCTCTCCGAAGCCGCGGTTCAGGCGCTGAGGGACCGGCTGGACACGGCCCTACCCCAGGTCGCGGACCGGGTGGAGTTGCGCGCCCAGCCGGCTCATGACATCAGCGGGCTGCCGGTGGGCTTCTTCGACACGGTCGTGATCAACTCGGTCGCCCAGTACTTCCCGAGTGCCGCCTATCTCACCGATGTGCTGCGTCAGGTGCGCGGGCTACTGGCGCCCGGTGGCCGGATCTTCGTCGGCGATGTGCGCAATCTGCGGCTGCTGAGGACGCTGCGAGCCGCGGTGGAGACCCGCAGGGCGGCCGACGGCACCGACAAGGACGGACTGCGTACCGCGGTCGATCAGTCCGTCGCCTGGGAGGGCGAGCTACTGCTCGACCCCGACTTCTTCGCGGCCCTGCCCGGGTTCGACGCACAGATCCAGATCAAACGCGCCCACCACCACAACGAACTCAGCAGATACCGGTACGACGTGGTGTTGCGCCCCACCGCATCGGCAGCGCGGTCATCGGTGGTGACTCCCCCGGAGCACACCGTGCGCTGGGGCGAACTCAATGGACTCACCGCACTGGCCGAACTGCTCGCCGAGCGTCCGCCGCGGGTGCGGATCACCACCGTGCCCAATGCCCGGCTCGTCGACGACCTCGCCGATATCCGTCTGCTGGAGGACCGCAGCGGGCCCGAGCCCGATACCCACCGGGTCGATCCGGAAGCGTTCACCGCGCTGGGGGCGGAGCACGGCTACCGGGTGGCGATGACCTGGAACGGCACCTCCGACGACGGCGCCGTTGATGTGGTCCTCACCACGGGCGAATCCGCCAGTGGCTCAACGAGCGAATCCGCGAGCGGCTCCACGAGCGAAGAGATCTCCTCCGGGCTCTACCAGCCGGGCAGCGGCTTTCCGCTGGCCAATCGGCCGGCCCCGTTCCGTGACATCACCACCCTGCTGAAGGCACTGCGGGCGCATGCCACCGAGTGGTTGCCGGAGTACATGGTGCCGTCCGGTTTTGTGGCGCTGGGACAGCTACCGGTGACACCCAGCGGAAAACTCGACGCCAACGCCCTGCCCGCCCCGGACTACGCGGCGCTCAGCTCGGGCCGCCCCCCGCACGGCGAGCGGGAGACCCTGCTCGCCGCGCTGTTCGCGGAAGTCCTGCGACTGCGCTCGGTCTCGGCCGACGACGACTTCCTGGCCTTGGGCGGCGACAGCATCACCGCCATCCAACTCCTCGTCCGGGCACGTAAGGCCGGGCTGCGACTCACCACTCGCGATGTGTTCCGACACCGAACGGTCGCGTCCCTCGCCCTGGCGGCGAGCGCCGACGGTACGGGCAGTGCTGCCCGAACGGAGCAGCCGGACACCGCACCGCTGCTCGAACTCGCTCCGGGCGAACTGGTGGAGATCCAGGGCGAGCGCCCGTTGGCGGTCGAGGACGTACTGCCGCTCACACCGCTCCAGGAGGGCTTCTTCTTCCACACCCTGCTCAGCCGCGGTCAGGACGCGGACGCCTATGTCGTCCAGCAGATCATCGAACTGACCGGCCCCGTGGACCCCCTGGCGCTGCGTCGCGCGGCGCAGGCCCTGCTCGATCGGCACGCTCCGCTGCGGTCGGCCTTCCGGCAACGCCCCGATGGTGCTCCGGTGCAGATCATCGCCCGCGAGGTAGAGCTGCCCTGGCGCGAGGTCGGGGATTCGGATACTGCCGAGTTGGCGTCGATCGCCGCCGCTGAGCGGGCGCGCCGCTTCGACCTGGCCCATCCGCCGCTGCTGCGCTGCGCGTTTGTCCGGCTCGCCGACGGTGAGAGCCGACTCGTGCTGACGTTCCACCACATCGTCGCGGACGGTTGGTCGCTTCCGGTGATCCACCGTGAGCTTCTCGCGCTCTACGGCCCAGGCCCCGCGGCCCTACCGCCCGTCACCCCCTACCGCGCCCATCTGCGGCGGCTCGCCGAACTCGATCACCAGGGGTCCAGGGAGGCCTGGCGCACCGCGCTCGCCGATCTGGCGGAGCCGACCAGACTGGTCACCACCCCTGCCGAGACGACCCCGCTACGACCGGAGCAGATCCGGTTGGAACTCTCCGAGCGGACCACCGCACGGCTCGTGGACCGGGCCCGTGACCATGGTGTCACCTTGGGCACTGTGGTCCAGACTGCCTGGGGACTGCTGCTCGGACGGCTGACCGGTCGCCAGGACGTGGTGTTCGGGACCACGGTGTCAGGGCGCAACAGCGCGGTGGACGGCGTTGAATCCATGGTGGGGCTGTTCATCAACACCGTACCGACCCGCTTCCGCTGGGGCCCTGGTGAGGCGCTCACCACTGTGCTCACCCGGCTCCAGGACGAGCAGGCCGCCCTCCTGGACCATCAGCAGCTCGGGCTGGCGGAGATCCAGCGGCTCACCGCACACGCCGGCAGCGGTGAGCTCTTCGACACCCTGTTGGTGTTCGAGAACTACCCTTCGGACGTCGATCTCCGGGACCCCTCGGGCACCGTGCGAATGACCGGCCATGAGTTCCATGACGCCGTTCACTATCCGCTCGCGCTGATCGTCAAGCCCGGCAAGCAGTTGGACCTCCGGCTCAAGTACCATGCCAACAGGCTCGATTCGCCGAGTGTGCGGGCCATCGCCGATCGGTTGTCCCGCGTCCTTCAGGCACTCGCCGACGCCCCGGAGCGACCGGCCGCAGCACTTGAGCTGCTCTCGTCCGCCGAGTTGGCCACGGCCCACAACGACGGTGAGCGACACGATGTTCCCCTCACCACCTTGGCAGCCGCTTTCGCGGCACAGGTCGCCCGCTCCCCGCAGGCGACGGCCGTGGTGTTCGACGGGGAGCCCCTGACCTATGCGGAACTGGACGCCCGGGCCGAGGTCCTGGCGGGTGTGCTGTGTGCCCAGGGCGCCGGGCCTGGACGCCTGGTGGCGGTCGCCGTGGAACGGTCGGCGGACCTCATGGTCGCCCTGGTGGGGGTGGTGAAGTCCGGTGCGGCCTATCTACCCGTCGAGCTGGACTACCCGGCCGACCGGGTGGTCCATATGCTCACCGACTCCGGGGCGATGACCGTCGTCACCACCAGCGCGTCAGCGGCCCGTCTGCCCCGTGGGAGCGGCCTGACTCCGCTGCTGATCGACACGCTCGACCAGGACTCCCCCGCCCTGCCCCTGGGCCCGCCCGCCCATCCGGACGATCCCGCCTACCTGATCTACACCTCCGGCTCGACGGGCCGCCCCAAGGGCGTGCTGGTCAGCCATGGCGCGGTCGTCAACCGGCTGGCGTGGATGCAGGACGAGTACCGCATCGGCCCCGGCGACCGCGTTCTGCAGAAGACCCCAGCGAGCTTCGATGTCTCCGTGTGGGAGTTCTTCTGGCCGCTGCTGGAAGGGGCGGCGGTGGTGTTGGCCAAGCCGGACGGCCATCGGGACCCGGCCTATCTGGCCTCCCTGGTCCGGGGGCAGCACATCACCGCGATGCACTTCGTGCCCTCGATGCTGGAGGCGTTCCTCCTCGTCGACGAGGTCACCGACGATCCGTCCTGGGCGGCGACACTGCGCCATGTCTTCAGCAGCGGCGAGGCGCTGCCCGGTACGGCGGCACACCGCTGGCACACCCTGACGGGCGTACCCCTGCACAATCTGTATGGACCGACCGAAGCCGCGGTCGATGTGACCCACCACCGCTTCGATCCACTGCTGGATGGCGACAGCGGCACGGTTCCCATCGGCAGGCCGGTGTGGAACACCGGCCTGCGGGTGTTGGACTCCTGTCTACGACCGGTGCCGGACGGAGTACCCGGGGAGCTCTATCTCACCGGTGTGCAGTTGGCGCTCGGCTACCATGACCGCCCCTCGCTCACCGCGGAGCGGTTCACCGCCGACCCCTACGGTCCGCCCGGAGCCCGGATGTATCGCACCGGCGACCTGGTGCGGCGGCGCCCCGATCTGGAGATCGAGTACCTCGGCCGCACCGACCGCCAAGTCAAGCTGCGCGGAAACCGGGTGGAACTGGGAGAGATCGAGTCCGCGCTCGTACGCCAGGAGGGGGTGGCCCAGGCCGCGGTCACCGTTCGTGAGGGGTCTCTGGTGGCCTATGTGGTGGCGCCGGAGAGCCTGGACACCGGTGCGCTCCGGGCCCTGCTCACCGAGGCGCTGCCCACGCCCATGGTGCCGGACTCCTATGTGCGGTTGGACGCGCTGCCGCTCACCCCGAGCGGAAAGCTGGACCGGGGCGCGCTCCCCGCACCCGAGGCGGTACGGGCCGCTGCTCGGGCGCCGCGCGATGCCCGCGAGCAGGTGCTGACGGAGATCTTCGCCGAGGTACTGAAGGTGGCCGGCGTCTCCATCGACGATGACTTCTTCCTGCTCGGCGGCGACAGCATCACGTCGATCAGCGTCTGCAGCCGTGCCCGTCGGGCGGGGCTCGCCATCGATCCGCGTACGGTGTTCGAGCACCGCACTCCGGCCGCGCTCGCGGCTGCCGCGTCGACGGTCACCGACCCCGCGACCCGGGCCGATTCCGTCTTCGTCCTCAGCGATGAGGAGCGGGCGGGGGTCGAGCGGCTGGCACCGGGCCGGATCGAGGACGTCTGGCCGCTGGCACCCCTCCAGGAAGGGCTGTTCTTCCACGCCGCCTACGACGACGGCGTGCTGGATGTGTACACCGTCCATGAGTCCTTTGACCTGGCCGAGCGGGTGGACGCGGACCGGCTGCGGACCGCCGTACGAGCGCTCCTCGCCCGCCACCCCGGGCTGCGGGCCGGCTTCACCAGCGAAGGGCTGCGTCAACCGGTCCAGTTCATCGTCCGTGACCCCGAGATCCCGCTGGAAGAGGTGGACCTGTCGGCCCTCCCCCGCTCGGAGCAGGAGGTCCGGCTGCACGAGTTGATGGCCGCGGAGCGGGTGCGCCGCTTTGATCTGAGCCGACCGCTGCTGTTTCGCATGCTGCTGGTCCGGCTGGGTGCGGAACGCGGCGACCGACTGGTGATCGGCCGCCATCTCATCCTCTGGGACGGCTGGTCGGCATGGCTCTTCCTCGACCAGCTCTTCGCCCTGTACGAGAGCGGGGGCGACGCCGCTGCGCTGGCTCGGCCCGGTTCCTACCGGGACTATCTGACCTGGCTGGACGGTCAGGACTCCGATGCGTCCACGGCTGCCTGGCGGGGCGCGCTGGCCGGTCTGGACGAGCCGACGCTGCTGGTGCCCGCGGCGGGTGACCGCTCTCTGGAACCCGTGGTGCCCGAGCAACTCGACGCCGTGCTCTCCCCAGCGGGGAGTGAGCGGTTGCGGGTGACCGCACGACAGCACGGGCTCACCGCGAACACACTGCTCACCGCGGCCTGGGGACTGACCCTGGCGAGCGCCACCGGCCGGGATGACGTGGTGTTCGGTACGACGGTCGCCGGCCGGCCCAGCGAGGTCCCGGACGTCGAGAACGTCATCGGGATGTTCCTCAACACCGTGCCGGCCCGGATCGCCTTCGATCCCCGCGAGCCGGTGTTGACCCTGCTGCGCCGGGTCCAGGCGGAGCGTCTGGTGTTGATGGCCCACGAGTATGTCGGGCTCGGTGTGCTGCAGGCGGAGAGTGGGCATCGGCGGCTGTTCGACACCTTGTTCGTACTCCGTAACGCCGATACGGAGGAGCGCCTCGCCGGGTTGGCACAGCAGCACGGCGCGCGGGCCGTGGCGAACGTGGACGCGACCCACTACCCGGTGAACCTGATCGTGACGCCGGGAGAACGGGTGCGGGTGACGCTCGCCCACCGTCCGGATGTGATCAGCGCGGAGTTCGCCGAGGGGTTGCTCAACCGCTTCACGCTGCTGCTTGAGCGGCTGACGGCCGCCCCTTCGGCACCCGTTGGCTCGCTCGACCCGCTGCTGCCGGGGGAACGCGTCCGGCTGGCGCTGGAGGACGCGGCGAGCCGGGTATCCGTGCCGAAGGAGACCGTCGCCGATATGCTGGCCGCCCAGGCGGCTCGTACCCCGGACGCCACGGCGCTGGTCTTCGGCGCGCGGACGTTGACGTACGCCGAGTTGGACGCCCGGTGCAATCGCATGGCCCGGCTGCTGCGCTCGCGTGGAGCGGCGCCTGAGACGGTCATCGCGTTGGGGCTGCCGCGCTCGCTCGACATGGTCGTGGCGCTGTTCGCGGTGCTGCGTACGGGGGCCGCCTATCTTCCCCTGGAGCTGGACCATCCGGCGGACCGGCTCTCGCTGATGCTCCAGGACGCCCGCCCGCTGCTGTTGCTGTCGACCGCGGCGGTCTCCCGCACGTTGGAGGCGGACCTACCGCGGTTGCTCCTGGACGATTCCGTGGTCGCGGCGGAGTTGGCGGAGTTCTCCGATCAGCCGGCTCCGGTGGAGTTCAGCCTCGACCACCCCGCGTACGTCATCTACACCTCGGGCTCGACGGGTCTTCCCAAGGGTGTGGTGACGCCGTACCGCGGTCTGACGAACATGCAGCTCAACCACCAGTCGGAGATCTTCGCGCCGGCGATTCGCTCGGCCGGTGGGCGTCGACTGCGGATCGCCCACACGGTGTCCTTCGCCTTCGACATGTCGTGGGAGGAGTTGCTGTGGCTGGTGGAGGGCCATGAGGTCCATATCTGCGATGAGGAGTTGCGTCGGGACGCGCTGGCGCTGGTCGCCTACTGCGAGACGCACCGGGTCGACGTCGTCAATGTGACCCCGACCTACGCCCATCTGCTGATCGAGGAGGGGCTGCTGGAGGGGCACCGTCCGCCGTTGGTCCTGCTCGGTGGGGAGGCGGTGACCGAGGCGGTCTGGAACCGGCTGCGCGATACCGAGGGAACGTACGGCTACAACCTGTACGGACCGACCGAGTACACCATCAACACCCTCGGCGGTGGTACGGAGGACAGCGCGACCCCGACCGTGGGCCGTCCGATCCGGGCCACCCGGGCACATGTCCTGGATGGATGGTTGCGACCGGTCCCGGAGGGTGTCGCCGGCGAGTTGTACATCGCGGGAGCCGGGCTGGCCCGTGGCTATCTCCGCCGGCCCGGGCTCACCGGCGAGCGGTTCGTGGCCGACCCGTTCGGGGAGCCCGGTGAGCGGATGTACCGCACCGGCGACCTGGTACGGCGCCGTCCGGACGGCAATCTCGACTTCCTGGGGCGCACCGACGACCAGGTGAAGATCCGTGGTCACAGGGTGGAGCTCGGGGAGATCGAGACGGCCCTCGCCGGGCATCCCTCGGTCGCCCAGGCCGCCGTCATCGCCCGCGACGACGATGCAGCGCCGGGCACCCAACGGCTGGTCGGCTATGTCGTGCCGGCGGAACCCGGCGACGCGGAACGGGAGGAAGCCGAGCAGGAGCAGATCGGTGAATGGCGGGAGATCTACTCCGCCGAGTACAGCGAGATCGGTACGGCCGTCTTCACCGAGGACTTCGCGGGTTGGGACAGCTCCTACGACGGGATGCCCATCCCGGTGGAGCACATGCGCGAGTGGCGGGCGGCGACGGTCGAGCGGATCCGTGAGTTGCGGCCCCAGCGCGTCCTTGAGGTCGGAGTGGGGTCCGGGCTGCTGCTCTCCCAGCTGGCCCCGGACTCCGAGGCCTACTGGGCAACCGATTTCGCCGCACCGGTGATTCGCAAGCTCGGTGAGGATCTGCGACGGGACCCGGAGCTGGCGGCGAAGATCGAGCTGCGCTGCCAGCCGGCCGATGTGACCGATGGCCTGCCGAAGAACTTCTTCGACACCATCGTCATCAACTCGGTGATCCAGTACTTCCCGAGCCTGGACCATCTCGGTGGAGTGATCGACGGGCTGATGGAGCTGCTCACCGACGAGGGTGCGCTCTTCGTCGGAGACATCCGCAATCTCCGCACGGCCCGTGCCTTCCAGAGCGGTATCCAGCTGACCCGGGCGGCTGCGTCCACGTCCGCGGGAGCAGTCGAGGTCACTGACGCGTCCGCGGTCCGTCGCGCGGTGGATCGGGGCATCGCCCTGGAGAAGGAACTGCTGGTCGACCCGGACTGGTTCACCACTCTGGGATACGGGGTCGATCTTCGGACCAAGGTCGCTCATCATCACAACGAGCTGTCCCGGCACCGCTATGACACGGTCCTCTACCGGTCGGGCGCGGCAGCCCGAGGCGTCGACGACGCCCCGGAGGTCCGCTGGACATCCGCCACCGCACTCCAGGCGCTGCTGACCGGGCAACGACCCCCGTCGGTGCGGATCACCAAGGTGCCCGACGCACGGCTGGCGGGGGAACTGAGCGCGGTCGCGGCCCTGGCCCAGGGACGGCTTCCGGACACCGAAGCGGGTGGTACGGACCCCCAGGAACTGCGTGGACTCGGCGCCGCGCTGGGCTATCGGGTGCTCACCACCTGGTCCGCCACCACCGGATACTTCGATGCCGTCCTCCTCACCGAATCGGACGGACCGCGACTGTCGGCCGGCCTGTTCCGCCCCGCGCACACCGGGTCGGCGTGGGCCAACGCCCCGGCGCTCGCCCGCGGCGCCGGGTCGCTGGTACGACGGCTACGGGACGAACTGGGCCAGCGACTCCCCTCCTACATGGTCCCCGCCGCTTTCGTGGTGCTGCCGGGGTTGCCGATGAACGACAACGGCAAGCTCGATGTCCGGGCGCTACCCGAGCCCGAGCCGGCCATGGCACTCTCGGCAGGCCGTGGACCGCGCACCCCGCAGGAGGATGTGCTCTGCCGCCTCTTCGCTGAGGTGCTGGGGCTGCCGGGCATCAGCGCGGAGGACAACTTCTTCGATCTGGGCGGGCATTCGCTGCTGGCGACTCGCCTGATCAGCCGGGCCCGTACCGAACTGGGCACCGAGTTGGCCATTCGCGACCTGTTTGAGGCACCCACCCCTGAGCTACTGGCCCAACGCGCCGACTCCTCCCGTCCCGCGCGCCCCGCTCTGACGGCCGCGGTGTCAAGGCCGGATCGCATTCCGTTGTCAGCCGCCCAGCGCAGGCTCTGGCTGGTGGAGCAGATCACCGGCGGCGGAGTCGCGTACAACTTCCCGCTGGTGTTCCGGCTGCGGGGTGAGTTGGACCTGGACGCGTTGCGGGCGGCGCTGGGCGATGTGGTGGGCCGCCATGAGACCCTGCGGACCCGGTTCGTGGAACACCGGGGCGAGCCCTACCAGTGGATCGTCACCACGGCGGAAGCGGATCCGGAGTTCACGGTGAGCACCTGCACCGAGGACGAGCTCGCGTCGCGCGTCGAGGCGGCACAGCAGCGTCCCTTCGATCTCGCCGTGGAACTGCCGGTGCGCATCGAGGTGATGGCCTTGGCCCCGGCCGACCAGGTGGTGGCCCTGGTGCTGCATCACATCACCACCGACGAATGGTCGGACCGTCCGTTCCTGGCGGATCTCAACACGGCGTACGCGGCGCGTACGGCGGGTCGGGCTCCTCGGTGGGAGCCGCTACCGGTGCAGTACGCGGACTACACCCTCTGGCAGGAGGAGCTGCTCGCGAGCGTGGGCGAGGAGCAGTTGGCGCACTGGACGGGGGCGCTGCGGGAGCTGCCCGGGGAGCTGACGCTGCCGTTGGACCGTCCTCGGACGACGGAGGGAAGCGGCCGGAGCGAAACGGTTCGGGTAGAGGTTCCCCCGTCCGTCGGCGGGGCGTTGAGGGAGCTGGCCGCGGCGCACGGGGTCAGCATGTTCATGCTCTTCCAGGCCGCGACAGCCGCGCTCCTGCATCGGTTGGGCGCGGGTGACGATATTCCGCTGGGGGCGCCCATCGCGGGTCGCACGGACGCCGCCAAGGACGATCTGGTCGGATTCTTCGTCAACACACTGGTGTTGCGGACGGATCTGTCGGGGGACCCCACTTTCACCGAACTACTCGGTCGGGTGCGGGAGTTCGCCCTCGCCGCGTTCGAGCATCAGGACATGCCCTTCGACCGCGTGGTGGAGGCGGTCAATCCGGTACGGGTCGCCGGCCGAAACCCCCTGTTCCAGGTGATGCTGGGCTACCATCTGCGGCCCGACGGCGATCCCGAGGTGCTCGGTCTTCCGACCGAGTGGTGGGAGATGGAGACTGGTTGGGCGAAGTTCGATCTGGACTTCACCTTCGTTGACCACGGCGCGGACGGTTCGCTGGTGCTGCTCCTTGAGTACGCGGCCGACCTCTGCGATCGGGGGACCGCGCTGGGACTCAGTGAGCGCATGGTGTCGCTGCTTGGGCAGCTCGCCGTGGACCCCGACCAGCGGGTGGCACGGCTTGGTGTGCTCACCGATGGCGAGGTGGCGGCCGAGGCGGTCTGGAACGCCACGGACCGGCCGGTGGAGACCCGTTCGGTGCCACGGTTGTTCGCCGAGGTGGCGGGGGCCCATCCGGAGCGAACGGCCCTGGTCACCGGTGGGGTCCGGTTGACGTTCGGCGAGCTGTCGACCCGGGTCGACACCATCGCCCGGGCGTTGATGGCGTACGGTGTCCGGCCGGGTGACGTGGTCGCCCTGGCGCTTCCCCGGCGGGAGATGGTGCCCGCGATTCTGGGGGTACTGGCCACGGGGGCCGCCTATCTGCCGCTCGACGCCGAGTATCCGCCGCATCGGCTGGAGACCATGGTGCGGGACGCGTCGCCTCGATGCCTGCTGACGGTGGCCGAACTGACGGCGAAACTGCCGCGGACGGAGCATGAGGTCATTCTGCTGGACGATCTGGCGCCGGCTTCACCACCGATCGCGCTGCCCGTACCGGACGCCGACAGCGCCGCGTACCTCATCTTCACCTCCGGCTCCACGGGCCGGCCCAAGGGGGTGATCGGCACCCATCGGGGGTTGAGCAATCTCTTCGCCTCCCATCGGACGGATCTGATGGCTCCCGCGGAGCGGGCCGCGGACGGGGAGGCGCTGCGCGCGGTCCACGCGGCCTCCTTCAGCTTCGACGGTTCCTGGGAGCCGTTGTTGTGGCTGCTGGCCGGACATGAACTGCATGTACTCGACGAGCTCACCATGACCGATCCGGCGGCGCTGCTGGCCTATCTGCGCGATGAGCGGATCGGATTCCTCGATGTCACTCCCACCTATCTGGGCGAACTGACCCACCACGGGTTCCTGGCCCCCGGCGGGTACACACCACGGGTGATCGCGGTGGGCGGCGAGGCGACTCCCGCGGCACTGTGGGAGCGGCTCTGCGCGCTGCCCGGTGTGCAGGCGCACGATCTCTACGGTCCGACGGAGTGTGCCGTCGACGCGTACGGCTGGCACGGGGGTGCGGGCGAGCGTTGGGCGGCGCCCATCGCCAACACCCGGGCGTATGTTCTCGACGCTGAACTGCGGCAGCTCCCGGTGGGAGTGGCGGGAGAGCTCTATCTCCGGGGGGAGGGGCTGGCGCGTGGCTATCTGAACCGGCCGGGGCTCACCGCCGAGCGTTTCACCGCCGACCCGTTCGGCACTTCGGGTCAGCGGATGTACCGCACCGGGGATCTGGCTCGGCGCCGGCGCGATGGGAGCCTGGAGTTCCTCGGCCGGGCCGATGGACAGGTGAAGCTCCGCGGGTTCCGGATCGAGTTGGGTGAGATCGAGTCCGTCCTCACCGCGCACCCCGCGGTGTCCTCGGCCGCGGTGGTCGTACGGGAGGACTCCCCAGGGGCGCCCAGGCTGGTGGCGTACACCGTCGCCGTACCAGGGCGTGCTCCCGCCGCGGCTGAGCTGCGGGCCCAGGTGGCGGGGGCGCTGCCGGCGCATATGGTTCCGAGCGCGTTCGTGGCTGTGCCGTCGCTGCCGCGGACCATCAGCGGCAAGCTCGATCAGGCGGCGCTGCCGGCGCCGGACCTGTCCACGGCCGTATCGTCGCGATCGTCGCGCCGGGCGCGTTCACCGCGCGAGGAAGTGCTGTGCGAGGAGTTCGCCGCGGTCCTCGGAGTGCCTCGGGTCGGTGTCGACGATGACTTCTTCGCACTCGGAGGGCATTCGCTGCTGGCGATGCGGTTGGTCAGCAGGGTGCGTTCGGCTCTCGGTGTGGAGGTGTCGCTGCGGGAGGTGTTCGACTCACCCACGGTTGCCCAGCTGGCGCAGCGGCTCGGCGGCGCCGTCGCGGGGGCGAGGCCCGTCCTGACGTCCCGGTCGAGGCCACAACGGCTGCCGCTGTCCTCCGCACAGCGCAGGCTGTGGGTGCTCTACCAGGTGGAGGGCCCCAGCGACACCTACAACATCCCCTCGGCCTGGCGGCTGTCCGGTGCGCTGGACCTCGATGCGTTGCGGGCTGCCGTAGCGGACCTCGTCGAGCGTCATGAGACGCTGCGGACGGTCTTCCCGGAGGAGAACGGCACCGCGTACCAACTCGTCCTCGATCCGGAGCGGGCACGGATTCCGGTGGAGGTGGTGCGGGCCAGGGAGGAGGCGCTGCCCGGACTGCTGGCCGATGCGGCCGCGTACGGTTTCGCCCTGGACCGGGAACCACCGCTGCGGATCGAGGTGTTCCAACTCGCCGACGGTGAGCATGTGGTGTTGCTGCTGCTGCATCACATCGCGGGTGATGAGTGGTCGGATCTGCCGCTCCAGCGCGATCTTTCGATCGCCTACGCGGCTCGGTCGGCCGGGCACGCCCCCCGGTGGGCACCGCTGCCGGTGAGCTACGCCGACTACACCCTGTGGCACCGGGAGGTGCTGGGCGATGAGGCGGATCCCACCAGCCTGATCGCACGCCAGGTGGGCTACTGGCAAGACGCCCTGGCCGGTCTCCCCGAGGAGTTGGTCCTGCCCACCGACCGGCCGCGTCCGCTGGAGTCGAGCTATCGCGGTGGCACCGCGGAGTTGGCTCTCGACGCGGAGTTGACACATGGGCTGCGGGCACTGGCCCGGGACTGCGGGGTCAGTATGTTCATGGTGGTCCAAGCCGCCGTGGCAACCCTCCTCAACCGGCTCGGTGCGGGCGATGACATCCCCCTCGGCTCGCCGATCTCCGGCCGCAGCGACGAGGCGCTGGAAGATCTGGTCGGCTTCTTCCTCAATACGCTGGTGCTGCGGACCGACACCTCGGGCGATCCCACCTTCGCGGAGTTGCTGGCCCGGGTGAGGGAAGCGGATCTCGCGGCCTTCGACCATCAGGACGTGCCGTTCGAGCGGCTGGTGGAGGTGCTCAATCCGGCGCGCTCGCTGGCCCGTCATCCTCTCTTCCAGGTGATGGTCGTCTATCTGGCCGCGGACGGCGACGACGTCGGGCTGCCAGGTCTGCGTTCCGAGCGGGTGGAGGTGGGTCTGGAGTCGGCGAAGTTCGATCTCTCCTTCGACTTCATGGAGCGATCGGACGGCCAGGGCGTCGACGGGGTGCTGGAGTACAGCGCCGAACTGTTCGACCAGGCGACGGCCGAGTCATTCGCCAAGCGGCTGCTGCGCATTCTGCGGGCGGTTGCCGCCGATCGCGAGGTACGGGTCGGCGGGATCAACATCCTGGGTGATGACGAACTTCGGTCGCTGCTCCCCGGGTGGCACGCCCGACCGGCGATCGCCGGGCCGACGACGGTGCCCGCCCTCTTCGAGCGGCAGGTGCGGCTCTCCCCCCATGCGCCAGCGGTGGCGTCGGACGGTGTGGAGCTGACCTTCGCCGAGCTCAACGCGGGGGCCAATCGGTTGGCCCGGCTGCTGGTGGAGTCGGGTGCCGGGCCGGAGCGCCTGGTCGCGGTGTCACTGCCCCGTACCGCACGGTGGCTCCAGGCGATCTTGGCCGTACAGAAGGCGGGCGCGGCCTATCTGCCCCTCGATCCGGACACCCCGACGGCTCGCGTCGAGGACATGCTGACCGATGCCCGGCCGGTGGCGGTGCTCACCACGCGTGAGCTCGCTCGGGAACTGCCGCGCGAGGTGCCCGCGGTCCTGGTGGACGACCCGCGGCTGACCGGGTTGGCCGCCGGCGATCTCACCGATGCCGAGCGTCGGGCACCGCTGCGGCCCGCCCACCCCGCGTATGTCATCTACACCTCCGGATCGACGGGCCGCCCCAAGGGCGTGGCGGTCAGCCATGAGAGCGTGGGGCATCTGTTCCACAGCCATCGCGAGACCCTGTACACACCCGCTGTCGCAGCCACCGGACGACCGCGGCTGAGGGCCGGGCACGCCTGGTCGTTCGCTTTCGACGCATCCTGGCAACCACAGCTGTGGCTGTTGGACGGGCACTGTGTGCATGTGGTGTCCGACGAAACCCGACGGGACCCCGGTCTGCTGGCGGCTGCCGTCGTCGAGCACGGCTTTGACTTCCTTGAGGTGACACCGTCGTTCTTCGCGCAGATGGCGGAGAGCGGGTTGGTCAAGGACGACCAATGCCCGTTGGCCGTGGTGGGCGTGGGCGGCGAGGCCGTGCCGCTGGCCCTGTGGGAGCGGTTGCGCTCGCTGCGGGGGACGGAGGCGTTCAATCTGTACGGACCCACCGAATCCACCGTCGATGCCCTTGCGGCCCGGGTACACGACAGCGATCGGCCTCTCGTGGGACGCCCGGTCGCGGGCACCCGGGCCTATGTGCTCGACGGACGGCTCCAGCCGGTGCCGCCCGGAGTGATCGGTGAGTTGTATCTCGCCGGCGGGGGGCTGGCCCGTGGCTATCTGGGCGCCCCGGCGCTGACGGCCGAACGTTTTGTCGCCGATCCGTTCGGCGCACCGGGCACCCGGTTGTATCGCACCGGGGATCTGGCTCGTTGGACCACCGATGGCCGGATCGACTGTCTGGGGCGGGCCGATGACCAGGTGAAGATCCGCGGCTTTAGAATCGAGCCGGCGGAGATCGAGAACACCCTGGTCAGCCATCCGTCCGTCGCCCAGGCCGTGGTGACGGTCCGCCGCGATGGAGCCCGGCAGCAGTTGGTGGCCTACGCGGTCGCGTCGGCGGGACAATCACCGGACGCGGTGCTGTTGCGGAGCCATCTCGCGGGACAGCTGCCCGACTACATGGTCCCGGCCGCGGTGGTGGTGATGGAGCGACTGCCGCATCTGGCGAACGGCAAGCTCGATCGTGCGGCACTTCCGGAACCCGACTTCTCCGCCCTCTCCTCCGGCCGGGAACCAACGACTCCGGTGGAGCACCTGCTGTGCACCGTCTTCGCCGAGGTGCTGGGCCTGGAGCAGGTCGGCGCCGACGACGACTTCTTCGTACTCGGCGGCGACAGCATCGTGGCCATGCAGTTGGTCTCCCGGGCCCGTGCGGCGGGGGTGCGGATCAGTCCGCGGCTGGTGTTCAGGCATCGGACGGTCGCGGGTCTTGCCGCCGTCGCCCAGATCACGGATCTGGTGGCGGTCTCGGACGACGGTACGGGTACGGTTCCGCTGACCCCGGTCATGCACTGGCTGCGGGAACTGGGCGGGCCCTTCGCCAGCTATCACCAAGCCGCTCTGGTACAGACCCCGGCGGCGCTCGATCACACCGCCTTGGCGGCCGTGCTCCAGGCACTGGCCGACCGCCACGACCTCCTGCGGGCCCGGCTGGTGCGCACGGGTGCGGAAGACTGGTCCCTGGAGGTGCCCGCCGCGGGTGCCCTGGACGCCGCTGGCTGGATCGAGCGGGTGGACGCGACCGGAATGACCGCGGACGCCCTGCGGACGGCTGTCGCGGAGCGGGCGCACACCGCGCGCGGCCAGCTTGATCCGGACGCCGGGGCGATGGTCAAGGCAGTGTGGTTCGATGCCGGCGAGGAGCCGGGACGACTGCTGTTGATGGCCCACCACCTGATCGTCGACGGTGTTTCCTGGCGGATTCTGCTGCCCGATCTGGCCGCCGCCTGGGCGGATGTGTCCGCCGGGCGCGCCGCTGGGCTGGCACCGGTCGAGACCTCGTTCGCACGCTGGTCACGGCTGCTCACCGAGTTGGCGCAGGACCCCGCGCACGAGGCGGAGTTGGCGGTGTGGACCGATGTCCTGGGTGGGGGGACTGAGCCCTTCCCCCTGAGGCGCCAGCTCGATCCGGCGCGGGACACCACCGGCTCGATGAAGGAGTTGGCGCTGCGGCTCCCGACCGAACACACCGCTCCGCTGCTCTCGGTCGTGCCCGCGGCCTTCGGCGCGAGTGTCAATGACGTGCTGCTCGCGGGGCTGGCGCTGGCCGTGGCCGACTGGCGACGGCGGCACGGTGGCAGCGACACCTCGGTCCTGGTCGACCTCGAAGGCCATGGTCGGCAGGAGGAACTCGGCGGCGACAGCATGGATCTGTCCCGTACGGTCGGCTGGTTCACCAGTGTCTTCCCCGTGCGGCTCGACACCGGGCCGATCGAGCTCGCCGACGCCTTCGCGGGTGGCCCGGCCGCTGACGAGGTCGTGGCACGCGTCCGCGCCCATCTGTCGTCGTTGCCCGGCGGCGGGGTCGGCTATGGGCTGCTGAGGCACCTCAACCCCCGGACCCGGGCGGTCCTGGAACAGTTGGACGCCCCGGTGATCGAGTTCAACTACCTGGGCCGGTTCGGCATCCCCGAGGCCACGGACTGGTCCTATGCCCCGGAGGAGGATGTGGCCGACATCGGTGCGGACGCCTCCATGCGGGAGGGCCACGCGCTGGGCATCAATGTGGTCACCGAGGACCGGGCAGACGGCCCGGTACTGGCCGCGCACTGGTCGTGGTTGACGGGGGTGCTGACCCAGGAAATGGTGCAGGATCTAGCGGAGACCTGGTTCCGAGCGCTGGAGGGATTGCTGGGCCGTGCGGCGACGATGACCGGGGACCGGTGAGGTGACCGACCCGTACAGCTCGACCATCCACATCGAACCACCCACCACGAACCACCCACAACGACAGGAGAGCGAAGGCGATGAGTAACCCGTTCGAGAACCCCGATGGCGTCTACACCGTCTTGGTGAACGATGAGGACCAGCACAGTCTGTGGCCCGACTTCATCGAGGTTCCCGCAGGCTGGCGAGTGGTCCACGGTCCCGGGCCGCGCCAGTCCTGCCTCGACTACATCGAGGCCAACTGGACCGATATGCGACCCAAGAGCCTGGTGCGAGCCATGGAGGGTTAGGCAGACGAAGAGGGAGCCGGGCCCATGGGCCCGGCTCCCTCTTCTACGCTACGTCATCCGATCAGGACGCGGGCGGAGCCACCTTGGTCTCCGGCTTTCCATCCACCGCGGCCAACAGTTGCGGAGCGAGTCGCTCCACCACGTACGGCAGGCTGAGGGCCGTGACGAACGAAGTGGCGTGACCGTAGTCGCTGGTCTCGTGGACAAAGACCTCACGCCCCTCCTTGGCCACCTTCAGACCGCGGTAGGAAGCGTCCTTGTGGAGCTTGGCGCTGTCCTTCGCCACATCGCCCACGATCCAGACGATGGCCTGCTGGTCGAGGAGATCCGTGCGCTCCTTGCTGATGTTCGCACCGAACTGGTCGCCGATCGCCTTGTCGAGGCCAGCGGGCAGCTTGAAGCCGAGGTTGCCCAGTAGCCGGGAGCGCGGGTCCTGGCTACCGAAGACGAACATGCCCTCGTACGGGGTTGCCATGATGGCGGTGGCGTTCTTGAACTCGGGCTTCGCCGCCTCGGCTATCTTCGCCTCGGTGTCGGCGATCACCTTCACCGCCTCGTTGGGCTTGCCGAGCACCAGGCCGACCTTCTGGGTCAGCTCCTGCCACGGAATGCCGTAGTCGTTGTACTGCTTGGGATGGGCCACCACCGGGGCGAACTTGCTCAAGGAGTCGTACTGGGCCTTGGTGAGGCCCCCGTACAGGGCCAGAATGACATCGGGCTTCAGGGCTGCGATCTTCTCCACCTGAGGACCCGTGCCGGTGTCCTTCAGTACGGTCGGAAGCTTGGCATCGCCCAGTTTGTCCTTCGCCCAGGGGCCGATGGCTCCTGGGTACCCGCCGAGCCACTCCGTGGTGCCGACCGGGACCTTGCCCAGCGCGAGCACGGCGTCCTGGTCAGTGAGGCCAACGGTGACGATCCGCTTCGGCTCCGACTTGATGGTGGTGCTGCCGTACTTGTGCTGGAGCGTGACCGGATAGGCGGCGGCGCTGTTACTGGACGGGCTCTTGGACTCCTTGTCCTTGCCGGAGTCCTTGGAGTCGTCAGAGCCACCACCGCACGCGGCGACGGTGCCGAACAGCAGCAGTGCGGAGGCGAGGGCGGTGGCGAGCCGTGGAGCTCTCTTCGAGCGGGCCATCGGTGGTCCTTCGGTTCGGGTTCCTGTGGAGCGGTGGAGAATGTGGTGCCTGATGTGGGGGCTGTGAGGGTGGGGTTCTAGGAGCCGGGCTCCGGGTGGTTCGGGGACCGCCGGGTGTCCGACCAGGCCTCCCACAGAGCGGCGTAGGGCCCGTCAGCGGCCCGCAGCGCGTCATGGGTGCCGGTTTCCACTACGCGCCCGGCCTCCATGACCACGATCCGGTCAGCGCTGGCCGCCTGAGTGAGCCGATGGGCGACGATGAGTGCGGTACGACCGTCGATCGCACGGGAGACGGCCTTCTCCAGGGCCCGTGCTCCGGTACTCCCCGCCTCCGCGGTGGCCTCGTCGAGGATCACCACCGGAGGGTCGGCGAGAATCAGCCGGGCCAGTGCCAGAGCCTGTGTCTGGGCTCCGCTGAGTCGGTGGCCGCCCTCGCCGATGACCGTCGCCATTCCATCAGGCAGTGCCTCGACCCAGCTCAGGGCGTCAACCCGGTCGAGAGCCGCCCGCAGTTCGGCGTCCGTGGCGCCAGCGCTGGCGAGTCGAAGGTCATCGGCGAGCGGGCCGGCGAAGACATGGGTCTCCTGAGTGATCAGGGCGACGGTACGCCGGATCGCTCCCGGCCCGATGTCCTCCAAGGACGCACCACCGAGCTCGATGGACCCCGTGGTCGGTCGGTGGATGCCGGCGATCAGTTTGGCCAGCGTGGTCTTACCGGCACCGCTCGCACCGACCAGGGCGACGCGTTCGCCGGGGCGCAGGGCCATGGCGACGTCGTGCAGGACCGGGTGGCCGCTTCGGTAGGAGTGACTCACCCCGGCCACCGCTACGGAGGAGTCCTTCGGCGCCAGGGGACGCTCGGGCTCCTTCGGGAGGGGCAGGTCCGCCACTCCGATGATGCGGGCGAGCCCGGCGATGGCCGACTGCGCATCGTCGATCAGCACCAGGGCGGAGTTGACGGGAGTGAAGAGGCTGTGGAAGTAGAGCGCGGCCGCCGTTGCCGTACCCAGGGACGCCGCCTCCGCTCGAACCAGCAGAAATCCCGTGGCCAGCACCGCGGCGAGCCCGATGAACTCGGCGATGTGCAGCCTGCTGTAGAAACGCAGCACCAGATGAACGCCGCGCATCGTCAGCCCGACCACGGACCATGATCGTTCCTCGACCCGCTCGCTGTGCTCCTTCTCCAGCCGGAAGGCGCGCACGGTGGAGCTGCCGCCGATGGTGTCGAGCAGTTGTTGCTGCTGAGCTCCGTTGGCCACCCGCTGCTCCGCGTAGAGCGGGACCGCGCGACGCACGTACCAGCGGGCGGTGTGGATCTGTACGGGGAGGGCCAGCAGGGCGGCGAGGAGGAACCGCCAGTCCAAAACGGCTAGGGCGCCCAGGGTCAACACGATCGCCAGCAGGGAGCGGGCCAACTCCGGAAGGGCGTTGCGGACGGCGTCGGCGGTGAGTGACACATCCCCGGTGACACGGACGGTCAGATCCCCCGAGCCGGCGCGCTCCACCTGTTCCAGGGGCAGGCCCAGAGCTCTTTCGATGAATCGTTCGCGCAGCTGGGCCAGGACGGACTCACCGAGGCGCGAGATCAAGGAGAGACCGGCAGCCGTGCTGAGTCCCTGGGCGACGGCGACGGCCGCCAGCAACAGCACGGTGGTGGTCAAGGCGCTGGGCGGGCGCTGGTCGGCGGCGATGTCGACGATACGGCCGAGCAGCGGCTGAGTGAGCAATCCGACGGCGGTTGCGATGACCATGACCGCGAAGCCGCCGATGGCCAGCCGGCGGTGGGGGCGTAGGAGCTCGGCGACGGCTGCGCGGGTGCGGGCAGCGGTGGCGATGGGCAGGAGGGTGCGCTCGGGTTCATCGCCCGCCGGGGCCGTCGGCGAGCCCTCGCCCACCGGGTCGGCGGTGGGGGGCGCGTCGGATCGGCTGGGGGACCTGGAGCCCTCCGCCGCCTCGTCCCCGTACGGCTGGTGTTGACGGTCGGTCATGAGAGCACCGCCGTGCGGTAGGTGACATGGTCTCGGACGAGTTCGACATGGGCCGCGGTGCTGGTGGTGCTGCCGCCCTCGATCAGGACGACGCGGTCGGTCATCGCCAGCAGTGCCGGGCTGGTGGTGACCACCACCGTGGTACGGCCGTGGCGTAGTTCCCTGAGCCCGGCGGCGATCTTGGCCTCGGTGACCGCGTCGACCGCGGTTGCCGGATCGTGGAGGACCAGCACGGGGGCGTCAACCGCGAGAGCCCGCGCCAGCGCCACCCGTTGCCGCTGGCCACCGGAGAGCGAGCGGCCACGCTCTGTCACCGCGGTCCCTCCTCCCTGGGGCAGTGTGAGGGCGACCTCGTCCGCGCCCGAGGCGGCCATGGCACGGGCGATGGAGTCCGCGGAGTCGGCGGCTGCGAAGACATTGCTGAGGAGGGTGCCCTCGAACAGGTCCGCGTCGTGTTCGGCGACCAGGATCGCCGTGCGCAGATCTCCGGGATCGAGGGTGCTCAGCGCGACTCCATCCAGCTCCACCACACCGCTGTCGGGGTCGAAGCGGCGAGCCAGCAGGCCGAGGAGCGCGGTGGCGTCGGCGGGCTCGGTGGCAACCACACCGACGATCTCGCCGGGGGCGACTTCGAGATCGAGGGCTTGAAGCGATCCATGGGAGACATCGCGCAGTTGGATCCGTCCTCGTACGGGACGGGGAAGGGTACCGGTGCCGGAGAGCACGGCGCCCTCGGTGGCGAGCACCTCGGCGATCCTGGCGGCCGAGGCCCGGCCCTGTGCCAGTTCCGCGTTGACCCAGGAGAACTCCGAGAGCGGACCCAGCAGGAACAACGCCAGACCCACCGCCGAGACCAACTCGCCCAGGCTGATGTCGCCCTCGGTGGCCAGACGTCCACCGACCAGGGCGACCAGGGCGATGAAGACACCGGTCAGCGCGAGTACGAGTCCGTTCTGCCATGCCCCGGCGCGCGCCGCACGGAGGGTGGCGGTGAGCGAGTCACCGCTGGTGCGGCGGTAGCGGGCGACGGCAGCGGGTTCAGCGCCGATGCCCTTGAGAACGCGCAGCCCCGTCACCAGATCCGCCGCCACACCCGACGCGTGGGCGGCGCGCTCCTGTTCTGCCTCACTGCGCCGCTCCAAGGGCTTGCTCAACAGATGCCCCAGCCACAGGAGTAGCGGTGTGCCCAGCAGGACCACCAGGCCGAGCAGGGCAGAGATCCGCACCAGGACGACCGCGCTGACCAGCAGTCCCATCAGGGCTGAGATGCCAACGATCAGCGCCATACAGACGGCGCCAACGCGCTTGGCGTCCTGCGTGGCGATATTGGTCAGTTCACCGGAGAGCCGCCCGCCCATCGCTTGGCCCTCGGGCGCGAGCAGCCGACCCACAAGGCGGGTCCGCAGCCGGTGGGCCGCCGTCTCCGCGGCGCGCTCCCCCGCACGGGCGCCAAAGCGAAAACTGAAGGAGAGACCGATGTAGATGACCCCGAGGGCGACGATTCCGAGCACCAGCCCGGTCGCATCCCCCTGGGCGACACCGCGGTCGATCACCACGCCGATCACCACGGGCACCAGGGCCTCGCCGGCCTGATGGCCCGCCCCCAAGAGCGAGCCAAGCACGACATCGCGCCGCTGCCCGGCCACCGAAGTCCTGAGAACTACCTTTCCCGACAGGGTTGTTGAACCCACCGCACCCCTCCGGCACCGTCCCGCAGTGCCCATCGAAAGAGCACGAGAATTTAGGTAAGGCTAGACTAAGTTCCAGCCGATGCCCACCCTTGGTCCGCCCCTCGGGCACAGTGAGGCCCATGGTGCGGGAGGGGATCGCGTCGAAGCGAACGCCTCAACCGCTCGGGCGGCCGGGGTCACCACCGTCGCACTGCGGCGCCTCGGACTCCTCCGCACAGACCCGGAGGGAATGCCCCGTACCAGGGCCGGCATGGCGGGAATCCCGCACCGCTCCCACTTCCACACCCTGATCAAGCCGGATCAGCCGATAGCGCTGTTCATACGGCGACCTTCTGCGCCGATCCGCCTTCTTGGGCCTGGCTCGGCGCGCGGCGGCGACCAACGCGGCGACCTCGGGGCTCTCCCTGCGCAGCCGATAGAGGGCACGCCCCGACATTCCCACGAGCGCCGCGGCCGGGCCGTGGAGCGCGCCGTTGCGTAGCGCCCGCAGCAGTACGCGCAGGGCGGCGGGGTTCAGCGGGCCCGCCAATCCCGCGGTCTGCGCTCGGGCCATATCGGTGGCCGCGGCCATGGCGGCGGCGAAAGACGGGTCCTGTGACTGCCAGTTGAGCAGGAGCCGTTCGGAGACACCCGCGGCCATGGCGCAGCCGGCCGAGTTCAGTCCGAGTGCCGCGGCCCGCAGGGCGTCGGCCATTCTGGCAGCGGTCTCATCGCGGAGACTGGGCCCTTTGCGCAGGGCGTAGAGCAAGGAGCGGTCAATATCCTCGTGCACGTCGAGACGGGCTACCACGCCATCGGCCCATGCCTCCAACGAGTTCGCAGGAGTCTCCCCGTACTCATCCACACCGCAACACCTTCTTAGGTTAGCCTCACCTAAACATAGTCCTTTCTGCATCGATATGGACCCCACCCAGGCGTGACTTCGTATCACTAGAGGGAATTCAGACGGTTCTCGTTCCACCGGAGGGATACGCCCATGCTCTGCACAAGGATCACCAACGCCAACATCATCACCATGGACCCAGCCCGTCCCGCCGGCCATGAACTCGGCATCTGGCGAGGGCTGATCGTCGGGGTCGACGATGAAGTGGCCGCGCTCCCCGCCCGGCGTGTTCTGGACCTCGGCGGGGCAACGCTTCTTCCTGGATTCATCGATGCCCATGTGCATCTGATGTGGGCGGGGCTGGCCGCCCGGGCGGTGAGCATCGCGCCCAGCACCGCCATCGACGACATCCTCAGCACGGTCGCTACCGCGGCCGCGGCCACGGCACCGGACGACTGGGTGGAGTTGTCCGGATACGATCAGCGCCCGTTGGGCCGTCATCTGACCGCCGCGGAGTTGGACACCGTGAGCGCGGGCCGCAAGGTCTTCCTCGGGCATGTCTCCGGCCATGGTTGTGTGGTGAACACCGCGGTCCTTGACCTGCTGCCGGTCGGCTCGACGCGTACGGCGGGCTTTCTCGCGGAGGAAGCCATGGCAGCCGCACGGCTGTTGCGGCCACCGCGGTCGCTGGTGGAACTGGCGGCGGCGATCGAGCAGGCAGCGGGCGTCTGTCGTACGGAAGGCATCACGGCCTGTGCCGAGGCCGGCCTCGGTAGCGAACTCTTCGCCTATGGCCCGCTCGATGCCGGCGCCTTCCAACTAGCCCTGGACCAGGGTCGACTGACGGTTCGCACCCAACTCATGGTGGCGGCGAACGCCTTGGGCCCGGTGGAGGCATCGCCCCACGATCGAACCACCCACGCCATCAGTCTTGGGCTGCGCAGTGGTTTTGGAGACGGCAGGCTCTCGTTGGGAGCACTCAAGATCTTCACCGACGGCGGAATGATGGCACGAACGGCCGCACTCAGCAGCCCCTACCAGGGCTCCTCGGAATCAGGGCAGTTGCAGCAGACCGCCAGACCGCTGAAGGACATCATTGTCGAGGGACATCTCGCGGGTTGGCAGCTCGCCGTGCACGCCATCGGCGATCGGGCGGTCGATGTCGCACTCGACGCCCTGGCGGAAGCCCAGCGCCAGCACCCCCGCCCCCACGCTCGCCACCGCATCGAACACGCGGGCCTCGTCCGCCCCGACCAGTTGCCGAGATTCGCCGCACTCGGGGTGTCCGCTGTCATCCAACCCGGCTTCCTGAGGCACTTCGGTGACGACTACGCCGCGATCATGGGCGATGAGCGTGCGCCCTGGCTCTACCGTGGCAGGGGCTTCCTCGACAACGGCGTACGCCTGGTGGGAAGTTCGGACCGGCCGGTCGCCGATGGCGCTCCCCTGCGGGCCATCCAGTTCATGGTGGAACGGGCCTCGCTCTCGGGGCAGATCATCGGTCCGGACGAGGGAGTCACGGTCGAGGAGGCACTGCGCGCCTACACCTCGGACGCCGCATACACCTGCCACTGGGAAGACAGCGCGGGAACCATCTCCGCAGGCAAGCGGGCAGACCTTGTGGTGCTCGCCGACGATCCCAGGAGAGTGCCTTCCTCCGCCATCGGGAGCATCGAGGTGCTCGGAACGTTCCTGGAGGGCGAGAGTGAATCGTATGGGCTCTGAAGCCGAGCCGCACACTGTCACACCACCACACCAGGACCTGTCCGGCGGCGGCCACCCCGTTCGCGTCGCGCTGACTTGAGCGCTTGCTCCGACACACCGGACCTCGGTCCTGGTGGACCGGACGGCGGGCTGGAGACGAATGCATTCTTCAGACACCCGCGCGGATGCGGCGGTGTCACAGCAGCCCAGGTCCGGATCTCAACCGCTGCTCGGCTGGAGCGAAAGCGTCGCCCAGACCGTCTTGCCCCGTGGCGGGGTCAGCGACCAGGACCAGGTCCGGCTCAGCGCGCTGATCAGTGCGAGCCCCCGACCGCCCAGCGCCGAGGCTTCCGCATCACGCGGACACGGCGGGTTGGAACTGGGGTCGGTGACCGCGCAGACCAGCTCATCGGGGTGGAGGAAGATGCCGAGCCAGACGGGGTACTCCCCCAGGTCACCGGCTCCCGGCTCCAGTGCGTGCTGAACGGCGTTGGTCACCAACTCGCTGACGACCAGTCCCGCGTCAGGTAGTACCCGCTGAAGTGCCCATCGATCCAGGGTGGATGCGAGAAAGCGTCGAGCCTGGGGCGCGTTGCGCAGCTGGCCATCCAGGCCGCAAGCCGCGAAACCTGCCGGACGGACGCCCTGGCCCGCTCCCCACGGCTGCTCGCTCGACGCGGTTAAGCCCAACGGCCAGCGCACACCGGGGGCGGCCTCGCGCAACCGGCCGCCGTACCTGGTGCTCGCGTTCGCCGAGGCTGACACATGGGTCGTCACTGGTCATGTCCCCCTGGAGGCTGCGGACTTCGGGCGCTGTAGCAGCCGCCGTGAGGACGAGTATGGTCGAGTATCACGTCGGAATGCAATTGCATCTGAGATTGCAAATGGGATTGCATAGACCGGTACCATTTGGCACGAACGTACGTTCGGAGAGCAAGGGGCTGTTGCGGTGGAGCGTTTCTTCAACGGCATGAGGGCCGACACCCTGAGTGCGGCAACATGGACAAAAAGCAGTTACAGCAACGCAACGGGAAACTGTGTGGAGTTCGCACAACTACCGGGCGGACGGGTCGCGATACGCAACTCCCGGGACCCGCAGGGGCCGGCCCTGATCTATACGCGGGACGAGATAGCCGCGTTCGTGGCAGGAGCCAGAGGTGGCGACTTTGATTCTGTGATTGGCTGAAAAGCTTCTAGGGAACGTCGTGTTCCATATCTGAGAAGCATCGGTAGGGGATACTGGCACCTTCCCAGCGTCCGCAGGAGCGCCCGATGGCTGCAACCGACCCGAACGAGTCGTTGTTCGTACGACCCCTGGGGGCGGTGGAGAAGAACCCGACCGCACTGAAGGTGATCCTCGGCGGCAAACTACGCGAACTGCGAGTTGCCGCCGGGCTCGACCCGGCTGATGTGGATGGTCGACTCGGCTTTTCACGCTCGAAAACAAGCCGAATCGAACTGGGGCGCCATGGGTGCAAAAACGCCGATGCCCTTGCGCTTCTCGGCCTCTACGGGGTTGACGGCGAGGAGCGCATAGCCGAGTTCCTGCGGCTGGTCGAACAGTCCCATAGACCGGACTGGTGGCGCTCCTTCAACGATGTGCTCTCCGACTTCTTCACCCCGCTCGTGGCCCTGGAGGGCGCGGCAGAGCGCATCCGTACCTACGAGCCGTTCTACGTACCCGGGCTGCTCCAGATTCCCGAGTACACCACCGCTGTGATCACGAACGGCCCGGAGCATCTCCTCTCCCACGATGTGATGCGCCGGGTCGAGCTGCGGCAGGAGCGGCAGCGGCATCTTGACGAGCCGGACGCACCTCATCTGTGGACCGTCCTCGATGAGTCCGTGCTGCTGCGCACGGTCGGCGGCCCGGAGGTGATGCGGGCGCAACTCAAGCACCTCATCGCCATGATGGAGCGCCCGAGGGTCTCCCTTCAGATCGCCCCTCTCGATGTGTCGGCAGCGGTGGGTGTCGGGACCGGTGTCACCTATCTGCGTTTCGCCCTGGGCGGTCTGAAGGACGCCGTCTACATCGAGCATCTGACCGACTCGACGTTCACCCAGAAGCCGCAGACCGTCGAGCAGTACCGCAACATGCTGGACCGGCTCGGCGCCTGCGCCCTGACCCCCGCGGAGTCCCGGGCCATGTTGGAGAAACGACTCGACGCCTACTGATCGCATACGAAAGGCCACCCCTGAGAGGCGAATTCCAGGGGTGGCCTTTCGCGTGAGGGCGCCGGTCCAGCCATCGGCAGGGGGGCCGGCGATTGGCAGAGGGCGCCGACTCGTTCGGCTCGACCTTGGCCCGCGAGCGCGACGGACGGACGGACGGAAGCACCGAAACCGACGGCCCTGATCGCACCCGCCGCGAGCGGTGTGCGACCAGGGCCGTTGTGTCAGCCGACCGGCGACTTGCCGGAAATCAGGGCGGATCAGCCTATCCGGGCGACGCCACCCCACTCAAGCCACTCATGGGTCTGCTGAACGGGCGCGAGATCGTTGTCCGGCCGCCAGGTGGAGACCTCGGCGAGTCCGGGGCTGAGGATGTCGAATCCATCGAAGTAGGCCGCGACCTCCCGCTGTTCACGCACCCGGCCCCAGTGGCCGCCGGTGGCCTCGGCCATGAAGTCCGTGACGAACTTGCGGATCTCGGGGCGGTCACTGACGAGTTGGCAGACGACCAGGAAGCTACCGGGCACCAACTTCTCCGCGACCCGTCGGATCAAGGCGGCCGGATCGTCCTCGTCCGGGATGCAGTGCATCACCGAGACGAAGAGCGCTGCGACGGGCTGCCGGAAGTCAATGAGCCGGGTAGTCTCCTCATGGCCGAAGATGCCGTCGGTGTCACGCATATCAGCCTGGATGACCGCGGTGCGGTCATTCTCGTTGAGCAGGGCACGGCCGTGGGCCAGCACGATCGGATCGTTGTCGACGTACACGACCCTCGACTCGGGGGCGATGGCCTGGGCGACCTGGTGGACGTTGTCCTGGGTGGGCAGGCCGGAACCGTGGTCGATGAACTGGCGTATGCCGTGTTCACTGGCGAGCAGCCGCACCACCCGCTGGAGGAAGCGGCGGTTGTTCACCGCCAGTTCCTTGGTGCTGGGCACCTGCTTCAGCAGCTCTTCGCATGCTTCGCGATCCGACTCGTAGTTGTCGCTACCCCCCAGGTAGTAGTCGTACATCCGAGCCACGCTCGGCACAGTCGTGTCAATGGCGTCCGGGCGCCATGACTCCCCACGCATCCAGCCCTCACCCGCGTTTCTTGAACAGGAGCTACAGGGCGACCATGCTAGGGAGAGGGTGCTCCCCCGGATAGGCCATCCGGTAAGGACGGAGTCCGCGACACTCCTTTTCGGCCACGTTCGCACAGGCTTCCGGAGACGGTTTCCCCCACGGCAACCCAAAGACCTCGCGCACGGCAGCGGATGTAGCCCAGTTCGTACCGTTCCTCCTGGGGGCGGCTCTCGGGGTTCCCGAGGATCGGCCTCACAGCCGACTGTTGATCTTGGCCGATATCTCGGCACCTGCCTCAGCCGCACCACCCGGACTCGCGAGGCCGGAAGTGCCGAGCCCCCGATCAGGGGGGTGGTTGAACGTTTCGCCAATCGTAGCTTAGGCTTACCTAAGTCGATCAGCGCCGCACTGTTCCGTCATGTCCGACATGGCGTGTTTACGGGTGGGGTGGCCATCCGGACCACGCCGGATCGACCCACACACCAACTCCATGAGGAACATCCATGCTCGGGTTCACTCGCGTGCGTCGTCGCACGCTCGCCGCCGCGGCCACCGCCACGGCCGTTGTCCTCACCATTGGTGGTTGCTCATCATCCGACGAGGGCGACAAGAAGGCCGCTGGCACCGAGAAGAGCGGCGGCGCGTTCCCGGTCTCGATCAAGAGCGCACTGGGTACGGCGGAGATCACCGAGCAGCCGAAGCGTGTCGTCACGCTGGGCCAGGGCTCTACCGAGACGGCCATCGCCCTGGGGCACACCCCGGTGGGCATCGAGAGCTACCCCTGGGGCAGCGACAAGACCGGATACCTCCCCTGGATTCATGAGGCGGTGACCAAGGCGGGCGACAAGCTGCCCAAGCAGTTCACCGGTGGCGAGGAGATCGACTTCGAAGCGATCACCGAGCTGGAGCCGGATGTCATCCTCGCGCCGTGGTCGGGCGTCACACAGAAGCAGTACGACATCCTGAAGGACATCGCCCCCACGGTCGCCTACCCCGATCTGCCGTGGAGCACCAACTGGGACCAGCAGATCGGCATCATCGCCAAGGCTCTGGGCAAGCCGGACGACGCGAAGAAGCTCACGAACACCATCGAGAAGCAGCTGGCCGACGCGGCCAAGACCCGGCCGAACTACAAGGACCTCACGTTCTCGTACGTCTACAACACCGGCCCCGGCACTCTCGGTGTGTTCCAGGCCGAAGAGCAGCGGGTGAAGATGGTCTCCTCGCTGGGTCTCACCGTGGACCCGGTGGTGAACACCTTCAAGGAGACCGAGGGCACGGACTCGGCGCTCATCGGTCTGGAGAACGCGGAGAAGCTCAAGGACAGCGATCTGATCTTCACGTTCTACAGCGATGACAAGAACCGCAAGGAGATCGAGTCCCAGCCCCTGTACAAGGCCATCCCGGCAATCCAGAAGGGTGCCGTCGTGGTCGGCGACAACAACCCGTTTGTGACGGCGTCCTCGATCATCAACCCGCTGACCGTGCCGTGGGTGATCGACCGCTATCTGCCGCTGATCGACAAGGCCGTCGTCGCCGCGGGCAAGTAGGCGCACCCGACAGATGACGACTGTCACTCAGCTCCCGCCGGGCAGTACCACGCGCAGTGGTACTGCTCGGCGTGCGTATGCGCTGGTCATCGGAGTGGCCCTCCTGGCGCTCGCCCTCTTTGCGAGCGTGATGTTCGGCAGCCGGACGACCTCTTTCAGCGATGTGGTCGATGTGCTGTCCGGTACGGCCGGCCAACAGGTCACGACAGTGATCGAAAGCCGCTACCCCCGGACCGCGCTCGGTGTGCTGGCCGGTCTCGCGCTCGCCGTCGCGGGCACGCTGATGCAGGGCGTCACCCGCAACTCGCTGGCCGAACCGGGACTCCTGGGAATCAACGCGGGAGCGAGTGCGAGCATCGTCACCGCGACCGCCTTCTGGGGAGCCACCGGCAACTCCGCCACCATGTGGTGGGCGCTGCCGGGAGCACTGGTCGCCGGGATCGCCGTCCAGGCCATCGGTTCGGTGGGTTCCAGCAAGAGCCAGGTCCGACTGGTGCTGGCGGGCGCGGTGCTCTCGGCGATGCTGATGGCGTACATCCAGGCGGTCACCCTGAGCAAGCCGCAGGTGTTCGACAGCTACCGGTACTGGGTGGTCGGCGCGCTCGGCGGCCGGGACTTCGACGTCTTCATGGCGATGCTTCCGTTCACCGTCGTCGGTCTCGTCCTCGCCGTGGTGTTGGGTCAGAGCCTGAACGCCCTGGCGCTCGGTGACGCGACCGCTGCCTCGCTCGGCGCCAACCCGTGGTTGGTCCGTGGGGCGGGCTTGGTCGCGGCCACACTGCTCAGCGCGGCCGCGACGGCCGCGGTCGGTCCGATCGCCTTTGTCGGTCTCGCCGTGCCCCATGTCGTACGGGCCGTGGTGGGAGTGGACTTTCGCTGGCAGATCGCGTTCTCAGCGATCGCGGGACCCACGCTGCTGCTGGCCGCTGATGTCGTCGGGCGGGTGGTGATGCGGCCCCAGGAACTGATGGTGGGGGTGGTGACCGCCTTCATCGGCGCTCCCGCGTTGCTCGTCGCCGTACGCAGAATGAGGGGGAACGCATGACGGCGCGGCACAGTGGCACACCAGCCCCGCGGAAGCAGCCCACCGGCAGCGGGGGAGGCGACTGTGCGCGCGGCACGTCCCGACCGGCCCCGCATTCCACCGCACCTCGGGGATTTCTCCAGGTGGGAGGGGTGGTGGCGGTCCCCCTTCGGCGAGTGTCCCTCATCACGGCCGTCGTCCTGCTGGTGCTGACCGCCGCTGTGGCGATCGTCACCCTCTCGCTCGGCCGGCTGGGCATTCCGCTGGCCGAACTCGGTGAGGCGGTTTCCGGTGGGGCGAAGGGCAAGAACGCCTTCGTCTTCGAGCGACTCCGCGGCCCTCGGCTCGTCGTCGCACTCGGAACCGGGTGCGCGCTCGGTCTGTCGGGTGCGTTGTTCCAGTCGGCGACCCGCAACCCGCTGGGCAGTCCTGATGTGATCGGGCTGGGCGCTGGGGCTGGCGCGGGGGCGGCGTTTGCCGCGCTGATGCTGCCGGGAACCGTACCGGTAGCGGTGGGCGCGCTCGTGGGAGGTGTACTGGCGATGACGCTGGTCTATGTCTCCACGGGGACCGGCTTCCGCAATCCCGCGCGGTTGGTCGTGGCCGGTATCGGTGTTGCCGCGATCTGCACCGCGGTCACGCAGTACGTCGTGTACGCCATGGAACGGGACAAGGCTTCCGCTCTGATGTCGTATGTCAACGGCAGCCTGTCGGCGCGGTCCTGGGATGACGCGACGACCATCTGGCTCGTGATGCTCTGCGCCGCCCCGCTGACCGCCCTGATCGCACGGCGTCTGTCCATCAGTGAGATGGGCGACGACATCGCGCAAGGGCTGGGGTCGAACCCGAAGAACACCAAGACCTTCGCCGTCGTCCTCGCCATCGTGCTCTCGGCGGGTGCGGTCAGCGTGGCGGGTCCCATCGCGTTCATCGCGTTGACCGCGCCTCAGATCGCCAAGCGGATCACCCGGGTACCGGGGCCCCATCTGCTGCTTTCCGCGCTCACCGGGGCGCTGCTCCTCGTACTGGCTGACCTGTGCGCACAGCAGCTCCCGCTCTTTGAGAACCTTCCGGTCGGCATCTACACCATGGCCATCGGCGGCGCGTACCTCGGATATCTGCTGGTCAGGGAACGGCGAAAGGGAACGCTGTAGCGGAGTACGGAGACGGAGTACGAAGGTGGGCGCCCGTCCCGGTCGGCTGGGCGGCGCCTGTGTGTGTTCGGCTGCACCGGTGATGGGCGGCGGCCACAGGCGATCCCTGCCCGAAGGGGTCGTCGCCCTCAGGTGCGGCGTCGCTGTGTGCCGGTTTCGTCAGTGGCCGCCGAGCACCCGATCGGCGTTGGCCAGTTGAGTACGAATGTCCGCGGCGATCGCGGCCAGTTCGGGCTTCTTCTCCCTCATGACCCGCCGCTGATAGTCCGCATCCACGGCGGACCACACCCCGACGACATTGGTGTCCCTCTTGCACGACACATCCCTGCGCGCCAGCGCGATCTCCGCCGGGCCCGCGGTGTCGGTCTGGTACAGGGGTGATCTTCCAGGAGCCCGGGTCGGATCGGCATAGTCGTAGCCGTACCGCTGCATACAGCGCGACCACGCCCCGAAGACGGCGGTCACCCGGGGGTCACGCTGTGACTGCTGATAACTACCGATGTTGATGGCACCGACGAGTTCCCGATTGCCGATCTTGTCTGGGGAGCCGGAGAGTGCGGCGGTTGCCTCCCCCAGACATCCCCCGCGAGGCAGCGCTCGCCCGCTGTCGTCCTGCTGCGCCGGGGTGCCGTCTTCGTTGAGTCCGGTCGCGACGAGCATATGGGCCGGTGCGGGCGTGGGCCCGGCTGCCACCTTGCTCTTGACCTGCTTCTGGGGTGACCCGGGAGCGGGATGGTAGCCGTGCCGGGATGCGGCCACGGCGTCGGTGAGACCGTATCGGTGTGCCGTGTTGGCGGGATTGCGCGTTCCGGTGTCCGGTGGCGCTGACTTCGGCACGGGCCAGGGGTGGCCGAAGCGCCGCATGCAGGAGGCTGTCAGTACCGCCCGTGCCTGGAGCAGCCGCGCGACCTGACGGTCGGTGAAGAGATAGGGCTCGATGGGCAGTACGAGGGAGTCGACCGACAGCAGGGTGGGAAATTCGCGCAGGCTGGGTGGGCGCTGCTGCTGGCCCGGTGACCGATCACCCGGAGCGCAACCCACGGCGGTGGCGAACAGGAGGACCAAGGCCGCAAGCGTGCGCTTGCTGAGCGGGTTCATCGCGGCTCCCCTTCTGCGACCTGCTTGAGGCAACCGGCCCGGTGCCCAGGCCGTGGTGGTGCGGGTGCCCGCCCGTGTGCACACGGGCGGGCAGTACGGTGACTACCTCCTGCCTCCTACCTCCACCAGCCGAGTGAGGCGTTGTTGTTGCGCACTCCGTTGTTGAGCGCGCGGGAGTCACCCGGGTAGAAGTCGTCGTACGGAGCCGCGCCGCTCGCGTTCTGGTTCTCGTTGTAGTAGATGCGTGCGACCCAGGTGCCGTCGTTGTTCCAGGCACGGTTGACGTTGTTCTTGACCCGCAGGCCATGGCCTTCCCCGCCGGCGGCGAAGGTGTGTCCGGCGAAGTCGTTCACCGCGCCCCCGTACTTGCTCCAGGAACTGTTGGCGGACGCGCTGTAGTACAGGTAGATGTTCCCGTCCCAGGCCGCTGCCCGCTCGGCCCCAGGGGCCTCGGATACCGCTGCGGGCTCAGAAGCGGAAGCAGGTCCGGTAGCCAGAACGGCCGTTGTCGCGAGCAGCGCCGCTGCGGTTGCGAGTGCCCCAACGGTACGACGTACAGATGTCATGGATTTCCTCCGTTGCCGGGGTGAAGACAGACGCCGTCGGCAGCCTCCGGCCCACCCCGTGGTGCTTGGCTCCCACGCTAGGACGCGTCCGATGGAGGTGAAATAAATTTCGGTCCTGGCCGAAGGTCACCAGATGGCGGAATAGGCACTACCGCCGGGGACACCGAGCCGGAACAGTAAGACGCCTGGGTAGGCAGCCTTTTCACGGGGGTACGTTCGTGCTGCGCATCCACTTCAGTGCGGAGGATCTCGGTCGGATCCGTCTTGCACCAGGACCTGATCCCGCGTGGGAAACACTGCTGAGCATTCATGTCCTGGGCAGCTACGACAACGATATCGGGATGCTCGGCTGGCGTACTCGAATGCGGGGTTCACTCGATCCCGCGGCCCGACCGCTGCTGCGCCTGGCCCCGCCTCGCGGCTACTCACCGGATTTCCTGACGCCGGCCGGCGGTACCACCTGTGTCGAAAGCGGAATCGAAGCGATTCTGTCGACCCCTCGTACACAGCTTCGTACAGATCTCGCCACGCTCGGCGCGGAACAGAAGCTTCCGTCGTGGGCGGAGGCACTGGCACAGGGCGATCCGGGGGCACTCAGGGGTTTGGGGTCAGCGCTGAGGCGGTACCACCGGCAGGCCCTGCGTCCGTACTGGGCGCAGATCCAGTCCGCGGTGGACGCCGAGCGGTCGGCCCGGGCCAAGGCCTTCCTGGCCGGTGGTACCGATGGGCTCCTGGGAAGTCTGCATCCGACCGTGCGCTGGAAGGCACCCGTGCTGGAGGTCGACTACCCATCGCGGCAGGACCTGTTCCTCCAGGGGCGTGGGCTGCTCCTGGTGCCTTCGTATTTCTGTCGGAACATGCCGATCACACTCCGGGACAGATCGCTCGCGCCCATGCTGGTCTATCCGATCAACCGGGACACCAGAGCGCTGACACTGGACCAGACCGCATACGCGCCGGGCGCCGACACCTTGGCACGCCTACTCGGCCGCACCCGCGCGGCCACCCTTCTGATGATCGCGGACTCCGAGAACGCCACGGGCAACGAGATCGCCCGCCGACTCGATATCTCGCCAGCCTCGGCCAGTGAGCATGCGACCGTGCTGCGTGACGCGGGGCTGATCGGGAGCCTGCGGGTAGGGAACACCATTCGCCATGCTCTGACACCCCTCGGGGTGGAGTTGCTGGAGGGGCGCCTCCCAGCGGTTCTGGGCCCGCGGACCCAACAGCGGGCGAACTGCTCCTGACCCCGGTCGGTACAGCCGGGGCCAGGGGCCGGGGTCGCGGGGCATCGGCGCCT
>NZ_JAMQAW010000025.1:138852-213687 GCF_023701525.1 Streptomyces albipurpureus
CGCGCCGATGCCCCGTTCCGGGGAGCCTCCCGCTCGGGGGTTGCCAGAGGATTCCCCGCCTGCTGGGGATGGACCGCTTCGTGCGCTACTCAGGTGGGGTGGGGGGTCCCGAACACCGGAGCAGCTCAGATGCTGAAGCGTTCCTTCGCCAGCAGGGGCTTGACGCGGGAGGCGAAACCTCCGGAGCGGAAGGGGCGTTGCAGGAGACCCGGCCGAAGCTCCTGGGCGAGCGCGGCGGCGATCATGCCCTGGTCGAGGGCCAGGACGAAGTCGCTGACCCGTCCCGTGCGCACATTGATCGAGTCATGGAACCCGTAGCGCTCGTGGTAGGCGTCGAAGTCCCGGGCCATGGCCTTGAGATTGGCGATGGCCTCACGACGGGCGTAGGGCAGAGCGAGGAAGGTGGCGTGCGGGGTGACCACCGCGGAGGACTGGTAGCCCTCCACCTGCATCCCGATCGCGTCGACTCCGTACTCCCGGTAGCCGCCCTCCGGGATGTTGGCAGGTGAGAAGCCCCAGTAGCCGTACTTCTCCTCGATCAGCCCGTGCTCTATCTGCGAGCGTACGAACCGTTGGTGCGTCACTCCCCAGGAGCGCCTGGCCCACTCCGGCTCAGGCACGAAGAGCGGCACCATGAGCGCCTCGAACATCGAGCCGCCCCAGGCCGGGACGAGCTTGCGGCCGCGGTAGCTGTAGTGGCCGTTCCAGACGCGGATGCCGTCGACGGTGGTGTACGAGCCCTGGGGAGTCTGCTCCTGCTCGTGTTCGGGGAGCATGGTGCGCAGCAGGTGCCAGTAGTGGTCCGTAGGCAGCGAGCCATCGGCGATGCCGAGGTAGCTGGCCATCCGCGGCTCGGTGTTGAGGGCGCCGTAGTGGTGTGCGGTCGGCTCATCGGTGTCGGTCCAGAATCCACCGCGCAGTTGGCCTGGGCCCTTGACCGGGTCGGCGGGGTCGTAGGGGGTGTAGAAGGCCGACCAGTCGGCGTCGGCCAGGATGCGGTCGACACGGCGGCGCAGCCGCGGGTCGGCATCGGCTGCGATGAGCAGACCGGTGACGAGCCAGGCATTGTCCACGGAGGAGAGGAACGGCCGGACGGGGGTGCCGTTCTCGGGCCAGGTGGTCAGCACCGAACCGTCATATGAGTCATACCAGTTGAGCCAGAAGCCTCGATGGCGTTCGAGCTTCTCGATGGCGGTGACCATATGGGCGAGACGGCGTTGCATCACGGTTCGGCTGATGACACCGAGCCCGCCGGCCGCCGCGGTGGACCATAGGCCACAGCCGATGTTGGTGGGCGAGGTGTTCTGGGAGGGAACCGGGCGACCGGGTCCGCTGATGTCGGCCTTGTCCGCGGTGAGGCCGAAGTCGGTCGTCAGCGCCTCGATCGAATGGTACGTATCGCGGAACCAAGTGCGCAGCAGCGGTGTATCAGAGGCATGAACACTTCTTGCGGCGTCTTCGGCGGAGGGCAGCTTTGTGGTGGATGCTGCGGCGGCGGGCGCGGCGAGTACGGGAATGGACAGGGCGGCGGCCCCGGCTCCCGCAGCCGTGAGGAGGGTTCGGCGATCGAGACGGTCCATGAGCTTCCAGCTCCCGGTGGTCGATTCACGGTTGGGGCGGTGGTGCGGGTCCTCGTGGGGATCGTGATCGGGTGGCGAGAATGGTCGGATCTGGTGAGGCGACGGCCTTGGGGCCGGGTGGGGAGGTTCGGTAGCCGGGTTCCAGGCGTGGCCGATCGGCTGGGGCGTCCTGAGCCCGGGCGTCTGATTCGGTGGTGGCCTCGGGGGCGTCCGGGTGGGGCGCCCCCGAGACCTCCACGGGCTGTCGGGTCAACCGCGGGCGATGCGCAGGAAGCAGATTCCGGGATTGGGCAGCTCAAAGGTGACCAGAGCCGATCCATCGGCGTCCGCGACCACGGGGGTGAGGGTGTCGGCGGGCAGTCGGTCGGCGGCGCGCAGCTTCTCCCATTGCTGGTCGTCCGGCCATTCACCGCCGCCGAGGTCGGACCAGACCGCCTGGATGTTGGCGTGCTGCTCATCCACCCGATGGGCGGTGAGGTGGTGAGTCGCACCGGGCTCAAGTCCATCGATGTGGACGGTGACGGTGCGGTTGAGAGCGGTGGCTCCATCGATCTTGGACTGGTCGAGGGTGCCGTTCCAGACCAGCACATCGAGGGTGGAGCCGTCTTCGGCACGGGTGGCGATGGCTTCCACCAGGGCGTCGGCGCCGTCTCCGGAGAGGGAGGCGGCGATACGGCCTCCGCTCAGTTGGGAGAGCAGATAGAGCGCCCAGAACCGCGGCTTACGCAGGTTGCCCACGGTCAGCAGGCCAAAGCCGCCGTGGAACAACCGGGGTGGCCAGCCGAGCTCTTCGAACTGATCGGAAGCGACCCAGTACGCCAGGCAGTCAGTGGAGGCCAGCGCGCTCTTCATTCCCCGCAGCACGAACGGAGCCGCGAAGACGGAGTCGCTGACGCGGTGGAAGTGGGTCGGGGTGACTCCCCATTCGGTCCAGAGGATCTCTGGCTCGGGACGGCCCGTCGCCTCGGCGAAGGCACGGGTCATGGGTCGGAAGTCGAGGGGAGCGTTGCCATAGGTGTGGGTGGAGACGAAGTCGACGGGCACATCGTGTGTCCGGCAGTGCTCCAGCAGTGCGCCGACCCAGCCCGCGGCGGCGGAGGAGGGCCCGCCTACCCGGATCCGGTCGTCGACGCCCTTGACCGCGCGGACCGCGACCTCATAGAGCCGGTGGTAGTCATCCTGGGTGCCGTTCCAGAAGACCGCGAGGTTGGCCTCGTTCCAGACCTCGAACTCCCAGGTCGCCACTTCGTCGATGCCGTAACGGCCTTGCAGATGGACGACCAACTCCCGGCAGAGGTCCCCCCAGCGCTGCCAGTCGCTGGGGGTGGAGACCAGGGCCTGGTAGTCAAAGACGGTGTACTCGGGGTCGGTGGCCAGTTCCCTGGGCATAAAGGAGAGCTCGACGACGGGCTTGAGTCCGGTGGCGAGGAATCGGTCGTAGACCTCGTCGAGCCCGGAGAAGTCGAAGGAGCCATCCGGCCTGACAGAAACGGTTTCCGGGAGGAAGGTGCCGTGCGCGCGCACGGTCCGCACGCCGAGCTCGTCCCGGACGATCCCCAGTGCCTGGGCATACTCGGCGGCGACATCGGAACCGCCGGCCCCGGGCTTGTCCCAGGTGAGCAGGGAGAAATGCTCGGCACCGATCATCCGGTTCCACACACCGGGCAGTGCGGTGGTGGGTGCCGAGGCATCGAGGGCCAGGGTGACCGTCGCGGGTTCCGCGCCCGCGCGCCTCGCCCGGCCGCTGACGGATTCAGACAGTTCGCCGGCGCCGCTGTCGGACCAGGTGGCGATCTTGTAGTGATAGGCACGACCGGGTTCGGCCAGGGTATCGGCGTAGGGCGGGTGCGGGACGGCCAGTACATCGCCCCCGAGGTGGTCCAGCGGTTCAAAGGGGCCGTCGGCCGAATCGGCTCGGTGCACGAGATAGCCGAGGGCTCCATCGACCGCGGCCCAGTCGAGGAGGACATGGCCGGTGCCGCCCCGGGCGGAGAGCCGACCGGGGGCTGGCAGTTCACCGACTCCGGTGAGCTGGGTGTCGCTCGGCTTGCCGATGCGGGACTCCCAGTCGATGTGAGCCGCAGACTTATCGCTCATAGCAGTACAAACCTCTATATCGGGGATATGGGGAAGCAAAACAGCGGCCGAGCCCCTCCAGGGGCGGGCCAAGCCCTCCAGGGGCATGACGGCGAGGGGCGGCACCGGGCGAGGGCTGAAAGAGGTGGGGGGCTACTTCAGACCGGCGGTGGCGATGCCCTGAGTGAAGTGCCTCTGTAGCGCCGCGAAGACAAAGAGGACTGGCAACACCACGAGGAAGGAGCCGGCCATCAGGACACCACTTGACCCGTTGGCCCGGTTGGGGTCGGTGGCAAAGGTCGCCAGCGCCACGGGAAGGGTGTACTTGTCGGGGTCGTTGGTGGCGATCAGCGGCCAAACGAAGTTGTTCCACGACTGGAGAAAGGTGAGGATCGCGAGCGTGGCCAGAGCGGGTTTGACCAGCGGCATCACAATCCGCCAGAAGATGTACCACTCCCCCGCTCCATCCAGCCTGGCCGCCTCCAGCAACTCATCCGGGACAGACAGCATGAACTGGCGCATCAGGAACACACCGAAGGCACCTGCGGCGAACGGCAGCACCAGCCCGGCGTAGGAGTCGATGAGTTGCATCTTGCTCATCAAGACGAACAACGGGAGCAGCATCAGATTGCCCGGCACCATCAGCGCTCCGAGGACCAGGCCGAAGAGCTTGTTGCGGCCCGCGAAGTTCAGCTTGGCCAGGGCATAGCCAAGCATCGAGCAGAACAGCAGATTGCAGACGGTGACCAGAGTGGCCACGATCGTGGAGTTGAGGAAGTAGCGCGGCAGGTCGAGCAGCTTGAGCAGTTCACGGAAGTTCGCCAGGGTCCACTCGGTGGGAATCCACACCGGTGGGCTGGCGGCGAGTTCCGGCTTGGTCTTGAAGGAGGACAGCGCCATCCACAGGAACGGTGCCGCCATCAACACCAGGCCGAGACTGAGCAACACATAGGCCGCTGGCTTCTTCAGTCGTAGCGCGCTCATTTGGTGTTGTCCTTCAGCAGACGGAGCTGGAGCACGGTAATGCCCATGATCGCAACGAAGAGGACATAGGCCATGGCGCTCGCGTAACCCATATGGAAGAAGTTGAAGCCCTCTCGGTACATATTGAGGGAGACGGTCAGGGTGCTGTTGGACGGCCCGCCGTTCGTCATGACGAACGGCTCCTCGAAGACATTGAGATAGCCGATCGTGGTGATCACGGTGGCGTACAGCAGCGTGGGTCGCAGCAGCGGGACGGTGATCAGTCGAAACTCATGCCACGCTCCGGCGCCATCGAGCCGCGCCGCTTCACGGACGTCCTGGGGGATGGCCTGAAGGCCGGCGATCAGGAGGACCATGACCGTACCGAGGTTGCGCCATATCGCCATCACGATCAGTGAGGGCATGGCAAGCGTCTCGGAACCAAGGAAGTCGGGTGCGGTCATGCCGAGTTCGGTGGCAAGGCCGGCGATCAGCCCATCGGCCGGGTCCAGCACAAAACGCCAGACGACCGCGATGGCCACGATGCTGGTGACGACCGGGGCGTAGAAGCCGATGCGGAAGAAGGTGCGCATCCGGTCGATGCCGTTGTTCAGCAGAACCGCGATGACCAGGCCCGCGCCGATCGTCAGCGGTACGCCGACCACCACGAAATAGGCGGTGTTGAAGAGGGACTTGAGGAACTTGTCGTCCTGGAAGAGCTTGGTGTAGTTCTCCAGCCCGATGAACTCAGCGGACAGCGGGTCGGTGACGTTGCGCAGCCCGAAGTCAGTGAAGCTCATGACCAGAGTGGCGATGATCGGCAGCGCCATGAAGACCGCGAACAGGACCAGGAAGGGAGTGGAGAACAGCCAGCCCGCAAGCTGCTGCACACCGGCCCGTCGTCTGCGGGACCGCGGACCGGATGGAGTCGGCTTGGCCGTCTCCACCGGGCCCTTGGGCACCGTTGCCGTAGGGGCGCTCACAGCACTACTCCACTAGTCCCGCGGTCGCGGACTGCATCTTCTTGGCTGCCTGTTCCGGAGATGCCTTGCCCTGGGTCACGGATTCGATGGCCTCATCGATCTTGGAGCCGATCTCAGCCCACTTCGCGAGCGCGGGTATGGCCTTCGCGCTCTCCATCTGGGACCGGAAGACCTTGAGGTTGGGGTCGCTCGCCAGCTTGCCCTCGTTCCACGCCGCCTGGTTGGCGGGAAGGTCGGTGGTGCGCTGGTACCAGTCGGCCTGCCCCTTGGCATCCGTGAGGTGCTTGATGAACTCACGGGCGGCGGCCTTGTGCTTGCTGTCCTTGGAGATGACGAGGCTGGAGCCACCCGCGAACGAGGTCGAGGAGGTTCCCGCGGGCATCGGGGCTGCCGCCCACTTCCCCTTCAACTGCGGCTGGTTCTCGGCGATGTTGGTGGTCTGCCAAGGACCCGACATGAACATCGGCACACTGCCGTTGCCGAAGTCCTTGATGACGTCATAGCCAGGCTGGACGCTCTTCTTGGCAAGGCCCTTGTCGAAGTACGAGGCGTATTCGGTGAGGGACTTGACGGCGGCTTCGCCGTCCAGAGCGGGCTTACCGTCCTTGATCAGCTCGCCGCCCGCCGAGTAGAAGAAGGGCAGCCAGTTCTGCCAGGCGTCCAGGTTGTAGGGCTGGAGCGAGATGCCCCACTTGGTCTCCGCCTTGTCCTGGTAGGCACTGGCCAGCGCCGATAGCTCGGCCCAGTTGGTGGGGGCCTTGGTGATGCCGGCCTGCTGGGCCAGATCGGTCCGGTAGTAGAGGACCCGGGTGTCGACGTACCACGGGACACCGTAGACCTCGCCATCCACGACATTGCTCTCCCAGGCGGCAGGGAAGAAGTCGCCCTTCGCGAACTCCTTGGTGTCCACCGGCTCCAGCACACCGAGCTCCGCGAACTCGCCCATGAAGGTGGAGCCCATCTGTGTCACATCCGGCAGATTGCCGGCAGCCGCAGCCGAGACCAGCTTCTGGTGTGCGACGTCCCAACCCACCGGTGTCACCTTGACCGTGACGTTCGGGTTCACCTTCTTGTAGGCGGCGGCGACTTCGCCGAGCTTCTCGCCCTCGGTGCCCATCGCCCAGACGGTCAGCGTCTGCTTCTCGTCAGCCGCAACTTCGGCACCACCCGAGCCGCCGCACGCGGAGATTCCGAACGTGGCCGCGATCGCGACAGCCACCGAGGCGGTTCTGGCAGTGCGGTGCATGGATGCTCCTCCTTGAGCCTTCCGGCGTGCGTGAACCGGTGATGTATGCGCTGCCTGTAAGCGCATACATCACCCTGCGGCAGCCTCCGGGACATCCGCAAGAACCCTTGGGATTACGCTTCGATAACAACGCCAACTCGCGCCTACCCGCTTGAGTCGACGGTAGGCCTGGGGTCAACCGAGGGAATGCGCATGAGTCTTGTTGCGCTGTGCCGGGATTGCCCATGGGTGGGAGGCCGTTTCGCCGCCGCCCGGGACTTGGGCTGAGGCAGCCCCGCTCCAAAACGCGGGAGGGTCTCAGAAACCCAGCGCCGCCTGCCGTCTCCCGGCGCCGGTCTTCCGGTCTTCCGGTCTTCCGGTCTCCCACTGCGGACTGGCGGAAGTCGCCCCTGGGCGGGGTGCGCTTGTTCGCGGTCGCCAGTGGCGCAGACCTCGGGCCTTGGGGTCACCCGCGGCTCGGAGATTGCGTCCGGCTGACGCAGGCGCCACCGGGGTGACTCCTCAGGGCCGAAGGGCTGCGCGGCCTGCACCCCGCCGGTATGCCCCGCCGTCGACCGCATCCGTTGATCGCATCCGTTGATCGCATCCGTCGACCGCATCCGTCGACCGCATCCGTCGGCCGCATCCGTCGAGCTCTCGTGCGCCAGAGACACTCCTGCGCCAGAGACTCCCTGCGCCACCGAACGAGACCCGACCACCCTCCGCTGAGGCCGCCTTGGCCGAACGCGGTTGGCTGAGCCCGCTCACCCGCTACTCCAGGAGCCTGACCGAACGAGGGCGACTCAACCCGCTCGCATCTACGCGAGCTTCGGGGAGGGGACGGGCCACCAGCCGAGCCCGGGCGATAGCGAGCGCGGCGACCAGCGCGGCGGCGCCCGGCTCACCCCCATACCGGTCGCCGCTCCTGGCCGGCCCGGGAGCGCCCGCCCCTGGAGGGCGCGACAGGGGCCTCCCCCTGGCCGGGCCCGAGACGCCCCGCGAGGAAGCGACTCCCAACGGCTCCCGCGATCAAGAACACACCCTCGGCAGGGGCACGGGCAAGGCCCACGACACAGCCGGGCAACAGGAGTCAGCGCGGACTCAGAGCTGGCGAGCTTCCCCTACACAACCGCAGCTCGCGCGGCGAGTGACCGAGACCGGCAGCATCAGCGAGACGGGCTCACGGCTGCGGTCCCCCAATCGCCGTACCAGAAGATCCACCGCCTCTTCGCCCAGGCGGCGCATCGGCTGTCGCACGGTTGTCAGCGCCGGGCGGACGATCCGACTCAGCGGGATCCCGTCGAAACCCGTCACGGCGATGTCCCGCGGCACCCGCACCCCCCGGCTTTCCAGTGCGTGCAGGGCGCCCACCGCCATCTGGTCATTGGCGAAAAGTACCCCCTGCGGATGTGCGCCCCCACGATCGAGTAGGGCCTCAGCAGCCCGGGCGCCTTCGGCTTGGGTCATCATCGACGCCCGGATGGTCGGCTCATCGGGCACCGGAAGATCCGCTTCCTGGCAGGCGGCTCGGAACCCGCCGAATCTGGCCTCGGCATCCGGTGAATCGATCTCACCCCCGACGAAGGCGAGCCGGCGTAGGCCGTGGTCCGCGATCAGATGGCGGGTCAGCTCCCGTTCACCGTCGAAGTTCGCCACCTCGATGTGGTCGAGGTGATCGATTTCGCGGGGCCCTGCCAGCATCACCACCGGCAGCCTCCGTGAGATGATCTCAAGGTCTTCGGTGGGAATGGTCCGCGCCAACACGGCGAACCCATCGACCCGCCCCGCCACCTGCTCCACCAGGGTTTGCGGGCCGCCCTCCAGCGAAGCGGCGATGAGCAGGGCGTAGCCGTGACGTCTGGCTGCTCGCTCCATGCCGCGGATGATCTGGTCCGAGTAGAGCATGACGGCGGAGTCATCACCGTCCGCCCCATCGGCCTCGGCATCCGGGTCGGCGTAGTCGGGGAAGCAGAGGCCCAGCACCCCAGTGGTGCGGCTGGCCAGCCCTCGGGCGTTCCCGCTGGGGAAGTACCCGAGTTCACGGGCGGCGTGGAGCACCTTGTCCCGGGTTTGGGCACGCACGGAGTCCGGGTTTCGGTAGACCCGCGAGACGGTTGCGATGGATACGCCCGACCGCTCGGCAACGTCGTACACAGTGGGGGTACTCAAGCGACCGACCATCCCCTCGTGGACCGGTGGCCGCAGCCCCGTGACCGTTGCGTATGTGTTTGAAAGCGCATTCACCCTAGGTCGGGGCAGTTCCCTGGGCAAGAGGCACGCCCGGTTCCAGCCCGCTCGATCGACCGCTTCGGGATCGCTTCTGGTCACACTCGACCGAGGAGCGTCCATTTTCAGTCAACTCCCCCGCCCACCCCGGAATCCTTCGGAGATTCTCGCCGGAAAGGATTTACGCGGCCGGTGATACCAGTGATACCGTCGATATCATGACCGAGCCAAGGGCCATGAGCCTGCGCTTTCCCGATCCCGAACAGCGCGCCACGATCGCCGCCGCCGCGAAGGCCGCGGGCGTCAGCATGCAGGAGTACATCCTTTCGGCCGCCTATGAGCGCGCCACTGCCGTGGAAGCCACCTTCCTCGACCATTTCAAGGCGTCCGTTTCCCGCAGCCATGAGGCGTTCGCCGCCGAGGCCGGGAGCGATGAAGCCGACGGACTGCGCTCGACCAGGCACGACCGTGAGCAGGGCGAGCAGGACCACGCCGCGTGACCGAGCCTGAAGGCGACGAGCCCGAGTCGCACCGTATTGACGTCTCCTTCCTTCTGCACGCGGCCGAGCTACTGCCCGGTGACCCTCAGGTCGACGACTACGGTCCCCTCTACGCGGCCGTCGCCCGGGTGTACGCACGGGCCATGGACCGCGATATCTACAGCTCGCAGCATCTGAAGGCCGCGGCACTGCTCCAGACCCTGGCGAAGATGCCCTGTCTGGAACACTCCAATGAGGCCTTCGCCTGGCACAGCACCGAAGCCTTCCTCGCCCTGGGGGGCCATGTGCTCGGCTACACGCCCAAAGCGGCGGTCGCCCTCGTCCAGGAGGCCGCCTCCGGCGCTCTGGACGTGGCTCGGATAAATCGCCAGCTACACGCCTGGACCGTGGTCTGACCTGACCGTTCGCTCCCACTCCGGTCAGGGTCTGCACACCCGCTCCCGCCTCCGCCGTCAGCCCCGGCTGCCCCTCGCCCGCTGGTATCAATGGCCCCACGTCGCTCCAGCCGACGGCACGGGGTTGGCGCCCCTCGCGAGGCGCCAACCCGGCGACATCCGGTTGCCCCCTTCCATGGACGCGTGCCACGGCGCGGGCTGGTGGGAGACGCTCACTCCGTGGCCAAGCGCGTTTTCGCCTGTTAAGGAGCTGAGTTCGCTGCGTCCCTCTAGGTGCGGGGCGCGACGACCCGCTTGAGCCGGTGTAGGCATCGAGCGGTCCGAGGCCCCTACGACCTGCCCGTCCGGCTTCCGCCGGTGCGACCCTCTCCTGTCACCGCCACCCTTTCGTATGGACCGTTCGCAAGGACAGAAGAGGGCTGAGCCGCTGCCCCTCACCCCCCATCGGGAGCCGGGTGCACCGTCCGCTGCGCCGCGTACCACTCATCGCCCACCGGGACGCCCGCCAGGTTCCAGTTCCAGCTGATGGTGGGGGTGATGCGCATATAGGTGCCGTAGCCGATCCTTCCCACCCGTTCGAAGGGCTCCTCGGCCAGCCCGTAGATCCGCATGCACCGGGCGATGAAGGGGTCGAAGGAGATCATGTCGTCGATGACGAGGGCGACCTTCTCATTGCCCGCCCTGACATTGCGGAACTTGCGGGTGTGGCTGACGGAGGGGCCAGAACCACCGACCCAGAAGTAGCTTCCGTCGAACTCGAAGTTGACTGGCACCACGTCGGGTTGCCCATCCGGTGAGGCACTCGCCAGACGCGCCAGTGGTTGGGATTGGAGGTAGGCGATCTCCTCGGGAGTGAACGCCATGCGGTCTGTCCTTTCGTGTCCTGTCGTGGCTTTCTCGCCGCCGCTCGTCGTGGTCTGTTGTGGATGTCCCCGCGGCTGATCCACGACGTGCTGAAGGCGGGTGACCCGGCCGCGGTGAGCGGTGCGCTTCAGCAGAAACCGCTTCGCAGCGCGGACCAGGTCCGGGCTGTTTGCCTCCCTCAGGCGCTCCTCCTTGGCGCTCTTCTCCTTTGGCGCTCCCCCGAAACAGGCCTCTCCTCTCCCTCTGGGCACACCATTCACCCGAATCGACACCGGTCGCCCTCTCCCGCGGCGATAGGAGCCCATCGCCTTCGCGCACCGGCTGGGACCCAACGCTCTCCCACCTCATGGGCCGGCTGATCAGAGCCATCGGGCCAGCACGGGTGCCCGCAGATATCGACGTCCCGTCTGGGCCCGAGGCGTTCGCGAAAACCTCGTGGACAGCTCAGCGTCTCTGTCACTAACCTGCGATCGTGTCCAGCCCTGAGGCGTCAAGACTGTCGCCACCGGTCGCCCGGTGGCTTCCCGCGCTGTCAATCTGACTCCCCCGCCTTGAGCGCACCGCCCAAGGCCCGCCGGAGTGCGCCTTGACGTGTGTACGGCCGCCGCCCGCGACCCACCGCTGCCCTTTTCGGTTCTGTGATGGCTGTGGAGTTTGCCGTGCCCCTCGTTCTCTATCTGCTCGCAGTGGCGGTCTTCGCCCAAGGAACGTCCGAGTTCATGCTGTCCGGTCTGATTCCGGACATCGCCCGTGACCTTCGGGTCTCCATCCCAGCGGCCGGACATCTGACCTCGGCCTTCGCCGTGGGAATGGTTGTCGGAGCCCCGCTGATGGCGGTGGCGAGCATGCGCTGGTCCCGTCGGCGCGCGCTGTTGGCCTTCCTCCTGGTGTTTCTGCTGGTCCATGTGGTGGGCGCGCTCACCACGAGTTACGGGGTGCTGCTGGCGACTCGGATCGTCGCCGCGCTCGCCAATGCCGGTTTCCTCGCGGTGGCGCTGGCGACCGCGACCAGCCTGGTCGAACCCCGGGCCAAGGGACGTGCGACCTCGATCCTGCTCGGTGGGATCACCCTGGCCTGTGTCGTGGGGGTGCCCGGTGGCGCTGTTCTGGGGCAGTTGTGGGGCTGGCGCTCCGCGTTCTGGGCGGTGGCCCTGCTGTCGGTGCCGGCAGTCCTCGCCGTTGTCACAGCGGTCCCTGCCGGTGAACCCTCCGCTGGGGCCGGTGGCGTACGCGGCGAGTTGGGTGCCCTGCGCCATCCCCGCTTGATGGTGACGCTGCTGTTGGGTGCGCTGGTCAACGGTGCGACGTTCTGTGCGTTCACCTATCTCGCCCCGCTGGTCACCGATGTCACAGCGTTGGGTTCTGTCTGGGTGCCGGCCGTTCTGGCGCTCTTCGGTCTGGGCTCATTCATCGGTGTCACCGTCGCCGGCCGCTTCGCGGATCTCCGCCCCCTGCCCCTGCTGGCAGTGGGCGGAGCGGCACTACTGGGCGGCTGGGTGGTGTTCGCCCTCTGGGCCCATCACCTGGTGACGGCGCTCATCCTCGTCTTCCTCCAAGGCGCGCTCTCCTTCGCCGTCGGCTCAACCATCATCAGTCAGGTGTTCTACGCGGCCCCGGCGGCACCGACCCTGGCAGGGGCCTACGCAACGGCCTCCTTCAACGTTGGCGCGGCCCTGGGGCCTTGGCTCGGCGGCGTCACGATCGGGGCGGGATTCGGCTACCGATCACCGTTGTGGATGAGCGCGCTGCTGGTGGCACTCGCCCTGCTGGTCGCGGGCGGAGCGTTCACCCGACTGTCGGACACCGCGGGGAGAGTACGCCGCCCACCGCAAGTTCGTTCGTACACTGGTGTGATGCGCCGACGACATTGATCCTCAAGTGAGTGTTCGCGTACGCGGTGCGCGCCCAGCAGCAGGCGCGCCGCGTATGCGCCATGCGCGGCCTTCGGCACGGGTGGAACGCATGCGACGGGTTGCCGAGGACCCCCATCGGTAGCGAGCGGTCCTCCCAACCGTCCGTTCCGTCGCCGAAGGAAACCCCGTCATGCCCTTCCTCCCCTCACCCGCGCCCACGCGCAGCGCCGCACCTACCGTCCAGGTCCGAAGACTGGAGCGAAAGCTCCTCGTCTATGCCGGTCTTGACGATCTGATCCTGCTCTACCCCGTCTACGCGGTGCTCTTCACCGATCATGGGCTGAGTACCGCCGAGATCTCCTCCCTGTTCGTCGTCGGTTCGCTGACCGGGATCCTGTTGGAGGTACCGTCCGGGGTCTGGGCGGACACGGTTTCCCGGCGCCGTGTGTTGGTCGTCGGTCCCCTGCTGTCAGCGGTGGGATTCGCCCTCTGGGTCACCCTGCCGGGATATGCCTCCTTCGCCCTGGGCATGGTCCTCTGGTCCGGTGGAGGTGCGCTGCGCTCGGGTTCCATGGAGGCGCTGGCCTATGAAGAACTGGAGCGCCTAGGAGCGGCGAACCGCTATGTCCGACTGATGGGAAGGGCCGCTACAGCGAGTACCACGGCCACGGCGCTGGCGATCGCGGCGGCGGGTCCGTCCACCGCCTGGGGCGGTTACGGACTACTGGGAGCAGCCAGTGTCATGGTCTGCGTGTTGTGTTCACTCTCGGCTCTGGCACTGCCTGAACACCGTCCCCGGAACAGCGAGGCGGCATGGGGTCCGCAGCCCCAGGTGGACGGCCCCGCGGTGCCGGTCGACCGAGCCGCGGCCGATCGGGCAGCATGCCCCAGCAGCGGTGTTGATCGGTCGAAGGAGCACGGCGGTGAGTCGGACACGGGGATCCTGGCAACCCTGAGGACGGGTCTGGACGAGGTGCGTGCCAGCAAGCGCGTACGGTACGCACTGTTTCTGGCGGTCCTGCTGACCTCGATCTGGGGCGCCTTGGAGGAGTTCGTACCGCTCCTGGCCGGGGAGACCGGAGTGGCGACCCGGGACGTTCCATGGCTTGTGCTCACCGTCTGGGTGGGAGTGTCGCTCGGTGGTCTGCTGACAGCACCGGCCGAGCGGCTGCCTGCCCATGTGCTCGGGGCGGTCCTGGCGGTTGCCGCTGCCCTGATGGCGGTCAGCACACTCTCCGGGGAACCGGTCGGCTTCGTCCTGCTCGGGCTGGCGTTCCTGGTCTTCCAACTCACCGATGTGGTGGGCGATGCCCGGCTTCAGAGCGCGATCACCGGCACCAGCCGGGCCACGGTCACTTCCCTGGCCGGGCTCGGCACCAGTGTGACCACCCTGCTGGTGTACGCCGTGTACGGCGCGGCTGCTGGGCTTCTCACCCATGGTCAGTTGTTTGCCCTGTTTGCCCTCCCCTACCTCGGAGTCGCCTATGTGCTGGCACGCGCGAGGCGTCTCCACACTCCCTGAGGCAGCCGACGGAGACACCTCGTACGCAAGGCTGGAAGGGTCCTTCACCGAGAGGCTCACATCCCATGGGCCGGTCGTGCATGGGGTCAACGAGGAGCCTGAAAGGTTGATTTGGCGGTGATGCTCGCGGTTCCGTGCCACGGTGGAGTGCTCCCTGCCATGCGTGAGGATCTGCGGGACAGGGCAGTGTCGGGTTTACGGGGGCATAACGCTTGCGCCTGGGCGATCGCTTTCGCCATGCTGCACTTCTTTCCTTCCGCTGCCCACGCCCGCGACACCGAGCACCGGCCGCGAAGCCCCTGACCGCGAGGCGGGGCCTCTTCCCCGCCCAGGGGGGAGGCCCCACCCAGGCGGGAGACCCCATCTTGGTAGCACCTGGGGAAGCTGATCCAGGTGCTACCCGTCGAGGAGCGGAAGCAGCTCCTCTTCCTCGTAGACAAGGTGCGCCTCCAGTTCACGTGTGAGCCGCTCAACCTCGGACACGGCCGTGAGCGGGTCCGGGTCCTTCCTGGAGATGACTCGCTGGAGGTCCTCGACCAGGGTCGCGATCCTGCGATGTTCTTCCTGAAGACGATCGATGACGGAAGCAGAAGCAGGGTGCTGACGGGCCAGCGCCGGGAACAACATCGTGTCTTCGCCGGTGTGATGGTTGTGCAGGCCCTGGCAGAGGGTCAGGCAGTTCATTCGTAGCTGAGCACCCAGACCGGGTCCCGAAGCGGTGAACTCGGATCGAATCAGAGCGAGTTCACGTCGAAACCCCTGATGGATCAACTTGATCGCCTCGCCCGGTGACGAGGCTGCGACGTTCGGCGGGCCGGGGATCTCCCGGAGGGCGACGACAGGGATGACACGGGATGTCTTCGCCTGGTAGTCGGCCCATCCGGGGTCGTCCTCTACCGCCCGGGCGAAGACGGTGTCACGTTCTGCGTCTGCCAGGACGGTGGCTTGCGCCTCGTAGGTGAAGGCTCCCGCCTCCACGGTGACCCGGGGATTGGCCACGATGTTGTGGTACCAGGCCGGATGCCGGGGCGCACCGGCGGCGGACGCGATGATGAGGACTCGCTCGCCTCCATCCGGGAGGTAGGCGACGGGGGTGGTGTGCTTGGCTCCCGACCGGGCTCCCGTAGTGGTGAGCAGGAGCAGCCGGGTCCCCTCGAAAAGACCGCCGGCATATCCGCCGTTGGCCCGAAAATCATCGATGACCTGCTGATTGAAGTCGTTTGGCATTCTCTGCTTTCTCTGTGCAAGTGCCGTGCGCCTACTGACCCGTAGGCCATGTGCGGGCATGGGGAATGAGCTGCTCTGAAACGCGAAGAAATGGATCGACTGATACATCAGCCGCAACACCGCAGCGAAGGAAGAGACACTTCAACGGCGAAAAAAGCCCGAAATAGGGGCACCCGAGGTATGGGCGACAAAAAGGCGGGGCTCGCACCCGCCTCGGATTCACTCCGAGGCCGGGAACCCTTCTCGCTTCTGGCACATGGCCGACCCGGCAGTCACATCGAGCATCCTATGCACGACACGGACGCCGGGGCAATGCGCTTTCCCTGGGGTGAGCCGACGAAGGCATGCCCTCTGACTCCGGCATCCAGTACCGTTCGGCGCCGCTCCCCCATCGCTCCCGTTCAGTTCAGCCCTGAGGCCTGCCGGTCCACGCAGGTGTTCCGTTCCCTCTCTCCACTGCTGTTTCGCCATCTCACAGGCCATGGGGCGAACCCGGTGCCCCAGCCTGACCGCCATCATCCCCAACTGGCCGACCACAGCGGCGGACAGACGGTGATCTGGTGATGGTCGGCGCGCCTGCGCCCAACGCGGGGATGTTCCCGGACACGCCCCGGTATCCGGCCGGCGGGCCGGTAGGGGAAGGGAACCGCGGGGCGCGAAATGGTGTCTGCTGTGGGGAGAGCGAGTGAGTTGCCGTGCGGCACCACGACTCGGCAACCGTGCGGTCATCAGGAGTTGGCGGACGGCACCAGCCGTGGGGCGAGGAGGACGGGATGAGCACATGGATGGTGCCCGGTTACACGGAATCCCGGGAGCTGGGCGCCGGGGCGAGTGGACGGGTCGTCCAAGCGGTCCATGACGCTACCGGAGTCCTGGTGGCGATCAAGTACCTCAGTGAGCGGGTGCGGTCGGATCCCTCGTTCATCCAGGGTTTTCGCGCCGAGGCCCGGCTTCTCGGCGGGCTGGACTCACCCCATGTCGTGAGGTTGTACGAATATGTGGAAGCGCCCGACGGCGCTGCCATCGTGATGGAACTGGTCGACGGCATCGCCCTGCGCGCCTTGCTGCGCCAGGAGGGCGCAACCGGTCCCGAGGCGGCGCTGGTGGTGCTCAAGGGGTCCTTGTTGGGGTTGGCGGCCGCCCACCGGACCGGTGTGGTCCACCGTGACTACAAGCCGGACAACGTCCTGGTTGCCGCCGATGGCTCCTCCAAACTCGTTGACTTCGGCATTGCCGTGGACCATGGCTCCACGGTGGAGGTAGCCGGCACTCCCGCCTATATGGCTCCGGAGCAGTGGCAGGGCCAGCCCGCCTCCCCCGCGGCGGATGTGTATGCGGCGACGGCGACTTTCTATGAGTGCCTGACCGGGCACAAGCCCTTCTCCGGCGCGAACTTCGCCGAACTGGCGCTCCAACACATCGATGCGCCGGTGCCCGACGAGGATGCGCCCGAGGCGGTACGCCCGCTGATCCGGCGCGGGCTCGCCAAGTCCCCGCGAGAGCGCCCTGCCAACGCCGCGGTGTTCGTCGCGGAGTTGGAGTCCGTAGCCCAAGCCGCCTACGGGCCGGACTGGGAGGAGAGGGGCCAGCGCAAGCTCGCTGCTCTCGCGGCTCTGCTGCCCCTGCTCTTTCCGTCGTCCGGAGGCGATGTGGAGGGCACCACCGAGTTGGCCACCACCGCGATCCGACAGCCGGAGCCTTCGCGCGGCTGGGATATCCCCACTGGCCCGGGTACGGGTGGCGGAGCAGGAGGAGGAGTCCGGGGCGTGTTGTCCAGTGCGGTGGCGCTCGCCACCGCACTCGCCATCATCGCTGGTTTGCTCGCCTTGGCCATGGTGTTGGAGGCAAGCAGCGGCGGGCCCGCAGAGGCCACTGCCCGAAGCCTCGCCACCACGAGCGCATCACCCGACTCAGCTCTTCCGGCTCCCGCTCCTGACACTCCTCGCCCCTCCGGCTCCTCGCCGTCAACTGCCCCCGCCGGCTTGCCCGGAGAACCCGCGTCACCCTCGGAGACGGTGAGCGCGTCGCCCGATGGGCCCGCACCCAGCAAGCCCGTCCCCTCAAGGTCTTCTTCTTCCCCGAGCCTTTCCCCAACGGCCTCGCCCTCGCCCTCAGCATCCACATCACCGTCGACCAGCCCGACAACCAGCAGCCGGCCGAGCCCATCGGTGTCCATACCTCCGCCACTGCGCGTGCGATCGGTATCGGTCACCAGTTTTCAGCAGCGGCTACGCGGCCCCACAGCCGATGCGAGTATCGCGGTACTCACGGACGGGACCGGGCCCATCACCGTGGTCGTCACCTGGTTCACCGGTGATGCCCAGGGAGAACTCGGCATCGCCGAGGGTTCGGAGAGCTTCCCCTTGAGCGGCGCACAGGAGTACGTCCTCACCCCTAGCCACTCCTTCCAGGGCGCGGGATGCTACTTAGGCGTTTCGGTGGGCACGCGCCCCCATGCGACGAACGGGAACGCCTCGCAGCAGATCTACCGGGGGTGTGCCATCCAATGAACGATCCACGGCTGCCGTACTCCCCCGACAGCGGCGATGAGCGAAGTCCGGGCGCAGACCCCGGGGATGGCTACAGTGCCACCGCGCTGGGCAGCCACTGGTTCGACAGGCCAGGGCCGATGCCCCAGGGGGAGGGCCCCACCCTGGTGCAGCCGCCGTCTTGGCCCGGCGTCCGTACCGACAGTGCGGAGGTGCTTCCCGACCGAGTCGAAGGGCAGGTGCTGCGGTTCGGTCCCGGGGTGACCGGATCGCCCCGGAGCCACAGCACCCACCACACCGCGTCCGCCGTCTGGCACGGCACTCAGCCCGATACCTCCCACCGGTCCGACGCGGCCGGTCCACCGAAGAGTCGCGTGCGAGGGCTGCGCCGATACGCCCTGGCGGCGGTGGTGCTCGCTGCCGTGCTGTCGTTTCTCGCCTGGCAGCGCTACGGCGCTTCCCTCACGGTGGAGAAGGTGTCGGTCCGCACCGCGGCGGAGCGTATCGGCTGCGGTGGCACCGCCGATCTGGTGGGCCTGGTGGACACCGATGGACGGGCCGGCGCCCTGGTCTACCGTTGGGTACGCAGCGATGGGACCACGTCGGGCCGGCTGCGGGAGAAACTGGCACGCGGCCAGAAGCAGGCCAAGCTCCATTTGCTGTGGACCTTCAGCGGAGAAGGGGAGTACCGCGCAAGCGCGGAACTCCAACTGATCTCCCCATCAACCCATCGGGCCAGTGGCAGGTTCGACTACCGGTGCGACGGTTGAGGGCTGCCCCTGGGGCAGGCACTCGCCGAGTCCCCAACGGAAGTCATCGGCGGACAGCCCGGTTGTGATTGCCCCGCACCCCCGGCAGATGGATCACGATCAGCACCAGGGCAGCGATCATGACATTGCGCCCGGCGGGCTCCAGTCCGTTCCACTCCGATGACTGCCACATCTGGAACCACTCACCGCCGATGGCGATGAACCCCAGGCCGAAGAGGAGTAGCAGCATCGTCAAACCGAAGGTCGTCATACGTCTGGCCCGCCGGAAGTCGCCTCGCCGCAGGCTCTTGGCCCATAGCCAGGCACCCGCAGTGAGCACCGCGGCAGCGATCGTCTCCCAGACGATGATCGCCACATAGGCGATATCGCCCACCACCCGGGACTCGATCGCGCGCCACATGACGTCCTCGTCCTTGAACGTGGTATCCATCGCGAGGACATGGCGGACGAATTGTCTATTGGTGCCAAAATCCATAATGTTCCCCAATGCCACCAGGGTCATATAGACAGCGACGGTAGCCGTCAGGGCCGTCGCCGCTCCCGGCAAAGTACCCAACGAAAGAAATCGGCCGGACCAAATGCCCCCTCGGGGCTTACCGCCTGTCACGCGCGCTCCCCTTACCCCTTGCGTCTGATGCTCAAGTGCCCTTTACATCGTGGCATGTTTTTCGCTGGATTCCGCAGCATGGCGAAATGGCGCCAATCAACGGACCATTTCCAGCCGTTATATCGAGATGGGAAATAGCCAGTCCACCCAAATGGCGACGACAATGCATGGCACAGCAGAGCATCTCGGGCACCACCCTCCCCCTGGCGCTCCAGCCGAACTCGACGCGCCCCATCGAGCCCCAGGCCCCGGCAGGCACGCCACGTCCCCTATCTCGTCCCATTGACGATAAGATCCACTCCCTCTATCGTCGAACAGACGAAAAGGGGGTCGGGATGGCCGACATCATGAAGCGCCTGGGATGGCGTCACCTGCGTTCAGCACCCACCGCGCACATCCGCCACCACCGGCGCGGACAGCTCGTCCATGACGGACCGGGCTTGGGTTTCTGGTTCCGGGCGTTGGCGGCCGCGCTCTGCGAGGTGCCGGTCGATGACCGGGAGGAGTCCATGGTCTTCCACGCCCGCACCGCGGACTTCCAAGATGTGACCGTGCAGGCGACGGTGACCTATCGCATCGCCGAACCGGCCACCGCAGCGGCTCGACTGGACTTCTCCATCGACCCGGACACCGGCGTCTGGCGTGGTGCCCCGCTCAAGCAGATCTCCACTCTGCTCACCGAAACCGCCCAGCAGCACGCACTCGATGTGCTGGCGCGTACCCCGTTGGCCGCCGCGCTGGTCGACGGTGTCGCCGCCGTGCGCGAACGGATCGGCGATGGGTTCGCGTCGGAGCCGCGACTGTCCGCCACCGGAATCGCCATCGTCGCCGTGCGGGTGGTCGCCATCCGTCCCGAACCGGAAGTGGAACGGGCCCTACGCACTCCGGCACGTGAGCAGATCCAGCAGGACGCGGACCGGGCCACCTATGAACGCCGGGCCATGGCAGTACAGCGCGAACGCGCCATCGCGGAGAACGAGTTGGCGAGCAAGATCGAGCTTGCCAGGCAGGAGGAACGACTGGTCGAACAGCGCGGCGCCAACGCACGGCGCGAGGCCGAGGAGAAGGCGGCGGCCGACGGCGTACGGACCGAGGCGGAGGCCCTGCGTACCGTACGACTCGCCAAGGCGGAGGCCGAGGCGGCCCGCGGAGTGGGCGAGGCCCGCGCCGCGGCCCAGGCCGCCTGGCTACGCGTACACGCGGAGGTGGAACCGGCGACCCTGCATGCCCTCACCGGGACCCGGCTCGCCGAGAACCTACCGCGCATCGACAGCCTCACCATCTCGCCCGATGTGCTCACCGGGCTGCTCGCCAAGCTCGGCACCCCCGGGGGGCAGGCCGCCGTCGAAGGCGGCGAGCCAGCCAGGGCGCGCGGAACCACCACAGAGCGCACCCCTGGCCCATCCGGCAGCGCTCCCGCCCGGCCCCGCCGCAGAGGGGAACGGGAGTGAGCCTCGCGCCGCGAGCGGTTCTGGTCTACCGGACCAGCGAGTACGAGGAGTTGCTCGCCCGACACGGCACACACGGCCAGGCGGGGTTCTTCCTCTCCTCTCGCGGTCGCAGTGTCGACGAGGTGGCCGCACGCCATCAGCGGGCGCGGCGCTCACTCGCCGAGGCGGCTGCGGCCGTTCCGCTGAACTGGCGCCAGACCCGGGTGGAACGTACCGACCTGGATCGGTTTCTCTTCGGCCCGGAGGACGTGGTCGTCGTGGTGGGGGCGGACGGGCTGGTGGCGAACACCGCGAAATATCTGTCCGGTCAGCCGGTGGTGGGGATCGACTCCGACCCCGGCCGCGGCCTGGGGGTCCTGGTGCGCCACCGCGCGCGGAACACCGCGCGGCTGCTCGCGGCGGCCGTGGACGGCGACCGAGTGATCGCCGAGCTCACGATGGTCGAGGCCACGGCCGACAACGGCGAGCGGCTCTGTGCGCTCAATGAGATCTACCTCGGCAGCCCCGGCCATCAGAGCGCCCGCTACCGACTGATCTGCGCGTCGGCAGCCGCGGAGACTCAGGCGTCATCAGGGGTACTGGTCGGGACCGGCACCGGAGCGACCGGCTGGTTGCGCTCGCTCTGGCAGGAGCGGGAGAGCACTCTGCCGCTGCCTGGGCCGGCCGATCCCCGGCTGCTCTGGTTCGTACGTGAGGCATGGCCCTCGCCCGCGACCGGGACACAGCTGGTCGAGGGGGTCTTGGAGCGCGCACAGGAGCTTCAGCTCATCGTGGAGTCAGACCGTTTGGTGGCGTTTGGGGATGGTGTCGAGAGCGACGCACTGGAGCTGACCTGGGGCCAGACCGTGCGGCTCGGGATCGCCGAGCGACGATTGCGACTCATGATGTGAACGAGGGTACGGAAGGCCATCAGATCGGGTGACGGAGCAGTGCGGGACCGCCGACCGATGGCGAGGCGGAATTGCGCTCCGCAGAGGGTGCGGACGCAGAACAAGACACCAGACCACAGGTGATACAGCTGATGAACACTGACATAACGCCCTAAGCCGCGGAAAGTCGATAGGCGTCTTCCGCTCCCCCTCATGTGAGGGCCGGCCCGGTACGCCCTCACACGAGTCGCGCCGAAGCCCGCGGATGGCAGGCGCGACCAAGGGGGCGAGATCTCGCGGGCCGCAACCCACGACGTACGAACGAGGGCCCGGAGAAGTCGAACATCGCCATATCACCACCTGTGACCGGCCGCTTACTTTCGATCATCCGATGAGCAGCCAGAATCTTGAGCTGTGTTCATGTTTCGAAAACAAGAACCCTTCCGCCAGGGCCGCCAATCACCACCCCGGGCACCCAATTGACCGGGCGCCAACAAATCCAGGGCGCATGCGGACCCGCCGCACCAGGGGGCACCCTTTCCCCATCCAGCCGGATTACACGAAAGAACTGTTCCCGCCATCGAATGATGAACGGAACCTGTCCCGCGACAAGCGTCCGAAAGGCGAACTTGTCCCGCCGGCATCCATGGCCCGAGTATCGCTAACACGTCGATTGACAGGCTCATGACCGCTTCATGGTCCGGGTCTGAATGTCGCGCTGCCCAAGGCCCGCACCCAGCGGGCTCCCGATCTTCATCGGAGGTTGCAGTGAAAATGAAGCGTCTCTTACCCTTCGGGTCCGTCGTCGGGCGTGCTCGGATGATCGCCGTCGCGGCCAGCCTGGTATCGATCACCGCGCTCGCCGCACCGAGCGCCATCGCCCAGTCGGCCCCTGACACCCGGGCCACCGCCGCACAGCTCACCCAGGCGAGCGATGCGGTTCTCGAAGCCGACGTGGCGGGCACGGCCTGGTACACGGACCAGGCCAAGGGCAAGATCGTCGTCACCGCTGACCAGCGGGTGACGGCCGGACAGCTCACCGCGATCAAGAAGGCCGCAGGCGCACAGGCCGGCTCACTGGAGATCAAGCGGACGGCCGGCAGGTTCAACAGGCTCATCGCAGGCGGCGAGGCCATCTACTCGACCGGAGCCAGGTGTTCCCTCGGGTTCAACACCGTCAGAGCCGGCGTCTACTACGCCCTCACCGCGGGCCACTGCACCAATGGGCGAGGCACTTGGTACACCAACCCCGCCAACACCGCGCTCCTGGGCTGGACCGCGGCATCCAGCTTCCCGGGCAACGACTTCGGTGTCATCCAGCACGCCTATCCGGCGGCGGCTGATGGCCGTGTCTACCTCTACAACGGCACCTACCGGGACATCATCAACGCCGGCAACCCCTACGTCGGTCAGTTCGTGGAGCGCACCGGCTCCACCACCGGCTACCACACCGGACGGGTAACCGCGCTCAACGCCACGGTCAACTACGGGGGCGGCCAACTCGTCTACGGCCTCATCCAGACCAATGTCTGTGCCGCGCCCGGTGACAGCGGCGGGCCCCTGTTCGCCGGCAACACCGCGTACGGCCTGCTCTCGGGCGGCAGCGGGAACTGCACCGTCGGCGGAACGACCTTCTACCAGCCCGTCACGGAACCCCTGGGCCTGTACGGACTGAGCGTCTTCTGATCCACTGACACGCACCGGTGGCCCCCGTCGGCGGACGGGGGCCACCGGCCTGTTCTGGAGTCCTCCCGACCGCGCACCCGCGCCGTCGGCTTTCACCGATCACCCCCGCTCCCGGAGGGGCCGACGGACCGTCTCCACACACCCCAGGTCCAAGACACCCTCGCGGTCGCCTACGCTGAGACTTGGTCTGGTGAGGGACACAGCGAAGAGCCACAGCGGGAGGGAAGCCATGCGACAGCGCGGTCGGCTCCTCCTCGCGGCGACCGTGCCGACGCTGTTGCTCGGAGTCTGGGCCACCTTCCTGGTGCTCGTTGGCGCCCCGCACCCCACCGGCGCCACCACCGTGACCACGGCGAGCATGAGCCCGGTCGTTCCCGTCCGTACCGACGGACCGCAGCGGGGTGGGTCACCACGCCAAGAGGCACGGCCCGATCTGCGGCGTGCACCGGTCGCCGTCGTCCAGGAGACCGTGGCGGCCGACACCGAGGCCCGACTGCCCCTCGCACCCCCGGCACCGGCCGGGCCGGTGGCCTTCGACTTCGCCCGGCCTCTCACCGGAGACACAGCGGTGGGGCCACGCCAGGAGCGGGCACCGCCCCACCACCCTTACAGCCCCCGTCACACCCGCGCACCGCCCTCCACGTCGAGCAGCTGACCTTCCTTCGCACTGGCCGCCCACGGCATCGATGACCGATGCCCCCGGACCCCGGCCAGGGCGCGCACTCGGCCCTTATCCGCTGTCCGCAGACGCCGCTCGGCGCTCTGCGCGCTGCCCGTGGAGTCCCTATGTCACGTCGCGCCACGCTCTGGCGTGCCCTTCTGGCGCTGGCGATCATCGCCATATCGGTGTTCATCACCCTGACCAACCCGCCCCGCCTTGGACTCGATCTTCGCGGTGGCACCCGTATCGTCCTGGAGACCAAGGACTCCCCCACGGTCCGCGCCGACGCCGCGGCGACCGACCGGGCGGTGGAGGTGCTGCGCCAGCGGGTCGATGCGCTCGGAGTCTCCGAACCATCGCTAGCACGCTCCGGGGAACGCCGTATCGTGGTCGAACTGCCGGGTGTACGGGACCCACGGCAGGCGGCCGAAGTCATCGGCCGTACCGCTCAGCTCACCTTCCACCCCGTACAGGCGGCGACCGCCGGGCCGAAGAGCGGACCGGCCGCGGATGGCTCCCGGGTGCTGGCGGACCCCGATGGAGCAGGGAGTTTCCTCCAGCTCGCGCCGCCAGGACTGACCGGCGAGGGAGTCAAGAACGCCGAGGCCGTGCTGGACACCCAGTCAGGGCGGGGCTGGACCGTGGATCTCTCCTTCCGCGGTGGCGGCAAGGACTGGGCCAAACTCACCGGCGCTGCGGCGTGTGCCGCACCCGGCGACCCCGCCCGCCAGGTGGCGATCGTCCTGGACGACAGAATCGTCTCGGCTCCTGGGATGGAGCAGTCAGTGCCCTGCGGGGCGGGCATCACCGGTGGGTCCGCCCAGATCACCGGCAACTTCAGCGCCGCGGAGGCACGCGATCTGGCGGCACTGGTCAAGGGCGGTGCCCTCCCCGTGCCCGTGACCACCATCGAGCAGAACGTGGTGGGCCCGACCCTCGGCAAGGACGCGATCCAGGCGAGCGCGCTCGCCGCGGTGATCGGTCTGATCTGTACCGGGGTGTTCATCATCGCCGTCTACCGGCTGGTCGGTCTGCTCGCCACCATCGCCCTGGCGCTCTACGGGCTGATCTCCTACGCCGCTGTCGTAGCGCTGGGCGCCACCCTGACCCTGCCGGGGCTCGCTGGTTTCGTTCTGGCGATCGGCATCGCGGTGGACGCCAATGTGCTGGTTTTCGAACGCGCGCGGGAGGAGTACCTGCGCTCCGCTGACCGGACGGTGGATCTACGGCGTCCGCTTCGGGTCGGGTTCCAGAAGGCGTGGAGCGCGGTCGCCGATTCCCATGTGACGACCCTGCTGGCGGCAGGACTGCTGTTCGCGTTCGCCATCGGCCCGGTCAAGGGCTTCGGGGTGACGCTCGCCATCGGTGTTCTCGTCTCGCTGATATCGGCGATGCTCATCACCCGGCTGCTCGCCGACTGGGCCTTGCGCCTCGGCCCGGTGCGACGGCGGCCGGCGCTCACCGGACTGACCATGACGGGCCGGGTGAGGGCCCATCTGGAACGCCGTCCACCACGGTTGATGCGGCACCGGCGGCGTTGGCTCGGAGCCTGCGCCGGGCTTCTTCTGCTGGCGCTCGGGGGTATCGGGGTGCGCGGTCTGGAGTTCGGCGTCGAGTTCACCGGCGGACGGCAGATCCAGTACGCGGCCGAGCGATCGGTGGACGCCGACATCGCCCGCCAGGCCGTCGCGGACGCGGGCTTCCCCCGGGCCGTGGTGCAGGCGACCGGCGAGAAGTCGATCACCGTACGCACGGAGGAGCTCAGCAACCAGGAGCAGGAAAAGGTCCGCGGGGAGCTGGAGAAGGCCGTGGGGAAGGTGTCGATCGAGCGGGACGACACCATAGGGCCGAGCCTCGGTAGCGAACTGCGCCAGCATGCGCTGATCGCACTCGCGGTCGCGGTTGCCGCACAGCTCATCTATCTGACCGTGCGATTCCGTTGGACGTTCGCCGCGGCGGCGGTGGCCGCGATGGTGCAGGACGTCCTTCTGGTGGTGGGACTGTTCGCCTGGTTGGGCAAACCAGTCGACAGTGTGTTCCTCGCCGCTCTGCTGACCGTCGTCGGCTACTCGGTCAATGACACCGTCGTCGTCCTCGACCGGTTGCGGGAGCTACGCCGTGCGGCACCGCGCGGCGCCTGGCCGGAGCTGGCTGACAAGGCGGTGGCCCAGACCCTGCCCCGTACGGTCAACACCGGCATGGGTGCGCTGTTCGTGCTGATGGCGCTCGCGGTGCTCGGTGGGGATTCACTGACCGACTTCGCGATCGCCCTGCTGGTGGGTGTCGTCGCCGGCATTGCTTCGACCGTGTTCACGGCCATGCCGATCGCGGTGGAGCTCCAGCATCGGCATCCCGATCGGCCGCGCACCAAACCTGCTCGCAAGCGGGACCGCAGCGGAACGGGAGCGGTGGTCTAGCAGGCTCGGGACGGCAAAAGGGCGGGGCCGGGTCGATATCCGGCCCCGCCGATCCGCTCCGGGCGGGAGGGCCCCGAGCCCGCGGGGACCGCGCTATTCGGCCGTGGGGATGGGGAAGACAAGTTCGGGTCGGTCCCAGTTCACCACGGGGGGCTGGGCCAAGACCGTGCCCGTGCGCCGCGCTCCGACGCTGCGGTAGAAGCCCTCGGCCGGCGGGTGGGAGACCACCCGTACCGCTTCGATGCCCGCACCGCGTGCCTCAGCGACCATATGGCTGACCAACCGGCGCCCGATGCCGAGGCCTTGCGCCCGGTCCGCGACGAACATCAGATCGAGTTCGGGCGGGCTCAGCAGCAACGAGTAGAAGCCGAGCAGGGTGTCGTCTTCGTCGACGGCCACATGGACCGGATGAGCCTCGATGTAGTCGGGCCCCACCCGGTACTGGGCGACCATGGACGCATAGCCGCCCTCATACGCACGTGAGCGGCGCACCAGGTTGGTGAGGCGCTTGGCATCCCGAGCGGTCGCCCGTCTGATCCGTACGCCTTCTCCCCGAGCCGCCCGCCCCCGGCGGGCCATACGTGAACTCATTCAGCGAGTATTGCATTCACCGGTCACCTGTGAAGAAACAGACAGAAGGGGTGACCTGCGGGGTCAAGCAGGACAGTGAGGTCACCGCCCGGCGGCTGCCACGCCGCTTCGGTTGCTCCCAGCGACACCGCGTGCCGGGTGGCGGCCTCCAGATCGTCGACCTGAATGTCCGGGTGCAGCATCTTCTGCTGGGCTCCGGGTTCCTCGGGCCAGTATGGAGGCTGGTAGTCCGCTTCGCTCTGGAGGGAGAGGCCCAGGGTGCCGTCCGGTGACCGTAGGTGGACCCAGCCGGGTTCGCTGGAGCGCGTCCGCCAACCGAGTAGTTGGGCGTAGAACGCGGCGAGTGCCTGAGCGTCATGGCAGTCGATCACGATGCTCGCCAAGGTGAATCGAGGGGCGCTGGTCATGCTCTCTCCCTGACCTGGGGCGGCCCGTGGGCCGGTCGGTGGACCGGCGCCCGGGCTGCTGGGCAACTGAACGGAGCACCGGAAGGGACGCCTGATGGATCGTTCTTCGGACGCCACCGGGTCGGTCGGTGGTGTCAGCCTTGGCCGCGTCGGCCGTGGGGCCCCGTTCCTCTCTGTTCGTCGTCGTGGGAGGCGCGACTTCGCTGGTCGTCGTAGCCGGTGCGAGCCGAATCGATCGCGGCCATGTTCTGCTCGGCCCAGCGGGTCACCTCACGGAGGACGGGTAGCAGGCTCCGCCCGAGCGGGGTCAGGGCGTAGTCGACCCTCACCGGCACACTCGGGGTGAGGGTGCGTGAGAGCAGTCCATCGCGTTCGAGGCGGCGCAGTGTCTCGGTGAGCATCTTCTGGCTGGCCCCCGCGATCGACTGAGCCAATTCGCCGTAACGCCGCGGGCCCTCGGTCAGCTCCTTGAGGATCAGGGCGACCCATTTCTCCCCCAGGCGTTCAAGCAGGCGGTTGGTCGAACAGGCGGCGAACCGGTCCTGATGGGCGATCCGGGCATCGGAACGTCGTTGGGCGGCGGTGCGCGTCGTCATGGCATCCCTTCGTGTGCGTTGGCCACGGTGAAGTGCGTACTGCCCATTCAACGGCAGCAGCGCCTAGCGTCCCTGGGAACCGCACGGTCCGCATTCAAACGGGGAGAGACCTTGACGACGATCGCCATCCTGGGCTCCGGCACGGTGGCCCGAGCACTCACCGGCGCCCTGCGACGGGCGGGGCATGAGGTCCTGGTGGGCTCGCGTGACCCGCGGACCGCGATCCGCGCCGAAGCCGGTTCCGCCGTACGCGCCACCGGCCTCTGGGAGGCCGCCGGTTCCGCGGAACTGGTCATCAACGCTCTGCCGGGGTCCGTCTCGGTGGAGGTTCTCGCCGGTCTTGCGAAGGCGCTCGCGGACAAGGTCCTGATCGATATCGCCAACGCCACCGAGATCGACGCACATGGATTCGCGTCGGCGGCCATCTACCCCGGCAGCAGCCTTGCCGAGCAGCTCCAACTATCGCTGCCGGCCGTCCACGTGGTGAAGACCCTCAACACGGTGCACGCGTCGCTGATGGGCGATCCCTCGCAACTGGCCTTCCCTCCTTGCGCCTTCCTCTCGGGCAACGAGGCCCGCGCCAAGGGGAGGGTCGCCGAACTGCTGGGCGAGTTGGGCTGGGCACGGGAGTGGATCATCGATCTCGGGGACATCCGGACGGCTCGGGGCCCCGAGTCCTTCGTGCTCATGGTGGGCGATCTGGTCCGGGCGCTGGGACCCGTGCCGTTCGGTATGGCCATCGCGCGATGAGGTCCAAGCGATTCCGGTCCACCTGCCGCTACCACCGCTCCCCTCTCCACTTATGTTCTGAAGACGTTCGAGAGCACCGCCCGGAGCCGCCGGGCGTCTGGTCTGCGCCCTGGGTCCCTGCGCACCGAGGAGACGGTTGACGAGGCTCGGTCCCGCTGAGCACGCAGGGCGCCGCATACAGGGGAGAGCCTGTGGCCAGCGTCACGCATATGCCCCGACGGAAGCCGGTGGCGGCGCCGGGGCGGGCGGGGCGGTTCCTCGCCGTCGCTGCTCATGGCGGGTACATGTTCCGGGGACTAGGCTCTGACCGTTGGGAACGCGCCTGAATCAGCTGGAATCCATCTTGCCCGACCCCCGCAAAGTCGGTAAAACGGTGAAGGCGGTGGCCAGCCCTAGTACACCGCCCTGAGTCCAGACCTGGCTTCAGCATATGACCGGGGCACCATCGCATCGAGTGTTGCCAAATCCCTTACGGGCCATCGCTCCCTGTGCAAGAGTCGTAACGGTCCATTGTTCAGACCGTGTCTCAGACCTGGCCCCGGCCACGCCTGTATCGGAGTACGACATGCCGTCCCATGTGTTCGCGGACCGTCCTGCCGCGCAGCCTCCAGAGCGTGGCACCGTCGACGCCTTGATCACCCGGACGCACCGGCTGCGGGGTGATCTGGACGCCGTCCGCCGAGACTCGGTAGTGGACATCGACGATCCACAGGGGAGATGGCAGCGCGCGCTCTGTGATCTGGCAGTTCACCAACTCGACGACCTCGGCTCCCACCTGGGCCAGCTCAAGGAAGGGCTACCGCCGCCCCTCAACAACACTGTCGGCACCGACAACCCCGACGGCGCCGACGCGCCCTCCCACGCCTATGTGAAGGACGGCGACCGACGGACCGGCGCACTCCTCAGCCGGATCGGCAGTGCGGAGTGGAATCTCCTCACCGATGAGGTGAGCTGGTCGGACGAACTCTTCCGCATCGTGGGGCGCGCCCCGAAGAGCGGTCCGATGACCCTGGATGAGTTGCCCTCCATCGTCTTCGCCGAGGACCAGTCCCTCCTGACCGCGCTGGTGACCGCCTGTCTGGTCGATGGCCGTCCCATCGACGGTGAATTCCGTATGGTCCGGGCCGACGGCAGGGTCCGTACCGTCCATATGACCGGCGAACCCGTGCTGGACTCCGATGGTTCGACCGCTTCCATGTGGGCGGTGTTCCGCGACGTCAGCGAGCTACGCCGCAGCGAACGGGCGGTACGGGAGAGCCGTGATTCGCTCCACCGCCGGCAGCACTTCGAGCAGACGGAGCACCGGCTCGCAGTTGAACTGCAGGAGGCGGTTCTCCCCCCGTGGCGTGGCTCCCTGCACTTCCCGCTCGACGGCAGCGCCGGGGTGGATGTCGCCGCACACTACCTCCCCTCCATCAACAGGGCTCTGATCGGGGGAAACTGGTATGACGCCCTCCAGCTTCCCTCCGGCACCTCGATGTTCAGCGTCGGCGATCTGACCGGACACGGCGTCACCGCGACCTCCACGATGGCCATGCTGCTCGGTGCGCTACGGGGTCTGGGCGTGGCCGGCATCCAACCGGGCCAGGTCATGGGGCATCTCAACCAACTGCTGGAGACTTCGGTTCAACCGGCGCTGGGCAGCGCCGTGTGCTGCCGGTTCGACCCGGTGACCCGCACCCTCTCCTGGGCGCAGGCGGGACACCCCGCTCCGCTGCTCTTCCGCGACGGAACGGGGCGTGCCCTGACGCCACCCGATGGTGTGCTGCTCGGTGCTACCTCCAACGCCGGTTACGAACAGGCCGAGCTAGCACTTCGGCCCGGGGATCTGCTGGTGCTGCGCACCGACGGTCTCACCCGCAGGAGCGCGGCGGAGGAAGAGGACGGCACCGATCTCCTGCTGGCCCTGGCGCCCCGCCTCACCGAGGCCCGCGACGCCCAGGAATGCGTACGGATCGTGGTCGAGGCATGTCACGCGGACGAACGCGCGGATGACGCCTGTGTACTGGTCGCGAGGGTCGGTTCCTAGCGGCGGACGCGTTTTGGGACCCCGATGCGAGCCGCGCCGTTCCAGCCTGTGACGATGTTAGATCTCGACACTCCTCGACCTCGGTGAAGGGCTGTTGGGGAGGGCCAGTCGGATCTCCTCCCGAAGGTCCTCGATCGTTCCGTAGCCGGCGTACTGGCCGGTGAGCCGATACATCTCGCGCAGCCTGTCCCAGGTTCGGTGCGATGAGGTCTCCCCCATCGAGACGAGTGCGAGCCTGGCATAGCGATCGGCCTGTTCGGGATCGTCCGAGATGAAGCAGGCCGAGGCCAGCGAGATGTAGTCGAAGATCTTTGACCGCTGTCGACCACCTTCGCGTAGTTCCAGCGCCTTCTTGGCGTGGTTCTGGGCGATCGTCGCCGCTGAGGGATCGTGCTCGGCGAGGGTCCGGTAGGCCAGGGCTTCCATCCCATGGAGATCCGCCTCGTCGAACATCTGCATCCAACTGGGCGGCGGTACATCGCTCTTGTCGGAGACGAAGAGCTCCTCCGCCTCACCGAGGGTGCGGCGCATGGCGTGGCCCTGCCCCTTGGCCGCCTGCGCCCAAGCCTCGATGGTGTGGAGCATCGCCTGGGTCCGTGGCAGTGTCTCCTCGCCGGAGCCGGACTTGGCGAGCTTCATCAGATCGAGGGCGTCGTCGGGTCGGCCCAGGTGGACCATCTGCCGAGCAGCCCGGGAGAGCGCTTCGCCGGCACGGGGGCGATCGCCCCCTTCGCGAGCCGCGTGCGCGGCGATGACGAAGTACTTCTGCGCGGTGGGCTCAAGGCCGACGTCGTGCGACATCCAGCCGGCGAGGACGGCGAGGTTGGCGGCGACGCCCCACAGGCGCCGCTGGAGGTGTTCGGGGTGACGGTAGGAGAGCATTCCGCCGACTTCATTGAGCTGGCCCACGACGGCCTTGCGCTGGAGCCCGCCGCCGCGAGCGGCGTCCCAGGCGCGGAAGACTTCGACGGAGCGTTCCAGTGCCGTGATCTCCTGCGACCCGATGGGGGCCGCCTCGTAGCGGTCGTAGCCTGCGGGGTCTGCGTGGAGGAGGCTCTCGGTGTAGGGGACGTCCTGGGCGAGTGCGAGGTCGGTGTGCAGCCAATCGTGCATAGCGCTGCTGAGTGCTGTTCCTGCGGCGAGCGCGGCGCCCGCGCCCACCAAGCCGCGGCGGTTGAGCATGAGGTCCATTCCCGTGAATTCGGTGAGGACCGCCGCCGTCCGGTCGGGCGCCCAGGGAAGACCGTCAGGGTTGTCCGACCCCTGCGCGTCCTTCCGTCTACCCGCTCGCCCGTTCCGTGCAAAGCCGAGATCCTCGATGGTCACGACACGGCCGAGACGCTCGGTGAACAGGGCAGCCAGCACCCGCGGCACAGGATCACGCGGGGTTTCCCCCATGTCTATCCAGCGTCTCACCCGAGAGGTGTCGGTCGCCAGCTGGGGATGGCCCATGGCCGCCGCCTGCCGGTTTACGAGTCTCGCGAGTTCGCCCTTGGACCAGCCGGCTAGGCCGAACAGATCGCACAGACGGGTGTTGGGTACTCCGGTCACGTCAAGCCCCCAGGTTCTCGGCTGTGTTGACAGTAACCCTCCGTCAGGTACGTGGCGACTATTCGCCAGGGTTTCGCCAGGGTGCGCCAGATGGTGTGCCACCCGCGCGCCGGTGTGAGGTAGGAACGCGCCACCCCGGCCCGGCATCGGGCACATTCCCCAGGATGTGCCCGATGCCGGGCGGGGCAGCGCTTGCAGACTGTCGGCGCGCGAAGGGATCTGTCACCCCATGTACACAGCATCGTCCTCCGTGTCCGCCCCACACCGGCCGCAGCGCTCCACGGTCGCGGTCGGCACCGGACCGTATGCCAGTCCCGCGCACGCCCAAGCCCGGTTGCGACGGCCGGCCGCGGCGGCCGGCCAGCCCCTCAGCGGAAGAATCGACCTGTCAGGCCCCCAGGGTGCGCAACTGCGCATGGCGGTGGCGTCGGTCCATCGGATCTGCCCGGAGTTCAATCCGGTCCAGGTGCTGCGTCGCAGCGGACGCTCCGTACTGATCGTCGGGACGACCGGTCGCACCACCGCGGTCGCCAAGTGCCTCCTGGACCACTCACCGGTCTGGACCGAGCGGTTCCAGCACGAGATAGCGGTCTACCGGGCCTTCGTGCGTCAACGCCCGTTGGTCCGGGCCCCGCGGCTGATCGCCGCCGACCCCGAGAACTGCACCCTGGTGATCGAACGGATGCCGGGCCGACCCGCGGCTCTGGTGCGTCACCCTGCCGAGGCTCCGCCGCGTGCCGACATCCGCGCGGTTCTCAGCTCGCTCGCCCGACTGAACAACTGGCGCCCACCCGCGGATGTGTTCGACCGTCCGCTCGACTACACCACGCGCATCGCGCACTACCACGAGCTCGGGATGTTCACCGACCGCGACCAGGGTGATCTCCACAAACTGCTGCACGGTTTGGCGTACGCGGGCGACCGGCAGAGCATGAGCCAGTTCTGCCACGGTGACGCGCTGCTCTCCAACATCCTGCTCTCGCCCACCGGACCCGTCCTCGTCGACTGGGAGCACGCGGGCTGGTACCTGCCGGGCTATGACCTGGCCACTCTCTGGTCGGTACTGGGGGACGCACCCGCCGCGCGCCGGCACATCAGCCAGCTCGCGCAGCGGGGAGGCCCCGCGGCACGCGATGCGTTCCTGGTCAATCTGATGCTGGTACTCACCCGGGAGATCCGCACCTACGAGACCGCGGTACAGCGCACCCTGCGGGAGTCGGGACCCTCGGGCGGCGGGTCCCCGGCAGGCCCGGGAGGCGCATCGTCCGGCGAGGAGCAGCGCCTGCTGCTGCGGCGACTGCACGATGACTGCGCACTCGCCCGGAGGGCGGTGCGTGCCGCGGTCGGCACTCGCTGACCGTCACCACAGAGGGGGAACTGCGCCGCGTGCCCGGTGCCGACACACCGGGCGCGCGGCGCACTGTGCCGTTGGAGGTTCGGCGGGTATCTCCACACGGGGGTGTACGACGCCGTGGGCCACCGGGTGGTAACCGGTGGGGAGTTGTACGACAGAATCCAGTGCGGGCATCGGGAGCGCCGTTGCGAAGGCAGCGGATGCGTGGGGTTCCTCCGGTAGTCGGCCCCCGGGCAATGCAGAGGAGCCGGGACCCAAACAATCGAACACATTGTCAGTTTATGTGACTATTAGGTTGTTGTGCGTGGGCCATACGGGCTAGGGGTAGGGCTGGGCCGTATCCTCCGAAACAATCGAAAGGCCCGGCACGCATGGCACAACCCTTCGTCCTGCCCGACTTCTACATGCCTTACCCGGCTCGCCTGAACGCCCACGTCGAAACCGCCCGAGTACACACTCGGGAGTGGGCGCGGGGCATGGGGATGCTGGAGGGGTCGGGAGTGTGGGAGGAGAGCGATCTGGAAGCGCATGACTACGCCCTGCTGTGCGCCTACACCCACCCCGACTGCGACGCCGAGGCCCTGTCCCTGGTCACCGACTGGTATGTGTGGGTCTTCTTCTTCGACGACCACTTCCTGGAGATCTTCAAGCGGACCCAGGACCGTGAGGGCGGCAAGGCCTACCTCGATCGGCTGCCGGCCTTTATGCCGATGGATCCGTCCGACCCCATGCCGGAGCCCACCAACCCGGTCGAAGCAGGTCTCGCCGACCTCTGGCGGCGAACCGTGCCGGGAATGTCCCCCGCCTGGCGTGCACGGTTCACCGAGTCCACCAGGAACCTGCTGAACGAGTCGATGTGGGAACTGTCCAACATCAATGAAGGGCGAATCTCCAACCCGGTCGAGTACATCGAGATGCGCCGCAAGGTCGGGGGCGCACCCTGGTCGGCAGGGCTGGTTGAGTACGCGGCCGGCGCCGAAGTCCCCGACTCGGTGGCCCGCTCCCGTCAACTACGCGTCCTGACCGACACGTTCGCCGACGCGGTACACCTACGCAACGACCTCTTCTCCTACCAGCGCGAGGTGGAGGACGAAGGCGAGCTCAGCAATGGCGTCCTCGTACTGGAGACCTTTCTGGACTGTACGACCCAGGAGGCCGCGGAGACCGTCAACGACCTGCTGACCTCACGCCTACAGCAGTTTGAGAACACCGCGCTCACCGAAGTTCCCGGCCTCTGCCTGGAGAAGGGGCTCAACCCGGCGGAGTGCGCTGCGATCGCCGCCTACGTCAAGGGGCTCCAGGACTGGCAGTCGGGTGGCCAGGAGTGGCATATGCGCTCCAGCCGCTATATGAACAAGGGTGCGGTGGGGCCGCAGTCGCCGTTCTCCGGTGTTCTCGGCACCTCGGCCCTGGACATCAGGGCACTCTTCGGCCGCCCGGCGATCGCCAGGCTGCGTACCCTGACGCATGTTCCCCATCAGCAGGTCGGGCCGTCGCTGCTACCGGACTTCCAGCTGCCGTTCCCACTGACCCTCAGCCCACACCATGAGGACGCGCGCGACAAGTCCGTGGCATGGGCGGAACGGATGGGGCTGCTCGGCGATATCTGGGACGGCCCGATGCTGCGCGGGTATGACTTCGCGCTGTGCTCGGCGGGGTTGGACCCCGATGCCACGCCCGAGGAACTGGAGCTCAGTGCCCAATGGCTGACCTGGGGTACGTATGGCGATGACTACTACCCCATGGTGTTCGGCCGCCCGCGCAATCTGCTGGGGGCGAAGCTGTGCCACGACCGGCTGCTGACCTGTATGCCGGTGGAGGAGCCATCAGCGGCCCCCGCCCTGGCCGTGAGTCCGATGGAGCGGTCCCTGGCAGACCTCTGGGTGCGCACTGCGGGGCCGATGAGTATCGACGCCCGGCAGCAGTTGCGTAGATCCATCGAAACGATGTTGGAAAGCTGGCTCTGGGAACTGCACAACCAGGCACAGCACCGGGTGCCCGATCCGGTCGACTACCTGGAGATGCGCAGGTTCACCTTCGGCTCGGACCTCACCATGCTGCTGTCGAAGTTGCGGCACGAAGGGCAGCTCCCGGCCGGGCTGTTGCGCAGCGGCACCGTTCAGGCCCTTGAGTACGCGGCGCAGGACTACGCCTGTCTGATCAATGACCTCTTCTCCTACCAGAAGGAGATCGAAGTCGAGGGCGAAGTGCACAACGCGGTGCTGGTGGTCCAGACGTTCTTCGGCTGTGACTATCCATCAGCCGTCGCGATCGTGGACGATCTGATGAATGGGCGGCTACGGCAGATCCAGCATATGAAGGAGCATGAACTCCCCTTGCTCTGCGAGGACTTCGCGCTCGATACCACCGGCCGGGCCGCACTCGACGCCTATGTGCGGGAGATCGAGGACTGGCTCGCGGGAATCCTCAACTGGCACCAGAAGGTGGCGCGTTACCGGCCGCAGGACGTGCACTCGGGCGCGGGAACCGCTCTGCTCGGCGGTCCGACCGGGCTGGGTACGACGGCGGCGCGCGTGGCCACCCTGCTGGCTCGCTAGCCCAAGAGAGGAGGGCCGTGCCGGGGAGATCCCTCCCCGGCACGGCCCTCATATGACCCTCGTCCGCTTCAGCCCTGCTGGAAGAGCTCCGCGGGTAGCGGCTTGAGCAAGGCGTAGAGATCATCGGTGATCGGTCGATCCCAGCTGGCGATGGTCACCAGTACCTGGTCGCTGCGATCGAACTGGACGCAGGAGATCCGGCTCTCGGACAGCTTGATCTTGCGCACGATGAGGAGGTTGTCGCCCTGCATCACCGGAACGTCCTCGGTGTCCACAACGACGACCGGCTCGTCGTTCTCCAGGGCGAGCAGCAGCTGGGCGACCTCGAAGGGGATCTGCCCTTCTTCGAGGTCGCGGGCCGGTGAGCCTTCCGGAAGATTTCCGATGATCATCGCGGGGCCGCGTCCGCCGAAGAGGTCGTACCGCAGAAAGACACCCTGGCAGGTGCCGTCCGGTGCGGGAAGGAGCCCCGCGCCGAGATTGCCGGGCCAGTCCCCCGGGTCCATGGCCAGGACGTCGAAGTCCGGGCCCGCGGGTGTGGCGGCGCTGCGGCGGCGGAGGAAGGACATAGCGCCATGGTACGTGTCCGAAGACCCGCACAGGACCCAGGGCGACAGGCCGGCGGCACGGATGGTGATCGTGGCCTGCCTGGGTTCACCGGGTCCGCGGAGCGTTGGGCCTGATCGATCGATCGGCGGTACGTGTCGGATGTGGGCGGTGGGCGGTCCGCGTAGAGGGGGCGGGTGGGCCCTGTCCGGGGCGGGCCCATGGATCGCCGGACGGACGGTCGGCCCTCGGGGCTGGGTTTTCCCGGGCAGCCCCGGTGGGGGATGGTCGATCCGGGGTGCCGCAGCACGGAGCAGCTCCTCTCCTCACCGGTCACCGCACCACCGGGGAAGCGCTCGCCAGCACCCCGCCGCGGCTCGGAGGGCTGGCCCGGTGGGCGGCGAAACGACGGCCTGCCCTCGGACTAACCGCCAGGGGGCTCCGCCGGAGGATCAGTCAGGATCGCTGCCATGGCTTCTGCGAGGCCTGCTGCCGAGGTCCCCACCTTGCGGTAGACGGCGGAGAGCAATCTGCGTACCGCTTCTTCATCGAGGTGCAGTTCCGAGGCCACGGATGCCCCGTCCCGACCTTGGGCGGTCAGCACGGCCGCGGTGCGCTCCCTGGTGGTGAGGCCCTCCGGCTCGATGACATGCAGCTGCCGGGGGCGTAACCCAGCAGCGGCTATTTCCGCGCGGGCCGTATCGGCGAGCGCGTCGGCACCGCACTGACCGGCACCCTCCAAGCCCCGGTAGAGATGGCCTGCGGCCGCCTTGGGGCGGCCTGAGCGACGCAGCTGGGTGCCCAGCGCTATCAGCGCCCTGGCCAGTTCATATGCCGCTGGCGAGCTTTCGAGCTGGGCGACCGACTCCGTCAGCAGCCCCAGTCGGTCGCCGGGCGACACCTCGGCGGCCACCCGCAGTGCCATACCGATCCCGGAGGGGGCCCCGTACCGCCGCGCCCGTTCCACCGCGTCCAGAGCGGTGGCCTTGGCCCGCTCGGGCGCGAAGGGAGCCTCCGCACGGGCTAGGTGAAGCTGCCAGGGGCACCACGCGGGGTTGCGCATACCGCGCGCGTCGAGACGGCGGCCCACCGCGGCTAGTTCCACGGCCGCGTCTTTGGCGCGGCCCTGTGCGAGAAGCAACTGGCCGTACACGGTCTGGGAATCGGGGAAGGTGACGGCGGCCGGGAAGGGTTCAGCGAAATGGTGGTCATGGGCGACCTGTGCGGCCTCTTCGACACGGCCGCGGGCGAGCAGCACCTCGATCAGGGTGCCCACGGCGTACCACTCGGCGGGTGTGCGGGGGCCGACACGTTCGGCGAGGCGCAGCCCGGCCAGGGCCAGGTCCTCGGCTTCGGCGAGGCGACCACGCCGGTAGCGGATGTAGCCATGCAGTGTGTAGGCGAAGGACAGATGGGCTCCCCGCCAGCCTTGGCGTTCGAACTCGGCGGTGCCGGCGGCGAACAGTTCTTCGGCGCGGCTGGGTCGGTCGGCGAAGACGAAGGTGAGGGCGACCAGTGCGGGTACTTCGAAGCCGCGGTCCTCCACCGCCCAGCTCAGCCCGCCTTCCAGGGCGCGTTCCGCATGGTGGAGGGCGAGGGCGTCGGGCTCGGCGCGCAGTGTGGCGTCCCAGGCGCGCAGCCCGATGATGTACCGCTCGGTGAGGTCCCGTCCGGTGAGGCGATCGGCGAGTTTCGCCAGGCGGCGGGAGCGTGCGGGGGACTCGGGCTCGTCGGCGCGGAAGGCGTCCCACATGAACTTCTCGGCCCTCATACGCAGCCGGGTGCGTGGGTCGTTGGTGAGCCGGGCCTCTCGGGCGAGGGTCTGGGAGGCTTCGCCGATGCGGTCGGAGTGGGCGAGCACCTGGGAAAGCCGGTACACGATGCCTCGGCGCAGTGCGGGGTCCGCGATCGGTTCGTCGAGGGCGGCACGGAGGTGGTTGACGGTGGTGGCGGGTTCGGTCAGGAGGGAGGAGCAACCCAGCTCGTAGAGAACGGCGGCGCGTTCCTGGGGTAGCGGGGGTTCACGCAGCGCGCGGGCGAGTTGGCGACGGGCGGCTTCGGGGGCCCCGGCGCGGAGCGTCTCACGGGCTGCCTCCCGTAGTTGTTGGACTACCCAGGGGTCGCCCTCGGGATGGGTCTCCAGTAGATGTCGGGCAGCCGCTGTGGGCCCGAGGCCTGCGTCGACGACGGACCAGGCGGCCTGGCCGTGTAGGGCCACCCTGACACCGTCGGGTATGGCGCGGTAGACCGCGGTGGCGATCAACGGGTGAACGAACTCCAGGGTGTCCGTCCCGGTGAGGATGCGGGCGTCGCGCAATCGGTCGGCCGCGTCAGCGGCGGCTTCGGTGCCGAGACCGGCGACGGAGGCCGCGAGCGCGGGCGGGATCTCGGTACCGAGTACGGCTCCAGCCCAGGCGAAGCGCGTGGTGGAGGGGCCCAGGCGTTCCAGGCGGGCGATGAGTCCGCTGCCTTTGACCGCGGCGGCGAGGTCGCGGAGGAGGGGAGCTCCGGCCGCGGTGGGTTCGATGGAGCGGTCACGCACCTTGGCGATGAGCTCGATGGCCTCGAAGGGGTTTCCCGCGGTGACCGCCCAGCATTCGCGGCAGAACGTGTCATCGGCGTAGACGCCCAGCCACTCCCGTACCAGTCGCGCGACGGCGGTGGCGGTGAGGGGTTCGAGGTCGATGGGCCGCTGTCCGGCCCGGCCCGGAAGGTGGCGGAACTGGTAGGCGTGGTCGGGCAGCTCCTCGGGGCGGTAGGCGACGACCAGGAGCATGGGAAGCTCTTCGGCGCGTGGCGCGAAGGATGCGAGCCAGCTGAGTGACTCGGGGTCGGCCCAGTGGGCGTCGTCGAGAACGAGGACGAGGGGTGCGCGCTGTACGGCCAGGTGGGTGAGGACCCAATCGAGGCCGTCACGCAGACCTTGGGGGTCGGGTGGGGAGCCGTCCTCCGCGCTGCACAGACCGAGTGCCGGTCCAACGATGCCGTACCAGCTGCCGAGGCGTAGGCGCAGTACGGCCTCGGGTACTCCGGCGAGTTGCGGTTGTATGAGTTGGCGGGCCACATGGAAGGCGACCTGTTGTTCTTGTTCTCCGCCACGCGCGGAGAGGACGGTGCATCCCTGGGCGGCGGCGCGGCGGCGCACTTCGGTGAGAAGGGTCGTCTTACCGAGGCCGGCGTGTCCCGCGAAGGCGAGGAGGGCGCCACGGGGGTGTCCGGGGCCTTCGTCGTGATGGGGGACGCCGATGAGTTCGTCCAGCGCCTCATCGGCAGCGGCCAGTTCCGCATCGCGCTCGAAGAGTCGACGCCTCGCCGCGCCGGCACGTCGCGTCATGCAAACAAACCCCCATGACAAGGCGCGCACCCGGCATCGCTCGGGGGCCGCCGGGACAGCTGTCCTTGAGGGACCTCAGCGTACGCCAGCAGGCGGGGTTGGGAACCTGTCCTTTCCGAAAAGGGCTGCTGGGGAGGGGTTTTCGGTCGCCCCGTACCGCGTGGTGGCCCCATGCCGCGGTGCGCGGGGTGACCCACGGCGATCATCCGTACCCAGGGATGAGCTCGTCCACGGGCACCAACGCGGGAGACCGGCTGTCCGGTTGGAACGGGATCGGGGTGACTCGGCGCGGACGGGGTGGGACCAATGCTCCCCCCATGGGGCCTCCATGGGTGTTGGTCACCTATTCTCCCACTCGCGACAGTTCTTTCGGCATCGCCTCGACCAAACGATCACGCTCTGGTACGACGGTCAACCGGTGAGCCCGGGAGTGTGCAGCGGCGGCCGGGGTCCGGAGACGTCCGGGGTCCGAAGATGTCGTTGTCCGCTAGAGGATGTCGTCGAGCAGTGGTGCGAAGTACCCGCCGTCCCCCGTGGCAAAGGCCGTGAGCATGGCGGCGGACGCGGCGCGTTCGGTGGCGTTGGGGGCTTCCGCGGCCAGTTCGTTCTCCAGCAGCCACATCTCCAGCATGATCGAGTAGCCGATGAGCACATCGGGCCCACCCGCGGCGTCCAGCGAGGCGGCGGCAATGCGGTGGACCACGTCCTGAAGCGGTGCGCGTTCCGCCGGGTCGCCCGGTCCGAAGGCCGTCTTGACGACCTCGTTGAGATCGATCGCGATGGGTGCGATGACGGCGAACTCGAAGTCGAGCAGTGCGATGACACGGCCGCTGTGCCAGAGCGTGTTCGGAGTGCAGAGGTCACCGTGGTTCAGGGCCTTGGGGACCCCCGGCAGGGCCGCCCAGAAACGGTCCAATGCCTCGCTGAGCCCCCTGGCCTGGGCCGTGGTGAGCTCATTCGCCACGATGAGTCGGTCGAGGGTCGCCCTCGCCTCCTGGACGCTCCCGGGAAAGAACGGCGAGCGGGAGCGGGTGTGGGGTGCGGCCGCGACCACGTCGACACCATGGATGTGACGGGCTCGCTCCCACATCTGCTCGATGGCCTCTGCCCTGGCAGTGTGATCCAGTGATGGCCAGATCTCCTCCAGGTTCTCTCCGGCCAGCCGACGGGTGAGCACCCACTCATGGCCGTGCAGGACGCCCGCCTCCACGATCGTGGGACAGCCGACCTCCGGGGGGAGAAGCCGTACGAGCCGTGCCTCACGGAGTAGATCCGACTGCTGCGGCTTCGGTGCGACGCGGATGGCCAGTTCATCCGTCAGCCAGGTGGCATTGGTCCAGCCTCTGCCACGTTGGGCACGGGTCAGATCGACGTCGTACCTGCGCAGGATCTCCGCGGCCACACCCTGCGGACCAGAAGAGCTGATCTTGCCGTTCACCACCACGGAAGCGCTACCCGATCGCAGATTGAGGAGCGGTGGCTCCATCGCCACCAGCTGGGGGGCCTTGCCGGTTCCTTTGAGTGGGGCTTGGTGCGGGCCGGAGCTGGCCGCTGGTGTCCGTGGGGCTGGCACGTCGGGCCAGGCGATGCTGAAGTAGGCGAGTCGCTCGTCTTCCGCGATCAGGCTCATGCCGGCCGCGGCCATCACATGTCGCGATGCGAGATTGCCTCGATCGGCATCGCCGTCCACGCGGGTGACGCCATGTTCTCGCGCGAACAGCACCAGTGCACGCAGCGCCTCTGAGGCATAACCCCTGCCTCGCGCTGCCCGGGTCAGGCCGAAGCCGATCGTCACCCTGCCATTTCGGTCCGGGGGCTCATGGAAACCCAGGCCCCCGATCGCCGAACCGTCGTCACGACAACGGATTTCATAGGTGCCGAACGGCTGGATGTCACCCATCCGTGCGCAAACGCCGAGGAAGCGGCGAGCCGCGACCAGATCTCCGCCGGTGGGGTATCCGGTTGCCCAGCGAACGACGCCGTCCGGCTCGCCGGTCAACAGTTGTTCGGCCTCGGCGATGCTCATCGGGTGGAGCACCAGCCGCTCGGTCAGTAGATCGTCCACATCACTGTGAGTACCACGCGACTAGGCGGTATCGCACGGGGATTTCCCGCCCGAGCCCCGCAGCAGGCGCGCCCTGGCTGGCCTACGGAACACCGAGTCAAGGCAGCTGACCTCCCCCTCCAGGACGGCAGACGCAGAAGACGCGAAGCCTCGGAGGGCAGGCGGGGATCAATGGCCCCGGTGGCGGTTCCCTGAGCTGGCTGTGCGGCCGTCGCCCAGCGGCGACCGGCGTCCACTCGTCGATGGTCAGGCCGCGCGGCTATGTCGTACTCCGTGGGGAGATACACAGGCACGCGGCCGTACGACCGTGGCCGAGAAGGCTAGGTGAGGTCGAACTCCCCCTCGCGGGCGTTCAGTACGAACGCCCGCCACTCCGCCGGGGTGAAGATCAGCGATGGGCTCTCGGGACGGCCGCCGTGCCGCATGGCGATAAAGCCCTCCACAAAGGCGATCTGCACATCTCCCGTTCCCTGGCTACCGGACTGCCAGTTGGCGTTGCTGAGGTCGAGCTCGGGCTTCTCCCAACTCGAAAACATCTGCGTGGTGGTGGTGCTCTCGGCCACGTCCGTGCTCCTCCCGCATGGATTCCGGGCCAGCCTAGCCATCGGTGGTCCTCCCGCACAGGCCGCGAGCGGACCGTGAGCGGATCGGCCAGAAGACCATCGATTGTGGAGAGCTCGCAGATACGGCTCGACCCCGCATCAGGTCATCGCTGGTTCCGCCGCCACCAGGCGGATCGCGAAGAGCCGCGACCCGCGGTCGTGGGCATGGGCGCAACGCCTCGTGGAACTCGTCGATCTGGTGTTCCCCCGCCGCTGCCGGCGCCCATCCGAGCTCGCCATGGAGCGCTGCGAGGCAGGTCGAGTCCGGTCAGATCGGGGGCGGGGCAGGAGGAGCGAGTCGGCGGCCGAGCACCCCACAGATCTCACCCGGCGAGGCCGTAGTGTGGACCGTATCGGGTACCGGTGTCCGGCGAGGGAGAGAGAGCCTGTGATCGTCTGGGTGAACGGCGCCTTCGGCAGTGGGAAGACCACCCTGGTCGGCGAAGTGCACCAACACTGGCCCGAGGCCTTGGTGTACGACCCTGAGCAAGTCGGCTATGTACTGGGTGACATCGTCGATGTACCGAGCGGGGACTTCCAGGACCTGCCCATCTGGCGCCGACAGGTGGTCAGCATGGCGGTGGGACTGGTGGCGGAGTACCAGCGTCCGATCTTGGCTCCGATGACGTTGGTCAATCCGCAGTACCTCGGTGAGATCTTCGGCGCCTTGGAGGAAGCGGGGGTGGACATCCACCATTTCTTCCTCAAGGTGTCCCCGGAGGTTCTGGCGCAACGAATCGACGCTCGCAGTGTCACGCCGCACGATCCAGCGCGGGACGAGGGTGTGCGCCAGTGGTGCAGGGAACAGATCGATCGATGTGTGGCGGCGGTGGACACCCTGCCCCGCGACACCATCTTCCTGGACGGCGAACGGCCCCGCGAGGAACTGGCTCGCGAGGTGCTGACGCGCATCGGAGTGCGGTCACCGCGACCGGCGAGGGCATAGCACGGTTGGCGGGGCTCTCCTGGTGGGGCTTGTACGGCGGCGCCGAGCTATGCCCGTCCATCCGTTGCCCGGGGAGCGCGTCGGGGTCCCGCTGAACGCAGCTGCGAGAGCGTTCGCCTGCCCCGTGCCAGGGGGACTGCGTGCGGGCGGGAGCAGACCGTTGACGGCGTCGGTCGCGACTCACCCCGGAGAGCCGTCCCTTGGGGAGGGTCAGGTGCGAAGGAGGGACACCCAGGCGCACCCTCTTCGCTCGGATGTTCGCCTGTTCGGCCGTCAGCAAGGGGTTCGGCCCGCACCCCCGTTGGCTCAGCACTGCGCGCGTCCCGACGCTCGGACTGGCAGCGTGGGGCTTATGAAGACCGGCGCGCCACGGCTTGGATCGCAGTGGACGACGTGGGTGCCGCCCGTCGCGGTTGTCGCCCTCATCCTGGGGTGGGGCCGTGAGCTCCCCCCTGTCGCCATGGCGATCATCGGGGTCTGTCTGGTCGGTGCGGTCCTCGCGGCTGTGCACCACGCCGAGGTCGTCGCGCATCGGGTCGGTGAGCCCTTTGGGTCACTGGTGCTGGCCGTCGCCGTGACCATCATCGAGGTGGGCCTGATCGTCACCCTGATGGCGGGGGGCGGGGACAAGGCGTCCACCTATGCCAGGGACACGGTCTACGCCGCCGTCATGATCACCTGCAATGGCATTGTGGGGTTCTCCCTGCTGATGGGTACGTTGCGCAACCGCGTCGCGATCTTCAATGCCGAGGGTTCGGGTGGGGCGCTCGCCACCGTCTGCACACTGGCCACCATGACACTGGTGGTGCCGGCGTTTACGACGAGTCAACCAGGGCCGGAGTTCACCGGAGACCAGCTGGCCTTCGCAGCCGGAGCGTCCCTCTGTCTCTACGCCCTGTTCGTCGGTGTGCAGACCGTGCGGCACCGTGAGTACTTCCTACCGGTGCGGTCCAAGGAGCAGGCTGTCCAGCCGGATGACCATGCCCCGTTGCCCACTGACCGTGCTACGTGGTCGAGTGCCGCCTTGCTGCTGGTGGCCCTGGTCGCCGTCGTCGGCAACGCGAAACTGGTCTCGCCGGCGATCGAGGACGGTGTGGAGTCAGCGGGACTGCCGACGGCCGTGGTCGGAGTGGTGATCGCGCTGCTCGTCCTCTCCCCGGAGACCCTGGCCGCGGTGCGAGCCGCCCGCTTGGGCCGGATGCAGACCAGCCTCAACCTGGCGTACGGCTCCGCCATCGCCAGCATCGGGCTCACCATTCCGGCCATCGCCCTCGCGTCGATCTGGCTCGAAGGGCCACTGGTGCTCGGTGTGGACGCCACCCATATGGTCCTGTTGGTGCTCACGGCGGTGGTCAGTGCGCTGACCGTGGTGCCCGGACGGGCGACGCTGCTCCAGGGCGGGGTGCATCTGGTGCTGTTCGCCGCGTTCCTCTTTCTCTCGTTCAGCCCCTGACCGATGGTTGGCGGGCCCGGAGACCGTATGGCGGCTCGTCAGACGTACGCGGTCACCGGGCCCACCACCGTTGGATCAGCTATCGGTGAGCTCCCGCACCAGTGCGGCCACCTGTGCGATCTCGATGAGGAACCCGTCGTGGCCATGGGGCGACCCGATGACCCGCAGACGATCGGCACCGGGGATGCGGTCGGCGAGCAACTGTTGCTGCCCCAGGGGGTAGAGCCGGTCGGAGTCGACCCCGGCCACCAGGGTACGGGCCTTCACCCGGCTCAGGGCGGCGGCGACGCCCCCACGGCCTCGACCGATGTCATGGCTGTTCATCGCCTCGGTGAGAACGACATAGCTGCCCGCGTCAAACCGGTGGATCAGTTTGTCGGCGTGGTGCTCAAGATAGGACTGCACCTGGTATCGACCGCCCCGCCAGGGGTCCTCCGCTCCCTGGGCCGAGCGCCCGAATCTGCTGTCGAGCTCGCTCTCACTGCGGTAGGTGACATGGGCGAGCCTGCGGGCCAGGCCCAAACCCCGGTGGGGCCCATGCCCGGGGGCGGCGTCGTAGTAGTCGCCACCGCGCCAGTTGGCGTCGGAGCGAATGGCTCCGAGCTGGATGTCGGCCCAGGCGATTTGCTCGGCGCTCGCCGCCGCCGTGGAGGCGAGAAGGAGGAGCGACGCGGTGCGATCCGGCTCGGAGACGGCCCATTCCAGCGCGCGCATCCCCCCCATGGACCCGCCCATCACCAGGGCCCAGCGGTCGACGCCGAGCAACTCGGCCAGCCGGACCTCGGCCCGCATCTGGTCACGCAGGGTCAGAAACGGGAACGAGCCGCCCCACCGGCTTCCGTCATCGCGCAGCGAGGACGGTCCGGTACTGCCCTGGCAGCCGCCCAGCACATTGGGTGCGACGACGAACCAGCGGTCGGTGTCGAGGGCCCGACCCGGGCCGATCAGGCCGTCCCACCAACCGGCGGCGGAGTGCCCGGGCTCGGCGGGGCCGCTGGCGTGGCTGTCTCCGGTCAGAGCGTGGAGGACAAGGACGGCGTTGGACCCGTCAGCCGCCAGCTGTCCCCAGGTCTCGTAGGCCAGACGTACTCCGGGGAGTTCGCCGCCGGCTTCCAGTCGCAGGGGGGACTCCAACCGCGCCCATCGCCGTCGGCCCGGCGGAGCGCCCTCCTGCCAGGCCCCGGTCACGGGCGGCAGGAGGGCGGTCCGGTGCACGGTGTCGGCTTGGGGGTTCAGGAGGCGCCCTTGGCCGCGCGGAATCCGGATTCGAGATCCGCCTTGAGGTCGGCGATGTTCTCGACGCCGACGGAGAGCCGGACCAGCCCGGGCGAGGTGCCCGTGGCGGCGAGCTGCTCGGGGGCGAGCTGGCTGTGCGTGGTGGAAGCAGGGTGGATGATCAGGCTGCGGACGTCGCCGATGTTGGCGAGGTGGCTGAAGAGCTCCACGGCGTCGACGAACCGCTTGCCGGCCTCGACGCCATCGCGCAGCTCGAACGAGAGAACAGCACCCGCGCCACGCGGCAGATACCGCTGCGCCGCCTGGTGCCAGCGATTGCTGGGCAGTCCCGGGTAGTGCACGGCCGCCACCTCATCGCGCTGCTCCAGCCATTCGGCGAGCGCCTGGGCGTTGGCGGAGTGCCGCTCGATGCGCAGACTGAGCGTCTCGATGCCCTGGAGCAGGAGGAACGCGGAGTGGGGGGCGATGGCGGGCCCGATGTCACGCAGCAGCTGTACGCGGAGCTTGATGGCGAAGGCGCTCGGCCCGAGGGCGGGCCAGTACCGCAGTCCGTGGTAGCTGGGGTCCGGCTCGTTGAAGTCGGGGAACCGCTCGGCGTGTGCGCCGAAGTCAAAGGTGCCGCCGTCCACGACGACCCCACCGAGCGTGGTCCCATGACCGCCGAGGAACTTGGTCGCCGAGTGGACGACGATGTCCGCGCCATGCTCGATGGGACGCAGCAGATAGGGCGTGGGGACCGTGTTGTCGACGATCAGCGGGACGCCGGCGGCGTGCGCGGTGTCCGCGACTCCCTGGACGTCCAGGACGTTTCCGCGAGGGTTGCCGAGGGTTTCGGCGAAGAGGGCCTTGGTGTTGGGGCGGATCGCGGCGCGCCAGGCGTCAAGATCGTCCGGGTCATCGACGAAGGACACCTCGATGCCGAACCTGGGCAGCGTGTGCCGGAAGAGGTTGTAGGTGCCCCCGTAGAGGGAGGTGCTGGAGACGATGTGGTCCCCAGCGCTCGCCAGGGTGAGGATCGCCAGGGTTTCGGCGGCCTGCCCGGAGGCGAGTGCCACCGCGGCGACGCCTCCCTCCAGGGCGGCCACCCGCTGCTCCAGGGCGTCCTGGGTGGGGTTGTGGATACGGGTGTAGATGTTGCCGGGCTCAGCCAGCGAGAAGAGGTCGGCCGCGTGCTGGGTGTCCCGGAAGACGAAGGATGTCGTCTGGTAGATCGGCACCGCCCGCGCACCCGTGGTGGGGTCGGGCGCGGTCCCCGCGTGCACCTGCTTGGTCTCGAAGGACCAGCCCGGGCCGGGGACGGAGGCGGTGTCGTCGGGTGTGTGACCGGCGGCTACCGAGTCAATGGGCTGGCTCATGGTTCTTCCTTCGGATGTGGTGGTCGGTGTTCACGCGAGCGCTGGCTGGGACCGTGGACTACCCCTGCGGGGCCGGCTGTGCCACGGGCGAGGTGTGTGCCGAAGAAGGAGGGTGTGAGGTCGCGCGGCGCGCAATCACCCCCGCTGGAGGGTTCGCGAGGGCGAAGGAACGCTGGCGGTGGGGCCGCCCCCACACACCGGAGGCTTGATATCACCCTCGGCCTACCGCTCGGTTAAGGGCGATGCCGCGCAGGGGTGGTCGCGGCGCAGGAGCGCGTCACGCTGACCGTGCGATGGTTCGTACATCCGCGTGTCCTCCCCTGACGAGTGGTGAGCGGCCCAGGAGATCGCCCACTGCAACGTAACGACCCGGGAGCAAGCGGGGAAGCCTGGCCCCTACTTTGCCATACTGCCGCAATACCACGGCAATATTGGACAAATACCCGAATGTACGTTCGAGATAGGTTTTGGCCTGACCCACGGCGGGCCGCCAGAACGACTGCCCCCGCGATCGAACGGGCGGGGACCAGTCAGGACGCCGGCGAACGGCCCGGGCGAGCGGGGACTGCGCCCGCGCACCGGCACCCGAAAGCCGCGGGGTGAGCTTCCGGGCCGCCGGTCAGCGCGGGGCCCAGACCGTCACCCTCCCTGGATAACGCGCCCATCAGGCGTCCCGAAGGTCCAGTAGCGACCTTCAGGCGCGGGCGGCAGGGCGTTGTCCACCAGGTCGGACATGGCCTGACCCAACTCGACGAGTGGGCCCGGTGCGACATGCCGAGCACCCCGCAGATGAATGGACTCCCCGTCCAGGACATTCCACCGCGACACCTCCGCGAGGCTCACTCCACCGCGTGCGGTGAGGGCCGCACCCGCATCCGCCACCCAGCCAAGCACCGCTCCTCGCTCTTCGACGCTGAGCTCGTCGAGTGCTACGGCGAGGCTCGCACCCACCACGGCGTGAACGCGCAACTGCCGCACCAGCCCACCCCACCATGGCGGACGGGACTCCCCGGGGGATTTCTCCGCGATACGGACCGCTTCGGCGAAGAGGACCCCGAGTCCGACGTCATAGGCCCAGAACAGTCTGTCCCCGAAGGACACAGGCACGGTCCTGCTCATCTCCCCCACCCCTTTCGGTTCGGCGTAACAGTCGTCTCCGCACCGCTCCAGCCCGGCGTGGAAAGCCGATCGGCAGTGCGCATCGGGCGGCGGCTGCCGGGTCGCGAGAACGAGGCCATCACTTTCGCAGAACTCTCGCAGATGGGGATTGGCTACCGATCGGCTCCCCACCGCGGCACGCACATCGCCGATATCAAGGATGCGGGCCGTGGGAGCGATCTCACCAGCGTGATCGCCCAGCGAGGCCGCGACTCAGATCGCCGCGCGGCGGAACCGATTTCGCTCATGCCACCAAATCCGCTCACTCAGGCGAGAGCCTCGGCAGCGGACGGGAAACCGATGCGCCGAAGACGGCCTGCTCGATGCCCAGTTCTCCACCCGGAACCGCTCCATCGGACAGGATGCCGCACCCAGCTGGATAACGGAGGAACGAGAATTCCCTGATGCCATGTCAGTTCTCTTGGAGTGTTGACAGTAGATGCCTCACCCAGAAGGCTTCACTGCTATTCGAGATCCCGACGGATTCGTTCAGGAAAGGGTTCCGGATGACCGAGCGCGAAATGGGTGCAGGGATCAGTAGACGGCAGCTGGGAGGTGGCGCGCTGGCTCTCGGAGGAGCATTTGCGCTGGCTCCCCTTTCCTTCGCCGATGCCTCGACGGGAGGTAGTACCGCTATGGAGGGAATCCACAATGACTCGCTGTGGTCCGACGGCGGTGAGGAGGGGCCATCCAACGGCCAGACCCTCCGGCGCGGTACGCCCGGACGAGCGGGACTGATCGGGGCGCATCTGGAGCAGTTGGTGCTCGACGCGGAGGGATTCCTGGGACCCTCGCCTCGTACACCCTGGTACGCGGGCGCAGTGCTACTCGCGGGCCGTGGCGGCACGGTGGCGTTGCACCGCCCGATCGGGATGGCCGTGCGCTATGCCGGCTACGACGAGAGAACCGACTCGGGCGTGGAGCTTCCCGCGGAGCGTCAGATTCCCATGGCCGAGGACACCGTCTTCGATCTGGCGTCGGTCTCCAAACTGTTCACCTCGGTCCTCGCGGTGCAGCGGATCGAGCGAGGGGAACTGAAGCTTGACGCCCCAGCCGCCTCCTACCTGCCGGACTTCGGCACCGCGGGTAAGCAGTCAATCACCGTACGCCAGCTGCTGACCCACACCTCAGGGCTGCGCTCCTGGATCCCCTTCTACCGGGAGCCGACCCGGGAGCGGCAGTTGCAGATGCTGTGGAACGAGGCCCCCGCAAACCCACCGGGCAGCAAGTACCTCTATTCCGACCTCAATCTGATCGCCCTCCAGTTGGTGTTGGAGCGGATCAGCGGCGCATCGCTGGATGTGCTGCTCCACAAGGAGATCACCGCTCCCTTGGGAATGCATCGCACCCGGTTCAATCCACCGCCGTCCTGGCAGCCGAAGATCGCCGCCACAGAGGACTCCCGGCCGCCGTGGTCCGGTCTCGATCGGGGCCTTGTCTGGGGTCAGGTACACGATGAGAACGCCTTTGCGTTCGGTGGAGTGGCCGGCCACGCGGGGGTGTTCTCCTGCGCCTGGGACCTGGCGGTACTGGCCCGTACATTGCTCAACGGCGGCAGCTACGGCCGCTCCCGTATCCTGCGTCCGGAATCGGTCGAGTTGATGTTCACCGATTTCAACACCGAATTCCCCGGCGATGAACACGGCCTCGGCTTTGAGCTCTACCAGCACTGGTACATGGGGGCGATGGCCACTCCGCGCAGTGCCGGCCACACCGGATTCACCGGAACCAGTCTGGTGCTCGACCCGAGCACCGACTCCTTCTTGATCGTCTTGGGGAACTCCGTGCATCCGATCCGCAGCTGGCGGTCCGGCAGCGCTCCCCGGGTCGCCACCGCCAACCAACTGGCCCGTGCGGTCGCGGTGTACCCACGCCGAGGTCGGACCTCCTGGTTCTCCGGCATGGCCAACGCGGTATCGGCGACCCTCACCCTGCCCCCGCTCACGATCGCCTCGCCGGAGGCCCAGCTGAGCTGCTCACTGTGGTGGGACATCGAACCCGGACCTGACCGGCTGTTCCTGGAGGGCTCGGCGGATGACGGGGCGACCTGGCGGCCGATGCCCTTCGCGACCGTACGCATCGGAGCGCGCGAACCAGCACGGGAGCATCCGGATGGTACGGCTGGTGGATGGTCGGAGCGGGTGTGGCAGCGGCTGACCGCCGATCTCTCCTGTTGGCAGGGTTCGCCCCTGAGAGTGCGGTGGCGGTACACCACGGATCGGCTTCTTGTCGGGCGCGGGGTCTATGTGGATGCCATCCAGGTCAAGGACCGGGGACAGACGGTCTTTGACGAGAACCGCTCGAAGGACGCAGCCCTGATCGAGGCGGACGGGTGGACGGCGTCGGCGGATTGACCCAGCCGGTGGACCGTGGTCCAGCGGATACGCGGTGGGCTGCGGGCGCCGGGACCCGGCCATGAGATCTCAGGCCCCGAGAACGCCCCGAGACGCCCTGGGAGATCAGTCCGTCGACGGCGTCATACGCCTCGTCGGGCCACTCCTCGTCGTCCCGTTCGGGTAGTCGCACAGCGATCAGGCGGTCGAGGGCATCGTCCCAGGGCGTCGTTGACACCGCGCTCCTTTCGTACGGCACATGCGGTGGGGCCTGGCGGCTGCCAGGCTAGAGCGGGGCAATCACCACCGGCCAGCGGATTTCCCGGGGCGCATGGTGTTTCCGCACGGCCTGGCGTACCTCAGCGGCCCAGCGCGGCCATGGCCGCGTTATGGCCCGGCACCCCGCTGACTCCCCCACCACGCACCGCACCCGCCCCGCACAACAGCACATTGGCATGGGTGGTCTCGACGCCCCAGCGGCCGGTGCCTTCGGCGGCATAGGGAAAGGAGAGATCGCGATGGAAGATATGCCCACCGGGCAGTCGCAGTTCTCGTTCCAGATCGAGTGGGGTTCGGGCCTCGACGCATGGCTCGCCGTTCTCATCGACGGCCAGACAGCCGCTGATGGGCTCATCGAGATGGGTGTCGAGTTCGGCGAGGGTCGCCGCGAGTAGCTCGCCGCGGGTTCCGGCGTTGTCACCGGCGAAGATTCGGGCTGGGGTGTGCAATCCGAAGAGGGTGAGTGTGTGGTAACCGAGTGCCGCGAGATCGGACCCGAGGATCGAGGGGTCGGTCAGGGTGTGGCAGTAGATCTCGGACGGCGGGGCACTGGGCAGAGTCCCTTCAGACGCCTCCCGATAGGCGGTTGCCAGCTGCTGGTAGCCCTCGGAGACATGGAAGGTGCCGGCGAAGGCGTCCGTTGGATCGACTGAGCGATCCCGAAGCCGGGGCAGGCGCCGTAGAACCATGTTCACCTTGAACTGTGCGCCTTCGGCCGGCGCTGGTGGCACCTCGCCCAACAGTGTCGCCAACTCCTCGGGGGACGCGTTCACCAGCACTTGGCGGGCGGCCACGGTGACTTCGGCGTGAGGAGAGCGACAGGTGACCTCGGCGCGTTCGCCATCGGTGTCGATCCGCGTTGCCTCATGGAGGGTCGCGATGGTCGCCCCCGCGCGACGGGCGGCCGAGGCGAGGTCATCCGTCAGTGCGCCCATGCCGCCGATCGGCACGTCCCACTCCCCGGTTCCGCCACCGATCACATGGTAGAGAAAACAGCGGTTCTGGAGGAGTGTGGGGTCATGGGCGTCGGCGAAGGTCCCGATCAACGCGTCGGTGAGCACCACACCCCGCACCAGGTCATGGTGGAAGTGGGTCTCGATCGCCGCGCCGATGGGTTCCTCGAACAGGGTGCGCCAGGCTCCTTCGTCGTCGATGTGTGCCCGTAGCTCGTCACGTGTGGGCAGCGGTTCGGTCAAGGTGGGGAAGACCCGGTTGGCGACCGCGGCCGTCATCCCGTAGAACTCGCGCCAGGCCGTGAACTCGCGCTGCCCGCCGGTGAGTTCGGTGAAGGATTCCCGGGTGCGCCCCGCGCCCACCAGTAGTCCGCTGGTGCCGCTTGGGGTGTACGAGGAAACCCGGCGTCGGCGGACGGAGAACCGCAGACCCAGATCACGCACGATCTTTCGGGGCAGCAGCGAGACCAGATAGGAGTAGCGCGAGAGCTGAGCGTCGACCCCGGCGAACGGACGGGCGGAAACGGCCGCTCCCCCCGTGTGCGGACCACGCTCCAGCACGAGGACGGAGCGCCCCGCGCGGGCTAGATAGGCGGCGGCGACGAGGCCGTTGTGGCCGCCTCCGACAATCACGACGTCGTACGAAGTGTGTGCGGGCATGGCCGGAACATAACCGCTCCCGGGGCTGCTGAACCGCCCAGGTGTGCGGGTCCTTCATCAGATGACGGTGTCGAGGTCCGTCCGGCACCGGCCCTCACCCTTCAGTCGGCGGTCATTGGCGGGCCGAACCGGCTGGCGGGACGGCCCGGTCCGGCTCGTCTTCCCCGTGCTCGGCGGACTCCGGCGCCGGCCGCGCGGACGCCATGGTGATCAGTCGTTCGGCGGGCAACTGAAGACACACCGTGCCGGAGGCAAAACGGTCCGGGCCGATGGGCGAGCGGACATTGAGCAGGCCAAACGGGGTTTCCACCCGGTGCAGGAAGTGCCCGCCCAGATAGTGGTGGTCGATCGGGCGACCGGTCACCAGATTGGTCGCCGGGGCTGATCCGCTCAGGGGATCCACGACGATGACGACGTCGTCGGGCCGGATTCCCACGGTCAGCGTGGTCCCCACGCGGTGGTCACCGGGACCGAGTCGCAGCCGCTGGCCACTCGCGGTGATCTCTGCGCCATCGGTGTCCCCAGCGGTTACCGAGGCCGATCGGATGAGGTTCATATGGTCGAGGAAGGTGGCCACGAACTCCGACGCCGGAGCGTTGTACAGCTCATCCGGCGCCCCCTCCTGGACGATCCCGCCGCCCTGCATGATGCCCACACGATCGGCCAGCATCATCGCCTCCTCCTGGTCATGGGTGACCAGGAGGCAGGTGATTCCGGTCCGACGGGAGAGCTCCTTCAGCTCCAGACGGAGATCCATTCTGAGTCCCGCATCGAGGTTGGAGAGCGGTTCGTCCATGAGCAGCACCTTGGGGCGCAGGGCCAGGGCCCTGGCCAGTGCGACGCGCTGCTGCTGACCGCCGGAGAGCTGGGTGACCCTTCGGTCCGCCTGCTCGGTCAGCCGAAAGAGCTCCAGTGCCTCATCCACCCGGGCGGCGACCTCGTCCTTGGCCGCACGGCGAACCCCCCGGCGCAGGGGGAAGGCGATGTTCTGGCGAATCGTCATATGCGGCCAGAGAGCGTATGACTGGAAGACCATGGCCTGCGGCCGCTCCTCCGGTCCCACCCATGTTCCCGCGGTGTGGTCGAAGACCTGCCGCCCGTCGATCGACACCGTGCCGGTATCAGGGCGCTCCAGACCGGCGACGATGCGCAGTGTGGTGGTCTTGCCGCAGCCGGAGGCGCCGAGCAGTACATAGAACTCGCCCTTGCCGATGGACAGCGAGACCCCGCGCAGCGCCGGTACGCGGTTGCGGTCCTGGACGAAGGACTTCGACACGCCTTCGAGCTCGATCATGGTGTGACTCCTAGAAGGACTGGCGGCGGGCGACACGGCAGAACGCTATGAGGAGGACCGTGATCATCCCGAGCTGTATCACCCCGAGGGCGGCGGACAGGCTGGTCTCACCCGCTGAGCTGTATCCGAAGATGCGCGTCGACATCACATCGGTCCCATCGCTGGACAGGATGAGGGTGATGGTGAGTTCGCGGATGGTCAGCAGGGCGATCCAGAACCAGGCGTAGACGAGGCTGCCGCGGACCGCGGGCAGGACGACGGAGACAAAGGTCCGACCGCGCCGTATGCCGGAGACCGCGGCGGCCTCTTCCAACTCGCTGTGGACCTGGAGCATCGTTCCGTGCAGGGTGCGGTACGCGGTCGCCACAAACCGGCAGGCCACCACCAGGGCGAGAAACGCCGCGGTGCCGTAGAGCGGCACCCAACGGTAGGTGGAGAGGCCCACGTAGAGGAAGGAGACCGCCATCACGATGGACGGGATCGCGAGCGTCATCATGATGAGCACGTCGAGACCGCGTCGGCCCTTCAGGGTGGTGCGGGTGACCAGCCAACCGGCGCAGGCGGCGAAGGCCACGGCGGCCGTGGGCACCACGGCCACCAGCAGCAGTGTCGTCGGCATGACTTCGGCCAGGTCGTAGGAGGCGTCGGTGTAGGCGGCGAAGGACAGTTCCCCCAGCGCCTCGAAGGACGGTGGCCGTAGATAGGGCAGCAGGGAGGCCCAGATGAGCATCAGTACCGGAAGGGCCACCCCTACCAGCGCGTAGACGCCGATGAGGCCGTAGCCGGCCCGGCGGCCCCGGCGACTGAGTCTGATCGGCTCACGGGCAGCCCGTTTCCCGGTGACCGTGGCGAGTTGGTTGGCTCGGCGCATCGCCCGGTAGTAGCCGAACATGATCAGTCCGATGGCGAGCGCCATACCCAGTCCGATGGCGGCGGCGTTGCCGTACTCCGGTGTACCGGTGGTCCCTTGGGAGTACTGGTAGATCAGGGTGGACAGGACCGTGATCCGCGCGGGCATCCCCAGCATTCCGGCGTAGTCGAAGACTTCTACGGCGACGATGAAGAAGAAGATGGACACCCCGGCTATCGCCGGTGCCGCTATGGGCAGCAGCAGTTGCACAGCGGCCCGCCAACGCGGGATGCCATGGACCGCGGCTGCCTCCTCGATGTTCACATCGATGACTCGGAGCGTGGGTACGAGCATGAAGAACGCAGGTCCGGCGAAGTCCAGGCCCTGGAGCAGGATGATCCACTTCAGGCTGTAGACATCGGTCAGCGGGCCGCTGCCGCCGAGTTCGCCCCACCAGGTGTTGATGATCCCGTTGCTCGGGTTGAACATGAAGATGTACCCGAGGGCGACCAGGAAGCCGGGGATCGCCATCTTGGCTGCCGCCAGGAAGAGGATCACCGTCTTGCCGCGTAGATCGGTCCTGGTGTAGAGCCAGGCCAGGGGTACCGCGATGACGAGCATCACCACGACGCTGCCCACACCGAGGGCCAGGGTTCGCAGCAGTGTGCCGGTGAGCCCGTCGGAGCTCAGTACGGTGCGGAAGTTGTCGAGCGACGGCTCTCCCCCGCCGAAGCCCTCCCCCGGGCCGAAGGCCGCCCAGACCAACCCCACGAGCGGGATGATCAGTACCGCGCACAGCAGGACGATCATCGCGCCCAGCACGACCAGCGGAAGGTCGATGCCCCGCCGGCCGGTTCGCCGCCTCCGTCGGGGAGGATCGGGCGGGGGCGCGCCCTGCCCCGGTGGGGCCGGGCGCGCGGTGCTCTCTTCAGACACGGTGTCCGACCCCATCGCTACTTCCTCAGCAATTGCGCGACCTGCCGATTGGCCTTCTCGTAGTCGTTCATCCACCAGTCGATGTCCGCGGTCATCACACCGCCGGCCTTCTGGGCCAGTGCGTGCAGATCGGTTCCCGGGGTGGTGTAGCGGGGCCAGTCAAGGACTTCGAAGGCCTTCTTGCGACCCTCATCGGTGGCGTTGAGCCAGTACAGGAAGAGTTGCGCGGCGGAGGGGTTCTTGGCTCCCTTGATGACCAGTCCGGCCCGCGGGACCACGGGAACCTTGATGGGTGCGTAGTCGACGGGTGCCTTGGCGGCCCGCTGGCTCTCCCCAATGCGGATTCCGTATCCGATCGGGAACTCCCCGCTGCTCACCTGGGTGCGGATGGCGGTCGGCACGGATGCCATGGAGGCCCTGTCACCCTCCAGCAGTCGGCGGACGAAGTCCAGCATCTTGTCGACGCCGAGGCCTGCGGCGAGCGGGCTGAACACATCGGGCAGTCCCGCGGTGACGATCTTGCCGCGCCACTTGTCGGTGAGGAGGTCCTCCAGCGACTTGGGGGCGTCGGCCGCCTTGACGGCCTTGGTGTTGTAGAGCACCGTACGGGCGATCTCGGCGATGTATATGCCCTGGTACTGGGTCCAGATGTCGTTGGCGTCGACGCCTTCCATCGAGCCCCAGTCGACCTGCTGGATCAGGCCCGCACCGCTCAGCTGCTTCACGACCAGGGGGGTGGTGGCGAAGACATCGATCGAGGGTGCCACCTGAGCCTTGGACTCCTGCACCAGTTTGTTGGCGAAGGACGGGTCGGGTTCACCGCTGACGAACGTGATGTCGATGTTGACTCCGGTGTCGGCGTGCAGGGCCCGGGAGAGTTTGCGGGCGTGCGCCGGGGTGCGCGAGTCGGTGCTGACGAACAGCCGGAGCTTCCCCTCCTTGCTGGCCTTTTCGGAGAGCGACTTGAGGGACGAGGGCAGCTTGCCACCGCCAGCTGAGGGGCCGGAACCGGAACCCGCGTCACCACCGCAGGCGGTCAGCAGGCCACCCGCTCCCACAGCGGCCATGCCATACAGAAGGGAACGTCGATTCAGCGAGAGAGGCTGCTTTGTCATGTTCGATATCACCTTGCCGGGAGGGTCGGACGGCGGTCCGGCCGGAGGGATGAGAAACCGGGGTGCGGGGGTGACGGCCGGACCGGAATGTGGGGACCCAGGGCCGCGTGGATGCCAGGTTGGGGCAGACCAGGGGGTCTGCGGGGTAGCCGGGGCCTTTTGGAGACAGCCCCCGGTGAGTGAACGGCTACCGTGGAAGAGGGCTCTCGGAGCGCCCTTCGGAGGCTATGCCTCCACTGAGTTGAGCCGGGTGGAGACGGTGTTGAACTCACGGCAACCGGATTCGGTAGCGGCCACCACACCGCCGACGATCGCCCCTCGATGACCGAGTCGGGCATCCGGTTGGAGGGAGAACGTCATCCCCGGCTTGATCTCAAAGTCAAAGAACGGGCCCGCGTGCCCATCGGCGTGCGGATACGCATCGGCGAAGCCGTCGATGTGGTCCCGGATGCCCAGGCCGGAACCGCCGCCGGAGAGAAGCGGATTGAGGGAGGCGAACTGCGGGGTCAGATGCCACATACCGGCCTCGGTGAGCGGTGCCTCCATCGCGGTGCACACGTCCTTGAAGGAAGCACCCGGTCGTACCGCGGCGACACCGGCCTCATAGGACGCCCGAGCGACCTCGGCGCAGTGGAGTGTCTCGGGCGGCGGCGTGCCCAGCACAAAGCTCATATTGACGTGGGTGTTGAGCTCGGCGTAGTTCGGGAAGATCTCCGCCCACACCATGTCGGAGCGCTCCAGGGCGCGGGCCTGCTCGGGACGGGTCAGCCAGGTGGGCTCGCCCCAGGCGTAGTTGTTGAAACCGGTCTGGAAGAGCATCCAGGTGACCCGCATACCCCTGCGCATCATCGATGCCACGCCCTCGGCGTAGAGCTCGGTCTCCTCGACTCCGGGCCTGGCCAGCGTCATCATCGTCTCGATGGCGGCGTCTCCGGCCGCGGCCGCGGTGGCGATGTGGGCAAGATCCTCATCGCTGCGCTGTGCCATCACCAGACCGTAGTCACGGGTGATGTCGATGAGTGTCGCGTCGGGGAGGCGTTCGCTGATCGCGTCCCATACGGATCTGGAGACCCAACCCCCCGGATAGAACGGCGAGCCGTAGCCGGCGCCGATCACCCCGAGTCGGCCGCGGCCCAGCTGCTTCTCCCGAGCGATCTCCGGTAGCAGTTCTGGAGCGGAGCCCACGCGGATGTCCTCGATCCAGGTCTCCAGACCCCGTTCCCCGGTGAGCTGGTTCTGGGCCGCGACCTGGGCGGCGAAGGCGACCATGGTGGGCTCGCCGTGCCGGGGAACAACGAAGTGTTGGTAGCGGCGGTCGCGGAAGAGGTACTGGCCGGCGTCATAGCGATCGCTGCGATCGGCACCGAAGACCAGCAGTCCATCGAGCTCATGGGCGTCCATGAACTCCTGGGTGCGGCGCATGCGAAAGGCGCGCTCCTGGTGCGGTGCGTTTGTTGTGGACGCGGCTCTGGGCTGCGGGGTCGACCCTGCGATGGTCGGAGTCGGCACGTATGGCTCCCTTCGTGCACCTCGGACGGTCACCCGCGCTGGCGGCGGGTACAGCGGGGGCATGGATTCAAGCCCTCGTGGCCGGATGTGCAACAGGTGTGGTGGGGTGTGCGACAGGTCGGGCGGAGCCGGCCTCACGATGGCGGCGAGCCCCTGACCTGGAGGGTTGATCGACGTTGCCGAGACCATAGACCTCGGTGTCTCACCTTCACAAGACTCAGAACAAAGAAGCTTTGCATTAAGTCGTTGAAAGTTACCCCTGAAAAGTGTGCGGCCCCCACGGGTGCGACCAGGGGCCGCACACTGCGGGGGCCGAGCCCAGGACACTCACACCAGGCAGTCGACTTGAAGTCAGTGCAGGTCGCGCAGTCTGGTTTCCAACTTGCGCAACAGACCGGCGAGCTGCTCCTGCTCATCAGCGCTGAGCGCCTCCAGCATCGCCCGCTCCCGGGCCAGATGGTCATCGATGATCCGGTCGATCAGTGCGAACCCGGCCGGTGTGAGCTCCGCGTACACACTGCGGCGGTCCTCGACGGAGCGAATCCTGCGGATCAGCCCATCCCGCTCCATCCGGTCGAGCCGCATTGTCATCCCGCCCGAGGTCAGCAGCGACGAGGTGGCCAACTCCCGGGCGGTCTTGCGGTAGGGCGGGCCCATCCGGCGCAGACTCGCCAGCACATCGAAGACCGATTGATTGATCGCGTGCTGGTCATAGAGGCGGTTCGAGAGATTGCGGATCAACACGCCGCAACGGGTCACCCGACCCACCACATCGATGCTGCGCAGATCGAGCTCCGGCCGCTCCACCCGCCACTCGGCAATGATCCGGTCGACCTCGTCGGACCTGTTGTCACGAGCGGGATCGGGGGCCGGGTCCGCCGCATCGGAGGCCGCTGGAACGGACGCGTCGGAACGCCTGACGGTTCGTGGGCTCACGCGCTGCCTACCTACCGATCGTCACTGAAATGGTTGAGCACAAAGAATACCAGCACAAGGCATTGACGATCTAAGAGACTTAGATCTAAGTTTTCGCCCACTGAGCGATCCGGCACCGACTCCCCAGCGAAAGGGGGCAGCATGGCCGATCACGGCAGCACCAGCGCGGACATCATCGTCGCGGGCCAGCAGCGGCCGGGGCGGGGTCCCACGCTCCCCTCTCTGAACCCGGCGACGGGTCGAGTGGCGGCCCAGGTGACCACGGCGAGCGTCGAGGACGTCGACGAAGCGGTGGCTGGCGGGGAGGCGGCGATGCGCGATCCCGCCTGGCGGGACCTCCTGCCCCACGAGCGAGCCCGATTGCTGCATCGAGCCGGTCAGCTCCTCCAGGAGGAGTCGGAGAGCATCGCCCGGCTGCAGACCCAGGACAACGGCAAACCGATCACCGAGACACGCGCGCTGGTGGCGAGCGCGGCCGGTACCTTCCGCTATGTCGCCGCCGCGTTGGAGACCCTGGACGAGGCTCTGCCCACCGCGCGCGGTCCCTATCTGAGCATGAGTGTGTACGAGCCGATCGGCCCGGTCGCCGCGATCACCCCGTGGAACTCACCGATCGCCAGCGAAGCCCAGAAGGCGGCACCGGCCCTGGCGGCCGGAAACGCGGTGCTCATCAAACCCGCGGAGTGGTCACCACTGGCGGCGCTACGACTGGGCGAAGTACTGCTGCGGGCCGGCATCCCGCCGGGGTTGGTCAGTGTGCTGCCGGGGAGCGGGCCCGTCGTGGGTGAGGCGTTGGTCCGGCATCCCGGGATCCGGAAGGTCTCCTTCACCGGCGGCACCACCACCGGCCGAAGGATCGGCGCGATCGCGGCCGAGAAGATGATGCCCGTCTCCCTGGAGCTCGGTGGGAAGTCGCCGACCATCGTGCTGCCCGACGCCGATCTGGACCTGGCGGTCCGCGGGGTGCTGTTCGGCATCTTCTCCTCGCAGGGACAGGCATGTGTCGCCGGCTCCCGCCTCTTTGTCCACCGCTCCGTCCACGACGAGTTCGTGGCCCGGATCGTCGAGGCCGCCGAACGCCTGGTCATCGGAGACCCAACGGCGGAAGGCACCCATATGGGCCCGCTGATCTCCGACTCCCACCGCACCAAGGTCGAGTCGTATGTGCACCTGGCGGCCGACGAGGGGGGCCGCATTCGCACCGGTGGCGGCCGCCCTTCCGGCGGCGCCCTCAGCGACGGCTACTACTACCTCCCCACCGTCATCACCGGTCTCGACCCCGCGTCACGTGTCTGCCAGGAGGAGATCTTCGGCCCGGTGCTCGTGGCGTTGCCCTACGACGACGAAGCCGAGTTGACCGCACTCGCCAACGCCACTCCCTACGGTCTTGCCTGCGGAATCTGGAGCCGTGACTACCGCAGGGCCTGGCGCCTGGCGCGGCGCGTCGAAGCGGGCACGGTGTGGATCAACACCTACAAACAGCTCTCGGTGGCCACCCCCTTCGGCGGTGTCAAGGACAGCGGTCTCGGCCGGGAGAAGGGTCGGGAGGGCATCCGGGCCTTCATGTCCCAGAAGGGCATCTACTGGGGACTCGACGAGACCCCACTCCCCTGGGGCGACTGACCGGACACCGCAACGCCCGCCTTGGGTAGCGCCTGCGTTCACAGCAGAACACCCTCCATCGCAACGCCCGCGCCCGTAGTGCGGCGCCCGATCGCCGGGGGACCCACTCATCCCCCAGCAGCAAGTCCCGCCACACCCAACCAACCAACCAACGAAAGGGCTCCCCCATGACCGAGCACCGCAGCGACACCACCGAACAGCGGGACTCCGAGCTCGGCGAGTTGCTGGACTCCTGTGTGGCCAGCCGCGACTCGCGCCACGAGGACTGGGACACTCTGGGGTTCCAGGCCAAGGCGGGCGATGAGTTCCGACGTGCGCAGATCCGCTACATCGGCTCGGGCGCCACCGGGAACCACGAGAGCGACGACCGCATCCTGGGCGCCGAGCACTTCACCTTCTCCAATATGCGGCTGCCGGCCGGAGCCGTCGGCCCCGAGCACACCCACCATGACGCCGAAGAGGTGTTCTTCGTACTCGAAGGGCAGCTTGAGGTCACCGTGCACAGCGCCGAGGACGGCACCAGGACGGCAAGCCGCCTCCTCGGCTACCGGGATCTGATCCGGGTCCCCGCCGGTGTGCCCCGCAGCCTGCGCAACATCGGCGAGACCGACGCCCTGTTCTGCGTGATCATCGGCGCCGGCCGACCGCAACTGCCGACCTATCCACCGACTTCCGCCATGCACGGGGTCACCCGCGACTGACGCCCCATCCAAAGGACCCGTCCGGCCATCGAGGAGCAGCCCGATGCACGATCCCGTCACCACCCTTCACCAGGGCGCCGCCCAGGGGCCCAGCGCCCAAGGCGGGTTCAGCGCCCCAGGCACACCCTCCCGTGCGTCCGGACCCGTCGCCCGGCTGCGCTCACTGCGCTCGGTCTCGCTCGCGACGCCGCGCTCGGTCGAGTCGGCCGAGTTCTACCGCGAGGTGTGGGGGCTCACACCGATGGAGTGTGATGGCGGGAGCACCTGGCTGCGCGGTACCGGGCCAGAGCACCACGTCCTGGAACTGCGTGCGGCGGAGCAGAACGCCCTGAGGAAGATCGCGTTCGCGGTCGGAGACCGCCGCGAGGTGGATACCGCGGCGCGAAGACTGGCCGAGTGGGGCATTGAACCCCTCAGCGGGCCCGGAGGGCTGGATGGGCCGGGTGGCGGCTACGGTCTGCGCTTCCCCGACGTCGAGGGTCGGCTGATCGAGCTGTCCTGCGAGGTCGCGGCGGTCACTCCGGGCGATCCAGGCGGCCTTCCCGCCGTACCGCGGGGGCTTGCCCATGTGGTGCTGAACACCGTTGATATCGATGCCGCCTGCGACTTCTACACCCAGGTGCTCGGGATGCGGATCTCGGACTGGTCGGAACACCAGATGGTCTTCCTCCGCTGCAACTCCGATCACCACTCCATCGCCTTCAATCAGGCCCAGTGGACCTCGCTCAACCATGTGGCGTACGAGATGACGTCGATCGATCACTTCATGCGCGGGATCGGGCGGCTCAAGCACCATGGGCAGGTGCCGTTGTGGGGGCCGGGTCGACACGGCCCTGGAGACAACACCTTCTCCTACTTCGCCGATCCGGCGGGGTTGGTGTGCGAATACACCTCCGAGGTGGCGCAGGTGGAGGAGGACGCCTGGCTCTGCCGCACCTGGCGGCGCACCCCCGAACTGTCCGACCTCTGGGGCACCGCAGGGCCGCCCTCGGTGGACGTCCGCACCCGAATGGCGGGGATTCCCGACCCTGGGCATCCCCGTCCTGAGCGCACTGGGCTGCCCGCCGTCAGTCGACCGGGGGGCGGCCGATCATGAAGGAGCTCACCGTGGCCGTCCTCGGCCACGGCGCCATCGGTGCCGTGGTGACGGCGGCGCTGTCCGCCGGTGAGGTGCCGGGGGCCAGACTGGTCGCGGTGGTCGACCCCACCGCTCCGCCGGCGCCACCACTGCCCGCGGCCTCCCTCGACATCGCGCTGGGGCGCGCCGAGTTGATCGTGGAATGTGCCGGCCAGAGCGCATTGCGGGAGGCCGGTCCGACCGTCATCGCGGCGGGCCGCCATCTGCTGGCCCTGTCCACCGGAGCGCTGGCGGATTCCGCGCTGCACCAGCGGCTTCTGGCGGGACCGGGTCGGCTGAGCCTCTGCGCGGGAGCCGTCGGCGGGCTCGATCTGCTCTCCGCCATCGCTCACCGCGCGCCGTTCGACTCCGTCACGATCCGTACCACGAAGTCACCGCGGTCACTGTTGCAGCCCTGGATGGCGGAGTCCGAGGCGGCACGGTTGCGGAACGCGACCGGCCCGTACGAGTTGATGCGCGCCCCGGCGCGCGAGGTCACGAGGGCGTTCCCCGCGACCAGTAATGTGGCGGCTTCCGTCGCGTTGGCCCTGGGCGACTGGGACCTGGTCGAAGCGGTGGTGGTCGCCGATCCGGGTGCGGCCCTGAGCCGTCATGAGATCGTGGCTACGGGTCCGGCGGGCCAGTACCGCTTTGAGATCGCCAACCGGCCGTCCCCGGCGAACCCCAGGTCCAGCGCTGTTGTCCCCTACGCCGTACTCCGTGCGATCGGCGGCCTCACCGGTGCCTCGGGAGGCATCGTATGACCGCCGCGATCAGCACCATCTGCTGCCCGCTCGGCGCCTGGGGCGTGTTGTGGGCCGACGCTGCCGGTGAGCGGGGCTCTCCGGTGCTGCTGCTGCACGGCATCGGATCGGCGGCTGCCTCCTTCGCGAGGCAACTCGGCGAACTCGGCGACCGGCACCGGGTCGTGGCCTGGGACGCTCCGGGATACGGCCGCTCCGACGATCCGACCCCGCCGTTTCGGATGGACGACTTCGCGGATGCCGCCGCCGCGGTACTGACGGGTCCGGGGCTTGGGCCCGCGCATGTCGTGGGCGCCTCTTGGGGTGGTGTGATCGCTACCCGGCTGGCCGTGCGGCATCCCGCCCTGGTGCGCTCGCTGGTCCTGGTGGACTCCACCCGTGGTTCAGGCCGCACCGAGGAGGGCGCCGCGGCCATGCTCGCCAGGTCCGAGGAACTCGCCACGGCAGGGGCGGTGGAGTTCGCCCGTGTCCGGGCACCCAGACTGCTCTCCGCCCAGGCGCCGACCGCGATGGTCGCCGCCGTACGCGAACTGATGGCGACATCCATCCGGCTGCCCGGATACGCGCAGGCCGCCGCTTCCATGGCGGAGACCGACCACACCGAGGCGCTGTCCAGCCTGCGCGTTCCCACCCTCGTCCTGGTCGGAGAGCACGATCGGGTCACCGGGGTCGAGGAGTCCCGGCATCTGCACCGGCTGGTGCCCGACAGCCGGTTCGCCGTCATTCCCGGCGCCGGACATCTGGCCCATCAGGAGCAGCCCGATCTCTTCAACGCCCTCCTGAGCGACTTCCTCGCCGAACAGGACGGACAGGACGCACAGCGGCCCGGGCACCACCCACGGCAGACGTCGGACCCGGCACCGGCGGGCCAGGTCCCCAGCCAACACGATCTGGAGGACGCATGGACCTGGGACTGAACGGCGGGGCCTATGTGGTCACGGGAGCGAGTTCGGGTGTGGGATTGGCAACGGCTCGGCTGCTCCTCGCCGAGGGGTGTTCGGTCGCGGCCTGCGCCCGGGACGGCGATCGGCTCGGCGAAGCCCTCGGACCAGCGGGCGACCGGCTGCTCACCATGGCGGCCGATGTCCTCGACCCCGGCGCGGTCGGCGAGCTCGCCGAGGCGGCGGGCAGCCGGTTCGGTCGACTCGACGGCCTGGTCAACAACGCGGGTGGATCGCTGTTGGCGTCCTGGGAGAACACCTCCCGCGACCAGTGGCGTACCGAACTCGAACTGAAGCTCTTCTCCGTACTGAACACCGTCGAGGCAGCGCTGCCGCTGCTGCGCGCGTCGGGGGCCGGGGCGATCGTCAATGTCAACGCGATCCTGGCCCGGCAGCCCGAGTCACGGCTGGCCGCCACCTCAGCCGCCCGCGCTGCCCTGTTGAACCTCACCCGCACCCTGGCCGCGGATCTGGGTCCGGACGGTGTCCGGGTCAACTCGGTGTGTCTGGGGCTGATCGACACCGGCCAGTGGCGGCAGCGCCACGCGCGGAGCGAGAGCGGGCTCGACTACCAACGGTGGAGCGCGGAGCTGGCGGCCGACCGAGGGATTCCGTTGGGTCGTCTCGGTACGGCGGCGGAGGTCGCCTTCCCCATCGTCGCCCTGCTGTCGCCCCTGAGCGCCTACGTCACGGGCGCGACACTCGACGTCGGCGGCGGGGTGGGCCGCTATGTGTGAGCGAAGGCACCCGACCGTCCCCGCGTTGAGCGTCCTGTCCCCACTGCACCGGCCCCGGCCGGGCACCATCCCGAACTGAGAACGGAGCCCCCTATGTCGTACGGCGACGGTGGCGACCTGCTGGTGACCGTGTTGCGCGAGCAGGGAGCCGAGGTGGTCTTCGGCGTGGTGAGTGTGCACAACATGCCGTTGGTCGAGGCGGTCGACCGCGAACTGCGTTTTGTGCCCGTGCGGCACGAGGCCGCCGCGGTATCCGCCGCCGATGCCTACGCCCGGGTCACCGGTGGTCTCGGGACCGCGCTGACCAGCACCGGAACCGGCTGCGGCAATGCCGCGGGCGCGCTGATCGAGGCCCAGTCGGGTGGTGCGGCCGTCCTCCATGTGACCGGTCAGATCGACAGTGGCTTCCTTGGGCTCAGCCGCGGAGTGATCCATGAGACCCGGGATCAGACCGGTCTGCTGAGGGCGGTGTCAAAGCACGCGGTCACCGTTCGACCGGGGGCGGACGCGGGTGCGTTGCTCCGTGACGCCGCCGCCCGTGCCCGTACACCACCGCGAGGACCCATCAGTGTGGAGTGGCCGATCGACCTCCAGTACGCCGCACAGCCGCTGACCGGACCGGGCGCGCAGATCGGCATACCCTCCGCACCCGATTCGACCCAGCTCGCCGCCGCCGCCCAGTTGCTCGGCACGGCCCGCAGGCCCGTGATCTGGGCGGGCGGCGGTGCCCGGGGGGCATCCGAGCCGCTGCGAAACCTGGTAGAACGGCTCGGCGCGCCCGTGTTGTCGAGCAACGCCGGCCGGGGCGTCCTCGCCGAGGACCATCCGCAGGTGGTGGGCAACTTCGCAGCGTCCGCGACCGGCCGTGAACTGCTGGCAACCGCGGACCTGCTCCTGAGCGTCGGCACCCACTTCAGATCCAATGAGACCGGTGACTACTCGCTCCCGATTCCGGCGCACCATGTGCAGATCGATATCGACGCCACCGCGATCGGCAGGGTGTTCCCGGCCGAGGCCGGGGTGGTGGGCGCGGCAGAGCCCGTACTCACCGCGCTGCTCGGCCTGCTGGAGGACGGATCAGTCGAACCGGGTTGGCGTGAGTTCGGCATCGCCGCCGCGGCACGGGCCCGTGCCGAGCTGCGCACCGCGATCGGCCCGTACTCACTGATCTGCGACGCCCTTCGGAGCCGCTTCCCCCGGGAGTCCGTGATCGCCCGCGATGTCACCATCGCGTCCAGTCAGTGGGGCAATCGGCTCCTGGAGATGTACGCGCCTTCGACCAATCTCTTTCCGCTCGGCGGTGGCATCGGCCAGGGACTGGCGATGGGTATCGGCGGTGCGCTGGCTCGGCCGAACACTCCTACGCTGGTCATCGCCGGCGACGGTGGGCTCGCCGTGCACCTCGGTGAACTCGGCACCCTGGCCCAGGAGCATCCGTGGCTGGTGCTCTGCGTCTTCAACGACGGGGGCTACGGGGTGCTGCGCAATATGCAGGACGCCCACCGCGATCGTCGCAGCGGGGTGGATCTCGCCACGCCTGACTTCGCCGAACTGGCGGCGGCCTACCGGCTCCCCTTCCAACGGGTCACCGCCGCGGCTGACTTCCCCGAGGCCCTGGACAAGGGCCTCGCCACCCGTGGTCCCTGTGTCATCGAGATCGATGTGAACGCGGTCGGACCGACTCCCATCCCCTTCACCCCGCCCGTCACGATCCCGGGTTCCTGAACCCCGATCGCGCTCACCGGCCGGCGCCGGCCCCAACACCCTTGGACGGTTCCCATGACTGACACACTCCTCGACGCACAGAGCTATCTGGAGAGCCTGCGGGACGGCCGCACCGTCTACATCGACGGTGAGAAGGTCAAGGACGTCACCGAGCATCCCGCATTCCGTAACAGCGCCCGCTCGGTGGCCCGGCTCTATGACGCACTGCACGATCCGGAACTGCGCGATGTTCTGACCTACGAGGACGACCAGGGCATCAGGACGCACCGGTTCTTCGCCCCTTCCCGTACACCGGACGAACTACTGCGGGCGCGGGACGCGATCGCCGCCTGGTCGCGGCTCAGCTACGGTTTCATGGGGCGCACCCCCGACTACAAGGCAGCCTTCATGGCGAGCCTGTCGAGCAGCCCCGATCTCTACGCGCCCTACGCCGACAACGCCCGCTCCTGGTACCGGCGTTATGCCTCCCAGGCGCTGTTCCTCAACCATGTGCTGGTGAACCCCCCGGTCGACCGGAGCCGCCCGGTGCATGAGGTGGGTGATGTGTATGTGCATGTCGTCCGGGACAACGACCGGGGCATCGTGGTCAGCGGTGCCAAGATGCTGGCGACCGGCTCGGCGCTCACCCACGCCACCTTCGTCGCGCAGAACAGCGCGGTCAGTCTGGAAGCGGGCAAGGCGGAGGACTTCGCGCTCGCCTTCATCGCCCCCATGGACACCCCCGGCTGCGTCCTCCTCAGCCGTACGTCGTACGAAGCCCGTGCGGCCAGCCCGTTCGACCATCCGCTGTCGTCGAGGTTCGATGAGAACGACGCCGTGCTGGTCTTCAAGGAAGCGCTCATCCCGTGGGAGAACGTGCTGATCTACCGGGATGTCGAGAAGGCCAACTCCTTCTTCCCCCGGTCCGGCTTCGTCAACCGGTCCCATCTGCAGGCAGGCACCCGCTTCGCGGTGAAGCTGGATCTGATGGCCGGGCTGCTGGCCCGGGCCGTCACCTCCAATGGCACGGGCGGGTTCCGGGGAGTGCAGGCGGCTCTCGGCGAGGTGATCACCCTGCGCAACACCGCCTGGGCGCTCACCACCGTCATGGCCATGGACCCGGTCGAAGGGCCCGGTGGGACCGTGATGCCCAACATCGAGCACGCCGGGGCCCTTCGCATGTTCACCTCCCAGGCGTGGGAGCGGGTCCGCGAGCTGTTCGAAACCCATCTGGGCGGTGCCCCGCTGGTCGTACCCTCCAGCCACCGCGATCTGGCGCACCCCGAACTGCGCCCCCTCATCGATCAGTTCTACCGGGGCTCGGACTCCTCAGCCGAGAGTCGGATCAAACTGTTCAAGCTGGTCTGGGACGCCATCGGCAGCGAGTTCGGTGGCCGTCATGGCCTCTACGAGCGCGTCTACTCCGGCAATGCCGACCAGGTCAGGATCGACGCCCTCAACGCCGCCCGACGCGGTGGTCTGGCCGATCGTCTCGACGCCTTGGTGGGCCAGTGCCTCGGTGACTACGACCTCGATGGTTGGACCCGCGGTCCGTGGACCAGGTCATGAACCAACCCCCGGTCGTCGAGCAGCCCCTGGATCAAGCCCTCTTCCGGCATGTGATCGGCCACTTCATGAGCGGAGTCGCGGTCATCACCACCCGGGAGGGCGGCACCGACCACGGGATGACCGCGAGTGCGGTCTCCTCGCTCTCCCTCGATCCGCCGATGCTCTTGATCTGCGCCCACACCAAGGCACCCACCCATGCGGCCGTGCACCGGGCGGGGGTGTTCGCCGTCAATGTGCTGGGTGAGGACCAGGAGCAGTTGGCCGCCCAGTTCGCCGGCCCCCGCACCGACAAGTTCGCCGGTGTCGCCGTGGACCGTGGCATCCAGGGTGTCCCACTCTTCGCGGAGGCCCTGGCCGCGCTGGAGTGCGAGGTGATGGAGGATGTGGTCGGGGGCACCCATCGGGTCTTCCTCGCCCGGGTGGTTGGCGCGCGGGCCAGGGACGGCGCTCCGCTGGCCTACTTTCGCGGTAGGTTCGGCCGCTTCGAACTCGCCCAGGACACCACCGCCTATGAGCACCTACGGGAACTGGTGGTCCATCGCACCCTCCCGCTCGACGGCACCTTGGATGTCGACTCCCTGGCCGCCCGGTTCCACATTCCGCCTTCGGCGGTCTACTACGCGATGACCCGGCTGATCGGTGAGGGGCTCGTCGGCCGCGACCCCGAGCGCGGTTATGTCCTGGTGCCACTGGACACCCGGGCATCGGACGAGGCGTTCGACGGCCGGCTGGTCATCGAACTCGGCGTCGCCGCCGGCCTGCCCGGCCCACTGGACCCGGCCGCGGTCCGGCGTTGGCGTGAGATCGCGGCCGGCGCCGAACAACACATCGAGCACGGCCGTGTCACCGATGTCGACGGCTACCTCACCGCGATCGAGGAGTTCCACGAGTATCTGATAGGGCTCGCCGACAACCCCACCCTGCACCAGATCTACCGCAGGCTCAGCACGCCCGGCTTCATGGCCGCCGCTCTCAACGGTCGGGGCGCCCCCAGCGCCCATGCCATCGCGGAACACCACGACATCATCAACGCCTTCGCCGCTGGCGACTCCCATGAGATCGCCCGCCTGCTCACCCTCCACAACCAGCACACCAAGCAGGCACAGCGCCAGGGCATCCACGACGCGGGAGGGCGACTCTGACCTCCCACCTCGGCCCGCGGCCCCGTCGGGGAGCCCCGGCATCGTCTGACGGCCGGTCTGCGCGGGGTGGACGTCGGACGGTGCCGAGGCGCACGCAACAGGTTCCGCGCCCGGATGGTCGGGGCGGGTTCCCGCGCGCCCTCAGGGGTCCGGACCGCGGGTCAGCCCCTAGAAGGCTGATGAAGATGTTGGGTTCTGGCCCCGCCGCATCAGCGGCGGGGCCAGACTCGTTGTTGTGGTTCAAGGAGAGTGGGTCGGGGAGACAGTCGGGCCGGATGTGTGGGCGACTTGCCGGGAGTTGCTCCCGGCCGGGAGCGTGTTCGCGTTCCTGGCCGAACACCGTGGCCGGCTGTTTCCCGCGGAGATGTTCGCGGACATGTATCCGTCGGCGAACGGGCGGCCGTCGATGCCGCCGCAGATCCTGGCCGCCGCGATCACGGTGCAGGCCCTGCACGGCCTGTCGGACTTCGAGACGGTCCAGGAACTACGCTGTGACCTGCGGTGGAAAGCCGCCTGCGGGCTCGGTCTGCACGACATGGCGTTCGACCCGTCACTGCTGGCGTACTTCCGTCGGCGGCTGGCCCGCTCCACCCACCCGAACCGGGTCTTCGAAGCGGTCCGCGAGGTCGTCAGGGCCACCGGGGTCCTGAAGAGCAAGCACCGGCGGGCACTGGACTCCACCGTTTTGGACGACGCGGTCGCCACCCAGGACACCGTCCCCCAGATCATCGCCGCAATCCGGGCGGTGATCCGGGAAGTCCCGGGAGCCGGCCAGGCCGCGGCCGTGCAGTGCACCGCCCACGACTACACCGATCCGGGCAAACCGAAGATTGCCTGGAACGACGCCCAAGCCCGCGCCGCACTGGTGGACGCCCTCGTGACGGACGCGCTGCGGCTGCTGGGGCACCTCCCCGAGCAACAGCTCGGACAGAAAGCCGCGAACGCGGTGGGCATCCTGGCCCTGGCCGCCCCCTAGGTGCCGCGCCGATCGCGTAGCGCGGCGACCCGCCGGTAGAGCTCCACGGCCTCCGTGTGCCGGCCCAGTTGTTCAAGACAGTGGGCCTCGTCATTGCGGCTGGCGAGCGCCTCGGGGTGATCGATGCCCAGCACGCGCTCACGGGTCTGGGCGACCCCTTCGTACACGGTCAGCGCATCCACCCAACGGCCCAGCCAGCCGAGCGCGACGGCGACCTCACGCCGGCTCACCAAGGTGTCGGGATGGTCGGCGCCCAACACCCGCTCCCGCAGCGCGCTGACTTCGCGGGCCTCGGTGTGTGCCTCCTCCCAACGACCGAGTCGACCCAGGTTGACTCCCCGACCATGCCGAGCGCGCAGCGTCTCGGGGTCATCGGGTCCGCTCAGTCGAGTGCGGTCGGCGACCAGTCCCTGGTAGAGCTCCAGTGCTTCCGCGGTTCGACCGAGGCGGCCAAGGCCGATGCCGACCTCGTACCGTGCGGCGAGTGTGTCGGGATGGTCGGCGCCCAACGCGCGCGCACGAGCGGCCGCTACCTCGCGATAGGTCTCCAGCGCCTGGGGCCAACGCCCCAGCTGGCGAAGTGCGTAGGCCACTTCGTAGCGGGTGACCAGGGTGTCCGGATGGTCGGCGCCGAGCACCCGGGCCCGGGCGGACGCCACCTCTTGGGCCGTGGTGTAGGAGTCCTCCAGCCGTCCCAGCCGGCTGAGGCTGAATGCCAGGTTGTGGCGGCAGCGCAGCGTGTCGGGGTGATCGGCACCCAGGGTGCGCTCACGGGAGGCGAGCACCGACTCATAGACCTCATGTGCCTCGAAGTGGCGACCGAGCTGTCCCAGCACGTACGCCCTCTCCTGACGTGCCGCCAGGGTGTCGGCGTGGTCACCGCCCAGGGTGCGCTCCCGGCCCTGAACGACCCGGCCGAACTCCCGCAGCGCGTCCGCGGCCCGTCCGGTCCTGCTGAGGGTGAAGCCGACTTCATAGCGGCTGGCGAGGGTGTCAGGGTGGTCGGGACCGAGAGCGTGCTCCCGCTCGGCGGCGACAGCGCGGTGTACCTCACCCGCCTCCTCCCAGCGGCCGAGACGACCGAGGCTGAGCCCGGCGCTGTGCCGGCTCGCCAGGACGGCGAGCGCTTCGGGCGACGGAGTGGGCCGCTCGGGCCCGGTCCTCATCGACGGCACGACACCGCTTCGGCTATCGACCCGGGTGGTCCACTCACCGGTCAGCCCGGCCGAGGGGTCGGCCGGCGCCGGTCGCGCCAGGCTTCCGGTGGCGCGGTGACCACTCGTCATCCCCCTGGTCCAGGACGGTAGCCGCGGCCCTGACCCGGTGGGCCCGTCCGAGGCGGGCCCGAGCGCCGGTGAGGGGGTCGGGTACGTCTCGGGTCGCCCAGCCCGGTCGGGCCCGGCACTCATGCGTCGCCGCAGGTCCTTGGCGTCGGCGGGGCGCCCCTCGGGGGTCTTGGCCAGGAGGTCGAGGACGATCCGCTGGAAGTGGTCGGGGATCTCCTCCCGGTGGGTGCGCAGTGGTTGCGGTGGGGTGTCCCGATGCCCCACCAGCACGGACCAGGCGTCCTCGTGGTCAAAGGGTGGGACACCGGTGGCGATCTCGTACAGCACGCATCCCAGCGAGTAGAGATCGCTGCGATGGTCCACCTGCCCGCCACCGATCTGCTCGGGCGACATGTAGTGCGGAGTCCCCATGGCGATGCCGGTGCCGGTGAGACGCGAGGTGATGCCCATGCCCTCGCCGAGGCGCGCGATGCCGAAATCGCAGATCTTCACCTCGCCATCGGTCAGGCGCATGATGTTGGCGGGTTTGAGGTCGCGATGGACGATCCCCCGCTCATGGGTGTACGCGAGGGCGTCGGCGACCTGCTCGGCGATGTCGACGACCTCGTGCACGGGCAGCGGGCGCTGCCGGTTCTCTTCGAGGAGCTGGCTGAGGTTGCGGCCTTCGAGCAGCTCCATGACCAGGTAGAGGACGCCCTCGTACTCACCGAAGTCATGGACGACGGTCACGCCTCGGTGCTGAAGGGAAGCCGCGACCCGGGCCTCACGGCGAAACCGTTCCTGAAGCACCGGGGCGAAGGGGGTGTCGTGCTGCGCCCCTACGGGTTTGAGGCACTTCACCGCGACCCGCCGCCCCAGCGACTCGTCGACGGCCCGCCACACCTCGCCCATGCCACCGCGCCCGATGACGTCAAGGAGCCGGTACCGGCCTTGGATCAGCCTGGATTCCGCCATCGCTTGCTGTCGCCCCCGTTGTTCCACCGCCGCTCTCCCCGGCACTCCAGTATGGCGTCCTTGCTGCATAGTCTGTACGCCCTGGTGGCCGTGGCGGGGCGCGGGGACTCCATCGCTCTCAAGACGTGACCTGGCGAGCGGCTCCCCCAGGGAAATGCCGAAGCGGAACCGAGCGTCCGGGGATCGAATCCCCGCGCGGCCGAGGGGCTTTTCACTTCCCGGTACGGGGACCACTGAGCCCCGGTCTTCGGCAAGCCTGGCGAGGTTGCTCAGCTGACACCGAGACGCCTCGCGAGCTCCTCAAGGTTGTTCCGGGGAGATGCCCACCTCGTTTGGGTGCGGTTGCGATCGTTGAGGAACTCGACCTGGCACTCGCGGAGATACCCCTTGGTGGTCCACGAACCGTCGCTGAGGGCAGCGACCGCCCCGGCGCAAGTCGTCGCGGGACGCGATTCATGACCGACGTCGCCCGCATCACGGTGTGATGCCGTATGCACCACTCAGCACCAGGACCGCGTTGCTGCGCTCTCCGTCTCTGCGTCAGGCGCGTGCCGGTCGGCCGTTATCACTCCGCTCCGTCTCATCGGCACACCCAAATCTCCTCGGTCGATATCGCGCCTGAATACGGCCAAGACGCGCAGGACCCCGCCCTCTTCACCGCGGCTTACCAGGGAATTCAGCCCGTGATCACCCCTCAATGATTCAACCATTCTGAAATTGGACCATTCGCGTTCCGAATTATCACCACCGCTCGGAGGTGCGGGTACCCGACGGCAACGGCAGGATTGCGGCGAAGTCGTTCGACACAGCAGTCCCAACGAAGCCTGGGGTATCCGTGAATCCGACATTCAGCAAGATCGCCGTCTTAGCCACCACCCTGCTTTCTTTCTCCATGATCAGTGAAGCAAGTGCCCTTGAGAGCCAGGCCGACCCGCTGCAGACGCAGATCAACGCGGTCCTGGCCACCACTCAGGGCGGAACCCAGATCAGCCCGAACGAGATCTCCTGGAACTCGGGTTCGGTGATCATGTCTTTCCCCGCTCCCGGTGAGACCCAAGCTCCGGCGAGTAGTCCGGCGGCGCGGAAACTGGAATCGGCGACTTCGGCGGTGGGTACCGGCGCATCCACAACAAACTCGGAAGACCCTGGCACTGACCCCGATCCCGCGGGCCCCGGCAGTGAACCCGCGGGCCCTGAGGTCGCCGACAACTGTCCCACGCAGGTTATCGGAAACGACTGGTACTGCTTCTACCAGTACACGAACTTCGGCGGACGGCGACTTCAGTTCAAGGACGCACACTCGCACGAGACTCCCGTCTTCTTCAGCGACTACGGATTCGAGAACAAGACTTCGTCGTGGTCAAACAAGGGCGGCAAGAACATTTATGTCTACAACCGCTCGGTAACCGGGAGCGACTGGTCCTGCCGGCCTGATCAGGGCGGGCATTGGCTCTGGACCGAAAACGATCACACCCGCTCATCGAATGTCGGCACGACGAATGACAACAAGGCGGACTGCTTCTACACATCCTGAATGAAACCTGGTGCGGGGCACGGCCAC
>NZ_JAMQAW010000025.1:213734-358318 GCF_023701525.1 Streptomyces albipurpureus
CTGGCCGTGCCCCGCACCACCTTCTATTCCGCCTGGTAGGTCACATACATGATGATGGCGGGTGTCTTCACATTGAGCTTTCCCGCATTCCCGGTGAGCTCCTCCTCGTAGTACCGGAGATCCCCGGTACGCGAATCGAAGGCGAGCGTGTGTTTCGTCGGTAGGCCCCCGTAGCCGGAGTCCACTGAGAACGCCTCCCCCGGCCTGCCGGCGCGATCGGTCACCTGTCCCCGGTACTCGATCTTCTGAACACCTATGAGGGAGCGGAGCAGCGCTGCCCGCTGGGCGGCTGAGAAGCGTGTGGTCAGGAATCTCTCCGACACGGAGTCAAAGGTCTCACCTGGGCCTGCAGACTCGTACCCGAGCGCGAGCCACCGGCGCATACCGGCCGGATCAGTCGGCGGCTCCTGACCGCGCGCGTCCGTCGCGGCCGCCGGACCCGACGAACCCTCGTAACGCTGCGTGGTGTTGCCCACCGCTCCCGCTTCCTCCCAGGTCTCACGCTGCTTCGCGTTCTGGAACCTGGGCTTGACGGACTCCACCACCCACTTCAGGGAACCATCAGGCTTCTTCCAGGTAGTCCGGCGCTCAGGGATCACGGCAGAGGTCACCTGCACACCGTCGATGCGTGTGGACAGCGACCAACTCTCCTGCACAAAACGCTCCGTACCTTCTCCGCCGCTCCCGGTGGGCAGCTTCTCGGTGCGGGCCGCGATCTCCTCCAGGACCTCCGCGGCCGGCCGGTTGACGCCGCTGTACGCGAGCTTCATCGGCGTCACGGCATAGACGGGTTGGGCCGAGGTTCCCTGGAGATCGACGGCGACGACCGCGAGCACGGAAGCGGCGGCAAGGAACGCGCCGCCCAGCAGCCATGTGCGCTTTTGCCCCTTCAGCCGTCGAACCTGAGCCGTATCAAGACGCTGCTGCTGGAGCAGGCCCTCCAGGAATGTCTCGTCAGGCTCGTCAACATGCCCCCGAGCGGGGTCCAGCGATCGCAGTCGATCCTCAACTTCACGCATCTGCACCACCCCATTGACTCTTGCGCGACTGCCACACGGTTGCACCGCTATCGACCGAATCCCGCGACGAGGCCGCGGCCAGATGGGAGCGAAGCCTCTTGCGCGCCCGGTGCAGCCGCACTTGATAGGTCGCCACGCTGCAGCCGATGACCTTCGCCGCGTCCGACGGGGCCATCTCCTCCCAGACCATCAGCCTCAGAGCCTCCTGGTCCTTGTCGCTCAGTCTCTCGAAAGCGTCGGCCAGCTGTAATCGTTCGATCACAGCGTCCGAGTGGTCACCCGCGCTGTGGTCGGGCCCGTTCTCCAGCAGCGTCGTGAGGCTCAGTCGTCTGCGTTCTGCGCGATAGGCATTGGCCAGCGTCCGACGTGCGACCCCGTACAGCCAGGGAAGCGGCCGTGCGGCCGGCAACTCGTCCCATCTGCGCCACGCGATGGTGAAGACCTCCGCCACCACTTCGGCCACCTGATCCGTATCGATGCGCCGCCTGACATACGCGCTGATGTCGCCGTGGTGGCGGCGGTACAGCGCCGTGAAATCCTCTTCAGCGATGTTCTCGTTCACATCCCCTCCGCCTCAGTAGATGTCCCGGTGGCCGCAGTTCTTACAGGATCGGACGGAGAAAACGGCCGAACCCCCAGCGGGCCCCCTCCAGAGTGCCGATCCATGGCAGGACGGATGTGGCCCAGCGGACTCGTGCGATCCGGGGATGAGGGGACGCGCCAAGGGTCCGAAGTCCCAGGGGCTTGATCGGGTGAGCGAGGATGGGGTCAGGGAAGATCCGTACCGGAAGGAAGAGCCGATGGTCCGCGACGATTCAGTGCTGCTGCGTACCGAGGGCCGCGCGGCGTACATCACCCTCAACCGCCCCCGGGCGCTCAACGCGCTCACCCATCCCATGGTTCTGGCCATCGGTGCGGCCCTGGACGCGTGGGAGAAGGATGACTCCATCGCCACTGTGGTGATCGCGGGCGCCGGGGAGCGGGGGCTGTGCGCGGGAGGTGACATCCGGGCGATCCATGCCGATGCTGTCGCCGGCGGCCGTGCGTCATGGGAGTTCTGGCGGGATGAGTACCGGCTCAATGCCCGTATCGCCCGGTTTCCCAAGCCCTATGTGGCGCTGATGGACGGCATTGTGATGGGCGGTGGGGTCGGGGTTTCGGCGCATGGTCAGGTGCGGATAGTCACCGAACGGTCGACCGTGGCCATGCCAGAGACCGGGATCGGCTTTGTGCCGGACGTGGGCGGTACGCATCTGCTGGCGCGGGCACCGGGCGAACTGGGCACCCATCTGGGGCTCACCGGCCTTCCGATCGGAGCGGCCGACGCCCTGCTGTGTGGGCTCGCTGACCATTTCGTACCGTCTGAGCGGCTTGCTTCGTTCAGCGCCGCACTCGCGCATACGGATGTCTCCGCTCTGGTCGTCCGGTATGCGGGGCGCGCACCCGAGGGTGAGTTGGCCGGGCATCGCGAGTGGATCGACGCCTGTTACGCGGATGACTCGGTGGAGTCGATCGTGGATCGACCCCACGGCCATGGCCACCCGGCCGCTGAGGACGCCGCCCGAACGCTGCTCACCCGGTCGCCCACCTCGTTGAAGGTCACCCTCGCCGCCCTGCGTCGAGCACGCGCCCTCGGGGCGCTGGAGCCGGTGTTGGACCAGGAGTTCCGGGTGTCCTGTGCCGCGTTCGCATCGCCCGACCTGATCGAGGGCGTACGGGCTCAGGTCATTGACAAGGACCGGAGGCCACGCTGGTCACCAGCGACTCTCGCCGAGGTGACGCAAGCGGATGTCCAGCGCTTCTTCACCTCGCTGGGCAGTCGTGAACTGGGCTTGTCCCACGTCTAGGACGAATCGCCCGCACACCTTCGCCGCCCTGTTCACAGAGGTTCACCACCCGCCGGACCGGCTCAAGGCCCAGGCTCCGGCCGTCGAATGGCCATGGTGACGCTCCCCTAGTACAGCGGGCGCAGGAGCAGCAGCGCCGTGTCATCGGCTCGTTCGCCGGCACTGCCCACCGGGCCGGTCAGGTCGTCGGCCAGGGCTTCGAGTGAGTCCCCGCCTCCTTGGCTGAGTCGCTCGGCCAGCGCCGCGATGGCATCGTCGACATCGATCCCGGGGAGTTCGATCAGACCGTCGGTGTAGAGCGCCAGCACTGATCCGGGAGGCAGCGGCACCGTGGTGACGGGGTAGCCGCCCGTGGGGTCGACCCCGAGAAGCGGACCTCCCGCCAGTTCCAGAACGCTTACCCGGCCGTCCGGTTCGCGTAGCAGCGGTGGCGGGTGGCCGGCGCGGGCGATGAAGGCACGGTGTGACGCGAGGTCCAGATGGAGGTAGATGCAACTGGCGAGCAGATCGCCTTCCAGATCGATCAGCAGCCGGTTGGTGGACCCCAGAACCTGCCCCGGTGGCTGGCCGACCGCGGTGTACGCCCGTACGGCCGTGCGTACCTGGCCCATCAGTCCGGCCGCGGTGACGTCATGGCCTTGGACGTCACCGATGACGGCGGCCGCCATGTCCCCGATGGGGACCAGGTCGAAGAAGTCGCCACCGATGTCCATGCCCTGGGTGATCGGCAGATAGCGGGAGGCCGCCTCCAAGCCGCCGAGGGTGGGCAGGGAACGTGGGAGCAGCGCCGCCTGGAGACCGTGGGCGAGACGGTGCTTGGCGTCGTACAGCAGGGCGCGTTCCAGTGCTTGGGCGATCAATCCGCCGAGGCTGGTGAGGACCGCCCGTTCGTGCGGGGAGAAGGGGTGCTCCTGCGCATAGCCGAGTACGCAGGTGCCGACGGGACGCCCGGAGGCAACGAGCGGCAGGTAGGCCCAGGCGGCCATGCCGTCGGGGGTCGCGTGGCGGACGGGGTAGGCGTGTTCCAGTTCCATCCGGGAGGCGAAGAACGACGGCACACCGGTGGCGAGCGTCTGGGTGCCGGGAATCCGCGCGGTGAGCGGGGTGCCATTGAACCGTTCCACTATGTAGCGGTCCTGGTAGCCACGCTGGCCCAGGACGCGCAGACGTCCGTTCTCGGCTGCCAGCATGGCCAGGGCGCTGCAGCCGAGCGCGGGCATGATCTCGTCGGCGACCAGTTCGATCACTTCCGAGACACCGACCGCCTCGGTCAGGGCACTGGCAAGGCTCAGGATGTGGGAGATCGTGACCAGCCGGGTGGATTGATGCGGCGAGGCCTCGGCCGATGGGGTGCGCACCGCTTCACGCGCCGGGGTGATCCGTACGGTGATTCCGCCGCGGCCGGGGTGCAGGCGGAAGGCAAGCCAGCTGCGGGGCGGTCGGAGCGCGGTGAAGGAGGTTTCGTGCTGGCTCATCATGGCCGCGCGGTAGCGGTCCTCGAACAGCGGGTCGTCGAGCCAGGGCAGTGCTGTCCAGAGCAGCTTCCCCAGCAGTCCCGAAGGGGGTACGCCGAGGAGTTCGGCGGCGGCGGGGTTGGCGTAGGTGAGTCGGCCGTCGACGTCGAGTGAGCAGATGCCGTCGGGGAGTCTGGCCAGGGTGCGGACCGCCTCGTCCGTCGGGGCGACGGCTGTGTCGTCGCGGACGTCGGGAGGGAATTCCGGGAGGATGGTTCGCCCCTTCTCGGCGGTGCGCCGAAGGTTGATCGCCAGCCGGTCGCAGGCGGCGGTCAGCCGCTCACGCTCGGCGCCCGAGAGCTGTCGGGGGTGGGTGCTGGGCCAGGTGACGTAGACGGCGCCGTATGTGGTGTCCGCGGTGGCGATGGGGAGCGCGGCCAGGCAGTACGGGTAGGGCAGCACGATGGCGATCCTGGGGAAGCGCTGGGCCATCTCCTCCTCGCCGGAGACCCAGACGAGTCGCCGCTCGCGTATGGCGACCGCTACGGGGATGGGCGAGGAGAGCGAGAGCCGTTCCCAGGGTGCGGAGAAGTCCCGTGGCAGGCCCGCTTTGGCGGCCATCTGGAGGATCTGTCCCCCCGGGCTCTCGGAGAGCAGATAGAGCCCCCCGGACTGGGCCTGGACATCGTCCAGCATCTCGGCGAGGGCGAGCGAGAGCAGCAGCGGGGAACCCTCGTCGCCGCGGCCGGAAGGTGCCGCCTCAGAGGCACTCGGCCCGGTCAAGGGGAACCACCTCCTCCGCAGCGCTCATCACCAAGGCTGCCCGTTGTGGTGGGTTCTCGCACGGTGGGGATACGGGACGGCTCGGGGATACGGAACGCGACGCGGCTGCCGGACGCCCTTTCCAGGCCGCACCGGTCGTCTTCCGCTGGGCCGATCGGGGGCGGACGGGCTGACGGGCAGGGCGGCGGGCCAGCGGATTTCAGCTGGACGCGATGGCGGGGACCAGCGGTTTTCGGGGAAGCCCGCCCCTGCTCGTGCGAGGGCTCCGGCACGCTACCCAGTGTGTCGGCTCCCCCGGCGGGTGCGTGAGGCCAGGGGGACCCGCGGGCGCTGGTCGTTGTGCGACGACGCTCTCCGTCTCCATCGGCGCGCCGGGGGCGGCCCGCCCGCTGCCCGCACTCTGCGCGGCCACCCGGACCTCGGCATGTGCCGTGACGCCGTTCACCGTCACCGCGAGGTCCACATTCCCCGGGCGCAGCGCCGTGAGTCGGCCCGTGGTCGGGTCGAAGGTCGCCAGGTGGCGGGGGCGGGCGTCGCCGGCCTTCCCGATGTGCAGGCCGGGCGAGCCGGTCCAGTCCGCGCTCATCGGATAGGCAACGGGAGTCCTCCGCGTGCCCTGCGCCGCTGTGGCGCGCGCTTCGCCGCTCGCACCGGGCGGTAGGGCGGCCGGTGCGTCGATGGTCAGTGAGTCGACGTGGGCCCGGATCTGGACGGAGAGCCAGTCGGGGCCACTCGTCCAGGGCCGCCGCCGAGCGGTGAGCCGTTCCCTCTGGCTCACCCGGTCGACGCCGACGAGCGACCACCCCGTGAAACCGCCCTCATCCACCGGGCCGGCAGGTGTCTTCCCGGAGTTCCCGTTGATCAGGTAGGGCACCCCGTTCACCCGTTCCGCGTGGAAGACCCCGACATGGCTCCCGATGAGTGCCGCGCCCTTGCCGGTCCTACGGCGGAAGTCAGCCAACCAGTCCTCGATCAGCGCGGCTTCCTTCCGGTCACCGAGCTGGCTGGCCCGCTGCGGGGTCGGATCGCGGGGTGGGACGTGTTGGACGACCACCACGGCGCCGACACCCGGGTCCTTCGCCGCCGCCGCCAACTGTTGGTGCACCTCCCTGATCTGGGAGAATCCGCCACCGCGCAGGCTGAGGCTGGAGGTGTCCAGGGTCAGGAACCGGGTTCCGCGATGGTCGAACGAGCGATGGGCGGGGCCGAACTCGGCGATGAAGTCGTCGATCCGTCCGCCCATCACCTCATGGTTGCCGGGCACATAGTGCCAGGGGACGTCCGCGCCGAGTTCCTCGGTCAGGATCTTTCGGGCGAAGGCGAGGTCCTGGGGGGAGCCCTCGTCGACGAGGTCCCCGTTGATGATCAGGAAGTCGGGATGCGCTGACTTGATCTCCCGCAGGGTACGACGTGCCTGCGAGACGATGGGACTCGCGGGGTCACGGGCGACGAACTGGGCATCGGACATCACCGCGAATCGCCAGTCCCTGCCTTGGGTCCCGGCCGCGGTGTCGATCAGCGGATCCGTGACGCGCGGCCGCGCGGGCAGCTCGACGGCGGGCGGCACCTGGGCGGTGAGCCCATCGATCGCCAACTGGCCCCGGTACTGCCTGGCGGCCGCGGTCTCGGCGAGGTAGAAGCGATGCACCGACAGGGGGGTGGCGGCCTGCTGGGGTACGGGGAAGGACACCTGCCGCCAGCCGGTCCAGGTGATGTGGGGACCACGCAGCAACTGATCCGAGCCGGTGGCGTCCTTGAGGTGGAGGGTCGGCCAGGCGCCTTGTGCATCACCCTTGATCCAGAGGGTGAAGGACTGCGGCTGGCCGGGTACCTCGATTGGGCGCGGCGGGTTGGCGTAGGCGGCGCGGGTCGCGGTGGACCCGGTGAAGTCATAGGTCAGTTGGAGGCCGGTGCCGTCGCGGCCGTCGGGGGTGGGAGCTACCGCGCCGCGGGCGCGCGCCTGGCTGAAGGTCCATGTCCCGGCGTCATCGAACTCGGCGACGGATTGCGCGGTGTGACCCACGCCGACGGCGAGGACAGTGGTGACGCCGTCGACCGTGGCGGTGATCCGCCCGGCTCCGCCGCCGGTACGGGAGGTTACGACGAAGCGGCCGTTGTCACCGGCGCGGACGTCGAAGAGGCCACGGTCGTAGTGGAGCGCGACATCGGCTGGTTCCACCGGTGCGCTGTTGCCCTGGGCATCGAAGCCGATGATGCCGAAGCCGCCGAAGGCCGCCGGGTCCGCCAGCGAGACCCGCCGGGTGGTGGGCTCGATCCGGGCGAGCGCGCCAAGGACGGTCAGATCGACGCTGCCCTGGGCACCGGCCCGTTCGGCCCGTACCCGAACCCGGCCGCTGTGGTGGGCCCGGAAGACACCGTCGGCATCGACCTGGCCGATCGCCGGATGGAGGGAGCGCCACCGCGGTGTGCCGGCGGCCGGGCCAAAGGTCTCGTCGTGTCCGGCCGCGTCGAGTCGGCGGCTGAGACCGGGGAAGACACGGTCGGGGTGGCCGCCGGCGACCGGGTCGGCGGTGGGTGCCTGGGCGGCGGCCATCCGGGGGGAGAGCCGGTAGCCCCGTAGGGTTCCGCTGCCGTCCGGTGCGGTCAGGGCGAGTCCGTTGGGAACCGTGCGCTCGCTCCCGTCGGACGGGCTGTTCTCCACTCTCAGTTCGTCGCCGCCGACCGGGCGGGCGAGGAGGGTGGAGGAGCCGCCGCCATCGAGGTTGAGTGCGTTGTGGGCACCGGCCCGCTGGAGCATACGGCCGAGTTCGGTGAGGGTGACACCGGCGCTGTCGGCCTGCCGTCCGTCGATGGTGATGATCTGCATGGTGCGGCCGTCGTGGGAGAAGCCGACCGCGGTGCGTGGTGCCGCCGTGTTGTTGGGCCGTCCCTCGTGGTTCTGCGGTACGCCGTCAACGACGAGGAGTTCCCGGCCGCCGACCGCGGTACGCGGCACCGGTCCGCCGTCGGTACGCGGACGGTAGGTCCAGGACACGGGGTCTCCCGGGCGTAAGGCGGCCAGTGTCCGCGCGCCCACTTCCCGGCCGACGAGGACGGTGGAGCCCGACGCGATGGGGCCTTGGCCCGGTCGGGCGGCGATGGAGATCACCTTCCCGTCCCGTACGACCACCTCGGCGACCGCGGTCGCCCGCTCCACGGTGAGGGCGCGGTCGGCGTCTCCCCAGGACGCGGTGTAGGCACCGATGCCCTGGGCGGGGACATCGGCGGCGTTGTACGCGGTGAGGGGGTGGTTGCCTGTCGGCAGGGTGAGCGTGCCGTCGAAATAGAGTTGAAGGACGCGTCCAACGCCCCCGGGCCCGATACCAACGGCTCGGTGGGTGCCGAGGACGGGCGAGTGGGTGATCCGCCCGTCGCGGATGCCCGGCCCCTGCGGTGCTCCGGTCTGGTTGATGTCGAAGAAGTCCGCGTTGACGGCGGCGGCAGTACGACGGCCCACGCCTGGATCATGGTGTGCGGCGAGCCGCGAGAGGGTGTCCCGGTCGGTGACTCTGGCTGACGAGAGATAGTCCGCCGTCACATCGCCGCGGTGGAGGTCGACAGTGAGGGTGTCGACGCGCAGCCATCGACCGGGCTCAAGCCGGTCGTAGGAAGTGAGCCGCAGGCCGGGAGCAACGGGGCGGGATGTGCGGGCGATTTCGATACCGTCGGGATCGGCCGTCGCGCGGTTGGATTCGGTGGAATCCGCGGATGAACCGGCGGGCGGCGGCGCGATGGGCCGCAGCACCTCGGTGGGTCGTTGCGGATGAGGGTCGGGGCTGGAGTCAGCGGTGGCCGGGGACATGGCCGTCGCCCCCAGTGCGGCGAAGGCCGCGATCAGCACGACGGCCCGTCGTGCTGTGCTGCCTGGGTCCATAACGCCTCCTGGATCACGGCCGGTCGCGTATCTGCGGGCCCAGTCCGGGAGTCAGCATCACGGGAGCGCTCCCGGCCGCACCAGCGACTCAGCGAAAGATCAGGCGAAAGGACGTAAACGGCCGCGCCAGGGAAGCGATGCCGGCCCGAGGTATATCCCGTAGTCCCCTGACGCCGTCGCCGCGCTACTGTTCCGAGGCAGCGCGCTCGATGGGCGTACATGGCCCACCGGTTCGGTCGCCATGTCCGCGATCATCCGATGAAAGGGGCCGTCGATCCGGGCCTGCGCGAGCACATCGAGGAATTCACCGGCCGGCAGTGCCGGATCGACGCAGCGGGCCCCTACTCGCCGTGCGGCGAGGGAAATGAGCACCCTCATGGGATGCTCATGAGACGAGCTTTCAGGGTGGGCCTCGCACGACCTCTACCGGAAGTGGAAACCTGGCGGGGGTTTTGCCGGCCGAGAGCTGCTCCGCCCAGGATTGCAGGACGGCCCTCAGACGGCATCCTGCATTATTTCGCGCCGCAGCCGATCGCATGAATTGGTGATCAGCCGGGATACATGCATCTGTGAGATTCCCAGGTCCTCAGCGATGCGGCTCTGAGTCATATCGCGGAAGAACCTCATGTAGAGGATCCTCCGTTCCCGCTCGGGCAGTTGCCGCAGCCGTGGCTTGACCGCCTCCCGGTCGATGACCGCATCGAGCGCGGGATCCGGCCCGCCCATGGCGTCCGCCAGGGTGAAGCCGTGGTCACCGCCCTGCGGTTGCGCATCCAGGGAAAGCGCGTTGAAGCAGCCGATGGCCTCCAGGCCGGCTCGGACCTCCGCCACGGTCAACCCGGCACGCTCGCCGATCTGCGCTTCGGTGGGGGCGCGCCCGGGGAAGACCTGCAGCAGCTCACGCTGGGCGGCGCGAACACGATTGCGCTGGTCTTGGACCCGGCGAGGCACATGGAGGCTCCACATATGGTCCCGGAAGTGGCGCTTCACCTCGCCGGTGATGGTGGGCACGGCGAAGCTGATGAAGGCGCATTCGCGCCTGGGGTCATAGCGGTCAACCGCCTTGACCAGACCGAGCGCCGCGACCTGGCAGAGGTCCTCCCATGTCTCGCCGCGATTCCTGAAGCGGCTGGCGAGCCGCTCAGACACCGGCAGCCAGGCGCTCACCAGACTCTGCCGCAGGGCTTCCCGTTCTGGCCCGTCGGGTAGATCGACCAGCCGGGCGAAGGCCGCGTCGGTGTCGGGGGTGTCGTCGTGTGGGCGACTGCTGTTCGCATGTGTGCGCATCATGTACGCCACTCCCTCAGGCGGTACGGACGGATGATGGCGACCGCGGAGGTTGGATCGGTTTACTTGCACGTGTTTACATCTTTTTACGTCTGTTGCGTCAGGGATCTTGAATTACTCCGCGGGCGTACCTCCGGTCCGAAGCACACAATTCGGCTGCCCCCGAACCCCTACGCCAAACGTGAGGGTTTCTCGTCGAGATCTTCCCGGTTGCGGGCATGGCGGGAATGAATGTGGGAACCCGATCTGCCGGAGGTAAAAAACTATGGTTCCGATTCTTCTTGTACTACTGCTCGCACTGCTTCTGTTCGGTGTGGGATTCGCCGTGAAGGCGCTGTGGTGGATTGCGGTGGCCGTCCTGGTCATCTGGTTGCTTGGATTCGCCATGAGGAGCACCAACGCCTCGGGCGGGAGGTCGCGCTGGTACCGCTGGTAGCCCCTGATGCGGAGAGGGGGGAGGACAACCTCAAGGTTGTCCTCCCCCCTCTCCGCATGTCCGATCCGCATCTTCGACCGGCCCATCCGCTCTCCCATCCGATTGAGCGGAGCCCCGCCATCCTCCTCTGTGGGGAATCCCCTGACGTAGAACCTGACAGGGAAAGGACAGAGAAAGGGCAGAGAAAATCCCCGCAGCTCGGCGGGGACATCTCACTGAAGTCAACTCGTAGGCCGCAGCAACTCCGCTGAAGGCGGGGGCGTATGGCTTTGGAGCCCGCCCGTATGCCCGGGTGGCATACGGTCAGACTCCGTGCGGCGGAGGGCTGTTGTCGGTGCCCTCGCCCAACGCCGCGGCCAGACATCCCCATCCTCAAGGGAATCGGCGCAAGGGAATCAATCAGTACGGACGGTGGCCTCGCTCCTCGTCAATGATCGGGGTCGAAGGCGGCACCACGACTCGGCGACGCTTGGCGATACTGGTGAAGGTCACAACCCCGATGATTCCAACGGCCATCAGAATCAGACCGATCACATCGAGGTTGGCGCCCTTCATCTCCCAGTCGGTGGCGAAAGTCAGGATCGCCCCGACGGCGATCAGGATGATGCACCCTCCCAGGCCCATAGGTCTCACCTTCCTGTGCGGGACGTTTGATTCTTCGCGGGTACCCAGGGTGTGAGCAATCATTCCGGTGCCGCTGGCTCTCTCTGGTCGACCGCCCGCTACGCGCTGGCTGGCGCATGACGGGGACGATCAGGGGTAGTGCGAGCGACAGCGGCTTTCCCGAGGACGTAACGGGAAGGACGACTCCTTGCGGGTGGCATCGAAGAGTGCTGGGCCAACGGGGTCACCGATCCGGAGCAGTCACTCAGGGATGAGCGCGTGGTCGCGTTGGTGAAGGACGTCTTCGCGGCGGATGGGCCCGTTGCTGTCCTGTGCCGTGCACCGTGGAAGCCGATCGAGGCGGATGCGCCCGGTGGTCGTAGCATGGCCTCATGGCCGAACCTGCGGACGAACATCCCGAACGTCGGCGGTGACTGGCACGACAAACCAGTGACGGTGTGTGACCGCGAACGCCACCATCTGAACCAACGGCCGCAGGCCGGCCGGCCTCAAGGCCTTCACCAGCACCTTCACCGCAGAGTTCACCAAGGCAGCAAACGGCTAACTCTCGGCCCCGCCAAGGCGCGCCTGCGCTACCGCACCGGCGCAGTGGAGTCACACTGCAAACGCCGAGCCGGACGCCTTGCGGGCCCTCAAACGCCGCTCACGGGGGCTGGTGACGGTGTAACGCCCCCGTGGGCGGCCCTTCCAAGCGCCCCTCAGACCAGTGCGGGATGAGGGGCGCTGGTGTTCTGGCGCGCGAACACCAGCGCACCGCCCATCCGGGCGAGCCGCGGGGTGGTTCACGACGTCGGCTTGCGCGGCGTCCGGGCGCGGGCCCCCTCACGTGTCCTCCCCGCCGAGACACGACGGTCCGGGTGACGGCGTAGATACTCCTCTTCCAGCTCGGCCATCCGGGTGGTGTGCGCTGAGAGCGCGGCCGAGGAACCGTGCAGCAGTGTGTCGTGCCTGCTGCGGTGGATGTTCTCCAGCTCCCGGATCAGTTCCTGGTCCCCCAGGCGCGCGGCTTCAATGCCCCGATGGTGGTTAGCAGCCTCTGTCATATCGGCCGTACTCCTTCCCTCACCTCTGCCCATACCCGGACAGAACCCTTCCGTCCCGCACCACCATGCAGTCCCCGAGACCAATCTCGGTGTCAGACGCTCGGATACGGGTAGTCGAAGGGTTCGCCGCACCATCCGGCATTCTGAAAGGAAGTTATGCAACTCCACCGGGTCATCGTCCACGCACCCTTCGGTAGCAGAGGCCAGGGCCACCACTCCGTCGGGTGGGCAGCGACTCGCGAGTTCGCGGGGGTGAAGGCAGGATGAGGGTGGCCGCTTCCTCGGCCGGGCGTCTCGTCCCTCGGCCCACGGCACATGTCGGGGGCGTGCCAAGACCCAGACCTCAGGACACGATCGCGATGGCAGAGAAGGCAGAACCGGCTCCGGGCATGGCATCGAGCGCGGAGGTCATCGGCGCGCCGTGCTGGGTCAGCCTGATGGCACGCGATCTCCAGGCTTCGCAGGAGTTCTACGGCGCTGTGTTGGGTTGGTCCTTCCATCAGGGCAAGCTCGGCGATGAGTTCAGTGTGGCCTATCAGGACGGTTCTCCCGTCGCAGGCATCGGCGCACTCGCTCCTCGACTTCAGATGGCCATTTCCTGGACGCCCTACTTCGCCGTGGCCAATGTCGATGTGTCCGCCTCGCGTATCCGCGAACGCAGTGGCACGGTCGCCGTGGGACCGCTCGCCTTCCCCCTCGGGCGGGGAGCGCTCGCAGCGGATCGCGACGGCGCGGTGTTCGGTATCTGGGAGGGCGCCAGGATTCCCGACTGGCAGTCCGGCCATAAGAACGCCCCTGCGTGGCTGCTGCTGCGTACGCGTAGCGCCTTCGAGGCGGCGATCTTCTACGGGGAGGTGCTGGACTGGGCGAGCGAGCATCCCGGGTGTTGCGATGTGCGCTACGAGGACGGCGAAGTCGTTCTGGTCAGCCATGGACATGTGCTGGCCCGGATCAGTTCGGGGGCAGAGGGCGCAGCGCCTGATCCCATGGTGCGCCCGCGTTGGGACGTCCACTTTCCCGTAGACGACGTGGATGCCACGACTCGCGCCGCCGAGGAGCGCGGTGGCGAGGTACTCGATCGGCGTATCACCAAGGCGGGAAAGCCCGAAGCCGCGCTCCGCGACCCGGACGGCGCCCTCTTCACCATCACCGAGCGGCTCTGACCAGCGGTGATACCGCTTCGCTCGGCGCCTTGCACAGACGCCGAGGGGCGCGGATTCCGGCAGGTCAACGTCCCTCGGCACATGGGCGTTCCGCCTGGCGGTGTCTTGGTGTGTGTGCGGGACAGCAGGAGCGGTTCAGGGATGCGCAGTCTCCCGATCGAAAGCAGTTGCGCTCAGGGGAACGGGGGATGACCTCGATGAACGGCAGCAGGCAGGACAGGACCTCGGGAGCCCTGGATGGCCCCTGAGGCAGCGCGGCACCGTCAGGGGAGCGAGCGCATGGGAGGCATGGCGTCCGCCCCGGCCCATGCCATGAACCCCCTGGCGGTCACGGAGTGCGCTGGTGGACGGGACACCGAGCGCGATGTCGGACTCAGCGCGGATCAGCTACGCGAGGAGATCGCAGGATTACGGAAAGCGATGGCCTCGCATCCCATCATCGATATGGCCCGGGGCATCATGATGGCCACGGCCTCGTGTACTCCTGAGGAGGCCTGGCAGATGCTGGTCCAGGTCTCACAACGCAGCAACGTCAAACTCCGCGACGTCGCACGACACATCGTCGCGAGCACCCACGGCCCGCAGCCTCCGTCACCGGTACGCGCGGCACTGCGGGCGGTGTACACCGCCAGAGCCGGGCGTGGCGGATGACCCTCGCCCCCGCCGGCCCTCGCCCGACACCGGCCCGTGTCCGCCAGAGCGTTCGTCAGCTGCCGAGTCGCCGTTTGAGCTGGGCCTTGTTCATGGCTGACCTGCCGTCGATGTTCCGGCGCCGGGCCTCCGCGTAGAGCTGGTCGTAGGTGGAGCCTTCGGCTCCGCTGTGCGAGCGTTTCCCACCGCGCCGTGACGACGAGACATCGTCGATCGAGCTCTTGCTCGCCGTACGGGATTCACCGGCTCGTGCCCGCTCCTTGTTGACCGTGCGGGCGGCGATCTCCGCTGCCTTCCTCGGGCTCTCGCCGCGGTCCACGGCGCTCTCCTTGATGTGTTCGTACTGGCGCTCCCGCTTGGGGCTCGAACCGCGAGGCATGGCGTTTCCTTCCCACGGGCCGTCTGTGGTGAGCGGCTTTCCTGCACCGCTCTTCAGCACTCTTCCCGGTGTACCGCAGACCAGTGCCATCCGCAGCCTCGCTGGGCGCCGCTGACCCGGCACACCAAACTGATCGGCAGGAGTCAACACAGGAGTCACAGAGCACGGAAGCGCGCACGGTGGCACAGAGCGGGCTGACGCAGCGGAGTCACCGGTTTCACCGCTCGTCCCGGCGGTGGTGGTGATGCCGAGAGGCCTCCCGCAGCGCAGCCGCCTGCGCGCGGGCCTGCTCCCGCTCACGGCGCCCGCGCTCCTTCAGCTCCTCATTGCGCAGGGCGATGCCGTCGGCTTCCTTCTTGCTGCCCATCGCCTGCTTGATCTTCGCCTTCACCCAGCCCATGAGTGTCGCCTTCCCTGACGGGGGTGTGTCGGTGGTCATTGCCTCAAGCCCGGCCCCGGGGCGCCCGGGCCGTACGGCACGTACTCGACCCGACCGTACGACTCCCAGCGCGCTGAGGCGAACGGGGCGGTACGGGCGGTCAGTGACGCTCCCTGGGAGCCGTCTGACCCACCCTGCCGAGGGCCGCCCCGCATCGCGCGAGCGCGGCCCTGTCATGGGAGGCCACCGCCGAGCAGGGCCTGGCGATGGCCTCTGACGGCAGTCCACGGGATCCGGCGACCTACCTCAGCCCGTGCCGCGGGGGCCGCTGAGGTCGCCCGTGATGTGGGGTGCGGCAGCGATCTCCGCCCAGACGACCTTGCCGTCCCCAGCGGGGGTGGAACCCCAGCGGTGGGTGAGCCGTTCCAAAACGATGAGCCCATGGCCACCGGGCAGGGAAACCTCCCGTGGTCGGGGCCTGGGCGGCTTGGGGCTGCGGTCCGCCACCTCGATGCGCACACAGCCCGAGGTGTGGCGCAGCACCAACTCGGTGGGGCCATCGGCATGCAGACATGCGTTGGTGACGAGTTCGGAGACGATGAGGAGCACGTCGTCAGCGCGCTGAGCGGCCTCACCCACCGCCGGGGTCCACCCCCAGTCGGCCAGTGCCCGGGAGGTGAAGTCCCGGCAGCGGCTCACCACTCCTCTGGTCCCGAACAGCGCCAGCCGTCGGGTCTGCCCCTGTCCGCGGACGTCTGTGCCCATCAGCTCCTCCGCTATGACTGCCGCCGATCCGCCAGAGCCGCGTCCAGGCTGTTGTGAACCTGGAAGACGGTGTCTGCGCCGGTGATGTCGAACATACGGGCCACCTGGGGCTGAAGCGCGGACAGTTCCAGTCCGCTGCCCGCCTCAGCTGCTTCGATCCGGGCGCGCAAGAGGACGTTGAGTCCGGTCGAGTCACAGAACTCCAGGCCGGCGCAGTCCACGACGATCCGGCCCGGTAGGGCCTTGACTCCTTCGTTGAGCGCATCGCGCAACGGCTCGGCCGTGTCGTAGTCGAGTTCCCCCGCCAGCACCAGTACGAGTGTGCCGGCGACGGGTCGCACCTCGATGCCGAAGCGGCCCGTGGCCGCCGCTTCCCCTTCCCGGGGTTGCCCAGAGACTCCCGACACCATGGGTCTCTCCCTCCTGACCTGTGTCCGGCGACCCGGAAGCGGGTGCGCTCGCTGTGGTGGGCAGAGGCGGCCGCCCGCCATCAGCTGTTCCTTCGTCCGGGTGCTTCCGGATGTCCCCACAGTGCCCGCAAAAGACCAAGCGAAACTCCTGCTGGCATGAGAAGTCTCGGCCTCGACCACAGGTCGATGTCGTGGTGGCTGCCGCCGTCCTGCGAAAGCCCGCCCGCGACACTGCCGACGGCGGTCCCTGGGAGGCCGTCGAGAACCCTTTCGTTCCACCCTCGGGGCCGGTCAGCGGGTGCCCCGTACATCAGGGAGGGCGGTCGAGCCGCGCCGGCACTCTGGTCGTGGGGGTCGGTCCGTACCTCCGCGCCCGGCCCCTACCGTCACCGCTCATGGATGCCTCCCGAGCGGCGGCGACCTTCCGTCCCGGCCGCGACAGGCCAATCGCGGACGCCCCATCGAACCCGAGGGACCGGGTGGTCCCTCGAACGGACGGCGCTAGCGCGCCTGAGGGCGTCGCCGTCGCTTGGTCAGCGCCCACTGCCGGATAGCAGCCATTCGGGGGTACCTCTCACGCTGCTCCCGCGCGCTGCGGTCCAACTCCTCCATCAGCCGTCGGGAGCGGTGTTCAGGGTCGAGTTCATCGAGAATCCGGTCGATCTCGGTGAGCAGCGCACCATGCAGTTGCCAGTGGCTGGGATGCCGCTGTACGTCTTCGAGCAGGAGGTTGGCCGTTCGGTCCCGGCTGATGGCGGCGGAGGCCAACTCCCCGGCGAGTCGGTCCTCGGCCGCCTGTGCGCTCTCGCTGACCTGTGAGGTGACGAGGACGGCAAAGCTCACCAGCGCGTCGGCGAGATGGGCCAGGAGCTCATGGAGGGAACGGGCGACCTCGGGGGAGAAGAGGACTTCATCACCCCGCTTGCGAGCCAGGTCGGTCATCGTCCGGGCCAGCACCCGCAGGACCACCGCACAGATCTCCAGGGTGTCCAGACCCGTGCGCAGCACCACCCGGTTGAGAAGCCCCTCCTTGACCCGAGGGTTGAACCTCAGGCTGTCCTCGGCCTGCCTCAGTGCCGCGTCCACCTCGGCAACGTCATTGTCGAGCCTGCGGGCCTCGTGCAACCGAGCGGCGGCCGTCTCCACCGATACGTGGTCGCTCAGTTCCTCACCCATGCGCAGCAGTAGTTGTCGCATCCAGCGGGACAGATCGGCGATGGACTCCCCCGCCGTCCCGACCCAGACCGGTGGCACGAACAGCACGTTGAACAGCAGACCCACCACCGCGCCGATGAGGGTTTCCAGCACCCGGTCCCAGGCCGTGTCGGCCACCCGGGTGACCCCGAGGACCAGCATGGCGCTGATGGCCACCTCGGGCACGAACTCAACGACGCGGACCATGTACCCGACGATGAGTGACGCCAGGATGATCAGCCCCAGGCTCCACCAGCTCAGTCCGACGAGCAGACTGAAACCGCTGGCGATCAGCACGCCTGCCACCACGGCGTTCACCCGGCGGATGCCCGTGGTGATGGTGGAGTAGAGCGTCACCTGCACCACCAGCAGGGCGGTGAGCGGCGCGGTGAGGGGCGCGGGTTCGCTGCTCAGCCAGAGCGCGACGACGTAGGCGATAGTGGCCGCCGCCGTGGAGCGCAGCGTCTGGGCGACCGCGGGTTCGCTGCGATACCGTCGGATGAGGTCCGCCAGTCGGCCTTCGGCCGGCCGGGCTTTAGCCACGGGCGGACGCGTGGGCGGGGCGGGCGGGGGCCGGTGTGTTCTCTGCTGGTGCGTCCGGGCACGCTTTCGCCCTCCTCACCAAGGGCTCTTTTGTCATGTTGCTCATAAGTACTGCCGTTCCCGTTGGGGCTGCCATGAGCACGTGTGATCGTGGTTTTCCAAGGAATGCACAAGATCGTGATCGCCGTCGTGGGCCATCTGGAGTCCCTTCGGGACGGCCGAAGGCCAGTTCACTGCCTTGGGAGAAGCGGGCCGAGTGGGCCCAGATCGATGTTGAGATCGCCTGGTTCCAGACCGAACTGCTCCCGGAGGGTCTCCATACGGTCCTCCAGCAGCATGAGCGTCAGCCCGATGCGTTCTTCCTGCTCCTCCGTGAGCTCGCCGGTGTCGGCGCGTCGTAGCGCCTGACGCTCCATGAGCTGACGCAGCAGTTCCACCACGGTGAGGACGAGCTGGGCGAGATCGCGTTCCACCGTGTCAGGAGCGAGATCCAGGGCGCGATTCCGGCTCATGGGCCAACCTCCCAGGGCGATGGCACTTCCGCCGATACCGAGCTGATGAGGGCCTTGAGATCGATCCGAACGAGATCGACATCGGCGATCCGCAGGGTGAGGTCACCACTGATCACCACACCGCCCGCCAGCAGGCGATCGAGTAGGTCGACCAGGGCCACCTGGCGTTCGGCGAGGGGATCGGAGCCGGTGCTTGTCATCGGCGCTCCTCCCGCTCCCCCACGACATCGCCGTCGGAGGCGTCGACCTCGGCGAAGGGGTTGTCATCAGAGGGGTCTTCGGTGAAGGAGTACGGAGCCCAAGGGCCGGTCACCTCGCCGGACATCCCCGGCTCATCGGGCAGTAGCCGGTTGACCGCGCCGATGAAGTCGGCGCTGTCGTCCCGGGGTACGAGGTAGGCGGCGTTCAGAATGTTCTGCCCCGAGGCCCCGGAGAGCTTGGCCTGTTGCGGCCGGTGCAGTCGGGTGGCCTGCGCTCGACTGGTGAGTTCCGCGTGAAGAGCACGGGCCACGACCGCCGCCGACTGCCAGGAGTGCTCCTCCTGCCGACGTTCGCCGAGCCGACGACGGAGGAAGTCCCGACCCGTACCCGGTGCCTGGTCGGTGGAGGCCCGCAGGCGTGTGGGCGCCGGGGAAGACACCTGGGAGGCGGGGACGCGGGCGTAGACCTTCACGCCCCACTCGACACGCCCGTCGAGCCGTTCCAGCGTCCGTACGAAGCGGTCGTTTCCGGCTTCGAGCAGTCGGCGCACACCGCTGTCGCCCCGGCAGATGGTGGCCAGCCGCAGCGGCAGCGGAGAACCGACCGAGACCAGGGTGGCGACCACCGCCTCATGGGCGCGCGCGGTGTCACTGAGCCAGTCGATGTCCTCCAGCCGCTCCTTGAGCGGGCCCGCGTCGAAGTCCGTCGCGGGAACGTCGGAGACCACGGCGGCCAGCTCGTGATGGCGCAGCTGATAGGGCGAGCTACCCGCGACCCCGACCAGATCCTTGGGCAATGCGGCGCCGAAGGGCCTGGTGACGGCGTAGACATAGCGCAGCTCGTTCACGCGGACTCCTTGGGTGCCGGTTCCCCGGGTGCCGAGCGTGCGGGCTCCAGCTCGGCTATGCGCTGGCGCAATCGCTCGTTCTCCGCGGCGAGTTCCCTGTCGCGTGCCCCCATGGACAGCTCGGGGTCGCGCTCCCACCAGTCGATGCCCATCTCCTTGGCCTTGTCGACGGAGGCGACGACCAGCCGCAGCTTGATGGTGAGGAGTTCGATGTCCAGCAGGTTGATGCGGATGTCACCCGCGATCACAATTCCCTTGTCGAGCACCCGTTCGAGGATGTCGGCGAGGTTGGCGCTGCCCCCCTGGGAGGAGTACGGGTCGGGGAGGCCGTTGGAGAGGCTCATCGGCGGTCACGGTTTCCTGCCCGCGCCGGTTCCCGGTCGTCCTCGGACTCGTCGTACTCTTCCTCCGCCTCCTCTAGGTCCTCCATTTCCTCCGCTTCATCCGCTTCATCTGCCTCATCGGCCCCATCCGCTTCGTCCGCTTCGTCTATGTGCTCTTCGTCAGCATCTTCTTCGGCGTCTTCTGCGTCTTCTGCGTCTTCTGCGGCGTCTTCCGGCTCATCCTCAAACTCACCCGGCTCCTCGTCGTACTCCTCGTCGTATGCGTCCTCGTCGCCGTCCTCGCCGTCCTCGCCGTCCTCGCCGTCCGCTGCCTCATCGTCCGACCCGTGCGCGGACGCCCCGCCCTTGGCGTCGGCCTCGTCGGGAGCGTCTTCTTCAGCCTCATCGGCGAGGGCGTCATCGTGGCTCAGCACCACCTCGCCGTCGCGGATCTCACCGCGCCAGCCGTCCTCGACCTCGCCGAGGAGGGAGATGTGACGGGCGTAGTTCTTGAGGTCGAGCCGGGCCCTGCGGCCCTGGGCGCGCCAGATGTTGCCGGTCTTCTCAAAGAGCCCCTTGGGGTAGTACTCCAGGACCAGGAGGACCCGGGTGAGGTTGTCGCCGAGAGGATGGAAGGTGACGACGCCCTTGGTGCTGCCCTTGGCGCCCTCCGACGTCCACTGGATTCGGGAGTCCGGTATCTGCTCGGTGGTACGGGCCTTCCAGCTACGGCTGGACCAGAAGACCTTGACCTGCCAGTCCGACGAGGTGTCATCGGCCGCGGTCGCACTCCTGACACCCCTGGCGAACGAGGCGAAGTCCTGGAAGCGGGTCCACTGGTCGTAGGCGGTACGCACCGGGACGCCGACGTCGACGGACTCAAGGATGACGACCGGGTGCTTACCCCCACCGCCCTTGGAGCGCTTTCCGCCCAGACCCTTGAGCGCGTCGGTGGCCTTGTCCTTGAGCTGCGAAGCACCCGCCTCGATGGCGCTGCGGACGGGTCCCTTGCCCTGGGCGGCCTTGCGTCCGCCCTCCACGGCCAGTCGGGCGAGGCCCGGGCTGCTGCCGTCGGCGATGCCGTTGAGCCGGGTCGTGGTCTTGCCGAGCAGGCGGCCGGTGGATGCCAGCGCCTGCTCAGCACGGGCCACGAGATAGCTCTGGGCTTCTTCCTTCAGCCGGCTCACCGCTGGATTGTCGGCGCTCAGGAGACTTGTCTTCTCAGCCACGGGTCCGGTCTCCCTTCGGTGCGGCCTTGCGAGGGGCCCTCTTCTCGGGGGCCCGCGCCGTCTTCTTCGCGGGGGCCCGCTTCGCAGCGGGCTTCTCCGGGCGCCGTGCCGGCCGCGCCGCCTTCTCCCGCTCGGCGGGGGCGTCTTCGGACTCGTCATCGGCGTGGTCTTCGAGGTCTTCGCGCTCCTCGTCGTCCGCACTGCTCGGGGAGTCGTGCTTCTCGCCGTTCGAACCGGAGAGGGCGTCCTTCACCCGATCCTGTACATCCGCCGTCCGGTCGTGCAGTCGGTCGGCGAGTCCGTCGAGATGCCTGCTGACGAAGGCTCCGGTGGCGGCCTTGCCCACCCCGCCCAGATCTGTGCGCAGCTGCTCACCTACCGCCTTGAACTGCGGATTGTCGCGCAGTTGATGGGTGATGAACTCGCCCAGGGCTCCCGGGTTCAGATTCAGCCGCTTGCCCGCCACCATCGTGCCGACGGCAAACGCCAGTTTTGCCTTCTTCGTACGCCCGAGCACATATCCCGCGCCCACGGCGAGGCCAAACGCCAGCCTGCTGTTCATTGTCCCTGCTCTCTGTTCTGCGAAATCTCCAGCCGGTCGAGGAGTTCGTCCTCCCGGCGGTCGAATTCGTCTTCGTCCATCTCGCCGGCCTCGAACTGCTCTGCGAGGCGCCCGAGTTCGCCCTGGATCGTCGCGGGGTCGTAGTACTGCCGCTCCGCCTCGTCCACCACCTGACGCAGCACCCAGAGGGAGCCGCGGGCGGGGGCCGCGGGCAGGAGCAGCAGTTCACCGATCAGGCCCATGCCTCACTCCACAAAGCTGTACGGAGGGAGGGGCCCGGTCACGGTCAGGACGAGGTGGGGGTTCTCCTGCCGTATGACGTCGACGGCGTTCACCAGTTCGGCGCTGCGGTCCCGGGCGACCAGGAAGGAGAGATTCGCCAACCAGCCGACGCTCTTGGGTCCCGCGCTCACTTCCTCGGAGAGGTTCCGCAGTGTCGCCCGAACCAGGTCGGCGTCCTGGACCTCGCGTGTCTGGACCGCCTGGGCGACCCGTTCGCCGAGCCGGACCTTGTCCTCGTGCGATCCACCCCCGGTGCGTCGGCCGGCTTCCACGCTCTCCCGTAGCGCCGGGTCATCGGAGAGCACGCGGTACAGAACCGCTTCTTCGTCATGGGTGGCCTTGAGGTTGTACTCGACCATGCCGTCGAGGGCCGCGAGCCGTTCGACGTAGTACTCCTCCTTCTCCGCGAGGACGGACAGAAGTGTCTCGTCGTCCGGGGAGACACCGCCGAACCGCAGGGGGAGGACCGGGCCCGACTCGCCCGCCTGGCGTAGGACGTCCTGGTGGGCGAGCAGATCACGCCGTTTGGGACGTATCTTCTCGGGCGCATCGCTGACCAGGGCTTTGATACGGCCCTGGCTGACGATACGGACGGGGCGAGGCGGATCGCCGATGCCCGCCGCGTTCTCGGGAAGGTCGGGGTGTGCGCTGGCTGCGATGCCGTAGACGTAGACGCTCACTCTGAATCCTCCTTCGGCTTACGGGTCGCGGGGCGCCGGGTGCGCGTGGCGCGGGGCTTGGCATCGGACTCCTCGGTCTCTTCGTCGCGGCCCTGCTGGAAGGAGTCCGCGATGGTCTGCGCCGCGCCGGAGAGGGCACCCTTGGTCTTGCCGCGGGCCCCGGATTCGGTCATTTCACCGAGCAGATCGGGCAGGCCGGGATCCTTGCGGGGGCCTGCCTCCAGGTCGAGGCGGTTGCACGCCTCGGCGAATCGTAGGTAGGTGTCCACACTGGCGACCACGATCCGGATGTCGATCTTGAGGATCTCGATGCCCACCAGGGAGACGCGGATGAACGCGTCGATGACGAGCCCCCGGTCGAGGACGAGTTCCAGGACGTCGTAGAGGCCACTTGAGCCTCCCGATCCCCTTGACTGCTGCTGTGCCGGTACAACGGTCATCGTTGCCAGCCCTTCCTATCGATGTGGTGCGCATGGGGCGATATTCGGGCGGCGGTCCAAACTGCTACCCGGGGTCGGCCCTGCCGCGTTGGTAACGGCGGATGCGCCGGTATCCGTTCAGTTCGTGCTCTTCGTCGAGGGTGACCTCATACGTCGCCAGAAGGCTTGTGGTGGTGGGGACACGGGCCACTTCGAGGACTTCGATCTCCAGGACCCAACCGTTCTCCTGCCGTGTGAACGAGGAGACCGACTCGGCCTGTCGGCCGGTGAGTTCGGCGAGCTGTGCACACGCCCTACGCAGCACCTCCGTCGGTCCCGGTGTGGACGCCCCACCCCGGTCCCGCTCTGACGACGTCTCTTGGGTGTTCTTCGTTGAGTCAGTCATAACGCCTCCCAACTGCGTGTTGCACGTCAGCGCACTTCCAAACCCCGGTCCTCGACAACGGTCTCTGCCGCAGACCCGCAAAGGCCAGCTGAAGCGGCTCAGGAGGGGGTGCGGGAGGGGTACGGATGGAATTGAGTGGGAGGGTCCGCGCAGCGCCGGCGCGGCAGCCCGCGGTGGCCTTCAGCATGCCGTTGGGGGCGGATCGGGCGAGAGTGGGAGAAGGCTCCGCGAACGCCGTCGCCGACATAGCGCGACAGCGGCGCTCGTGGGTCGTCGCACATGTTCTTCGGCGCATGTTCGTGGACGCGATTTCGCTGGGTGTTTCGGTGCTTGTCGGTGAAGGAGTAGCGATGGAGCCGCTGGAGGCGCTGGAGCGCGTCGCCTTCTTGTTGGAGCGCTCGCGCGCCGAGACCTACCGGGTGCGGGCCTTCCGCACGGCCGCGGCTGCGCTGGGCGAGATGTCGGCGGATGAGATCGCCGCCCGCGCGTCGGCGGGTTCGCTGGAACGGGTGAAGGGAGTCGGCCCCAAGACCGCCAAGGTCGTACGGGAGGCGCTCACCGGACAGCTACCGGAGTACCTCCAGCGGCTGGAGGAGGAGGCAACGGTGCCACTGGCCGAGAGCGGGCAGCGGCTGCGAGCACTGCTGCGGGGCGACTGTCATCTGCATTCCAACTGGTCGGACGGTGGCAGCCCGATCGAGGAGATGGGACGCACCGCAATCGCCATCGGGCACGAGTGGGCCGTACTCACCGATCACTCGCCTCGGCTGACGGTTGCCCACGGTCTCTCACCGGAGCGGCTGCGCGAGCAGTTGGGGATCGTGGCGGAACTGAACGCGCGGTGGGCGCCGTTTCGGCTGCTCACCGGTATCGAGTGCGACATCCTGTCGGACGGCTCACTCGACCAGGAGCCGGACCTGCTGGATCAGCTCGACCTGGTGGTGGCCTCGGCCCACTCGGAACTGCGGATGGAGTCGGCGAAGATGACCCGCCGTCTGATCGCCGCCGTATCGAATCCGCTGGTCGATGTGCTCGGCCACTGCACGGGGCGGCTGCTCATCGGACGGGAGCGGAGGGGTGGCGGAAGAACGGGTCGGGACCGACCGCGACCGGAGTCACAGTTCGATGCCCAGCGGGTCTTTGACGCCTGCGCCGCTCATGGCACGGCAGTGGAGATCAACAGCCGACCTGAACGTCTCGACCCTCCGATGCGGCTCCTGCGGCTGGCGGTCGAATCGGGGGTGCACTTCGCCATCGATACGGACGCCCATGCCCCGGGGCAGTTGGACTGGCAGCTCATCGGTTGCGATCGGGCGGAGCGGGCCGGGGTGGCAGCTGAGCTGGTGATCAACACCTGGAGTGCGTCCGACCTCCTGGAGTGGACACATGGGTGAGTGGACCCGGACGGGGTCTCATCCTGGCCGTATGGCTGTCGCGCTCGGGGGTAGACGAGCCGTCATGACGGTCGAGAAGACAAGTGTGCTGGTTCTGGATTGTGCCGAACCCATGGAGTTGGCGGAGTTCTACGCCGCACTGCTCGGTGCGGAGGCGCACATCGGAAGTGACCCCGACTTCGTGGAGATCATCGGTCATCGCGGGGTGCATCTCGCGATCCGCCGGGACTTCGGTTACGCGCCGCCGAGTTGGCCGCGCCCAGAGGACTCACAACAGGCGCACCTGCGGATCCTGGTGGGACGCGGCGACATGGACGAAGCCGAACGGGAGGCCATCGGCCTGGGGGCAAGACCAGTGGATACCAAGGACAACAGTGGACCGCGCGATGTGCGGATCTACTCGGATCCGGCCGGACATTCCTTCTCGCTCGCGGTCTCCCCACTGCCACCTCAGCGGTGAAGCGCACCAACGCCTGGGCGCGCCGGTCCTCGGATGCCGGGTGGGATGTTGGCAACGGCGCCCGGTCGGGACGTGCGGACTGAGTAGCCGTCAGCCGGCGCCCGCGCGGGGCCGGTTGCGAACACACCTGGCTCAGTCGGTGCCGCGCGTCCCTTCGGAGCGGAGCGGTGTCAGGGCGGGTTCACTCCCCCTTGAGCACACCGATCTTGTCAATACGATGCTCCGGGTTGCCGAACTCGTCGCGCCAGAAGTTCCCCGCGGCATCGTCCTCCGGGGTGGCACAGGTCGAGATCGTGATCATCGCTTGGGTGGCCTTCGCACCGGGGTCACCCGGAACTGCCGCGCGCTGTTCGGAGAGTGAGCGTTCGGAGCGGAAGGATGTTTTCCGGGTCTCGGTTATCTCGTACTCATAGGTCCTGCCACCCGCCGTGACGACGACCGTGTCTCCCTCCCGGAGGTCGGGCAGTTGGCGCAGGGGGCCGCCGGCCGAGAGCCGGTGGGCGGTGACCAGGTAGTTGCCTATCTCACCGGGGCCCACACCGCCGTCCTCGCCGTAGGGGCTCGCGGCGACTCCGCGGTTTTGGATGGCGGTGCCCGGTGCGTCATCCGTCGTGCCCTCGTAGGGGACGACACGGAGGTCTTCGACGCCGATCGCCGGGATGGAGAGAACCGCGGTCTCCGTACGGGCGGTGGCCTTGGTCGGCTCGGGAACGGGCTGCCCGACCGGGGAACCCGTCGGGGACGTGGTCACCGGAAGCGGGCTCGCGGTCGGGGAGGTGACCGCGGTGGGGCGGGCACTCGCGGTTGATGTGTCCGCAGCGGACACATCAACTGAGGAACAGCCTGCGAGCAGTGCTATCAGCGCTCCGGTGAGCGCGAGGGGGATTGCTCGGGAAGCAGCCATGGGTGGTCCGCATCGACGGCTGGTGGGGATGGAGCCGCAGTCGCTCGGTGCGGCTGCTGGCCTGGTGCCGGAAGAACGACGCGATACAGCGAGACGTTCCCGGCCAGTATCACGCCCCTGTCACCCTTCCACCATGCCCAAGCAGTGTGGGGTCGGCAACGCGGAGACGGCCCCTTCCCGGAGATAGCGGCCAAGAACCCCCCATCGCCGCTGGTCAGCAGCCCAGGCGCCGCCTTGGGGCGGAGAGAAGCGTCCCATGGAGACGACGAGCAGGCCCGCAGACCAGGGCATACCAGCCCATCGCCACCTATCCCCCAGGTCAGCTCGACTCTCATCAAGTACTCCCCCGGGTCGGCTCGTCTCTCATCGAGCTCGGCGCTGCCCTGTTTCGAGAACGACGCGCCGGGAGCACCTGGCGGCAGCTCGGTTCGATCAGGGACAAGGGCCCACGGGACTGCCGGGCTCGGCACCGGCGCTCTCCGACGCGGCAGCTTCCCTCGCCGGGTCCTCTTCGCTCCGTAAGATCATCGGAAGAGGGCAGCGAGCCAGGAGGTGCAGTCAGTATGGGCGACGCGAAGAAACGGGCCGCGGCGAAGGTTCCCCGTGCGGCGTACGAACGGGAGTTGCTGAGGCTCCAGACCGAGCTGGTCAAGCTTCAGGAGTGGGTACGCGTCGAAGGCGTACGGCTCGTGGTGGTGTTCGAGGGTCGGGATGCGGCGGGCAAGGGCGGCACCATCAAGCGGGTCGCCGAGCATTTGAACCCGCGTGTCGCCAGGACCGTGGCGCTGCCCAAGCCCACCGAGCGAGAACGCGGCCAGTGGTATTTCCAGCGGTACATCGAGCATCTGCCGGCCGCCGGGGAGATCGCCCTGTTCGACCGCAGTTGGTACAACCGGGCGGGCGTCGAGCAGGTGATGGGTTTCTGCACCAAGGAGGAGCACCAGCGCTTTCTCCACCAGTGCCCGATCTTCGAGCGGATGCTGGTGGAGGACGGGATTCTGCTGCGCAAGTACTGGTTCTCTGTGAGCGATGCCGAGCAGGAGCAGCGGTTCCGCCGAAGGCTGGACGATCCGACGCGGCGCTGGAAGCTGTCGCCGATGGATCTGGAGTCCATCACCCGCTGGGAGGCGTACTCCCGGGCCAAGGACGAGATGATGGTGCACACCGACATTCCGGAGGCGCCCTGGTATGTCGTGGAGAGCGACAACAAGCGGCGCGCCCGGCTGAACATGATGGCGCATCTGCTGTCGTCGGTGCCCTATCGAGAGGTACCGCCACCCGTGATCGAGATCCCGGCCCGGCCTCCGTCGACGGGGTACGTTCGTCCGCCGCGCGATCTGCAGACCTATGTGCCCGACCACGCGGCGGGTCTGGCCTCGTAGCACACCGATCTGGCCGTACCCGTTGGGGGATACGGCCAGATACGGCGGTTGGGGCCCTTCAGGCCGACTCGGCAGCCCGCCCTTCCCGGGGTACCGCGCTGAGCTTGCCCGCGCTTGCTCGCTCCGCCATCACTGGTGGGGGATCACCGCGACGGGCGCGATGGCGTGGTGCAAGACCGCGTGAGCGACGGAACCGATGCGACCACCGAAGGGCGCGCGCCGCATCCGCCGGCCGACGACCAGCAGGGACGCACCGCGGGAAGCTGTCACCAGCTGTTCGACGGCCTTGCCGGGCTCCACCTGCTCGATGACCTCGACGGACGGATACTTCGGGCGCCAGGGCTCCAGCACCTCGGCGAGCTTCTCCGTCTCGATCCTGCCGAGTTCGGCGTTGAGCTGCGGGTCCGGGGGCAGCCCATAGGCAAAGTAGGGCGGCAGATTCCAGCTGTGGACAACGCGCAGCGGCACCGCCCGGCGCTGTGCCGCGTCAAAGGCGAACTGGATCAGTGCGTCATCGGGCTCATTGGCGTCCAGGCCGAGGACGATCGGGCCGCGGACATCACCCTGCACCGCGGGGCCCTCCTGGGGCTCCTCGCCCGGCTGCTCCACCGGGGAAACGGCGCGGACGAGGATGACCGGCCCCTCGGTGCGGGAGACCACCGCCTGTCCGACCGACCCCACCAGGAAGCCGGTGAAGCCGCCGAGCCCGCTGGAGCCGAGGACCAGCAACTCCGCGTCCTTGGACAGTTCGGGGAGGACATCGGCGGGGCGCCCGGTGAGCTGCTCCACGGTGATGTCCAGGTCGGGGTGGGCTTTTCGCAGTTCTTCGCCGGCTTCGCGGGGAAGCTGTTCCGCCCAGTGCTGCTCGTTCTCAGCGCTGAGGAACGGCGCCTGAACCAGGGGTACCGACTCCCACACGTTGACCAGCTTCAGCGGAACTCCCCTGAGCTTCGCTTCCTGGGCGGCCCAATCTGCGGCGGCCAGGCTCTCACGGGAACCATCGAGTCCGGCGATGACGGTGCGGGACATGGTGCTTACCTCCAGAAGCGGATGAGATCGTCAGTGATCTCGCTGTCCAGCATGAGCGCCGATACACATAAACGCGAGGGGCCGCAGGTCCCGCGGTAGTGGCCTCAGGTCCTCCGGCCTGGGCCGACCGGCCCTGTCCAAAGGGCCCGGCGATCACTGGCAGGGCCATTGGGGTGGCCGGGCGGCGGGGTTCTGCGCTGGCAGCGGGCGGATGCTTCGCTCTCGTACGGGTGGGGACAGCCGATGCGGCGAGATCTGCGCATCGCCGAGGCGGGACGGGATTGGCGGAACGATCTCCGCTGGGTCGTGCCTTCGAAGTCCCTTCTGCCAGACCCGCTCTCCGGGCGGACGGCGCTCCGGTGAGGGCACTTCCTAGGAGCGGGGCAGCGGGATGCCGCCGTAGTGCTCGGCCGGGTTGAGGTAGGTAAGGCCCTCCAGGGGGTCATCGACGCAGAAGCGGGCCATCAGGTCGGCGAAGTCGGCGATGCGTTCCAGGGGGGCGAGGTGGTCGGTCTCCTTGACGGTGACGAACCGGGAGCCGGGGAGATCGGCGGCGAGGGCTCGGCCCATGGCCGGGGTGGTGAGGGTGTCGTGCTCGCCGGTCACGACCAGGATGGGCAGGACGGGAACCGGCTCGGGTCGGTGCCACTCATGGCGCATGAGTCGGCTGTTGTGCTCGGCGGACTTCGCCAGTTGCTGCTGGTCCTGGCCGGCGATCTGCTGGTAGACCAGTCGGGAGATCGCTGCGTGCCTGCGTACGGTCGCGGCGCCCGGAGGGGACATGAAGTGGTCGGCGAGCTCCCGGGCGATGGGCTGGGTCTCCCCCTGACGGATCATGGTGTCCCAGCGCTGCATGGCGGCGGCGTAGTCGTCGGGGATGGCCGAGGTCATGCCGACCAGCATCAGGCGCCGCAGCAAGTGCGGATAGTGCTGGGCGAAACGAAGCCCGATGGCACCTCCGAAGCAGGCCGCGACCAGATTGATCCGTGACAGACCGAGTTCGTCGAGCAGATGACGCACGGCTGCCGCGAGGAAGTCGATGCCGTAGCCGACGGGGAGGAAGTCGGCCGTACCGTAGCCGGGCAGGTCAACCGTGATCACTTCGCCCACCTCGGCGAGCCGTGCTTCATGGCGCACCCACGAGTTCCGGTCCTGCGAGGATCCGCCGAGGATCAGCACGGGTTCGGTGCTCGGCCGACTGCTGGGGACGGTGCGACAGATGTAGCGGAAGCCGGCGAAGCTCAACTCCCGCTCGCTGACCTCCTCTCCCAGGGCGGTGGGCCAGATAAGGGAGGGCGAGACGCCTTCCAGGGTGGCGGTGCTGTCGATGGCAGGCACAGGGACTCCGTAGGGCTGGATCGGGGAATGTGGTTCGGGTGTCCAACGCCGCCCCGGGGTCGTGGGGTACTGCCTTTCAGGATGCGAAATGGTGTCCGACGCCGTGGTCGCCCTCGCCACCACGGCGTCGGACTCCGCCCTCACACGCTCCCCGATGGACTCGTCAGGGCGGACTGACCGGTTGCGTCCGCTCAAACGCTCCGGCCACGAGGGGTTCGTTTCCCGATGCCCAGTGGATTGCTTCCCGGGCTCTGCGTCACCCGTACGGAGGCATCGGTTCTGTCGGCTGTCCGCGGAGTCGGCACCTCATGGGGTCTCTTCACGCGGCCCCTTCGGACATCGGGACGCCGATGTGGTGCGGGCGGATGAGGACCGCGGCTTCCCGCGGCCGAGGAGGAGGCGCCCGGCACGGACAGAAGAAGGTGCGGTCCCGGGCTGTCCCCCGAAACCGCACCCCTTCTCGCGTGGGCAGCCCGCCGTGCCGCCCAGGTCCTACTTCTTGGGCATGAGCACGGTGTCGATGATGTAGACGGTCGCATTGGCGGTGGGGACATTGCCGCACACGACCTTTGCCGAGTCGTTGACGGTGTACTCGGCGCCCGCGCCCACGGTGGTCACGTTCGACTTCTGGAGCGTGGGGTAGGTCCCGCCCTCCAACTGCTTGGGAGCGAGCTTCTGGCCGACCACGTGGTAGGTGAGGATGTCGGTCAGCGCCTGCTTGTCGGCGAGGACCTTGTCCAGGTCCGCCTTCGGGATCTTGGCGAAGGCGTCATTGGTCGGAGCGAAGACGGTGATGTTCTCCGCGCTGTTCAGGGTGTCCACGAGGCCGGCCTTCTTCACCGCGGTCACCAGCGTGGACAGGGCCGGGTTGTTGGAGGCGGCGGTCGCGACCGGGTCCTTGGACATCCCGTCGAAGGAGCCGGCCCCGTCCTTGGGCACGGAGGCGCAGGCGGAACCGAACGGGCCGTCCGTCGGGGCGGCTTCAGCGGCCGGCGGGGTGGACTTCTCCTCGGCCGGGGCCGAGTTGGCCGACTTGGCGGACTTGTCGGAGCTGTCGTCGCTGCCGCATGCGGTGAGCGTGAGGGGAAGTACGGCAACAGCGGACAGGGCGAGGGCGGTACGACGGAAACGGAACGCGTTCATGAGTTTCTCCTTGAGCATTCGTGTCATTACTCTGAGTAGTGGCTTTGGGGTGTGGCGAACCGATGGGACGGCCGGGGCGGTCACTCGACGATGACCACCACCGAGTGCCATCCGCTGGCACCGTCGGGAACGGTCTTCGCCCGCCTCTGGGTCTGGATCTCGCCGTCACGGTCCATGGCGCGGACCGTGAGGGTGTGACTGCCGGCAGTGGCTTTCCACGGCAGCGACCACTGACGCCAGGTGTCGATGGTGTGCTGTGCCGCCAAGTCGGCCTGCCGCCAGGGGCCGTCATCGATACGGACTTCCACCCGGTCGATGCCACGGCGCTGCGCCCAGGCGACACCGGCAACCATCACGGTGCCGGATTTCGGCCGGGCGAAGGGCTTCGGCGTGTCAATCCGGGACTGGGTCTTGATCGGCGCCCGACGAGCCCAGCCACGCTTCACCCAGTACGGGTCATAGTCGTCGAAGGTGGTGAGCTCTATGTCCTCGATCCATTTGCAGGCCGAGACAAAGCCGTAGAGGCCGGGAACCACCATACGGACGGGGAAGCCGTGGTCCAGCGGCAGAGGTTCACCGTTCATACCCACGGCGAGCAGGGCGTCCCTACCGTCCATGATGTCATCGACCGGGCTCCCCAGTGTCATGCCGTCCACCGAACGGGCCACCAGTTGATCGGCCGGACCGCCCTTCGACGGGGGCTTCACACCGGCTTCGCGCAGTAGGTCCGCGAGCCGCACACCGATCCAACGGGCGTTGCCGACATAGGGTCCACCGACCTCGTTGGAGACACAGGTGAGGGTGATGTCCCGCTCGATCAGCTCGCGATCCAGTAGGTCCTGGAAGGTGAGGCTGAGCGGGCGTCGGACACCCTTGCCGTGCAGACGTAGACGCCAGTCCATGGCGTCCACCTTCGGCACGACCAGCGCCGTGTCGACCCGGTAGAAGTCCTTGTTGGGGGTGGTGAAGGGCTTCATCCCGCGAAGGTGCAACCGGGCTCCGGAGGGGATCGCCGCCGCGGTTGAGGCGGGGGGCGGTAGCCGCACCGCCCCCCGGGAGGCCACAGCGTCCATGCCGTGGCGGCCCGTCAGCGAGCGGCCCAGCGCGCCGACTCCCGCCGAGGCGACGGCGGCCGCCGAAGCGGCCAGCAGGAAACCACGGCGATCCCATCGGGAATCCGATGGGGATTCGCCCGCAGCGGCACGATCGGTCGAGAGCGCTCCGATCAGGAGATAGAGCACCGCCGTCCCGATCACCGCCCCGCAGACAGAGGGCAGGGCGTCGGTCCAGCTCTCGGAATCCGGTCGGCTGAGGGCGGCGACGGAACCAACGGCGCCGAATACCAGTACTCCGGCGGCCCCAACCCTTCGGTGGCGCAGCGCCAACATCCCGAGCGCCAGGGCGAGGAGCACCAGGACACTGACGATGCCCAACTGGAGAACCAACTTGTCGTTGGTACCGAAGGAACGGATCGCCCAGTCCTTCACCGGCGCGGGGGTGAGATCGATGGCCGCACCCCCCACCGCCGTGATCGGGCCGGCTTCCGGACGAACGGCAGCCGCCACCAGTTCCGCCGCGGCCAGCGAGGCGAAGCCGGCCAGCAGGCCACTCACACCTGCCAACGCGCCGCGCGTGATGGCTGTTCGTTTGATCGTCACACCCATCATTCGGAACCGATGGGTCTCCGGATTGGTCGATCCTTCGACTGAGTGGCGATCAGGTTCCGCGTTTACCCGGCCCAGGTCCGTCCGCCGGCGCGGAAGGGAGGTGCTGACCTGGGGTTACTCTGCCCGGAGAAGGGGGAGTCGGGGTCGTCCGCCGCGCGGAAATCCGCTGGGGAAGGGGCGATATCCAGCCGAGCCAGCCCGGTGTCGCGGGTGGGCGATGGCCTCATGGCCGCCGGTGGCGGTGCGGCCCGCGCACCTGTCCATCGAGGGAGCACCCGTCCGAACGCGCCCCGAGGGGTTTACGTCCTGGAGGGGGCGGGCGCCTTGCGGGCCATCGCTCGTGGGGAGGCTGCGGGGCGTCCGTTCGCCGCCGCAGCCTTCTCTCCTTCAGCCATCGAGGATCGATGCTTTTGATGTCACATGACATATCAGTAAATGCCATGAGAAAAGGCGCACTTCTACCGCTGTCTACAGCTCGCTGATGCTCTTTCTCGATCTGTATCGAAGAACCCCAGTGACAAGATCTAAGCGGTGAGGAAGGCCGATCCGGCCGTCCACACCACCCGTCTACGCCTACGCCTCTGGCGAGTCTTGTTCCGGGCCATGAGGAGTGGGTTTCGCCACCCGTGTGTGCTCGCCGCCGGTTTCAGTAACCGGGCGGGTGGAAGCGCCCACCCGGCTCGACACCGGCTTGCGCGAGGACGAAGTCCCGGGACTGGTCGACCAGTCCGACCACCTTCCGCTCATCGACACCGACGAGCTTGCCGTCCGCCTTCACCCGCCGACCGGCCACCCAGACGGAATCCACCAGACCGGGATGGCCTGCCAACACCACCGCACCGGCCGCGTTGTTCATCGGTGCCATCTCGATGCCGTCCCCCCTGATCAGTACGAGGTCGGCGTCCTTCCCCGGGGTCAGGGAGCCGATCTTGTGGTCCAGTCGTAGTGCCTTCGCTCCGTTGAGGGTGGCGAACGCAATCGCGTCACTGGTGTTCAGTGGGAGCTGCTCCTCCAGGACCCCGCCCCGGCGGGCGGCGTCGGCATGGGCGAAAGCACGTTCCACCAGCAACACCGTACGCATCACCTGGAAGAGGTGACCGCTGTTGCAGGTGGCGATGTCGATACCCAGCGAGGGTGACATCCCGACGTCGAGCAGCCGTCGGGTGGCAGGCCAACCGTGCCCCATCTGCATCTCGATCTCGGGGGTCATCGCGGCCGAGCAGCCGGAGTCGGCCATGATCTGGAATTCATCGTCCGCGAGAGAGTTGCAGTGGGCGCAGACCACATCGGGCCCGAGCAGACCGTTCTCGGCGAGCCAGGCGACGGGACGGTTTCGCCCCCATGCTCCGTCACCGACATGTACGGAGATCAGCACCCCGAGTTCTCGGGCGAGCGCCCAGTCGTCAAGGGTGACACCGGGGGTCGCGTACTGAGGTCCGCGCAGGGCCATACCCATCTGGACAAGCTGGTCGTCTGAGGAGAAGTGCTGCGATCGTACGCGCCGGGCGTCCGCGGCGTTGGTCGGCAGATCGCTCACCGGAAGCCACTCGTCATTGGCGTTTCCGTAACACATGACGAACCGGCCGTGGGTCTCCTTGAGGGCCTCGATCGCCGCGTCCGCGTGCTCGGGGGTGTTCATGTTGTGGGACCAGTCGAGGACGGTCGTCACCCCGGCGTTGAGCGCTTCATACGCTCCGGCCAGATTGCCGGCGTACACGTCCTCTGCGCGGAAGTGCCCGCCGAGTTGAACCCGGACACCGGCGAAGTACTGGCTGAGCGTCCAGTCGGCCGCGATGTTCCGCAGCACGGTCTGCCAGAGATGGCGGTGGGTGTCGACCATTCCGGGCATCACGATGGACCCGCGACCGTCCACCACCTGAGCTCCGTCGACGGGCAGGCCGTGCCCGACGGCGGCGATCTTTGTGCCCTCGATCAGCAGGTCGGCGCCGTCGAGATTCCCGATTCCCGGGTCGACGCTGATGATGCTGGCGTTCTGGATGAGAGTCCGGTTCACCACGTGCTCCTCTGTCGTGCCCTGATCCGCCGTCGTGGGCGTGGGGCCGCTGTGGCGCGCCTCACTGCCCCGGCGAGCGTACGAACGCACTGGACAGCATGTCAAGGATGAATGAACAGCATCAGGAGATTTTGGACAGTCCCCTTTACGTGACCCCCTCACCCCTCGATTGAGAAACGCACTTCTACCAGCAGAGATAGGCACATGATCCCGATCGGAAGCCAGCGGACAGCGATCCCGACGAGCAGCTACCGTGACCAATGAACCGCATACGTACAGTCACACTGCACAGCATTCGTACCGCCTAGACTGACATCCGTGACTGATACGACCGCGCATCCGGCCCCAGACTCCCGCACCACGGCGCTCGGCACCCGGCTCAGGGCCGTACGTCAGGAACGCGGCGAGTCGGTGCGTGGGCTCGCGAGGAAACTCGGCTGCTCGGCGAGCCTGCTGTCGCAGATCGAGTTGGGTAAGACCGCTCCATCGGTCGGCGTCCTCTACAGCCTCGCCAATGAACTCGATGTCTCCATCGACTTCCTGCTGAGGCCGGAGGCCGACGCACCCTCCGCGGGGGATTTCACCGCGGGTCAGGGCCAGCGCACCCACCCGGCCGGGACCAGGGCCAAGGGAAGGCCTCCCGGTTCCATCACCGCCATGGCGTCCGAGGGCTTCCGCTCACTGCGGCAACTCCCTCCCTCCTACCAGGCCCAGATCCAGCGGGCGGACAGCCGCCGGGCCATCGACTTCGGCAACGGAGTCCGATGGGAACGCCTCACCACCACATCGAACGCGCAGGTGGATTTTCTGGAGATCGTGTACGAACCGGGCGGATCGTCGACGGAGGACGATCACTCGGCCGGACATGAGGGCTTTGAGTACGGCGTGGTGACCGCGGGTGCGTTGACGATCCGAACCGGGAACGAGGAGTACGTCCTTGGGCCGGGTGACTCCATCGCCTTCAACTCGGTCACCCCGCATGTCTTCCGCAACGCGGGCACGACGACGGCACGGGCCATCTGGTTTGTGGTGCATGGCGACCGTCCCCTTTGACGCCCTTCAGTACCGGTGGTTCTGACGCCCTTCCGCAGCGGTCCTTCAGTGCCGGTGACCGCCTGATCACCCTGCACGCCGCGACGCCTGCGATGGTCGACGGGCCGGCCGCCCACCCGCCGTCGCAGCGGAGTGCCGGGGAAGATTCCGGGGAGCGCTGTCGATTCGGCCGTCTCCTGTTCGACGCAGGGGTGAGAGCGGGAACCACCCCGCCTCCGGCCGCTGAGTCACTCGGCGATCCAGCAGCCGCATGACGAAGAACCAGGAGAACACCGTGCCCAAGCTGCGCGTACACCACCTCACCCTCTCGGTGGACGGCTATGCCGCTGGCCCGCGTCAGCGCCTGGAGGCGCCCTTCGGCGACGGAATCGACGGCTTGCACGACTGGATGTTCGCCGCGATGCGGGACCGGGCCAACGGCAGGACCGGAGTCGATGTCGATCGCCTCGATCTCGGCGAGGAGAACATCGGCGCCACCATCATGGGGCGCAATATGTTCGGGCCAGTGCGTGGACCGTGGCAGGACGAGACCTGGACGGGCTGGTGGGGCGACACCCCGCCCTACCGCCACCCCGTGTTCGTCCACACCCACCATCAGCGGGCAGCCCTCTCGATGGAGGGCGGGACCACCTTCCACTTCACCGACGAGCCCATCGAGACCGTGCTGCAGCGCGCATTCGAAGCGGCCGCCGGCAAGGACGTACGGATCGGCGGCGGCCCGGCCACCATCCGGCAGTATCTCCGTGCCGGGCTGGTGGATCAGCTTCACCTGGTGATCGCCCCGATCCTGGTCGGACGGGGGGAGCGCCTCTTCGACGGCATGGGCGACGCTCTCGACGGCTACCGGGTGGTGGAGCAGATCAGCTCCGCAGCCGCCACTCATATCAGCCTGGCCCGCCGCTGATCAGACTCGCACTCCGAGATCGAGGTCGTCAGCGCGGCCCGACTCCGCCTCGTGGCAGCGGGGTCGCCATGCCCACAACGGACCCCGGGTATCCCCGGAGCGGGCTCCGGACAACGACGCCACCACCGCGGAGCACACTGCGATCCCTTCCCATGAGGCCGTTCACAGGGGAGCAAGGCTCGGCGCTGGATCATCCTCGCTCATGGGCCTGGTCAGCGGTTCGACAACGCCTGCGCGATGGCGACGGCGGGCGGGGCCAGCCCGGTCCGGCCGTCAGCGATGTCCCACAGCGAGTTCTGCAACAGCCGTCCGAGTGTCCACCCGGTCGCCCGTGGGCGCTCCAGACCGAGGGCCTCGGTCAGCAGGTCGAAGCGGCGCCGCACCACGCGCAGCGTGTCGCCCTTCGCAACCACGTCGTCCCATCTGCTGTCCAGTGCGGGCCAGAAGTCGAAGCCAGGATCTCCCGCCAGCGGCTCGGGATCGATGGCGAGCCATGGCTCGCGCTCCGCGGCGAGAACATTGTCGTAGTGCAGATCCCAATGCAGCATCCGGTCGCCGGGTTCGCCCATCAACTCGGCCACTGCCGACGCCCAACCGCGTAGTCGTTGCTGGTCGACGGGGTCGGCCAGAGCGGTGACCGCCTGTGGAACCTGTGCCAGCATTTCCGCGGCGATACCACCGAGGCGCCGCAGGCCCTGCGGCGCGGGGACGGAGACCAGCCGGCTCAAAAGCTCGGCGAGGACGCCCATCGCCATGTCGTCGTTCTGCATCGACGCCAGCGTTCGGGCACCGTCGAGCCGTTCCAGGAGCATGGTGCTGGTCTCGGGGTCGTGGTCGAGCAACCGCACCATGCCCATCCCGTTCCAGGTGCGCAGTCCGATGAGTGCGGCAGTGGTCTCCTCCCTGGGCAGTTGGAGTCTGAGGACCGCGCGCACACCGTCAGCGCGCAGTACCGGCAGCACCAGCGAGGCCTGTCCGGCGCTGGCTGACCCGTCCCGGGTCAGTTCCCAACGGTCGAGGAGGTCCTCGGCGAGAGCCGGCAGAGCGGCGATCCAGGCTCGCCCTTCCTCACCGAAGCCGCTGGCGTACGACGACGCCAGAGACTGCGGAACCTCGACGGCGTGCGACCTACCCATATCGGCTGTCCTTCCAGGGGGAGTTGAGTTCATCCGGCAAGCTACCGGAGTGCCGGGGCGGGCCTGTTCACCCACTGGCTCGCCGAAGCTGACGCCGACCTCCCTGGTGAGCGCACGGATACACGGCGGACGGTGGCCGTCCCCGTGGGCTCCGCGTTCACCGCCGCCGACTCCGTACACAACAGGTCCTCGCAGTCGACCGGGTAGCGGCACACGTCCGCGGCGGTGGTGTCAACGCTTGGTCGTCGGCGACCAGCGGCTTGGTGGTCATCCGGGCTCCCTGGTCGGGACGGGCAGGGTCGCCCGCACGGACCAGCCGACGCCGGGCCGGGGCCCGACGCACAGCGAACCACCGAGTGTCTGGACGCGTTCACGCATGCCGATCAGACCGTACCCACTCCGGTGCTGGGGGCGGGCGGAGTCCGGCGGGGCGTCGTCCACGACCTCGACGGTGACACCGTCCGGGGCGCGGTCGACGGTGACCTCGATGGAGCGGGCGTGCTGCGCGTGCCGTAGGACGTTCGTCAGTGCCTCCTGGACGATGCGGTACACGGTGCTGGTCACCTCCGGTGGCCATTGCGTGTCGTCGTCGGGCATGCTCAGCCGCACCTTCGGGCCCTGGCTGCTGAAGCGCTCGACGAGCGTGCTCAACCCTTCGGGGCCGGGCGAAGCGGGAGGCGCGTCGGCGCTGTCGCGCAACAGCCCTACGACGCGGCGCATCGCGGCCATGGCCTCGGAGCCTGCGGTCTCGATCTCGGTCAGTGAGTCCAACACCCTCTCCGGGTTCCGTCGCGCGACGATCTGGGCGGCCTGCGACTGGATCAGCATTCCCGTGATGTGGTGGGCCACGATGTCGTGCAGTTCCCGGGCGAGTTCCAGCCGTTCGGCCCGGCGCACCCGGTCGGCGGCGGCCTCCGCCCGGTCATCGAGCATGCGCAGCGACAGCCCGACCCCGAGGGCGGCCAGCCAGGCCACTGCGGCGATGGCCGCCACGGCCGATGTCGGCCGGGCGGCGAACTGGGCCGCGATCACCAGCAGCCCGCCGCCCGCGATGGCCCCGGCCCGCACCGGCGGCAGCACCCTGACCGCGGATGCGATGAGCACCGCCAGGCCCAGTGCCAGGGAGGGTCCGAGTCCAGCGGGAAGCCGGGTGCCGGGAAGCAGCGGGGCAAGGACCGAGAGCGCGGCGACGGCAAGGCCCGTGGCCGCCGTCCAGGTCCGCTCGCGATGGCGCAGCAGCGCGAGGGCGCACACCACCGCGGTGGCGGCGGCGCCGGGCACCCAGAACGCGGCTCCCCAGGTCTGTGCGACCGCGAAGGACTGGAAAGCGATCGCCGCGAGGAAGGTGGTACCGAGCCCGACGGTGGAGATGCCTCTGGCCCATCGGTCCGGAATGATCACATTGATCAGGCTACCGAAACCCCACCCGCGATCCGCGGCGTTCGGCGGGCCCTTGCGCGGGGTGCCGGTCGACTCCTCGGCCCTGACGGCGGACTCGGCGGCGCTCACCGAGTCCACCAGGTCTCGGAACGCACTACGATCTCGGCGGTTCGGTCCAGGGCCCCCGCGGTACGCGGGTGTTGGTGTGCCGGTCGCGGTCGAGGCCGCGCAGTACCGGCCCGATCACCAGGGCGGCGATCATCCCCATCGTGGCCAGGGTCGTCACACCGCTCAATCCGTCGAACCAGATGACTCCGGTCACCACGACACCGCCCGTGGCGATCTGGGCGGCCGCCCCCGTCGGCAGCGTCCTGATCGCGGAGCCGACGAGTACCGACAGGGCCAGCGCCGTCATGGGCGCGGGCTCCTGCGGCAGGTCATCCCCGGCGATCAGGGACACCACGACCGCACCGAAGGTCACCACCAGGCCCGCGAACGCGAGCAGCGTCTTCTGCCGCTCGCGCATCAGCGCGAGGCCGCCCACGATGACCGAGACGGCGGAACCGAACATCCAGGAGGTGCCGCCCCAGCTGGTCATGAAGGCAACGGCCGTGAAGACGGTCCCGATGGCGAACACAACGCCGAGTCCCGTACTGGGCATCCTGCCGGCCGGGCCTGCCGACCGATCTCCTCTGTCCATGCCGCTCAGGCTAGAAAGCCCCAACGCGCGTCGGGTACCGGCCGAAAGTACGGAACAGCGCGGAGGGAACCGTGCCGTGGACTGATGCCGGGCACGCCGGGGAATTCCAGGATGTCGGCATGGCACCTACAGAATCCCCTCCGACGCTCCACGCGGAGGGCTTGACCAAGAGATACGGCCGCCGCGGCAGACTGGCCCTGAGCGATGTGAACCTCGCCGTCCCCTCCGGTCGCGTCATCGGCTTGGTCGGTCCGAACGGGGCCGGCAAGTCGACCCTGCTGCACCTGGCCTGCGGGCTGACCGAGCCGACTTCGGGCTCCCTGACCGTGCTCGGGTCACCTCCGGCTGCGAACGCCTCGCATCTGGCCCGGGTGGGGTTCGTCGCGCAGAACACGCCGGTGTACGGCTCCTTCACCGTCGCCGAACACCTCAAGCTCGGCGCGACGATGAACCCGGCGTGGGACCGGTCCCTGGCCGAGCGGCGCATCAGCCAGGTGGGGCTGAACCCCACCCAGAGGGCGGGGCAGCTCTCCGGTGGCCAGCGAGCGCAGCTGGCTCTGACCATCGCGGCGGCGAAGCGGCCCGAGTTGTTGATCTTCGACGAACCGGCGGCGGCTCTGGACCCACTGGCCCGCAGGGGATTCCTGCACAGCCTCGGGGAGTTCGTACGGGAGCTCGGCGCCAGCGCGGTGTTCTCCTCCCACCTGCTCGGCGATATCGAGCAGGTCTGCGACTACCTCATCGTGCTGTGCGACTCGCGGATACAACTCGCCGGCGACACCCGGGACCTCCTGGCCGGGCATGCCCGACTCATCTCGCCTCGGGGCGAGTCCGGCTGGATGCCCACCGGGTTCGAGGTGATCTCGACGGATCACAGTGGCGCCATCGTCCGCGGGGGCACCGCGCCCGAGGCCCTGCCCTGTCGGGTCGAGCCCGTCACGCTTGAGGAGCTGGTCCTCGGCTACATGGCCCGGGCGGCTGCCGTCCCCACCGCCCCCGCGACGGCCGCGGTCCGGAGGGCGCAGCGATGATGTGGTTGAACTGGCGGCAGTTCCGCATCCAGGCGCTGGTCGCCGTCGGCGCGCTGGTCGTTGCCGCCGCGTATACGGCGTACCTCGGTGGGGACATCCGCGACGCCTACGACGCCCGCCAGGCCGCCTGTCGGGACCAGGCCGACTGTGCCCAGGCCACGAGCCAGTTCCGCAGCGCCTACCAGAACACCCTGCTGTTCCTGGCGACCGGACTCGCCCTGATCCCCGCCGTCATCGGCACCTTCTGGGGCGCTCCGCTGATCGCCCGGGAGCTGGAGAACGGCACCCACCGGCTGGTGTGGAACCAGAGCGTCACCCGCTCGCGCTGGCTCCTCACCAAGGTCCTGCTCGTCGGGCTGGCCGCCATGGCCCTCACGGGTGCGGCCGCTGCCCTGCTCACCTGGGCGGCCCGCCCCTTCGACGAGGTCGTCAAGGAGGAGTTCAGCACCTTCGTCTTCGGCGCGCGCGATGTCGCGCCGATCGGCTACGCCGCGCTGGCCGTCACCCTCGGCACCGTGGCCGGGCTGCTGCTGCGCCGGACGCTGCCCTCGATGGCCGTGACGCTCGTTGTCTTCCTCGCCTTCCAGTTCTTCTTCCCCAACGTGGTGCGGCCCAGCCTCATACCACCGGACAGGGCCACGTTGCCGATGTCGGTCGAAGCCATCAACGGGGCACAGAATCTGGGCAGCATCGGCGGTGGCTCCGTCATCGGCGGGGTGAAGATGCCCCACGAACCCGACGCGTGGATCGCCCAGACCAGCCCGCTGCGCACCAAGGACGGCAAGACCCTCGACGGTGCCGAGTTCAACTCCTGCCTGGACAGCCCGCCCAAGACCGGCAGGGGAGGCACATTCGGTGACACCGCGGTGTGTCTGGCCAAGCATGACCTCCATATCGACGTCCGCTACCACCCCAGCAGCCGCTACTGGGCGTTCCAATGGCTGGAGACCGGGATCTACCTGGCGCTCAGCGGGGTGCTCACCGCGTTCGCGGTGTGGCGGATCCGGCGCCGGGTGAGCTGACCCCGGTCGCAACCCGCGTTCCTCCCGGTCAGGCTCTGTCACCCGACGTGCTCTGCCCGGACTGGAGAACGAGACCCGCCCCAGGTGCCAGCGTCTCGGGAGCACTGGTCTCGGTCGCCGGCACCTGGCTGCAATCCCCCGAAGAGTTCGAAGTGGTGTTCGAGTTCGGACGCGTAGCGCTGCTCCACCTCAGCGGAGCGCCGCTACGGCCGCCGCGTCGCTCGGCGATATGGAGTGGCTCCCCGATACTGAAGGTGTCACCGAGAATGCCGAACGTCAGGCCGGATAACCGGTGACGCCCGGTCGGACACCTCGGTAGGAACCAGCATCAGCACCACCGGAAACCGCATGACCACCGCCGTCGAACTCCAACGGCCATGACCGACGTACCTACCCGATGACCAGTCAGAACCTCGTACGGGGGCCGACTGGAAACGCTCCTAGGAGGAACCGTTGAGGATGCTCATCAACGCCCCCGAGACCGTCGTCGCCGACGCGCTGCGCGGGATGGCCGCCGCGCACCCCGAACTCAACGTGGATGTCGAGAACCGGGTCATCGTTCGGCGGGACGCCCCGGTGGCGGGACAGGTGGGACTGGTATCCGGAGGCGGATCGGGGCACGAGCCACTGCACGGCGGGTTCGTCGGCCCGGGGATGCTCTCGGCGGCCTGCCCCGGCGAGGTCTTCACCAGTCCGGTTCCGGACCAGATGCTCCGGGCCGCCACCGCGGTGGACGGCGGGGCGGGGGTCCTGTTCATCGTCAAGAACTACACGGGCGATGTCCTCAACTTCGACATGGCTGCCGAGCTCGCCGAGGACGAAGGCATCCGGCTGGCGAAGGTGCTGGTCAACGATGACGTGGCCGTGATCGACAGTCTGTTCACCGCTGGCCGTCGTGGCACCGGGGCAACACTGTTCGTGGAGAAGATCGCCGGAGCGGCGGCTGAGGCGGGTGCGCCACTGGACCGGGTTGAGGCCATCGCTCGGCAGGTGAACGAGAACTCCCGCAGCTTCGGAGTCGCCCTGAGCTCGGTCACCACACCGGCGAAGGGCACCCCCACCTTTGATCTCCCGAGCGGCGAGCTGGAACTGGGCATCGGCATCCATGGGGAGCCCGGACGGGAGCGGCGTTCGACGATGACCTCCCGGGAGATCGCGGACTTCGCCGTGGACGCGGTGTTGGAGGACCGCCCGCCCACCGGCCCCGTACTGGTCCTGGTGAACGGCATGGGCGCCACTCCCCTACTGGAGCTCTACGGCTTCAACGCCGAGGTGCAGCGGGTGCTGACGCAACGGGGGGTCACCGTCGCTCGTACCCTCGTCGGAAACTATGTGACCTCGCTCGACATGGCGGGCTGCTCGGTGACCATCTGCCAGGCCGACGAGGAGCTGTTGCGGTGGTGGGACGCACCCGTACAGACCCCGGGGCTGCGCTGGGGCCGCTGAAGCACTCGTGACCGACTCACTCACAGGGAGTTCAGTTGCTCGACGCAGAATTCTTCCGCCGCTGGCTGCTGCTGTCCGCCGACCTCATCGACCGGGACGCGGCACACCTCACGGAGCTCGACTCGGCGATCGGCGATGCCGACCACGGCAGCAATCTCCAGCGGGGTTTCACCGCGGTGCGCACAGCGCTGGAGCAGGAGTCGCCCGCGACTCCGGGAGCGGTGCTGATGCTGGCAGGCCGGCGGCTGATCTCCACGGTTGGTGGTGCGTCCGGCCCGCTCTACGGGACGTTGCTGCGACGTACGGGGAAAGAGCTCGGCGAATCGACCGAAGTCAGCCCAGGGGAGCTCGGCGAAGCACTTCGCGCGGGAGTGGCGGCGGTCGCCCAACTAGGTGGTGCGAAGGCCGGCGACAAGACCATGCTGGATTCACTCGAACCTGCGGTCGCGGCCCTCGATGACTCGTCCGCTTCCTTCGGTGCGGCTCGCGAGGCCGCGGCCAAGGGAACGCTGGCGACCGTGCCCCTGGTCGCCCGCAAGGGCAGGGCCAGCTACTTGGGTGAGCGCAGCGCTGGGCACGAGGACCCCGGAGCGGCTTCATCCGCACTGATCATCGCGGCACTCGCTGACACCTCGGAGGCAACCAAGTGAGTGGGGAACAGCAGGTGGGGATCGTTCTTGTCTCCCATAGCGCGGAGCTGGCCACGGCCGTGGCCGCACTGGCGCGGGGCCTCGCGGGACGGGGGGTGACGGTCCCCATCGCCGCCGCTGGCGGCACGCCGGACGGGGGGCTCGGCACCAGTTCCGAGTTGATCACTCAGGCCGCTGCCTCAGTGGACCAGGGCGTCGGAGTGGCCGTACTGGTCGATCTGGGCAGCGCCGTCCTCACGGTGAAGTCGCTGCTCGCCGAGGGGGATGAACTGCCCGAGGGAACCCGGCTGGTGGATGCCCCCTTTGTGGAGGGGGCGGTTGCCGCGGTGGTGACCGCCTCGGCGGGCGGCGATCTGGACGCGGTGGAGGCGGCGGCCTCGGAGGCGTACGGCTACCGCAAGCAGTAGGGGCGTCGACGCCGGATGGCCCCACTTGAGTGGCGGGGTGGCGACCGCGCTCCTAGCGTCGGTCTCGCTATGGTGCGTTTCCTACTCCTGGAGATTTGACCATGTCCGCCACCATACGGGTCACGTCCCTCGCCCTCATCTGCGCCGCCGCGCTGAGCATCGCGGCTCCCTCCGCACTCGCCGCATCGGTGCCGGGGCCGGATGCCGGAACAAGTACGGGGAGCCCGTCGAACCCGGAATCCGTGTCGGTCTCGGACGCCGTCTCAGATGCCGTCTCAGATGCCGTCTCGAACGATGACGTCTCGAACGATGACGTCTCGAACGATGACGTCTCGAACGATGACGTCTCGAACGACTCAGCCGGTGTCACCTCATTCGGATTCACCGTCACGCCCGAGAACATCGCGCCGGGAGGGACGGTGACGCTCCATGCCAGCGCGTGCGAGTCCCCGATCGTCACGGCCAGCTCGGGCGTGTTCGACGATGTGACGTTGAGCGAGGGGCTGCCCGCCACGGCGAAGGTGTTCGCGGACGCCGAACCGGGCGCGGAGTATGACGTGGTCTTTGACTGCGAGGGTGAGCGTGGCACCGCCACCCTCGCCATCGGTACCGGTACCGGTGCCGGACGCCCGAGCCCCGGTACCGACAGCGGCTCCCACACCGGTACGGGAGGACACTCCGATATCGGCACTGACGGCACTCGCACCCCGACGCCGCCCAGCAAGCCGGGGAGCGGTGTGAGGGCGGGTGCGGGCGGCAGTCTGGCGGGGCTGAGTCCGGCCCAGATCGCCGTTGGCTCACTCCTTGTGGCGGGTGCGGTCGGCGGCGGGCTGGTGCTGCTGCGTCGCACCGGGAACGGCGTCTGAGCGACGGTAGGGATCGACCATGTGGACGGCGTCCCAGCGCGGTAGGTGGTGCACCCTCCTCTGTGTACTGCTCCTCGGCCTCTTCCTCCTGCGCACCGGAGTCTCCCCGGGGCCCGGCCCGAACGGTGGCCCGCCACAGCCCGCTGCCGCCCACCAACGTGTGGTGTCCAAGCCATCCGCAGCGGGACCGCTCCCCCACTCGCCGCCACTGCGCATCTCGTTGCCCTCGATCCGGGTGGACGCTCCGCTGGCCCGGGTCGGTCTGGATCAGCATGGCTCGATCATCACGCCACCGCTGTCCCGTCCCGATCTGGCCGGGTGGTACACGGGGGCCGTCGCCCCCGGCGAACGGGGGACTTCCGTGGTCGTCGGTCATCTCGACAACACGGCCGGCCCCGCGGTCTTCTACCTGCTCGGAGCGCTGGCACCCGGCAGCCGGGTGGAGATCCTGCGAAAGGACGGCCGGACCGCCGTCTTCGAAACCTATGGAACGGAGACCCATCGGCAGCGGGACTTTCCCGCCGAGCGCGTCTACGCGGACGGGCCTCGGGCCGAACTGCGGCTGATCACCTGCGGTGGGCGGTACAGCGAGCGCGATGGGTACGAGGAGAACGTGGTGGTGTTCGCCCGACTCGTCGATGTGCGCTGATCCATCGGACAGCGGGCCGACGCATCGGCAGCGTCGCCACCGCAGGTCGCGAGCGTCTCCACGGCGCTTGTCAGTATCGGCCACTACCGTGATGGCGACCAGCCCTTTCGAGTGGCGGGCGCCTTCGACGGGCGACGGCACTCCCCCCATGGAGGAGACCCATGGCATCTCCCGATCCAACCGGCCGCCTACTGTCCACCGAAGAGGGCAGCGCCCTCGCCTTCACCCGTACGCTCCCCGGTTCCCAGGCCTCGATCTGGGCGGCGCTCACCGAGCCGGAGTTGACCGCGCGGTGGGTCGGCCCCTGGCGCGGTGAGGCGGGCCCCGGCCGCACTGTCGAGGTGCGGATGACGTCCGAGGAAGGAGCCCCCTGGTCCCAGCTGCGGATCGAGGCGTGCGAGCCGCCGCGCAGACTGGCCGTCGTGATCAGGGATGACGCGGGTGGCTGGCCGCTGGAGCTGCGGCTGTCCGAGGCCGACGGCCACACCACGGTGGAGTTGGTCCACCGGCTGACGGGGAATCCGGGTGAGGCGGGCATCGGTGAGATCGGTCCTGGTTGGGAGTTCTACCTGGACAGGTTCGTCGCGGCGCGGCAGGGTGCCGCGCTCCCGTCCTTCGGCTCCTACTACCCAGCGCAGAAGGCGTACTTCGACTCGCTGGCCGAACAAGGTGGCACCGACACTCACCACTAGTACCGACGGGCCCGGGACCAGCCTCCCCGGGCCCGCCAGCCGCCAGCTGGCCGAAACGTGCCCTGCCCTCCGATCCGGATCAGCCCGCTGCCCCGGGGTCGCAGGAAGGCGAAGTCGGCGTGGTGGTACCCACACGTCCCGATACGCGACAGGAACACCAGAGAACCGGTAGATTGGTCTACACCATTGCGCGTATGAGACGCACACAGAGACAGGGATCTTCGTGGAAGTTGTCATCGTTCCGGATTCCGCCGCCGGCGGCGAGCTCATCGCCGAGGCCATGGCCAACCTGCTGCGCCGCAAGCCTGACGCCCTGCTGGGCGTGGCGACCGGCTCGACGCCTCTGCCGATCTACGAAGCCTTCGCCGCCAAGGTGCGCGCCGCCGCGGTAGACGCGTCACAGGCCCGGATATGCCAGCTGGACGAGTATGTGGGCCTACCGTCCGGGCATCCGGAGTCCTATCGCTCGGTGGTGCTGCGTGAGGTCGTCGAGCCGCTGGGGCTCTCCGAATCCTCCTTCATCGGCCCCGACGGCACCGCGGACGACATAGCGGCCGCCTGCGAGGAGTACGACCAGGCGCTGGTCGCGGCGGGCGGGGTCGATCTACAGCTGCTCGGCATCGGCACCGACGGACATATCGGCTTCAATGAGCCGTGCTCCTCGCTCGCCTCCCGGACGCGCATCAAGACGCTCACCCAGCAGACCCGCAAGGACAACGCACGGTTCTTCGACAGCATCGACGATGTGCCGCACCACGTCATCACCCAGGGAATCGGCACGATCCTGGAGGCGCGCCACCTCGTTCTCCTCGCCACCGGCGAGGCGAAGGCCGATGCGGTCGCGCTGGCCGTCGAGGGCCCGCTCTCCGCTCTGGTGCCGGCGTCGGCGCTCCAGCTCCACCCGCACGCCACCGTGGTGGTAGACGAGGCCGCCGCCTCCCAGCTCAAGCTCGCCGACTACTTCCGCGCAACCTTCGCCGCCAAGCCTGAGTGGCAGGGCATCTAAGAGCGACTCGCACGGCCGGCCTTCGGGCCGGCCGTTTCCTTTTTGTCTCGCCCGACACATCTTGTGTCAGCCATTGCATCAATTTCGCTCCGGCCAGAACAGAATCCGCTCACAACGGCTCTTTTTCGACCGCCGAGTTGATACGGTGCGGTCGCTCAGCACTAGTCGCACGTTCAACTGACGTGCCTCAGTGCAGCCCCGGGGGATCTTTATGCACGATGGCAGGGCCCATGACATCCAACTGGTCGCTGCGAGCCTGGAGCGCGTCAGACGACGGGCCGCCCATGTGGTCAAGCTGTTCTACGCCCATCTGTTCCACCACCACCCCCATCTCAGGTCGCTGTTTCCGACCGCGATGGGCGATCAGTACGAGCGGCTGTTCGCCGCGCTGGTCCAGGTGGTGGGCCATCTCGACCACCCGGGCCTGGGCATTCACCTGGAGCGTCTCGGCAGGGACCACCGCAAGTTCGGGGTCGTCGACGCGGACTACGCGGCGGTGGGTGAGAGCCTGATCGCGGCGATCCGCCAGCACAGCCCCGCCAGCTGGGACGAGCGGACCGAGCTGGCCTGGCGACGGATGTACGCGGTCACGGCGGACGCCATGATGAGCGGCGCGCACCGTTCCGAGGCCGAGAATGAGCCGCCCTGCTGGGAGGCCACCGTTGTCTCCCATCGGCTCCACGGAAACCACACGGCCATCATCCGCGCGGAGGTTCGCTCTCCCTACCCCTGGCTGCCTGGTCAGTACGCCACGGTTCAGCATCGGGAGCTGCCGGGCGTCTGGCGGCCCTACTCACTGTCCGTGATCTCCGGATCGACCGCCCACCACCAGTTGCTCGAATTCCACGTGGGCCGCGTCAAGGGTGGTCTCCTCAGTACGCTGCTCTGCGATCACACGGTGCCCGGCCAGGTGCTTCGGCTGGGTGCCGCATCGGGTGCCGCTCTCGCCCCGCCGCCGGGCACCCCGACCGTCACCCTCATCGCCGCCGGGACGGGCTGGGGCCCGGTGAAATCCGTCCTCCACGAGTTACTCGACCGCAGGCCCGCCCCCCGGGTGCGGATCGACGCCGTGGCTCGCGGCGAGGCGCACTTCTATGACGGTGCGGCACTGGACGACCTCCTTCGTGATCACCCCTGTCTCAGCGCCTACTGGTGGTACCAGGAGCGCGGCGAGGGCGAGATGCGGGCGGCGGAACGGCTGCACACCCATCTCAGGGCCCGCAGGGACTGGCCCGACGAGAGCGTCTACCTCTGTGGTCCGGTGATGTTCGTCGAGGAGACCGCCCAGCTGCTGTTCGAGTGCGGACTGCCCGAAGGGTCTCTGATCCGTGATCCGCAGCCGCTGTCGATCCAGCCGCGAGAGCATGTCTCCCACGCCGAGGCCTTCCTCGATCCCGTACCGGTGAAGTGGATCGACCCACAGGCCCGCACCGGTCCACTCGATGGCGCGCGCGTCTCACCGAAGACGGGCGCTGCCCTCTCCCCGGCCGATCCAGCGGCCCACGGGGCCGGTGCGGTCCAGCCGGGACCGGGCCATCTGCGCACCCGCTCGGGATGATCTTCCCCGATCGCTGCGGTGCTGCCGGGCCGGACCCGCGGCGACCACCCCGCACCGCGGAAGGCGATGGTGGAACCGCCCTGGATCCCACCCCTGAGACTTCGCCCGGGCTCAGCCGCTCCAGGTCCAGTCGGCGACCTCGGGAAGGTCGATCCCATGCTGCCGGATCCAGGCCCGATGGCGGGAGCGGACGTCCGCCATCGCCTGCCGCAACACCACGGCACGCGCCCCGAGACCGGGGACCCGGTCCACCACGTCCATCACCAGGCGATACCGGTCCAGGTCATTGCGGACGACCATGTCGAAGGGGGTCGTCGTGGTGCCTTCCTCCTTGTAGCCGCGGACATGGAGGTTGGCATGGCCGTGGCGGCGGTAGGCGAGCCGGTGGATCAGCCAGGGATAGCCGTGGTAGGCGAAGATCACCGGCTTGTCCCGGGTGAACAGCGTGTCGTACTCGGCGTCCGTCATCCCGTGGGGGTGCTCACCGTTGGGCAGCAGTCTGGCCATGTCGACCACGTTGACCACCCGTACGGAGAGTTCGGGTGCGTGCTCACGCAGGAGTTGCGCCGCCGCGAGGATCTCCTGGGTGGGGACGTCCCCGGCGCAGGCGAGCACCACATCGGGCTCGCGGTCCGGCTGCTCCGTACTCGCCCAAGCCCAGGCACCCGCGCCCCTGGCGCAGTGCGCGCGTGCCTCATCGAGCGTGAGCCAGTCGAAGCAGGGCTGCTTCCCCGCGACGATCACATTGACGTAGTCACGGCTGCGCAGCACATGATCGGCCACGGAGAGCAGGGTGTTGGCGTCCGGTGGGAGGTAGACCCGCACGACCTCGGGGCTCTTGTTGAGGACATGGTCGACGAAGCCGGGGTCCTGGTGGGAGAAGCCGTTGTGGTCCTGGCGCCAGACATGTGAGGTCAGCAGGTAGTTCAGCGAGGCGACGGGGCGCCGCCAGGGCAGTCTGCGCGAGGTACGCAGCCACTTGATGTGCTGGTTGACCATCGAGTCGACGATGTGGGCGAAGGCTTCGTAGCAGGAGAAGAGACCGTGTCGACCGGTCAGCACATAGCCTTCGAGCCAGCCCTGGCAGAGGTGCTCCGAGAGGACTTCCATCACCCTGCCCTCACGGGACAGGTGCTCGTCGGTGGCGAGGGTGCGCTCCTGCCATGCCTTGCCGGTGACCTCATAGAGGGCATCGAGGCGGTTGGAGGCGGTCTCGTCCGGGCCGACGACCCTGAAGTCCCTCCGTGGCGCGGTCGCTTCCATCACCGCGGCCAGCAGATCACCCAGAACCCGAGTCGGCTCATGGACACTGCCACCGCGACGGGAAACTTCGACGGCGAACTCCTCAAGGGCGGGTAGCGGTAGCTCACGGAGCAGTACCCCGCCGTTGGCGTACGGCACCGCGCCGAGGCGTCGGCTGCCGCTCGGCACACAGGACAGCACCTGGGGGACGGGCTGTCCCGACCCGTCGAAGAGTTCTTCGGGGCGGTAGGAGCGCAGCCAGGCCTCCAACTCCTGGAGATGCTCCGGGTTGTCACGGACCTCCGCGAGCGGCACCTGGTGGGAGCGCCATGTCCCCTCGACCGGGAGGCCGTCCACCGTGCGAGGGCCGGTCCAGCCCTTGGGGGTGCGCAGTACCACCATGGGCCAGCGCGGTCGTTCCCGGGCGCCGTCGCGGCGCGCCGCGCGCTGGATGGACTCGATCCGGTCCAGTGCGGTGTCGAAGGCCATGGCCAGCGCACGGTGTACGGCGGCGGGCTCGTCGCCGGTCACCTGGATCGGCTCATAGCCGTAGCCGCGCAGCAGGTCGTCGAGTTCCGGCTCGGGGAGCCGGGCGAGCACCGCTGGGTTTGCGATCTTGTAGCCGTTGAGATGGAGGATGGGCAGTACGGCTCCGTCGTGCACCGGGTCGAGGAACTTGTTGGAGTGCCAGGAGGCGGCGAGCGGTCCGGTCTCGGCCTCCCCGTCGCCGATGACGCAGGCGACGAGCAGATGGGGGTGGTCGAAGGCCGCGCCGAAGGCGTGGGCGAGCGAGTAGCCCAGCTCACCCCCTTCGTGGATCGACCCGGGTGTCTCCGGCGCCACATGGCTCGGTACCCCACCGGGGAAGGAGAACTGCCGGAACAGCCGCTCCATCCCCGCACGGTCTCGGGTCACATCGGGGTAGGTCTCCGTGTAGCTGCCCTCCAGCCAGGAGCCCGCGAGCACCGCGGGTCCGCCGTGTCCTGGCCCCCAGACGCAGAGGGTTTCCACACCGCGGGTGGCGATGAGCCGATTGAGGTGGGTGTAGACGAGGTTCAGCCCGGGCGAGGTGCCCCAGTGGCCCAGCAGCCGGGGTTTGATGTGCTCGGGGCGCAGCGGCTCTTGCAGCAGCGGATTGGCCTGGAGGTAGATCTGCCCCACGGAGAGGTAGTTCGCGGCGCGCCAGTGGGCGTCGAGGGCGGCGAGTTCGGTTTCACCGAGCCGGTCGGGGAGGCCGGTGACGGTGGGGGCATCGGTCATGGTGTCGCCTTCTCTCTCCGGACCGGGTCTTCGCCTGGGGTGTCCCAAACCGCTGCCGCACCGGCACGGGCACCGCTCCGCCACGGTCCGATGGCGCACGGTCAGCGCGGGGAGCGCTGATCAGGCCCTGGGGGGATGAGCAGGCGGGGGAGCTGTGATCGGCCCGGCTAGTCCTCGCCGTACCAGAGGGTGGTGATGTTGCAGAACTCCCGGATGCCGTGGCTGGAGAGCTCCCTGCCGTAGCCGGACCGTTTGACGCCGCCGAAGGGAAGCGCGGGATGGGAGGCTGTCATCCCGTTGAAGAAGACACCGCCCGCCTCGATGTCCTGGGCGAGCCGGGCCATCTCCTCCTCGTCCCGCGTCCAGGCGTTGGAGCTGAGTCCGAACGGGGTGTTGTTGGCGAGGGCCACCGCCTCGTCGAGGTCGGCGACCCGGTAGACCGTGGCCACCGGCCCGAATGTCTCCTCCTGGTGGATACGCATGGTGGCGTCCACTCCGGTGAGCACCGTGGGTTCGTAGAACCAGCCGCGGTCCATCCCCGGGGGTCGCCTGCCACCGCACCGCGCGACGGCGCCGTGTGCCAGGGCGTCCTCGACCAGTTCTTCCAGATCCGCGCGCCCCTGTTCCATGGCGAGCGGCCCCACCTGTACGGACTCATCCAGCGGATCGCCGACGTTGAGCTTCCGCATCCCCGCGGTGAATCGCTCCAGGAAGGCGTCGTGGACGGCGGTGTGGACGATAAACCGCTTGGCGGCGATACAGGACTGACCGTTGTTCTGAACCCGGGCCTTGACGGCTGTGTCGGCCGCGCGGTCGACATCGGCCGATGACATCACCAGATAGGGGTCGCTGCCGCCGAGTTCAAGGACGGTCTTCTTCACCTCATCGCCCGCGATCGCGGCGACCGAGCGCCCGGCGGGTTCGCTGCCGGTCAGGGTGGCTGCCGCGATCCGACGGTCGCGCAGCACACCCTCCACCGCGCCCGAACCCACGAGCAGGGTCGAGAAGCTGCCTTCCGGCCAGCCCGCGCGCCGAAAGAGGTCATGGAGGTACAGCGCCGTCTGGGGAACGTTCGACGCGTGCTTGAGCAGCCCGGTGTTGCCCGCCATCAGCGCGGGGGCGGCAAAGCGCACGACCTGCCAGAGCGGAAAGTTCCAGGGCATGACGGCCAGCACCACGCCGAGTGGGCGGTAGCGCACGATCGCCCGGGCGGCGCCCGCGTCCTTGATGTCATCGGGTGAGGGATGCTCATCGGCGAGCAGTCGGGGCGCGTGGTGGGCGTACCAGCGCATCGCCTTGGCGCACTTGGCCGCTTCCGCGCGGGCCGCCGCGATCGGTTTGCCCATCTCGACGGTCATCGTGCGGGCGATGTGTTCCTGGTCCTCATCCAGCAGCGCGGCAGCACGGTTGAGCAGCCGGGCGCGGGTGTCGAAGTCGAGGGTTCGCTGCTCATCGACGGCCGCCCTGGCGAGGGCGATGCGCCTTTCGATCTCATCGGGGCCATGGGCCTCGAAGGTCTTGAGCGTCTCACCGGTGGCGGGGTTGACGGTCGCGATGGGCATGGGCTGTCTCCTGCTCGTGCGGCCGGTCCGGGTGCGGCCACGGGGGGCTGGGGCCTGGGTCGCTCAGCGATGTGCCGGTGCGTGGCTCTCCAGCCGCAACTGGACGTCCTTCTCCTGGTCGCCGGCCGCCATGCCCTCGTCCTTGACCTGGAACGCGGTGGCCAGGGTCTCCCGCATCCGGTCGACCGCCCAGTAGCCGCCCTGCAACTCAGCTACCACCGGGGAGCCCAGGGTGAGGGGCCCAGCGGGGGCCCTCGGTGCTCCGGTGACCTCAAAGGTCCCGGTCCAGACGGTCGTATGGCCCTCGGAGACATGCTCCGCGAGTTCATCGGCCGCGCGATCGGACGCGTAGGACTCGGCCAGTACGCGAAAGACCGTGTCGGCGTCTTCCTTGGCGCAGTCGCTGATCGTCACCGCGACCGGTGAGCCGGACTGTTCGGCGCTGTTCACCGTGGTGCCTCACTCTCCCTGAGGGGTGTCACTTCCAGGCTCACCCGACCTGGGGCGGGGTGCGAGTCGGAAAGCGCGTACGCCCGTGGTGCGGGTGATCAGCCGGTGGGCTCATCCGGCACGGGCTGTTCGGGGTGGACGGACCCGCTGCGTGGCTCGCCACGGCCGGCGCCGGCCTCGTCCGCTTCGGGAAGCCGCTGGTCACCGGGGTCGTCTGCGGATTCATCGGGTTCATCGGCGGACTCGTCGGACGACGGCGGCGGAGGGACGTCGAGATAGTCGCCGCCTTCCTGTACCTGCTGATCGGGCAGATCCCTCGGCACCGGCTGATCGGGGTGCTGTTCCTGTTCCTGGTCCCGGTCCTGGTCTTGGTCCTGGTCCCGGTCTTGCTGGCGGGTGTCGGCCATGGTGATGACTCCACATCGGCGAGGCTGTCCCGCGGTTGTCGCGGGCGGGTCGGACGGCGGATTCAGTGCACTGCGGCGCGCTGGGGAGGGCCGTAGGGTCCGTCGTAGCTGACGGAGCGGCGCTGGGTGGCGTTCACCCCGCCCCAGACGCCGCTGCGCTGGCCGGTGCTCTTCGCCCAGTCGTAGCAAGCGTCCGCCACCGGGCAGCGCTCACACACCTGCCGCGCGCGGTCCACCTGCTCGGCGTCGGGTCCCACCGCGCTGATCGGGAAGAAGAGCTCTGGGTCCTCGCTCACGCACGCGGCGTCGCGCTGCCATTCCATGGTCTGGACGCCTTCTGGCACAGCCGCTCGAAAGCGCGGTGGCTGACGCATGCGATCAGTCCTCGCCTCGGACGACGTTGCCCTCGCGCCCGGGGTCGGGGGCGCTTCTCCGCGGGTCGTCCGGCTGCCGCTCGGCGAGGGCTGGGACCCAGGTGCGTATCCGCTCCCGCCGCGGCGTCGCTCGTTCCATCGACAGATGCAAGGGATGAACCCTGCCGGTTGTCATCGGTCCTCCTGGGGGCTTGAGTCGATCGCCGGCACTCACCGACGCCTCGGGTACCCGTCTGCCCCAGGAGTAACGAAGAACGCCGAAATCCCCGAATCAGCCACCGATGCGGAGAACCGCCGCCGATCACGGCACGGCACCACCGGCCCTGGAGAGCCTTCAGGCGGTTGAGGGCTGATCGGGCGAGTGCGGTCCTTGTCCGCGCACCCACACGACGAGGATCATCGAGACCACTGCCGCGAGCGCACACCAGGTGGAGACGAACTCGGTGCGCCAGAGCACTGCGCACACCGCCGCGCCCACCCCGGTCAAGGCTCCCAGCACTCGTAGGGTCGGATCGCCGCTGAGCAACAGCGCGCCCACCGTCGCCAGCAGATACCCGGCGATGATCAGCTGTGGTTGGGGAAGGTCCAGCAGATAACCGACCTGGTGCCCCCGGATTTCCGCCACGACCGTCCGGGTGGCCAGGCAGTACGTCAGCACGGCCGTGGTGAGAAGTCCCGCCGCGAGGGGGATGGTGAGGCGTTTTCGGGCTGCGGCCGGCGCCACGAGAAGTACCCCGAGCGGCACCCACCAAGCCAACAGCGGTAGGGCGATCACCGCCCAGATGAGGGTCGCCCATCCCGTGCCGCCGCCGTGGCGCCAGATGAGGGACTCCACGATCTGATGCGCGCCCAGCAGGAGCGGTAGCGCGGCGAGTGGCAACTGACGGACCGTGTGCACCTGGCTGACGCAGTACACCCCGGTCGCACCCACGGCGGCACCGGCGACAAGATCCGCCGTGGCGCTCCAGCACATGGCGCACACCCCAGGGCCGTAGTGGACGGAACGAAGACGGCCGCATCCCGAGCGGGCGCTTCCCGCGCCTGGTCCGGCCGACCCTGACATCGGCCGCCGCCCCATCTGACCACGCGCGGGCCGCACCCTCGCCGGACCTCACGCCGGCGCGTCGAAATCCAGATCCGCCACGACCGCGGTGTGGTCCGACGGCCACACCCCGCCGACGGGGCCGTCACCCGCGCGCCGCACCGAGCGGACCGTGCCAGGCCCCTGTCCAAGATGGATGTAGTCGCAGCGCAGATCGAGTGCGAAGGAGCGCGGGACGTACGGGTTTGACGCAAGCCAGGTGGCCGCGGGGGCTGAGGGGTCGGCGAACTCCCAGGTGTCCACGAGTACCTGCCCGGGGACGACCGGGGCCGTGCGGTAGCCGCCGAGGAGTCGCATCTCATCGGAGTCGGGCCAGGCGTTGTGATCACCCGTGACCACGGGCGGGAGGGGGCCCTCCCCCCGCTGGGCGGCGACGAACCGGGCGAGGGCGGCGACCTGCCCGCAGCGGGTCGCCGACTCGCCGAGGCCCGGGTTCAGATGGGTGGTGAAGAAGGGGAGCCGATGCTCGGGCCCGTCGAGCAGGGTGTGCAGTACCAGCCGCCCATCGTCCCGGCCGCCCTCGGCGGGTAGCCGCAGTACCGCCCGATCGACGATGGGCCAGCGGCTGAGAACCGCGTTACCGACCTCGGCCGTGGTCTCACCGGCCTGTCCGCGCCAGCGGTCCGGGGTGTCGGACGCGGCCCAGGTCCAACGCATTCCGAGGCGGTCGGCAAGCCAGCCGGCGAGGTTGTCGTCACCATCCGCCCAGACCTCCTGGAGGCCCACCACATCCGGCCTCAGTTCGGCGAGGACGGCGAGGATCGCCTCCCGCCGCTGCCGCCAAGGCCCAAACCGCCACCACACGTTCCAGGTCACCACACGCATCAGCGCCCCGCCCTCCCTCGGTGCGCCCATCCTGGCCGAGCCGGGCCGGTGAGTAGCCGCAGTTGCGCGACTTCCCTGGCGCGTCCTCCGGGCGCTGGGGGGTACCACCGTGGCCGGTCCTCTTCAGTGGCGGAACGGGGCACCGTCCCCGGCTGCTAGACCAGCCGGCGATTGGCCAGCACGGGCACCGCCTTGCGCACGGTGGTCACCTCGGCGAGGTCAAGATCGGCCACCAGCAGCCCCGGCGCCGATTCCAGCCGCTCCCGTACCGTCCCATCCGGCCCGATCACCGCGCTGTACCCGATCCCCGCGGGAGTCTTCGCGGGCGTCTCCCGTCCCGAGGCGACCGGGTCGGCCTGGTCCACGGCGGCGACCCAGAGGGTGGCGTCCAGCGCTCGGGCCCGGATGAGCAACTCCCACTGGTCGCGCTTGCCAGGACCGGCTCCCCAGGACGCCGGCAGCAGGCTGAGGGCGGCCCCGGCATCGGCATGGGCCCGGAACAGTTCGGGAAACCGGACGTCGTAACAGGTGGCAAGGCCCACGGTGACGTCGTCAACCTCGATGGTGACCACTTTCGATCCGGCGGCGACAGTGGCCGACTCGGTGAAACCGAAGGCGTCAAAGAGGTGGATCTTGTCATAGGAGGCTTCCACACCGGGGCCGGTGGCCAGCAGTGTGTTGGCCACTCTGCCGTCCGGCGCGGGGGTGAACATCCCGGCGACCACGACCAGTCCGGTCTCTTGGGCGATCCCTCGCACCTGGTCCGCCCATGGGCCGTCCAGCGGCTGGGCCAACGGGGCGAGTCGGGTGCCGAAGCACGCCATCGTGGCCTCGGGGAAGGCGATGAGCTGTGCACCGGATTCGGCCGCACGCTGCGCCTGCTCCCGTACGACGAGGAGATTGTGCTCGGGGTCGGGGCCGGTGGTGATCTGGCTCAGGGCGATACGCATGGACGTCCTTGGAGTGAGGAGGCGGACCGGGTGCCATCGGCGCAGTGCACCGTACTCCCCGCACCCACTGTCACCGTCACAGGGACGTGGTATCGCCGCGATGGGCCGGGAACCGAGCCCAGCCGGGCTGCCGCGGAACCGCTCTCAGGACGGAGGCTCATGCAGTCCGAAGGGCGAGCCCTGATCGTCATGGCAGAAGGTGAACCGGCCAAAACGAGCAACCGTCGCCTCGTCCTCACCCAGGTCGAAGTCATCGACCGTTCCGCCGAGTGCCATGACCCGCTCCCGTGCGGCGCTCATGTCGGAGACCCGGAAGAACAGATAGGGAGCCGCGGCGGAATCCCCGCTGTGCACCCCACCGGGAACGGTCGGCGTCTCGATCGCGTACCCGCCCTCACCACCTGGTCCGGGCCGAAAGGTCCAGCCGAACAACTCGCCGTAGAAGGCGCGGGCCCGCTCCGCATCGGCCACGCCCAGTTCGAAGAAGGAAATCTCACCAGTCACAGCGGGGGCCGCCTTCCATCAGATGGCAGTCCCCTCACCGTACGGCTGACACCCCGGGGTCGCACCCGGCGGACCCCAATCTTCCGCTACCGACCTGGTCAAGGGCTCGTACCGCAGCGCCGGCCGAGAGGAAGCCGGTGTACGCCCCAACGGAGTAGTCCATAGGACGAAAAGGATCAAGTCCTCACAGAGAGTGCAAGGTCACAGTCTGTGCCCCTGCTGCCTCACTGTGTCCTTGTCCTAGCATCCGACCCATGACGGTCCTCCCCGATGACGGGTTCTCGCTGGCCGCCGAATTCCCGAATCCCTCCCATGAGCAGTGGCAGCGGCTTGTCGCCGGTGTGCTGCGCAAATCGGGCAAGGACGTTCCGGAGTCGGCCGCCGAGGAAGCGCTGTCCACGGCCCTGGAGGACGGGCTCGCCACCCGTCCCCTCTACACGGCGGGCACAGCGGGCAGTACGGCTGGCACAGCGGACGGCCACACCGGCGGTGTGGGATTCCCCGGCTTCGCCCCCTTCACCCGGGGCGGCAGGCCGGAAGGCGGCGCCATCGCCGGCTGGGACGTCCGCCAACGCCACGATCGACCCGACCCGGCCCACGCCAACGAGGCCGTGCTCGCCGATCTGGAAAACGGTGTCACCTCGCTCTGGCTCTCGATCGGCGAGGGCGGCATCCCCGTCTCCGCGCTCGACAGGGTCCTGGAGGGGGTCTATCTCGACCTTGCTCCGATCGTGCTCGACGCCGGAGCCGCCTTCGACGCCGCCGCGCGGGAACTGCTGCGCATCCACGGTGAACGGGGTACCCCGGCCGGCTCGGTACTGGGCAATCTGGGTGCCGACCCGCTGGGTCACGCCGCGCGGACCGGTGCCTATGACGAGGTGCCGACGCTCAGTGCGGCAGCCGCCGAACTCGCCCGGCTCTGCCACGAGCGGTACCCCGGGCTGCGCGCGCTGACCGTGGATGCCCTGCCCTACCACGAGGCCGGCGCGTCGGCCGCACAGGAACTCGGCTGCTCCCTCGCCGCCGGCGTGGCGGCCCTGCGTGAGCTGACCGCCGCCGGGCTGAGCAGCGACGCGGCCTGCGGGCAACTGGAGTTCCGCTACGCGGCCACCGCCGACCAGTTCCTGACCATCGCCAAACTCCGTGCGGCCCGACGCACCTGGGCCAGGATCGCCGAGGTGAGCGGCGCTGAATCGGCCGGCGCGCAGCGGCAGCATGCCGTGATATCGCCGGTGATGATGACCCGCCGCGACCCCTGGGTCAACATGCTGCGGACCACGGTCGCCTCCCTCGCCGCGGGCGTCGGCGGCGCGGACGCCGTCACCGTGCTCCCCTTCGACCACGCCATCGGTCTGTCGGACGCCTTCGCCCGGCGCATCGCCCGCAACACCTCCACCATCCTTATCGAGGAGTCCCATATCGGCCGGGTCATCGACCCGGCCGGGGGTTCCTGGTACGTGGAGCAGCTCACGGATGAGTTGGCGCAGGCGGCCTGGGAGTGGTTCCAGGAGATCGAGCGCACCGGCGGCTCACTCGCCGCGCTGCGCGGCGGACTGATCTCCGAGCGGATCGACGCGACCTGGCGGTCCCGAAAGGCGAAGATCGCCCAGCGCAAGGAGCCGATCACGGGCGTCAGCGAGTTCCCCCTGCTCGCAGAGGCTCCGGTACACCGCGATCGGGCACCCGAAGGGCCGTCCGGTGGGCTGCCGAGGGTTCGCCGCGACGAGGAGTTCGAACAGCTGCGCAGCCGCTCGGACGCCTGGCTCGCGGGGACCGGAAACCGACCGCGCATCTTTATCGCCGCGCTCGGCCCCGCGTCGGCGCACACCGCGCGTACCTCGTTCGCCGCCAATCTCTTCCAGGCGGGCGGTATCGAAACGATCCACGACCCGGTCTCGGTGGACGCCTCATCGGCTGCCGCGGCGTTCGCCGCCAGTGGCGCCGATCTCGTCTGCATCTGTTCCAGTGACGCCCTCTACGCCGATCAGGCCGTTCCGGTCGCCGAGGCGTTGAAGGCCGCCGGAGCACAGCGCGTCTACCTCGCCGGTCGTCCCGGCGAGCAGCGTGAGGCATATCTCCAGGCGGGGGTGGACGAGTTCGTCTTCGCGGGCGGCAACGCCGTTGCCGTCCTCACCCTCGCACTCGACCGGATGGGAGTGGCGTGATGGGCATTCCGGACTTCACCGGGATCGCACTCGGGCCGAGCAGCGCCGCGGGCTCGAAGGACCAGTGGCAGAGCGCCGTCAAGGAGGCCACCGGCAAGAGCGCCATGGATCTGGTGTGGGACACCCCGGAAGGCATTCCCGTCCAGCCCCTCTACACGGAGCAGGACCTCGCGGGTGTGGACTTCCTGGCCACCTACCCGGGGATCGCGCCGTATCTGCGCGGACCGTATCCGACGATGTACGTGAACCAGCCCTGGACCATCCGCCAGTACGCCGGGTTCTCCACCGCCGAGGAGTCCAACGCCTTCTACCGACGCAATCTCGCGGCCGGCCAGAAGGGCCTCTCGGTCGCCTTCGACCTGCCGACCCACCGCGGCTACGACAGTGACCACCCGCGGGTCACGGGTGATGTGGGCATGGCCGGGGTCGCCATCGACTCGATCTACGACATGCGACAGCTCTTCGACGGCATCCCGCTGGATCGTATGAGTGTGTCGATGACCATGAACGGTGCGGTGCTCCCGGTACTGGCGCTCTACATCGTGGCCGCCGAGGAGCAGGGCGTACCGCCCGAGAAGCTGGCCGGGACCATTCAGAACGACATCCTCAAGGAGTTCATGGTCCGCAACACCTATATCTATCCGCCGACGCCATCGATGCGGATCATCTCGGACATCTTCTCCTACACCTCCCAGAAGATGCCGCGCTACAACTCCATCTCGATCTCCGGGTACCACATCCAGGAGGCGGGGGCGACGGCCGACCTGGAGTTGGCGTACACGCTCGCGGACGGGATGGAGTACCTCCGGGCCGGGCGGGGCGCGGGGCTGGACGTCGACGCGTTCGCGCCGCGGCTGTCGTTCTTCTGGGCGATCGGGATGAACTTCTTCATGGAGGTCGCCAAGCTACGGGCGGCACGGCTGCTGTGGGCGAAGCTGGTGAAGACCTTCGACCCCAAGAACCCCAAGTCGCTTTCGTTGCGCACCCACTCCCAGACCTCGGGTTGGTCCCTGACGGCCCAGGACGTCTTCAACAACGTCACCCGCACCTGTGTGGAGGCGATGGCCGCGACTCAGGGCCACACCCAGTCGCTGCACACCAACGCCCTCGATGAGGCGTTGGCGCTGCCCACCGACTTCTCCGCACGCATCGCCCGCAACACCCAACTGCTGCTCCAGCAGGAGTCCGGTACCTGCCGGGTCATCGACCCCTGGGGTGGCAGTGCCTATGTGGAGCGGCTGACCCATGACCTCGCACGGCGTGCCTGGCAGCACATCGAGGAGGTGGAGGCGGCCGGGGGCATGGCGCAGGCCATTGACGCCGGCATCCCCAAGCTGCGCGTCGAGGAGGCCGCGGCCCGCACCCAGGCACGCATCGACTCCGGACGGCAGCCCGTCATCGGTGTGAACAAGTACCGGGTGGAGACCGACGAGCAGATCGATGTGCTGAAGGTCGACAACTCCTCGGTGCGCACCCAGCAGATCGCCAAGTTGCGGCGGCTGCGGGAGGAACGCGACGAGGCGGTGTGCCAGGACTCCCTGCGTGCCCTGACCGCGGCCGCGGAGCGCGGGCCAGGCCCCGGCCTTGAGGGCAATCTCCTGGCGCTCGCGGTGGCCGCGGCCCGTGCGAAGGCGACCGTCGGTGAGATCTCGGACGCCTTGGAGAGGGTCTACGGACGCCACTCGGGTCAGATCCGTACGATCTCCGGTGTGTATCGCAATGAGTCGGGCGAGTCCCCGGCCGTGGAGCGCACCCGGACCGCGGTGACCGCGTTCGAGGAGGCGGAGGGCCGCCGCCCCCGCATCCTGGTGGCCAAGATGGGCCAGGACGGACACGACCGGGGCCAGAAGGTGATCGCCACGGCCTTCGCCGACCTCGGCTTCGACGTCGATGTGGGCCCGCTGTTCCAGACGCCCGCCGAGGTGGCGCGCCAGGCCGTCGAGGCGGATGTCCATATCGTCGGGGTGTCCTCGCTGGCCGCCGGGCACCTCACCCTGGTGCCGGCGCTACGGGAGCAGTTGGCGGCGGAGGGCCGCGAGGACATCATGATCGTGGTGGGTGGGGTGATTCCGCCGCAGGATGTACCGACCCTGCACGAGGCGGGTGCGGCGGCGGTGTTCCCGCCCGGCACGGTGATCCCGGACGCGGCCCACGATCTTCTGAAGACCCTGGCCGCCGCGCTCGGCCATGAGGTGTAGTCCGTGCCTTCGATGCCACCGACGATCGACATCGACACGTACGCGGACGGGGTGCGGAAGGGTTCCCGGGCGTTCATCGCCCGGGCGATCACCCTGGTCGAGTCCACCCGCCCCGACCACCGGGTGCTGGCCCAGCGGCTGTTGACCCGGCTGCTACCGGATGCGGGCGGGGCCCGACGGGTGGGGATCAGCGGAGTGCCGGGGGTGGGCAAGTCCACCTTCATCGATGCGCTGGGCACCATGCTCACCGGGCTCGGACATCGGGTCGCGGTCCTTGCCGTCGACCCCTCGTCCAGTCGTACCGGTGGTTCCATCTTGGGCGACAAGACCCGGATGGAGCGGTTGGCGACGGACCCGGCGGCCTTTGTCCGGCCCTCCCCCACGGCGGGAACACTCGGCGGGGTGGCGAAAGCCACTCGCGAGACCATCCTGGTCATGGAAGCGGCGGGGTACGACATCGTCCTGGTGGAGACGGTCGGGGTGGGACAGTCGGAGACCGCCGTGGCCAATATGGTGGACACGTTCCTCCTGCTCACCCTGGCCAGGACCGGTGACCAGTTGCAGGGCATCAAGAAGGGTGTGCTGGAGCTGGCCGATGTGATCGCCGTGAACAAGGCCGATGGTCCCCATGAGCGGGACGCTCGGTCCGCGGCCCGGGAACTCGCCGGCGCGCTGCGGCTGATGCACCCCGTGGACGCGGCGTGGACTCCCCCGGTGCTGTCGTGCAGCGCCCGTGAGTCCATGGGCCTTGACACCGTGTGGGAGCGGATCGACCAGCACCGTGCCCTGTTGGAATCGACCGGGCGGCTTGCCGTCAAGCGGAGGAATCAGCAGGTCGACTGGGCCTGGTCGATGGTGCACGATGAGTTGAAGGACCGGTTGCGCAGCCACCCCGAGGTGCGGACGCTCGCTCCGGAGCTCGAACAGCAGCTACGGGACGGGCGGTTGACGGCCACCGTCGCGGCGGAGCGTATCCTGGACGCCTTCCAGCTGCCCCGGTAGTGATCGGGGCGCTCTCTGGAGACGGGCAGGGGGTGGGGTGCGGCCCATCCCCTGCCGTGCTCTCTCCCCCATGCCGGCTTGGCTCGGGGCGCCTGGGCTGGCGCGCGAGCACGACCGCGCTTCCCCTGGTCCCGCAGTCGTCCCGTAGCGCGGGCGTACCCCCACGCCGCGTTGCCGTTTCGCCCCCCTGCGGCCCGTGTGGGAATGCTCTTCCGCCGTGCGGTGCACCGCAGCTGGCACCGGGCCGATCCGCCTCAGAGCGCGGGCCAGCCCTTGGGGCCGAGCTGGTAGAGGTTGAAGCGGTATCCCTGGATCTGGCGGCGCATCACGGTGGCCATGGCACGCAGCATTCCGCGCTGCCGCTGGGGGATGCGGCGGCTGACGGCAGCGGGCAGCCGAGCGAAGGTGCACGTCCGGGTGAGGGCGATGTCCGGGTGCCAGCGCTCCGGCTCCGCCGGGTCGTCGCAGCGCCAGCGCATCCGCGCGGCGACCCTGCTGAGGACGTCATGACCGTCCTGGCCGTCCAGCATCGTGGCGGAGGCGGTCTCCAGGGCCAGTTGGGCTCCGGGCAGTTGCTGGGCGAGCATGCGGAACACCTGACGCGCCTCAGCCTCGTCGAGATGGATCGGTACGGCTTCGGCAACGAGGAAGTACGGCCCAGGGCTCTGGCGTACGGCCTCGATCCAGGAGGGGTCGGTCACGGAGGCGGCAAGGGTGCGTCTGCGGTGGGTGCCGTGGCGGAGGGCGTGCCGCAGTTCGCGTGCATCGGCCAGATCGAGGTCGAACCAGTGCACGGTCCCGTTGTCGAGTCGCTCGAAGCGGGAGTTGAGCCCGGTGCCGAGTTCGATGACGGTCCCGTGGGGGTGGTCGTTGAGGAAGTCCTGAACCCAGGTGTCGAAGAGGAGTGTGCGGATGCTGGCGCCGAGCAGGCCGCGCGCACCGTTGAACCGCGGGAAGTCGTCGTCCATGGAGTCGACCATCTCCACGGAACGCAGGTCTTGGAGCACGCCTCGGCGCTTCGCTGTGTCCATGGCTCTGGCGCCCAGCAAGAACAGCGGGGGTTGCTGGATCTCCTCCAGATCGGGCGCGTGTGTGGTCCGAGGCTCCATAGTCATCTCTCCTGGGTGGTGTCGGCGATGCGGTGCGACGACAGAAGCGCCATTCTAGTTAGGTAACCCTAACTTGCACCCGGGCGGGGGTGACTTCCCTGCCGACAGCGGCCGGCCGGTCCCACCAGCTGGTGAGGTCATAGGTTCTGAGCTGGGACGTCTTCGAACGGAGCAGTGGCTACGGTTGATCCTGCGCCGTACGTCACCCGCCGTCCGGGGTTGCCCGGGCGGCGGATTCCACCGCTGGTGTGCCCGGTGTCCGCGAGCGCCTCGCAACCGACGGGTAGCGTGCGGCCTGTATCGCGCGCACCCCTACGGACGGGCCGGGGGGCATAGGGGTAAGGGAAGCGAAGGTGGCTGAAGGATGAGGCTCACGGTCCTGGGCGGTGGAGGCTTTCGGCTGCCGCTGGTGTACGGCGCGCTGCTGGGCGACCGCGCTGAGGGCAGGGTCACCGAGGTGGTTCTGCACGATGTGGACGCCGGCCGGCTGACCGCCATCGCCCGCGTCCTCGCGGACCAGGCCGAGGGGGTGTCGGACGCACCGGAGGTGAGCGTCACCACCGATCTGGATGAGGCCCTGCGCGGGGCGGACTTCGTCTTCTCGGCGATTCGGGTGGGCGGTCTGGCCGGCCGGGCCGACGATGAGCGCATCGCCCTGGCGGAAGGGGTGCTCGGGCAGGAGACCGTCGGGGCGGGCGGGATCGCCTACGGTCTGCGGACGGTTCCGGTGGCCAGGGAGATCGCGCGCCGGGTGGCACGGCTCGCGCCGGACGCCTGGGTCATCAACTTCACCAATCCGGCGGGGCTGGTCACCGAGGCGATGTCCCGCGAGTTGGGCGACCGGGTGATCGGGATCTGTGACTCCCCGGTCGGCCTCGGCCGCCGGGTGGCGCGGGCACTGGGCGTGGACCCGGAGCGGGCCTGGTTCGACTACGCGGGCCTCAACCACCTCGGCTGGTTGCGCGGGCTCGTTGTCGACGGCCGCGATGAACTCCCGGGGCTGCTGGCCGACCCGACCGCCCTGGGCTCCTTCGAGGAGGGACGGCTCTTCGGGCCCGAGTGGCTCCAGTCCCTGGGATCGATCCCCAACGAGTATCTGCACTACTACTACTTCAACCGGGAGACGGTTCGCGCCTACCAGGAGGCCGAGCAGACCCGCGGGGCCTTCCTCAACCGGCAGCAGGCGCGCTTCTACGCGGAGTTGGAACGGCCGGACGCGCCGGCGTGGGAGAGTTGGGACCGTACCCGGGCCGAGCGCGAGTCGACCTATATGGCGCACAACCGCGAGGCGGTGGACGCCGGCGAGCGTGATGCCACCGATCTGGAGTCCGGGGGCTATGAGCATGTCGCGTTGGCGCTGATGCGCGCGATCGCCCATCACCAGCGCACCACGTTGATCCTCAATGTCCGTAACCGAGGGGCGCTTGCGCCGCTGGACGAGCAAGCGGTGGTCGAGGTGCCGTGCTTCGTCGACGCCAACGGGGCGCACCCGGTCGCCGTATCGCCCCTGCCGGACCATGCCACGGGCCTGGTGTGCGCGGTGAAGGCGGTGGAGCGCGAGGTACTGGCGGCTACGGAGAGCGGTTCACGGGCGCGAGCGGTGAAGGCGTTCGCCCTGCATCCGCTCATTGACTCGGTGAGCGTCGCCCGACGGCTCCTCGATGGATACAGGGAGGTCCATCCGGGCCTGGCCTATCTCCGCTGAGGACACCTTCCGCGGCGCCCTGCACCGCCGGAGCAGGGCAGACAGGGCGTCAGCGGAGGCCAGTGCTAGCCGAGTTCCAGGGTGGTGACGCCGAAGACACGGTCGGCACGGATCTGAGGGGCGGGGCCGGTGTACATCCGTACGGTGGGGAACTGCGCGGTCAGCCCGCGGTCGGTGGCAAGGGCCGCGGCGGCCTCCTGGGTCTGGGGCATATCGACGGCGACCTCGTCGGTCGGGCCGAGATGTGCGGTGAGACCGTCGAGGACTGCCGCCGCGTCCGGTGCGGTGTCGGCGAACAGCGGACCGATCCGGTGGCTGTCCCGACCGGGCCGGATGACGCCGTACCCGGTGACGCGTCCGTCCCGCCACCGGGCGTGGGCGATGTGCCCGGGTGCGGTCAGCCAGCGGGAGAGAAAGGCCCGCCGATCGGCGGGGAAGCAGTCACGGTCGTACTCGGCGATCGCCTCCAGGTCCTGCGCGGTGATGGGGGTGACACCCTCGTCCACGACGTCGACCCGCTGGGGAACCCCGCCGTAGCGAACCGTGCCGTAGGCGGGGCTGAAGCCGGAGCGCTGGTAGTTGTCCTGCTGGGCGGGCACGGCGTCGAGGCCGACCAGCCGGTTGCCGGCATGGGGAAAGGCGGCACGCCAGGTCGCGAGCCCCCACCCCTGCCCCCGCAGATCGGGACGGACCACGTAGTAGCCGAGGAAGGCGTACTCGTCCGAGTAGTTGACGACGGAGATCGAGGAGACGGGCTCCCCGTCGAGGCGGCCGATGAAGAACCCGGCGGGGTCGGTGGGGTGGAAGCACTCCGCATCACCGTCGCCGGGGTTCCACCCCTCGGCGGCGCACCATTCGGCGACGAGGCGCCATTCCTCCCGGGTGGCGCTGCTGACGCTGAAGCGGGCCGCTCCGGTGGTGTCGGACGTCTGGACCGTCTCGCCAAGTGGATTGGTCATGAGCGGGTTTGTCCCTTCTCTCGCTGTCGGTTGACGGGGCTGTCGGGCTCTGGGCTACCGATGCTCTCGACCACCGGTACGGACCCGTGTGGGAACGCCGCCCCAGGGGGCTGGAGTTGGCCTAGATCAGGTCCATGGCCGCTACTTCGTCGGGGCTGCCGTAACTCACGGGGCCCTGGAAACTCCTCCGGGCCCTGGCGAACCACCACGCGGCGGCGACAAGGAGGACCACCCCCAGGGCGATCGGCGCGTAGTTGAAGGTCGTGTGGGTGATGGGCGAGGAGTGCGGCAGCATGAACAGCACACTGCTGAAGACGATCCAGGCCACCGCCGTACGTGCCACGGGCCGGCCCCAGCGCCCGAGATGCCAGGGGCCGCGCTGGAACTCGTCGCCCAGGCGCAGCCGGAGATAGATGGGCACTCCATAGGCGAGATAGAGCCCCACGACATTGACGCTGACGATCGCGGCGAACACGGTGTGCGACCACCAGGCCGGAGTGATCAGAACGAAGGAGCAACCAGCCGCCAACCAGACCGCTTTGACGGGTGTACGGGTACGGGGGGACACCGAATGCCACCACCGGGATCCTGGCATGGCACCATCGCGCGCAAAGGCGAAGATCTGCCGGGTATTACTGGTCATGTTGGCGAGCCCGCAGAAGAGCATCGCGCCGATGACGATGAGCAAGAGCAGTCGGGCGGTTCCGGCGCCAAGGGCATCAATGAGAATCCGCACGGGCGGCGCGGACGAACTCGCTGTAGTCGCGTAATCGCGGATCGCACACACCAGGGCGATCATGAGTATGAGGCCGGCGATCGCGGAGCAGGCGATGGACCACATGATGCCCTTGGGAGTACTCACGGTCGCCTTCACCGTCTCCTCCGACATGTGGAAGCTTCCGTCGAATCCTGTGAAGGTCCAACTACTCACCAGGAGCCCGAGCATTGCGGCGTAAACAGCATTGGAGAAGCCGGTGTTGTTCACAAAATGCGTACTGAAGTCGACTGATTGATGGTCCGTTGGGATCAGCGCCAGGCTGAGCACGATGATGGTCACACCGATGACCAACCACCACACGGAGATACGGTTCAGGGCCGCGACGAGTTGCACGGTGTAGGTGTTGGCGAGCGCCTGGAGCAGCAGAATCACGGTGGTGATGGCCACGGTTCGGTGCCCGGTCACCTGATAGCCGGGCCACTGCATGACGATGAAGGCCTGGATGAAGGTGGCGGCGGCATAACCGGTGGCAGCGGTGCCTCCGATCTGCCCGACGAAGTTCAGCCAGCCGGTGTACCAGGACCAGGCGCCACGATGCCGTTTGGCGAGTTTGCCGGCGGAGAAGTAGAGCGCGCCACTCGTGGGGTACGCGGAGGCGATCTCCCCCATGGCCGCCCCGACAAACAGCACCATGAGGGAAACGCCGATCCAACCGAACACAAGAATCAAGGGGCCGCCGGCGCCCATGCCGTAACCAAAAGCGGAGAAGATTCCGGAGATGACATTGATGATCGTGAAGGAGATCGCAAAGTTGTCGAACGTTCGAAAGCGACGGGTGAGTTTTCGCGGGTATCCCATCGCATGGAGTGTCGCGTCATCATCGAGAACGACGGCGCGATCATCGTGATGACGTTTTCTCGGTCGGATGGCAGTCATTCGCTCGGACACAACCGCGTTATTTCCCTTCATCGCTGGGCAGACCGAAGGTTGAGATTCAGCCGGAATTGGGTACTGGCAACCCACAGGCCCGTCTCGCTCTACTCAATTGAGCTGCCGGGGCACCGAAAACACTCCATGGCATACGCGCGGCATAAGGGCCCATGGCCGAAAGGACTTCGCGTGCCTCGAATTCACGGCGCCCCAGATAGAGCGCATGCGCCAGATAGGAGAGATCGAGAACAGGGGTGTAGCGATAGCGGGAGAGCTGGGGGAACCAGTGGGTGTAGCCCGCTGCCGCGGTGGCCACGCACTGGGGCTGTCGCCAGGCGTGGTGAGCGAGCAGCGAGTGAGGATCGTACTCCTCGGCGAGGGCGATCAGCGGCAGCAGGCGCAGCGGCGAAGAGATGGGCGCACGGTTGCTGAGGAAGGCGGCAACATCCCAGCGTGCGCTCGCCGTCCCACCGTACCGGGTGAAGAAGAAGGCGAGAAAACGGTGGTGCGCCTCGCGATTCCAGGGGTCAAGTCGGAGGATGCGGGCGAATAGTTGCCAAGGCCCGGGGGGAGCGGTCAACAACCCGAGGGGGGCACGGTCGAGGGGTCGTCTGATCCGGGTGACGGCCAATTGAGCGACCCAGGGGGTGGGATCCTGGGGAAGCAGCCGGGCGGCGCGTTCTGCCGCGGCGTTGGCGATGTCCACCAGGGCCTCTGTGTGCGGCCCCTGCTCGTCCGCTGAGCGCAGTGCGCGAAGCATCGCGACACGGGCCCACAACAGCGCGGATTCGGGCCCCGGCTCCTCGTCCAGCCAGCGCTCGGCGAGATCCGAGTCGGCCGCTTCGGATGCGAGTACCAGGGAACGGTGGGCCCTGATCTCGAAATCCCCGCGTGCTTCCCGGAGTAGTTCCTGTGCGCTGAGGTAGCGACCCGCCCTTACGTCGATGCAGGCGCGGGCAAGCTGGTGGTCATCGGCTGCCGGATGCCAAACGTACTGCCCATGGAACGGGCCAGCGGCCACGATCTGTTCCCCCTTCCCCCCGGACGGCACCGTCCGCCCGCATTCCGGCCACGCCGGACAATGCCGGATCACTGTGGATCACCGGCAGCGGGATCACACCCTACTCAGGACGGAGTGAGAGGGAAAACAGTCATCCAGGGAACGTTGGCCGGGTCTATTGCACATCACAGAGGGCACTGGCATATGCCGTCTCCTGCGCACCTGTGATTGCCGGACTCTTCTCGAACGTGTACGCCATAGCAGAGGTTCCTGGCCTGTTCGATGGCGAAAGAATGACCACATCGGGCTCCTGATCACCGATCGTGAAGGTGACCGGACATCGAATTTGCGGGCGACTCACCCGTTCGCACGGACAGTCGACACCTCTTCGAAGGGTGCTCGTTGGGCGGGCATGATCATCGCTCGGCGCTCAGCGCTCGTTTCCTCGGCATGCATCGCGGCGGCTCTCGTGACCGGCCCCCTATCGGTCAGTGCGGGTGCGCACTTCGCCTCGGACACCGTCACCATCGATCGCATCGGCCAGATCGCCGAAGACGGAGCGATCACCCTCACCGGAACCTACCGCTGTTCATCACCTCGTCTGGGCCCGGTCCTCATCGGTTCCAAGGCGGTTCAGGGTGACGCCCGTGCGAGTCTCGACGGCATCGTCGCGAACTGCGACGGTCAGCAGCGGACCTGGCGGGCCACCGGCCAGGCTTCCGGCACGTTCCGGCCGGGGGCCGCACGCGGGGAGGCGACCCTGATCCAACTGGACCTCTCGCACGGCCTGGTGCCGTTCCCGACGGTTCTGACCGCGGGCGACACGCAACTGACGCTTCAGCGAGGCTAGCGCCCCGGACCCCGGCGCCCTCCACCGTCGTCTTCACCCCAGCGCGAGGCGAGCAGCAGGGCGATGTCGTCCGGGCGGTCGGTCGCCGCGCCCGCCCCGCGGATCAACCGGTCGGCCGTCTCGGCCAGTGGTGCGGAGCCGCACTCGGCGAGTGCGCTCCGCAGTCGCTCCACACCGAGGTCGATGTCGATTCCGGGTCGTTCCACCAAGCCGTCGGTGTAGAGGGCGAGGACTGCCCCGGAGTCCAGTCGCCATTCGGTGACCGGGTAGGAAGCCGATGCGTCCACGCCGAGTACGACACCTCCGGCAAGGTCGAGAACCTCCGTCGGACCGTCCGGGTGTTGGAGCAGGGGCTGGGGATGGCCGGCCCGCACTGCCTGGGTGTGGCCGGTCCTGGGGTCGACGACGATGTAGCAGCAACTGGCGAACTGGCCTGGGTCGAGGTCGATGAGCAGCCGGTTGGTCCCGCTCATCACCTCCCGAGGATCGTGCCCGCTCAGCGCGAACGCCCGTACGGCGCTGCGCAGTTGCCCCATGGTGGCGGCCGCCGAGACACCGTGTCCCTGGACGTCTCCGATGACCAGCGCCAGCCGATCGCCGGTCTCGATCACGTCGTACCAGTCACCGCCCACGTCCATGCCCTGGGTGCCGGGGAGATAGCGGCCGATGGTGGCCACGTTGTCGAGTTCGGGCAACTGGTGCGGCAGAAGGGCGTCCTGGAGGCCGCGGGCCAGCGCGGCCTCCGTGTCGTAGCGCTGGGCGCGGGCGAGGGCCTGGGCGATCAGTCCCGCGAGCGCGGTGAGCACCGCGCGTTCCTCGGGGCCGAAATCCCGCGGCTGGTCGAAGCCCAGGATGCAGGAACCCACCGGACGCCCGGAGGCGATCAGCGGCAGAAAGGCCCGGGCGCCGACATGGGCGTCGAGGGGGATGCCGGGGTAGGAGTTCCCCAGCTTCTCCATCGACTCGAAGAAGAGGGGTCGGCCGGAGGTGAGGGTCTCCACCCCGGGTAGCCGGGCATCGAGCGCCACCCCGTCGAAGCGGTCCAGGAAGCCCTGGGGAAAGCCGGTCTCCCAGGCCAGGAACAGATGGCGCTCATGCAGGAGGTAGATCGCCAACTGCCGGCCGCCGAAGGCCGGAAGCAGTTCCTCGGTGACCACGGCCGAGACCTGACGGGCGGTCACCGCCTCCGTCAGGGCGATGGCGAGGGCGACCGGCCGGTACAGCGCCGAAGCCCGGTCGGCCGGTGAGCTGGGCCCGGGCACCATCGCCGTGCCGGGTGCGGCTTCGGGTTCGGGCCCCGGTGCATGACTGGGCTCATCGGCGGCGACGATGGTGACGGTGAGTCCGTCATGGCCGGAGTAGAGCGAGAACGCCAGCCACTCGTCCGGGGTGCGGCGGGCCACGAAGTGGACCGGGCTGTGGGACATCAGGGCGGCCCGGAAGTGGTCCTCATGGATGGTGTGGCCCAGCCAGGGCAGCACATCCCACAACACACGGCCCGTCAGCTCGGGTCCCGCTCGCCCGAGTAGGGCTTCGGCGCTGTTGTTGAGATAGGTGATGCGACCGAGCCGGTCGAGGGAGAACACCCCGCGCGGCAGCCGGTCGGTGGCCTCGAAGACGATCGGCGCGGAGCCGAGGTCGACGAGGCAGCCCGTGAGCGCAGCCGGCCGGTGGGTACCCGACGGCCCATCCCCCGCGGCGGAGATCTCGAAGAGATAGGGACGACCGTCCGGTCCCCGCACCCGGATTCTGCGACGGGTCCGCCGGCTGGCGGCGGCCGTCTGCCGGGCGAGCGCCCAGATCCCCAGGACGTCTGCCGGCATCAGCCGGTCGGTGAGCGCGTCCAGGGTTCCGCTGAAGCGCGCGGGGTCGAGGCCGAGGATCGCGCAGAGCTCGTCGTCGACCGTGAGGGCCCCGCTGTCCAGCTCCCAGGTGAAGTGGCCGATCCGCACCAGGGGGGTGGTGACGGACGGGAGTTGGACGGGGTGGGGTTCGGCTTCCCACTCAAGGGAGACTCCCTGGTCGCTCAACTCGCCGAGCGAGGAGCCCAGTCGGCGGGCGACGTTGTGGATGCGATGACGATCGCTGTTCTCGACGGGATTCCCGGGGGTGGCTCGCCGTAGCACGGCCAGTACCCCGCGTTTCTCCTTGCCGCTGACGACCGGTACGTACAGCGAACTGAAGGGGAAGGGCAGCCCGGCCATCAGTTGGGGGAAGCGGCGCATGGATTCCTCGGCGTCGGCGAGGTGGATGGCGCGTCCCGAGCGGTAGGCCTCGGCAACCGGGAAGGGGCGGTTCACATGCATGCGCCACCACGGGTGGAAGAGCCTGGCCGGCAGCCCGGCGAGTACGGCCAGCCGGAGCATGCCCTCCGTACGCGAACGCAGGTAGACACCGCCGGCGTATCCACCGACCGCCTCGGCGGCGCTGACGGCGGCCTGGGCGAGCACCACCTCCAGCTCATCGGGTGCGCGGCTACCGCTCTGAGGTGCTCCGGGCGCCGCCGGGAAGGTCGCTGGCCGCTCCGGCGGGGTACGGCCGGTGGCGTCGTACCAGGTCATCAGGGTCTGTCCGTCGGACGCGGCAGGACCCTCCCGTCCCGCCCCCGACCCCCGCGCGCCGCCCCGCCTCCAGCCTTCGGCACGGCGGAGCCCCCCGTCCGCCGGACTCCCTGCTCCGCCTTGCGATGCACGTCAGCGACCCCGCTCTGTGATCCTGCCTGACCGAAAGACACGCCCAAGGCCAATATGCTCCTGAGACGCGCCACCGCGCATCTCCGTGGAGGGGGAGCACCCCCGGAGGCCAGCAGCGGGGTTCGCACCGGGTGGACCTCTGCCGCAGAGGTCCACCGCGACATCTGGTCCGGCTCGGCCACTTCCCCGTGGTCATGAGGTCCAGCAGCTGTCCGACATCTGAGACGACAGGTGCTACCCGAACGTACTTCCGCCGTACGACAGCGGCTCCTGGGCTATGTTGAGGCCGGATTGGGACGAGAAGGAGTGACACCGGTGCCATCAGATCAGCAGGCACGCGCACAGGCGTCTGCGATCACGCCGGGAAGACCGGCTCCGGAGACGGAGCTCGCCCCCACGGACAGGGTTCTGGCCCTCTTCGGCGGCCATCGGCTCTCCCCAGGTCAGCGACGTATCGCGCAGTACATCACCGAGCACCTCACCGAAGCCGCGTTCCTGTCGATCACCGACCTCGCGGAGCGGGTCGGCGTCAGTCAGCCCTCGGTGACGCGGTTCGCCGCCTCGGTGGGCTTCAGCGGATATCCCGCGCTGCGCGAGGCCCTCCAGCCGATCGCGCTGAGCGCGGTCGCCGCGTCGCCGGAGTCACGCGAGGAGAACCGGCGCAATGAGTTGCAGGCCGCCGTGGACGCCGAAATCGGCAATCTGGAGAGTCTGCGCAGGCTGGTCGCGGATACCCAGCAGGTCCTCGACCTCGGCCGTGAACTGGCGCAATCGATTCCGTTGACCGTTCTCGGGCTGCGCATCTCCGTCTCGCTCGCGGAGTACTTCGCCTATGCGGCCCGCCGCATCCACCCCGATGTACGCACGGTGACCCGGGGGGGCAGTGTCGCCTATGACGCGCTTCTGCAGTCCCGGGAGGCGGGCGGAAGCTGGGTGCTGGCGTTCGCGATGCCACGGCACGCCAAGGAGACCCTGGCGGCCATGCGGGCCGCCCGTAGCACCGGATTGCGTATCGCCCTGATCACCGACGTGGCACTCGGGCCGCTGGTGGACGAGGCGGATGTGACCTTTGCCGCCGCGACCGGCTCCCGGCTGGTCTTCGACTCCTACGCGGCGCCGGGGGTGCTGTCGGCCGCGCTGCTCCAGGCCATGGCGGACGCCGATCCGCAGCGCACACAGACCCGGTTGGAGGGCTACGAGCACGCCACCGAGCAGCACGACTTCTTCCTGGAGGACTGACTCCTCACCGTCTGAGGGGGTAGTTGCCCGATGGGTGAATATGCATGAATTTTTTCATACCCTTGATTACTCAACGGTATATATATTTACTGTTCGAGTAGCTGGAGATCCTCGGATCACCGGAAGGCCCACGCCATCGAGGATTCGGCAGCCCGCAACGATGCTCATCACCCCTCGCACCGCCTTAAGAGGTGCGCACCGCTTCCCGGAGTTGGGACCCGTCCCACCCGCGGGCGGCATCGGCGGAACCGAACACCCTTAGGCCCCTGCGGGCCTCCTAGAGCCGGACACCGAAGAAGAGACGCTTGTTCCTCCTCGCGTTGCTTCGTGGTGATCCGTGAGGGCAGTCCGTCCCCTGCGGACGCCCCTTCGGCGGCCTCGGTCTACCCCTGGACCGAGGCCGCCATAATCCCCACGGTGGGATCAGCCGTCCTGCTTGGCCGCCAGTGCGGCCGCCAGGCCATCCGCGATATGGGCCTCAGTGGCAGCCTTGTCCACACCGGCCGCGGCGAGGATCCCCCGGCCGTCCTCCTGCTCCAGCAGAGCGAGCAGGACGTGTTCGGTGCCGATGTAGTTGTGCCCGAGCCGCAACGCCTCGCGATAGGTCAACTCCAGCACCTTGCGGGCTCCGGCGTCATAGGGGACGAGGTCGGGCACCTGCTCCACCGCGGGCGGAAGCGCGTCGGTCGCGGCCTGGCGAACGGTGTCCAGCGCGACGCCCTGCGCCACGATCGCACGGCCGGCGAGTGACTCGCGCTCGGTCAGCAGCCCGAGAACCAGATGAACGGGGCCGATGTTCCCGTTGCGCGCCGCGTGCGCCTCGTTCTGCGCGCCCATGACCACGTTCTTGGCGCGGGCGGTGAACCGGCTGAACCCCTGACGGGGATCGAGATCCGATGATTCGCCACCCTCCTTGGACACGAATCGCTTCTGGGCGGCCTGTCGGGTGACCCCCATGCTCTTGCCGATATCCGTCCACGAAGCACCCGAGCGGCGCGCCTGGTCCACGAAGTGACCGATCAGATGGTCCGCCACATCGCCGAGGTGGTCAGCGGCGATGACCGCCCCCGAGAGCTGGTCCAGGGTGTCGGGGTGAGCCGTCTTGATGGCATCGATCAGATCGTCGAGACGGACCGGGTTGTTCATTTGAGTTGGCTTCTCCATGCGTCAACCATAGGTTGACAGGCCACTGACCGTCAACCCGAAGTTGACATTCAGCGGCTCGGCGCCTCCCCTGACGCGATCACGTGGGCACTACGACGTACGGCCCGGTGGCTCGCCCGCTTCGGGTGATCCGGTGGTGTTCTCCCGCCGTCGCCGAGCCCGGCACCGCCGGGCATCGGACAGCGGCGATGATTGAGTCCCCCATCGGCAGTACGCACCTCACAACGACCGCTCCCGGAGGGAACCACCGATGACCGACGACACAGCGGAGATCACCGCCATCGTCAACCGCTGGGCCAGGGCAGTGCACGAAGGGGACCTCGACGGGGTGCTCGCCGACCACACCGACGACATCGTGATGTTCGACGTACCCCCACCCGATCAAGGGGTCCGGGGGATCGACGCGTACGCACGGACCTGGCCGCCCTTCTTCACCTGGCAGCGGCAGGGGGCCTGTTTTGAGATCGACTCGATGGAGATCACCGCGGGGGACGAGGTCGCCTTCGCCCACGCGCTGCTGCGCTGCGCCACGGCGGAGTCACTGCGCACCGAGCCGGCTCAACGGCTGCGGCTGACCTTGGGCCTGCGCAAGGAGAACGGTCGCTGGATGGTCGCACACGAACACCACTCGTTTCCCGACCGGAGCTGACAGCCGCGGCGATCCCCCTCGACCGTCCGCGACCCCGGTCGAACACCGGGCACGCAAACGGACTCGGGGTCGCTCCCCTCGCCCCACGGGTGGGCTAGTGGGCCGGGAGTGTCATCGCTCCCGGCGGCTGGAACCACAGGGGTCCACCGGCCATGGCGCGCTCGACCCGGAAGCGAGACCATTCATCCAGCTCCGGCAGCTCGTCCGCGGCGAACCAGCCCACCTCAAGCGACTCATCGTCGTTGACGCGCGCCACACCCCCGGTGGCACGGCAGCGGAAGGTGATGTCGAGATACTGGCAGCGGTCACCGTTGGGGTAGACGACCGGCTCGGCCGCCGCCTGGATCAGTACGACACTCTCCGGGACGCAATGCACCGCGGTCTCCTCGTACACCTCCCGCACGGCGGTGTCGGCCGGTTCCTCGCCGGGCTCGGGGATACCGGCGACGGTCGACCAGCGGCCGTTGTCAGCCCGCTTGCCCAGCAGCACTCTGCCCTTGTCGTCAAAGACGACTGCGGTCACTCCCGGCAGCAGAAGCAGCTGATTTCCCGCTGTGGCGCGGATGTCGAGAATGAAGTCAGGGGTACCCATTGGGCCGACCCTACTGGTCCGCCGCAGCTTCCCGACCGCCCGCGGTCGGCCCCGATGACTCCCTCCTGCGTCGTACGGCCCGCATGGTCACCCAGCCGATCCCCGTGCCGGCGAGCAGGAGCAGGATCGCCTCGGGCCAGGCTCCAAGCCGGGTGGCCAGGGTCAATGAGGAGCGCAGCGGTACTTCGGCCACCAGCGCGTCCGGTGTGAACATCTTGGTCTTCCGCACGACCTCCCCGTCCGGCATGATCACCGCGCTCACCCCGCTGGTGACGGGCACCACCACGGACCGACCGTGCTCGACCGCTCGCACCTGGGACATGGCCAGCTGCTGATAGGTCATCTCGCTCCGGCCGAAGGTGGCGTTGTTGCTCGGTACGGAGATGAGCTGCGCGCCACCGGTGACGGTGTCCCTGGCCATGTCGTCGAACGCGGCCTCGTAGCAGGTCACCAGGCCCACCTTGGTACCGGCGAGATCGAAGACCCCCACCTTGTCGCCGGGCCCGAAGTCCCGGCGTACCCGGTCCACGTCGGAGCTGAAGATCCGCACCACGGAACGCATCGGGATGTACTCACCGAAGGGCTGCACATGGCGCTTGTCATAGGTGTCGACGGGCCCGCGCTCGGGGTCCCACTTGATGAGGGTGTTGCGGAGCTTGCCGGTTTCGGGGGTGAGGACCGCACCGACCACCGTCGGCACCCCGATCGTGCGCACCGCGCGATCGATGACCTGGCGGGCGTCCGGATTGCGGTAGGGGTCCAGATCGGAGGAGTTCTCCGGCCAGAGCACGAAGTCGGGCTTCGCCACCTTGCCGGCGCTCACCTCGGCGGCGAGTTCCTCGGTGCGGCGGACATGGTTGTCGAGGACCGCTCGGCGCTGGGCGTTGAAGTCCAGACCGAGGCGGGGCACATTGCCCTGGATGGCCGCGACGGTCGCGGTGCCGTCCTCGGCCGAGGCGTCGACCAACGGCAGGGCCGCAAGGGCCAGGGTGACCGGGGCGAAGAGCGTGAGCAGCGCCGCCGCCAGGGGCCCGCGGGGAAGAGCACCGGTGCGTCGGTACGCCAGCCCGCGTCGCACGCACTCGTACAGTCCGAAACCGGTGAGCAGCACGGCGAAACCGAGCAGTGGTGTCCCACCGACCGCGGCGAGCGGCAGGAAGAGCCCGTCCGCCTGCCCGAAGGCGAGCTTGCCCCAGGGGAAACCACCGAAGGGCACCCGTGCCCGTGCCGCCTCGCCGAGGATCCAGATCGCCGCGGCCCACACCGGCCACACCGGCAGCCGGCTGACGGCGGCGATCCCGACCGCGGCGCCAGCGATGAAGAGCGCCTCCACCGCGGCCAGGGCGATCCAGGGCACCGGGCCGACCTCCTCCCCCGTCCAGATCAGGAGCGGGAGCAGAAAGCCCAGGCCGTTGAGGTAGCCGAGCCCGAAGGCGGTCCGTGCCCGGCGTCCGTACAGGCTCCAGCCGAGGAGCGCGATCGCCGGCACCGCCAGCCACCACAGGGGGCGGGGCGGAAAGCTCAGATAGAGGAGAACCCCGGAGAGCGCGGCGGCCCCCGGACGCAGCAGCCGACGGAGCAGGGGCCGCCGCCCGATGGGTTCGGGTCGCGGGGCGTCTACGGGGGTCATGGTGGCGCTCACCTGCCGGAGTCTACGGCGAGGGGGCAGGTGCCCGGCAGTCCGGGCACCGCGCGGGGGTGCCCGATCCCCTTGCGGCCCGGGCCGCTGACCACCCGCCCGGCCCGGCCGTGCGGAGCGAGCCCATCGGTGTCGTACCGCCCGGCGGAGAGCGGTACGGCACCGGGGCCGGCCGAACGATCAACCGAGCTTCTTCACCTGGGCGTCGATGACGGCCTTCGGCAGCTCGCTCTTCCCGGCGAGGCTCAGGGCGTAGAAGGTGGCGACGGTGCCGCCCTTGCGGACCGCCGTCAAGTAGGCGTTGCCCGGCTTGCCCTCCATGTCAACGGTCAGCGCGAAGTTCACCGCCTCGTCTCCGGCCGGGTAGGCGGCCGGCGCGACCTTGGTGAACTTCAGTTTGTCGGTACCGACCAGCATGGTGAAACCGCTACCGCAGTCCGTGCCGGCCTTCTTGATGGCCGCCAGGGTGTCAGCGGCGCCCTGGCCCTCGTACGAGGCCACGGTGTCGGCGGTGATGGTGCCGCTCAATGTCTCCATGGCCGCCGCCAGCTTCTCCTCTTCGGTGGCGTCCTTGCCGGGGTTCTCCGGGATGGCGATGACCTTGCGCACCGAGGAGGCGGCCGCGTCGCCGGTGCCTCGCAGGGCCATGCCGTCCACCAGCGGGGCACACTCCTTCCTGTCGGCGCTGGCCGCCTTGGCGGCGGCGAAATCCGCCTTGGTGGCCGGGTTGATCTTGTGGCGCGGGAGGTCGCTCTGCGTCAGCATCAGCTTGTCCACCTCCGCCTGGGACAGTGCCTTGGCGGCAGGGGCGGCGGCGGGCGCGCTCTTCGACGCCTCGGCCTTCGGCTTGTCCTTCGCCGCGGGCTCATCCGAACCGCATGCGGTCACCAACAGGGCCAGCGAGACGGCGGAAGCGGCAAGAACAGTACGGCGGACGGTCGTGCGGCGCATGAGAGGGGCTTTCCTTCGAGTCGGTGAACGACGCTTCCCCGGCGCGGAGTTCATCTCGGCGCTACTCACTCGGAATCGTCGTGAGGCCCGAATGTATGCCGTGCGACGGTCAAATGATCTACCTGGGGAGTGCCCGCGCCAATTGTGATCCCAGCGCAATCGCACCTCAGTCCAATCGAGACGCCTCCCTGCACAACCCTCAGACGATTGTCCGCATATGAGGTGCAACAGCGCTTTTCCCGCCCCAACAGCATCATGGCTCATGTCCGCCAATCGGGTGTTCCCGTACCCCCCATCCACAAAGCCGTGTCTCTGCCGTTACCGTGTGCGCCAGCCCTGCCGTACGGCTTCACACCGAACGCAAGGGCGTACGGGGGTTCCGTCATAGGTCGGGGGGTCGGCGGAATGGCTGGACCGGGCATGCGTGCCGGGGCGCGGGAGCATGGCCGCACGGCTGATGTCATCGGGGTTCTTGTGCTGGGCGGCTGCGCCGTGTGGTCGCTGATCAGCGCCGTGGGACGGGACGCCAGACCTGAGGGCGTGCTCCTGGCCGTGTTCGCCGTGGCCGCGGGATACGCGGGCGGCAGGATCAGCGGCACCCTGCTACCGGTGGCGGCGGCCACCGCGATCTCCGTCGCGGCCCTCGGTCTTGCCATCGCATCGCCGGACGGGGTGCCGGGCGCGCATACGAGCGCCCCCATCCAGCCCGGCCATCTGGGGGCCTCCGCCGGTCTGCTGGTGCTCGCGGTCGGCGCCGCCTGCTGCGCGGCGGGGGCGGCCGGCTCGGGAACCGGCCGGGTCATCTCGCGGGTGCTGGCGATCGCGGCCGTCGGTACGGCGCTCGTGCTGGAGTCGATCACCGGGGCGGTGGCGGGTGCGGGCGTGCTGCTCTGCTCCCTGGCGACCTCACGCATGCGGCGCCGGACCGTGGCACTCGGCGCCCTCGCGCTGATCCCCGCTCTGGTGGCGGTGGTTTCGTGGGGGGTGGCCAAGGACGCGCTGCCGAACGGGTTGACCGACTCCTTGAAGGGCGGGCTGACCCACCATCGAGCAGCCCTGTGGCAGGACGCGGTGTCACTGGCCGAGGCTGAACCGATACGGGGCGTGGGGCCGGGCCGCTTCGGGGAACGGAGCCTGACCGCCCAGCAGTCGGTGGGCTCGGACGGCAAACCCCATTCGGCACCGCTTCAGCAAGCGGCCGAGCAGGGGGTGGGGGGGGTGGTGCTGCTCGTAGGGGCATTCGGGTGGTTGCTCCTGGGGCTCTGGCGTTCACCGCGGCCCACCCCGACCGTGCTCAGCGCGGGTGCGGCACTCGCGGCGCTCGCGGTGGTGGCATCGGCGAGCAACGCGCTGAGCTTCGCACCGGTGACCGCGGGTGCGGGCCTGTTGGCGGGGGTGGCCACCGCACGGCTGGCAGGCGGTGACGCCCCGGAGCCGAGCGGCGGACTGACCCCGGCGACGGCAGGATTCCTGGCCGACTGAGTCCAGGAGGCTACGGGTTCGGGGGTGGGAGGGCCACGGGTTCAGGCCTGTACGGGCGCTGCGGGCCCCGGGCCGGGGGTGAGTCGGTCGCGCACCGCGCGTACGGCGGCTTCGGCGTCGTCGACGGTCACGGTGAAGGTTCTGCCGTCACCCAGGGTGAAGACCACTGCTTCCCCTCGGCGGACGATGACCGCCGTGCCCATTTCCGGGCGCCAGCGGTAACCCCAGCCGCCCCAATGACGTGGGGTGACCGTCGGTGCGAATTCCGCCCCCACCACGTGGGAGAGCGGGATCCTTCGGCGCGGTAGCCCCATATGGCCACAGCGGATCTCGATGAAGTCGCTGGTCACGGTGACCGCCACATGAACGAAGGCAAGGGTCCCGTAGAGGATCAGCAGGCCCGCGGCGACACAGCCGATGACCGACATCAGCAAGGGGGCGATCCCGGATGTCCAGGTGGAGACGATGGCGAGTTCTACGCCGAGTCCGATACAGGCGGCTCCCGCCACGGCGAGCAGCCACTGCATCCGATTGGTGGCACGGCCGGTCCACACCGCGGGCACGGTTTCGACGGAGTGCGCGGCGGGACGCGTCGAGTCATCGAAGTGGTCCCTCATGCGAGCAGAGTACCCAGCTTCCGAAAGGTCGGCCCGATTCCATGACGAACATCACAGAGCAGTACGTAAGCCGACAAAACGGACCGAGCTGGGGTCAGCGCACCGGGGCCACCGTCTGTAGCAGCCGGCCCTCGGCATAGCTCAGGGCCTGTTCGGACAGGGCGGACTCCCGGCCGCTGAGCAGCACGGTGAGACGTCCCGGTCGGACCGCGCCGGGCTCCGCCGGGAACCTGTCAACTCCCAGTCGGCGCAAGGTCTGCGCGGCGACCGCCCGCGCCGACCCGTAGAGGACGACGGGTGCGCTGAGTGCGGCGCTGATGCGGTCGGCGACGAGTTCGTAGTGGGTGCAGCCGAGCACGACGGACCGGACGTCACCGGGGGTGCGCGCTGCCGCGGCGGCGATGGCCCGGTCGATTCCGGCGTCGTCGGCGTGCTGGACGCCGTCCGCGAGCCCCGGACAGGGCACCTCGGTGACGTCGGCGCCGCCGGCGAAGTCCTGGATGAGCCGGCGCTGGTAGGAGCTGCCGGTGGTGGCGGGTGTCGCCCAGATGGCGACGGGTCCACCGGCCGCGGCTGCCGGCTTGATCGCGGGGACCGTGCCGATGATGGGCACGGTCGGTTCCAGCTCGGCGCGCAGCGTGGCCAGGGCGTGCACGGACGCGGTGTTGCAGGCGATGATCAGCGCATCGGGTTCATGGGCCACCGCCGCTCTGGCCACGGCGAGGGCGCGCTCGGTGACATCGTCCGGCGTACGCGGACCCCAGGGCATTCCGTCGGGATCCGAGGAGAGCACAAGATCCGCGTCCGGCCGGAGTCTGCGCACCGCAGCCGCCGCCGCGAGTAGGCCGATTCCGGAATCCATGAGCGCGATCTTCACCCGGTCACCATAGTCGACACCCGCTGGTGCACCGGTCGGCTGGGGCAGACTGCGGCTCATGACAGCGCTCGCTTGGACCGCCGCCGGATCACTGGGTGCCTGGGGCTGGCTGCTGCTTGGCCAGGGCTTCTTCTGGCGTACCGACCAGCGTCTGCCGCACCATGCGCCATGGGCGGGCCCCTGGCCGGATATCGCGGTCGTGGTCCCCGCACGGGACGAGGCGGAAGTGCTTCCGGCGAGCCTGCCGTCCCTGCTGGCACAGGACTATCCGGGGCGTGCCCGGGTGGTGCTGGTGGACGACGGGAGCACGGACGGTACGGGCGACACGGCCCGGGACTTGGCGGCGCGGTACCGAGGGCTGCCGCTGACGGTAGTCCATCCGGGTGAACCGGAGCCCGGCTGGACCGGGAAGCTGTGGGCGCTACGGCATGGAATCGAGGTGGCCCGCGCGGATGCCCCCGATTACCTGCTGCTGACGGACGCGGACATCGCCCATGCACCGGACAGTCTGCGTGTCCTGGTGGCGTCGGCCCGTGCGGGCGGTTTCGACCTGGTCTCCCAGATGGCGCGGTTGCGGACGGTGAGCCGCTGGGAACGGCTGGTGGTGCCCGCCTTCGTCTACTTCTTCGGTCAGCTCTATCCGTTCCGTTGGGTCAACCGGGCGGGGGCGCGGACGGCGGCGGCGGCCGGTGGCTGTGTGCTGCTGCGCACCGAGGCGGCCGAGCGGGCCGGTGTGCCGGAGGTGATCAGGCAGGCGGTGATTGACGATGTGTCGCTGGCGCGGGCCGTACAACGGTCCGGTGGGCGGATCTGGTTGGGGCTGGCCGATCGGGTGGACAGCGTCCGGCCCTATCCGGGTCTGGCGGATCTGTGGGGGATGGTGTCGCGCAGCGCCTACGCACAACTGCTGCACAACCCCTTCCTGCTCACGGCGACCGTCGCGGGGCTGGTCCTGGTCTATCTGGTACCGCCCATCGCCCTCGGCGCGGGCCTGCTCACCGGCGATACGGCCGCGGGGTGGGCCGGCGGGCTGGCCTGGGCGGTGATGGCGGGTACCTATCTGCCGGTGCTCCGCTACTACCGGCAGTCGCCGCTGCTGGCGCCACTGCTGCCGTTCACCGCGTTCCTGTACCTGTTGATGACGGCGGACTCGGCGGTTCAGCACTATCGCGGCCGCGGCGCGGCCTGGAAGGGGCGTACCTACGCCCGTCCCCGGCCGGCACCGGAACGCTGAACTAACGAGCTGACGGGGTCACTTGCGGCCCGGGGTCCAGTTCATACCCCACCCATAGGTCTTGTCCATGGTGCGCTGCGGGCTCACTCCGCGATCGGGGACCAGGAAGCGGGCCTCGCGCTGGACGACGAGGTCGGAACCCGTGTTGGTGATCAGCGCGAGGGAGCAGACCGTGGAGGGCACGGTGCATTCGCCGAGCGAGAACTCGATGGCCGCGCCGTGCTGCGGCTGGAGAGTCACCGTCGCGTCCAGGTCCGCGAAGCTGCGCGCGCCCTCGTAGATGGTGACGAAGATGACGACCCGGCGGAGCTCGTCCTTGTGGTCGAGATTGATGGTGAGGTTCTCGCCGGAGGTGCCGCCGGTGCGATCGTCGCCGTCGAGATGGATGTACGGGGCCTGGTTCAGCGCTCCGAAGGCGTTGCCGAGGGCCTGGACGACTCCCTTGCGGCCGTCGGTCAGTTCGTAGAGGGCGCAGAGGTCGAGATCGAGGTCGCCGTGCATGGCCATGGCTCGACCGAGTTTCGCGCCCCAGCCCTGGAACTGCTTACGCACCTTCCAGCTCAGGTTGACGCGCATCGCGCCGGAGGTGCCGCCCTGCTTGGTGAGCGAGACGGACGGGGCCTCCTTGGTCAGGGTCACCTTCGACAGCCGCACCGGAGTGGGCGCGGGGGCCGCGGGGGCCGGGGGTGCGGTGGCCGGGGCCGGGGGTGTGACGGGCTCGGCGCGAAGATGCATGGTGGCGCCGGACGGGGTGGGCGGCGCCGGAGCAGCCGGGGCGGAGGCCTTCTGAGGCTCGTCGACCGTGATGCCGAAGTCGGTCGCCAGACCCTCCAGGCCGGTGCTGTACCCCTGGCCCACCGACCGGAACTTCCACGCTCCTTGACGTCGGTAGAGCTCACCGAGCACGAACGCCGTCTCCACGGTGGCGTCCTGGCTGTCGTAGCGGGCGACCTCGGCGCCGGATGAGGCATCGCTCACCCGAATGTAGAGGCCGGGGACCTGACCGAAAGCGCCCCCGTCGGCCGAGGCCGCCAGAACGATCCGCTCGATCGAGGGTTCCACTGCCGCGAGGTCCACCCACAGCGTGTCGGTCACCCCGTCGGGGCCGGTCTGCTTCCCCTCATGGCGAACAGCACCAGAGGCATGGGTCGCCTGGTTGTAGAAGATGAAGTCCGCGTCGGAGCGGACCTTGCCCGAACTGGAGTCGAGCAGCAGCGCCGAAGCGTCCACATCAGGCGCGCGGTTACCCGAGCGCCATCCCAGTTCGACCCGGACCTGCGGCGCAGGCACCGGAGTATTGCCTCCCTTAGGCATGGACATGCTTGCCCCCATCACGAGTTCGGCATCCGAATTGGTTCACCGATGGCCAAACCTAACCTTGAGGGGCCCTCGGGCGCCCCCGCCGACCCACGGGTAACCCACTTCCAGCTCGCCCTTTACACGATTCTTGCGCCGCTGCGCGACCGATTTTCCCGGGTTCGGTCACATTGGGGCTCAGCGGCCGGTCATATCTCCGGAAACAACCCTCTTATCGGGCTCCCCAAAGACACATCGTGCGCTTAACTTATGTGCCATGACCTCCCCCCGCTCCATTTACGGCGGCGGCTACTACTCCGCTCCCTCGTTCGCTGACACCCCGATCTACGACTCGCTGGTCGCAGAGCGGGGCACGCCTCAGATCGCTCCGATCCGAGTGCCTGCCGCCTATGACACCGGCAGCAACTACCTGCCGGCGCTCCCCGCGGCTCTGCCCGCCCTCCCTGCCGGCCCTTCGGCACCGCAGCCCGCGTACGGCTATGGGCAGCAGACTCCCCAGCCCATGTCGCTTCAGCAGGCTCCGGCCCCGTACATCCCGCAGCAACAGCCGGTCGCCCCGCGTGGCTACCCCGGCCAACAGGGCTACCCGCAGCAGCGCCCGCCGGCCACCGGCTACGAGGCGATGCGTCCGGCCGCTCCCAGGCCCGCACCCGCACCGGGGCCCGGCTACACCGACCCCTACAACCGCCCGTATCCGGGGCAGGGTTACTAGCCCCGCGCGGAAGGGCGTTCGCGCGCGGGCGGGCATTCGTCGGCCCGTCCCCCTTCCCCCGCTTCCCATCTCCCGCGTAGCCGGGCGCCCTTGGCTGCCTTGGGCCTACGGCCCCTTGGTGCGAGATGTTCCCTTCCGGTGAGGTCTGTGGGAACACGGCACCCCGCCGCGCACGTTGGGAGAGGAGGAGCGGGACAACGCAGAGTCGCCGTACGACAGCAGCACGCACCGATGCTCAGCCAGGGCTCGTAAGATGCGTGCTGATGTTGTGCGGCACTGCGCTGTCCAGGACGGCGAAGGGGGTGCGGACATGGGGGCGGTACGAGGAGTCTGGCGTTGGCGCGGCAATCCCCTGCGCCGGGCCACCGATCTGATCGAGGCATGGGTGGCGTTGATCGCCGCGCTGCTTCTGGTCACCCTGAGTCCGGCGATCGGCTGGCTGGTCGGCTCGGCCACCGAGGACTCGCTGCGCCAGTCCATGCGCCTCCAGCGTCAGCAGCGCCACCCGACGACCGCGACGGTGCTCAGCCCCGCACCGCCGGCGAAGCCCCCCTCGTACGACCCCGACGCCACCGCGTCCCATCGCCAGCGAGGTGCGGTGCGGGCTCAATGGCGGGCGGTGGACGGCCAGCGGCGCACCGGGACCGTCTCAACCGTCTTGGCGAAACCTCGGGCGGGCGACCGGATCACCATCTGGACCGATGCTCAGGGCCATGCGGTCGGCCGTCCGCTGAACGGCACGACCGTGCGGACGCATGCGGCCCTCACCGGCGTGGGTGGCGCGCTGACCGCCGCGGGAACGCTCGAATGCGCCAGACGCCTGGTGCTGTGGCGACTGGTACGACGCAGATATGAGCGGCTGGACCGGGCCTGGGCCGCTGTTGGGCCGGACTGGGGCCGCACCGGTACGGGCAGCTGACCTCCCGATTCGTCAACTCCCGACCGATGCGCGCGCTACGGTGGGGCGACCCCATCGCGGGGTCGGGACCTGTCGCCCGATCAGGGCGCAGTCAGGACAGAGTTTCGGGCGGGCGCGGTAGCCGTCGACGAGTCAGTCACGATGGTGACAGGTCTGCAGGGGGCGTTCCCCTCCCCGAGGCGCGCCGAAACCGATTACACGAGGTGGGGGCAGAGCAACACGATGGCACAGGGCACGGTCCAGGTGACCCACACGGGCACATCCCGGTGGCGGCGCCGCACGGGCGAGTACGCCTCTTTGGCAGCAGCCCTGGAGGCAGCCGGGGACGGCGATATCCTCACCGTCGCCCCGGGGACGTACCGCGAGAACCTCGTGGTCCAGCGAGCCGTCACACTGCGCGGCCCCGAAGGCTCCGTGGGCTCGGTGCGCATCGCGCCCGCCGACGGCGTGGCCCTGACCGTGCGGGCTTCCGCCACCGTGCAGGACCTCCATGTGGAGGGCCAGGACACGACCGTGCCGGCGCTGTTGGTCGAGGACGGCACCCCCGAGCTGATCGACATACGCATCTCCACCCGCTCGGCCGCCGGGCTCGAAGTGCGCGGCGCGGCCCGCCCCACGGTCCGCCGCTGCACGATCGACAACCCCGCCGGGGTAGGCATCGCCGTACTGGACGGCGCGGGCGGGGTGTTCGAGGAGTGCGAGGTGGTCTCGGCCGGCCAGTCGGGCGTCTCGGTCCGCGGCGGTGGCCATCCGCGGCTGGAGCGCTGCCGGGTGCATCACACCTCGGGTGCCGGGCTGACCATCACCGGCGAGGGCAGTGGTCTGGAGGCCGTCGGCTGCGAGGTGTACGAGATCAAGGGCGCGGGGTTGCAGATCGCCTCCCGGGCCACGGCGCATCTGACCGACTCCAGTGTGCACCGCACTTCCGCCGATGGGGTGACCCTGGACACGGACGCGGTCCTGACCCTTTCGGACTGCGACATCCATGACATTCCGGAGAACGCGATCGATCTGCGCTCGCGTTCCGTGCTGACCCTCACCCGGTCCACGGTCCGGCGGTTCGGCCGCAACGGCCTTTCGGTGTGGGACCCGGGCACCCGGGTGGATGCGAACCAGTGCGAGATACATGACAGTACGGGCGACTATCCGGCCGTCTGGGTCAGCGACGGGGCGACGGCGGTACTGGACTCCTGCCGGGTGCACGATGTCCCCGACGCCCTCTTCGTGCTTGATCGGGGCTCCCGGGTCGACGTGGTCGACAGCGATCTCTCCCAGATCCGCAACACGGCGGTGTCCGTGAGCGACGGGGCAAGCGCACAGCTCGATGACTGCCGGATCAGGGAGGCCTCCACGGGTGCCTGGTTCCGCGACCACGGCAGCGGCGGCACCTTGAACTCCTGCACCATCGACGCGGCGCAGACGGGTGTCATCGTCACCAAGGGCGCTGACCCGGTGATAGAGCGCTGTACGGTCACCTCGCCGGCGGAGGCGGGGTTCTATGTGTCGGCGGAGGGCCGCGGCACCTTCCGCGGCTGCCGGGTGACCGGGAGCGGCGGCTACGGCTTCCATGTCATGGACGGTTGCCGTACGACGCTCAGCAAGTGCCGCACCGAGCGCTGTACGCGCGGCGGATACGAACTCGTCGATCCCTCGCTCCCGGTCATCGAGGATTGCACCAGCGATGAGTCGGCGGTGCTGGGGGCGCATGGACGGGCGGTACCGGAGCCCTCTGCCAACCGTCTGCCGTCCCCTCAACCCGCCGGGCCGTTGGCGTCGTCGCCCACCCCACCCGTGACACCGACGACACCCGAGCCGCAGGAGACCGCCCTGGCCCGGAGCTCGGACGCGGTCCTCGGCGATCTGGACGCGCTGGTCGGTCTGGACAGCGTGAAACGTGAGGTCCGGTCACTGACGAACATGATCGAAGTCGGCCGGCGCCGCCAGGAGGCGGGCTTGAAGGCCGCGTCGGTACGCCGGCATCTGGTCTTCACCGGCTCCCCCGGCACCGGCAAGACGACGGTGGCACGTCTGTACGGCGAGATCCTCGCCGCGCTCGGCGTGCTCAAGCGCGGTCATCTCGTGGAGGTGTCGCGGGTGGATCTGGTGGGTGAGCACATCGGTTCCACCGCGATCCGTACCCAGGAGGCGTTCGACCGGGCCCGCGGCGGAGTGCTCTTCATCGACGAGGCCTATGCGCTCTCCCCCGAGGACTCCGGCCGGGATTTCGGCAAGGAGGCCATCGACACGCTGGTGAAGTTGATGGAGGACCATCGGGAAGCGGTGGTGGTCATCGTCGCCGGCTACACGGCGGAGATGGAGCGCTTCCTCTCGGTCAACCCCGGAGTGGCATCGCGATTCTCCCGAACCATCACCTTCCAGGACTACGAGGCCGATGAGCTGCTGAACATCGTCCAGCGGCAGGCCGACGAGCATGAGTACCGGCTCGCGGACGGTACGGGTGAGGCGCTGTTGAAGTACTTCGCCGTGCTGCCCAAGGGCCCGGCGTTCGGTAACGGCCGTACCGCACGCCAGACCTTTGAGTCGATGGTGGAGCGGCACGCCAGCCGGGTAGCCGATCTGGCCGAGGTCAGTACCGACGATCTGACCTTGCTCTACCCCGAGGATCTGCCCGAGCTGCCCTGAACCGGGGCCTCGTTGGACCGCTGCTGGGTGGGGATGGCCGGTGGCAGCCGTTCCAGCAGTCCCTGGCGTTCGAGGGCGAAGCGCGGGTCGGCCTGATAGTCGGAGTGGCCTCGGATCGGCTCGGGCAGGGGATGGCTTCGGGAGCGTCCGTAGACCACCGGGTCATGGAGCGGGGCGCCGTCGACCGGGCGGTGTCCGGCCTCCGCCGGCACCAGCACCGGACCTCCTATGGGATCGGTGGGCCGCCAGAGATTGCGCCAGCTGTCCACCTCGTCGCTCAGTGACGTGAGGGCGCCGGGGCCGAAGTAGGCCGGGAACCAGCGTCCGTAGAGCCGCTCCAGCGGTGAACCGTAGGTGAGCAGCGCGACTTGGCCACGTGTCTTGGCGGGGAGCTGCCAGACGGCGGCAGCGGCCAGCACACTGCCCTGGGAGTGCCCGGAGATCACCAGCCGGCCGCCCGTCCGTTCGGTCCAGGTGCACATGCGCCAGGTGAGGTCCGGAACCGCCCTTTCCGCGTAGCAGGGCGGGGCGAAGGGGTGGGCGGCGCGGGGCCAGAAGGTGCCGACGTCCCACAGGGTTCCGATGGTCCGCCGGGCGGCGGCATCGCGGTAGGCGCGTCGGCCCCAGGTCACCAGCAGTATGAAACCGACGCCGACCAGCCAGGAGCCCAGTGCCTGCGCGGTGGTGGCCATGGTGTCGGCCAGTCCGTCGTTCGCGAAGACCTGCCCGGGTACCTCCCCGGTCGCCCAGGCCCCCATGACCGCCCCCGCCCCGAGGAGGAGCGTGGCACCGGCGACGATCCCCACCGTCCAGGGTGCCGCGTCGGTGACGGCGGCGCGGGCCCGGGCGCTCGCGATCCGCCGGGTGCGGACCTGATCTGGCCGCCACACCCCGTCCGGCCGCGTTCGTTCCCTCGCCGCGTACTCCGCTTCGATCGGGTCGGCGAGGCGGCGGGCCGTCAGCCAGGTGCGTACGGCGAGGACCACCGCGGGGCCGATCAGCAGGAGCAGCAGCACCGGGATGACGGAGGCCTGCCAACTGAGCAGTACGGGAGGGCCGGGGATGTGCCCGTCGCCATCCATGCCGGGGGTCCCCGGTCCATCGAGCCAGTCGGCGACCCGCTGGGCGATGCCTCCGGTCATCACTCCACCGAGGCCGCAGCCGAGCATCGCGACGGCGGGTCCGGCAAGGCCCCGCAACGCGGCCCGGGGCTGGCGGGCCCGTCGTTGCAACGCCAGGGCGACCACGCCCAGGGAGACGATCAGCACCCCCTGGGCAAGGGCGATGACTCGGAAGGTGACATCGCCGGGGAGGGTGCCATGGGAAACCCAGCCAGGCCGGGACCAGCAGGCGTAGAGCAGGGAGAGCGCCAGAACGCCGAGGGCGGCGCCGGGCAGTTGACGGACGGCGGCACGGTCGAACCTCGCGTCGAATCGACGTTCACTGCGGCCCCGGCGGAAGACGACGGCGAGGACGATCAGCAGTCCGAGGACGAGCAGGATCTCCAGCGCCCAACCCCAGATCTGCAGAAGGACGCTGTCTGCGGCCCGATCCCGGCGGGCAGCGGCCCCGGCGACGGCGGCGGCGACGGTGAGGAATCCGGCAGCGGTGTGGGCGGCGCGCAGCCGGGCGACCAGCCTGCGGCCGTACCAGAACCCGGGGCGCCCCAGCGCGGGCCGTACGGGGAGGCGGCCTCCGAACTCCTGCGCGCACTCCGCCTCCTCGGCGCCCTCCGCGCCGTCGGCTGCGTCAGTGTCGTCGGCACCTTCGGCCGCTACGACCGCTGCGGGGGTGGCGGGGATATCGCTTGTGTTCGCCGAGCCACCGATGGTCCGGGGAGTGCCATCGGGTGCCGGGCACCGGGGGCCCGCCTCGCCTTCCGCCACTTCGGCGCCCGTCGGGGGCCGCTGGGACTCATACGCGCTCCAGGTCCGGTTGGAGAGGTACCAGAGCAGCCCCACCAGGGCGGCGGGAACCAGGGAGGCGAGTGCCAACCGGCGGCCTGGCTGGGACCACCAGCCACCTTGCTCAACCGAGAGGAACCCGAGCCAGGAACGGTCGTTCGAGCAGTAGGCGACGCCGGCGCACTGCCAGGCGACCAGATCGAGCGCCACCTCGCACGCGGCGGCCGTCAACAGAACGGTGAGACTGAGCGCGACCAGTCGTACCAACACTCCATAGGCCCTGGTGGTCTTGGCGCTGCCGCTGACGCGCGGACGCATCCAGTGCGCCAGGTTGACGACCATAAAGGGGAGCAACAGCAGCCAGAGCGCCCGGGCGCTGTTGCCCGAGGTGAGGTTGGACCAGCAGTAAGCCTCCGGAATCGGCTGATCGGTGTCGCGCTGACGATCTGTTTCGGCCTTCTCATCGTCACGGCGCCGAAAGACGGCCGCCTTCTCGTCTCCGGAGATCCGGACCGTACGGGGATCGCAGAGCATCTCCTCCGGGGTGGCCCCACCAACTCCGTGGACCAGCAGTTCCAGCGCGGGGCCCTCGTTTCTCGGGGCCGGGGTTGCAGATGGCACCGGTTTGACTCGCTCTCTCGACGGGGACGGCTACCGCGCTACGGCGCGCGTCATTCCTCCCAAGAATCCCGGATACCGGTGGCTTGTCGCACCGCCCTCACCGAATCTCCGCGACACCGCGCCCAACCCGCCGTGGGAGTATTGGGCCGCCTTGACATCAGGCGGCGCAGGACGACATGGAAGGACCGGCCACGGCAGTGACCGACAATCAGAACCTGCTCGCGGAGCAGCGGCGTGCTCTCATTCTCGACGAGGTGCGCAGGCGCGGTGGGGTGCGGGTGAACGAGCTCACCCGCAAGCTCAGCGTCTCCGATATGACGGTACGTCGTGATCTGGACGCGCTCGCGCGCCAGGGCGTCATCGAGAAGGTGCACGGCGGAGCGGTGCCGGTCGTCGAGGCCAGTACCCACGAGCCGGGGTTCGAGGCCAAGTCCGCGCTTGAGTTGAGCGCGAAGGAGGACATCGCCCGGTTCGCAGCGCCGCTGGCGGTGCCCGGTACGGCGATCGCCCTATCGGGTGGAACCACGACCTTCGCGCTGGCCCACCACCTCCTCGATGTGCCGGATCTGACGGTGGTCACCAATTCGGTTCGGGTCGCTGACGTCTTCCACACGGCCCAGCGGGCTGGAGCGAACGGAGCGGCCCGGCCGGGCGCCGCGACCGTCGTCCTCACGGGAGGGGTGCGGACCCCCTCGGACTCGCTGGTGGGTCCGGTGGCCGACCAGGCGATCCGCTCGCTCCACTTCGATGTGCTCTTCCTGGGGGTGCACGGGATCTCGGTGGAGGCTGGACTGTCGACGCCCAACCTCGCGGAGGCGGAGACCAACCGGCGTTTCGTACGGGCCGCGCGCAGAGTGGTGGTGGTCGCCGACCACACCAAGTGGGGCACTGTGGGCCTGAGTTCGTTCGCACGGCTCGCCGAAGTGGACACTCTGGTGACCGATGCGGGGCTGTCCAAACAAGCCCAGGAGCAGATCTCGGAGCATCTGCCGGGACTGGTGGTCGCGGGCGGCCCAGGTAGCGCGGACGCGCAGGGCGGCTGAGGTCACCGTGTCCGTGTTCCGACTGACACGAGCAGTCACCCTCCCCGTCGACGAGGTGTGGCAACGGGTGACCGATTGGCGATCCCACGCGGCGCAAGTGCCGCTGACACGGCTCTCCTCGGTGACGGACGGGCCAACCGGCGTGGGGACGGTCTTCACCGTGCGGTCAGCGTGGGGACCCATCGGGTTCGACGATCCGATGGAGGTCGTCCGCTGGGAGCCTCCGGGAGAGGGGCCGACGGGCGGCTACCGGCTGGAGAAGCGGGGCCGGATCGTCGGCGGTTGGGCGGAGGTCGAGGTACTTCGGCAGGGCTCGGGGTCGATCGTGGTGTGGACCGAGCAGTTGGACATTCGCCCCCTACCGGGGCTGTTCGACCGGCTGGTGGCGCGGGTGGGACGGGCGGTGTTCGGTCGCGCGCTCAACGGGTTGCTGGAACAGCCGTATGACTGAAGGCGCCGTGCAACCCCGGGCGCGGGGCGGAGCAGCAAGCTCCGGCTCGGGGCCCACTTCACCGGGACGATCCCTGCTCGCCCCACGCGTAGGCGCTGGGCGTACCGCGTCGATGCCAACCGTGCAGCGGGCCTGACCGCCCGCACCGAGGAGTGGCCGTACTCCTCGGTGGAGTCAGGCGGTCTGTCGACGATCACACCGGAGGACTCCGCCTCGGTACGGGCCCGGCCCCGGGCGGTCGCCCGGCGCCGCGGAAGCTCGACCCATCGGACACAGCGACCGGGCCACGGGTCCAACCGGGCGGTGAGGCACGGCTGGACGGCCACTCGGCGCCCTCCCCTGTCAGTGCGGCCAGCTGCCGGTCGTCAGAAACACCTCGATCTCCCGCGCATAGGGCGTGATGTCCAGCCCCTGGTCCCGCAGCCAGTCATCCGAGTAGTACTTGTCGAGGTACCGGTCACCGGGGTCGCAGAGCAGGGTCACCACACTTCCCCGCTGTCCGGTGGCCACCATCTCCGAAACGATCTTCCAAGCGCTCCAGAGCCCGGTCCCGGTGGAACCACCGGCCTTGCGCCCGATGGCCGCGTCCAGTGCGCGTACGGCCGCGACGCTGGCCGCATCGGGGACCTTCATCATCCGGTCGATGGCACCGGGGACAAAGCTCGGCTCCATCCGGGGCCGGCCGATGCCCTCGATCCGAGAACTGGACGCACTGGTGGCTCGCGGGTCACCCAGCGTCCAGCCCTCGTAGAAGCATGAGTTCTCCGGGTCCGGCACGCAGACCCGGGTGTCGTACTGCATGTAGTGCACATACCGGGCGATGGTCGCCGACGTACCACCGGTGCCGGCGGTAGCGACGATCCATGCGGGTTCTGGGTAGCGCTCCAGTTCCAGCTGTTGGTAAATCGATTCAGCAATGTTGTTGTTACCGCGCCAGTCGGTGGCTCGTTCCGCATAGGTGAACTGGTCCATGTAGTGGCCGCCGGTCCGCTCAGCGAGCGCTGCGGACTCTTCGTACATCTTCCGGGAGTCATCGACGAAGTGGCACTGTCCGCCGTGGAATTCGATCAGCCGGATCTTCTCCGGGCTGGTCGTACGGGGCATCACGGCGACGAAGGGAACGCCGACCAGCTTGGCGAAGTACGCCTCCGAGACGGCCGTGGAACCGCTGCTCGCCTCGATGACGGGCTTTCCGGGCCTGATCCAGCCGTTGCAGAGACCGTAGAGAAAGAGCGAACGCGCCAGTCGGTGCTTGAGGCTGCCGGTCGGATGGGTGGATTCATCCTTGAGGTAGAGGTCGATACCCCACTCCTCGGGCAGGGGGAACTTCAGCAGATGGGTATCGGCGGAGCGGTTGGAGTCAGCCTGGACCTTTCGAACGGCCTCTTTGAGCCAGGCTCGGTAATCGGGATCGCTACGGTCCGTATCACCCGTCGCCATCGCCCCGCCCGTCACGCGCTTGTCATTGATGCTCATATGCGCCATCCCTAGCCATACCTGGATCGCTTGCCCCTCCCTGCCACAGTAAGCCCCCCACCTGCACAAACGTTTGCTTTGGGCAGCCATAGGAGACTCTTGTGGGTGGGCTGGCCCTTCATGTACTGGTGTGAGCGGCCGGAGTTGGGCAGACTGCCAGCAGATAGTGCGACGAAGGGGGCTGAGGGCCGATGGGGATGACTGAGCTCGAATTTCGGGCCACGGGCGTACGGATCGAGCGTTGGCCACGCTCGCTCACCAAGGCCGGGCAGGTGCTGATCAGGAATGGCCGTTTGGAGCTGCTGACCAGCTACGGCCGGGTGATCGACAGTGCCCCCGTACGGGCGGTCAGGGCGGGGAAGGCCTGGTTCACCGACGAGGCGAGCACCGCGCTGACGGTCAACGGCAAGCGCTATCGGCTGACCATGGGCCAGCGTGGCCACCATCAGTCGGAGGCCGAGGCGCTGAACGGGCAGTTCCTGAAGGCGGTACACGGGGCAGGCATCGCCGACGACTGACCTGGCTCAGGTTTCCCTTGTCCCACGGCGAGGGCGGGAGAGGTCGAGACCTGGATTTCGGCTGCTCCGAGCATGGCTCAGAGCGTTCCGGACGTACCTCTGAGTTGCGGGACGGCCAGGGCTGGTTAACGCTGGTCACACATAACTCAGGGTGCATCGGCGATGACGCTGAGATGAGGTCGCCGCCGACCAAGGATCAGCAGGCATCAACTGCTGGATCGGACTTTCGTCTTCTTCCGACTCATTTCGGGGAGTCGCAGCCGTGATCAGCGAGCCAAGCAGGCACTGCACGGTGGAGCTCCAAGCCCTACCGTCGCGGATAGGCCAGGTCCGCAGAATCGTTTCGGCGCAGTTGCGCTACTGGCATCTCGATCCACTGGTCGACGAGGCGGCGCTCGGCGTCACGGAACTGTTGGCCAACGTCCATCAGCATGCGGAACCGGACAAGACGTGTGTGGTCGATATCGAGTGGCTACTCGACCGGCTGACCGTCTCGGTCCATGACCGTGATCCACGTCTTCCGCTCCTACGAAAAGTCCAGGACCCCGATCCTTTCGCCACTTCGGGGCGGGGCCTTGAACTGATCGCGGCGGTGAGTGAGGAGTGGGGCATCCTCCCCCGGGGCGACCTGGGCAAGAGTGTGTGGTTCACGCTCGCCCTGCCATCAGTGACCGCTCCGGCGGTGGAGTTCTCCGCGTATCCCCAGGCGCACCAGGGCGAGTTGGCCGAATCACCTGAGCGGACGCACCAACACTCCGAGGCCCGATCCGCGCTCGCCAGTTGATCGAGCGACATCGGGCGGTGCGCGACCCGCCTCACCCCTGGGGCGCAAGCCCCAACGGGTCGCGATGCGACCGCCCCGCGCGTCAACACACTCGAACCGCGGGGGCCCCAGCCGCGGTCGCGACGGCCATGACCCTCAGTACCGACGCCGCCCCGCCTGACTCCGAGGTCACGGGGCTTTGTGCCACTGAAGGGCCACCCGGCCACCGTCGGTCTTCCGCCGGAGCGACCGGGCGGGGCGGTGCACGGCCTTGCGGCGCAGGGCCCTGTGCGACGGCGATCGGCCCGGCTGGGGCGGTGCGCCTCCCTGCGGTACGCCGATCGTCAGGCGTCGCCGTCCCGGATGGGTCGGCCGAACTGCTCGTCGAGAACGGACAGGCGACGCCAGTACTCATCCTCATCGATCTCACCCCTGGCGAACCGGTGGCCGAGGACGGCGATCGGCGAGTTCTCACCCCGCGCCTCCCGTCTCGGCTGGCCACCGCGGCTCTGCCAGGGCCCCCGCCCGCCGACACCGGGATGGCGACCTGCCGTGCGCCAGACTCCCGTGCGCCGCAGGACGGTGAGGAGACCGATGATGACGGCCGCCCATATCAGTGGCATCAGCAGGATCCAGGGCCCGGGGCCCGGTCCGTAGGCCAGCGTGTTCATCGTGGTTCAACTCCTCGGTGGTGTTCTCTCTCCATCACCTTCGAGGTTGCCGCCAGCCACGGCCGAAGTCGTCATACGGCTAGCGGCAGTGGGCATACCCCCCAGGGAGTACGGGGGCGCTATGGCCCTCGGTACCCCTGCGACAGGCACTGTTGGTGATCGCGTGTCATCTACGGCGGCGGTATCGGCCTGACTGATTCCCCTACCGTTGCTGCAACCAGGCCCAGTTGCGCTGGGAGGCCACCGTGTCGGGGTGGTCCGTTCCCAGCACCCTTGCCATGTCGGGCAACAGTTGTTCGAAACCGTTCACGGCTCCGTCGATGTCTCCCGCTACCCCTTGCATGAAGTGAAGGTTGTTTCGGGTGCGCAGGGTGTCGGGGTGATCGGGTCCCAACACTCTGATCATGTCCTGCAGCAACGCGGCACTGGCCTCCGCGGAACCTGCTGGGTCTGCTGCCCGGCCCTGCCACCAAGCCAGGTAACTGCGGGTACGTAGGGTGTCGGGGTGGTCCGCTCCCACCATCCGCAGTCGGCCGGCGAGTACCTCCGCGTAGGTGGCTGCCGCGCCGGCCGGATCTCCCGTCTGGCCCCGCCACCACGCCAGAGTGGCACGGGTCCGCAAGGTGTCCGGATGGTCCGGACCCAGCACCGCGATCATGTCCTGCAGCAGGGCGGCACTGGCCTCGGCCGCGCCTCTGTGGTCCCCGGCCCAACCCTGCCACCAGACGAGGGCCCCACAGGTGCGCAGGGTGTCCGGGTGGGTGGCTCCCAGCACCCTGGTCATGTCCTGCAGCAGGGCCGCGTAGGCGGTAGCGGCTCCCGCTCTGTCCCCTGCCGCCGCCTGCCAGCGCAGAAGGCGTCCCCGAGCGCGCAGAGTCCCGGGGTGGTCAGGTCCCCAGGCGCTGTCGGCGGTACCGAGCAGTCGGCGCCAGTAGACGATCGCATCGGCGACCTGGCCTGCTTCGCCAAGGCTCGTGCCGGTACGGAACAACACCTCATGCGCGTCGGGCCGGTAGAGGGCGTCCTCGGAGTGGCTGGTGAGCGCGTTGGTGTTGGCGCGCAAAGCTTGGGCGAGTGCGGTGTCGCGTTCGATATCGGGCCAGGCGCCCAGAATGGCGTCGGCGGCGGTGCGGGCGAGTTGGTGGTGCTGGGCGGAGCTGAGGGTGTCGAGGGTGGCGCGCTGGATGAGTTGGTGGACTCGTACGGTCTGGTGGGCGACGTCGGGGGCGTGGTCGATGAGGCTGAGCCGGTAGAGGGCCCGCAGGGCGCGCACGGCGTCCCGGGCGGAGACCGGGGCCGGCGCACCGGTGGAGCCCCGGCCGGTTCGGGTGCGGTGCTGGGCGAGGTGGGTCAGAACGGGTTCGCTGGTCAGAACGGCTTCCGGGATGCCATGGGGGTCCAGCAGAGCCACTAAATGGAGCATGGGGCGCGCCAGGCCGGGGGGACGGAGTCGGTCGGCTCGCTCAAGGGACAGGGACCAGGCCACGGCGAGGGGTATGACCTGCTCGTCGGGCAGGACATCGGGGGCGGTGTCGGCGAGGCCGGTGGCACGGTCGGCCAGCAGCGCCCGGTAGGTCGGGATGTCGTCACCGGAGTCGATGAGGTAGGCGGCGGCCTGAGCGAGGGCCAGCGGAAGGTAGCCGAGATCCGCCGCCAGGGCGGCGAGTTGGCCGACGGAAGCGTGTCTTCCGTGGGCCGCCAGGGATGCCGTGAGGTAGGCGAGGGCTTCGGGCTCGGTGAAGAGGCCGACCTCGATCAGACGGCGACCATCACCGGTCAGGGCGGCGTCGCGACGGCGGGTGGTGATCAGAATCCGGCCGTGTCCGCTGGCAGGCGGCCACAGACCGCGCAGGTCGTCGGGGTCGGCCACATCATCCAGGACGATCAGCCACCGGCAGGGCGTCGCCCCGGCCTTCGGGGTCAGCCAGGCCAGGAACGTTCGCGCGGCCCGTTCGGGATCCTCCGGGCTGACCTGGCACAGTTCGACGGCAGCCTGCGCATATCCGCTGATCACAGAGGAGCGAGCACTCGCGGTGACCCAGACCAGGACATCCAGGCTGCCGTCGTCCCAGGCGGTACGGGCATAGTCGGCGGCGAGCTGGGTCTTGCCCACCCCGCCCGTCCCGGTCAGGACCTGGTGCGGCACGCCCAAGCCAACCGGGACCTGGCGCAGCACCACCGTGCCTCCGCCGTCCACCGCCGCCCGCAGATTCTCCGCCTCGGCGCGGTGCTGGAAGGACTGCGCGCGGGACGGAATCACGCCGACCTGGTGCGGCCAGGGGGCTGACTCGCGGAGCGCGCGCTGCACCACGGTCAACTGGTGGATATAGCCGGCGTTGGCCAGCCCACCATCAGAGGCCCTCGCCTGTCCGGTCCTGGATACCCGTACCGGGGCAGCGGGGACACCGTCGATACCTGGTGCCGGGCCGTGGTAGCCGGTCACCGCCGTGGCCTCGGATGCGGCCGTGGCGCGCCCGGTGCCGGTAACGGCCACCTCTGCGCCAGCGGCGTCCTTGGGGCTCTCTGGGTACTCTTCTGCCCTGGCCATGACCGTTCCCCCTCATCTCCCCCCTCGACCCGTCAGGCGCTCGACGCCTGCAACGGCCGATCCGCCCCGGCTCGCTCGCGCCTGCCCAGTGTGGACGGCGACGCCGCCCGTGTGGTTTCCCGATTGCTGAAGGAGTGCCCAGACCAGGGCTGCGATATCGACGGCGGCTTGAACTGGTGCACCGGTCAGCCTGCGGTGTCCCTCGTGGGGAAGGAACCGGTACCGCGGTTTCGTCAGGGGACCACCGGCGTGATCAGGCAGGTAGAGCCCGTTGAGCAGGCAGAAGAGGGACACCGCCGAACCGGAATCAGGATCGTGCCGCTGTCGCGCGCCTCCGTTCCCCTGCTCCCCGAGGGCCGCCATACGGCTGCGCCTAGCGGTTTTCGTTCGGTGCCGCTGGGTCTGAGGTCAGGATTTCTCGCTCTAGCCGTCGGCGTAGGCGCTCTTCGTGGAAGAGCCGTCCGACGAGGGCACTGCCATAGACCACCACCCCGACGCCCACGAGCCAGGACTGAAGGACGAGGACGGTGCCGAAGGGTCCGTAGGTCACCGCGTTCGACGCGATCAGGGGCGAGAAGACCAGTTGGGAGAAGATCCGGAGCCCCAGCATGGCCAGCGCGGTGGCGATGGCACCGGGCAACAGGGCACGCCAGCGGACCCGTCCCCCGAGCAGTAGCCGTTGGGCGAGCCAGAAGAAGAGAAAGGTGCCCACGAGGTCGGCGAGCGCACCGCCGATCGTGCCGATGGCCGATCGAGAGGGCGCGGGGGTGGGGGTGTTGACGGAGAGCAGGAGGAAGAACACCAGCAGGGCGAGGAAGACGATATGGCGCCACATCGTGTGCCAGCGCGCCGTGGGGAGGTCCCAGACCTTTTCGTAGCCGGTCTGGACGGCCGACCCGAAGGTCAGCCCGAAGACGGCGAGCGCGGCAAGTCCGAAGGCCGTCGTGCGTTGCAGGGCGGTCCCAGGTACACCGAAGAGCCGTTCGACCTCTTCCTGGGAGGATTCGGAGACACCGAGCGCCTGCCCGAGCCAGCGGGCGAATCCCTGGCTGCTGGCGGGGTCCGCCGCGGCGACGAGGACCAGTAGGGGGACAAGGGTGAGAAAACCCAGTGCGGCAAAGCCCATGGCGCGGTGCAGCAGTTCCATCTCCCGACCGCGGTTCCAGGCGAGGCTCAACTGCGAGGCCAGGAATCTTCGGTACAGGCGCTGGAACCGGTGCGGATGAACGTCCGCGCTGATGGGCTCATGGGTCATGGGTCGTGGACTACCCGCTCATGGTGGGCGAAGCGCCCCCGATGCCCCCGGATGGGTGGCCTGGTCCCCGCACTGTCCAGCCGGGGACGCTTCCGGCGCGGTACGGCCGCCCCGGCGAAAAGCGGTCGGGAACAAGGCGAGGGAGCTACCCCGTCCGCGGCCCGTCGCCCGACCGCACTACACTTCCGGCTGGACCGTGACTGGCGCTGAGGTGGAGCACCACCGGGGAGCGGTCCCGACACTCGCGTCGATGCCGTGCGCCTGGGCGATTGGTCGATGACGCCTGGAGGCGACCATGTCCCCCACCACAACGGCCCGACTCATGGACGGCACCGGCCTCGCCCGGCGCATAGTGGAAGACGCCGCGACACGGGCGGCGGAGATCTCCACCCGGACGGGTGCCACACCCTGCCTGGCCACCGTACTGGTCGGTGACGATCCCGCCTCGGTCACCTATGTCCGCATGAAGCGGTCCCGCAGCGCCAAGGCCGGGATCACCTCACGCCATATCGCGCTGCCGGCCACCACGAGCACCGCCGAGTTGGTGGACACACTGGGCGCGCTCTCCGATGACCCCGGAGTGCATGGCATCCTGCTCCAGCACCCCGTCGGGCCCCATATCGATGAGCGCGCTGCGTTTGAGGCCATCGCACCGCAGAAGGACGTCGACGGCGTCACCTTGAGTTCCTTCGCGGCGATGAGTTTCTCGTTGCCCGGGTTCGTGTCCTGCACACCGGGCGGCATCATGCGGCTGCTGGCCGAGTACCGGGTTGATCTCGCCGGGAAGCATGCCGTGGTGGTGGGCCGTAGCGCGATTCTCGGCAAGCCGGTGGGAATGCTGCTGCTCGCCCAGGACGCCACGGTGACGTACTGCCACTCCCGTACGCGGAACCTTTCGGCACTCGTCCGGGAGGCGGATGTGGTGGTGGCGGCCGTGGGAAGGCCTCGGCTGGTACGGGGTGAGGACATCAAGCCGGGCGCGGTGGTGCTCGACGCCGGATACAACGCGGGCAATGTGGGCGATGTGGACTTCGACGCGGCCCGCACCCGTGCCGAACTGATCACTCCGGTGCCGGGTGGGGTGGGTCCGATGACCATCGCGGTGCTGCTGGCGCAGACGGTCGACGCCGCGGCTCAGCAGCTCGATTCGGGAAGTTGAGGCAGCGCGCCCTGCCGCGCGAGCGGGGAGGAGTCTGCCCGGGCAGCTGACCGCTGTCCCGGGCCGAGTACGCCACGAAGCCAGATCAGGAGCGGCTGTGTCGGGCGCGCAGGGCGGTGAACGGTCCGCCTGCGCCAAAGGCCAGAGCCGCGAAGCGTTCCCCGATGCGGCGGTGGGTGGCGGCGTCCGGGTGGAGCTGGTCGGGCAGGGGCAGCTCAGCGAAGTCCGCCTCGCCGTAGAGGTCCCGGCCGTCGAGGTAGTACAGGTGGGGGTCGTCGGCTGCCCGCTGTTTCACAACGCGGACCAGTTCGTCTCTGATGACATTGAGCGACAACTTCCCACTGGCCAGTTCGCCGGGGTCACCCGCGGCCCGGAACTGGAGCCGTCCCGCCGCGAGCTCGCTGAAGTCCGGGACGCTGGGACCCGGGTCGTCCTCATGGATGGGGCAGAAGATGGGTGAGAGGACCAGCAACGGCGTGGTGGGGTGGCCCTCGCGCACGGTGTCGAGAAAACCGTGCACCGCTGGGGTGAAGGCGCGCAGGCGCATCAGGTCGGTGTTGACCAGGTTGATGCCGATCTTCACACTGATCGCGTCCGCGGGGGTGTCCCGCAGCGCGCGGGCGGTGAACGGATCGAGCAGGGCGCTGCCACCGAGGCCGAGGTTGATCAGCTCCATATCGCCGAGGGACGCGGCCAACGCGGGCCAGGTCGTACTGGGGCTAGCCGCGTTGGAGCCCTGGCTGATGGAACTGCCGTGGTGCAGCCACACCTTGCGGTCCCCGGTCGATACGGGCTCGATGGCGGCGTTGGTACGCAGGGCCACCAGCTGAGTGATCTCGTTGTGCGGCAGCCAGATCTCCAGTTGCTTGGCGCCGCCGGGAAGGCCGGGGAATCGGGCGGTGCCGACCGCGCCCGGCCGGGTCTCGGCGGAGCCCGTAGCCATGTCCACGGCGAGGACATTGCCGCCGGTCACACTGGTCTGCCCGAACAGGCGGCCGTCGACGAGGAGGTCGTACACACCGTCAGGACGCGGTGGGGCGCCCTGGTAGACCATTTTGGTGGGGAGCGTATCCAGTTCGACGGCGGTGGCCCGGGTGCGGAACACCAGTCGGACGCCCGACGGCTGGGCCTCCGCCATCGCCAGCTGCCCGTCGGCGCACTGTGCGCGGGCCCGGGCGGGCAGCCGGTGCGGTAGTACCCCGTGCTCGGTGCGCTCCACATCGAGCGCGCCGCGCAACAGGTCGCTGGTGATGGGGGTGGTGATCCAGTCGGTCACCCGGGCCGCCGTGGGGGCGCCGGTGGCCTCGTCTTCCTCGTCGTTCATGGTGACATCCTGCCGCCGGCGGTGTGATCCGCCCAATCGGTCCTCCCTGCCTACCTGGTCGTCGGCGGCGAGAACGCCAGGTGTCCAACGGGATCAGCCACTGGCTCGGCGCTGGCGCGGGGCGATCTGGAGCGGCTGCGCCGGGCCCTGGGCACCGAACCGGATATCGGCCCGATCGGGCCTGCCGTTCCTGCCCCATCACCGGGGAGGCGGGGCCAGCGCCTGGGCCCCCCGCGGACCGAGGAGGTACGCATCGCCGTAGACCAGGATGCTCCCCGGGGCAATGGTGGCTCAGTCCGATCCGGGTACGGCGCGGAACCGGTCCAGGGACGGCGCAGTCCGATCCGGATACGGCGCGGAACCGGTCCGGATACACAGGAGCCGGAAGGACGTCGGACCAACGACGTCGTCAGGCCAGGGCGCCGAGCGGGTCGTCCAGTACCGGCTGCCAGGCGAGCTCCGCCGCGCCCACCAGGGTGTTGTGCTCCAGCGTGCAGGCGAGAATCGGTACGCCACCGCTGCGCCCCCAGAGACTGCGGTCGGCGACCACGGCACGCAGCCGATCCGGGTCGGCGGCGAGCAGTTCGCGATGCAGACCGCCCAGAATGATGCGGTCGGGGTTGAGGATGTTGACCAGGCTGGCGAGGCCGAGGCCGAGCCGGTCGATAAGAGCCTCGGCAGCGGCTCTGACCGCGGGGTCGTCGTACTCGTACCGCAGCATTTCCGCGGTCTGATGGAGCAGCCCGACTTCCGGCCCCGGGGCGCGGCCCGCCGCGCTGAGAAAGGCCATCGGGTCGGTTTCGACGTCCAGGCAACCGCGGCTGCCGCAGTGGCAGGGGCGGCCCTCGAAGTTGACGGGAAGGTGGCCCACTTCCAGGGCAAGACCCGAACTACCCGTATGGAGTCGGCCTTCGAGGACGAGCGCCCCACCGGCACCGCGGTGTCCCGTGGCGACACAGAGCAAATGTTGGGCTCCACGGCCCGCGCCGTGCCGATGCTCGGCCAGAGCGGTGAGATTGATGTCGTTGGCGGTGAAGGCAGGGCCGGTGATGCCGGCGGCACGCACCTGCTCGGCGAAGATATCGCGCACGGGCGCTCCCGCGGGCCAAGCGATGTGCAAGGGGTTGAGGGCGGTGCCTTCGGGCTCCGCGACGGCGGACGGCACCGCGAGGCCGGCGCCGACACACCGTCTGCCACTCTCGCGCCGTAGGGCTTCGCCCGCTTCGACCACCGCACCGAGGACGTGCGCGGGATCGGAGGAGACGGTGAGACAACCAGGTGCGGTGGCAACGATACGGCCGCCGAGTCCCACCAGAGCGGCCCGGAAGCCATCGGCGTGCACCTGAGCGGCGAGAACGACCGGCCCTGAGTCATCGACTGAGAGCCGATGGGACGGCCTGCCCTGCGAGCCGGCTGCCGCGGCCGGCCTGGAGTCGACACGGATCAGTCCCAAGGCTTCCAACTCGGCGGCTACGGCGCCCGCCGTGGCGCGGGTGACACCGAGTTCGGCGGTGAGGACGGACCGGGTGGGCGCACGGCCCGTATGAACCAATTCCAGGGCGGGGCCGAGCGCGCTGCGGCCCCGTTCAAGCTTTGTCCTGGCGCTCGTCACCTTGCCGTTCATGGGGGCGAGTCTCCCATGGTCCGGAGGTTGTGCAGCCGTCTTGTCCGGATCGCGCCCCTACCCCTGCACACGCTTTATGCAGCAATGAAACAAACTAGGGTCGGCCGTCCCGGGGGAATCCCACGGACGCGCCGCGACTTCGTATCCGGCCCGCCTGCGCACGGCTCTGACCGTGTTCTTCGGCCTGGATGGCTGTCTCTTCGCCGACTGGGTCGTTCGCATCCCGGCGGTCAAGGAGCAGACCGGGGCATCGGCAAGCGCCTTGGGGCTCGCCCTCCCGGGGGTGTCCATCGGCGGAATCGTGGCGATGACACTCACCGGACGGCTCCTGCGCCGCTTTGGCAATGCTCCCGTGGTCGTGACCGGCTCCGCACTGCCCTCCTTGAGCATCGCCCTCCCTCCGTTGACTCATTCAGCGCTCCCCTTGGGCCTCGTCCTGGTGCTGTTCGGTGCTCCCCACGGATGGCCCCCCAGGGCGCGCTCCTCTGCCTGTGGAGCATGGCCGACTACAGGCCAGGCGCCGCGCCCTCCGGCGGCTCCGACCGGCACCCGTTCGGCGGGCTGACCGATGCGGCACACCTGCTCGACCCCGGCACATCCCCTGATCCCGGGTCTGGCCGGCATGCCTCACAGGCCACCGCCCTTGGTGAGAAGCTGCCGCGCTTCCGCGTGATCGCCCGGGTCCGCCGCGCCGAGAGCTTGACGAAGCAATCCGGCCGATGGATCTTCACTGGCTGCGGGCCTTCAGCGGGGTGTACGCGATCCGCTCCCGCACGGGCGGGGCCGGGACAGGGGGTGGTGCGGCACCCTGTTCGCGGGCGCGTTGTTCCTGGGTGGCGATCCAGTGGCGGGTCTGCTCCAGCAGTTGGAGCTGGACGCGCCACCGAGACGGGTCAAGGGTCGCGCTCCCCAGAACGCCCACCCCCGCTGGAGGGCCGGAATCCCCTGGCTGGGTAGGGCAAGGCCCCGCCGTTCGAGGACCGGAATCTTCCTGCGGCGGGGCTTCTTCGTGTCACCTAAGACCTGTTGGTGGCCTCGTGCGTTGAGCGCGATGAACGTAGGGAAACCTCATATAGGCCTTCTGCTAGTGGTTTCCCTACGTTCATCACACTCTGCACGGCCTGCGGCGAAGGGGCGATGGCGGACTGGGTCGCACTCCACCTGGAGCGGTAACTCGACGCGGAACCGGGCGTCGCCGCGCTCGGATACTCCCTGTTCGCCCTCACCATGACCGCGGGCAGACTGTCCGGAACCCTCCTCCCGGAACGGCTCGGGCAGACGCGTACCCTCGTTCTCAGCGGTGCCACAGCCGCGACCGGGATGCTGCTGGGTGCGCCGGCGCCAGCCGTGTGGTGGGCACTGGTCGGTTTTCGGGTGGCGGGGCTCGGCCTGGCGACTATGGTCCCGGTCGCCGCCGTCGCCAGAGCGGGCGCGCTGGCCGGGTCGGCGGGGGTGGCGGCCACCTCAACCCCTCGGTTACAGCGGAATGCTGCTGGGGCCGCCGGTGATCGGTTTTCTCGCCGACTGGTTCTCCCCGCCGATGGCGCTGACCACGGTTGCGGCACTCTCCGCAGCTGCCGCAATCCTCGGCTATGCGGCACGCGACAACCCTCCACCAGCGCATCAGGCCGGCTGGATGGCCGCCCGGGTCGGTACCGGGGGCTGGGGGCCGCCCGTACGAGGGCACGCGCGGATGCGTGCCGGGGCTTGGGGGTGCCGTACGGGAGCGTGCGCTGGGTTCACCGCCGACTACTGAGCCGAGAGGCTTGGGTACGTCGAGCGGTACCGGGCGCCCGCCGCAATGGCAAGATCGCGACATGGAAACCGCCGAACTGATCACATCACTCGTCGAGGACGGCCGGTCCTTGGCCACCGCGGCCAGCACGGCAGGCCTAGAGGCCGCGGTGCCGACCTGCCCCGGCTGGCAGGTGCGGGACGTTCTGCGCCACACCGGTGAGGTGCACCGTTGGGCCACTGCCTTTCTCGTCGAGAAGCACACCGAGTACCACCCTGCCGTCAGTGAAACGGCCCTGGATGGTGCCGAGCTGGTCGCCTGGTTCAGAGAAGGCCATGAGGCACTGGTCGATGCGCTGGTCAGGGCCCCCGATGAGTTGCGGTGTTGGACCTTTCTGCCCGCCCCGTCCCCGCTCTCCTTCTGGGCCCGCAGACAGGCGCATGAGACGGCGATCCACCGGGTCGACGCGGAGTCCGCGTTGGGCGGTGCGCCGAGCCCGTTGCCTCCGGTGTTCGCAGCGGACGGCATCGATGAACTGTTGACCGGCTTTCACGCACGTCCCAAGAGCAGGGTGCGCTCCGAAGTACCACTCACACTTCGGGTGCGAACCACCGACACCGAAGACGTCTGGACGGTCCACATCACGACGGATACTCCCCATACGGTGAGGGATGGGGACGGGCCTGTCGACTGTGAGTTGATCGGCACGGCCCAGCAGCTCTACCTCACACTGTGGAACCGACTGCCGCTGAGCACGGTGACGATCGACGGAGACCAGGGGCCGGCACTGCTGTGGCAGGAGAGGTCGGCTGTCTGACACCAGCCGCGCAGCTGTCTACGACTTTGATCACGCACTTCACCGATCGCGCACTCCACCGGCCGGACGATCCGAACACGTTTGACCCGTACCGCACCGACCGGCGGTGCATGAGGCGCCCGCAGGCCCTGGACCGACACCCGCATCTCACCAGGAGGCTCACCAGGCAGGCAGCTGGCCCAGGGAAAGGCGCCCGCAGGCCGAGGGCGATGAGGCCGTTGGGCCGACGAGCATCCGGGCGAGCACTGCGCATGGGAGCGGCTTCGCTTCGGTGTGGAGTGCCCGGCCGGTCACGGACGCACTCGGCCTCCCGTCCGGGACTGTTCTGCACTCCCCCACCCCCACCCACGGGTTTCGGGCAGGCGTTCGACGGGAATCCTTGCCCGCTGGCCTTCGCCCCTGTGACACTTGCCCCATGGGGGGAAGAGACGAGGATGGAAATGGCCGGACGACGCACCCAGGCACACCGGGACGCAATTACCGTCGAGATCGGATACGCCCTGCTGAGCGGGGTTTTCGCCGCGGCCGTGGTGTTCTGCGCGATCGCCGGAATCAAGTTGCTGTTCCTCGCACCGTACGTCGTCGAGCGCGGACTGTTCCTCGCGGCCTGGGCAGCGGCGGTCCTGGTCTTCGTGGTACGAGTGGTGTCCGTTCTCTGGCGGTTCACCGCCGCATCCGGCGAAGCCGATCGAGTCCGTCAGCCCAACCAGCCCGGCCTCACCAATCCCGACTCATAGGCCAGCACCACCAACTGGGCGCGATCTCGTGCGCCCAGTTTCACCATTGTCCGGCTGACATGGGTCTTCGCCGTCAACGGAGAAACCACCAGCCGGCGCGCGATCTCCTCGTTCGACAGACCGATGCCGACCAAGGCCATCACCTCACGCTCACGTTCGGTGAGATCGGCCAGGCCTTCCGCAGGTGTCGGGGCCTTGGAGCGGGCCGCGAACTCAGCGATCAACCTGCGAGTCACCCCCGGCGAGAGCAAGGCGTTCCCGGCCACCACCGCCCTTACCGCGCGTAGCAGTTCAGCCGGTTCGGTGTCCTTCACCAGAAAGCCCGACGCCCCGGAGCGGATCGCTTCGAAGACGTACTCATCGAGTTCGAAGGTCGTCAACATGACGACCTTCACCTCGCTGAGCCGCTGGTCTTCCGTGATCCGGCGGGTGGCCGCGAGCCCATCGAGCACCGGCATCCGAATGTCCATCAGCACCACGTCCGGGCGGAGTTCGCCCACCAAGCGCACCGCCTGGTCCCCGTCAGCGGCCTCCCCCTCGACGACAATGTCGGACTGGGCATCCAACAGGGCCCGAAACCCCGCGCGCACCAGTAGTTGGTCATCGGCGAGCAGTACGCGGATCACCGTGCCTCCCTCTCGATCGCATCGTCCCCCGGGGATCGCACCGGTAGATCGGCCACCACCCGGAACCCGCCGTCGGACCGTTCGCAGGCGTCGATCGTGCCACCGAGCGCGGCGGCACGCTCCCGCATCCCGGCGAGGCCATTGCCGCTGCCGCCCGCGTCGGAACCGGTGGCCGGACCGTCATCGTCGATCCTCAGGACGAGTCGCCCCCGGATACGGACGATCCCGACCCGGGCCGCCCGCGAACCCGAATGCCGAACGACATTGGTGAGCGCCTCCTGAACGATGCGAAAAGCCGCGAGGTCGGTTCCGGGCGGCAGCGGTTCGGCCTTGCCCTCCCGGGTGACCGTGACCTTGAGGCCTGCGCTCGCGGCCTGTTCGGCGAGTTCCGGCAGCCGATCCAAACCGGGAACGGGCGCCCGGGGCGCGGCTCCAGGGGTACGGAGCCGATCGAGCACCTGGCGTACCTCGCCAAGCGCCTCCTTGCTCGCGGCCTTGATGGTCGTGAGGGCGGTGCGAGCCTGCTCAGGGTCGCTGTCCAACAGGGCGAGGCCGACCCCGGCCTGAACATTGATGACGGAGATCGAGTGGGCGAGCACATCGTGCAGTTCCCTGGCGATCCGCAGCCGCTCCTCGTCGGCGCGACGGTTTTCCGCTCTCGCTCGCTCCACCCTGGCCCTTGCCAGTGCTTCACCTCGTAGACGTACCAACTCCGCAGCCGCCAGCACCGCCGCGATCCACGCGGCGAACGCGACTTCCTGGCCCCAGGGCGCGCCCTGGTCACCGCTGGGTGGGAGATAGCGGTAGAGCCAGTGCGCCAGGAGGAGACTGCCCGTCCAGAAACCTCCGAGTGCCCACCAGGCTGCGTGCCGATGTCCGGAGACGACGGCGGCGAAGACCGCAACGGCAAGAGGGACGAACGCGGGTCCGTAGGGATAGCCGGCGCCGAGGTAGAGCAGTGTCGTTGCCGCGGTGCCGAAGACGGAGACGACGGGCCAGCGGTTGCGCAGCAGGAGCAACGCCGGGCCCAGGAGCAGTAGCACCCGGCCGATCGCATCGAGCTGTTCTCGGTCCTGGCCCTTGGCTGCGAACCCGGTGCCCACCAGCACCAGCACCGCGACGAGGAGGGTCGAGGGCCAGGGGACTGCGCCGGAGCCACGGCGGGCCTCGCAAATGCGCAGCACAGGCGAGGCGCCTCTTCCGGCCCCCTCAGCCCCTTCGACCCGGGGTGGGCCGCCCAGCGCCCAAAGAGGGCCTCCTCGGTGACGGGCGCGGTGGTCTTCCATGGCGACCACGCTAGACCGACGGCGGCGCCGAGGCGTCCGCTGAACGTGGTGCCCGGTCCTACTCCCAGCGGAGTACGGACAGAAGAGGCGGGGGCACGGCCGCGGGGTGAGCTGTGGTGATGGCCAGGACGGCACCCGGCACACACCGGGTGATGATGTTCGGCGAGAGCGGCGGACGCGTCGGCACAGGATCAGCGTGGTGGTGCGCTGCCGGAGAGCGGGCCCAGGAGCCCGACCTCGTAAGCAAGTCGACCGACGGCTTGGGTGAAGAACATGTCCCGTTCCGCCACTACCCGGTTGAACTGACCGAACAGCTCAAATGAGATCAGCCCGAACAACTGCGACCAGGCGGCCACCAGGGCCACCACGACAGATGGGGGGAGATCAGGGGCCAGTTGGGCGGTGAGTCGCTCCGCCTCGGGGCGCAACTCTTGATCAAGGGGCGGCAGGGCCAGGCCACGGGTGCGATGGGCATCGCGGACGATGGCGATCATGGCCATGCCCACTCTGGCTGCGGGGCCGACGGTATCCATCGGGGCGGTGTAGCCGGGCACCGGGGAACCGTAGATCAGTGCGTACTCATGGGGGTGGGCCAAGGCCCAGGCACGGATGGCCGAGCAGAGCGCGGTCCAGCGGGCGCGTTGGTCCGTGAGGGGGCGGGAGGAGGAATCGGAAGAGCCAACAGGGGATGCGGGCGCCCCGGAGGTACGAGTGGCAGCCGCGGGGGCGGGGGCGGGGGCCGAGGCATCCGGGGCCACGGATGTACGGGGGGCGCCAGGGGCGCTAGGGGTGGCGCCAGGGATGGGGGCGGCGCCAGGGATGGGGGCGGCGAGCGCGGACTCGGCGGCTTGGCCGACGGCGTCATAGGCGTCCATGATCAAAGCAGTGAGGAGATCATCGCGGCTGGGAAAGTAGCGGTAGAGCGCCGAGGACACCATGCCCAGCTCACGGGCCACGGCGCGCAGCGAGAGCTTCGCCGCCCCCTCCGCGGCGAGTTGCCTCCTGGCCTCGTCCTTGATGGCGGCGGTGACTTCGACTCGGGCTCGTTCCCTGGCCCCACGGATCTTGGTCATGGAAACAGAGTGTGCCACGTTCCAGAGCAGTGACCAATAACGAGACTGTCGTACCGAAACACGAGCGGCGCACTCAAAGAAGAGCGATGAGTTGAAGCAAGATCGATGCACTGAAGCAAGAGCAGTGCACTGAGTGACTCCGCCGATTCAGTTCCGTTCGCCGGGCAGTCCCCGACGCTGAGCCGGCGCTCCGGGCTCCGGGCTCCGGGCTCCGGGCTCCGGGCTCCGGGCTCCGGGCTCCGGGCTCCGGGCTCCGGGCTCCGGGCTCCGGGCTCCGGGCTCCGGGCTCCGGGCTCCGGGCTCCGGGCTCCGGGAAGGCGTAGCACGCCCACAATCATTGACCGCATGCGCAAGGTCGCGAAGGGCCCGAGCGCCGAGCTCCCAGAGTTCGGATCGGCTCAGCCGATCACCAGCCAGAGCATCATTCACTTTATAGAGCACTGCTCTTGATTTAGAGCGTCGATCCGGTCACACTGATCTCAAGCGAGAGCACTGCTCACGAAGTCCCGACCCGCTGTCCATGCGAACGCATTGGCCTCATCGTTGAACTCGTACTTCATGGGCGAGCCGCGTACCGGACCTTTGCGAAACCTGGCCTTTGATCCCTGGAGCCCCGCCATGACACAGACGCACTACATCAAGCCCAACCGCATCGACACCATCATCAACAAGGCGATTGGTTGGCTCGCCCGGCATGGCGTGAGCCTGATGGGCACCGCCGAGCTTTCCGTGCGCGGTCGCACCAGTGGCGAGTGGCGGAGCATCCCCGTCAACCCGCTCCCCTACGAGGGCGGCCCTTATCTGATCTCCGCCCGTGGCGAGTCCCAGTGGGTGCGCAATATGCGGGCAGCGGGCGGCGGGCAGCTCAAAGTGGGACGGAAGGTGCAACAGTTCACCGTCGTGGAACTGGCAGACAACGAGAAGCCGGCGCTCCTGCGCACCTATCTGGAGCGCTGGGGCTGGGAGGTGGGCCGCTTCTTCGGCGATATCAACGCCAAGTCGTCGGATGAGGAACTACTGGCCGCTGCCCATCGGCACCCGGCCTTCCGGATGACGATCACCCATTGAGCGGCACCCGAGCGAGCGATGGCCCGCCATCGACCAGCCCCATGGGCGATGAGTGACGAGTGATCGAGGAGCGACGGACCGAACCGCGAGGAAGCAGAGGAAGCAGAGGAAACAAACGGCACTCCCGCAGAGTCACCCAGCGGCCGGAACCATCGCAGAGTCACCACAGCAGGACCACCGGCACAGAACCGCCAGTCCAGAACCACCGGCACAGAACCACCAACGCAGAACAGCTGTCACAGAACCGCCGTCATGACCACTGCCGCGGCCCTTGCCACCCGAAGGCCACCGCAGAGACCACCGCAGAGACCACTGCGTACAGCACCGTTTAGGCGCGTACAGCCACCGCAGGTCCCACCCGCATCGCAACAACCACCACAGAAGCAGCGCCAGAGTGGATCAGGGAACCGCCGAACCCATCTCGTCGAAGTTCCGGTACCCCACGGTCACGGCGGTGCCGTGGCCTCCATCGGTGGGCGAATCGACGTCAGGGAGCCGAGCCAAGCACGGCCCTCATCGCCCCGTCGGCCCCCATGTGGGTGCTTCGGCTCGGCCATCGGGGCCATCGGCGAGTGGTCACCCCTGGCTGCGGCGGTCCAAGGTCTCCAGGGCCCGACGGGCAACCCCACTGGTGCGGACCAGGCCCGCCAGCGTCGTCGAACCCCGTGTGATGTCAGCGAAGACGCGCCACGCAGGCCGTAGCCCGGTGATCGTCGCATGGACGAATCCCGGGCGGCGCTCGAATACACCGAGCAGTCGGCGCCCGACCCCCATCTCAACGCCCAACCCGGCCTTGATGGCGAACGCGTAGTTCAACGCCTGACGGCGCGCGTCCACAGCATCGTGCGCCTCGGCGATCCGCACTGCCCACTCCCCCGCGAGCCGGCCCGAACGCAGTGCGAAGGAGATCCCCTCCCGAGTCCACGGCTCCAGCAGCCCGGCCGCGTCCCCACACACCAGGACCCGACCGCGCGACAGCGGTGAGTCATCGCTGCGACAGCGGGTCAGATGGCCGGAGGAGATCGCGGGTTCGAAGCCGGCAAGCCCCAGCCGGGCGATGAAGTCCTCCAGGTAGCGCTTGGTGGCCGCGCCCTCCCCCCTGGCCGAGATCACCCCGACCGTCAGGGTCTCGCCCTTGGGGAACACCCAGCCGTAACTGCCCGGCATCGGACCCCAGTCGATGAGCACTCGGCCCGCCCAGTCCTCGGCCACCGAGTCAGGGACCGGGATTTCCGCCTCCAGGCCCAGGTCGACCTGGTCGAGCTTGACCCCGACATGGGCTCCTATCCGACTGGCGCTGCCATCGGCGCCCACCACGGCCCGCGCGAGGATCGTCTCACCGTCCGAGGTCACCACGGCCACCGTGCGACGGTCGGGTACCGCAGGTCCGTGCTGTTCAACCCGGGAGACCGTGACGCCGGTTCGCAGTTCGGCGCCCGCCTTCTGCGCATGCTCGACCAGCTGCGCGTCGAACTCCGGGCGGTTGATCAACCCGAAGAGCATCTTCTTGGAGCGGCGGGTACGAATGAGTCGGCCGTTCAACGAAAAGGTGACGGCATGCACACGGTCACGGAACGGTAGTTCGAATCCAGGTGGCAGGCTGTCCCTGGACGGACCGATGATCCCGCCCCCACAGGTCTTGTAGCGCGGCAGTTCGGCCTTCTCCACCAGAAGCACCTGACGGCCCGCCACGGCCGCCGCGTACGCCGCTGATGCCCCCGCAGGCCCGGCGCCGATGACCACCACGTCCCATACCGGGCCGCCGTGCCCCTGCGCTTCTGCCTCTGCCCCGGTGCCGCCGTTCTCGCTGCTCACGATGTGCTTCTGCTCCCGATCCGACGCGTGCCCCATGCTCTCGACGGCATCCTACGGCGCGTTCGTCCCGTACCGCTGTGGGAGGATCGAGCGCACATTCGCCGTACACACACCCATAACGTCGCACCCACGAGGAGCGTGCCCATGACCGTCGATCCGATCGCCGAGACCATCTCCGCCCTACTGCCCCGGGCCAGGGCGGAGCTGGCGGAGTTGGTGGCCTTCCGGTCGGTCGCGGATACGGCGCAGTTCCCGAAGAGCGAGTGCGAGGCAGCGGCTTCCTGGTGTGCGGACGCGTTGCGGGCCGAGGGGTTCCAGGATGTCGCACTCCTCGACACCCCGGATGGCACCCAGTCGGTGTACGGCTGTCTGCCCGGGCCCGAGGGCGCACCGACGGTGTTGTTGTACGCCCACTACGACGTCCAGCCTCCGCTGGATCTGGAGTCCTGGATCAGTCCGCCCTTTGAGCTGACCGAGCGTGACGGCCGCTGGTACGGCCGGGGGGCCGCCGACTGCAAGGGCGGGTTCATCATGCATCTGCTGGCCTTGCGGGCCCTCAAGGCACATGGCGGAGTACCCGTCGGTGTCAAGGTGATCGTCGAGGGTTCGGAGGAGCAGGGCACCGGTGGCCTGGAGCGGTACGCCGAGGCACACCCCGATCTGTTGCGCTCGGATGCCATTGTCATCGGGGACTCCGGGAACTTCCGGGCCGGCGTGCCGACGGTCACCGCGACCCTGCGCGGGATGACTCTGGTCCGCATTCAGGTGAACACGCTCGAAGGCAATCTCCACTCAGGACAGTTCGGCGGTGCGGCACCCGACGCGCTGGCCGCGCTCATCCGAGTACTCGACTCGCTGCGTACCGAGGACGGTTCGACGGTGGTGGACGGGCTGGACGACGGCGAGCCGTGGGAGGGCCTGGAGTATCCGGAGGAAGACTTCCGCAAGGATGCCAAGGTGCTCGACGGCGTGGAGCTGATCGGTTCGGGCTCGGTCGCGGACCGCATCTGGGCGCGACCCGCCATCACCGTACTGGGCATCGACTGCCCTCCGGTGGTGGGAGCGACACCGTCGGTTCAGGCCGGCGCGCGGGCGTTGGTCAGTCTGCGAGTGCCGCCGGGCCAGCGTTCGGGTGAAGTGACGAAGCTACTGCTGACGCATCTGGAGGCACACACTCCGTGGGGCGCTCGGGTGACCCTGGAGCAGGTCGGACAGGGCGAACCGTTCCAGGCCGATACGACGAGCCCCGCGTACACGGCGATGGCCGATGCCATGCGGGTCGCCTATCCGGGCGAGGAGATGCAGTCCTCAGGAATGGGCGGCTCGATCCCGCTCTGCAACACCCTCGCCGAGCTCTATCCGCAGGCGGAGATGTTGTTGATCGGCCTGAGCGAGCCCGAGGCACAGATCCATGCGGTGAATGAGTCGGTCTGCCCGAGGGAGTTGGAACGGCTCTCCGTCACGGAAGCGTTGTTCCTGCGCAATTACGCGGCTGGCTAGGGCGCTTCGAACGGCAGGACCACTGCCGGTCGCGGACGCCGGGCCACCGGCGTATGTCCGTTGTCCCGGGCGTGGGGCTCGCGGCCCCCGCCCTGGGCCCGGCACTCCAGTTCTGACTCCGACTCCGATACATTCTGGTTCTAGCTCCGGCACCGGCTCTGGGACTGGTACTCCGCTAGAGCGGGACTCCCACCTCCATATAGATCGGTGTGCCCCGCTCACGCGCCCGCAGAGCCCAGCGCAGTCGCTCATACCGCTGAGGCGGCAGCAGCCGCTGAGCCTCCTGCTCCCCCACGAAGCGCCAACCGCGCAACTCCGCCTCGGGCAGCACGATGTGCTCGGCGTCATCGCTGCTGAGCCGTCCACCGTCGAAGAGCAACCGCATCCCACCGAAGCGAGGCGGCCTGGGCGGCTCCCAGTCGACGACGAGCAGCCGAGGAAGTCGATCCAGTTCGATCCCCACTTCCTCGGCCACCTCGCGCACTCCGGCATCGGCAGGTGCCTCACCGCGTTCCACGATCCCGCCGGGAAACTCCCAGCCGGGTTTGTAGGTGGGGTCCACGAGGAGCACTCTGTCGTGTTCGTCGAAGAGCAGCACCCCGGCGGCAAGCGTTTCAGCGGTCGGCGCCGGGCTCTGCACGATCTCGCAGGAGGTTGCTTCTCCGGTGCGCACGGCTTCGGCGATCCGGTCAGCCACCTGGCGTGGGGTGAGGTCGCTGGAGTCGATGACGAATGCGTCTTCGGTGATCCAGGTCAGTGCTTCGTTGTAGGGCTCTATGTGGTCGTGCGCCCACTGCCTACTGCTGATTCCTTCGTCGCTCCCGGTGTCGTGCGGTGAGGCATCCGGCTCGGAGCTTTCCGCTATACGACTGAGCAGGATCGTTTCATCCGGCCTCAGCAGCACATGCCGAACGGGGATTCCGCGCGCGGCGAGGGCGCCGAAGATCTCATCCCGGTACTCCTGACGCAGCAGGGTCATCGGCACCACGAGTACGCCGCCCAGCTCCGCCAGCAAAGCCGCCGCGGTGTCCACCACGAGCCTGCGCCAGATCGGTAGTTCCCGGTGGTCACTCACCTCCGCGAGCCGCTTGGGCGGCAGTAGAAGGCGCAGTTGGGCGCCGACGAGCTCAGGATCGTACAGCGTGCTGTTCGGGATCAGATCGATCAGTTCGCGTGCGGCGGTGGTCTTGCCCGCTCCGAACGCACCGTTGATCCAGACGATCATTCGTACTCCAAGACAGGAAGGCCGCTGAACAGGGACAGAGCAGCATTGCGCAGGTCATCTGGGAGCGGCATGGGAAAAGGAGGCGTCCACAACCCCGCACCCACTACTTCTTTCTCCCGTACGCGCTGAAGGTACTCCCCGATTCTCTCCTCCATCGCAACCGTCACCTCGCTGTACACACCCTCCACCCCCGGAAGCTCATGCCCCATTCGGGCCTCCACCGCCACTCGCGGAATGTCACCCGGCTCATCCAGCTTCGCTTTGTGCCAGTGCCGCAACCGAAGGACGGCTCCGCAGCGGGGACAGGGGCGGGCCCGCTGCTCGTCTTCGTCCCGGTCGTTCCGCTGTCCTGCTGGTCGCCTCTGCGGCACTGAACAAGCGGGGTGACGCTCGGACCGGCTGAGGCCCCGAGAGGATCTTGGACGCGCTCTCGTGGGGCTCCCAGTGCACTGGACACCTATGGCTCCGCGGGTTCCTCAGCCCAGGAAGTCGGCGACCGCAGCCATGTACGCCTCGCGTTCCTCGATGTGCGGCATATGGCTGGACGCGCCGAAGCGGATCCATCGGGCGTCCGCGATGCGTTCAGCGAAGGGGCGCACGGTGTCGTCGCCCGCCTCGTCGAACGCGCCGTTGATCACCAGTGTGGGGACGGCGACGGCGGGCAGCCGGTCGACGATCGACCAGCCGCGTAGGGTGCCGACCACATGGAACTCCGTCGGGCCGTTCATGGTGTGGTAAACGGTCGGGTCGGCGTCGATCCACTCGAAGGTGCGGGCGACCTCGGGAGGTGCCGGGTCGAGGCGACAGACATGGCGGCGGTAGTACTCCGCGGACGCCTCCCTGTACGCCGGCGAGTGAGTCGTCCCCGCTTCCTCGTGCGAGGCCAGGGTGTTCCGCACCTCCCGTGGCAGCGCCCCCCGCAGTCGGGCCGCCTCGGCGCTCCACAGGTCCATCGACGCAGGTGAGTTGGCGATCACCAGTCGGCGCAGTCCGGCGGGCCGCCGTACCGCGTGCTCGGCCGCCAGCATGCCGCCCCAGGACTGGCCCAGCAGGTCGTAGTCGGTGACGCCGAGCGTGTCCAGCAGCCGGTCGAGTTCTCGGAGGAACAACTCCACGGTCCAGAACTCGCCCGGCTGGTCGGGCAGATGGGTCGACCGCCCGTTCCCGAGCTGGTCGTAGTGGATGACCGACCGCTCGGGCGACACCAGATCGGTGAGGCTCAGCAGGTAGTCATGGGTACAGCCCGGCCCGCCGTGGACGACCACCAGGGGCCGTTCCAAACGCCCTCCGGACCGGGCGTCGGTGGTGACACGGTAGTAGGTGCGGTGGCCGTCGAATTCGACGGACCCTTGCTGAACGTGGTGCACACCAATTCCCTTGCGGTTGGAATTCTCAGCGGCCGGGATCTGATTCTCCCGATGCCCGGACCCGGAATCCATGGCCTGGTGTTCCTGAACAAAAACAACCTCGAACGGCTGCCCCGACCAGTCCTGCTCACGTTTAACCCGCTCCTGTGACCAGCTGTTCTCTGCCTCCTTGGGCTACCGGTCCCTCGCGCCGCGGCCTTCATGGTTTTCGTTCAGTAACAGAACTCATTGCACCTGAACGAACGCCTGCCCATACTCCTTCTCATCCCACCCCGAGTAGAGCGGCGGCGAGAACGCACCATGTCATTCCTGATCGGTTCTGATTTCAAGCGACCGGATTCCGAGGTCGTCGAGGCTTTCACCCGCGTCAGCACCGCGGCCCTGGGGCACCTCACGGACTTCGGATTCCCGCGGGGGCTGCGCCCGGTGGCGAAGTGCGGGCCGTTCGCCGGACCGGCGCTCACCATCAAGATCCCCCATGTCGACTCCACGGCGGTGCACCGGGCGATGAGCTTGGTTCGGCCCGGCGATGTGGTGGTCATCGACCAGTCTGGCGACGACCGCCGCTCCAGCTTCGGCGGGACCCTCGCCGCTATCGCGGCGGACCTGGGCGCGGTGGCCGCCGTGTGCGACGGCTCGACCAACGACGTGGAGGAGATACGGGACCTGGGTTTCCCGGTCTACTCCCGCGGGGTCACCTCGCTCACCACCCGGGTGCTGTCGTTGGAGGGCCGGATCAATGTGCCGGTGAGTGTCGGGGGTGTGGTCGTCATGCCGGGCGATGTCGTCTTCGGCGACGGGGACGGCATCGCGGTCGTCCCGGCCGACGAGGCGGCGGAGATCGCCGGCCGGCTGCTGCGGTTCGAGGACGAGACCGCGCGGCTGGATCTGCGCGGCGGCGTCCGAGCCGGCACCGCCCTGGCCACCCTGACCGGCGCCGACCGCGGGGGCCTGGGATGAGCGCGGAGGAAGGGATGCTCGTCCGCTGTGTCCAGCTCCACTCGGGCCTCGATCCCGCCGGCAATCTGGAATCGGTCCTGACGGGGATCGCCGGGGCCCGTGCCGACGGGGTGGACCTGCTGGTCTTCCCGGAGACAACCGCTAGCCGCTCCGACGAGCCGGGCGCCCGACTCGTCGCGGAACCGCTGGACGAGGGGTTCGTGGCGGCGGTCGTCGCGGCGACGGCAACCGGTCGGCCGGACGGTCCAGGCGGAGCCACCGACCACGCCGGGGCCGACCGTGGCGGCCCGGTGGCCGGGCCAACCGTGGTCGTCGGGACTGTCGAAAGCAATCCGGACGGTCCTCCGTTCAACACACTCGTCGCCGCCCGGGACGGCCAGGTGGTGGCGGTCTACCGGAAGGTCCATCTCTATGACGCCTTCTCGTTCGTTGAGTCGGCGACCATCTCGCCCGGTGACGGAGTCCTGGAGACGTTCCAGGTGAAAGGTTTCTGCATCGGGATGGTGAACTGCTACGACCTCCGCTTCCCGGAGATCTCGCGGCTGCTCGCCGACCGGGGCGCCGATGTGCTGCTGGCCCCCGCGTCCTGGGTCGCAGGCCCGCTCAAGGAAGAGCACTGGACGACCCTGTGCCGGGCCAGGGCGCTGGAGAACACCTGCTATCTCGCGGCGGCGGGGCAGGCCGGCGGCAATCGCATCGGCCGCAGTCTCGTCGTCGCCCCGGACGGTGCCGTCCGGGCGATGGCGGGCCCCGAGGTCACCGCACTGACGCACCGGGTCTCCCGCGCGGCCCTGGACCGGGCCCGCCGCGAGATGCCGGTCCTGGCCCAGCGCCGGTTCCGCGTCGACCCGGAGCTGATCGCACGGACCGCCCACGCCCAGGGCGTCCCGGGCCACGCCCCCCTTCCCTGTACCGCCCACACCCCGGACCCCGTGACCCGCCCTGCCAAAGCGACGGACCACATGAGCAGAAGAGGTTGAGGAGCATGCGCACACCACGCCGGAGAACCATCACTGCGGCCGTTCTGAGCCTGACCGTGGCCGCGGGCCTCGCGGCCTGCACGAACGAGTCCAAAGTGGCCGCGGTCGACCGCACCCCCGAGAAGGCGGCCGCGGTCGACCAGGCCCTGCACGACGCCCTGCCGCAGAAGATCAAGGACTCGAAGAAGCTCGTCGTCGTCATGCCCGGGGTCAACCCGCCCTGGTGGAAGAAGAGCGGCGCCGACTACACGGGCGCGGCGGCCGAGCTGACCGGCAGGCTCGGCGAGGTCCTGGGCGTCGGGCTCGAATACGTCCCGGTGAACGACCTCGCGGGCGCGTTCGCCGCGGTGGCTTCGGGCCGGTACGACGCCGGGTTCAATCCCTACGGCGACACCGGCAAGGCGACCAATGTCGAACTCGTCGACGTGGTCCGCGAGATCGTCCCCTTCCTCGTCCCCAAGGGAAACCCGAAGAAGATCAACACCCTGAGCGAGATGTGCGGCCGTTCCGTCGCGGCGCTCGGCCCCGCTGGGATGGGCTCGGCGTACGCGGTCCTGACCGATCAGTCGAAGAAGTGCGAGAGCGCCGGAAAGCCGACGGTGAACATCGTCGCCCTGAAGTCGGTCCCCGAGGGCGTGCTCGCGGTCAAGTCCCGGCGAGCGGACGCCTTCTTCGCCTCCGGCGCCCCCCTGTCGTTCTACGCGTCCACTTCGGACGGAGCGCTGGAGCTGGCCGGGAAGGAGACCGCGAACGGCTTCGACAACCTCTTCCAGGGAATGATCCTCCCGGTGAAGTCGCCGCTGACGCCCACCGTCCTGGGCGCGTTCCAGAAGCTCTTCGACAACGGCGACTACGACCGGATCATGAAGAAGCACGGGCTGACCGAGCAGATGATCGACGCCCCGGGCGTCAACCTCGCGAAGACCGGGAGCTGACCGGTGAAGACCGCTGACGCGGACGCCGCGCCCACCACCGACCAGAGCAAACCCGCCTCCCGAACCGACATCGCCGACGCCCGCCGGGCGCCCCAGCCCTGGACCTGGGTCACCGCGCTGCTGGCAGGGGTCCTGCTCGCCCAACTCGGCACCATGATGGTGCGCAACCCGAACTTCGAGTGGGACGTCGTCGCACGCCACCTCTTCGACACCCGGATTCTGCACGGCCTGCTCGTCACCTGCTATCTGACGGTGCTGGCGATGGCCATCGGCGTGATCTTCGGCGGCGTACTCGCCGCCTTCCGCATCACCGCCAACCCGGTACTGCGGGCGTTCGCGGCCGGCTACATCTGGGTCTTCCGGGGCACACCCCAGCTCGTCCAGCTGATCTTCTGGTTCAACATCGCGCTACTCATGCCGAAGATCGGCATCGGGATACCGTTCGGGCCCGTCTTCTGGGAGGCGGACGCCAACGCGGTGATCACCCCCTTCTTCGCAGCCGTCGTCGGACTGGGGCTGCACGAGGCGGCGTACCAGGCCGAGATCTACCGGGCGGGGCTCCTCGCCGTCGACGAGGGCCAGACGGACGCGGCGCGCTCGATCGGTATGAAGCCGATGACGATATTCGTGAAAATCAGGCTGCCGCAAGCGATGCGGTTCATCGTGCCACCAACGTTCAGCCAGATCATCGGGATGACCAAAGCGACCTCCCTGGTCAGTGTGATCGGCGGCGCCGAGCTGCTTTTCTCGGCACAGGAGATCTTCAGCGACACCTTCCAAACGATCCCGCTGCTGATCGTCGCCTGTATCTGGTACCTGGTGCTGACCACGGTTCTGAACTTCTTCCAGTACTTCATCGAGGCGTACTACGCGAAGGGCGCCACCCGCGCCGTGCCGACGAACGCCGGGACCTGGATCGCCCGGCGGGTCTCACGACTGCGCTCTCGCGGCCCGGAACGAACGGAGGCGAACCCCCAGTGAGCGATCTTCCCCTGCTGTCGATCCGCGATCTACACAAGCGCTACGGCACGACCGAGGTGCTCCGCGGTATCAGCCTCGATGTGGCCCGCGGCGAGACCGTCGCCGTCCTCGGCGCCTCGGGGTCCGGCAAGTCCACCATGCTCCGGTGCGTCAACCACCTGGAGCGGCCCGACAGCGGATCGATCTCGCTCGGCGGGGAACTGGTCGGGTTCACCACCACCCGCCGCGGACCGCGCATGCTCACCGAGACCGAAATCGCCCGCCAACGCAGCCGTACCGGCATGGTGTTCCAGAACTTCAACCTCTTCCCGCACTGGACCGTGCTGCGCAACGTGACCGAAGGTCCGGTCCGCGTCCGCGGCCTGGACCGCAGCGAGGCACGGGAACTGGGCCTGCGGCTGCTGGCGACGGTCGGGCTCGAAGAACGGGCGTCGTCGTATCCGAAGCATCTGTCGGGCGGGCAGCAACAGCGGGTCTCCATCGCACGGGCGCTGGCGATGGACCCCGAACTGCTGCTGTTCGACGAGCCGACATCCGCCCTCGACCCCGCCAATGTCGGCGAGGTGACCTCGGTGATGAAACGGCTCGCCGACGGCGGCTCGACCATGATCGTGGTCACGCACGAGATCGGCTTCGCACGGGCCGCTGCCACCCGGGTCGTCGTCATCGCGGACGGACTGGTCGTGGAGGACGGCCCCACCCAACAGGTGCTCGACGCGCCGCGCAGCCCGGTGACCCAGACGTTCCTGGAGAACACGCTGTACGGGGCGCGGACCACCGGCGCGAACGAACGGTGAGCCAGAGGTGAGGGCACACGACGGCGGCCACGGGCACGAACGGCGAGCGAGCGGGCGACAATGACGGCGACAGCGCACGGCACGGACGACGGGACACCGGACCGGGACGGCCGGCCCAGGCCCGGGAAACCACCCGGACTGACCCGGCTGACCACGGGCATCCACGACCCCTCCGCCCGAGGCATCGCCTCGCACGTCGCGGAGCTGATCCGCTCCGGCGAACTGACGCCGGGCGACCGGCTCCCGCAAGTACGGGCGCTCGCCGGGGTGCTACGGGTGAGCCCCGCGACGGTGTCGTCGGCATGGGCGCTCCTGAAGAAGCGGGGGCTCATCGTGGGCACCGGCAAGTCCGGCACCCGGGTGACCGGCCCCGCCGGTCTGGTCACCCACATCGAACCCGCGTCGATCGTCCCCGCCCGCTCCGACCTGCGGCTGCTCTACCCTGATCTCGGGCTGCTCCCGCTCCTGGCGCCCGCCCTGGCGAGCGCCGCAGACCTGCCCGGCCTGGACGAGTACTACGACTCGCCGATCCTGCCCGCGCTGCGCGCGGTGGTCGAGCCGGGCTGGCCGTACCGGGCGCAGGCGTACGCGGTCGCCAACGGCGCTTCGGACGCGGTCTGGACGGTGCTCCAGTCGCTGTCCGTCCCCGGCGATCGCATCGTCGTGGAGAGCCCGAGCCAGCCCCAGATGCTGCACCTGATGAACGATCTGGGACTGACCGTCATCGAGGTGCCCTATCTCGACGACGGTCTGTCGACGGCGCGGCTAGCGGACGCGCTCAAGACCCGTCCGGTGGCGGTGTTCTTCCAGCCGCGGGCGCAGATCCCGACGGGATTCGCCACCGTCGAACGCCGGGCCCGGCGGATCGCCGCCCTCGTCGGAAGGCTGCCCTCGACGGTGGTGGTCGAGTACGACGATCTCAACTCACTGTCCTCGAAGGAGCTGTACAGCGTCGGGCAGCATCTGCCGGAGCAGACCATCCACATCAAGTCCTACGAGAAGTCCTACGGCCCCGACCTGCGGCTGGCAGTCGTCGGCGCTCCCGCCACGCGGATGAGCCTGATCCACGCGCAAATCCGGCTGACCCGGCAGTGGACCTCCCGCATTCTCCAGAACGCGCTGGCCTGGCTGCTGGAGGACGAACGGACCAGCGACGGCATCGCCCGCGCCCGGGACGTGTACGCCGAGCGGCTGTCGGTGCTGACAGGGCTGTTGCGGGACCGCGGTGTGGAAGCCACCGGCTCGGACGGATTCTGCGCCTGGATACCGGTGCGCAGTGAGGCACGCACGGTGGACTATCTGGTTTCCCACGGTGTGCTGGTGCTGGCCGGGGCCACTTCCTACCCCTCGCGCGGCCCCGCCCACATTCGGGTGGCGACCTCACGCATGGAGCCGGCGATGAGCCACCGGCTCGCCGATCTCCTGGCGGAGTCGACCACGATCCCAGACTGATGGCACAGCGCGGCGGGCAGGGTCTGGTGGGGGCCGCCGCCCCTCAGGGACACAGGGGGCGGCCCGGCTACCGGCAGCGTCCGAACCAACCGCGGTCCTTCCCAGCCTCCTCCACCGGGAGGCGACCATGGTGGGCGTCGACGCGATCGTCGTCTCCTACGTCAGCACCCCCGCCGTTCGCACCATTGCCGCCGTCAGACTCATCACCGCCTAGCACCGGTACCGCAGGTGACGACGGACCGGCGGGCCCGGGTGCGGCTGTTTGAGCGGGTGCGGGCGGTCCCGTACGCGACGGACGGCGCGCACGCCGCCGCCGAGCTGGTCACGGTGGGCCGGGGTGACTGCCTGGCGAAGTCCGCGTACCTGGTCGACGGATTCCGGGCACCGGGCTGTCCGGCGCGGCGGGTGCGGTGGCTCTACCACCTGCCCGACCAGCCGCGGAGGTCCGGCTTCTCCGGTCCCGCGAGGACGTCCAGTCCGCGGCCGAGGTCCTGATCGACGGACGCTGGACCCTCGTGGACGCCACACACGATCCGGCGCTCGCTGCGGCCGGGTTCACGGTCGCGGAGTGGGACCGGCACGGCGGCGTACACCGTCCTGGCCTACCCGCCGGCCGGGCCGCAGCGGCGCCCCGGGGATGGGCCGGAGCCCTCGCCGAACGGCGGCGTGCCCGGCCCGGGATCCGGCCGGACCGGTCTACCGGCAGGCGTTCAACGCATGGCTGTCGGTCCGCTCGTGGCCAAGCGCGGATGACTGAAGCGCTGTGAAGATGATCTTGAATGGGGCAGATCCGGAGCCCCGAACGGGACCGGTTCAGGAGAAGGACGGCGCCCGAGGAGAATGACTCAGGAGGCGGACGGCTCGATCTCCCCCGCGAAGACGATGACCTGGTCGATGAGGCTCCGCCGCAGATGGACGACGTCCGTTCCCGCCAGGCGGGGGCCTCCATCCGGCGTCGTGAAGACCCACTGGTACCGGGCCCACTCGCCCGGCATGTCCACCGCCGAACAGCGCACCATCGTGCCGGTCCCCGCGGGGTGGCGCCGGAGGTCCAGCACGAACCGCTCGACCGCCTCGATCCCCTCGCTGCGGCCCAACGGCCCCCAGAAGACCACGTCCGAGGTCAGGGCCTGGGAGAGCAGCGCAGTCACATAGCTGTCGTCCGAGGCGTTGAACGCGGAGATGAACGTGTCGATCGCGGACCGCGCGGTCTCTTCCTGCATGCACCAGTAATACCAGTCGCCTCGCGGACCGCGCTCGTCCAGTGAGGCCCCGGCCACAGCACTAGTTGCCCTTCTCTGGGGCGCCGAGGGTTGTGTGGGCGTGGCAGGCGGGGCATTCTCGCGCCCTGAGCAACGGCTTGTCGAGCTTGGTCGCGGGTGAGGGAACGGCTGTTGTCGGCGGGGTACCCAGCAGTCGCCGATGTGGACGCCGATGGGTCCGGTGATGTTCTTCTCCAGCACCCGGTCCGGCGGGGGAGGTACCGGGCGTGGAGGTCCGGCCGGGGCCGGATGGGTCGCCGGCCGACCACGGCCGGGCTGACTATTGCGGGCTGCGCGTTGTTCGGCTTCCCGTATCCAGCGTTCAGTCCGTGCGAGTTCCTGGGCCCGGACCCGGCGCAGGAAGCGCAGCGCCTCCAACCGCTGCTCGGTATCAGAAGCCGTCCCGCATCTACGGTGCGTGACGAGAGTTGAGGTGTGCTCCGTTTCGGTCACCAGGTGGTCGAAGGCGGGCCTGACTCGCCCTCAAGTACGCGGTGACCAGCAGTGCGAAGGCTTCCTGGGTGTCGCCAACGGGGGTTTGGGCGCGAAGGACCCGGCCGCCCAGATGGGTGGAGTTGGTTTCCAGGGAGGAGGGGGCTGGCAGGGGCCGAGAACCCGGCGATGAGCAACACCGGTCTCCACGCGGCGAGTGGGGACGGCACGCGTGACCCCTCTGCCCCAGGCCCCAGTCCCCACCCAAGAGTGGGGCCTGGGGCCGCATGTCAGAACAGGTCGTCGATGGTGACGATCTCCTGACTGGCCACCGTCACCGGGTTAGCGGCGTCGGCTGCGCACGACCATCCAACTGCCGAGCCCGAGCAGCAGGGCTGCGGCCAGTACGGTGGCCGAGATCTGGGCACCGGTTTTGGGCAGGAACCCACCCGGCCCCTCGGATTCCGGCGTAGCCGGCGGGTCGGTCGGGTTCTTGGTGCACAGGGGGTTCTCGGGGACGCACTCGGTCGGCGGTTCCTGACCGGTGAGGGTGAGGAAGTTCCCGAGGTGGTGGTCTCCCTGGTTGTCATGGGCTTTGATTTTGACCTGGTAGGTCACGGTCGCGGTCTGGTCGGGTGCGACGGTTCCGGTGATGAGTAGGGTGTTTCCGGCTGGTCCGGTCACGGTGAGCCCGTCACTGGCGGTGATTCTCCCTGCCCATGTGGCGTCGTCGAGTACGTCGGCGAGGTGGTCGGTGTACTCGACCGGGGCCGGTCCGCGTCCGGTGTTGGTGAACGACAGGGTGTAGGTGAGGACCTGTCCGTCGTCGACGGTCGTGCCCGTCCGGGGGTCGACCGACTTGGCCGGGGCGATGTCTCCGACGGGGTTGGTGGTGCAGTCAGGCAGTTTCCCCTTGCCCGGCTCGCACACCGGCTCGGTGGGCGGCTTCTGCGAGGGGTCGAGCAGGTAGTTCGCGAGCACGTTGTCGCCGCGCTTACCGGTCGGGTTGACCTTGACGGTGTAGGACACCGTGACGGTCTGCCCGGGCTTGAGCTGACCAGTGATCCGGATTCGGTTGCCGTCCCTGGACACCGTGAAGGCGTCGTCGGAGGCGACCGGTTCGCCGGTCACGGTGGCGTCGTCGAGCACGTGGGTCAGGTCGTCGGCCTTGTCCACGGCGCCGGTGGCTTTGCCGGTGTTGGTGAACGTCAGCGAGTAGGTCAGCTCTTGGCCGGGGACCACGGGGGTTCCGGAGGCGGGGTTGACCGACTTGGTGTCGACGATCTCCGGGATCGGGTGCTCGGTGCAGGACACCCCGTCCTCACCGCACTGAGGAGCGGTGTTCTCGGTAGCCGCGAGGACATTCCCTAGCCGGTTGTCTCCACGCTTCCCGTCGGGCTTCACGGTGACCGTGTACTTCACGGTCACCGTCTGACCGGGTGTGAGGGTGCCGGTGACCCGGATGATCCCGTCCTGACCGGACGTTGCCGACAGGGCAGGGTCCGACGAGGTCGGGGCTCCGGTGAGGTCGGCGTCGTCGAGCACCTTCTCCAGTTGGTCCGAGTGGTCGACCGGACCCGCTGCTTTGCCGGTGTTGGTGAACGTCAACGTGTAGGTGATTTCCTGATCCGCGAGGACCGTCGAGCCGGACTCGGGGTTGGAGGATTTCACGGCGGCCACGTTCGGCAGCGGTGTGACGGTGCAGTTCGCATCCCCCTCGGCGCACTCCGACGGCGGCTGTTCGCCGGTGGGGATCAGGAAGTTGTCGGCGGTGTTGTTGCCGCGGTCGGCTTCGTCCTTGACCGTCATCTGGTAGGTGACGGTGACGGTCTGTCCCGGCTGGAGTTCTCCGGTGACCGTGAACGAACCATCGGTGACCGGCGAGACGCGGAGCGCGTCGTCGGAGGCCACCGGGTCGCGGGTCAGGTCGGTGTCGTCGAGTACATCGGTGAGGATGTCGGTGTGGCCGACGGCCGACGGGGCTTCCCCCTGGTTGTCGAAGGTGAGGGTGTAGGTCAGCACCGTCCCGGTCTCGACCGGGGCGGTGTCGGCAGAGACTGTCTTGCCGGTCAGGAGCCGCCCGATGGGGGTGACGGTGCAGTCCGGACGCTGCGCGTCGTCGGGCCGGCACACCGGGTCGGTCGGCGGGACCGGCGGGTTCTGCGGGTCGTCGGGGAGCAGGAAGTTCGCCGCGATGTCGTCGCCGCGCTTGCCGTCCGCTTTTACCGTGACCCGGTAGGTCGCCTCGTAGGTCTCTCCCGCGGGAACCTCACCGGTGATGGTGATGCGGTTCCCGTCACGGGCGGCCGTGAGACCGTCCGAACTGGTGGGTTCGGTGGTGACGTCCGCGTCGTCGGTCACGTGGTCGAGCAGATCGACGCTCTCCACGGTCGCGGGTGCTTCACCTGTGTTCTCGAAGAACAGCGTGTACGTCAGCACCGTCCCGGCAGCCACCGGAGTCCGGTCGGCCTCGACGGCCTTCCAGGAGTCCAGCAGCGGCACCGGGTGCTCGGTGCAGGAGACGCGCTCGTCCTCACAGTCCGGGTCGGTCGTGCCGGTGGGAGCGAGGACGTTGCCCAGGCGGTTGTCCCCTCGTTGCCCGTCCGGCAGCACCGTCACGGTGTAGGTGACCGTGCGTGTGGCGCCGGCGGCCAGTTCGTCCACGTTCCAGGTGATCGTGTCATCCGATGCCCGGACCGCCCGGCCGTCGTCGGCGTCGGTGAAGGACCCGAACGTGGCGTCGTCGAGGACGTCGCTCAGGTTGTCGGTCAACGCGATGCCGTGGACCGGGTACTGCGAGTCGTTGGCCACGGTCAGGGTGTAGGTGATCGTGTCCCCGGCGTTCACGGTGGTGCCGGATGCCGGGTCCGAGGTCTTCGACAGCGTCCACTCGCCCTGACGCGGGTCGTTCTCGATCTTCCCCAGGTCGAACAGGTAGCTGCCGCGGTCGACGTCGGCGGGATCGACGTTCACCTCGATCGGGTCCTCGAGGGGCAGATGTCCGGACGGTGCCGTGGTTTCGGTGAGCGTGTAGTCGCCCCATGGGATACCGGCCAGGCGGAACTGCCCAGCCGCGGGGTCCTGATCGGCACCCGAACACGGCGCGTCGGTGCAGTCCGTGATCGTCAGCGGCCATCCGTCGGGCATCTTCTCGCCGTCCTTGAGCACAGGGGCGAGGGTCCACTCGGAGCCCGCGAGCAGGTCCCCGGTGCGGCTGTCGGTCTTCTGCCAGGCGACGTCCGGCAGGAGCTGCAGCCCGACGGCCGATGCCTCGGTCGGCAGGATCGGCCTTCCCGAGGATGCTTCGACACCGGCGACGGCGGTGTTGTTCCATGCGATGCCGTCGAGGTCGGCACTTGTGGTCGTGTTCGGGCCTGCGGCCTTGACGGCGAGCACGGCGCTCTCGGAATCTCCAGGGGCGAAGACCCGGGACCCGAAGTCGATGCGCAGGGCGGTGACCGCTTCGTAGTCGCCGCCGGGCGGCGTGGCCGCCCAGTCGTTCGCGCAGCCGGCGGGTGCGCTGTTCACGGCGCCGCCGCCGGTACCGGCGAGGTCGCCGCGGCACGGGTTGGCGCTGGTGGAGTACCGCAGCGTCGCGCCCGCGGGCGCCGTGACCGGCCCGGTCAGGTGCACCGGGAACGCCGAGTCCCGGGCGCCCTGGGCGCCGGGGAGGATCAGGGAGTCACCGATCCGGGGCAGCATGTCGTAGGCGACCACGTTGCGGATGTCCACCGATCCCGGGTTCGCGACACGGATGGCGTACTCAGCCTCGCCGGACAGATCGGTGGCTCCGACGCCCCGGGCGCCGATCGGGTCAGCGTCGTAGGCGCCCTGCACCGTCTTGCTCGTGTTCACGCCGGCAACGGGGAGGACGTTGAAGCTCGCGGAGGCCAGGCACCCGATGGCGGCGGCGCGGTCGGTGGTCGGCTTCAGGTCGGCGTCGACGAGTGTCCCCTGCCCGCACTGCAGGTAGGTGTCGGGCACGCCTGGCCCGCCTTCGGCGCCGGTGAGCAGGTAGTTGTTCGTGTAGACGCCCGCAGGGACACCCTGGTTGACGCGAACCTGGAACCGCACATAGGCGGTCCGGCCCAGGGTCGCGAACGAGGTGATCTCGGCGTCCGGGAATGTCACCGTGACCCGTTTCCGCCGCTCACCCAGGTAGTCGACCGTCTCGACGGCGACGTCGGGTTCGCCGAGCGCGGCCACGAGCGGCGCGTCTCCTCCCGCGTCGGGAACGATCTGGAGCGAGTCCTCGACCATGGTGAGCGCGGCCGGGAGGTACTCGGTCACGGTCGGGGTGAAGGTCGACGCGTCGAGGACTGCTTGGCCTGCGTTCCATCGCGACCGGTTCATCGCGAGATCGACGGTGAGCACGTCGCCGGTCTGCACCGCGGGGGTCGCGGGGCGGGAGCCTTTGGGGATCGCGGGATCGTACATCGACTTGACGGGTCGCAGCGTGAACGGGTTCGTCATGACCTGCCGGTAGCCGCAGATACCGGCGTTGCTGTCCGCCGTCTGCGGCTCGTACGGGCGGTACTGGCGTCCGCCTTCGAAGGTGATCACGTTCTCGAGGGGGCAGTTCTCCACCGTGACATACCAAGGGTGGACGTCGGAGCGGTCCACATCGAGGTTCGGGTTGGTGTACACCGTGTCGACGTTGCTGAACGGCACATCCTTCGAGACACGGCCGTGGATGAAGATGCTGCCGCCGCCGAACGCGGGGATCTCGGTGTCCACCTCGATCTTTGTGATCCACTCACCCGCGGGCACCGGGGTGGGCGTGGTGCTGTTGGTGCCGTCGCAGTAGCGCTTGGCGGTGTCGCTCATCGACGTGCCCGCGGCGATCGTGCACGATCCGGTGCTGCCGGCGTTCGTCGTCCAGTTCACTTGCGACTCGGGCAGGTACCTGTCCGCGGAGAACTGCAGATCCACGAACGCGGGGGTGGCGCAGTCGATGTCGTTCTCGTCGGTCGGCGAGGTCAGCCCGCACGGCATCATGTCGGTGAACGTCCACCGGCCCGCGGTCGGCTCGTCCGAGGTGCCGCTCAGGGAGTAGATGTTGTTGTTCTGGGTGTGCACGGTGCGGTAGAGCGGCGATCCGATCGCGAAGTCGTAGCCGGGCCTCTTCTCGACGCTCGCACCGGCAGCACCCTCGCGGAGGGCGTGCGAGGTGGAGTCGTCCGAAGAGAGCGTTTCGGAGGACTGGCCCCACGCGTTCGCGGTGGCCACGACCGAGTTCGTGACCGCGCTCGGGTCCGGGTCGGCGCTGAACTCTCCATCGGGGTAGACGGCGGTCGCCCTCAGCGGCGTACCCGTCCAGGTCGTACTGCCGGAGTTCGGCGTGCAGGCATAGGGCGGGGTGTCGTAAATCGAGGAGCCGAGGCTCCAGGTGATGGTGTTCGCCGCCGAGTCGTACACGCCGCCGTGCGTGGCGCTCACGAACCGCGCCCCGGTGGGAAGAGTGTCGACCACGGTGAGGTTCTCCAGCGCCTGCGTTCCGAGTTCGGAGCAGGCATCCGCCATCTTGCGCGCATACCCGGTGGGAGCGCCCGTGGTGGGGATCTGGGAGTCGTAGCCCACCAGGATCGAGTAGGTCACCTGCTGATCTACGTACGGGACGCCGGTCGGGCTGTGCTTGACCTTGGCGACGTTCAGGGAGATGTCGGAGGTCACGGTCGTGGTCGCCGAATCCGTGACCGCCGCCGTGCCGGTGGCCGCGAAGGTCACCTCCGGGGTGATCGTCGCCCCATCGGGTGTGACGGAGTTCGGCGGGGTGAGCGTGAAGGACACAGTGTCAGAGGTACCGGTCGTCACGGTCGCCGGGAACGTCCACACAAGCGTCTGGTCCGGGGCGGTGCCGACGATCGTGGCCGCCCCGGGCACGACAGCCCCGTTGATCTGGAGCGAGCTCTGGCTCGTCACCGTCAGCGGAACACCACCGGGGAACGCGTCCGACGACGCCAGCGCCGTCGGTACCGGAACCGAAATCTTCGCGCCATCGCACGTACCGCTGCCGCTACACGTCCACTGCACCCGGAACGACGCACCCTGACCGGACCGCACCGTCTCCGAGACCACCTCCACCGACACGTTCAGCGTGCCACCGGCGGCCTGCGCCGGCGTGTAGGCAAAGAGAATCGGCACAGCGAGTAGCAACGCGAGTACCGACCTCAGCGTCATGGGAAGGCACCCCCCTCTCCTTTCGCGCGCCATCGTCCAGAAATGCCACCCGGAGGCGTGCGTGGCTATTCGCATCGAGGTTCCCTCTCCCCTTGTTTGGCACTGCCCGTCGACCAGAGCACAACCACAGGACGGGACCCTCCTTCCAAAGCGGGTCCCCGACCTGAGCGATCTGGCGAGCACTCGGGATCAAGCTATGGATCGATCGGCCCCAAACCCTTAGCGACTCGCGCAGAAGAACACGGAAATATCACCTGAACAAGTGAAATTTTCGGTCCTGCTTGCACGCAGGGGGAGCTGCCGAGGGCGACGCCCAGAAGGAGATGCTCCAGGCCGCCGCGCGGGCCAGCAAGATCCGGCGGAAGGCGTTGGCGCAGCTCACGGCCGTCCGCAGCAAGGACGCCATGCGGACGGACCCCGAGGACGAAGTCATCGTCCACCGGATGCTGGAGGCGTACTTCCAGCACTACGAACGGATCGCCGCCGAACACGACGCACCGGCCATCGGGCGCGAGATCGCCGACCAGCGGCGGGCCTGGGCCGAGCAGCAGCGCTTGGCGGGGTTGGGCCCGACCTGGCTGCTCGAGTTCGCGACCGAGGGGGAGCTCAACTCGATCGTCAAGAGCTTGGAGGGTGAGGGATCGGCCGAGGAGATCACCCGGGCCACCTTCGAGCGCGCGGCCGTGAGGCGATGGCTGACCTTGCAGGGCCACGACATCGATGAGGACGACGTCCAGCCCCGATGGCCACCGACCCGCGGTTCGGCGTCATCAGGCAGGACAGCAACGTCATCTGATGGAGTGAGCGGTGCCGGTTCCAGGCGGCCCGGGGACGACACTGAGGGGTGCCCACCACCGACCCGGAGGGAAGCACGATGAGTGACCCGACCCGCTCGCCGTACCAACTGGATGCGGACGAGGGGCCCCAGAGCATCGGCGAGCTGAAGACCGCCCTCGCTCCGTGGCCCGACCTGCTGGCCGCCTTCGCCGCCGAGTTGGAGGCCGCGCCGTTCCACCGTGAGGGCGAGGAGCTTCTGCGCGCGGTGGGTGTGGGACGTGATCAGCGCGTACCGGGTCGAGTGGATGGCGAAGGTCCACCCGGACATCTTCCAGGCCGTCGCCGACGACGAGGCCGGGATCGACAACGGCGTCCCGCTCGACGTCGTCATGGCCGAGTACGACCCCGACCCCTACGAGCGCCGGGACGAAGGGGAGGCGGCGTGACGTACAAGGCCGTCCTCAACCCCCAGGCCCAGCGCGCCCTGGCCGGCCTCGTCCCGCAGCGGCGCACCGCGCGATCCACGAGGCGATGCGTGGACAGCTGTCCACGAACCCCCTCGCGGTGGGCACACCGGAAGGCAGCGGGCCGGACGCCCTGCGGAAACTCGCCGTGAAATCCGCCGGAGTCACGATCGGCTACCGCGTGATCGACGCCCGGGTCGAGGTCCGCGTCGTCTGGCTCCTCGGCTGGCCCTGAGCGCGAACGTGCTGTCCGGTTGAGCAGGCCGGCCCCGCCCCTGGGCGAGGTCGGGGCCGGGTGCGGGTTCAGATCCGGCCGGAGACCCGGAGCATGTACTCCTTGCGGTCCAGGGCGTTGATGCCGCTGTTCCGGCGGACCGGGGCCGGAGTGGGGGCCGGCTGGAAGCTGTGGAAGCGGGTGTGGAGGGTGCCCTCGCCCTGGGTGAGGCCGGGCAGTTGCTGCTCGAAGTCCTGGACGGTCCGGGCGGGGATGACCCCGTCGACCAGGCAGGTGCTGCCCCGCGCCGTGGTGGTGTGAGGTGTGCCCCCGCATTCGACGAGGTTCAGCAGGACGCTGCTGATGTTCTCGGCCGGTACCTCCACTTCGAACGCGTTGACGGGCTCCAGGACGCGGGTCCCGGCCTGGCGGAGCGCGTTCATGAGGACCAGCGGGGTGAGCTTGCGGAAGTCCCCCGCAGCGCTGACGGGGGCGGCGAACCCGCTGTGGGTGAGGGTCACCACGATGTCGATCACCTCCCACCCGTACAGGCCCTGCGCCAGTGTCGAGCGCACCGATTCCTCGATCGCCTTGTGGAACGCATGGGGCAGCGAGCCGACTTCTACCGACCGGCGGAAAACGATGCCCGAGTCCACCTCACCAGGCTCGACCCGCAGTCCAACCGTGGCCCAGAACAGGTTCCTGCCCTTGCGGTCGATCTCCTCGACCGCCTCCCCGGTCCCGGCCGGCCTTTCCACGCAGATGGTGCGGGTGCCCTCGAACTCGACGTCCAGCTTGTACTCCTCGGCGAGGGTCGCCTTGATCACCTCCTTCTGCACCTCCCCGTAGAGGGAGACAGCGATCTCCTGCTCGCTGTCGTCCTTGCGGACGTTGATCAGCGGGTCCTGATCGGCCAGTCGCGAGAGTGCCTCGTAGAGGTCGGGCGTGGCACCCGGCGCGGTGGCCTTCACGATGCTTTCCAGGCTCGGCGACGCGAACAGGTGCTGCTCCCGCAGACCATCCGCAGTACCAACCTGGTCACCGATCCGGACCCCCTTCAGGCCCCTGACCTTGGCAATGTCGCCCGCGACCGCATCTCTCCCGGCCGTAGCCGAACCCTCGTCGAAGACCTCGACCGCGCTCGCCCGACCGGTCAGCTCGGTCAGAGCGCCCTGCCGGTTGCGCCTGTAGAAGGAGACTGCGGTGCGGGCCCTGAATTTGCCGGAGTGCACGCGCGCGTAGGCGATCTTCTCCCCGGCCCAACCACGTTCGATCTTGAACACCGTCGCCCGCAACCCCTCACCAGCCTGACCAGGGGTGCCCGCGAAGAAACGGGTGACCGCGCGGGTCAGCTCAGGGATGCCGGCTCCGGAGACGGCCGAGCCGAAGAACACCGGGCACACCCACGCCCCACCGGTCTGGCGGACCAGCTCGTCGGTGTAGTCGTACGCGGTGAGCGCCGGGCCGTCGCCGAGGAAGCGGGCCAGGAAGCGGTCGTCGTGCTCGGCGAGGACCTCGGCCAGCTCGTCGGTGAAACCCTCCTCCCCGATCCGGCGGAGGAGGGCGCGCGCCTGGCGGGTGCCGGGCTCCTCGACCCGGGTCATCGCCACGAGGGAGGGTGCCAGCTCGGTACGGATCGATTCCAGCAGGTCTCCGTAGCGGGCACCCGCGCGGTCGATCTTGTTGACGAAGATGATCACCGGCATGCGTATCCGGGCCAGGGTGCGCATGAGCAGGCGTGTCTGCGCCTGGACACCCTCGACGGCGGAGATCACGAGGATCACTCCGTCAAGCACGCCGAGGGCCCGTTCCACCTCGGAGATGAAATCCGGGTGGCCGGGGGTATCGATGAGATTGACCTTGGTGTCGCCGACGGTGAAGGACACCACCGCCGACCGGATGGTGATGCCGCGCCGGCGTTCGAGCTCGTGCGCGTCGGTCTGGGTATCACCGTCATCGACCCTGCCGATCCGGTCGATGACGCCGGTGCTGTACAGCAGCCGCTCGGTCAGGCTGGTCTTACCGGCATCAACGTGCGCCAGGATGCCGATGTTCACGGTGTTCATGACGTGCAGTCCCTAGTTCTTCGGTTTTCGCTTGCATAACCGGAGCAACTCGGATCTTTCGGGGCACGCCACTTCTCCTTCACACGTCGTCACTGCAGACTACCGAGGCCTCGCCGGGGCCTCACCTCATTATTCAGGCCGCCACGCACGGGGTATCCGCAGACGCCATGTCCCAGCACCTGATGTACATCGAATCACGGCATAAGCGCATGAACCGGCAGCAGGGTCGACTGGCCTCACCTGGGAGTCGGGGGCGGATCTCAGCGCCGTGGAAGTCGCGGGGGATCCCGTACAGGGCACCCACCTGTTGTGGCGAATCGAGCGGCTCAAGGCCCGCCGGGTCCAGGACGTGCTGCCCGATGGCAGCTGCCTCGCCCGGATCGAGGCGAACAAGCACAGCAAAGCGTCCGGAACCGTCAAGACCCCGCCGGCGCTGGTCCGGGTGATCGCGTACCGCGTGTACACCGATCGCGTCGAAGTCCGCGTCGTCTGGCTCCTCGGCTGGCCCTGGACACATCGTGCGCACTGCCCTCGGACTCCGCGCAAGGATCCGCGCCCCTCCCGGACCAGACGGCCCAGCCAGGAGCCAGTACCGCCGACCACTCCCCAACCGATACCGTGCACCCACTCAACGCACAACCCGCAGTCGCACCAAACACAACTGAATGAAAACCCTCATGACCGCCAGCAAAAGCCCAGGTCAACAAGTGTCGGCCCCGCGCTGCGGGGATAGTCACGCGATCGGACACCTGGTGGAGTTTGGAGACATGCCGGTCCCGGGTAGCGCGGACGCTCCTCAATTTCGGCTCCATGACCACGGCCAAGGAGGGTCGGCCCGGGGCCTGGCGTCACGGGAGTGCGCGAGGAGCCGGCCCCGGCCGGGCAGCCTGCCGCGCCCCGGCTGAGGGAGTCCCGGGCTATCCGGCCGAACTGGGGCGTGTCCGGCGGGTCATGGGGGATCAACAGGAGAGGCGCAGGTCACGCACCAGATTTATGGGTGCGCTCCATGGTCGGCCCCATGGCAGGATTCATGTATGCCGAATGTTGCCGTGTCTCCCAAGGTGTCTATCGCGTACGAGAGCTTCGGCGACCCCGGGGACGCACCCGTCCTGCTCGTGATGGGTTTCGGTGCGCAGATGCTTGCCTGGCACGAGGACTTCTGCCGGGCACTGGCGAACCGCGGCCGGTACGTGATCCGATACGACAACCGCGACTGCGGGCTGTCCACCAAATTCGACGAGCACCCTGTCGACATGGGTAAGTTCATCGCCACCGTCAGCTCGGGTGACATTCCCGCCGCCCTCTCGATGGTTCCCTACCGGCTTCGCGACATGGCCGACGACGGACTCGGCCTGCTCACCGCGCTCGGTATCGACCGCGCCCATGTGGTCGGCACCTCGATGGGCGGGATGATCGCCCAGACGATGGCCCTCTCCTCCCCGGAGCGGGTGCTGACCTTGACGTCGATGATGTCCTCGACCGGCGAGAGTGAATACGGCCAGGCCAGCCCAGAGGCTCAGGCGGCGCTGTTCACCCCGACACCGACGGACCGCGAGGGATACGTCACGGCGGTGGAGAAGGAGCTGGTGTGGGCCTCCAAACGCTACGGCGACATCGCGGCTCTGCGTGAGCTGGCGGCCGCAAGCTACGACCGCTCGTACTACCCCGCGGGGATCGGGCGGCAACTCGGCGCGATGATCCTCAGCGGTTCACGCGCGGACGCACTCCGTGAACTGCGGGTGCCGACGCTGGTGATCCATGGCCTGGACGACACGCTGATCGCCCCCAGCGGCGGAAAGCGCACTGCGGAGCTCGTGCCTGGTGCGGAACTCCTGCTGATCCCCGACATGGGCCACGACCGCCCCCGCGAGCTCTGGCCGGAGCTCATCGACGCCGTGATATCCCACACCAGCTGAGTAGGTGTCCGCAGCACCTGCGGCCTGGGCAACGCCAAGTGCCTGGAGGAAAACGGTTTGCCTGGTATCGGTGCCCGCTCGGGTAGTCGGCCCCGCGCAGCGGGGATGGTCCGACGTCTGTGGCCCCAGACCCGTCTACTCGTCTGTTCGGGGTCTGGGGCCGCAGACGTCTTCGCGTTGACGGGCCGGGGCCTGGCTGAAGCTATGTCAGGTGTTCTTGGTCTCCATGTAGGAGTCCGGCACCGTGACCTTCGCCCAGTAGTTGGAGACGTTGCAGCTCCGGAACTGATGCGAGACGTAGACCTGGTACACCCGCTTCTTGATGCCGATCTTGTAGCTGACCCGCTTGCGGGCGAGCACGATGATCATCGTGGTCTTGAGCCAGACCCGGACACCGTCCGCGGCCGTACCGCCAGGGGGAAGCGTCCCCGGGTCGGGGTGTGTCAGCCCCGGTGGTGCGGCTGCGGACGGAATCTCCCGGGCGTGGAGGCGTGCGTTGTTGGTGATCCGCCGGTCCGGCGGATCACGGGATGTGGGCGGCAGCAGCTTCGCGGGGTTCTGTACCTCATCTCCATATTTGGTTGCGGTGTCAGTGGAAGCTGCGGAGGAAGACGTCCGTCCTCCCATTGGTGTCACCGGGCACGATGTCCTCGGCCTCGGACTGGAAGACCACATCGCGCCCGCCCGCGCTGACCGCGTCGATCCCGGCCGAGGCGGGCTGGGCGGAGACGGTCTCGTCGGTGCCCGTCTGCAGATCGCGCAGGGTGAGCGACGACGGTCCCGCCGTGCCCGACGGGGCATGCAGCAGATAGCGGCCGGTGGGATCGATGGCCACGCCCCGCACGTTGGGCACCGATTGAGTGGTACCCGAACCGGTGTCGTAGACAAAGGTGTCGGGGCCGGAGAGATAGACGACCTTGCTGCCGTCGTCGCTGAGCTGGACGAGTGTCGCCGCCCTGGCGGGGCCCTCGATCGGGCCGGCGGGGGTGCCGTTGGTCCGGTCCCACACGAAGACGTCCTGCTCCCCGCCGTCCTGGTAGGCGAGGTGGTAGGCGTCGTCGCTGAGGGACGGCCGCGACGGCTGGGTGTTGTGGATGATGTCGATGGTGTACGTGTTGTTGCTGGCCCAGTCGATGACCTCGATGCGCTGGTTGGGCTCCGGCGGCCTGAAGCGGACGCTGTAGGCCAGGCGCAGGCCGTCCGCGCCCACCGACATCTCGCAGTTGTAGGCCGTGCAGCTGTGGCCGATCGAAGCTCCCGTGCTGATCCGGTGCAGGCGGATCATCTCGCCTCTCATCCATTGCACCGGATAGCCGACGAATCCTCCGTCACCGCTGATCCCCGGGGGTTTGAGCGGCTCCTCGGTCCCGAGCCGCGTGGTCTGCCCCGCCTGCCGGTCGCGGAGGTACACCCTTCTGGCCGCCGTCGTGCCGCCGGGGATGAGGTTCCCCGCCGACGACGTGAAGACGACCCGATGGCCGTCGGGCGTGATCGAGGCGTCGACGGAATGGCCGTTGGCCTGGGTACCGTCGGTCGCGACGCTGATCCTCTCCACCCCGGTCACACGGACGCCCGTGGCGCCCGTCTGGGCCGCGGCGGCGCCCGGCGGCACCGCCGTGACCGTGAAGACCGCGACCGTCGCCGCGCTCAGAACGGTCCGCATACGCCTGGTGGTACCTGTCGTGCCGCGGTGCGGGTTTCCTCTCACTGTTCCCCCAGGCAGGTTCCGCCTCCGGTTCCCCACCGGAGGACCACCAGCATGCAACCGCGCCGGAACGGTGGAGTCAATGCATCAGATGACGTACCGAGGAACACGATCGAGACAGACAGCGACAGCGGGCGACCTGCCCCACCGGCACCTCCCACGCCCCCAACTCCCGGAACACTCGCGGCAGAAGACATGTCAGTTCCCGCAGCGCGGAAAAGCAGGGATTGATCCCTGCTTCTCGGGCCCCAGGCGGTGGAGGCGCTCACCCGCAGAGTCATGCGGGCCGGCCTGGCCCACCACCGCAGTACGGCAATCGGCATCTTGGGGTACCCAAGTCCGTTTCGGACGTGAGTGGCAGAGGGTGCGGGAACCCCGGGGCCACAACGTTCTCACCGAGAGCAGCGGTGAGCCGCCGACGTCGTCTCAGGACGCCAGTCGGCGGCTCACGTGCGCGGGGTTTCTCAGACGGTGGTGGCCAGCCAGCCGACCTGCTCGGTGGTGTGCTTGCCGTCACTCACCACGCTGGCGTTGACCCTGACCTCGTTGAGGCGGATCAGGAAGCCCTGCTCGTTGACGTTGTGGACGCGGATGCCAGGGGTGTCCGGACCGTTGAACGTCTGCGTCAGCGGCAGCACGATGACCTCGGACCCTGCCGGGAAAGGGGTAGGGAAGGTCACCCGGGTGAAGGTGGAGGTGTTGCCGCCGGCCGTCTCGACCGCGTTGTCCGAACTGAGGCTGATCTTGCCGGTCTGGATCATCGTCATGGACTGCTACTCCTGTGTTCTCGTACGTCCGGACCCGCATTTCGGAGCCCGGCGCCGGGCAATCTATCCATGAAAAACGCTGCTTATGCGGCTATCCACCTGACGAGTGATCCACTTCCGGCCACGCCGCCGATCGCTGTGCACCGATCTATCCACGACGGGCGGCCGGCGTCGACAGAAGCGCGCGGGTCGGGTGCGCAGCTCCGGCCCCGGCTACGCCGGACGGGACTTGTCCTGCACAGGCACCTCTCCCGCTCCCGGGAAGGCCACGTCGCCCATCGCAAGAGCGGCAGCGCGGATTCCACCGGCAACACCGAAGTCGGCACTGGCGAGTTGGGCGGCAAGGGCGGAGCAGCCGGTGCGGACGATCCCCAATGATCACGACTACGGCCGCGGCGGCAAGCGGCGACGGTGGTCGGGGAGCCGAAGTCTCGGGCGCGGAAGGCGCGGACGGAGAGGGGGTCGGGGACGGCACCGCCGGTAAGAACGGAGGTGACGGAGCCGTAGTCATCACCTACTGACGAACCCGGAACACTGTGTGCCCCGGTCATGGCTCCTGGGCACACGCATCAACTGCGGGGCGCCCGATGCTGCGGAACACCCGGCATCGGGCGACAGGCCGGTTCCGCGAACGCCACTTCGCCAACGACCCATCAGGGCCGATCGACGCTCAGGGGAAGTAGGTCCCGCGCCGCGGGGGTGTTTTCTGAGTTGGGTGGTGGTGGGGCTTCGATGCGTTTGGGGGCTGGGTGTGGGGCGGCGGGGCCTGGCCGTATAGCTCCCGCCGCCGTTGCCGGAATTCAGGCCTCCCGCCGCCCGGAACCTGTTCTTCTCCCGTGACCATGACGCTGGCCCGGGCTCCGAATGCGCCGCTGTCACCGATTCGGCGCGCGACAGTCGCCTCCAGGAGGTCACCGAGCGCCGTCGGTTGACGGTCGTGCGGTCGTACGACGAACGAGCCGGATGCCACTTCAGGGAGGGGGGATCGCGTCCTCCCCGAGTGCGGCCGGCTTCCGTGACCGTCACCAGGTCCGCCCGCTCCCCGTTCGCCGGGTGGACGACCTTCACCAGGCCCGGGTCGTGCGGCCGGAGGTGGGCTCGCAAGAGGCTGAGCTGGTGACCCGGGCCCTGCTCGACGCCCGCGACGAGGACCTCGCCGTCCTGCTCGTCGACACCGAACAACCCCCGGGTGCAGGCCCTCTACGAGTCCTGGGGCTTCCGCCCGATCGGTGAACGGCAGTTCTTCGCCGACTCCCCGCTCTACGCCGTCATGCTCGCCGGGCTGCCGCTGGCCCGCGTCGGGGGCGGGAGGGCCCGGCCGTCTGAGGCATCCCGCTCGGGGCATGCGTCCGGTCGGCGGAGGCGTACCCCACCGCCGTCCGGGGCTCCGTACCACGAGACGCACACCTCACCGCCCGCCCCGCGAAGACCGTGGTTTTCCACGATGTGGGGCGGGGGTCCGCTCCTGCATGATCATGACACCGATGCCTGCTCCGGCATCGGCCCATGCCCGGACGCAGAACGAGGTTGTGAATGAGAAGACCCTCTGCACGGACCACCGGCCGACTGTCGGCCAGAAGAGCACCCCTGCGGCTCCCGCTGACCCAGGTGATCTGCCTCAGCCTGCTCGTGGGACTGCTCCAAGCCCTTTTCCTACCGGCGACGCCAGCGGTGGCCGCCGTCTCGGACCACGCCGTGGGAACCTGGAACACCCACGCCAAGGGCGCCAATCTGGATGCGGCCCACGCCATCGTCACTCGGAGGAACCTTGCCCTGATGGCGTTGCAGGAAGTGCGGGACAGCGCGCTTCCCGGCACCCCGGGGACCCCCATCACCGTGAACCGCATCAACCCCCACAGCCCGCCCGGAGCGAACCCGGTCACATCCACGGTCGATCAGTCCGCCTGGACCGTGAACGGGACCACCCTCCACCTCTACCGCATCAAGCACAACTACCCGGACTCCGAGTACCGCCAGAGCAGCAACCGGTCGATCGCGGTCATCTCCCGGCGGCAGCTGGCAGCGGGGGACCTCCGTGTGGTGGTGCCCCGGAAGGACCGCAAGAACAAGCTGCCGTTCCTCGCACTGGGCGTGAAGTACGTCGACGCCTGGTTCTACTCGATCCACGCCACCACCCAGGCACCCCGCGGGGACAACAACGCCGACCTGCTGGTCGAGGACATCAGCATGGCGCAGGAGAGCGCCACCGACCCCCACAAGAACAACTGGGCGGCTCTCGGGGACTTCAACCGCCTCGCCGCAGGCAAGCCGGGTACGAGCGCGAACGAGAAGCCGCTGAAGGACAATCTCGTCCTGGACCCCGGAGAAAAGATCATCAACTCGGGAAGGGCCACCTATGCGTCGAAGCGCGGCGCGGTGACCAGCAGCGCGGAACTCGACTACATGTTCGCCCGGGGTGCCGCGAACGCGTACAGGGCCACCCGTGTCATCCAAGGGGGCAGCGATCACCGTCCGGTCGTCTTCTCGACGGCCACCGTGAACCCGGGCGCCTGCACGGTCCCGCCCGCCCCGGCCGTGGCCTCCGGGGCCCAGGCCGACATCGACCCCTGCCCGATGCCTGCGGTACGCGCGGAGGCGATCGTCTCCATGGGCGACAGCTTCATCTCCGGCGAGGGCGGCCGCTGGGCGGGGAACGGCAACACACCGGATGCCGGGGCCTGGGGCACGGACCGTCGGGCGAACTGCCCCCCGGGCGAGGACTGTGTGTACGGGAACACCGCGGTCGACCCTCCCGGGAACGGCTGCCACCGCTCCGACATCGCCGAGATCACCGGGTCCGACGTCGACGACATCCCCAGGGAGCAGCGCTTCAACCTCGCCTGCTCCGGGGCCACGACCGACCATGTGATCGATCAGGGCTTCAAAGGGGAGGCACCACAGGTCAACAGACTCGGGGAGCTGGCCAGGGACAACGACGTCAATCTCATCGTGCTCTCCATCGGCGGCAACGACCTGGACTTCTCCGGGATCATCAAGGACTGCGCCCTCAAGTACCTGAACCCGGTCCCGAGCACGTGCGAGGCATCACGGGAGCCCGGTTTCGCCGCTGCCCTGGATACCGTCCGGGGCAAGGTGACGGCCGCCCTGGAGAAGATCCGGGCCACCATGAGGGCCCAGGGCCGGGGCCCGGAGAGCTACCGTCTGGTGCTCCAGTCCTACCCGAACCCCATCGCCCCGGCCAGTGAGAACCGCTACGCGCAGGGGCCCCTCTACACGCGCTACGCCCAGGGCGGCTGCCCCTTCCGTGACAGCGACTCGAACTGGGCCGCCCACTCGGTGGTACCCAGGATCAGCTCCATGCTGCGCACGGCGGCCGGTCTGGCGAAGGCCACCTTCCTGGATCTTCAGCAGACCTTCGCCGGCCACGAACTGTGCTCGGTATCGGCCGCCCAGTCCACCGGCAACGCGGGGGTGACCCGGGACAGGGCCGAGTGGGTGCGCTGGGTGCCGTATCTCACGGAGTTCGGCAACGGCCCGCACCAACAGGGCCACCAGCAGGAGGCGATCCACCCCAACGCCTACGGACAGGAGGTGCTGTCGGACTGCCTCACCCAGCTCGCGTCTTCCATGGCCTCCTTCCCGCGGAGCGCCTACAGCTGCATCCTCTCCGTCGGAACGCCAAGGGTGATATCGCAGCCGGGCGACCGGGAGGGATTCGTCCGCGTCCGCAATATGAAGACGAACGAAGTCCTGGACGCGAACGACGGCAGCGCGGACGCCTGGGCGGTGACCGCCCCGCAGGACGATACGAAGGAGAGCCAGCGCTGGCTCATGCGCAATATGCCCGAGATACCCGGGGACGCGGCCGGGATGTCTTTCCAGGCCCAGCACAACAAGCGGTATCTGACCTCGGATTCCTCCCGCTGGGCGTTCCTCGGCGACCAGCCCCGGGGGTGGACGCTCTCGGGTGTCGGGTTCAGTGAGAACGAGGGCACTCTCGTCACCGATCTGCCCGACCCCACGGGCGCCCGGATCGTCTCCTGCCTGATCCAGGACCCCGCCGAGGGGATCATCGGCAGGAAGTGGGTGAGCCGCAGGCTCTGCGACGAGACCGACCTCCAACAGATCTGGCGCATCGAACGGATCGAGGCCCCCGAGCCCCACTATCCGCTTCCGGAGCTCGCCGTGATGCCGCTCGGGGACTCCATCACCGTCGGCGTGGGCCACTCCAGCTGCCCCACGACTGCGGATCGGCCGAACTGCCAAGGCTATCGGGTGGGCCTCCGCGACAAACTGGGCGCGGACGCCGCCAAGGTGAACTTCGTCGGTTCCCGGACAAACGGCGGTCAGAAACACGAGGGCTATTCGGGCTGGACGGTCGAGCAGATATCCAGGGATGTCGAAAACTGGATGGTGGCGGCTCAGCCCAACGTGGTCACGCTGCACATCGGGTCCAACAACGTCGAGCACAACGTCGACCGGGCCAACGCCCCCGCCAAGGTCGGAAAGCTGCTCGACAAGATCTTCGGCGCCGCTCCGGCCATGACCGTCGTCATCGCCCCCATCGTGCCCAACAGCAAGACTAAAGATGGGCAACCGATGCAACCGCTGGTGGACGCCTTCAACACCGCGCTGAGGGGTGAGGTCGCGGCGCAGAAACTCAAGAACCGCAAGGTGGAGCTGGCCGACTTCAGCGCCATTGGCAACAGCGATCTGGCGGACGGCCTGCACCCCAACAGCAGTGGCTACGCCAAGATGGCAGACGCCTTCTACGCCGGAATCAAGCGGGCCGCCGCTGCGAACTGGATCACGGAGACCGTGCCCGTCACACCGCCACCGCCCGTATCAGGTGCCCGTGGTGACTACGACGTCGATCTCGACGGTGACGGGAAGGCCGAGTATCTGGTGCTCGGACCGAACGGATCGGTGGACGCGTACAAGTACAC
>NZ_JAMQAW010000025.1:358334-363159 GCF_023701525.1 Streptomyces albipurpureus
GATCTCGGCCGCATAGCCAACGGCTCCGCCCAATGGACCGATGAACAGGTCCGCATCTGACCTCGTTCCACGCCGCAACGGGTGGGCCACCAAGGTGAACGCATAGACGCCGTGACCCGCCACGAGGACTGCTGAACACGGGCTGCGGCCCCGTCCGGCCGCGCCCCGGACCCCCTGCGCCAGGGGGTCCGGGGCGTGTGCCGCGGCCGGCCGGGCTCAGCCCGGGGCGACCCCACCGCCCCGGCTCCCTGCCGAACCGCCACATACGGGACCGGCGGGAACCCGGCGACCGCCTTGGCCATCCTCTCCTCTGACGGAAACCGACCCGCCTGCCCGACGACGGGAGAAGACAGTTGGCGCAGCCATTGCTCGAACGGGACGAAGCCCTGCGAACGGCGGCGGACCACGCCCGATCGGCCCGCTCCAGGCAGGGACGCTGGCTCCTGCTCCGCGGTGAGACCGGCTCGGGCCGCACCGCCCTGCTGCGGGAGCTGGTGCGGCGCGAGACCTCCGGCGGCCGGATGCGCCCGGTCTCCGCCCACGCCTCCCGGGACGAAACCGGCTACCCCTTCGCCGTCCTGCGCCAGCTCTTCCCGCACCGGACCACCCTTCCGTACGACGACCTTGCCCCCCACCGGGAACAGCGGCTCTTCCAGCGCCTCGTCGACGACCTGGCCGCCGAAGCGGCGGACACCCCTCTCCTCATCACCGTCGAGGCGCTCGACCTCGCCGACCGGCCCTCCCTGCGCTGGCTCGGCTACCTCACCCGGCGGCTCCAGCCCCTACCCCTGCTCATCGTCCTCACCACCGGGGGCACCGCGCCGGACGGCTGGTGCGAGGACACCGGCACGGACCTGCCCGTACCGCCCCTCGGCGAGCACTCCGCCGTCCGCCTCGCCGCCCTCCGGGACGTCCACGGCAACGCCGCCCGGGACTGCTTTCACGCGAGCGCCGGCGGCAACCCCCTGCTCCTCCACGCCCTGCTCGCCGACCTTCCCCCACCCGCCCGCACGGAACTCCCCACGACCCTCGCCGGCCTCACCGGAGACCGGTACCGCACCGCCGTCGCCCGCTGGCTGAACGCCGACGACGACCCCGCCCGCCGGGACCTCGCCGTCGCCCTCGCCGTCGCGCTCAGCGCCGACCCGGACACCACCCCCGACCTCCGACTCCTCCGGGACGCAGCCGGACCCGGACCGGCGGGTGACCGGCCGGCGGGGCACTTACCGCCCGAACCCAGACCGGCGGGGCGCGGTGGAACACCCCCCACGGCGTACGCCACCGCGCACCATCCGCCCAGGCACCCCGCCGGCCCGCTGCTCCGCCTCTGCGCCCTGCCCCTCGGGCGGGAAGCGGTGCTGGCCTCCGCCGACACCGCCCGGGCCGGCGCGGTACGCCACCGGATCGCCCGCAACCTCTACCGGAACGGTGCCCCCGCCATCCGGCTCTCCGGATATCTCCTCGGCCTTCCCCAGACCGGTGAGGAATGGCTCGGCCACGCCCTTGAGGAGGCCGCCGAATCAGCCTGGCGCACAGAACTCCCCTTAGCCGCGGCCGAGTTGCTGCGCCATGCCCTCACCGGCCCGCTCACCCCGGCCCGGCACAGTGCCGCCACCCTCCGTCTGAGCGCCCTGGAGATGGCCCGCTGCACCGAGGCCGGCACCCGGCGGCTGCGCGAGGACCTGGCACGCGCCGACTGCCACGACCCTTACACCGTCGCGTCCGCGCTGAGCGGGGCGCTCGCCGCCAGGGGCCGTACGGGTATGGCCGTCCGGGTCCTGGAGGAGGCCGGGGAGAGACTCTGCGACAAGGGGGCCCAGGCCGCGCTGCGGATCACGGCCGCCGGCCTCGCCAGCCAGGACGCCCGGCGCTGGGACACCGCGGTGACCGAGGTCCGTGACACCCTCGGCACCTGCCCCCCTGCCGTGGAACCCGCGGTACGGGTCCTCGCGACGATCCACGAGGCTCTCGCTGGCCGGGTCGACGTCACGACAGCACTCGACACCATCGGCTCCCGGCCTCCCGCCCGCCTCCCGCTCCATACCACCTGGGCCGCCGGTTCGGCGGCGCTGCTGGAGTGGGCCGACCGGCTCGGCGAGGCCAGGGCCCTGGCGGCCCGGTCCCTGCCCGCCCACCCCGATCTCCATGAGCCGGGCCACCACTTCCTGCTCACCACCCGGGCCACCGCCGACTTCCGCACCGGACACCACCGGCGGCTCATCGAGGAGAACACCCTCCTGGTGCGGTCCGCCGGGGAACGCGGCATCCGGCTCCCCTACCTCCACGCGCTGCTCGCCCTCGCCCGCTACGAGCGGGGCGAGGGCGACCGAGCCCGGAGGCCACTGGACGCCCTCGGGCCCCCGGACGGCCACCCGGGCTGGAACGAGGTCCTGTGGGCCCGCGCCCGCATCCACGCCGGCCAGGGCCGCTGGGAACGGGCCCTGGCGGACTACCTGGAGTGCGGCGAGAGCATGTCGGCGCAGGGCATGGTGAACCCCGTCTGCCAGGCATGGCGTCCCGGCGCCGCCGTCGCCCTCGCGCGCCTCGGCCGCCGCGCAGAGGCCGCGGCACTGGCCGAGGAGAATCTGCACCACGCGCGGGCCTGGGGGACACCCCGCGTGGTCGGCACCGCGCTGCGGGCCCAGGGGATCTCCCTCGGCGGACGCCGGGGACTGCTGGCGCTCCGCCAGGCCGCGGACCTGCTCGCCACCGCGCCCGCCCCGCTGGAGCTGGCCGAGGCCCTGCTCGACCTCGGCCGGGCCGAGGCCACCGCCGGACACGCGCGGAAGGCCCGTGCCGCGTTCGGCGAGACGCTCCGCAGGGCCGGGCAGCGGCCCGCGACCGTACGGGACGACCCGCCGGAGACCGAACCCGTCTCGGCCCGCCTCGCCGCCGTGGCCCGGCGGGCGCTCGGAGACCTGGGCGGCGAGACGGGCGGCGGAGTCAGCGGCCCCCGGGTCGCGCACGGACGGTTGACGGAGGCCGAGCACCGGGTGGTCCGGCTCGTCCTGCGGGGTCTGACCAACGCCCAGATCGGCGAGACCCTCCGGGTGACCCGCCGCACTGTGGAGACCCATCTCACCAGTTCCTACAAGAAACTCGGGGTGTCCCGGCGCACCCAGCTCGCGGCCCGGCTGGCCGAGGGCGATCCGTACTGACCACCGCGCCGATCCCTACCGGCGGAGCCCCGGGCCGTACGGCACCGCGCCGATCCGCAACAGGTTCCGGTTCCTGATCCGGTTCGGGTACCGGAGCCGGGAAACAGAGCCGAGGTACCCGCCACGGGCGCGGCCCGCACTTCGCCTACCAGCACTACCAGCACGTCCTCACCGCGCTCGGCCTGGACGCCCCGGCCGACGACGAGGACCTGTGCGACGTCGTCGAAGCCGACGCCGCACAGGTCTTCACCGACCGGCGCTCCCGCTGAAACCGAGCGGAATCTCACTCTCGCCCATCAGGATGCCTCCCTCTCGTCGACCACGTCAGTGCGGGCACAGCGCATTGTCGCCTTCGATCCAGTCAACTGGGTGCGCTCGACACGGGCCCGGAGCAGCGCAGTGGCCTCGGTCGCCGCACCCTGGCGGCGACGCTGGACACGGGCCCGGTCGATCGGGGCCGGCGCGCCATCCGGCACCGCAGGCGGCTCGGGGAACGCCCGGTGGCTGAGCTCCCGCATCGCCCGATTCTGCCGCTCCACCGCCTGCGCGATGCCCGGGTCGACCCTGGGCGGCACTGCGGCCTGGCGGTGAGCCTCGACCGCGCGGCGGTAGCCCTCCGGCGGAGTCCGGCGCTCCACCGGCGCCACGGGTTCGGTCAGCTGCGGGGCAGGGGCGGCGGCCGCCGTGGCGGGGCCGACCTTCACGGGTGCAGGCGCCAGAACGTGCAGGGCGCGGACGTTCGCACCGGACACTCGCTCGTTGGCCGCAGCGATCAGCTTCGGCGCGCTCCAGCGCAGCTTCGTGCCGACCGCCGGGGCGTCGGGGACGACGTCCAGACGGCCGCTCTCCGCGTCGAACGCCACGGCCCGAACACGGCGCGGGGAGCTCGGGCATGGCCGCGGCAGGGATGGCCTCGAAGTGCGCGAGGACGCTTCCGCCGGCGGCCGGGGAGGAGGCCGGGCTGCGCCCCGGCGCCACCAACCATCAGTTCGCCGCCCCGCTCATCCTCCCGTTCACCCCGAACGGCATCCGCACCACCCTCGCCACGATCACCGGCGGCCTCGGCTACTCCCCCACCCGGACGGCCGCCGCTGTCGCCGTGATCGCCGCCGTATACGGGGCCTGGTTCCAGGAGCTGGCGGGCCTGGGTCCAGATCTTGTTGCCGTGCCGGCCGAACTGGTGCGAGACGACTTTGTCGACCGCGGACCGGGTCCGTTTCTCGGTCGCTAGTGCTCTGACCGCGTTGGTTCACCGGGTTGAGCGGTGAGCTGGTCGTGGTTGAGGTAGCGGCGGAATCCCTGGGCGAGTGGTTGGAAGCCGCAAGCGCGGTAGAAGGTGTGGGCTTCGTGTCCGTCGGCTGCCAGAAGTTGGATCTTGTAACAGCCGGTGGATCCGGCGAGTTGCGCGGCAGCTTCCATCAATTGCCTGCCGACACCCCGTCTGCGGTAGACGTCGGCGACGACGACGTTCTCCACGACCAGGATCGATCGTCCGCCGCGGGTGAGGTTAGGCAGCACCGTGCAGTCCGCAGTGCCAGCCAACGCGCCGTCCAGGTCCGCGACCAGCACGGTCCGGCCCTGTTGGGTGGCGATAGCGGTCCAGATACTTCTCACGGAAGCTGTCGGCAGCGGCGCGTCGTCGGGGTTCAGCTCACGGTAGAGCGCCA
>NZ_JAMQAW010000026.1:0-103205 GCF_023701525.1 Streptomyces albipurpureus
GCCGGGGGACCGAGAGGTCCCCCGGCGGCCTCGTGTCATGTGCCGCGTCGGCTGTCCGGTGTCGGCCGTTCGACGCTGCTAGGGCGGACCCTCGCGGCGGGCGATGGACAGGGTGCGCTGTGCGGCGGCCACGATCGCGGCATCGACGAAACGGCCATCCGGCAGGGCGAGTGCGCCCCCGTCCGTCGCCGCGGCCTTGACGATCTCCTCCGCCGCGTCGATCTCCCCCCGGGTGGGTCGGAAGGCCCGTTCGATGACGGGGAGCTGACGGGGGTGGATCGCCGCCCGCCCGAGGAAGCCGAGCGCCCGGCCGTGGGCGCAGGAGGCGTACAGCGCGTCCAGGTCGCGAATGTCGGGGAAGACGGACTGCGGTGGGGGCGGTAGACCGGCGGCCCGGGCGGCGACGACGATACGGGTGCGCGGCCAGTCCAGGCCTGCCCCGTCGCGGATGCCCAGGTCGGCGCGGAGGTCGGCCTCACCGAGTGAGATGCCGTGCACCGAGGGGTCCGCGGTGGCGATGGTGTACGCGTGCTCGATCGCGAGTGCCGTTTCCAGCAGCGGATAGAGCGGTACGCCGGGGGCGAGCCGGGCGATCCGGCGGATGTCAGTGGCGTGTGCGACCTTGGGAACACGTAGGGCAGTGAGGCCGGGGAGTTCGGTCAGGGCCTCGATGGCCTCATGGGTCTGCCGCGATCGGGGGGAGTTGACACGCACATGGACGGGAAGCGACTGGGGGGTCGCGAGCAGTTCAGCCGTCGCGGTGAGGGCGTAGTCCTTGCGGTCCGCGGACACCGCGTCTTCAAGATCGATGATCACGGCGTCCGCGCCGGACGCCAGCGCCTTCGCGACGACTTGGGGGCGGTCGCCGGGGGCGTAGAGATAGGTCAGGGGAGTCAGCGAAGCCGGGGCGAGGGGCGGCGGTGGGCTCTGCGGAGGCGTCATACGGCCCCCTGGGTGCGCAGTGCGGCGATATCGCCGGGGGTGAGGCCCAGTTCGGTGAGTACCGCCTCGGTGTCCGCGCCATGGGGACGCCCCGACCAGCGGATACCGCCGGGGGTCTCGGAGAGTCGGAAGAGCACGTTCTGCATACGCAGGGGGCCGAGTTCGGGGTCCCGGACTTCGGTGATGGTCTCCAGCGCGCGGAACTGGGGGTCGTCCATGACATCGCGGACGTCGTAGATCGGCGCGATCGCGGCTTCAGCCTTCTCAAACGCGTCCAGGGCCTCGGCCCGGGTGCGGCGGGCGATCCAACCGCCGACGGCTTCATCGAGCTCCTGTGCGTGGTCGGCGCGCCCGGTGCCGGTGGTGAACCACGGCTCATCGATCAGCTCGGGGCGGCCGACCAGCCGCATCACCCGCTCCGCGATGGACTGCGCGGAGGTGGAGACGGCGACCCAGTGCCCGTCGGCCGTGCGGTAGGTGTTGCGCGGGGCGTTGTTGCGCGAGCGGTTTCCGGTACGGGGTTGGACATAGCCGAGCTGGTCGTACCAGAGCGGCTGTGGTCCAAGGACGGTCAGGATCGGTTCGATGATGGCCATGTCGACCACCTGCCCGCGCTGGGTGGCGTTACGGGCGGTGAGCGCGGTCATCACGGCATAGGCGGTGGCGAGGGCGGCGATCGAGTCCGCGAGACCGAAGGGGGGCAGAGTCGGCGGTCCGTCAGGTTCGCCGGTGATGGCGGCGAAGCCGCTCATCGCCTCGGCGAGGGTTCCGAAGCCGGGGCGGTGCGAGTAGGGGCCGAACTGTCCGAAGGCGGTGACCCGGGCCAGGACCAGTTCGGGATTGGCCGCGCTCAGCGCTGGCCAACCGAGGCCCCATCGCTCCAGGGTGCCCGGGCGGAAGTTCTCGATGATCACATCGGAGGTGGCTGCGAGGGCAAGGAGGGTGTCACGGCCGCCGGGGGCCGATAGGTCAAGGGTGATGGTGCGTTTGTTGCGTCCCAGCAGCTTCCACCAGAGGCCGTGGCCGTCCTTGGCCGGACCATGGCCACGGGAGGGGTCGGGGCGGCGCGGGTGCTCGACCTTGATGACCTCCGCGCCGAAGTCCCCCAGCATCGTCGCGGCGAGGGGACCGGCGAAGAGGGTCGCCAGATCGAGTACGCGGAGGCCCTCCAGTGGAGCGGGAGGGGCGGGGTGCTCCGGCCCGGAGGCGGTGGTGGCGGGCGGCTGGTTCATGAGGCGGTGTCGATTTCCGAGCGGTACGGCATGGAGGTCGACGCGCCGGGCCGCTGGACGCAGAGGGCGGCCGCGGTGGATGCCCAGCGCAGGGCCTCTTCGACGGGCCGCCCTTCGCCGAGGGCGACGGCGAGGGTGCCGACGAAGGTGTCACCTGCCCCGGTGGTGTCCACGGCGTCGATCGGCCGGGCGGGGACGGTGAAGGGGCCGGTGTCCCGGCTGGCGTAGAGGCTGCCGGCCGCACCCAGAGTGATCACTACCTCAGGTACATGGCTCAGTAGTTCGACGGCCGCCTTGTGGGGGTCGGTCACTCCGGTCAGGGTCGCGGCCTCGTGCTCGTTGGGGATCAGCAGATCGATGGCGGAGAGGAGTTCGGGAGGCAGTGGTCGGGCGGGTGCTGGAGTGAGGACGGTTCGCACACCGTGACGGCGGGCGGCCTCGGCCCCGTCGAGTACGGCGGTGAGGGGGAGTTCAAGTTGCAGCAGGAGCAGATCCGCGGTGGCGATCAGGGCCTCGTCACCCGGAGCGAGTGAGGTGACCGTGCCGTTGGCGCCGGGGATGACGACGATCGCGTTCCCGCCCTCGTCGTCGACGACGATATGGGCCGTGCCGGATGGGCCGTCCGCCGTGCGCAGTAGGTCGGTGTCGACACCGGAGGCGATCAAGGTCGCGCGCAGTTGATCGCCGAAGGCGTCCGAGCCGACCGCACCCATCATCGCGACATAGCCGCCGGCCCGGGCGGCGGCCACGGCTTGGTTGGCGCCCTTGCCGCCGGGGATGGTGCGAAACTCCCGCCCGGTGACGGTCTCACCACGCTTCGGGGCATGGGCGACATAGGCGACGAGATCCATATTGGTGCTGCCGAGCACCGCGATACCGGTCATGGGCGAAGCGCCTCCTGATGGGTGAGCTGGGCGAGGGTGTCAAAGCCAATGCCGTCGAAGGCGGCGACGGATGTGCTCAGTCGGTTCTTGAGCGGCGCCGTCCACCGGTCGGGGAGGGCGTCGGGGCGTCGGGCGAGCAGACCTGCGAGGGAGCCGGCGGTGGCCCCGTTGGAGTCGGTGTCCCAACCGCCCGAAACGGCGCGACAGATGGAGCCGGTGAAGTCGCCATCGGCATGGGTGAGGGCCGCGGCGAGCAGAGCGGCGTTGGGAACCGCGTGGACCCAGTGGTAATGGGCGTGAGCGGTGTGAAGCCGGTCTACGACCTTGTCGAAGTCCGCCTCCGCCGCGGCCAGGGAGATCGCGGCCCGGACCGCGCGGGCCAGCCGGGAGGTGGGCGGGACAACGCTGAGCCCCACGGCGAGGGCGCGGTGGACATCGCCGTCAGGCTCGGCGGCCGCAGCGATGGCGGCGGCGATGAACATGGCGCTGTGGACTCCGCTCGCCGTGTGGGTGAGCGATGCGTCCCGCTGTGCTTGGGCCGCGGCTGCCCCGGGGGCGCCGGGATTGGTCCAGCCGTGGACATCGGCGCGGATGGCCGCGCCGATCCACTCGCGGAAGGGGTTGTGGTACTGGGCGGTGGCCGGGGGCTCGATCCCGGAGAGGAGGTTGCGATAGGCGATGCGTTCGGCGGTGAAGGTGCGGCCGGCTGGGAGTTCATCGAGCCAGAGCCGGGCCACGTCGCCGGCCTGGAAGTCCCGCCCGTAGCGCTGGAGCAGCAGGAGGTTGAGGAGGGGGAAGTTGAGGTCGTCGTCTTCTGGCATTCCGTCGATGTTCTCGGCGAGCGAGGTCCCTGCGGAACGCCGGTTCCAGGGGTGGGCGCGGCTGAGCTCGGCAGGGAGGCCCTGGGCGGTGAACCAGCTGGTGAGGGGCCAGTTGCCGGTGGCCTTGGCGATGGCGCGGATGGCATGGAGGGGCAGCTTCTCCACGGGTTTTCCCAGCAGGCAACCGGCGGCGCGGCCCAGCCAGGCGGCATGGAGGGCGTCGATGTCGCTGAGGCTGCCGCGCCGGGAGTGGCCTTCAGCGAGGCCCCCCACCGATCGGCTTGCGTCGGGTGACCGCGGCTGGACGGATGGGCCTTCCCCCGCGCTGGCGGATCGCGGATCGGAGTCGGCGGGCCAATCGGGGCAGAGCGCCTTGATCGTGGGGAGGTCAGTTGGTTCCTGAGCGGCGAAGGGGGTGGGGACCGCCGCCAGTTCATCGAGCAGCAGGAGGGCCAGGGCGCGCAGTTCGGCCGAGGCCGGCGCGGGGGACGCCCCTGCCATGGAGGGGGGCGGAGGGCCACCCGCTGCCTCCCATCGGGCGGCGATCACCCGTACATCGCGGCCGTCCTCGGCGGCTTGGCGTAGCTCATGGCCGATCAGATCCTCGGCTTGTACCCAGGTGACGCGAAGCCCGTTGCCCGGCTGTGAGGGTGTTCCCCCGGCGGTCGACGGCGGCATCGCGCTGACCGGGCCGCCGTGGTCGGAGACCGTTCCCTGGCCGACGGGCCCATGGGGACGGGGATGGTCGAGCGCTGGCTCCGATGCCAGATCGGCGCTCCGCGCGTGGACCTCGTGAGCCGCGGTGGGAGAGGGGCCGCGCCGGGCCCGAGCAGCGATTCCCGCGGTGCCGTCCCCCTCTCCCTTTGCTCCCCCTCCTCGCTCTGTTCCCCCTTCCCTCCCTGCTCCGGCTTCCGCTCCCGCCGGGCGGCGGGTGGAGAAGGAAGGGCCGCCCGCGATGCGTTCCATGCGGTCGCCGGTGCCTGCGGTGCTGTCTTGTGGAGCCGAAGCCGAAGCCGAAGCCGAAGCCGGAGCCGGAGCCGGAGCCGGAGCCGGAGCCGGAGCCGGAGCCGGAGCGGTGGTGGTGGTGGCGGGCTGTTGGGCCTTCGGCTCACCGCGGTTGATCCCGGGCCCCTGAGTCACCTCCCCGGTCGATGGAGCTCGGGAGGGGGCTTGGGACGGGCCCGCTGATGGGGACGTCAGGGTCGGCGGAGGCAGTGGGGCGAGGTCGTCTGGGCGGCAGGGGTGGTGCGCCCGCTGGGGGTCGGGTGCCGGGTCTCGACCGGGAGGCGGCTCGGGAGCCTCGTACTGCCCGGGCAGCGCCGAAGCCTGTGAGGGTGATGGACTCATTGGGCATCTGCCGTGAGCAGGGCGAACGCCGATTCATGGGTACGCCGGCGCTGCTGGTCCAGCAGAAAGACCTCCCGGGTGACCAGGGCGAGTTCCCGTGCCGGGGCATGCAGATCGAGGCGGCTGGCCTCGGCGACCGGCTTGGCCCAGTCATGGGGAATGGCCGACTCGCCCTGGAGGGCGCCGGCGACAGCGCCGGCCATGGTGGCGATGGAGTCACAGTCACGCCCGTAGTTGACCGACCCCAGCACCGTATGGCGGTAGTCGCCACCGGCGACCAGCAGCATGCCGAGGGCGATCGGGAGTTCCTCGATGGAGTGCAGTCGGGAGGGGCGGCGGGCGGCCAGCGAGGGGGCGCGATAGTCGGGTCCGACCATGTCGAACGGCGCCACCGCGGCCCGTAGCGGGGCGAGCGCCGACTCGAAGTCCGAGTAGCCGGACGCGACTTCGGCCACCGCCTCAATCGCCGTACGCGTACCGTCCTTGGCCAGTGCCAGTACCGCGTCGATGACCGAAGTCGGTGTGGCGCCGGGGTGGCAGGCCGCGGCGACCGCTGCCGCGAAGACACCCGCCGCCTCCCGGCCGTACGAGGACTGGTGGGCGCCCGCGATGTCCAGGGCCTCGGCATAAGCGGCCTCAGGGTGGGTCGCGTTGACCAGCCCGACCGGAGCCATGTACATCGCGGCCCCGCAGTTCACGATGTTTCCGGTACCTGCTTCGCGCGGGTCATGGTGACCGTAGTGGAGCCTTGCCACCAGCCACTTCTCGGCGAGGAAGACCCGTTGCAGCAGCAGCGCTTCGGTTTCCAGTTCGGGAATCCACCGGGGAGTGGAGATCAGGTCGGGGACCAGGTGGTCGGCCACCGCATAGGCGTCGAGATGGTCCCGAACGGTGGCGTACACCCTGATCAGCGCATGGGTCATCAGGGTGTCGTCGGTGATGTGCCCATCTCCCTTGTGGTACGGCGCGATGGGGCGGGCGGTGCCCCAGCGGTCACCGTTCCACGGGCCGACGATGCCATGGACCCTGCCTCCGTGCCGCTCGGCGATCTGCTCGGGGGCGTAGCCCTCGACGGGACCGCCGAGCGCGTCACCCACGGCCGCGCCGATGAGGCTGCCGGTGATCCGGTCATCGAGGGTGGGGGTCGCGAGCGTGAACCTCTCGGTTTTCAGCGTCATGCCGGAATTGTCCACCCGGGGCGGTCAGTTCCGTGTGTGTGAGCAACCCGGCGAGTTCGACGAGATCGGTGCCCGCGAAGCGGGGAAGCGCACAGCCCGCGAGGGTGCGACAGGCGCCGCGCCAACTCTCGGGGATGGCATCTGAGCCGCCGAGTGCGCCGGTCAGCGCCCCGGCGAGCGCCGGGGCGGAGTCGGCGACCCTGGAGAGACAGGCCGCCGCAGGCACGGCCTCGGCGACCCTGCCACGGGCCGCGGTGGCGACGGCGAGTGCGACCGGCACGGTCTCCGCCGCCGCGATCCCATAGCTGTAGACATGGTCGACGATCTGGTGTTCCAGCAGGGGTACGAGATCGAAGGCCGCCTTGGCGTCGCGGGCGAGCTTCACCGCGTGCCGGGCATTGCGGCCGATCTCGGTGGCGTCCGGGAGTTGGGCGAGTGCCGCGTCCACGGCGTCATCGACGTGATCGCCCCCGAGCGCGGCGGCGATCGCCGCGGCCATCGCCCGTGCCCCGTGCACACCGTCCCCGTCCTGGGTGTAGCGGGCGTCGAACTCGGCGAGCGTCGCGGCCGAACAGGGGTCACCCGGGTGTACGACGGCCAGCACCGCGGCCCGGACGCAAGCGGCGTCGTCGAAGTAGTGCGGGTTGTCGTGGCCGGTGGCCGGGGGGCGCAGCCCGGTGGCGAGATTGCCGAGCCCGGCGCGTACCGAGATCCGGGCGCGTAGGGGGAGCACGGCCGATTCGACCTCGGGCGCGCGCTCGGCGGCGGCGGCGATCTCGCTGGCGAGGGAGTTCCACGCCAGGTCGATCGCCGCGCGCATCCGTTGGCCGGGTCCGAGGGAGGCGAACAGCGGGCCCGCCGCGGTGAGCACGGTCTCGGCGGTGAACGCGGCCCACTCCGCGTCATCGGATGGCCCCAGCCGCAGTGGCTCGGGTGGTTGGTTGAGCGCGATCGGCACGGGGAGTGTGGTGGTGGCGTTCTGCTCCGCGAAGGTGTCGAGTTCACGGGTGAGACGTCGGGTCCACTCGGGCATCCTGGCTGCCCGATGTCGTGCCGCGGGCCATCCTGCGGCATCCCCCGCCGCGAGCCCCAGGAGCATTCCCTCAATGGGACGGGCCGGCGCACCACCTCGGCGTGGAGCTGGGCGACTGCCCGGGCCCGGGGTGCGTTGGCCCAGGGCAGCCGTGTCGGGAGCGTCCGTGTGATCCGCACGACAGGCGGCCGCCCGGGCCGTGGAGTACGACGCGGACCGCTGGCCGTCCGCGCCCGGAGTGGCCTGCTCGGGCGGGTTGCCGGGGGTCGGTTGCCGAGTGGACCCCGGTACGGGCCATGTCCCGGCGGTGAGGGAGGCGGCAGGCGCGGTGAACCGTCTCGACGCACCGGAACCACCCGGGCCGGGTTCTCCCACCTCCGGTCCGCCGAGTTCGGTGCTCAGGTCCCTGTCCACCTCGTCGTAGGGGTCCCGGTTCGGGGCCTTGGGGAGATCACCGCCGGGGTCTTCGCAGGTCAGCGCGTCCGGATGTGGCCCCCCGCGGGTGGTTTCGTACGGCTCGTCGAGGACACCCCCGGGGAGGCTTCCACAGAGGTCCCCGTGGAGGTCCTCGTACCGACCGCGTTCCTTCCGTTCGATCCGTCCGCCCCTCATGAAGCCGGCTTGGGGTCGTCGTCCGGCATCAGCAGGTCCGCGATATCCAGAATGTGATGTCCCCTCATCGACGGCAGACAGCTGCCCCGCACCGGGCCGATCGCCGATGACCACTCCGTGGGGATCGACGAGGCGCCGAAGACCGCCCCGGCCAGTGCGCCCGCCACCGCCGCCGTCGTATCCGCGTCCCGCCCCATGTTGACCGCGGTCAGTACGGATCGACGGAAGTCGCCGCGGGCGGCGGCGAATGCGCCGAATGCCAGGCCCACCGCTTCGGGGGCCAGGTCAGTCCAGGGATAGCCGCCGATGACGACCGATGAGCGCAACGCCCGTTCCATGGTCAGGGTGTCCGCGTAGACCCTTTGGGCGGCCACCACCCCGCGGCGCAGCGACCGGGAGGTCCAGGAGTCCATGGGGATCACCGACAGCGCCGCGCCGATCACTCCGGCCGGACCCGCGCCCGCCATGGCGGCGGCCACCCCGGCCGCCACGGCTTGCCCGCCGTAGATGCCCTCGCCGTCATGGCTGACCGTGCCGTCGATGGCCACCAGCCGTGCCGCCTCCAGCGGGCGTCCAGCCGCGAACACCCCGAAGGGAGCAGCCCGCATGGCGAGCCCATCACTCCAGGCGTGGCGGTGCTGGGCGGAGATGGGTGCGGCGAGACCGCGTCGCAGATTCTCCAGCGTGCCCCGTTCACTGAACCCGGCTCCCCGGAAGGGCCCTTCGTCCAGATCGGCGATCCAGTGGTGCCACGCCTTCTCGACATGGGACACGGTCAGCGCGGAGCCATGTCGGGCCAGCAGCAGCCCTGAGAAGATCGCGTACTCCGTGTCATCCGTACCGGCCGGATCGTCGTTCACGAATCCCTCGATACGACCCCATCGGCGACGGATCTCCGAGGGGCGCAGATTCTCTGCCGGGGCGCCGAGCGCATCGCCCACCGCCAACCCCAGCAGAGCGCCACAGGCGCGGTCTCGGGGTCCTGGATCTGTCACCACGGCGGGTGGAGGCGAGGAGACCGGCCCGTTCCCCAGGGGATCTGGGGGATCGCAGACGACCAACTCCATGGGGCAGGCCCCTTTCGCGCGTGAGTCAGGTTGTCACCATCTGTGCCCCATGGAGTGCGCCACAAGTCTGTGAACCCGCTCTATCACCCTAAATATCCCCCACTCACCGTGAGGTAAGTACGGCCTGCCTTCCTAGCGCGCCCCTTACATCGCGCGTATTTTCGAAGTGTTCGAAGGGATGGCGGGCGAGGCGTCCCGTCATCGGAGAAGAGGAGAGTCGTGTCCATCATCGAAACCGCGGCACCACTGCATGAGGCGCACCGGGACAACCACACACACCGCGATGTCAACGGTGGCTGGCTGCGTCCGGCGGTCTTCGGCGCGATGGACGGGCTGGTTTCGAATCTGGCGTTGATGACCGGAGTCGCGGGGGGCGCTGCCGCTCCGGGGACCATCGTGATCACCGGCCTGGCGGGGCTGGCGGCTGGTGCGTTCTCCATGGCCGCCGGCGAGTACACCTCCGTAGCCTCCCAGCGGGAACTGGTGCAGGCCGAACTATCGGTGGAGCGACGGGAGTTGCGTAGGCATCCGGTCGATGAGATGGAGGAACTCGCCGGGCTCTATGTGTCGCGGGGGGTCGAGCCCGCGCTCGCCCGTGAGGTCGCGACGCAGCTGTCCAAGGACCCCGAGCAGGCCCTGGAGATCCATGCCCGGGAGGAGTTGGGCATCGACCCGGACGATCTGCCGTCACCCCTGGTGGCCGCGGTCTCCTCCTTCGGCGCGTTCGCTTTGGGAGCGCTGCTCCCGGTGCTGCCGTACCTACTGGGCGCGACCGAGCTATGGCCCGCGGTGCTGCTGGCGCTGGTGGGGCTCTTCGCCTGTGGGGCGCTGGTGGCCCGGGTCACGGCGCGCAGCTGGTGGTTCAGCGGGCTGCGGCAGTTGGTGCTCGGTGGGGTGGCAGCGGCTCTGACGTACGGGTTGGGTGCGCTCTTGGGGGCGGCGCTCTAGTCATACCGCTTGGAGGTCGTTCCCAGTGACCACGGCATCCGTCCGCCCCATCCCATCCATACCGTCCGTCCCATCCGTCCGTCCCATCCTTCCATCCGTCCATCCGTCCGTCTGGGCCGTGGGCGTCGGGTGCCTCAAGGCCGGCCCGGGGGTACTGCTCAACACTCTCAGCGCGGGGAACACCCCGAGCAGCAGGCGGGCTTGCCGTCCGTGGTCCCGCATCGGCGCGCTGGGTCTTGGGCTTGACCACGGTGACGTGTCAGTCTCTGGGTCCCTCACCCCTCCCACCCGTCGCCCCGCCATCGTCTCCCGCGCCCGCGCCCGCGCCCGCGCCGGCGTCGACGCCGAGGGCGAACTCAGCGGTGAACAGCTCGGTGCCCAGCGTCGTGAGGACCCTGGCGGTGATCCGCGCGACATCGCCGCGCTCGGCCTCCGGGAGCGGGGCGCCGCAGGATTCCCGGGCCCTGGTGGCCGCGCCCAGGAGGCGGGCGGCCCGTACGGGCTCACCCAGCAGCGCGGATGCCCCGGCCAGGCCCTCGTGGGCGAGGGCGATGGCCCTGGGGTCGCCGCTGTCGCGGGCGACGGCGAGGCCCTGGCGGTGCAGGGACAGGGCGGTGGGGGCGTCGCCGCGCTGCTCGGCGAGGAAGCCGAGTTCGGCGAGCAGGAGTGCGGGGCCGGGGCCGAAGTCGACTTCGCGGTGCCAGCCGAGGGCTCTGCGCAGGTGTTCCTCGGCGAGGTCGAAGTCACCCGCGCGCCGGGCTCCGAGCGCAAGACCGATCTCGGCGTGGATCTCGCCCGCCGCGTAGCCGTGCTCGGCGGCCAGGGCCATCGCTTTCCGGTGGAGCTCGGTGGCCAGCGGGAAGTCACCCGTCAGAAGGGCGACCCTGCCGAGCCCGGTGAGCCGGTCTGCGGCGTCCGTCCAGAAGCCCAGTTCCTCGGCCAGCTGGAGACCCTCCCGGTGCAGTCGCGCGGCATGGGGGTAGTCGCCGGTGATCGCGGCCAGCGCCGCCAGTGGATAGGTGGTTTGCAACTGCCCCCAGCGATCACCGATGTCCACGAAGAGCGCGTGACCCTCCCCGGCGCTCCGCCGCATTGCGGCGAGGTCGCCCCGCAGCAGCGTCTGGATGGCCCGGGTGCTCTGTGCCGCGGCGATTCCCCAGCGGTCGCCGACCGCGCGGAAATCGGCCAGAGCACGGTCCACCAGGGTCTCGCTGCGAGCCAGGTCCTCGCCCGCGGTCAGCCAGGCGTAGCCGAGGAACCACACGGCACGGGCGCCACCCGCTCCGCCATCGCTGGTCTCCGCGGGCGAGGGGACCGGGCCGTTGCGGTCCGCTCCGGTCAGCACGCGGAATCCCGCGTACCAGACCGTGGCCTCGAAACGGAGGTCGGCCTCCGCGTCCCCGGTGATACGCAGGGTTTCGTCCAGCGATCGCCGGGCCTGGCTCAGTCGGCCGCGCAGAAACCAGTACCAGGTCGAGGCGAGCGCCATCCGCAGGGCCCCGATGGCGTCCCCGCGTCGCACGGCACGCTCCAGGGCAGTGCGCAGATTGCCGCTTTCGCTGTCCAGACGGGACAGCCAGAGCTGCTGCTCAGATCCGTGGAGTCGGGCTGCGGCCTGCTCGGCGAGCTCGGTGTAGAAGGCATGGTGCCGCAACTGGAGGGTGCTGGACTCGTCCGCCTCCACCAGGCGTTCCAGCGCGTACGCCGCTATCGACTCCGGCAGCCGGTAGCGGGGGCCGTCGGCCACCGTGATCAGTGAGCGGTCCACCAGCCGGATCAGCGGATCGAGGACATCCCGATCACCGCCGCACACCGCCTCGGCCGCATCAAGGGTGCAGCCGTCGGCGAAGACCGCCAGTCGGCGCAGCACCACCCGCTCGTCCTCACTGAGTAGTTCCCAGCTCCAGTCGATCACCGCCCGAAGGGTTCGCTGGCGTGGTGGCACACCGCGATGGCCGCCGGCCAGCAGCCGGAACCTGTCGTCAAGACGCAGGGACAACTCCCGTACACCCAGCGCGCGGACCCGAGTGGCGGCCAGTTCCAGTGCGAGGGGTATGCGGTCGAGGCGGCGGCAGATCGTCGCCACGGCCTCCGCGTTCTCCTCGGTGACGACGAAGCCGGGCCCGGCGCGCAGGGCGAACAAGCGCTCGGCGTCGGTCTGCTGGAGCGGCGGTACGGTCCACACGGCCTCCCCGGCAAGGCCGAGGGGTTCCCTGCTGGTGGCCAGCACACTCAGCCCCGGTGCGGCGGCCAGAATCCCCCGCACCACGTCAGCAGCCGAGTCAATGAGGTGCTCGCAGTTGTCAAGGAGCAGCAGGAGCCGCCGTGAACGCAGTGCGTCCTCCAGTCCCACCGCCCCTTCCTCACGTACGCCCAAGGCGGCGCTGAGCTGCTCGGCCACCACCGTCGCCCCGGCGAGGCCAACCATCCGTACGCCATCGGGGTAGGCGCCGGCCGCCCGGCCCGCCGCCTCCTGCGCCAGCCGGGTCTTACCGACTCCACCGGGGCCGGTCAGCGTCACCAGCCGGTGGGCGGTGAGCAGTTCACCTATCGCGGACACCGCTTCCTTCCTACCGATCAGATCGGTGAGCGGAGCGGCCAGCTCGCCGTACCGCCGGGTGGGGGAGGCGGGGGCCGCGTCAAGGGCCGCGTCGTGTTCGAGGATGGCCTGGTGGAGTGAGCTCAGTTCCGGGCCGGGGTCCACCCCCAGCTCATCGGCGAGCTGCCTGCGCAACTCGGCGTAGACCGACAGTGCCTCGGACTGCCGTCCAGCCCGGTACAGCGCCCGGAGTTGGATGGCGCGCAACCGCTCCCGCAGCGGGTGGCGAAGCGCCAACTCACCCAGCTCACCGGTGAGCGCATGGTGTTCGCCCAGTTCAAGACGGGACTCGGCGAGCGCTTCCAGAGCGGCCAGCCGCTGCTCCTCAAGACGTCCGGCCGCGGTTCGCGCGGACTCCAGATCGCCCAGGTCCGCGAAGGCCTCGCCCTTCCACAGCGCCAGGGCCTCCCGCAGCAGCTCCGCCCTGGTACGCGGGTCCTCGGCGGCGTACGCGCTGGCGGTCAGGTCGGTGAACCGGCGGGAGTCCATGTCCTCGGGGCTGATGCGCAGCAGATATCCGGGAGCCTTCGACTCCACCAAGGTCTCGGCCCCTGGTTCGGCCCGAGCCAGGGCACGGCGCAGTCGCGAGACCTTCGTCTGCAAGGCACCGGCCGGGTTTCCGGGCAGCCGCTCGCCCCACAGATCGTCCACCAGGCGATCCACCGAGACCGGCTGACCCGCGTGGACCAGCAGCGAGGCGAGCAGCGCGCGCACCTTCGCCTCGGGGACGTCGACCGGGTGTCCGGCAGTCGTCCAGGCGGTGAGCGGGCCGAGCACGGAGAAGTACATGGCTGCACGGTAACCGGCGGACCGACAGCGGCCGTTCGGCGACCGACAGCGGTTCGACAGAGGTCCGCCAGCGCCGCTCGCCACAGTGAGGGCACACCGAACGAACCGGACGGTGCAGCCGGCCGGCGAAATCCCGGCCGGTGGGGCAACCAGCGGAATCAAGGAGTCAACGATGTCGAAGAATCAGCGGGGGTCGGAGAACGAGAACCTCCAGCGCTCCACGGTGGCGGTGATCGGCCTCGGACAGATGGGAACCCGGCTCGCCCAGGCATTCCTCAGCGCCGGCCATGTCACCACCGTATGGAACCGCAGCGGCGCGAAGGCGGACGCACTCGCCGCCCAGGGCGCCGTCCGTGCGGCGACCCCGGAAGCGGCGGTCATCGGGAGCCCACTGATCGTGGTCAGCCTGCCGGACTACCGGACCGTACAGGACCTGCTCCAACCGCTGGCGGGGAGCCTGGACGGCCGGACCCTGGTGAACCTGGCCTCCGGCACTCCGGAGGAAGCCGCCCGGATGGCCGACTGGGCGGCCGGGCACGGCGCCGACTACCTCGACGGCGCAGCCATGAGCGGCACCCGGCTGGTCGGGCGCCCCGAGGCGCTGTTCGTCTTCAGCGGCTCCCAGGAGGCCTTCTCCACCCACCGGTCGGTACTGACCAGCCTGGGGAACTCCGTGCACCTCGGCTCCGATCCGGCACTGGCATCGGTGTACGACACGGCCCTGCTCGGACTGGCCTGGGGCGCACTGGCCGGCTTCTACCACGCGGTCGCTCTGGTGGGCGCGTCCGGCGTCGACCCGGCCGACTTCGCTGCGGTGGCGACGGGGCACATGCCGTTCGTCACCTCGCTGATGGCCGACCACGCCCGGCAGATCGAGGGGGGACGCTTCCCCGACGACGACGGCACCGTGGAAGTGCACGCGGCAGCCATCGAGCACCTCGTACGGACCAGCAGGACCCAAGGCATCGGCACCGATGTTCCGGAGCTGATCGGAAACCTGCTGGACCGGGCAACGGCCAGCGGACACGGCTCAAGCGGCATCGCCAGCGTCATTGAGACGATCAAGAAGGGCCCCCGCAATGTCTGAGCGGCCAAAGCCCCGGGTCACGGTCATCGGACTGGGCCGGATGGGCATCCCGATCGCCTCGGCGTTCCTCGACGCCGGATACCCGACCACTGTATGGAACCGCACGGCGGCCAAAGCCGATGCGCTGATCGCCCAGGGCGCCAGCCGCGCGGCGACCGCCACCGAGGCGGTCGCGGCCAGCCAACTGGTGATCGTCCCGCTCCTCGATCACCACACGGTACGGGAGGCCCTGGCATCCGCCGCTCCCGCACTGCGCGGCCGCACCCTGGTCAACCTCGCCAACAGCACTCCCGACCACGCCCGTGAGCTGGCCGCCTGGGCCGAGGAACACGGTGCCGACTACCTCGACGGCGCCATGATGGCCCTCCCGGAGACCGTCGCCACCCCCGAGGGCTTCTTCCTCTACAGCGGTTCCCAACCCGCCTTCACCGCCTATCGGCGCGAACTGGAGGTGATGGCGCCGGCACACTACTTCGGCACCGACCCCGGCGCCGCGGAGGTTCATGACCTGGCCCTACTGGGCGCCGGATACGCGGCGCTCACCGGTTTCCTGCATGCCGCGGCGCTACTCGACTCGATGGGCACCACCCCTGAGGTCTTCGCCCCGCTGGCGGCCCGCTGGCTGCACGGCATGGCCGAGTTCCTGCCCGAACTGGCACGTGAGGCAGGATCGGCGACCTACCGGGACGGGGTCTCCACCGTCGATCTGAACCGGGCCGCGGTCGACAGCCTGATCCAACTCAGCAGAGCCAGCGGTATCGCCACCGACGTCCATGAGCCGCTGAAGGCCCTGCTCGACAGCCGGTCATCCGATGGCCACGGCCAGGACAGCTTCTCCAGCGTGTTCGAGCTGCTGAGATCGTCGCCGGGCAGCCATGAGGGGTAGCCGCGGAGCGCGGGGTGGGCCGGGCGGCGGTGTGTATGGCGTCGACGGACCCGACACGGTGCGGGAGGACGGGCACGACGGACGGGACGGTCGGGGCGCGGTATGGGACCCGGGCACCACGGACGGTTGATGAGCACGACACGGTGCGGGAGGACGGGCACGACGGATGAGGAGGGAGACGGGATGGGAACGTCAGAGCAGATGGATGAGGAGGGAGACGGGATGGGAACGTCAGAGCAGATGGATGAGGAGACGGGACGGGAACGACAGACAGGGGAAGAGCAGGACAGGCGCGGGCGGGTAGACGGCGCCCACCGCGGTGAGCCAGCGTGACCCCCGCCGACTACTCGGCACGGCCACTCGGTGCCGCCCGTCCGGCCCGATGGTGCGGTGGCCCGACCCGGACACCGCGTCCCGCCGCCCGGAACCGGGCCCCGGTTCCGCATCGGTGCCGTGTTGTCAGCGCCGCCTTCCCCTTCGGATCGTTGGGGGACGCGGGGGACTGCGGGGGCCAGATCGTTGGGGACCCGGGATCCGCGGGCAGATCGGCGGGCACCCGGGATGCGCGGGCGGTGAGCCGACGTACCCGGCCGATTTCCCTACGCCGCACGGTGTAACCCCGCGTACGCTCCGCGTTCGGGGTGGGCTTTTCGCAGGCCAGCAGGGGTGTGACAGACGTCCCCGAGCCGGATTCCCCGTCGGGTGACACAATATGCGTGGCGCTGCAAAAACAGTCAGGTAACCCAACGGTTTCGAGTCCGTCACCACAGGGCATGAGCCGTAGGCGCCGCCGGCAATGAAGCCTGCTCCGCACAGAGGGCCTGCGGATATCGATCTGTCCCACGGCGACCTATCCCACCCCCAGCGGTGTCCGCATGTTGGAATGAAGAATCCACTTTTCGAGAATCGCTCCATCATGTAACCTGCACGAAATTTCGCAGAGGGCCAACGTCGTCCCTCGGCACTGAACATGCCACGACGACGACGGGAGAGCCGATGCGTTCCGACGCCTGGTCGCCCATGGACGGTCGCCCCGCTGCTCAGGGGATGTACGACCCTCGCAATGAACACGACGCCTGTGGTGTCGGGTTTGTGGCCACCCTCACTGGTGTGGCCAGCCATGAGCTGGTGGAACAGGCGCTGACCGTACTCCGCAACCTTGAGCACCGGGGTGCCACCGGCTCCGAGCCCGACTCGGGTGACGGCGCCGGCATCCTGCTCCAGGTTCCGGACGCGTTTCTACGCGAGGTCAGCGGATGTGAGCTGCCCGAGGCCGGGGCGTACGCCGTCGGAATCGCCTTCCTGCCGGAGCAGGGCACCGACGACGCGGTCTCACGTATCGAGACGATTGCCGCTGACGAAGGACTCACCGTCCTCGGCTGGCGCGAGGTCCCGGTGGCTCCTCAGCTGCTCGGCGCCACCGCCCGAGCCACCATGCCCGTCTTCCGCCAGCTCTTCGTCGGTGACGGCGCGAGCCAGGGCATCGCCCTGGACCGCAAGGCGTTCGTCCTGCGCAAGCGCGCCGAGCGCGAGGCAGGCGTCTACTTCCCTTCGCTCTCCGCGCGCACCATCGTCTACAAGGGAATGCTGACCACCGGCCAGCTGGAGCCCTTCTTCCCGGATCTCTCCGACCGGCGCATCGCCACCGCCGTCGCACTCGTCCACTCGCGGTTCTCGACCAACACCTTCCCGAGTTGGCCGCTGGCCCACCCGTACCGCTTCGTCGCCCACAACGGTGAGATCAACACCGTCAAGGGCAACCGCAACTGGATGCGGGCCCGCGAGTCCCAGCTGCTCTCGGACCTCTTCGGCGGCGAGGACGCCCAGAGCCTGGAGCGGATCTTCCCGGTCTGCACCCCCGACGCCTCCGACTCGGCGTCCTTCGACGAGGTGCTGGAACTGCTCCACCTCGGTGGGCGCTCGCTACCGCACTCCGTCCTGATGATGGTTCCCGAGGCATGGGAGAACCATGACTCGATGGACCCGGCCAGGCGGGCCTTCTACCAGTACCACGCGACGATGATGGAGCCCTGGGACGGCCCCGCCTGCGTCACCTTCACCGACGGCGTCCAGGTCGGCGCGGTACTCGACCGCAACGGTCTGCGCCCCGGCCGCTACTGGGTCACCGATGACGGCCTGGTCGTCCTCTCGTCCGAGGTCGGCGTCCTCGACATCGACCCCGCCAAGGTCGTCCGCAAGGGCCGGCTCCAGCCGGGCAAGATGTTCCTCGTCGACACCGCGGAACACCGCATCATCGAGGACGACGAGATCAAGTCCACCCTCGCCGCCGAGCAGCCGTACGCGGAGTGGCTGGACGCGGGCATCATCGAGCTCAGCGATCTGCCCGAGCGTGAGCACATCGTCCACACCCACGCCTCGGTCACCCGCCGTCAGCAGACCTTCGGTTACACGGAGGAGGAGCTGCGCATCATCCTCGCGCCGATGGCGAGGACTGCCGGCGAGCCCCTCGGCTCCATGGGAACCGACTCTCCGATCGCCGCCCTCTCAGCGCGCCCGCGGCTGCTGTTCGACTACTTCACCCAGCTCTTCGCACAGGTCACCAACCCGCCGCTGGACGCCATCCGCGAGGAACTGGTCACCTCGCTGCGCTCGTCGCTGGGCCCCGCCGGCAACATCCTGGAGCCCACCGCGGCCTCCTGCCGTAGCGTCACCCTGCCCTTCCCGGTGATCGACAACGATGAGCTGGCCAAGCTCATCCACATCAACGCCGACGGCGACATGCCGGGGATGAAGGCCGCCACGCTCTCCGGCCTCTACCGCGTCAGCGGCGGGGGCGAGGCGCTCGCCGCCCGTATCGACGACATCTGCGCCGAGGTCGACGCCGCCATAGAGAGCGGCGCCCGGCTGGTCGTGCTCTCCGACCGCCACTCGGACGCCGAGCACGCCCCGATCCCCTCCCTGCTGCTCACCTCGGCGGTCCATCACCACCTCATCCGCACCAAGCAGCGCACCCAGGTGGGTCTGCTCGTCGAGGCGGGCGATGTGCGCGAGGTCCACCATGTGGCCCTGCTGATCGGGTTCGGCGCCGCCGCGGTCAACCCCTACCTCGCCATGGAGACGGTCGAGGACCTGGTCCGCGCGGGCACCTTCATCGAGGGCATCGAGTCCGAGCAGGCCATCCGCAACCTGATCTACGCCCTCGGCAAGGGCGTCCTCAAGGTCATGTCCAAGATGGGCATCTCCACCGTCGCCTCCTACCGTGGCGCACAGGTCTTCGAGGCCATCGGTCTGGACTCGGCCTTCGTGGAGAAGTACTTCAACGGCACCGCCAGCAAGATCGGCGGCGCGGGCCTCGCCATCATCGCCGACGAGGTCGCGGCCCGGCACACCAAGGCGTACCCCACATCGGGCATCGCCCCGGCGCACCGCGCGCTGGACATCGGCGGCGAGTACCAGTGGCGCCGCGAGGGTGAGCCGCACCTCTTCGACCCGGACACCGTCTTCCGCCTCCAGCACTCCACCCGCAACCGTCGTTACGACATCTTCAAGCAGTACACGGACCGGGTGAACGAGCAGTCCGAGCGGCTGATGACCCTCCGCGGGCTCTTCGGCTTCAAGAGCGGGCGCGAGTCCATCCCCCTCGATGAGGTCGAGCCGGTCAGCGAGATCGTCAAGCGGTTCTCCACCGGCGCCATGTCCTACGGGTCCATCTCGCAGGAGGCCCATGAGACCCTCGCGATCGCCATGAACCAGCTCGGTGGCAAGTCCAACACCGGTGAGGGCGGCGAGGACTCGGACCGGTTGTACGACCCGGTCCGCCGCTCCAGCATCAAGCAGGTCGCCTCCGGTCGTTTCGGTGTCACCAGCGAGTACCTGGTCAACGCCGATGACATCCAGATCAAGATGGCCCAGGGCGCCAAGCCGGGCGAGGGCGGCCAGCTGCCAGGGCACAAGGTCTACCCCTGGGTCGCCAAGACCCGGCACTCCACCCCCGGCGTGGGTCTGATCTCCCCGCCGCCGCACCACGACATCTACTCCATCGAGGATCTCGCCCAGCTGATCCACGACCTGAAGAACGCCAACCCGCGGGCGCGCATCCACGTCAAGCTGGTCTCCGAGGTCGGAGTCGGCACGGTCGCCGCGGGTGTCTCCAAGGCCCACGCCGACGTGGTCCTGATCTCCGGACACGACGGCGGTACGGGAGCCTCCCCGCTGACCTCGCTGAAGCACGCGGGCGGCCCCTGGGAGCTGGGACTCGCCGAGACCCAGCAGACCCTGCTGCTCAACGGGTTGCGGGACCGGATCGTCGTCCAGACCGACGGTCAGCTCAAGACCGGTCGCGATGTGGTCATCGCCACGCTGCTGGGCGCCGAGGAGTTCTGCTTCGCCACCGCTCCGCTGGTGGTCTCCGGCTGCATCATGATGCGTGTCTGTCATCTGGACACCTGCCCGGTCGGTATCGCCACCCAGAACCCGGTGCTGCGTGACCGCTTCTCCGGCAAGGCCGAGTACGTCGTCAACTACTTCCAGTTCATCGCCGAAGAAGTGCGCGAACTCCTCGCCGAGCTGGGCTTCCGCTCCGTCGAAGAGGCCGTCGGCCACGCCGAACTCCTGGAGACCGAGCGGGCCGTCAGCCACTTCAAGGCCCAGGGCCTCGATCTGGCGCCCCTCTTCCACGTCCCCCACCTCGCCGATGGCGCGGTCCGTCACGCGATCATCGAGCAGGACCACGGACTGGCGAAGGCGCTCGACAACGAGCTGATCAAGCTCGCGGCCGACGCGCTGAAGGCGGAGAGCCCCGAGGCCGCCCAGCCGGTGCGCGCCCAGGTCGCCATCCGCAACATCAACCGCACCGTGGGCACCATGCTCGGGTATGAGGTGACCAAGGCGTTCGGCGGTGCCGGACTGCCCGACGACACCATCGACATCACCTTCACGGGCTCCGCGGGTCAGTCCTTCGGCGCCTTCGTACCGCGCGGTGTCACCCTCCGGCTGGAGGGCGACGCCAACGACTACGTCGGCAAGGGCCTCTCCGGTGGCCGGGTCATCGTCCGGCCCGACCGCGGCGCCGACCACCTCGCCGAGTTCTCCACCATCGCGGGCAACACCATCGCGTACGGGGCCACGGGCGGTGAGCTGTTCCTACGGGGTCGGACCGGCGAACGCTTCTGTGTCCGCAACTCCGGTGCGACCGTGGTCTCCGAAGGCGTGGGTGACCATGGCTGCGAGTACATGACCGGTGGTTACGCGGTCGTCCTCGGCGAGACCGGACGTAACTTCGCGGCCGGTATGTCGGGCGGCGTCGCCTTTGTCATCGACCTTGACCGGGACAACGTCAACTCCGGCAATCTGACGGCGATCGAGCCGCTCACCGACACCGATCGGCAGTGGCTGCACGATGTCGTGCGCCGGCACCAGGAGGAGACCGGCTCCACCGTCGCCGAGAAGCTGCTGGCCGACTGGTCGGTGAGCGTCGAACGGTTCGGCAAGATCATTCCCACTACTTACAAGGCAGTGCTCGCCGCCAAGGACGCCGCTGAGCTCGCCGGTCTCTCCGAGCAGGAGACCACCGAGAAGATGATGGAGGCGGCGATCAATGGCTGACCCCAAGGGCTTCCTGACCACCGGGCGCCAAGGCGCCACATCCCGTCCCGTGGGCGAGCGCCTCAAGGACTGGGACGAGGTCTACGTTCCCGGCTCCCTGCTGCCGATCATCAGCAAGCAGGCCGGTCGCTGCATGGACTGCGGCATCCCGTTCTGCCACAACGGCTGTCCTCTCGGAAACCTCATCCCCGAGTGGAACGACTTCGCCTACCGTGAGGACTGGGCGGCGGCCAGCGAGCGGCTGCACGCCACCAACAACTTCCCGGAGTTCACCGGGCGGCTGTGCCCCGCGCCCTGTGAGTCGGCCTGTGTCCTCAGCATCAACCAGCCCGCGGTGACCATCAAGAACGTCGAAGTCTCCATCATCGACAAGGCCTGGGACTCCGGCGATGTCACTCCGCAGCCCCCGGAGCGCCTCTCGGGCAAGACGGTCGCCGTCATCGGCTCGGGCCCGGCCGGTCTGGCCGCCGCCCAGCAGCTGACCCGGGCCGGCCACACCGTCGTCGTCTATGAGCGCGCCGACCGGATCGGCGGACTGCTGCGGTACGGCATCCCCGAGTTCAAGATGGAGAAGGTGCACATCAACCGCCGTATCGAGCAGATGCGCGCGGAGGGCACCAAGTTCCGTACCGAGGTCGAGGTCGGCCGGGACATCGAGGCCGCCCAGCTGCGGCGCCGCTATGACTCGGTGGTCATCGCCGCCGGAGCGACCGTCTCCCGTGATCTGCCCGTTCCGGGCCGTGAGCTGAGCGGCATCCACTTCGCGATGGAGTATCTGCCGCTCGCCAACAAGGTGCAGGAGGGCGACTTCATCGCCCCGCCGATCACCGCCGAAGGCAAGCACGTCGTCGTCATCGGCGGCGGCGACACCGGCGCCGACTGTGTGGGCACCGCCCATCGCCAGGGCGCTGCCTCCGTCACCCAGCTGGAGATCATGCCCCGCCCGGGCGATGACCGCAGCCCCGGCCAGCCCTGGCCCACCTTCCCCATGCTCTACAAGGTCACCTCCGCCCACGAGGAGGGCGGTGAACGGGTCTACTCCGTCTCCACCACCCACTTCGAAGGCGATGCGGACGGCCATGTCCAGGCGCTGCACCTGGTCGAGGTCGAGTTCAAGGACGGCAAGCTGGAGCAGAAGCCCGGCACCGAGCGGAGCATTCCGGCCCAGCTGGTCACCCTGGCGATGGGCTTCACCGGCACTGACCAGGCGAACGGCCTGGTCCAGCAGTTCGGACTGGAACTCGACGGCCGCGGAAACATCGTTCGCGACGCCGACTACGCGACCAATGTCGATGGCGTCTACGTCGCCGGTGACGCGGGCCGCGGCCAGTCGCTGATCGTCTGGGCCATCGCGGAGGGCCGCTCGGCCGCCCGTGGTGTGGACCGCTTTCTGACCGGGACGAGCGAGCTGCCCGCACCGGTTCGACCGACGGATCGCTCACTGACCGTCTGATTCCCCGGAAACACTCGCGGAACAGGTGTAGAAACAGACCCAGCACACCAGGCCACGGTCTCGGGCACAACCGAGGCCGGCTGCCGAAACGGGGCCCAGCAGCCCCGGTGATCGTCCCGTACAACGGTGTACGGAACTAGCGCGGCGCCTGCCCCGTCCCCGACCGGACCTGGGCAGGCGTCGCATCGCTGTTCGGGGCGGTTGCGTCTCCATGGCTGCTGGACGCTGAGCACCTCGGGGCGGCTTCCGCACGACCCCGGGAATCCGCTGTCTCCCGTCCGAGTCCTGGCTGTTGGTCGGTCCGTTCGGTCGATCCAGTCGGTTGGCACGCCGGTGCGGTCCGCGTTGGGCGGGGTGGCTCGGGCGGGACTGGGGATACGCACTCCTCACCTGGTCTGGATCGGCTCCGTCAGCGGTTGACCGGGGTCGGGCTGCCAGTTCGCCCCGGTCCGCGACTCACTCGCCGCGGCCGTTCCCGACGGGTTCCCGATCCCTGGTGACGGCTCCTTCGCCGGCTGGGCTGATCGCACAGCGGCCGAACGCAACAGGCGGTGGACCACGATCGCCGACGCGATCAGTGTCACTCCCACCCCTGCCACCACCAACTGCCAGGCCGCGGTGAACTCGCCCGCCCGTTCGGGGCGTTGACCCGCGGTCACCCGAGCCGCGTGGCCGCGGTCACCGGTCTGCGCCTGTACCAGCGTCACCAGCAAGGAGCCGAACCCCGCCATGACCAGGGCGCCCGCCCCACCGCGTGCCGTGCCCAACAGCCCCGATGCCATGCCCACCCGCTCCGGTGCGACTGCTCCCAACGCCTGCACCTCCAACTGGCCCAGCGCGAGTCCACTGCCGGTCCCGATCAGTAGCAGCGGGCCAGCGAGCACGGCGGGCCCCGCGTCCGGTGCGAGGGCGAAGGCCAGCCAGAGATTGCCCACCGCGGTCAGCAGCAGCGCGCCCAGAATCAGATGGCGCGCGGCCAGCCCCAGTGAGACAAGTCGTCCACCGACCGAGGGGAAGACAAAGACCGGAGCGGTCGTCATCACCATGATCAACCCGGTGTCCCCCGCCGAAAGCCCGCCCGTGCCCTGGAGATAGGTCGGCAGGAAGACCAGCACCCCCACCGAGCCCGCGGTGATGAACACCGCGCTGACCAGCCAGGCGGAGAAGGAACGATCCCGGACCAGGGTGAGGTCGAGTACCGGGTGGTCGCTGCGCCGCTCGATGCGGACGAAGGCCACCATCAGGACCACCCCGGCGGTGAGGGGGGCGAGTACCGCCGCACTGAGCCACCCCGACTGGGAACCCTGGGTGACGGCGAACATCAACAGCGCCAGGCTCGCGATGAAGGCGGCCACCCCCGGCCGGTCGACGCGCGGCCGTACCGCCGCTCGGGACTCGGGTATCAACCGGGTGGCGAACACGATCAGCACCCCGGCGACTCCGAACACCACGAAGGACGACCGCCAGCCCAGTGACCCCACCAACCAGCCGGACAGGGTCGGGCCAAGAGCCAGCCCCACCCCGGCGGTGGTGCCCACGGCAGCGAACGCCCGGGCCCGCGCGGGGCCTTCGAAGACGGTGGCGGTGATGGCTCCGCCGCCCGCCATCACCGCCGCACCTCCCACACCCGCCACCGTGCGGGCGGCATCGAGCAGCAGAACGTTCGGCGCTGCGGCAGACCCGAGGATGCCCACCGCGTAGAGCAGCGCCCCGAGGGTGTACACCTTCCGCCGCCCGAAGAGGTCGCCGAGCGAGCCCGCGACCAGCATCATGGACGAGGCGGCGAGCATGTACCCGGTGACCACCCACTGGAGGGCCGCACCGGAGGCGTTGAGGTCCCGGCCGATCTCGGGGAGGGCGACGGAGGTGCCGGTCATCCCCATCGGCAACGAGAGATAGCCGAAGAGGACGACGAGCAGGGTGAGCAGGGGCCGTGACAGCCGTGGCGAGGTCATACGCCCATCGTTGAACCTCAATGTTGCTTGAGGTCAAGCCCTTCTGTCGGTCGCCGGCCTGATGTCGTACCTATGACGTAATCTCAGCAGGACTGTTGATCTATCGGGATGTCAGCCGCCCGCTGGCGGATGAAGGGGGAGCCTCATGGTGGCCATACTGCGGCGCGACACCGGGGGGCCGGCGATCAGTCTTCAGAAGGTCGAGCAGCGAGCGCCCGCCCTGGTCAGCCTCTACAAGTCGGCTGGTGTCTCACTTCGCAAGCACAGCCTCGACGGATATCGCGCGTCGGTCTACCTGGTGTTGGACTACTCCGGTTCCATGCGCGACTACTACAAGGACGGCAGCGTCCAGGCGCTCGCGGACCGGGTGCTGGGCCTGTCCGCCAATCTCGATGACGATGGAGTCGTCCCGGTCGTCTTCTTCTCCACCGATGTCGACGCGGTCACCGATATCGCCCTGGAGAACCACCACGGCCGCGTCGCACAGATAGTCGCCGGTCTGGGGCACATGGGCAAGACCAGCTACCACCTGGCGATGGACGCCGTCATCGACCACTACCTCGACAGCGGATCGACCGCGCCCGCGCTGGTGATCTTCCAGACCGACGGTGGACCGATCAACAAGCTCGCCGCCGAGCGCTATGTCTGCAAGGCGGCGAAGCTACCGCTGTTCTGGCAGTTCGTCGGCTTCGGCAATACGCGCAGTACGCAGTTCGACTTTCTGCGCAAGCTCGATGAGCTCGCCGTCCCGGCCAAGCGCCTGGTGGACAACGCCGGCTATTTCCACGCCGGGCTCGATCCGCGGCAGGTGCCGGACGACCAGCTCTATGACCGGCTCGTGGGTGAGTTCCCCAACTGGCTGGCCGCGGCCAGAGCGCAAGGCATCATCGGCTGAGGTCGGGGGCCTCTCGCCGCGTTGGAGCGTTTCGCGGTCCCCCGGTGGTAGTGCCCCGGTGGGTCCCCTCTCCGTGCGGATGGTTCTGGGCCGGCTCTACCGCTTCGCCACCCAGTAGTTGTAGACCTCGGACTGGTCTGGGGCCTGCGGCGGGCCGGTCATGCCGAGCCGTTCGGTGACCGGCATCATCACCGTGAAGAACTTCTCCATCGCTTCCTGCGATTCCCAGAGGTCATACACCTCGATGCCCGATGATCCGGCTACACACACATGGGTGAGGCAGCCTGCGAAGGTGTCACCGGGAAGCGCCTGGAGTTCGGTGTTCAGGGTGTCGTACTGCTCCGTGGTGACACCGGGAAGAGTGGCGTGCATCAGGATCGCCATCGGGTCCTCCTTGGTGTGCGGATGTGCAGATGTGTAGATGTACGGGGATCGGCGCCCTCCCCACCGCCGCTCCGACGGTCTTCTCCACCACCGGTTCGGCGGACTTCCCCACTACCCAGGACAACACGTTTCGCCGGCGGATGTGAATCCTGACAGAAGGTGTCGGGTTTCCATGGTGGGGTGGCCCCATGACTGCCGAGAACTCCGTTACAGGCTCCTCCTGGGCCGACTTCCAGCGGGCCGAGCCGGCCTTCGCCGCCACTGTGCAGGCCCGCTTCGCAAAGTACTTGCACCATGTGCTCGCCACCCTGCGCAAGGACGGCTCACCACGAGTGACCGGACTTGAGGTGATCTTCCGCGAGGATCAGCTCTGGCTGGGGATGATGCCCGACTCCCTCAAGGCGCGCGACCTGCTGCGCGACCCTCGATTCGCCCTGCACGCCAACCCCGGGACGGACGGCTCCATGGACGGCGGTGACGTCAGGCTCTCCGGGCGCGCGGTGGAGATCACCGACCAGGAGGAGCTGGCCCGGTTCGCGGCGGCGATCGAGCACCCGCTGCCCTTTCACCTGTTCCGGGTGGAGCTGTCGGATGTGGTGCGGAGCTCAGTGGACGGCGATGAGATGGTGCTCCAGTCCTGGCACCCGGCGGCGGGGCTGGTCACCCGTCGCCGCCGCTGAAGGGGACCCTGGACGGCGACCGTGCGCGCGAAGGCCCCTACCGCGGGGTTGTCCGCGCGGCCGCGTCTGCTCGGGTCGCTGAGGTGCCGGGCGGGAGGTCCCGCCCGGCCTGGTTCGGGGGGAAGCGCTATCGTCCCGGGCGGTCCGGCAGCCCCACCGGGTTCGGGAATCGCAGCACCTTCGCCACCGCGTCCGCCAGCGGAGTCAAGGTCTCCGCGAGCAGGGGGAGATTGGCGTCGGCCCAGGGGCGGGCAGCCACTCGGTCCGTGGTGTCCTCGATCGCCGCGTGAAGACGCCGCCCGTCCTCCGTGGCTCGCCCGTCCGACGCCAGTAGCCTCCGCTGCTGGAGGCGTTGACCCGCGGCTTCCCATTCCTTGTCGGTCCAGCCCCGGTAGGGCTGGAGTTCACTGCGCGGCAGATCGATGCCCGTACGCAGTAGCAGGACCTCGCAGCCGTCGAGGTCCGCCGCGGTCTGTGCGGCCACATACCCGTCGCCGCGGTGCTCGCGCAGGATCGTCGCCGCCTGCCACAGCCGATCCAGCGGGTCCTTGGGCCAGGGGAGTGCGGCGTTCGCGGCGGCGAGCGTACGGCCCGCGCAGTCGGGTGCGGTGGCGACCTCGGCCAGCAGTTCGGCTGCCCGCTCGACTCGTTCCTCCTGTTCGGCCAGCAGCCGGGCCAACGCCGCTCGGGCCCCTTCCCGCCGTACGTCGAGTGCCTCGGCCGGAGTGATCTGCGTCCAGACCGAGGGCAGCGCCTCGGCCACCATCGCCGGGGCGTACGAGCAGAACGCGCCCGTCGCCGCTCCCGCGCCTACCGTTCCCAGCGGTGCGGACCGGCCGGCGAAGTAGCCGCGCCAGAAGCCGTGCAGGCCCGCCTCCTCGAAAACGGAGGTGCCTTCGGGGGTGAAGTAGGTGACGGAGTGGATCGGTTCGAAGAGAAGCCAGAGATCACGGGATGTGACGGCCTTGGTGCTCACGGTAGTGGTCATGAAGGCATTGTGCCGGGACTCTTCGCCCCTAAGTACCGCTTGCCCGAATATGGTTGGGCTGGTGCGATCATCTGAACCATGAGTTGACACAGGGAACAGCAGGACCAGAGAAAAGTGTGCGGGCTCCTCGGGGGAGTGCCCCTCGCCATCGCCCTGCTGCCGGGCATCACCATGGAGGGTGGCTTCTCCATTGCGGCGCGGATGATCCCCATCGCCCTGTTCCTCATCGTCAACCGAGTCATCAGTGTTTGGCCGGAGAACACCAGAACCGCACATCCGCTCATGGTGCTGATGCCCGCCGTGATAGGCATCGTCGAGGACTCTCTCATCTGGCTGCCGGCGTCCTGGGTCGCCGGCCTGATGGATCTCGCCCTGGAGATCGACGGCATTCTCCCGATGGTGTTGGGTGCCCTCATCGTCAGATTGACGGCACTGGCGCTTCTCGCCCTGCCGTCCCGTGTGGCGCGGGCCGACTAGCCGGGCCTCCTGGTCACCCGGCCTCCGGCGGTAGTCACCGGCGTTGTCCACCGCGATCGCGACCCCGCACCCATGGCGCGGCCTTCGCCCCTTCGTCGTCACCGCCCTCACCGTCCCCGGGCGCGGAAGGCGCGGCCTGTATGCCCCCTTGGTGGGGATGTGCACCTCGTCCTGAGCATCAGCTCCATCGGAGCGCAGATTGACCCCGAAGGGTGCCGGGGTTCGAGACACCACCTCCCGTACGGCTGAACGGCCGCGCCTTCCCGCGCCCCGCTCTCATTCCGCCCGCTGGCCCAACTCCCCTTCCAGCAGGGCGACGATCGCCCGATGCCCCGTCTCTCGCTCATGGCCCGCGAACGGCTCCCCGTCCCGCAGCAACTCCACCATCACGATCCCCGTCCCGTCCTGCTGTGCGAGTCGGCGGGTCCGGGACTCATGCCCATCACCATGGGTGCGGAGCAGCCCTGTCTCCAGTTCTTCCGCGATATCTACGTCCAGCCACTTCCGTGACTCGTCCAGCGCCGCCCGTCGTTGTGTCTCGTCCGTGCCGTGCTCCAGCAGCACCCGTACGGTCGCGGGGGAGCCCCGGCGCGCGGCGAGGACCAGCGGGCACTCCTGCCGCGCATCGGCGAGGGTGATGTCCGCGCCCTGCTTGAGCAGTGCGTCCACGGTGTCGGCGTGGCCGTTCCCCGCCGCCCAGAGGAGTGCGGTGCCACCGAACTCCTCGCGCGCGTCCGGTCGCGCGCCCGCGGCGAGCAGGGCCCGTACCGCCTCCGTATGGCCCCAGACGGCTGCCGCGCACAGCGGTAGCTCTCCCTGGTCCGGGCCGCTGCCCCGGTTGGGGTCCGCCCCCGCGGCGAGAAGCAGCCGAACGATCCCGGGCAGATCCTGCACCGCCGCCAGATGCAGTGTGGTCTCCTCCTCCTCGTCGACCGCATGGGCACTCACCCCGGCCCTCAACAGCCGTACGACGCTGTCGTCCTCGCCCTCGTAGATCGCGGTGAACAACTCGTCAGTTCCTTGCGCCACTGCATCCTTCATGGGCGGAGCTTATGAGGATCGCTCAGGTGTCGCATTCGAGAATCGTGCGGCACAGTCCGCAGCGCGCCCGGGTGTGCCCTCGTACCGGAAGTCGGATGCGCTGATGGCAGGTGGGGCAGGGGAAGGAGACCCGCAGCCCCTGCGGCCCCGGCTCGAACACATAGGAGGAGGGGCCGCTCACCGGGCCACGGCCCGCGTGCTCCAGCGCGTACCGTCGATCCTTCGCATAGCGGTGCCGGGCGGCCCAGCCGGAAGTGGTCAGCGGCGGCTGTCGGGCCTCCCGCAGGGCCTGGGCGCGCCCCTTGGTGTACGCGGTGTACCCCTGCGGGCTGGTGAACCACGGCGAGGGGTCCTCGTTGAACAACAAGGCCCGCTTGGCCATGACGTAACCGAACTCCTCGGGGGTGAGATAGCCCAGCTTCTGGCTGGAGAGCTGGTCCTCCCGGAACGCGTCCAGCAGCAGCCACCCGGCACCCAGATAGGTGGTCACGGTGTCGGTGAGGATCTCGTTGTCGTACGTGGCGGGAAACGATAGGTCCAGCCGGTGCAACCACACATGGGTGATCTCATGTGCGAGGGCCGCGCCGATGTCCCGCCGATGTCTGCGGAAGCGGTCATTGAGCTCGATGAAGTACTCCGGCCCGGCGGTGAGTTCGACGCCCGCCGCATGGTGCATCTCGCGGAAGCTGACGATCATCCGTGCGTCGGGCAGCCGCAGATGGGCCACGAGCGCGCGGGCGACGGCCTGTGCCCCGAGATGAAGATCGTCCTGGTCGGAGAAGGCCACATCGACGGGGAGCACGCTCGACGCGTAGGAGAGCAGGCCGTCGGGGGAGAGCCTGCGATACAGCGCGGTGATGGCCGCCTGCACGGTGTCGAGGTGCGGAAAACCATGGACGACCTCATTGCCCTTCGCCACCACGTCGCGTCCCCCTGCCCCCGCGTCTGCGCCGCACAGGACTCCAACTGTACGGAGCCGCCCGCCCGAAACGTTGGGTTGACCTGGCCGAAAACTGCTCCTTGTGGCACAGCTGATCGACTCTCCATAATCCCAGACACCGTCTTGTCGGGCACATGACAGCAATGCCTTTTGCGGTCCTGGCCCGATGGGAGCGCAATTCTCAACCCCCCACGAAGGGTAGTCCGTTGAAGCTTCTCCGTACCCTCAAGAGATGCGCTGCGGCCGGCGCGGTGCTCCTCGCCGCCGTAAGCCTCCAGCCCAGCACCGCGTCCGCCGCCGCCCCACCCGTCGTCGGTGGCACCCGAGCCGCCCAGGGCGAGTTCCCCTTCATGGTGCGACTCTCCATGGGCTGTGGTGGCTCCCTGATCAGTCCGCAGGTCGTGCTGACCGCAGCGCACTGTGTCAGTGGCTCCGGCAGCACCACCTCCATCACCGCCACCGCGGGCGTCGTCGACCTGCAGAGCAGTGCGGCCACCAAGGTCCGCTCCACCAAGGTCCTCCAGGCCCCCGGCTACAACGGCACCGGCAAGGACTGGGCGCTGATCAAGCTCGCCCAGCCCATCAATCTGCCGACCCTCAAGCTCGCCGACACCGCCGCCTTCAACAGCGGCACCTTCACGGTCGCCGGCTGGGGCGCGGCACGCGAGGGCGGCGCCCAGCAGCGCTATCTGCTCAAGGCCCAGGTGCCGTTCGTCTCCGACGCCAGCTGCCAGCGGTCCTACCCGAGCCTGGTGGCCCGCGAGGAGATATGCGCCGGATTCCCCCAGGGGGGCACCGACACCTGCCAGGGTGACTCCGGCGGTCCCATGTTCCGTCGGGACAACGCCAACGCCTGGGTCCAGGTCGGCATAGTCAGCTGGGGCCAGGGCTGCGCCCAGCCCAACTACCCCGGTGTCTACACCGAGGTGTCCCACTTCGCCGCCACCATCAAGTCAGCGGCAGCCACCCTCTAGAACGGCCACCCTCTAGAACACACCGGAACGGCCACTCTCCAGGGCGGTGTCCCCGCGGAGGACCGTCCGACTGCTCCGGAGAGCAGTTCCGCGGCACAGCACCGTCGAGAGCAACCCCTTGGGCCGTCTGACAGGCGGGGCAGGTGTGGTTAGTCCAACACCTGCCCCCGCTTTGTCCATGGGCCCTGCTCGCCGTCACGGCGCAGATTGACGTGAACCGAATCACCGTGGCGAGGAGGACGAGCGTGTACGCAGAAGAACGCGGCCCCAGTCGGAGAACGGTGGTGGCCGCCACCGCCCTGGCCGGTGCCGGAGCGGCCATCGGCACCGCGGGCACCGCGTTCGCGGCCCCCATGGGACCGGCCGAGAACGTGCTGCGCTCATCCGAACTCGATGTCAGGGTCGACAGCGGCTTCCCGCGGATCATCTCGTACACCGATCGCGACACCGGTGCGCAGCTGTACGGGCAGCAGGACCCGATCACCTCCGTACTGATCGACTCGGTCGCCCGTACGCCGGAGCGGGTGACCGCACGCGCCCGCCGTGACCGTGTCGCGTACACCCTTGTCTTCGGCCCCACCGAGATCGATGTGGAGATCCGGGTGGAGGGCTGGCGGGTTCACTGGCGGGTGACCCGGATAGCGGACAGCGGCGCCCTGCGCGTGGGCACGCTCCAGATCCCGGCGCTCGCCCTGCTCTCCCTCCGCAGTGACCAGCCGGGCGCCGTGCTCCACGCGGCCCGTATCCAACTGGACAAGGCGACCAGCGGCGACACCCTCATCCGGCTCACACCCGCCACCCCGGTGGAGGCCAGACCCACCGGCTGTGCCTATGCCGTCGTCGCCCATGACCGGCTCGGGGGTGCGATCGAAACCAACACCGTCTGGGACAAGCCCACCAGCGCGGCCGGAAACACCTGGGACAACGGCAGGCTCTGGCGGCAGACCCTGGCCAAGGACGGCCAGGTACTGGCCCAACTGGTGCCCGGCCAGTGGACCCATCGCGCGGCCACCGCGCCCATCGACGCCACCGAACCACTGCCCTACGCCACCGTCGTCATCACCCGCGACCGCAACGGCGATTCCGTCGTCGACTGGCAGGACGCGGCCATCGCCTTCCGGGACATCATGGTCACCCCGCTCGGTGCCGACGAGCAGCATCTACGGGTGGTCCCGCATATCCCCTTCAACTTCGCGTCGCAGGCGACCAACCCCTTTCTCGCCACGCTTGACCAGGTCAAACGGATCTCGCTAGCGACCGATGGGCTACGGCAGTACACCCTGCTCAAGGGCTATCAGTCGGAGGGCCATGACTCGGCCCACCCCGACTACGCCGGCCATCACAACAAACGCGCCGGCGGGCTCAGTGACCTCAACACCCTGCTGCGAGAAGGCGCCGAGTGGGGCAGTGACTTCGGCGTCCATGTCAACGCCACCGAGTCCTACCCGGTCGCCAACGCCTTCTCCGAGACACTCGTCGACAAGGCGAACGAACAGTGGGACTGGCTGGACCAGTCGTACCGCATCGATCAGCGACGCGATCTGGTCAGCGGTGACATCATCCGGCGCTTCGCCGATCTGCGCGCCGAGACCCATCCCGCGCTGAACATGCTCTACATCGATGTCTTCCGCGAATCCGGCTGGACATCGGACCGCCTCCAGCGTGCCCTACGCGAACAGGGCTGGGAGATCACCACGGAGTGGGGCCACGGTCTGGAGCGTTCGGCGCTGTGGGCCCACTGGGCGACCGAGACCGACTACGGACCCGACACCTCCCGAGGCATCAACTCCCAGCTGATCCGCTTCATCCGCAACCATCAGAAGGACGTGTTCGCGGACAAGTGGCCCACCCTGCTGGGCATCCCCCGTACCAGCAACTTCGAGGGCTGGGTGGGAAAGACCGACTGGCACGCGTTCTACGAGCTGATCTGGACGGAGTCCCTGCCGGCGAAGTACCTCCAGGCCCATCCCATCAAGCGCTGGACCGATCATGAGATCACCTTCTTCGGTCCCACCTCGGTCTCCGACGCCGAGGGCATCCGTCAGATCACCACCGACGGGCGTCTGGTGTACGACGGCGGGAAGTACCTCCTGCCCTGGGAGCCGCGCCGGGCCACCGACCCCGTGAAGCTCTACCACTACAACCCGGCCGGTGGCACGAGCGAGTGGCGCCTTCCGCGCGGCTGGGGCGGCCGGTCCACGGTGGCGCTGTACCGCCTCACCGACCAGGGCCGCGAACACATCGACGAGCTGCGGGTCAATTCCGGTGGCCGGATCACCATCGACGCCGAACCGGGCCAGCCCTATGTCATCCACCGCACCCGGGTCCGTCCCCGGTCCGACCCCGACTGGGGCCAGGCCACCCCCTTGCATGACCCCGGCTTCACCTCGGGCTCCCTCGACGGCTGGGCGGTCACCGGTCCCGCGTCGGTCGCGCCGAGTTCGATCGGTGACTACGAACTGGTGATCGCCGCCGGCGCCACGGCGGCCGTGAGCCAGCGGCTGACCCGGTTGAAGCCGGGCCCCTACGCCGCGTCGGTCCAGGTCGAGGTCGGTGAGCGGGCCGGTCAGCGCCGCCGCGCCAGTCTGGAGGTCCGTACCGCGGACGGTGTGACGGCGGGCAACTGGACCGATGTCTCCACGGCGGTCAACTATGTGGCGGCCGACCGGAAGCACGGCACCCGCTTCCAGCGGATGTTCACCTATTTCACCGTCCCCGAGGGCGGCGGCCCGGTGTACCTCAGCCTGCGGGCCGCGGCCGGTGACGCCCGTATCCGCTTCGACAATGTCCGGATCGTCGCCGCTCGACCCACCCGCAAGCCGGGCACGGTGGCCTACGAGGACTTCGAGAACATCCCCCAGGGCTGGGGAGTCTTCGTCAAGGGTGACGCGGGCGGCGCCACCGACCCCCGCACCCATATCGCCCAACGCCACGCGCCCTTCACCCAGCGCGGCTGGCACGGCAAGGCCATCGACGATGTGATCGACGGCGGGGAGTCCCTGAAGTCCCGCGGCGAGAACGAAGGGCTGGTCTACCGCACGGTCCAGCACCTGGTGCGCTTCGAACCGGGGAAGCGCTATCGGGTGATGTTCCGCTACGAGAACGAGAAGGCGGGGGAGTACGCCTGGATCACCGGCGTCGACACCCGCGAACTGGACCGTGCCCCGATCCCGGTGGCCACCGAACCGACCCTCTGGAGCCATGAGTTCACCGCACCCGAAGCGGGCGAGGCCTGGGTCGGTCTGCGGAAGACCGGGGGAGCGTGGAAGTCGGAGTTCGTGCTGGACGCCTTCGAGGTACGGGAGGTCTGAGTGTGCGGCGGCCATCGTCCGACGACGGTGGCCGCCCGGCTCGGACACACCATCCGAGCCGGCTGAGATGGACGTCGCAGAACGGCGTCAGAGAAAGCTGGCGCTGGACTGGAACTCATGGGTATCGGCCGGGAGGTCGAAGAAGATGTCGGACTCCACCTCACCCGTGAGCAGGATGGACTCAAGGAACTGGGCAGCGGGCATCGGATACCGCTCCCACTCCGGACCGCGCCCTTCACCGATCATGACGGTCCACTCGTCGGGCTTCTGCCCGGGCCGGACGAGCCAGTACAGATTGTCACCGTTCTCCGTCAGCGCCCAGGTGATGACCCGGCTGCCCGCCTCCTCCAACTCCGGCGGCCTGGGGGCACTGCGTTCCCAGAGCCGTCGCAGCATCTCCATCCGGCCTTCGTTCTCCGTCGACAAGTCGTAGTACTTGTTCGCGCAGCCCGGCTCCAGAAGCCAGATGGCGTCGTCGAACAGTCCGCCGCCGTAGGTGTCGACGAGCTCCTTGTAGTCCTGTGGGAGCGCGGTTCCCAACCGGGTCTCGACCGGCCCCCAGTCCTTGGGCTCAGAAGCAGCGGGCGGGGGGATGCGCTCAGCGAGGCGCGCGACATGGGGATTCACTGGAAGGCTCCTTCTAAGGCGTCGTCCTGGCTATGGTTTGGGCACATTGAGGACCGTAACGTGATTGACCCCCGCGGCCGTGGAATCGGACTCGTAGGGCTTGAAGGTGAACCCTCGATTTCCGTGTGCCTCCAGAGTCATGGCGACGGGAATGACATCGCTCGGATCGTCGGTGCGATAGATGGGGGTGACCGTGTACTGGATGATCTCCCCCTTGTCGACGGCTTCCCTGATCTGGTTCTCGACGGCCACCATGACCGGGGAGTTCGCGTTGCGGTGCATGGTGACGAAGTTTCGGGGGTCCCTGTTCGATCCACCGATCTGCGCACCCAGCAGATGGGTCCTGTTGTAGTTCCGGCCGGTGACCCAGCCCGCGACATTGACCCGGGGCCGGGTCTTGCCGCCCGTCATATCCCCACCGATCGTGGCATGCATGGAGGTGGCACGGCCGCCGGGCCCCGGCGCGCCGTACTGGACCCGCCGTCCCCAGGTGACATCACTCTCGTCGCAGGGCGCCAGCCCGAGCGGATCGGAGAGGGTGTACGGATTGCCCACATAGGCCATCGGGTTCGGTGCCGCGTCGAGGCCCAGCGGATCGGAGGTCAGATAGCGGGCCGTCCCCGGATCGTAGTGACGGAAGTAGTTGTGATGGAGTTCCGTCTCCGGGTCGAAGTACTGTCCGGGAAAACGCAGCGGTGTGTACGCGGTGGCATCGCGGTTCCAGGTGGTGGTGCCCCAGAGCGTTGTCTTGGTGCGCCAGGCGATCTCGCCATCCGTGTCGACGAGCTCGGTGGGAGTGCCGATCTGGTCGGTGACGATGGCGAAGAACCGCTGGTCGACGACGTCCTGAGGGAGCTCGGACCGCGACTTGGTCTCCGTCTGCGCCAGTGGGGTGAACCCCTGGTGTTCCCAGGTGAGGGTCAGCGCCTCGGCCGCCCCCGCGAGCCGGGTGGTCTGCTCGGTGAGGGTGCTGCCGTCCCAGGTGAAGAGGGTCTCCTCGACGACGCTCGTACGGTCCCCGCCCATTCGCTGCTTGGCGATACGGCGGCCCAGCGGGTCATGGAGATAGCGCCACTCGGTGCCGTCGGGGGTGATGACAGCGGTGAGGCGGTCCTCCGCGTCCCAGGTGTACCGCCAGGTGTCGGGCTTGCGGGACAGCCGGGCCTTCTGGCGAAGGATGACCCGGCCCTCGGCGTCGTACTCATAGCGGACCCTGCCCGCCTGAGTGAGCCGAGTGCCCGAGTACAGACGCTCGCCCCGGTCCTCCGGGCGGGCGTGCCGATCCGGCCAGGCCGCCCGTGTCTGGTTGCCGACGAGGTCATAGGCGTAGCTCTCGGCCCAGTCGTCCGCCTGGACGGCCGTGACCCGTCCCACCTGGTCGAGGGTCAACTCACGCCGACCAGTGTGGAGGTCGGTGACGGCGGTGGGAAAGCCGTCGGCGCGGTAGCGGAAGCTTCGCCGCCCCCATGGTTCCGGTGACCTGGGGGTGCTCAGCGTCTGGTCGAGGAGGCGCCCGGCCGGGTCCCAGGTGTTGTGCAGCGCGAACACCTGGCCCAACCGGCGCTCGGTCTCCCGCCCCACGGCGTCATGGTCGAAGGCGAGGGTCCGCCCCGCCGCGGTCAGCGCGTCGCGGTGCCCCGCCCGGTCGTAGGAGTAGCTGGTGAGCGCCCCGGACGGAGTGGTGCGCCCGGTACGGCGACCGACGGCGTCGCACCGGGTGGTGAGCGACCGTCCATTCACCGTCTCGCCGAGCAGCCGCCCCAGTCGGTCGTAGTGGAAGCTGAGTACTCCATCAAGCCCGGCAGCACGGAGCAAACGACCGCAGGGATCGTTCTCGAAGGTGATCCGCCTGCCGTCGACGCTCTTCTCGACCACCGCACCGGCGCTGTCATAGGTGTAGCTGACCCGCTGTCCTACCGCATTGGTCTGGGTGACGGTCCTGCCGAGCGCGTCATGGGTGAAGCGCCTGGTCCGCCCGTCGAAGTCACTCTCCTCGATGAGACGACCCGCCGCGTCATAGCCATAAGTCCACTTCCAACCCTGGGGGTTGGAGACCTCGGTGAGCCTCAGTTCCCGGTCATAGGCGAAGGCATAGCGTGCTCCGTCAGGTCCGATCCGCTCCGAGACCAGATCGAAGTGGGTGTAGGAGAACCGGGTGAGCTGCCCCAACCCGTCGGTGTGACTGGTGCAGTTCCCTTCGCCGTCATAGGTCCATCGCTCGGTGACACCGTTGGGGTCGGTGCGTGCCGCGAGATGCCCCTCTACGGTCCACTCCAGTCGGCTGCGCCCGCCGAGCGGATTGGTCACCAGCGCCAGCCGCCCGAACCCGTCGTACTCGTACCCGGTCGTCTGACCTGCCGGGTCCGTGACCGTACGCGGCAGGCCCGTATCGGTGCAGGTGTAGTGGACGCTCTGGCCGAGCGCGTCGGTGACCGAGGTGAGCCGCCCGCCCGGACCATAGGACCAGCGGGTGGTGTCACCCGCCGGGTTGGTGACCGCGGTCCTGTTCCCGTGTTCATCGTAGAAGTGCTGCCAGACGGCCCCATCGGGCTCGGTCAGGAGATGGGGCAGCCCGAGCGCGTTGTAGCTGACGCTGGTGCGCATTCCATCGGCGCGGATCAGAGCGGTGGGGCGGCCGGCGGAGTCATAGCGGACATGGACCGTCTCCCCCAGCGCGTTGGTCGAGGACAGCAGCCGGTCGTAGGCGTCGTACTCGGTGCGGGTGGTATTGCCCTCGGGGTCGATCTCGGCGACCACCTGATGGAGCTCATTGAGCTGGAAGGTGGTGGTCGCGCCCGTCGCGTCCGTGTAGCGGGTGACCAGATCCTCGGTGTCGTAGCTGATGGTCGAGGACAGAAAGCCGTCCGGGCCGACCGTTTCCACCACCCGTCCCAAGCCGTCGTAGACATAGCGGAAGGCGGAGTCGTTGCGGTCGGTCCAGGAGGTGATCCGGTCGTCGTGGTCGTAGCCGAAGGCCAGTGCGTGTCCCGAGGAGTTGGTGACCGCCGACAGATTGCCGCGGTGGTCGTAGCCGTAGCTCAGGACGGGGACCCCGGTGCCCTGTGAGCGCAGCGCGAGCGAGGTGACGCGCTGGTCCTCGACCGTGATCTGGACGGAGTACCCACCCGAGTGGGTGACCGCGGAGGGGGAGCCGTCCAGGCCGCGCCCGAAGGTGATCCGATGGCCCTGGGAGTCTTCGAGCCTCGCCAGCCAGAAGGCGGTGGAGACACGGTAGGGGCTGCCGCTGAAGGAACGGGTGACGCCGCTGTGCGGATCGGTGATCTGGTACCAGGTCTCGTCCTCCACCTGACCGCCGTGGGTGAGCGGCAGCCGGGCGCCCTCCAGCGGGAGCACTGGCGGCCCATCGGGCCGTGGAAGGGTGGGATAGACCAGGAGGGAACCATCCTCACGGGCCCACACCGCGCCCATGCCCAGTGGATCGAGTTCGATCCGCTCATCGAGTGTGGACGCCCAACTCCGCCCGAACCACTGGCCGAAGTGGTATTCGGAGAGATGGGTACGACGGAGGACGAGTGGGAGCAGGCCAGGAAGGGAGAGGTCGGTTTGCGGAAGGGTCATCTCCCCCGTGGCGATGTCGATCGGGTCGCCCTTGCAGACCTTCTTGTCCAGGGAGATCGCGTTGCGTCGAGGCTCGTTCCCGGCCTCGCGAAGTGAGTTCGGCCGGGTGTGGTTGGGACCGCCGTCCCCCTTGCGCTGGGCCGGGACGTCCTTGCCCCCACCCCCGCGACCTCTGTCCTCGCCCTTGCGCTGCTGGGCGAGCCGCGCCTTGATGTCGGCGTCATTGGTCTTGTGGTCCTTGGAGATCTGCTTGACCGCCTGGGGAAGCGTCTGGCCGACGTGGTCCCCCATGGTCTTGACGGCCTTGTCCAGCGTCCCCATCGCCTTGTCCACGATCGGATCGATCGCGGACGCGATGTCATCCCGACCCCGGTTACGTCCGTGGTGGGACTTGGCGTTGTTCAGTTTGGTGCGGGTCTTGCCGTGGATCTGGGTGGAGACCGCGTTCAGTTTGGTGGAGGCGTTGTCATGTTCCTCATGCTCGATGTGGAAGCCCTTGCCGCCGCCCTTGGGAGCCGCCCCGCCGCCACCGGCCGACGCCAGGTTCAGCGACTCCTTGCCGGACTGCACACCTTGCTGGAAACCCTCCTTGCCCGCCTGCTTGGTCTGGTTCAGGTCCACACCGTCCTGGAGACCCATGGCGGTGGCACCCACCTGGACGACCAGATCGGCGGCCAGATTCTCCAGGGCGGCCACGGCGGGTTCGGTGGCGGCGGCGAGAAGGTAGCTGATCGCCTCTTCGCTGGCCTCCTTGATCAGCCGCCTGATCGCCTCCTGCGCGAGGCGGATCGCACCCGCGCCGATCAGCGCGGACAGTCCACCCGTGACGGGGATCAGGGCCATCGCGATTCCGGCCTTACCGGCGAGCCAGGTGAGTTGCGCCAGCGCCGCTACCTTCATTCCCTCGATCACGGTCGCGGTGGAGTCCAGGGCACCGGCGATCGTTCGCCCCGCGGAGGCGATGTCCTTGATGTGTTTGCCCTTGACCTTGTCCCAATGGCCACTGAACGCCTCGATCGCTTCCCCGTGACCGGACGAAATCAGCCGTTGGACATGGTTGTTGGCAAGCTGGCCATCGTCCTCGATGTCCTCCGCGAACTCCCGCAGGGCCTTCGCCATATCGCGATAGGCGTCCTCATCGACGTTGGGCCAATTGACACCGATGACATCCAGCAGAGTGTCTGCCCAATCGGGCACAGTGACGGACATAAACCCATTCCCCCGTTCGGGTAAGCCAGTTCAGCGCTCCCGTCCGATGATAGGGACGTACCAGTGAGTGGTTCGAGTTCTACAGCGCGTGGTAGACGGTGTGAACCCTTGCCATGGGATACGCCAGCACGGTGTCTGGTCAGGTGGTTCGCCACCGCCTGACCGTGTCGGCCGTGGCTGCGGGCGGGCTTGCGTCACCCAAAGGGACCGTGCCACTCGGGGGCTTGACGGCGGTGGCCCATCCCGTCGTTCGAACAAGCGGCGCGATGGCCGCCAAGGTCCCTGGCCGTACGCCGGGTAGGGCGGACGGCCAGGGTGCTGTGTCACCTGCCGGGCAGCTCCGGGAGGGGCAACTCAGCCCAGACGACCTTTCCCGGGCCCGTTGCGCGAGGAGACTCCCCAGGCGTCGCAGAGCGCCGCGACCAGCGGAAGCCCTCGGCCTCCGTCCGCGTCCGCCGTCGGGACGGTGAGCCGTGGCCGTACGTCGGAGGCGTCGTGCACTTCGATCCGCACCCGCGCCAGAGCGGGAGACAACGCGTCTCGATATCCCGCCCGGGCGCTCGGGCATGCCGCACGGCAACTCATTTCGGAACGCAGGGTCTGTTGGTTGAGTTACTGGAGCTGGCCCGGGACTCGACCATTCCTCAGCAATGGTGAAGGGGCTGAGTATGTCGAGATGGCGGACGGTGTCACTGGTCTGTCGCCGGTGAGGGACAGTAGGAATCCGCATGGCCCCGCCTTGGCCACTGGCTTGGGGACGTGGGCCGCCTTCGTCGACGAGGTGAAGCGTGGCGACGATTTCTGACTCTTCCGCTGTGATCGGCTGGCGTAAGTCCAGCTATGGCAATGGCAATGGCAATGGCGATGGCGATGGCGCAGCTTGCGTGGAGGTCGCGGATGGCGCTGGCGGTTTGCTGCCCGTCCGGGACAGCAGGAACCCCCCAAGGCCCCGCCCTTCTCATCCCGCTCGGCGCATGGACCGACTTCATAGCTGAGGTCAAGGCCCATCCCGGAGTGTGAACGAACCTCGCCCCCCGGTGCGGAGCACCAGTCACCGGGGGGCGAGGCGTGCGGGGGACGGGGAGGAGTCCCGGGGCCGCGGGGCCCAGCTACTTCGCGGGTGGGGAAGTGGCGCGGTACCTGAGCGGGGCCGTTCTGCTGGTCGTCAGGGGTTCCAGGTGAGTGAGCCCATCACACGACCCCTCGCGGCACATGCCTAAGGCGGGGAGGCCCAGGAAGGCTTGGTGCGGAGCGTGGGGCCGGGTGTCTTCGCGGTCGTTGCGCTGATCGACGCTGTGATCGAGGTGGTGAAGGCGCGCCTCTTGAGGTGGCTCATGTAGTCAGCTCTCACGGAAGCTCCTCCCGTTGGGTCCGGAAGACCGGACAAGGAGATGAGTGAACCGTGCGCCGCACCGCGTAGAGATGAGCCTAGGAGCGGCTGACCAGCCGGTCAACGATTATGGGTGGATTGTCATGTGATGAGAAGGATCTTCATCTAGGACGTAGGGACAGGGCGTCGGGCCCTGTCGGCGCAACGCCCCCAGCGGGGAGTGCCCGTCGCACCGCAGCCCCGGGCGCTCCCCGCTCGTCGTCAGCGCAGTGTGACCCCCGCGCCCGCCTCCTCCAACTCCAGCACCCAGATCTCATTGCTGCCCGAGTGAAGTACCGGCCCCGGGACATAGAGCGCGGACTGGGAGCCCACCCACCAGTAGCGGCCGAGGCAGAAACCGTTGACCCAGACGAAGCCCCGGGTCCAGCCCGGCAGTTCCACCCAGGCATCCCCCGGGGCCCCGATCTCCACCGAGCTTCGGTAGAGACCCGGTGCGCCCGCGATCACCGCACGGGCGGGGACCTCCGACACCGCCGCCGGGGTGAAGGAGGACAGGCGCAGCCCTCGGGCGCGTACGCCGTGCAGATACTGGCGTTCATGGAGTATCCCGCCGGTGATGCCCTTCGGTTCGCCCAGGCGGGGGCCGTAGTTGACCCGGCCCAGGGACTCCACCCACAAGTCCACTTCGGCGGGGCCCGGGATCAGGTCGGGGAGGGTGGCATGGTCCTCGCTCAGTACTCCCGCCCGGATGCCGTCGACGTACACCACCGCACGGTCCCGTAGCCCCGAGGCACGCAGGGCGTAGGGCTGGCGCGGTCCAGGCACCCGGACCCGGTAGCGGACCAGGCCGCGGTCCACGCCCAGCTCCTCGAACGTCGCCGGCGTCGGGGCCTCGGTCTCCGGGTCGCCGAGGGCATCCAGTACATCGCCGAGCGACGACCAGGTGCCGGGGCGGACATCGAGGAGGGCGTTCAGGGCTGGGGGAGCGGGCGGTAGGTCCGGCGGTGGCTCCGGCGCGTACTCCGCCAGCACTTCACGGAAGGCCCAGAACTTCTCGGTGGGCCGCCCCGACTCATCGATCGGAGCGTCGTAGTCGTAGGAGGTCACGGTGGGCTCCAGCACCCCGTCGTGCAGTGTGCCCGCCCGATTGGCGCCGGCCCACCCCCCGAAGTTGGTTCCCCCATGGGCCATATACACATTCACCGAGGCCCCCAACTCCAGGATCTCCCGGAGTCCCTTCGCCGCCGACTGCGCGTCCCGGCTCGCCGGCTCATCGCCCCAGTGGGCGAACCAGCCGCACCAGAACTCCATGCACATCAGCGGACCGGTCGACCGGTGGCGGCGCAGGGCGGCGAAGGCGTCCAGCGCGCCCGAGCCGAAGTTGACCGTGGTGAGCACACCGGGGATGGAGCCGCCGGTGAGCATATGGTCCTCGGGGCCGTCCGAGGTGAACAGCGGTACGGTCACCCCACAGTCGCGCAGCACCCCCACCACGTGCTGGAGATAGCCCGGGTCGCTGCCGTAGCTCCCGTACTCGTTCTCCGCCTGCACCATGATCACCGGGCCGCCGCGGTCGATCTGCCGATCCACCACCTGAGGCAGCAGCCGAGTGAACCAGCGGTCCACATGGGCCAGATACTCCGCGTCATCGGTGCGTACCCGCCGTCCGACCAGACCGGTCAGCCAGGCCGGGAATCCGCCGTTCTCCCACTCGGCGCAGATATAGGGACCCGGGCGCACGATCGCCCACAGCCCGGCCGCTCGCGCCGCGTCCAGGAACCGTCCGAGGGCTTCCACATCGGTGTACTCCCCGGGCGCGGGCTCATGCAGATTCCAGGGGACGTATGTCTCCACACAGTTCAGCCCCATGGAACGGAGCATCGCCAGCCGATGGTCCCACTGCTCCTCGTGCGCACGGAAGTAGTGCAGCGCCCCCGACAGCAGCCGCACCGGCCGCCCGTCGATCAGAAAGTCCGTCTCACCCACGCCGAATTCAGCCACCTCCCCACCTTTGACCCCTGGCGGCTCACCGGTCCATGGACAAAGATCGGCACTGTTTGGACACAAGCGAGCACATAGAAGCACAGACGATCGCAGGATTGATCAGCCAGGAAGGGGCAAAGGCGGATGTATCACACCTGGATGCGTTACTTCACCCCAGGTTCGATCCACCGTCGACTGGGCCTGGTCTGCCTCGGTGTCGGCCTCCAGCACGGAGTTCTGCCCGCCGTGGGGCCTCGCACACTGGACCACCATGTGGCCGTGGTGATCAGTGCGGGCAGTGGCTGGTTCCGTACGCCGGATGGCCAGCACATCGCCCTCACCGCACCCGCCTTGATCTGGATCACCCCCGGCGTACCCCATCACTACGGCCCCGATCCCGGCGGCTGGGACGAGAGCTTCGTCGACTTCGACGGGCCTGCCACCGACACCTACACCGAGCTCGGCTATATCGACCCCGATCAACCCGTCATTCCGCTTTCGGACGCGGTCGGACCCCGGGCCGCCATCGGCCGGATCGCCAGAGCCGCCCGCCGGGGCAATCCGCTGCTGGAGGTCGAGACGGCGGCGGCCGTCCATGAACTGCTCGTAGCCCTGCGCCGGGCCCGTGCCGACACCAGCCCTGCGGGCGACCCCGTGCTGACCGCACTCGCCCGGGACGCCTTCCAGCCGTTCTCCGTCGCCGAACACGCGGCCCGCCATGGGATGACCCCCGCCGAACTGCGTACGGCCGTGCGCCGGGGCGCGGGATGCAGCCCCAAGGACTATCTGCTCTCCATCAGGCTCCGCAGGGCCAAGGAACTCCTCGCGGCGACCGAACTGCCCGTCGCCGCCGTCGCCCGCAGAGTCGGCTACGAGGACCCCGCCTACTTCTCCCGCCTGTTCACCCGACGGGTGGGCACCGCACCCGTGCGCTTCCGTGAGCAGCAAGGACGCACCGTGCCCGGCGGCTGGAGCGACCGCGTCCCAGACCCTGAACACCCGCCCACCATCACCACCCCGTCCACGTAAGCTCGACGACCATGACGACCAGGAACATCGACGAAGGCGTACGGGCCGAGCTGGACAGGCTGCGCGGAAGCATCGACAACATCGACGCCGCCCTCGTCTATATGCTCGCTGAGCGCTTCAAGTGCACCCAGCAGGTCGGTCACCTCAAGGCGCACCACCAACTACCGGCGGCGGACCTGGCGCGGGAGTCCCGCCAGATCGAGCGCCTGCGTGACCTCGCGGAAGACGCCCGGCTCGACCCGGCCTTCGCTGAGAAGCTGCTCAACTTCATCATCGCCGAGGTCATTCGCCACCATGAGACGATCGCGGCCAACCCGGACGCGGTCCGTAAGCCCTGAGCCCACGTGCCCGCCTACCGGGACGAAATCCTGCCGGCACGGACATCCATCGGCACGGACATCCATCGGCACGAGATCGAGCCGGCACGGAAACCTGTCGGCTCGGAAAACCGGTTGCCGACCGGCCCCACCAGCCGCGTAGGCTCGTTCGCATGTGTGGAATCTCCTGTGGGATCGCAGTGATGAGGCTTCGCCGCGCCTAGCGGCGGACCGTTCTCCTCCCTTGAATCGCTCCGCCGCTTCTGTGAGCCATCGCCGAGCGGCACCCAGTGCTGCCCGGATCACCACGAAGCCGCGGAGATCCTGTGCCCACGCACCACCGTCATGGCCGCCATGAGTACGGCCAGAACTTCCTCACCGACCGTCCCACCATCAACACCCTCGTCGACCGCGTCGCCCGCACCGAAGGCCCGATCATCGAGATCGGTACGGGCGACGGCGCGCTGACCCTGCCCCTTCAGGAACTGGGCCGCCGCCTCACCGGCATCGAGATCGACGATCGACGAGCCGCCCGGCTGGCACGGCGTACCAACGCGTTGACCACCATCGTCCATGCCGACTTCCTCCACTACCGGCTTCCCGTCACGCCGTATGTGCTCGTCGGTAACCTGCCCTTCCATGAGACGACCCCGATGCTCCGCCGCATCCTGAGGTCCCCGGGGTGGACGGACGCCGTCCTGTTGGTGCAGTGGGAGGTCGCACGCCGTCGCGCTGGAGTGGGCGGGGCGACGCTGATGACCGCCCAGTGGTGGCCCTGGTTTGAGTTCGGGCTGGTCAGCCGGGTACCAGCCGCGGCGTTTCGCCCCCGTCCGAACGTCGACGGTGGAGTGCTCACCATCACCCGCCGCGAGCCCCCGCTCCTACCCCCTGCGGAACAGAAGCCCTACCAGGACTTCGCGCACCGCGTGTTCACCGGCAAGGGGCGGGGACTGCCCCGGATCATCGCGGCCGCAGCCCCCGAACTGCCCGGACAACGCGTCGCGCAGTGGGTCCGGCGCCAGGGCATCGGCCCCGGGCAACTGCCCAAGGACCTCATCGCCGAACAGTGGTCGGACCTCTTCTCGCTCGGCAACCGGGATGCTCACCCCGGCCAGCGATCAGCCCCACCGGTCCGACGGACACGGCGTACGGGCCGCCGCTGACCGCTGCGTCACCGTACGTAACACGGCCTGACACATCCAGGTCCCTGAGAACTGCCGCTGGGCACCCACGGACAGTTCTCAGGGACCATGGGGGTCGCCTTTCGCAAGTCACCGGCGTATGGCAGCAAAACCCGGCGCCAGGGCGGTGATCGCGCCCCCTGCGCGGGCGCTCACACCACGGGTGACCGGACTGCGGAGTCCGCCCGGAGGCTCCCGGGACACGCGGGGCACCAAGCGATCGAAATGAGGCGCACCAGCCCTTTATGCGAGGGTGCCGTGCGCTCAGAGCGCAACCGATACCCCGTGTGCTCGGCCGCCGCGATCAGGCAGCATGGCTCCCATGTCCGTACTCACGCGCGACGAAGCGCAGACCCGTGCACAGCTTCTCGACGTCCACCGCTACACCGTCGACCTTGACCTCACCGCCGGCGTCGAGGCAGGGGTCCCTCCCGGGACAGGCGAAGAGACCTTCGGTTCCACCACCGTCATACACTTCACCGCCCGTGCGGCGGGGGACACCTTCGTCGAGGTCAAGCCGGCCGCACTGCGCTCCGTGACACTGGACGGACATCTCCTCGACCCCGCAGCGCTCGACGGCAACCGCTTCCCGCTGATCGGGCTCGCCGAGGGCGACCATGAGTTGCGCGTCGAGGCGGATATGCACTATTCGCGCACCGGCGAGGGGATGCACCGCTTCCGCGACCCCAGCGACGGCGAGACCTACGTCTACACCCAGCTGTTCCTCGAAGACGTCCAGCGGGTCTTCTCCGCCTTCGACCAGCCGGATCTCAAGGCCGTCTTCGATGTCTCGGTGACCGCCCCCGACGGATGGAGCGTCCTTGGCAACGGTGTCGCCACCCACCAGGGCGACGGCAAATGGACCTGCGCCACCACCACCCCCCTCTCCACCTATCTCGTCGCCGTCGCCGCCGGGCCCTGGCACTCCGTCCGCACCGAACACGCGGGACTGCCCTTCGGCCTCCACTGCCGCCGCTCGCTCGCGCCCTACCTGGACGCGGACGCCGACGAGCTGTTCGAGATCACCCGCCAGTGCTACGACCGGTACCACGAGAAGTTCGAGGAGCCGTACCCCTTCGACTCCTACGACCAGGCCTTCGTGCCCGAGTTCAACGCGGGCGCGATGGAGAACCCCGGACTGGTCACCTTCCGCGATGAGCTCGTCTTCCGCTCCGCGGTCACCGACACCCAGCGCCAGACCCGGGCCATGGTCATCGCCCATGAGATGGCCCATATGTGGTTCGGTGACCTGGTCACCATGGTGTGGTGGGACGACCTCTGGCTGAACGAGTCGTTCGCCGAGTACATGGGCTTCCAGATCCTCACCGAGGCCACCCGGTTCACCGACACCTGGGTCGACTTCGCCGTCGCCCGCAAGGGCTGGGGGTACGACGCGGACCAGCGGCCGTCCACCCACCCCGTCTCCCCGGACCCGGACGCGGTTCCCGACACCGCGTCCGCGCTCCTCAACTTCGACGGCATCTCCTATGCCAAGGGAGCGTCCGCGCTGCGCCAACTGGTGACCTGGATGGGGGAGAAGGACTTCCTCGCCGGCATCAACATCCACTTCGCCCGCCACAAGTTCGGCAACGCCACCCTCGCCGACTTCATCGACTCCCTCTCCGGGGCCACCGACCGCGATGTCCACGCATGGGCCGAGGCCTGGCTGCGTACGACCGGGGTGGACACCCTCACCCCCGCGGTCGCCGAATCCAACGGCACCTGGTCGCTCGCCGTCGCCCACCAGGGAACGCGCCCGCACCGCATCGCCGTCGGCGCCTACGACATCGACCCCGTCGACCCCACCCGGGTGGTGCTGCGCGGCCGTTGGGAGCTGGACGTCCCGGGGGGTGCCAACGCCGTCGAGCCGCAGCCCGGCCGCCGTCCCGCCCTCGTCGTACTCAACGACATCGATACCACCTACGCCAAGATCCGCCTCGACCCCGGCTCCTGGGAGACCGCGGTACGCGTCCTGTCGTACGTCCCCGACGCGCTGACCCGCGCCGTCATCTGGAACGCGGCCCGCGACATGGTCCGCGACGGCGAGCTCGCCCCCCTCGCCTATCTGGAGGCCGCCCGGATCCAGCTGCCCCGTGAAACGGATCTGGCGATCGCCCAGGGCGTCCTCGCGTTCGCCACCACCCAGGTCGCCGCTCGCTACGTGCCCACCGCCCAGCGGTCCGCCGCCCTCGGGGTGATCAGGGACATCTGCCGTGGGCTGATGCGCCGCACCGAGGACGGCAGCGATCCGGGGCTGCGGCTGATCGCGGTACGCCACTTCATCGACGCGTCGGCCCAGCCGGAAGCGATCCAGGAATGGCTGGCCGAAGGGAGCGTCATCGGCGGGCCCGAACTCGACCCGGAGCTGCGCTGGCGGATTCAGTACCGTCTCGCCGTCCTCGGCGAGACCGACGAAGCCGCCATCGCGGCCGAACTGGTGCAGGACCCCAGCGCGACCGGCCAGGAAGGCGCGGCCCGATGTCGCTCCGCGCTACCGACCGAGGAGGCCAAGGCCGCGGCCTGGGCACAGATGTTCGCCTCCGACGACCTCTCCAACTACGTCTTCAGGGCCACCGCTCAGGGCTTCTGGCAGCCCGAACAGGCCGAACTGGTCGCGCCGTACCTCGCGCGCTACTACCCGGACACGGTCGCCCTGGCCGACCGCAGGGGCCCGGCCATAGCGGAGGCCGCCGGCGGGTACGCGTTTCCGCTGTACGCGGTCGACGACGAGGCGCTGGAAGTGGGGGAGACCGCTCTGCGAGAAACGGAGATGATCCCCGCCATGCGCCGCCGACTGGCTGACCAACTGGACGACCTACGCCGGGCCCTGTCCGTCCGGGCGACCCACTCCACCCCCTAGCGACCACGGGGGCTGACCAACCACCCGGTCAGCCCCTCGGCCACCTTTCCCGGGTCCCGCCCGCCGCACCTCCCGACCTGGCGCGGGGCGGTCCCGGGGCTGAGCGCCCGCCGTCCCTGGCTCGGTGCGGCCCGGGCGAACGATCCGGGCGACCTCCCGAGCACAGGGTGCGGGACACCTCGTCGGTCAGTCGCCCGACGGCGGCGATGCGGCCCGACCGCCGTAGTGGAGAGCGGCGGTGGGCGAGGTGGGACCAGCCGTGTACCCAGCCCGCCAGAGGCGCCGGTCCCACCCCTCAGGCCCCAGAGTCCGCCCATGACGCGGGCATATGATCCGGCGCCAGCCCCGGTCCCCCAGCAGAACCGAACCTCCTCCGCCCCCACTCGTTGAGCACTACGCGTGCCCCTCCCCATCGGGGGTCGCCCCGCCAACGCAGCCTGCGGAGGACCCATATGAGCACGTCGAGCCCCCCCGACCCCCGCGTTCCGCAGGCAGGGCCGCGGAGCGCCTCCCAGGCACCGGCCACCCCGATTCCCGCGACGGGCACCGCGCGCGACAGGGGCGCACCCCAAGCCCCCCTCGCGGGCGGCACCCACGGCCCCGACGCCCTGCGCCCCCTGCTCGGTCTGGTCCTCGAATCCCTCCGTGAAGGCGCCGCCGACCGTGGCGGCCCCTTTCCCCCGGGTGGGCCCGAGGCCATCGCCGCCCAGATCCGCCAGGCCGTGGAACCCGTACTGCCCGACCACGGAATCGGCGCGGGCAACGCCCTGCACCGGCTCGTACGGGCGGTGGCGTACGGGGCGGCCGATCCCGCCGACCCCCTGTGCGCCGCCCATCTCCACACCCCTCCGCTCGCGCTCGCCGTGGCCGCCGACCTCGCCGCATCCGTGCTCAACCAGTCCCTTGACTCCTGGGACCAGGCCCCGGCCGCATCCGAGGTGGAGCGTTCCGTCACCCGCGCCCTCGCGGCCGAGGTCTATCCGCACGCACCCCAGCCCGATGCCCTGGTCACCACCGGAGGCACCGAGTCCAATCAACTCGCCCTCCTCCTCGCCCGGGAACGCCACGGCGCCATCCAGGTGATCTGCGGCTCGGGCTCCCACCACTCCGTACAACGAGCGGCCTGGTTGCTGGGGCTGCCCGCACCGGTGACCGTGCCGGCCGCCGACGGCGCTCTGGACCCCGTAGCGCTCGACGACGCCCTCACCGAACTACCCGGGCCCCGCCTGGTCGTCGCCACCGCGGGCGCCACCGACACCGGACGGATCGACCCCCTTCCCGAGATCGCCGCGATCTGTGAGCGCCATGGCGTCGAACTCCACGTCGACGCCGCCTACGGCGGACCGCTGCTCTTCAGCGAGCGGCACCGCCCGCTGCTCGCAGGTCTTGAACGCGCCGACTCCGTCACCCTCGACCTCCACAAACTCGGCTGGCAGCCCATCGCCGCCGGCCTGTTCGCGGTACGCGACCACGCCCGGCTGAGCCCCCTGGCGATCACCGCCGACTACCTCAACCCCGACGACGACACCGAAGCCGGGCTGCCCGATCTGCTGGGCCGTTCGCTGCGCACCACCCGGCGCCCCGACGTCCTCAAGATCGCGGTCACCCTCCGGTCCCTCGGCCGGGACGGAATGGCCGCGCTGGTGGACCGCACGATGGACAGCGCCGCCCGCTTCGCCCAACTCATCGAGGCCGATGAGCGCTTGGAGCTGTGGCAGCGGCCCACCCTGAGCACCGTGCTCTTTCGACCCCGCGGCGCCGGTGACGCGCAGACCGCGGAGATCCGCCGCACCCTTCTGATGGAAGGCCGGGCGGTCCTCGGCCGCGCCCGGATCGACGGGCGGCTCTGGCTCAAGGCGACCCTGCTCAACCCCTACGCCAGCTCAGCCGACCTGCACCGACTGATTGACCTTGTGATCGACGTTGTGATCGAACTCGTGGAAGGCAGCACCCACCGATGAGCGCCACGCCCCCCACCGAACCCGACCGACCCCAAGACCTCGTGGGCATCGGCATCGGACCGTTCAACCTCTCGCTCGCCGCCCTCGCCCACGGCCTGCGCACCCCGCTGCGCACCGCCTTCTACGAGCAGGGCCACCACTTCGGTTGGCACTCCGGTCTGCTGATCGAGGGAGCCCGCGTCCAGGTTCCGTTCCTCGCCGATCTGGTCACCCTCGTCGACCCCGCGAGCCCCTGGAGCTTTCTGAACTACCTGCGCTCCCGGGAACGGCTCTTCCCCTTCTACTTCGCCGAGCGGTTCCACATCCACCGCGCCGAGTACGAGGCCTACTGCCGCTGGGTCAGCCACAGCCTGCCCGGTCTCCACTTCGGCCACCAGATCGACGCCGTGCGCTGGAACTCCGAGCGCGAGCTGTTCGAGGTCGACTACACCCAACTCGACATCGACGGGGAGGCCGAGGCCCTGGGCCGTACCCATGCCCGCAATGTCGTGCTCGGCGTGGGCACCGAGCCCTATGTCCCGGAGCCGCTGCGACCACTCGTCGACGCCTCGACCGCCCCGGTGATCCACTCGGCGGAGTACCTGGACAACCGGGACCGGCTGCTGGCCGCCGAGCACATCACCGTCATCGGCTCCGGCCAATCCGGCGCCGAGGTCTTTCTCGATCTGCTCCGCCAGCGGCCCGTGGGCCGTGAGGGGCTCCACTGGCTGGCCCGTACCGAGGCCTTCACACCCATGGAGTACTCCAAGCTCGGCCTTGAGCACTTCACCCCCGACTACACCCGCTACTTCCACGCCCTGCCCGAACAGACCCGGGACCAGGTCGCCTTCGGACAGTGGCACCTCCACCGGGGCATCGACGCGGGCACCATGGCGCAGATCCACGAGGAGCTCTACCGGCGGACCCTGCACGGTGGCTGGCCGGACGCCGTCCTCACCCCCGGGGTGCGCGTTCGCACCGCGGGCCGGGTCGCCACCACCAAGATCGAACTGCATCTGGAACACCTCCAGCAGGCAGCCCGATCCCGGCTGCTGACCGATGCCGTCGTCCTCGCCACGGGATACCGCCAGCGCCCGGTCGATCTGCTGCTGGCCGGACTCGACCCCTATCTCCGCCGTGACTCGGCGGGCCGACCCCGGATCGACGACGAGTACCGGCTGGTCACCGACCGATCCGTGACCGGCGCTGTGTACGTGCAGAACGCCGAGGCGCACACCCATGGCGTCGGCACCCCCGATCTGGGACTCGCGGCCTGGCGCAGCGCCAGCATCCTCAACTCCCTCACCGGCCAGGAGCCGTATCCGCTGCCCCGGCGCACCGCCTTCACCAGCTTCGGTCTGGAGCGGCCGGCACCGTCCCGGGTCCCTGCCCAGGGAATGCACTTCACCCCGCTCGCCCCCAGCTTCTAGGCCCGTGGCGCACCCATCGGGGGCGCGCTGCTGAGCGTCCTCGTATCCCGGCCCGGGATGCGAGAGTGTCCGTACGCCAGTCGGCAGTATGTTCACGCGTACCGCGCCACGTTGTGCGGTACGCGACGACGAGTACGAGGGAGCCGCCCCGTGACCATGGACGCAGCCAGCACCGACGCACCCACCCCCGCCGCTCCGTACGGCACTCCGGACACCCCCCGGGTCGCCGTCCGCGGCGAGGCCCGGTTGGAGGTGGATCCGGAGGTCGCCCGGATCGGGGTCACCGTCGGCGCCCGGGGCTCCGATCGCCGCGGTGCCCTGGAAGACCTCACCCACCGAAACTCCGCGGTCCTGGAGCTGATCAGGTCCTACGGGGACGCCGTGGAGAAGCTGGAAACCGGATCGTTCTCCATCACCCCCGAGCTCACCAAGCGGGGCAAGGGCGAGCGGGTCCGCACGTACCACGGCAAGGTCTACATCACCGCCGAGCTCGTCGACTTCACCTCCCTCGGGGAGCTGACCACCCGGCTCGCGGATCTGGAGATGACCCGGGTCGACGGCCCCTGGTGGAAGCTTCGCCCCCACTCGCCCGCCCATGGCGAGGCCCGGCGGCAGGCCGTGCTGGAGGCCGTTCAGCGGGCCCGTGAGTACGCCGAGGCGCTCGGGGCACGGCTATCCGCGCTGGTGGAGTTGGCGGATCTCGGCGCCGAGAACGGCGGCGGCTACGGCGCACCTCGCGGAGCCGCGACGATGGCCTTCGCCGGAGCGGCCGAATACGCGGGACCGGCCCCCGCCCTCGATCTCGAACCCCAGCGGCAGACCGTTTACGCCCAGGTGAATGCTCGTTTCACTATGACACCACCGGAGCTATGAGGAGTTCTCTGTCCGGAACCCCGCACAAAGGGCGCTCCGGACAGAGAAATTGCTCATCAGAGCGCACCTGTGCACACTTCGGCAGTTGTCAATAACCTTTCACGCAAAGGTTGTTGAGGAGAAACCTGGAATCAAACCCCTACCGGTGGGTAAGTCTTAGGGTCGATCCCATGCGCCGAGCGAAAATCGTCTGTACTTTGGGCCCAGCCACCGACTCATATGACCAGATCAAGGCACTGGTCGAGGCCGGAATGGATGTTGCCCGACTCAATCTCAGCCACGGCAGTTACACCGAGCATGACGAGCGCTATCAGCGCGTACGCAAGGCGTCCGAAGAGACGGGGCGCAGCGTCGGTGTACTGGCTGATCTCCAGGGCCCAAAGATCAGACTCGGGCGTTTTCGCGAAGGCCCCGTCCTGCTGGAGCGCGGCGATGAATTCACCATCACCGTGGAGCCGATGGAAGGCGACCGCAATATTTGCGGAACCACCTATCAGGGCCTCGCCGGCGATGTCACCGCGGGCGAGCGCATCCTGGTGGACGACGGCAAGGTCACCCTGGAGGTGACCGCCGTCGAAGGGCCCCTGGTCCACACCACGGTCATCGAAGGCGGCATGGTCTCCGACAACAAGGGGCTCAACCTCCCCGGGGTCGCGGTCTCCGTCCCGGCGCTCTCGGAGAAGGACATCGAGGACCTTCGCTGGGCGCTGCGTACCGGTGTCGATGTGATCGCCCTGTCCTTCGTCCGCAGTGGACGCGACATCGAGGACGTCCATCGCGTCATGGACGAAGAGGGGCGCAGGCTGCCCGTCATCGCCAAGGTCGAGAAGCCGCAGGCCGTCGAGAACATAGACGACATCGTGGCCGCTTTCGACGGCATCATGGTTGCCCGGGGCGACCTCGGCGTGGAGATGCCGCTGGAACTGGTGCCGATCGTCCAGAAGCGGGCGATCAAGCTGGCCCGGCGCAATGCCAAGCCGGTGATCGTGGCCACCCAGATGCTGGACTCGATGATCGAGAACTCCCGCCCGACCCGCGCCGAGGCCTCCGATGTGGCCAACGCCGTCATCGACGGCACCGACGCGGTGATGCTCTCGGGGGAGACGAGCGTCGGCAAGTACCCCATCGAGACCGTGCGCACGATGGGCAGGATCGTCGAGGCCGCGGAGGAGGATGTGCTCGCCAAGGGGCTACCGCCGCTGACCGAGCGCAGCAAGCCCCGCACTCAGGCCGGTGCGGTGGCCCGTGCGGCGGCGGAGATGGGCGATTTCCTCGGCGCCAAGTTCCTGGTCGCCTTCACTCAGTCGGGCGACACCGTCCGGCGGCTCTCGCGCTATCGCTCGCCGATCCCCCTGCTGGCCTTCACGCCCGACCCGGCCACCCGCGCCCAGCTCAATCTCACCTGGGGTGTGGAGGCCTTCCTCGGCCCGCATGTGGAGTCGACCGACGCCATGGTCGCCCAGGTCGATGAGGAGCTGCTGAGGATCGGCCGCTGTGAGCGCGGTGACATTGTGGTGATCACGGCGGGATCGCCTCCCGGAGTCCCCGGTTCGACGAATCTGGTGCGCATCCATCACATCGGAGTGGATGACACCACCAGCTGATGCGCCGGCGCCCGCTGGGGCCCCGATGGAAGGGGCCTCAACGGGCGCTCTCTCACGGCCTGCTGGGCGATCTTGCCGGCCGACTCCCACACGTCGACTCTGTCGATCGATCCCGCTGGTGATTTGCTGATCGATCCTGCCGGTCAACCCTCAAAGGGTGACCATGGAATTACAGGGAAAGTACCCCGGGTGGGATTCGAACCCACGCTGGATGGTGTTTGAGACCATTGCCTCTACCGCTGGGCTACCGGGGCGCCTTGGAAACGTAGGGTGGCGGGCACCCTTCGTGCCCCCACCATACAGGAGCTCGGTAGGCTCATGGGGAGCACCCTGCATTGGAACGCCTTGGAATGCCTTGGAATGAGGAGTCCCGTGACCGCCCCCGACTCGCCCCAGCCCGTCGCCGACGACGACAAGTCGCACATCCCCCCGTTGACCACCCGAGTGGTCATCGCGGAAGACGAGGCCCTCATCCGACTCGATCTCAAAGAGATGCTGGAAGAAGAGGGGTACGCGGTCGTCGGTGAGGCCGGAGACGGCCAGCGTGCCGTCGAGCTCGCCCGCGAGCACCGGCCCGATCTGGTCATCCTGGATGTGAAGATGCCGATCCTCGATGGAATCTCCGCGGCCGAGAAGATCACCGAGGAGTCCATCGCCCCGGTGCTGATGCTCACCGCATTCTCCCAGCGCGACCTAGTCGAGCGGGCCAGGGACGCCGGCGCGATGGCCTATCTGGTCAAGCCGTTCAGCAAGAGCGATGTGGTCCCCGCCATCGAAATGGCGGTCTCCCGCTTCACCGAGCTGAAGGCGCTGGAGAAGGAGGTCGCGGACCTCTCCCTGCGGCTGGAGACCCGCAAGCTGGTGGACCGGGCCAAGAGCATTCTCCAGACGGAGTACGGGCTGAACGAGCCCGCCGCCTTCCGCTGGATCCAGAAGACCTCGATGGACCGGCGCATGTCCATGCAGCAGGTCGCCGAGGCGGTCATCGAGGACGCGGAAGAGAAGAAGGCCGCCAAGGGCCAGTGAGCCGCCGTACGGGACAGCCCGCCACGCGAACGCCCCGCCCACGGTGAGGCGAATGCCCCGTACACGGCGAGGGGCCCGCGCTTCCTTGGAAAGCACGGGCCCCTCCCGTATCCGCTACCCGGTCCTGGCAGGCTCAGTCCTCGCCCAGATAGGCCTTGCGGACCGACTCGTCATGCAGCAGGTGTTCGCCCGTACCCGAGAGCACGATGCGTCCGACCTCCATCACATGCCCCTGATCGGCGAGGGAGAGCGCGGCCTGCGCGTTCTGCTCGACCAGCAGGATCGTCGTCCCCCGGGACTTGAGCTCGGTGATCGTCGACATGATCTTCTGCATCATGATCGGTGACAGACCCATCGAGGGCTCGTCCAGCATCAGCAGCTTCGGCTGGCACATCAGCGCCCGCCCCATCGCCAGCATCTGCTGCTCTCCGCCGGAGAGGGTGCCCGCCGCCTGCTTGCTCCGCTCCCGCAAGATCGGGAAGAGGTCGTAGGCGCGCTCGATGTCCTGCTCGATGCCCGCCTTGTCGGTCCGCAGGAACGCCCCGAGACGCAGGTTCTCGACGATGGACAGCCGAGGGAAGATATGGCGGCCCTCGGGGGAGTGGGCCAGACCCAGGGCGACGATCTTATGGGCGGGATAGCCCGCGAGCGGCTTGCCGTCGAAGGATATCCGGCCACCGGAGGGCCTGAGCAGCCCCGACAGGGTGCGCAGCGTTGTGGTCTTGCCCGCGCCGTTGGTACCGATGAGGGTCACCACCTGGCCGGCCTCGACGCTGAAGGAGATGCCCTTCACGGCCTCGATCTTGCCGTAGGCGACCCTGAGGTCCTCGACCTCCAGCAGTGCGGTCACTGGGTCTCCCCTTCCTGGCTGGTGGTGCCCTTGCCGCCCGGTGCGTCGGAAGCGGACTCCGATGTACCGGCGGCATCGGCCGCGTCGGTACGGGTGGTCGGGGCGCTGGCGGCGGGTTCATCGGTACGCGTGGCACCGCCTCCGCCGCTGTGCGCCTCCGCGGCCTCCACCTCGGCGACCTCCTCCGCACCCGGCGCACCCTCGAAGGGCGTACCGAGATAGGCGGCGACCACGCGCTCATCGCCCTGGACGACCTCGGGGGTGCCTTCGACGAGCTTCTCGCCCTGCACCAGACAGGCCACCCGGTCGCAGAGGTTGAAGATGAACCGCATGTCGTGCTCGATGACGAGTACGGCGATCCCCTGGTCCCGGATGGCGAAGATCAGTTCCTCGGCCGCCCGGGTCTCCTGCGGGTTCATACCGGCCGTCGGTTCGTCGAGCAGCAGCAGCCCGGGATCGCTCGCCATCGCCCGGGCGATCTCCAGCTTGCGCTGCTCACCGTAGGGGAGGTTGCGAGCGAGGTGATCGGCCTTGTGCTCAAGACCGATGAAGGTCAACAGCTCCATGGCACGCTCATGGGAAGCGGCTTCGGCCCGCTTGAATCCGGGCCCCCGCAGCAGCGCGGACCACAGCCCCTCCTTGGTGCGGGTGTGGCGGCCGACGAGCACGTTCTCCAGCACGGTCATATTGGCGAAGAGCCTGATGTTCTGGAAGGTACGGGCCACCCCCGCCATGGTGACGAGGTGGGGCTTGGCCGGAAGCACCGTGCCCTTGTAGCTGACCTTGCCCTCGGTGGGGACGTACAGCCCTGTCAGGCAGTTGAAGAAGGTGGTCTTGCCGGCACCGTTGGGGCCGATGAGACCGACGATCTCGCCCGCGTTGACGTTGAGGTCCACGTTCTGCACGGCGGTGAGTCCGCCGAACTTCATGGTGACTCCGCTCGCCTCCAGTACGGGGGAGGTCGCGATGTCGGTGGTGGTGGTCGTCATGGCCTTCACGCCCCCGCCTTGGTAATGCCGACGCCGGAGCCGGTCAGGCCCTTGTCAGGCACATCGAGCTGGTCGTTCTCGTGGTACTCGAGCTGTGCGCGGCGGTTGGCGATCAGGCCCTCGGGACGGAACCGCATCAGCAGGATCAGCGCGATGCCGAATCCGAGGAGCTGGTAGTCCTGGAGGAACTGGAGCTTGGCCGGGATCATGTACAGCAGGGTGGCGCCGAGCAGCGGTCCGGTGACCGTGCCCATGCCGCCGAGGATCACAGCCGCCAGGAGGAAGGCCGAGTTCGGTGGTACGGGACCGGCGAACTGGTACATCTCCGGGACCACGGTGTGCTGCACATGGGCCTGTACGGTGCCGGCGAGACCGGCCAGGGTGGCACCGAGGGCGAAGGCGATCAACTTGACCCGGAAGCCGTTGATGCCCATGGCGGTGGCCGCGGTCTCGTCCTCCCGGATGGCGACCCAGGCCCGACCGATACGGGAACTGCCCGCCCGGCTGAAGACGATGATGACCAGGGCCATCGCGACCAGCATCAGCAGGTAGTAATTGGCGTAGGCACCGAGCTCGATACCGAAGACGGTGTGCGATTCACCGAAGTTGTAGCCGAAGAACTCCAGGTCGGGAATGTTCGGAACACCGTTGGGACCGTTGGTGATCCGCGGGCCCGAGACTCCGTCGAGGTTGCCCATCGCGATGCGGAAGATCTCGCCGAAGCCCAGTGTGACGATGGCGAGGTAGTCACCGCGCAGCCGCAGGGTCGGCGCGCCGATGATCACACCGAAGATCAGCGAGACGACCGCCCCCGTGAGGACCGAGGCCCAGAACGGGAACTGCACATCGAACGCGGACGCCGTGGAACCGGAGACCAGGGCGGCCGTGTACGCGCCGACGCCGAGGAAGGCCACGTAGCCGAGGTCCAGCAGACCGGCCAGACCGACGACGATGTTCAGGCCCAGTGCGACCGTCGCGAAGATCAGGATGTTGACCGCGATGAGCGTGTACGTGTCGGTGTTCTGGGTGAACGGGAAGGCGATGGCGGCTGCGAACGCCGCGATCACCGTGACCTGGCGGTACTTGCTGGTCAGCCCTGAAAGCCGTGCTGTCAGACCGGCCTTGATCAGACCGGCGACCGCGAAGCCGACGGTGATGAGATAGCCGGTGAACAGCTCCGAGTACTCGGTGTCGATGCCGTACGTGATCACGTACATGCCGACGGCGAACGCGGCGACGATCAGCAGGATCTCGGCCCAGGAGGGCAGTTCCCTGGGACGCTTGGCCTTGTGGGTGTCGTCCGGGAGCGCGAAGGCGGCCAGCGGCACGGCCGATGCGACGGCGGCGGCAAAGGCGCCCGGTTCGAGGTTGGCCAGGCCTCCGAGCTGCCAGGCGATGGCGACGGTCGTGAACCAGGTGGTGGCGAAGGCGCCCAGGGCGAAGAACCAGAGCGCTTTGGTCGTTCCGGTGGGAGCGAGCCAACCCAGTCCCTTGATGCCGAGCGAGGCCAGTCCGTAGAGGACGACGAGCGCGCCGGCGACCAGGGTGAGGATCTGTAGTCCGCCGGGGTAACCGTAGACAGTGAGATCACCGGGGAACGCGTCGGTGTAGGTCCAGGCCGTAAAGGTGCTGGCGACGGTGGCGAGGCCACCGGCCGTGACGATCCAGCGGATCAGGGGCGTTCGGGACGCGTCGTCCCCGGCAGGTGTCGCGGCAGTCTTGGTGATGTCCGTGGTCATCGCTCTCACGCCCGATCCGCGACGCGCTCGCCGAGCAGGCCCTGCGGCCTGACGAGAAGCACGACGATGAGGAGTACAAACGCCCAGACGTTGGCCCAGGCGCCGCCACCGAGCTGCTGCATACCGGGGATCTCTTCGATGTAGGCGATCGACAGCGCCTCAGCGAGGCCGAGGACGACTCCGCCGACCATCGCTCCGTAGATGTTGCCGATGCCTCCGAGGACCGCGGCGGTGAACGCCTTCAGCCCGAGGATGAAGCCCATCTCAAACTGGATCTGACCCTTGTCCAGGCCGTACACCACCGCGGCGATCGCGGCGAACGCGGCACCGATGGCGAATGCCATCACGATGATCCGGTCCGTGTTGATGCCCATCAGCTTGGCCGTGTCCGGGTCCTGCGCGGTGGCCTGCATGGCGCGTCCATTGCGGCTCTTGGAGACGAAGAGCCCGAGCGCGAGCATGCAGAGCGGGGCGAGGACCAGCACGAAGGCGTCAGCGCGCTGGATGATCAGATTGTCCAGGATCTTGAAGGACTCACCGGTGAACTCCGGGAAACTTCTTGCCTTCTTCGCGTCCGGGTACCAGCCCCAGACCAGCTGCTGGAGCACGATCGACAGTCCGATCGCGGTGATCAGTGGGGCGAGCCGGGGCGCGCCTCGCAGTGGCCGATACGCGAATCTCTCCGCTAGTACGGCGACGCCGACGGAGGCTATCGCGCCACCTATGATCATGAGCGGAATCGCCACGAACAGGGAGATTCCGCTGGGGAGCCCTATATAGGTGGTGAGGGCGCCAAACCCCCCGATCATAAAGATCTCGCCATGGGCGAAGTTAATGAGCTGGACGATGCCGTAAACCATGGTGTACCCGATGGCGATGAGGCCATAGAGGGCACCCAGGGCAAGGCCATTGGCCAGCTGTTGCGGCAGTTCGTTCACCGCAGAGCCTCCGATGTCCGATGAGCGTGTCGGATATGACTCCGCGCGAGGGTGCTGTTTGCACCCTCGCGCGGCTGGTTCAGTGCTGCGGGGCAGTGCCGTGGGTCAGTCCTTGAACGTTTCGCTCTTGACGTCGGTCCACTTGCCGCCCTTGACGGAGTAGACGGTGAGCTGCTTGTTCGTGGTGTCGCCGAACTCATCGAAGGAGACCTTGCCGGTCACACCGTCGAAGGTCACCTTCGACATGGCCTCGGTGACCTTGGCGCGGGCGTCCTCCGGCAGCTTGCCGTCGTTGGCTGCCACGACGGCCTTGACGGCCTCGATGATGGCCCAACCGGCGTCGTAGGAGTAGCCGCCGTACGCCGCGTACGGGTCCTTGTAGCCGCCCGCCGCGTAGTCCGTGATGAACTTCTTCGCCGTTTCGAGCTTCTCGACCGGGAAGCCGACGGAGGTCGCGAGGTCACCCTCGTTGGACTCGCCGGAGGCGCTGATGAACGCGGGGTCGTAGATGCCGTCACCACCCATGGTGGGAATCTTCGCGCCGGTCTTCTTGATCTGGTCCGCGAGCAGGCCCGCCTCGGGGTACTGGCCACCGAAGTAGACCGAGTCCGCGCCGGAGGACTTGACCTTGTCGGCGGTGCTGGAGAAGTCGGTCTCCTTCACCGTGACGTGGTCGGTGCCCGCGACGGCACCGCCGAGGCGCTTGAACTCCTCCGCGAAGATCGCCGCGAGTCCGGCACCGTAGGTCTGCTTGTCGTCAACGACGTAGACCTTCTTCTTCTTGGCGTCGTTGTAGAGGTACTGGGCGGCGAACTTGCCCTGGATGACGTCCGTGGTGGCGGTGCGGAAGTATGTCTTGAAGGTGCGCTTCTTCTCGCCCTTGCCCCAGTTGTCGCCCTGTGACAGCGACGGGTTGGTGTTGGCCGGCGAGACCTGGGTCAGATTGGCCTTGTCGAATTCGCCCTGCATGGACTGGGCGACACCCGAGTTCAGCGGGCCGACGACGCCTATGACGTCCTTGTTGCCCACGAGCTTGGTGGCGTTTGCCTGACCGGAGGCGGGAATCGCCTGGTCATCGAGTGCTTCGATCTTGAATTCCACGCCGGGCACCGCATTGGTCTTGTTCGCGGTCTTGGCGGCGAGGTCCACCGAGTTCTTGATTCCCTGGCCGAGTGCGGACAGTGAACCCGTCAGCGGAGCGTCGACACCGATGATCACAGTGGTTTTTTTGCCACTGTCGGACTTCTTGTTGTCGTCGTCGCGCGATCCGCAGGCGGTGAGGGTAAGCGCTCCCGTGGTGACCACGGCGGTGAGTATGAGCAAGGAACGGTTTCGCACGAATAAGTCCTTTCCCTGGCGCGGCCCCTCCCCTGAAGGGCCGTTTCGTCGCCGAGCCGTACGGGCGTACACGTGTCGCGCTGACATTGCGCTCGGCGGCGCGGTGACTGGCCGTGACTCTAAGGGCAGGTGGATGGGTGGGTCAGTACGGAGGTCAGGATGTGACTCTCTTGTTATGCCGCGGTCAAATATCGGTGAGGTGGGGCGCTACGGATCAGTCATACGCCCCGCCAAACCTCGACCGCATCCTGAGAACGCCCAGTTCCACTAAGGGGCTTGAGGCGATATTGGTGCTGACTGCACGCATTCGGCTCCAGGGGTCTCCAGGGGCGTGCGGCAGGTAAGCGCGATCCGAGTGGACGGCTGGACTCCGCTTGGATTTTAGCTACGGAGAGTAAGTGTCAACGAGAGGCGGCTATCCGTCATATCCGGCTTGCCGCCGACTTCCGGCCCTGGCTCAACCGGGGCGGGGGAGGTGTGCGAGGTGCGGGTGGCTGCTGCTGCGTCTCCCTCGGGGTCGCGGAGCTGATGGGGCGTCTCTCCCTCTAGCGCGGAGTGCGCCAGTTCTCTGAACTGCCCGTCGCGCCACGTCGCGCTGTGCACTCCCGTCTGGCGCGGACATCGATCAACTCAAGTGCTCTCTCGCGACCTTGATGCAATTCCGTCGCCCGGGCGGCTGCCAGCAGATCCTCGTGGATTTCGTACTGCTCGTTGGACAGGCCCTTCTGCTCCCAGTCGAGCCCTGCCCATTTGCTGCCCTTGAGCGACTCTTTGGCCCAATACGATATGAGAGTTGCGCATATATCGGCAGGTGAGGACTTTCGGGGTGCGAGGGGTGAGGCGCCCTCGCCTTCGGGTTGAGGCCCTGGTGAACACCCGATGAAGGTGAGAATGAGGAGAAGTGCACCCAGGGCGAATCCGGCCGAATCGTGCCGTGAGATCCCCATGCTGGACACGCTATTCCGTCACGTTCGGTAACTCAATGGCGACGAATTTCCGGGGTGCCGGTGGATTGGCGAACGGGCCGGTCTATCGTTCCGGCGTGCCGCGCTGGCCACCTGGTGATCTTTACCGCGCGGTTTCGCGCCTTACGGCGGATCACGCAGGAGAGGGCACCATGATCGACTTCAAGCGATTCCCGCGGCCGGAAAGTCGGCGGACCGGCAGGGAACGGGCGGCGCAGTTGGGGCGGCAGGGGGCTCGATGATGATGTATATCGCCTTAAGCTGTCGCATTCTGCTCTTCGGGGTATTTCTGACCGCACTGGCCGGGAAGGTACATCGAAAGGCCGCTTTCGATGAGTTCACCACCTCAATACGGGACATGAGGCTTTTCTCCCCTAAGGTCGCGGGGATTGTCGCCGTTGCGGTGGCCGTAGGGGAGTTGGCCGCCCTGGTGCTGCTCGCCCTCCCAGCCACCGCGTCGATCGGACTTGCCCTGGCGGCGCTCCTGCTACTGGGCTTCACCGCGGGCATGGGGGCGGCGCTGCGCCGGGGGAGGCGTACTCCATGCCGTTGCTTCGGGGCCTCGGTGACCCCGCTGGGGCCGGTCCACCTGGTGCGGAATCTGGTTCTGGCCGCAGTGGGAGCCACCGGGGCGGCGGCCGTGGCCATCGGCGGTGGCGCCGGCTGGCCTCCCCATCCGGGCGGTGCGGCCATAGCCGCCACCGCCGCACTGGTCGCCGTGATCCTGGTGGTGCGCCTCGACGATCTGGTCGCCCTGTTCTCACTCGCCCCGGCCCCGGCCACTCGGGCCACCCCGCTGAGCCAAGCGCGGTCAGTGCCGCCTGCATCGGCGAAGGGCCAGTCCCGTACGCGGAGATGAGCCGGGCTGACGCCCTGGGCGGGCGGTTGGCGAGGTGCCCTGTCCCACCGGGCCCAGCGGCAGGAACTCCGATGCGCCTCCCGCCCGACCGCTGTTGTGCGTGAGCGGCGGCGCCCAGGGCTGGAGCACCGACCGAGGTGCGGGGGTTCGGCGCGGTAGGGGGCGGCGTCCTACGGTCGGACCCGTGGGCCTCCCGGTCCTGTTGACGCGCCGCTGTCCGGAGAGTCCCCGGACCGGTGACGCCCCACTGCGCAGTGGGCCCCGGTTCTGCTACGCGCCGCTGCGCATCGCGTCCGCCTCGCCAGGGCGTAGATCCCGCAGCATGCAGGTCAGCCGAGCGGTGCAGACCCGTCGGTCCTGCTCATCGGTGATGACGATCTCGTAGGTGGCCGTCGACCGGCCGCGGTGCACCGGCGTCGCCACCCCCTTGACGAGTCCGGAGCGGACCCCCCGGTGGTGGGTGCAATTGAGATCCACCCCGACGGCGATCTTGCTGCTGCCGCCGTGCAGCATCGCACCGATGGAACCGAGCGTCTCCGCGAGCACGGCGGACGCACCGCCGTGCAGCAGCCCATAAGGCTGGGTGTTCCCCTCGACGGGCATGGTGCCGATGATCCGCTCCGGCGCCGCCTCGACGACCTGGATGCCCATGCGGTTGCCCAGATTCCCCGCGGAGAAGAGCGCCAGGAGATCCACACCGAGCGCGGCGTACTCGTCGATGACCTCTTGCGGGAACTTCACGGCTTGGTGCTCGCCCATGGGGACCGGCTCCGATCTGAGTGGGTGCGTGCTGTGTGCACCGTCTTATCAGATGGCTGAGCAAACGCTTAGCGCCCAGGTCACATTCTGCCCCCGCTGGCCATGCCATCAGCGGGGGCCACCAGCACCGCTTCGCCGACCGGGACACCACTGGCGCGGCCTCGCACCTGCTCACTGATCCAGCCTGATCCAAACGACAGACCCTAGTAGTGCTTTGTTAGGTGGCCTTGTCAGGTTTGGTGTCTGGTAGTTCGCTGGTTGTATGAGGGCTGGGGAGCTTGCTGGGTGTCGGGGCCGGTTGGAGGATTTCGCCGGTGAGGTGTTCGCGCCGCTGGTCAGGCGGGATCAGCGGGCGAAGGGCCTGCTGTATCTGCGGGGTCTGCTGTTGGACGGTCGGCGGAAGTCGATGCAGCCCATGGCCGGGCGCCTTGGTGTCGATCATCAGCAGTTGCAGCAGTTCATGACCTCTTCGACCTGGCCGGTCCAGGACGTGCGGGCCCATCTGGCGTGGAGGGCGGTCCGCGTGGTGCGTCCGCAGGTATGGGTGGTGGACGACACCGGCTTCCCCAAGGACGGGATCTCCTCGCCGGGGGTGGCTCGGCAGTACTCGGGCACCCTGGGGAAAGTCGGCAACTGCCAGATCGGGGTCAGTATCCATGCCGCCTCCGACGCGGCCTCGTGTCCGTTGTCGTGGCGGCTGTTCCTGCCCGCCGTGTGGGACGGTCCGGATGCGGCGGCCCGGCGAGCGGCCTGCCGCATCCCTGAGAGTGAGCATCACCGCCCGAAGTGGCGGCTCGCGCTGGAGGAACTGGCCGGCACCGGGCTGAGGCCGGCGGTACTCGTCGCTGACACCGGCTACGGCGCGAACGCGGACTTCCGGCACGGTTTGGAAGCCCGTGGCCTTGCCCATGTCCTGCAGGCCAAGGGCGAGATGACCGCCCACCCCGCGACCGCCGAGCCGCATCAGCCCGCCTACGGCGGGCTCGGACCCCGACCCCTGCCCCGCTACCGCACCCGTCCGGTCTCCTTACGCGACCACGTCATCACCGCAGGCCGCCACCAGGGCCAGGCAGTGACCTGGCGCAAGGGCTCCAGGGCCGCGATGAGCTCGCACTTCGTACTCCTGCGGGTCCGTCTCGCAGGACGGCGTCCCAAGCCCACCGACGACGGCACGATCCCTCCCACCTGGTTGATCGCCCAGTGGCCCGATGGCGAATCAGAGCCGGTCAAGTACTGGATTTCGAACCTGCCGGAGACCATCCCGGCGAAGGATCTGGTCCGCCTCGCGAAGTCCCGGTGGCGCATCGAACACGACTACCACGAGCTGAAGACCGCCCTCGGGCTCGACCACTTCGAGGGACGCTCCTTCACCGGCTGGCACCGCCACGTCACCCTCGTCACCGCCGCCCATCTCTTCCTCACCGAACAGCGGATCTCCCCAAAAGCCCCTGCCAGGGCCTGACCCTCTACCAGGCCCTGGCACTCTTGCAGCACCTCATCGTCACCTGGACAGGCACCTGCCCTACCTGCCGACAACCCACCCCATGGCAGCCCTACGACACCACCTAACAAAGCACTACTAGGCCGGTTCCAACCGCACCACTACGGACTTGCTGGCCGGTGTGTTGCTGGTGTCCGCCGTAGAGTCCAGTGGCACCAGGACATTGGTCTCCGGGTAGTACGCCGCGGCGCACCCTTTGGCCGTTGGGTAGTGGACCACCCGGAAGCCGGGTGCCCTGCGCTCCACTCCGTCGCGCCACTCGCTGACGAGATCGACGTAGGAACCGTCCGCGAGATCCAACTCATCCGCGTCCCGCGGGTTCACCAGCACCACCCGCCGGCCCCCCTTGATGCCCCGATAACGGTCGTCAAGGCCATAGATCGTGGTGTTGTACTGATCGTGCGAACGCAGTGTCTGGAGCAGCAGCCTGCCCTGAGGCACCTCGGGGAACTCCACCGGTGCGGCGGTGAAGTTGGCCCTGCCCGTGGCGGTGGGGAAACGGCGCTCATCCCGCGGGGCATGGGGAAGGGTGAATCCACCAGGGCGCGCGATCTTCGCGTTGAAGTCCTCGAAGCCGGGCACCACCCGCGCGATCCGATCGCGGATCGTGCCGTAGTCCCGCTCGAACTCCTCCCACGGGGTCGCCGACTTGGCCCCCAGCACGGCGCGGGCCAGCCGCGCCACGATCGCGGGCTCCGAGAGCAGTTGCCCACTTGCCGGCGGGAGATTGCCCCGGGACGCGTGCACCATGCCCATGGAGTCCTCGACGGTCACCACCTGCCGGCCGCCGGCCTGCACATCCTTGTCCGTCCGCCCCAAGGTGGGCAGGATCAGCGCCCGGCTGCCCGTCACCGCATGAGAGCGATTGAGCTTGGTCGACACATGAACCGTCAGCCGCGCCGTGCGGATGGCGGCCTCGGTGACCTCCGTATCGGGGCTGGCCGCGACGAAGTTCCCGCCCATCGCGAAGAAGACCTTCGCCGTGCCGTCCCGCAGGGCCCTGATGGACCGTACGACATCGAGACCGTGGTGGCGGGGCGGTGCGAAGCCGAACTCCTTCTCCAGTGCGTCCAGGAACGCCGGCGCCGGGCGCTCGAAGATGCCCATGGTGCGATCGCCCTGAACGTTGGAGTGTCCCCGTACGGGGCACAGGCCCGCACCGGGGCGGCCGATATTGCCCCGCAGCAGCAGGAAGTTGACCACCTCGCGGATGGTGGCGACGGAGTGCTTGTGCTGGGTGAGTCCCATCGCCCAGCAGACGATCGTCCGCCGCGAAGCCAGCACCATGGTGAGAGCCCGCTCGATCTCGGCCCGCTCCAGGCCGGTCGCGGCGAGCGTCTCCTCCCAGTCGGCGGCCAGGGCGGCCGTGCGGAACTCCTCGTACCCATGGGTGTGCTCGGCGATGAACTCCTGATCGACCGCTTCCGCACCACTCTGCAGGACCAACTTGTTCAGGAGCCGGAACAGAGCCTGGTCGCCGCCGATACGGATCTGGAGGAAGAGGTCGTTCAACGCGACACCCTTGATCAGACCGCGCGGTGTCTGCGGGTTCTTGAATCGCTCCATACCCGCCTCGGGGAGCGGATTCACCGAGATGATCCGCGCGCCCGCGCGCTTCGCCTTCTCCAGCGCGGAGAGCATCCGAGGGTGGTTGGTGCCGGGATTCTGACCGGCGACGATGATCAGATCGGCCTGGTGCATGTCTTCGAGCGACACACTGCCCTTGCCGACCCCGATGGTCTCCGTGAGCGCCGAGCCGGAGGACTCATGGCACATGTTCGAGCAGTCGGGGAGATTGTTGGTGCCGAACTCACGGGCGAACAACTGGAGCAGGAAGGCCGCTTCATTGCTGGTGCGGCCCGAGGTGTAGAAGAGGGCTTCATCGGGCGAGGAGAGCGCGGTCAGATCCGTTGCGATGATCTCGAACGCCCGCTCCCAGCTCACCGCCTCATACCGGTCGCCACCTTCGGGCAGATAGACCGGCTCGGTGATCCGGCCCTGCTGACCCAGCCAGTAACCGCTGCGGGAGGCGAGATCCGCCAGGGGGTGCTCGGCGAAGAAGTCGGGCGTCACCCGGCGCAGGGTCGCCTCCTCGGCGACCGCCTTCGCGCCGTTCTCACAGAACTCCGCGGAATGGCGCTTGTCGCCCTCGGGCCAGGCGCATCCCGGACAGTCGAAGCCATCCTTCTGATTGACCTTGAGGAGCGTCTGCGCGGTGCGTTTCACACCCATCTGCTGCTGGGCGATCCTCAGGGTGTGTCCGATGGCGGAGAGACCGGCCGCCGCATGCTGGGGCGCGTCGATCTGCGGCGCGTCCTGAATCGGATCGCCTGCGGGAGGCTTGCCGGCCATCGTGCTCCCCTTCGAGCGCGGTCTCCACAGCTGTCGGTAGCTGTCTGTTTCCGTCCGTCCACGGCCACCAGGGGCGAGGTCGGACGAGATGGGGCGAACATATATACGTCTGAGGGACTCGTCCACTTTCGATACTGTCATGCCCCGCTGACAGCGGCCCGCGCCCACCGGTCGCGGGCTCGTCCGGGCACCGCCGGGCGGTCGCATTGCCAGTGATGTCAGTGGCACGTGGCAGGATCGTCCCCGTGGTTGAGACAGCATCGAAGAAGACTCCAGACGACAACCGTCCACGCCTGCTCCTCATGGACGGGCACTCCCTGGCGTACCGGGCGTTTTTCGCGCTGCCCGCGGAGAATTTCTCGACCGCGAGCGGCCAGACGACCAATGCCGTCTACGGCTTCGCGTCCATGCTGGCGAACACGCTGCGCGACGAAGCGCCTACGCATTTCGCCGTGGCCTTCGACGTATCGCGGAAGACCTGGCGCTCGAATGACTTCCCGGAGTACAAGGCGAACCGTTCGTCGACGCCCGACGAGTTCAAGGGGCAGGTCGAGCTGATCGGCGAGCTCCTCGACACGATGAACGCGGCGCGGTTCGCCGTCGACGGCTTCGAGGCCGACGACATCATCGCCACCTTGGCGACCGAGGCCGAGGCCGCCGGCTTCGACGTGCTGATCGTCACTGGCGACCGGGACTCCTTCCAGTTGGTCAGCGAGCACACGACCGTGCTCTATCCGACCAAGGGCGTCTCCGAGCTGACCCGCTTCACCCCGGCGAAGGTCGAGGAGAAGTACGGGCTGACCCCCACGCAGTATCCCGACTTCGCCGCCCTGCGCGGCGACCCGTCCGACAATCTCCCCGGTATCCCGGGCGTCGGCGAGAAGACAGCCACGAAGTGGATCCATCAGTTCGGCTCCTTCGCCGAACTCGTCGAGCGTGCGGACGAGGTGAAGGGCAAGGTCGGACAGTCGCTGCGGGACCATCTGGACGCGGTGAAGCTCAACCGCCATCTGACCGAGTTGGTGCGCGACGTCGAGCTGCCCAAGGCCGTCGCCGAGCTGGAGCGCGCCCCTTATGACCGGGCCGCGCTGAAGGGGTTCCTGGAAGTTCTGGAGATCCGCAACCCCAGCCTGCGGGATCGGCTGCTCGCGGTGGACCCGGGTTCGGCGGAGGAAGAGGCTCCGCCCCCCGCCGCCGGAGTGGAGCTCAACGGCTTGGTCGTGGGCGCCGGCGAACTGGCTCCCTGGCTTGAGCAGCACGGCGATCAGCCCCTCGGGATGGCCGTGGTCGCGAGCTGGGCGTTGGGCGTGGGCAGCGTCAGCGAGATCGCCCTGGCCGCCGCCGATGGAAACGCCGCGTGGTGTGACCCGACCCGTCTCGACGAGGCGGACGAGCGGGCCTTCGCCGCCTGGAGCGCGGACGAGTCCCGGCCCAAGGTGCTGCACAACGCCAAGGAAGTGCTGCGGGTGTTCCCCGAGCACGGCTGGCAGATCGCGGGCATCACCATGGACACCGCACTCGCCGCCTATCTGGTGAAACCCGGCCGCCGATCCTTCGCCCTGGACGCCCTTTCCATCGAGTACCTCCACCGTGAGCTGGCGCCTGCCGCAGCCGATGGCCAGTTGGCGTTCGGCGCGGACGACCAGGCGGAAGCCGACGCTCTGATGGCCCAGGCTCGCGCCGTCCTCGATCTGGGCGACGCCTTCGGCACCAAGCTGACCGAGGTCGGCGCCACCGAACTGCTCCACGATGTGGAGCTGCCCACCTCACTGCTGTTGGCCCGGATGGAGCGGTCCGGCATCGCCGCCGACCGAGCCCATCTGGAAGCCATGGAGCAACTCTTCGCGGGCGCCGTTCAGCAGGCGGTGAAGGAAGCCCACGCAGCCGTGGGCCATGAGTTCAACCTCGGCTCGCCCAAGCAGCTCCAAGAGGTCTTCTTCGGCGAGCTGAACCTCCCCAAGACCAAGAAGACCAAGACCGGCTACACCACCGACGCAGACGCACTGGCCTGGCTCGCCGGGCAGACCGAGCACGAGCTGCCGGTCATCATGCTGCGCCACCGCGAGCAGGCCCGGTTGCGTTCCACGGTCGAGGGGTTGATCAAGACGGTTGCGGCCGACGGCCGCGTCCACACCACGTTCAGCCAGACCGTCGCGGCGACCGGACGGCTCTCCTCCACCGATCCGAACCTTCAGAACGTGCCGGTGCGCACCGACGAGGGACGGGCCATCCGTCGCGGTTTCGTCGTCGGCGAGGGCTACGAGTCGCTGATGACGGCCGACTACAGCCAGATCGAGCTGCGGGTCATGGCCCACCTCTCCCAGGACGAGGGCTTGCTTGAGGCCTTCACCTCCGGTGAGGACCTGCACAACACCGTGGCCTCCCAGGTGTTCGGCGTGGAGACCTCCGCGGTCGATCCGGAGATGCGTCGGAAGATCAAGGCGATGTCCTACGGACTGGCCTATGGGCTCTCGGCATTCGGTCTGTCCCAGCAGCTCAACATCGAGGCGGGTGAGGCTCGCGCCCTGATGGACACCTACTTCGAGCGCTTCGGCGGAGTGCGGGACTACCTCCACCACGTCGTGGACGAGGCCAGGGCCACCGGGTACACGGCCACCATGCTCGGTCGCCGGCGCTACCTCCCCGACCTCAACAGCGACAACCGCCAGCGCCGCGAGGCCGCGGAGCGCATGGCGCTCAACGCCCCGATCCAGGGAACAGCCGCGGATATCGTCAAGATCGCCATGCTCAGAGTGGACGGGGCGCTCCAGGAGTCGAAGCTCTCCTCACGACTGCTGCTCCAGGTCCACGATGAAATCGTGCTGGAGATCTCACCGGGTGAGCGAGAGCAGGTGGAAGCGATCGTGCGCCGTGAGATGTCCACTGCCGCCTCGCTGAGCGCGCCACTGGACGTCTCGGTGGGTGTGGGCACGGACTGGGAGTCCGCAGCGCACTGATTCCGAACCATGAGCGGTGAAGGCGGGCCAGGGGAAGCCTCCCCTGGCCCGCCGCTGCGTGCCCCGGCTCGGATGGTTGGTTCCGGTGGGTTGCCTTGACTCCGATTCGAAGCGCCGCCGCCCGGGAGCGCGGAACCGTCGAGAAGCGACAACCAGACCGATGCCCGGGTGGGCACCACCGCGCTGGCGCTGTGTTGAGCCACCAAGCACGCGGGTCCGCCCAGAATGCGCCCGCTGTCGGATACGACGTTCCGTTGGGTCCGGGCGGTCAGACCCGGCTCCGGGCCGGGTGGGACTCCCGCGGCTCCGGGCCGGGTCGTACTCCCGCGTGTCAAACCCCGCCCGCCACCCTGCCCGTCAGTCGCATTCCCGCCCCGTAGAGCAGCAGCCCCGCGACCAGTCCCGCGCCGCCTCCGAAGCAGGCCGTGGGGATCAAGTCGATCGGGGAGAACGCGACCTCGGTGCGCAGATAGAGCAGTACGCACCGCTGTAGGGCTCCGATGAGCACGCAAGCGCCCAGCAGGACGCCGACGACCCGGCGCCCACGGCGGTCAAGGGAGGGAAGCGACGGGGGAGCGGACACCAGGGGCAGCCGTCGCAGCGCGGACCACAGGCATGCGCCGAGTACCGCGAGGGCGAGCGCGGAAGACCCGTACTGCACGAACTTGTGGACCCCGAAGCCCCCCACCGTTTCGTTGAGAACGGGTATCAGCCGGGTGCCCCAACGGCCTTCATGGGTGAAGGCGTCCCAGCCGATATGGGTGGCGGCACCGAGCACCGCGGAGAAGTAGAACCACATGACGGAGCGGGGATGGGGATGGAATGGGCGGCCTCGCAGCAAGAGATGGACGCGGCCCTGCCATTTCCTGGGCAGCAAGACTACCAAGGGGTCGCGCACCATCAACCAGAAGCCCACCAGCAGGGCGGTGAAAGCCACATCGACCGTGAGCAACCCCGGAAGCCCATGGGTGAACTGTCCGAAGGACATGGCGCCCGGCACCACGGAGGCCGCGAAGTAGGTCATGTCGGGCGAGAATGACCCCATGATCAGTGCCGAGGCGACCAAAGGCCCCCGCGCGGTCCCGTCTTTGGTGAGTCCCGGCAGAACCGCGGCGGCATGGCTGAGCGTGAATGGCATAGGAGGGGCCCCTGGTGATCGCGCTTGGTCGGATCTTGATTGTCAGCGCTCAGCATGAACGAAGGCCGCAGTCTGGACGCTTGGCAATGCGGAGGTGGCGACCTGGTGAAAACCGGTCAAGGCGCGGTGTCCCGGGGCCCGTAGTTGCCGTAGGGTCGCGTGGGTATTGCATTTAATCGTACTGGGGAGCGCGGGGCACCGCTTTCGGGAGGGAACAGACGTATGGCAGCGCAATTCGGCCGACGGCTGCGCAGGGGGGCGACCACCACCGCGGTCGCTGCTGCAGCTGTCGCGGCACTTTCCGCTTCTCAGGCGCCTGGAGTCACCGCCGCCGTGCCGGGTGACAGTCAGGGGCGCGGCGGCGGACAGAGCACATCCGAGGCAACGCCACCGGCAGGTACACCCGTCACCGGTAACTCCCCGTACTACACGGACCTCCCACCTCTGACCATTCCCGGCAAGCCCGCGACGTCCACGGAGCTTCCGGTGACCACCGGTCCCGCGGAAGCGGGAATCCCGGCCACCGTCCTCGCGGCCTACAAGCAGGCCGAGCAGACCATCGCCACCTCCGATCCCGGCTGCAAGGTGCCCTGGCAACTGCTCGCCGCGATCGGCAAGGTGGAGTCGGGGCAGGCCCGCGGTGGACGAGTGGATGCCAACGGCACCACTCTCTCTCCCATTCGCGGCCCGGTATTGAACGGTGTGGGCTTCGCCAACATCTCCGACACCGACAACGGTGCGCACGACGGGGACACGGTCTACGACCGTGCGGTCGGCCCTATGCAGTTCATCCCCTCCACCTGGGCGACATGGGGACAGGACGCCAACAGCGACGGGCTCAAAGACCCCAACAACATCTATGACGCAGCCTTGGCCGCGGGGCGATACCTCTGCGCGGGCAACAGGGACTTGACGGTCCAGAGCGACCTTGGCAGGGCCATCCTGGGCTACAACCAGTCCCGGGAGTATCTACGTACGGTTCTGTCCTGGTTCGAGTACTACAAGAGTGGTTCGCACGAGGTTCCCGACGGCGAGGGAGTCCTGCCCGAGGCGGGGACCCCGGACAGCCCGGCGACGGGTTCCGGCTCGATACCGGGGGGCGCTGCGCCGGGTGGAACCACTCCGGCCACTTCGCCCCCCAGCACCCAGAAGCCGGACCCCAAGCCGCCGAAGGGCCCCGGCGGGGGCACGGACACGCCACCCACCACACCGGGTTCCAAGCCGCCCCAGCCTCCCAACCCGCCGACGAAGCCCAACCCGAAGCCGCCCACACCGCCCGCCCAGTCACCCGTCACCCGGGTCGAGGACGCTGGTACCGGCAAGCTGACCGCTGCCGCCGGGCGGGACTTCGGGGAGAAGGTCACCGTTCGGGTGAAGAACGCTGCGGGCCAGGCGGTCGAGGGCAAAGAGGTGCGCTTTGAGATCGTCGGTGATACCGATGCGCGCTTCCATGGCGGAAGGACCAGCGTCGTCCGCGTCAGCGGCGCCAACGGCATCGCCGTTTCCCCCCTCTTGAAGGCCGGCGAGAAGACGGGAGCGTTCACGGTCTGGGCCAGTGTCGTGGGGCGCGAACTCAAGCCCGTCGCCTTCTCCGCCACAGTCACCGCGCCGGTGGCCGACAAGCTCACCCGGGTCGGAGACAGCCTCCTGACCGCCGCTCCCGGAGCCGAGTTCGCGGATCGTGTCGCGGTCAAGACCGCCTATCAGGGTGCGGACGCCTCCGGGGTGGCGATCACCGCGACGATGATCAAGTCTGCTGAGGGAACCGAACCGGTCGAGAACGGCCAGGGCCCCTACTTCAAGGACGCTGCGGGCAAGCCAGTTCGCGCACTCACCGCGCTCACCACCGACTCGAACGGAGTGCTGACCCTGCCGAAGATCTTCGCGGACGATCAGAGCGGCACCTTCCTGCTGCGACTGACCGCGGCCGGTGGTGTCAGCATCACCATCGAGCTTCAGGTCGCCCCGGCTTCTTCGCCCTCCGCTTCACCTACGCCGTCCCAGTCCCAGTCGCCGAGCCCGACGGAAAGCCCTACGGGCTGACCTCCAGCTGCCCTGTCGAACACTGCCCCTCCACCGCGGCCCGGTCGAGGGGCAGTGAAGTCGGCGGGCCATGAAGTCGGGGTGAAGTTGACGGGCCGTGATGCCGACGGGCAGCGAAGTCGAGGTGGGTGAAGTCGGAGGGCCGTGAAGCCGAGGGGTCGTGAAGCGATCTCTCTTGTGGCCCGGCTGGGGTCCTGCCGGCGCCAGGCTCTGAGAACTGATGAAGCACTGGGCGCCCCTTTGGGAAGCGCGCCCTCGAAGGCCAACGATGAGCGCCCTCGTCGCTACCACCTCAAGTCGGTCGATGCCTTCGGCGCTGTCCTCGCTGTCCCCGCCGTCCTCGCTGCCGTCCTCGTGGGCGAGCCCTACCGCGACCGGGCCTCGCCCGAGGACGCCCCGTTGTGACGGGCCTTGGTATGGCGGCTCGGCGCGGCGACCGAAGGGTCTTCCGGCCAGGGATGCTTGGGGTAGCGCCCGCGCAGTTCGGCTCGCACAGCTCGATACCCCTGCTCCCAGAAGGAAGCCAGATCCGCGGTGACCGCGGCCGGTCGGCCCGCCGGTGAGAGGAGATGCACCAGCACCGGCACTCCAGCGACCTTCGGCGTCTCCCGCAACCCGAAGAGCTCCTGCAGCTTCACCGCGAGCACGGGCTGCTCCCCGCCGTAATCCACCCGTATCCGTGAGCCGCTCGGTACTTCGATCCGCTCAGGTGCGAGCTCGTCCAGCCGGGCCGCCGCTCCGTCAGTCCATGGCATCAGCCGCCGCAGCGCCTGCCCTGCTGAGATCCGTCCCAGGTCCGACCGGCGCCTGGCCCGGGACAACTCCGGCTCCAGCCACTCATCACCACGCTCCAGCAGGGCCGGGTCGCTCATGGCCGGCCAGGGCGCACCCAACTCCCGGTGGAGAAAGGCCAGCCGTCGCCTCAGCTCTTCAGCCTCGCGTGACCAGTGCAGCAGCCCCAGGCCTTCCCGGCGCAACCCATCGAGCAACGCCTCACGAACGAGACCGGGCCGCGGGCTCCGCAACGCTTGCACGGACAGTTCGATGGCACCCAGGCGCCGAACCTTCCGGGCCACCACATCGTTGTCTTCCCAGAGCACTTCCTCCCTTGAGTCAAGGAGATGCGCGGCAGCCTTCAGCGCGGTCGCCTCATCCACAACAGCCGCGATTCGTACCCGGGCGGACGCGGCGGACGCCGGCCGGTCCGCCACCGCGATGGCGATCCAGGACACATCGCTGAGCCCTGAACCCTCCCGGACTTCGGCCGCGGTACCCGAAGCCATCAAGAAGCTCCGCTTCCCCCGGGCCCTCGCCACCCGCTCGGGAAACGCGAGCGAGGTGATCAGTCCGACCACGGCGTCGTCAGCCGTGGCGTTGATCGAACCGGTCGGCGTGACGGGCGCGCCCGACACCGCGCTACTTCCCGACCCCGCCGATCTGGCGGAAACACGAGAGGCCGAAGGCGCGGTGGACGGCGCGGGCGGGGTGGACAAGGACGACGCCAGCCTTTTGGTCTCCGTCCGCCAACGTGTGGAGTAGCCATCCCCACCACGGCGAGCCGTGCGCCAGGCCGCTGCCAGATCATCTCCGTACTCCCGTGGCGGTTCCTCGCTCAGCAGGGCGACCACCTCCGCCGCCGAGCGCTCACCCACGGCGGGTGCACCGTCGAGCAGCGCCCGGGCCAGCCGCGGGTGCAGTCCCAGCCGGGACATTCGGACCCCCCGCTCGGTCGCGCGACCAGCCCCGTCCACCGCCCCGATAGCCATGAGAACGTCCCGTGCCGCAGCCATCGCCCCGGCCGGAGGCGCATCCAGCAGTGCCAGGCCGGCGGCGGAGGGATCTCCCCAGCAGGAGACGCGGAGCGCGAAGGAGGCCAGGTCCGCGGTTTTGATCTCGGGCGAAGGGAACCGCGGGCGCCGTCCGTCATCGGCCTCCGCCCAGCAGCGGTAGACCACGCCGGATGCTTCGCGTCCCGCTCGACCGAGTCGCTGGGTGGCGCCCGCCACCGATACCGGGATGGTCGCCAGCGAGCCGAGCCCACGCGCGTGGTCCATCCGGGGCTCACGTGCCAGCCCCGAGTCGACGACGACGCGCACCCCGGGCACCGTCAGACTCGACTCGGCAACGGAGGTGGTCAGCACGACGCGTCGGTGGCCACTGCTGCCGCGTAGCACCGCGTCCTGGATCGCTGCGGGCGCCCGCCCGTGCAACTGCAGGACCTCCGCGTCCACCCCGTCCAGCATTCCGGAGACACGTGCAATCTCCCCGGTGCCCGGGAGGAAGCACAGGACATCCCCTTCATGCTGCTCCAGGGCCAGCCGGACCGTCGCCGCGACATGGCGCAGCAGGGCCGGGTCCACCCAGGTGCCGTGGGCCGGTCGGATACCGGCGGGCGGAGATACGAAGCGAACCCCTACCCCAAAGCCCTGGCCCCGGCTGTGGACGACCGGTGCCGGCCCGGAGCCGTCCAGAACCGTGAGCAGATCCGCCCACGCCTTGGTGTCACCGGTGGCGGAGGCCGCGATCAGCTTCAGCTCCGGCCGCAGTGTCGCCCGTACATCCACCAGGAACGCCAACGCCGTATCCGCGTCCAGATGACGCTCATGGCATTCGTCCATGAGCACCGCGTCCACACCCGACAGTTCGGGGTCTCGTTGGAGACGCTGGAGCAGTACGCCGGTGGTGACTACTTCGATGCGCGTCGAAGGTCCGACCTTCCGCTGCCCACGCACCGTAAAGCCGACCGCGTCACCCGGCTGCTGGCCCAGCAGCCACGCCATCCTCTGTGCGGCCGCCCGCACCGCCATCCTGCGCGGTTCGGCAACCAGCACCCGCCGTCTCGGCCCGGTGCCGACCAGACCGGCCAGGACCAGGGGCACCAGCGTCGTCTTGCCCGTACCGGGCGGGGAGTGCAGAACCGCGGCGCCGCGGTCGTCGAGAGCGGCGAGCAGCTCGGGGACGGCGTCACGGACCGGGAGGCGGTCGAGTGCGTCGGTTCGGATCATGCGCTCAGTGTCATCTCTCTGGGCGGCCGCTGCTGCGACTCATCCACAGGACCCATGGTGTCATCGGCTTGTATGACGAATCGGGCCCTGTCTTTGGCCTCCGAGGCGGCCGGTCCGCATGCGAGCCGCCCAGTCCCGAAGCGCGGCGGGGTGATTCCGCGGCCAATCGAGGGAAGCGGAACCCGCCTCAGCGCGACCGACCACCGATCACCGACCACCGATCACCGACCACCGATCACCGATCACCGACCACCGACCACCGACCACCGATCACCGATCACCGACCACCGACCACCGACCACCGACCACCGACCGACGTCGGCGGTGGCGGCTCAGCCGTGCCGCCTCGCTCCGGAGCGGCCTGACCCGATCAGCCCCGGGGGAGGGTGCCAGCTCAGTCCCGCTCGCAGACGAAGATCGCAGTTCCCGGGATCAGGCTGCCGCGTAGCGGAGACCAACCTCCCCACTCCTGGCTGTTCCAGGCCGGCCACTCCGGTTCCACCAAGTCCACCAGGCGGAAACCGCTGGCCACCACGTCCCGTACGCGGTCCCCGATCGTGCGGTGGTGCTCCACATATACCGCGCGTCCCTGTTCGTCCTGCTCCACGTACGGAGTGCGGTCGAAGTAGGAGGCGCTGATGCTCAGCCCTTCCGGACCCGGCTCGTCCGGGAAAGCCCAGCGGATGGGATGCGTAACGGAGAAGACCCAGCGGCCCCCCGGCCGGAGCACCCGGTGCACCTCGGCGAACACCTGCACCGGATCGGCGACGAAGGGCACCGCCCCATAGGCGGAACACGCCAGGTCGAAGGAGTCGGCGCGAAAGGGCAGCGCGCCGGCGTCCGCCTCCACGAGGCTCGGGGCGACGTCCGATGGCGTCTCCCCTTCGATCCGCAGGGCGTGCTGGAGCTGGCGGTGCGAGAGGTCCAGTGCCACCGGATGTGCGCCCTGCGCGGCCAGCCAGCGCGAGCACTGCGCCGCGCCGGCCCCGATCTCCAGGACGTCCATGCCCTTCAGGGACTCCGCGGGGCCCAGCAGCCTGGCCTCTGTCTCGTCGAGCCCCTCGGGCCCCCAGACGAAGCGGTCGTCCCCGAGGAACGAGCCGTGCTCGCTCTGGTACTCATCGGCGTTCCGGTCCCACCAGTGGCGGTTCGCCTGGCTGCTCTCCGTGGAGCCGGCGTCACGGCGGGTCGCCTCCGGCTCGGGATTCCCGACCTCGGCGGGATCAGCCAGTTCGGCGGGCCGGAGAGACGCCGCGGGGGTTGCGGATTGGGCGGGGCCTTGGGGATGCTGGATCATCTTCACCGTCGTTGTAGTTTGCGTTCAGCGCGACTGATGACGGCCATGGTGGCCTCCGCAAACTTTAGTTGTGCCAGGTATGCGGTGTTCCGCCCCGGGTGTGCGCCTTCGCGCATTGACCGGCTCCGGCTGCCCCCGTATGCTACAAGTTGCGCTGCGGGCCTGCGTGCCTCAGACAGAGCAGGCCGCGCTCGCATCTGTATGTATGTCCCTCGGTTCACGAGGCACCTCCATGCGGGTTTTCTCCGGAGTCTTCTGACTTCGTGGGTGACCTTGTGGGTGGGTGCTTCCTAAGCTGTCTGGCTTATGCAGCTGCGATACGGGCTCACGGCGTGGCATTACCTACGACTTCAATGTCCGCACCGGAGCCTTTTCCCACATGACGAGCAGCACCGAGACCACCGCCACTCCGCAGGTAGCGGTCAACGACATCGGTAACGAGGAAGCCTTCCTCGCCGCGATCGACGAGACGATCAAGTACTTCAACGACGGCGACATCGTCGACGGCGTCATCGTGAAGGTCGACCGGGACGAGGTCCTGCTCGACATCGGTTATAAGACCGAAGGTGTGATCCCGAGCCGCGAGCTCTCGATCAAGCACGATGTTGACCCCAATGAGGTTGTCAAGGTCGGCGACGAGATCGAGGCCCTTGTTCTCCAGAAGGAGGACAAGGAAGGCCGCCTGATCCTCTCGAAGAAGCGCGCCCAGTACGAGCGTGCCTGGGGCACCATCGAGAAGATCAAGGAAGAAGACGGGATCGTTACCGGTACCGTCATCGAGGTCGTCAAGGGTGGTCTCATCCTCGACATCGGCCTCCGTGGCTTCCTCCCGGCCTCCCTGGTCGAGATGCGCCGCGTCCGCGACCTCCAGCCGTACGTTGGCAAGGAGCTTGAGGCCAAGATCATCGAGCTGGACAAGAACCGCAACAACGTGGTTCTGTCCCGCCGTGCCTGGCTGGAGCAGACCCAGTCCGAGGTCCGCCAGACGTTCCTCACCACCCTTCAGAAGGGGCAGGTCCGCTCCGGCGTCGTGTCCTCGATCGTCAACTTCGGTGCCTTCGTGGACCTGGGTGGCGTCGACGGCCTGGTTCACGTCTCCGAGCTCTCCTGGAAGCACATCGACCACCCCTCCGAGGTTGTCGAGGTCGGCCAGGAAGTCACCGTCGAGGTTCTCGACGTCGACATGGACCGCGAGCGTGTCTCCCTGTCGCTCAAGGCGACGCAGGAAGACCCGTGGCAGCAGTTCGCCCGCACCCACCAGATTGGCCAGGTCGTTCCCGGCAAGGTCACCAAGCTGGTTCCGTTCGGTGCGTTCGTTCGCGTCGACGAGGGCATCGAGGGTCTGGTCCACATCTCCGAGCTGGCCGAGCGCCACGTGGAGATCCCGGAGCAGGTCGTCCAGGTCAACGACGAGATCTTCGTCAAGGTCATCGACATCGACCTTGAGCGTCGTCGCATCAGCCTCTCGCTGAAGCAGGCCAACGAGTCCTTCGGCTCTGACCCGGCCTCGGTCGAGTTCGACCCGACGCTGTACGGCATGGCCGCGTCGTACGACGACCAGGGGAACTACATCTACCCCGAGGGCTTCGACCCGGAGACCAACGACTGGCTGCCGGAGTTCGACACCCAGCGCGAGGCCTGGGAGACCCAGTACGCCGAGGCGCAGCAGCGCTTCGAGCAGCACCAGGCTCAGGTCATCAAGTCCCGCGAGGCCGACGAGGCCGCTGCTGCCGAGGGTGGCCCCGCCGCTCCGGCCGCCGCGCCCGCCAGCGGTTCCTACTCCTCGGAGTCGGACGACAACTCCGGCGCCCTGGCGTCGGACGAGGCGCTCGCCGCCCTGCGTGAGAAGCTGGCCGGAGGCCAGAGCTGACACCGCTTGGCATCTGCTGAGGGATAGCTGAACAGCGAGGCCCGCTCCTTTGGGAGCGGGCCTCGTCGTCTTTTCACCGGATCTTCCTCAAGAACCGCTCCGTAGCTGGAGTGTTCGGGCCCCTGTGGGGAATGCCCGTGCCAGACCGTGTGTTCTTGTCTACGAAGACGAGGAGGAGCGGTAATCGTGCTTGATCCGCAGGGATTGTACGAATGGGAGCCCAAGGGCCTCGCAGTCGTCGATATGGCGCTTGCGCAGGACTCGGCTGGTCTGGTCATGCTGTACCACTTCGACGGATACATCGATGCGGGGGAGACCGGTGACCAGATCGTCGGCAACATCCTTGACACGCTGCCTCACCAGGTCGTCGCCCGTTTCGACCACGACAAGTTGGTGGACTACCGGGCTCGCCGCCCGCTGCTGACCTTCCGGCGCGACCGTTGGACCGCGTACGAGACTCCGACCATCGAGGTGAGCCTTGTCCAGGACGCCACGGGTGCGCCGTTCCTGTTGCTCGCGGGCCCCGAGCCGGACGTGGAGTGGGAGCGGTTCGCGGCTGCCGTCGCACAGATCGTCGAGCGCCTGGGCGTGCGTCTGTCGGTCAACTTCCATGGCATCCCCATGGGCGTTCCCCACACCCGCCCGGTTGGCATCACACCGCACGGCAACCGCACGGACCTGATGCCCGGCCACCGCAGCCCCTTCGATGAGGCGCAGGTACCGGGGAGCGCCGAATCGCTCGTGGAGTTCCGTCTCATGGAAGCCGGTCACGATGTGCTGGGCGTCGCCGCCCATGTTCCGCACTATGTCGCCCGCTCGTCCTATCCCGACGCGGCATTGACCGCGCTGGAGGCGATCACCGCCGCCACCGGACTGGTACTGCCGGGCGTCGCTCACACACTGCGCACCGAGGCTCATCGCACCCAGAACGAGATCGAGCGCCAGATCGGTGAAGGCGACGAGGAACTGGTCGTACTGGTCCAGGGCCTTGAGCACCAGTACGACGCCATGGCCGGAGCCGACACCCGAGGCAACCTCGTCGCGGAGCCCGTGGACCTTCCGTCCGCGGACGAGATCGGTCTTGAATTCGAACGTTTCCTCGCCGAGAGGGAAGGCGACAGCTGAGGGCCGTCCCGGGGCTGAGGCACCCCGGGACAATCGGTTGCCGGCGAGACCGGCTCCCGGTGGAGGACAGTCCGGGGCTAAGCTGTCGATCATGCTGTCCGTAGGTTTGACCGGTGGTATCGGTGCCGGCAAGAGCGCAGTCTCCCGACTCCTCACGTCGTATGGAGCGGTCCTGATCGACGCCGACAAGATCGCCCGTGAGGTCGTTGAGCCCGGCACAGCGGGTCTCGCCGCGGTCGTCGAAGCCTTCGGCCCCGATGTCCTGACCGCTGATGGGGCTCTTGACCGTCCCCGGCTCGGCTCGGTCGTCTTCGCCGACCCGGAACGGCTCGCGGTGCTCAACGCCATCGTGCACCCGCTGGTCCGCGCGCGTTCAGCGGAGTTGGCGCGGTCCGTGGCCCCGGACGCGGTTGTCGTCCACGATGTACCGCTGCTCACCGAGAACGAGCTTGCCCCGCTGTACGACGTGATCATCGTCGTCGACGCATCCCCCGAGACCCAGTTGCAGCGGCTGGTCGAAGTCCGTGGGATGGCGGAGCCGGAAGCGCGGGCCCGGATGAAAGCCCAGGCGACGCGCGCGCAGAGGCGTGCCATCGCCGATATCGTCATCGACAACGACGGCCCATGGGAAGCCCTGGAGCCGCAGGTGCGCTCGGCATGGGCGGAACTGACCAGCCGAGCGGCAGCGCGCTGACAACAGCCATCGGCACCGACGGCCGGAGGCTGGCCTGAGCGGGGGCTTGCCGGGACCTTCGTACGAGCGGCGTTGTCAAGCCGGTGTGAGTTTTCCGTGCATCGGCGTCAGGCCTTCGTCAACCGACCGCCTGAGTATCCCTACTGCCCGTAGCCTCCGCGGTGTGGAGCTCGTATTCGCCGCCGTCACAGCGATGGGCGGGTTGGTAGCCGTGCTCGCCGGTGCCTACGGTCTATGGCAGACCGGCCGAATCTCGGGTTCCGGCTACTGTGCCATCGCGCTGGTCAAGCCGCCGCCTTTGGGCGCCCAGCGGCCCCTGTTGGAGTTCGAGACACTGGACGGTCGAATCATCGAGATCGTCTCCCCGGTGCCGTTCGCGGACGACAGCGGCGGAGTCCGACTCTGGTACGACCCGGGTAGTCCGAGTGACGTCGTTGTCGACGGTCATCAGCGGACCGGTGTCGACAGGGGGTTCGTCGCCGTGGGGCTCACGCTCATCGCGATCGGACTGGGCCTCGCACTCTCCACCGCGATCTAGAACACCTGCCTCCGGCGCTGGAACGGGCCTCTCGGTAGCTGGTTTCAGCCTGGGGCGCCTGGCCTGATGGCGATGACCCGTTCCCTCTCGCGGGCCGCACCGACCCCGGTCGGAGTGCTGCTCGGGCTCGGAATACCGCCAACGGGGTTGGTGTTGGAACCAGTCAGTGATGGGAAGGATGTTGCCGTGCCCGAAAGTAACCCGGATACGCACGTCATCGACTTCCGCGCGGCCGAGCAGCTGCTAGCGGCCAGAGACCCACGAGGAGCCGTCAAGCTCCTTGACTCGGTCATCGCCGCCCACCCCGAGAACACGGCTGCCCGCCTCTTGCGCGCCCGAGCGTTCTTCGCCGCGGCCCAACTGCGCCCCGCCGAGCTTGAATTCGAACTGGTCCTGGAGCGCGAGCCGGACAACGCGTTCGCGCACTTCGCCCTGGCCCGCACTTTTGAGCGCTCAGGCCGTCCCGAGCAAGCCAGACGTCACTTCAGGCTGGCAGCGGCTCTCGATCCCAAGCCGGAATATCTCAGGGCCGCGCGCTTTGACACGGATGGTTAGGGCCGCCCCCCGAGTTGGTCATCGCGCCGTGGCCCTGCGCTAGTCATCAGGCCGTGGCCCTGAAGGGGGCCGCGGCCCGCGCCGCCGACCCGGTTCCCTTTCCTCGTGCACTGGTTCGTAGGGAGGAACGTCCCGACCCGGCTGATAGTGGGGCCCCTGGTGAATGTGGCGTACCACCAAGCACAAATCGATGATGACAATCAGGAGGAGTACCCCGCAGGCCGCCGCCCAGCCGGGCTCTTCCAGCAGACTGAATATCGCTATCCCCGCTGCCGACCAGGCCAGTCCCCACAGGCTCAACCAGAACCGCATCCGCAGAGCACTGCGTGCGGTGATCGGTTCACTCCCTGTGCGCATGGTCATCGTGTCTCCTCCTCCAGGATGCACCTGCTCAGCTCTTCTGCCGAGGTCTCCGGCGAGCACACAGGTCTCTCTGGGAAACAGCAAGGAGTCGACAGATGGATAGATCGTCATGGGAGCGGGCAGTGGCACGTCGCTCCCGAATACGCGGCTGCCTGCTGGGCGGAGCGATCGGGGATGCCCTGGGCAACCCCATCGAATTCCAATCCCTCGCCACCATTGAGGGCCTGCACGGCGAGAAGGGTGTCACCGGGTTCGTACCCGACTTCGAGGGGATGACCGGGCGGATCACCGATGACACTCAGATGACGCTCTTTACGGTGGAGGGGCTCATCCGAGCACGTGCCACGGCGGCTGCCAGCGGGATCGGTGGCGCCGAGGTGGCGTGTACGCGCCATGCGTATCAGCGTTGGCTCGAGACTCAGAACTACCCGGCGCCACCGACCCGAGCCGCGGCCAACACCGTGAGGACCGGATGGCTCAGGACGCAGCCGTTCCTCTACGCCCGCCGCGCACCGGGCCATGCCTGTCTCACCGGTGTCGCCCAGCAGTACACCCCCGACCCCGAGCGTCCGCTGGGCCGGCCCGGCGAGGTCAACCCTCAGTCCAAGGGGTGCGGAACGGTGATGCGGTCCGCACCCTTCGGTCTCGTGGGAGCCGAACCTCAACAGGCGTTCGAACTGGCCGCACACTGCGCACAGATCACCCATGGGCATCCGACCGGGTACTACTCCGCCGGGGCGTTTGCGGCGATCATCGCCCATGTGCTGGAAGGCGAGACGACACGGCACGCCGTCCAGCAGACCATGGCGCTGCTGTCTGCCTACCCCGGCCACGAAGAGACCCATGCGGCACTCGGGGCGGCCGTCACCCTCGCCGCTGCCGGCGGCCCGCCGAACGCCCGGAAGGTGGAAACGCTGGGTGGCGGCTGGGTCGCGGAAGAGGCGCTTGCCATCGCCGTCTACTGCGCCCTGGCCCATCCAGACGATGTGGCAGAGGCGCTACTGCTCGCGGTCAACCACTCGGGCGACAGTGACTCCACCGGTGCGGTCTGCGGCAATCTCGTGGGCGCCCGAGACGGGGAGGTGGGCCTGCCCGCGTCCTGGGTGGTGGCGACCGAAGGCAGGGGGGTGATCACCGTCCTGGCCGACGATCTCAGCCTCCAGTTCGAGCGGACTGGTACCGGCAGCGTGGATCCCGTGCACCCGTACGACAGATATCCGCACAACTGACCTGATCACCGCGCCGAGAAGCCTGGTGGTGGGCGCAAGGGGGGAACCGCGGTCCCGATGCGGGGTAGCCGATCGACCTCGACGGTCGCACCGCCGCTCATGCGTCTGCCATCGCCGCTCGCTGCCAGAGGCGTGCTCTTCGCAGCGGGGAGTGATGGGGTCGCGGAGTGCGCCGCAGCGCTTGACGGGGGAGGAGAGGCGGGCGCCTGGCCGGGCGGGCCACCACCTTCTCAGGGAAGGCAAAGATTCTGGCTTCATCGGGCGAAGGAGGCATACCGTAGTAAAGAGTGCCCAGCTCGGACAGAAGGGGGTGCCCCGATGGTCGAGGAACTGGTGGTTGCGGGTGTGGCCGCGGCGGCTGGCCTGATGGCCTATGCGACGGCGGCCGCCCGGGTCGTCAAGCAGTATGAGCGAGGTGTGGTGTTCCGCCTAGGGCGGCTGCGCGGCGGAATCAAGGGTCCGGGCTTCACCATGGTCGTTCCCGCTATCGATCGGCTCCGCAAGGTCAACATGCAGGTCGTCACCATGCCGGTGCCGGCTCAGGAAGGCATCACCCGGGACAATGTCACCGTCCGTGTGGACGCGGTGGTCTACTTCCGGGTGGTCGATCCGGCGAATGCCATCATCGAGGTGGAGGACTACCGATTCGCCGTCTCGCAGATGGCTCAGACGTCGTTGCGTTCGATCATCGGAAAGAGCGATCTGGACGACCTTCTGTCCAACCGGGAGAAGCTCAACCAGGGTCTAGAGCTCATGATCGACAGCCCTGCGATGGGGTGGGGTGTTCAGATCGACCGGGTCGAGATCAAGGACGTCTCCCTGCCAGAGGCCATGAAGCGCTCTATGGCGCGGCAGGCGGAGGCCGATCGTGAGCGTCGCGCACGGGTAATCAACGCCGACGCGGAACTCCAGGCTTCGAAGAAGCTCGCGCAGGCGGCCGGCGAGATGTCCAAGGAACCCGCAGCCCTGCAGCTGCGCCTGCTCCAGACGGTGGTCGCCGTCGCCGCAGAGAAGAACTCCACCCTGGTTCTGCCCTTCCCCGTGGAATTGCTGCGCTTCCTGGAGCGGGCGCAGCAGCCCCAGCAGATACCGGAAGGACCTTCGCAGCAGTTGGCAACAGGTCGGGCCACGGCGCAGCGGGGCGCCGCGACAGGAGCGGCTGCCGATGAGGAACCCGGTGCCGTCAGGAAACCCGGTGTCGCGGGGGACACCTCGGAAGCGACCGGAGCCACCAGGGAAGACCGGGCGCCGGATGCCGCGGACCTCCTGGATACCGCTGATACGGGCTCGCCGGGCGGTGCGGACGCCGCGGACGCCTCCTCCGATCCGGCACCGCGGATACGACCACTGCCGCCTGCCGCCTAACCAGTCTGAGCGTCCTACCCAGGCGAGCGTTGTGCATCTGAGCGGGTCGGCCAGGCCCTCGACAGGTGTGGCAACGACTTCTAGAACCCACGAACCAGCGAGCGGCGTTCCCTCGGGCTCCACGCCGCGGGCAGTCACCCGCGACCGTGCGGGGCGCCGCTCTCCCACCCGCGCCGCTGCCTCCACCCGCTCCCGCTGCCGGGAGGCGATGCGGTCGCCCTGCGGGCCCGACCGTTGACGTGCCAACCAAGCGTGGTTGGCGTAGCCGCCCTGACCAGGATATACGGCCCGACTCGGGGGCGTTGTCAGACCCCACCCGTATGGTCGTAGACGTTGATGAACCGGTGCTGCGGCACCCAACCACTGTGGATGGGAGGTGACCCCATGGCGATCGGAACCGTGTCACCGGTGCGCGAGCCCGCCACGCAGGACACCCTGGGCTTCTGCGCCGCCGTCTTCCTACCGGCCGAGCTGCCGCGCGAGGGCAAGGTCGCCTTCTGGGACCCGGTCTCAGATCGGCTCCGGGGCGCGGCCGACGAGATCACGGTCTGCTCCCCGCCGCCGATGTCGACGACGGAGAGCCAAGGCCTCGACGGGAACATCGCCGTCCGGACCGTCCCCGCCGTGATCCTTCCGGTCATGGAGGCGCTGCCCGTGCTGGCCCGGGCGCGTATGCACCCTGCCTCCCACCCCGCCTCCGCCTCCTGGGGTGCGGCCGCGCTGCACGCGCTTCACCTGGTGGCCAACGGCAGGCTGCTCCCCGGTCTGACGCCAACCCACCAGGATGCTTGGCGAGCTGGCCCGCTGGATGCCCACGACATCGCGCAATTGAGGGCGATTGCCGCTGCGATGCCGTACGAGGCGTATGCGACGCCCGTACCCGGACACCGGGTCATGGCACTGCCCGAACCGGAAGCCCTCCTGCGGGCCTTCTTCGACGCGGTCGCGGATTGCCTGCCTCGGACCCCCGCCGCGGCCTGGGCGGTGGGCGCTCCCTTTGCCGCCATGGCACCCCAGTGGCTGCCCGACGCTGAGGAATGGGCCGCGGAAGCCGCGGCGGGCATGGACGCCGGGGTGCGGGTCTCCCTGCGCCTCGACCTCTCCCCCTTCCACCTCTTCGATACGCCCGCTGAGGGGGAGGAACCCCAGCAAGGAGCAGGCGCGGCCGTTGTCCAGGTGCACAGCCTCGCCGATCCGACGCTCGTCATCGACGCGGCCCGGCTCTGGGCGGGGGACGGGGACGAGCGTTTTGGGCCGCGCGCCAGAATCGACGCCGTGCTCGCCCTGCGCCGCGCCTCCCGGGTGTGGCCGCCGCTCGCCGGACTGCTGGAGCGGGATGTGCCCGATGTGCTCACCCTCGCCGAAGACGAGCTCTATGAACTACTCGGTCCGGGAGCCGAGCGGTTGGCCGCGGCCGGGGTGGCGATCCACTGGCCCAGGGACCTGGTGCGGTCGCTCTCCGCGACGGCGGTGGTGCGATCCGCGCCCGGCTCGTCGACGGACGGCACCCCCTTCTTCGACAGCACGGAACTCCTCAAGTTCAACTGGCAGTTGGCACTCAACGGCGATCCACTGACCGATGCCGAGATGGACGTCCTCGCCGAGTCGCACCGACCTGTTGTGCGATTGCGGGACCAGTGGGTGGTCGTCGACCCTGACCTGGTCCGCAAGGCGCGCAAACGGGAGCTGGGACTGCTGGAGCCGGTGGACGCACTCGCCGCGGCCCTCACCGGTACGGCCGAAGTCAACGGCGAAACGGTGGACGCGGTGCCCACGGGCGCACTGGCCGCACTACGGGATCGACTCACGGTCGGAGCTTCCCCGGTGCCCCCTCCGCGCGGCCTCGTCGCCACCCTGCGCGACTACCAACTGCGCGGACTGGCCTGGCTGGATCTGATGACATCTCTCGGGCTCGGCGGTTGCCTCGCCGATGACATGGGTCTCGGCAAGACGGTGACGGTCATCGCGCTCCATCTGCATCGCGATCGCCCGAACCCGACCTTGGTCGTCTGCCCCGCCTCACTCCTCGGCAACTGGCAGCGGGAGATCAGCCGGTTCGCTCCCGATGTGCCGGTCCGCCGCTTCCACGGCCTGGACCGGACGCTGGAGGGCGCAGCCGCGGGCTTTGTCCTGACCACCTACGGCACCATGCGCACCAGCGCCGAAGAACTGGCCGCACAGCCCTGGGGCATGGTCGTCGCCGATGAGGCACAACACGTCAAGAACCCCTTCTCCGCGACGGCCAAGGCCCTGCGGACCATTCCGGCACCCGCCCGTGTCGCGCTGACCGGTACACCCGTCGAGAACAACCTCTCCGAGCTCTGGGCGCTGCTGGATTGGACGACTCCGGGTCTCCTCGGCCCCCTGAAGGCCTTCCGTTCCCGTCATGCCCGACTGGTGGAGCTGGGTGAGGACGACGAGGCGGCCGAACGCCTCTCCCGGCTGGTCCGGCCCTTTCTGCTGCGTCGAAAGAAGTCCGATCCCGGCATCGTGCCGGAGCTACCACCCAAGACGGAGTCCGACCATCCCGTTGCCCTCACCCGCGAACAGGCCTCGCTCTATGAGGCGGTGGTCCGGGAGGCCATGGCCACCATCAACGGCGCGGAAGGCATCGCGCGTCGCGGTCTCGTGATGAAACTACTGACGGATCTCAAACAGATCTGCAATCACCCCGCGCAGTTCTTGAAGGAGTACGACGGGGTGAAGGGCGCCTCACGCCGAAGAGTCGCCCCGCGGCCCAGTCCTGAGCCTGTTCCGACGGAGATGCCCTCCCAAGCCCTCCCCGGCTCGGACGACCCCCGCTCGCCCCTCCCCGCCAACTGGCCCAGTGTAAGGGGGTCAGTAGCGCCGGCCCCGGGCGGACTCGATCCCACAGTCGCCGGGCATGGGCCTGGGGTAGGGGCTGACCAGTCAGAACCGTCCGTTGGCGGATGGCCTGGGGCAGCAGATACGCCTCCCCGGTTGGCCGGACGTTCCGGAAAGCTGGCGCTGCTCGACGAGTTGCTTGAGGTGATCCTGGCCGAGGGCAGCTCGGTCCTGGTCTTCACCCAGTACGTCACCATGGCCCGTCTGATCGAGCGGCATCTGGCGGCGCGGGGCATTTCCACCCAGCTGCTGCACGGCGGCACACCGGTCGCGGAGCGCGAGCGCATGGTCGACCGCTTTCAGTCGGGCGCCGTACCGGTGTTCCTCCTCTCCCTCAAGGCGGCGGGTACCGGACTGAACCTGACCCGTGCCGGCCATGTCATCCACTTCGACCGCTGGTGGAACCCCGCCGTCGAGGAACAAGCGACGGACCGCGCGTACCGCATCGGCCAGACGCAGCCGGTGCAGGTCCACCGGCTGATCGCGGAGGGCACGGTCGAGGACCGGATCGCCGTCATGCTGGCCCAGAAGCGCGCTCTGGCGGACGCCGTTCTCGGTTCGGGCGAAGCCGCCCTGACCGAGTTGACCAACCGTGAGCTGGCCGATCTCGTCTCGCTGCGGAGGCCCGCATGACCCCGCCCTACGGCCGACCTCGCACCGCCCGACAAGATCCCAGCGATCCGGTGAGAGACCGCCGTGCCCCCGGCGGGCGAGATCGGCGCACCGCCGCGATGGCTGCCCGGCACGATGACCGGCGGCGTACCTTCCCCGCACCCGATCCCCTGCGGGGCGAGGAGTCGGCGACCAGTTGGTGGGGCAACGCCTGGGTCGAGGCACTGGAGGACGCGGCACTCGACCCGGCCAGGCTCGCCCGGGGCCGGGCCTACGCCGGTCGTGGTCTCGTGGATTCGATCACGGTCACCCCCGGTCGGGTGGTGGCGTATGTCCATGGCAGCCGTCCCCGCCCCTACCGCACGGAGATCCGCCTCCGTGCCCTCAAGGACGAGGAGTGGGACGACCTTCTGTCTGCCGCCGCGGCCCGCCCCGACTACATTGCCGCCCTCCTCGACAAGGACGTCCCGCACGCGCTCGCAGGCGTGGTGGATCTTCTGCCGGCCACCGGGGACCTGATTCCGGACTGCTCCTGTCCCGACGACGGCTATCCCTGCAAGCACGCGGCCGCACTCTGCTACCAGACGGCCCGACTGCTGGACCAGGACCCCTTCGTTCTGTTTCTGATGCGGGGGATGGGTGAGCGAGACCTTCTCGCCGCTCTCTCCCATCGCAACGCCACCCGGTCAGCGGCTGAGCGCGCCTCTGCCGAGCCGGCCCCGCTTCCCACGGTCGCGGCCCGGCAGGCGCTCATTCCGCGCAGTCTCCCCGAACTACCGCCTCCCTTCCCGATCCCGGCCAGCCCCGGGCGGCCACCGTCCTATCCGCAGGCCCCCGGCGCCCCCGACCCGCTCGCACTGGACCTGCTCGCTACCGAAGCCGCTGTCCGCGCCCACACCCTGCTGACCACGGGCATCGACCCGATCGCACACCTCACCCCTTGGCAGGACGCGGTCCGGCTGGCGGCTGCCCACCCCGGTTCCGGGCTCACCGCTTCGTCCCGCGCCCTCTATCGGCGACTTGCCGGGGCCACGGGCCGTACCCCCACGGCCATCGCTCGCGCGGTTGCCGCCTGGAGACAGGGTGGCCTGTCGGCGCTCGAAGTGCTGGAGTCCCCCTGGGACCCGCCTGCGGGTCCTTTCGACCGTGCCCGGCCGGCCCTTACCGCCGCCGGCTTCCCGGACTTCCGTCCCCAGCTCAACCAGTTGTCGACCAGCACGCTCCAGCTCAGATTCGGCCGTGATGGGCTGTGGTACGGCTATGAGTCGGACGCGGGACGCGATGACTGGTGGCCACGCGGCGCCCCAGACACCGACCCGGTTGACGCACTCAACGCCCTGCTGAGCGGTAGACCGTGACGACGATGCCCACACAGAGCTCACCGAGTCGATCGGGCCCGTCTTGGGATGGTGCCGCGGGTGCGTTCACCCGCGGGCACCCGGCAGGTGTTCCCGGAGGGCGAATCGCAGGGCACGGCCCTGCGGCGAGGGCCAGCCGTCACTCCCATGACGTCACCGACGAGCACCGGCCCCGGCGGTCCGGCATCCACGCCTCCGGCGGTCCGGCACCCAGGCGTCCAGGGGGGTCCGGCATCCAGGCGTTGAGGCATTCCGGCGTTCGAGTAATCCGGCATCCAGGTGTTCAGGGTGAGGCACTCCGATGGAGCGGCCGCTGGGCCCGAGAGCCAGTGGCCGCTCCTGCTCCCCGTACACCTCCACCCTTCCCACTCCTCCTACGAGCCTCCGAAACCCCTCGGTGAGCGATTGACCTCGGGGAGGGAATTCGGCCCAGAACGGCGGGATTTGATGGCGAGCCGTCCTTGGGCCACTCAGTTCGGCCAGGAGGACAGAGCGCCCTCTCTAAGGTGAATCCACATGACCCTCGACGACCGCACGTCCGAACTCCTGACAGACCCCTACCCCGTCTACGACAAGCTGCGCGAGGCCGCACCGGTACACCGGATCGTGGGCCCGGACGGACTGCCCGTCTGGATCGTCACCCGCTACGAGGACGTACGGGAAGCACTTGCCGACCCACGGCTGTCCCTGGACAAGAGACATGCCACCCCCGGCGGATACCGCGGCTTTCGACTGCCACCCGCACTTGACGCAAACATGCTCAACATGGACCCGCCGGACCACACTCGGATCCGGCGCCTGGTCACCAAGACGTTCACCGCACGGCGGATCGAGCGGTTGAGGGAACCCGTCCGGCGCATTGCCGACGAACTGCTCGACGCCATGGCGACCCGTGACCGGACGGATCTGGTGGTCTCCTACGCCGCGCCCCTGCCCATCCACACCATCTGCGAGTTGCTCGGCGTACCCCGGGAGGCCCGACGGGACTTTCGTGACTGGACGGACGCACTCGTGCTTCCGGACCCCGCACGACCTCAGGCCGCCAAAGAGGCCGTCGGAAGCCTGATCGCCTATGTCTCCACCCTGCTGGAACACAAACGCGCACAACCGGGCGATGACCTGCTCTCCGCGCTGATCGCGGTTCGGGACGAGCCGGGCGCGGACGGAAGCGACCGCCTCAGCGAGGACGAACTGACCTCGCTCGCCTTTCTGATCCTCTTCGTCGGATACGAGAACACCGTCCAACTCATCGGCACCTCGGTACTGACCCTGTTCCGCAACCCCCGGCAGTTCGCTGAGCTGCGGGAGAACCCGTCCAGGATCGCCGCAGTGGTCGACGAGTTCATGCGGTACGAAGGACCCGCGCTGCTGGGCATTCGGCGCTTCCCCATCGAGGACCTGACCATCGGTGGAGTGACCGTACCGGCGGGCGAGACGGTGATGGTCTCCCTGGCGTCGGCCAACCGTGACCCGAACCGGTTCCCCGACCCCGACCAACTCGACCTGGATCGCGACGCACAAGGCCATGTCGCCCTTGGTCACGGTCTGCACTACTGCCTCGGCGCGCATCTGGCCCGGCTGGAGACGGAGATCGCGCTCACCGCGTTGCTTGAGCGGTTTCCTCGGCTGGCACTCGACACTGAGGAGAGCGCCCTGCGCTGGCGTCCGTCCATCCGCACCCGGGGGCTGCTGGCGCTTCCCGTGCGCTACTGAGCGACCCGGCCGAACCGACCGGTCGAGCCGGCTCCCGTACCCCACTTCACCCAACGGAAAAGGCGGACAGCCCGCCCATCCGTGTCGAAGCAGACCAGACCAGGAGGGTCGGATGGGCAGAGTCATCATCAAGGGGTGCACCGCCCTGGTGCATGACCACGACGGGCAGATCGAGTTCATCGAGGACGCGGTCATCTCCCTACGGCACGGCCTGATCGAATCGATCACCGCCCGCGCCGCCAGCGGGGCTGTCTCGTACCAGGTCACCGGTGCTCAGAGGGGTAGGGCGGATGCCGCCCCACCATCCGGGGCACCAGAAGCACCGACCTCGGTGCCGGAAACCGGCTCCACGGGCGGCACCCCGGCGGGTGCGCCCATCGAGTGGATCGATGGGCGGGGACAACTCGCGATGCCCGGCCTCATCAACTGCCATACCCATACGCCCATGGTGGCGCTACGGGGCATCGCCGAGGACATGGACATCGACGAGTGGTTCAACGACTGGATCTGGCCGATCGAGTCCAACCTCACCGATCACCTCGTGGAACTCGGGGCGCGGTTGGCGTGCGCCGAGATGATCCGGGCGGGCGTGACCACCTTCGCCGATCACTACTTCTCGATGGATCAGGTCGCAGCCGCGGTCGCCGAGAGCGGGCTGAGAGCGAATCTCGGCTGGGCCTACTTCTCCAGTCAGGGATCCGGTGGGCGCGAGCGATCCCTTGACTTCGCCCTGCGGCTACGCGGCGCGGCCGAGGGGCGCATCACCACCGCGCTCGCGCCCCACGCCCCGTACACCGTGAACGACATGGATCTGGCGGCGACGGCGGAACTCGCCCGCGAACACGGCCTCCTCGTCCATGTCCACGCGGCGGAGAACGCGGCCCAGACCGCCGCCAGCCTGGAGCAACACGGGCAGACCCCCATCGAGGTCCTTCACCGGGCCGGGCTGCTCGACGGGGATCTGCTGATCGCACATGGCACCGGCATCACCACGGAAGACCTTGAGATCCTCGGGGGCGCCCCAGGCCGGGTCGGTGTGGCGAGCGCGCCCCGGGGCTATCTGAAGTTCGGTTGGGGCACCACACCGGTACGGGGGCTCGCAGCGGTCGGTGTCCCGGTCGGGTTGGCCACCGATGGCGCCGCGTCGAACAACACCCTCGATGTGTGGGAGAGCATGACGCTCACCGCCCTCGTACAGAAGTCGGCCGAGAACGATCCCTCGTGGCTCACCGCTCGACAGGCCCTGGACCACGCCACCACCCAGAGCGCCCGGGTGGTCGGCCTTGGCGAACACATCGGTGCGCTCACCCCCGGGCGACGGGCCGATCTCATCCTGGTGGATCTCACCGGCCCGCACACCCAGCCGTCGCACGACCACGCAGCCACCCTGGTGCACAGCGCCCGCTCCAGCGATGTCCGCACCACGATCGTCGACGGTCGCGTTCTGATGCGGGATCGCCAGTTGCTCACCCTCGACGTGCCCACCATTGTCGCCGAACTCGGCTCGGAACTACCTGCTCTGATCGAGCGTCGAGAGGGTGAGCGAATCCAGAAGTACGGCTGATAGCGATGCCGGACGCTGACCGGGACGGGTGAGGCCGGTTCGAACAGGCGAACACTCAAAGGGGTGAAAGGCACCCAGAGTGGGATCCGAACGCCCTTTGGGCATCGTTGTCCGGGGTGCGGGCGAGTGCCCGAGAAGTTCTCCGGAAGGCAGGACCCGATGAGGCAGATTCATCGAAAGGGGCTCGCCACCGTGATGCTCACGGGTGGCGCGCTTGCACTGGCGGGACACGCAAGCGCGGACTCGATCGCCAACGGTGGTGCGGTCGGCTCTCCGGGAGTGATCGCGGGCAACACGGTGCAGCTCCCGATTCATGTTCCCCTCAACCTCTGCGGCAACACCGTCAACGTGGTGGGGCTGCTCAACCCGGCCGCTGGCAACAGTTGCGCCAACACCTCAAAGGGCGGCGCCACCGCCCCCGGCGGGCAGACGCCCGGCAGCCAGAACTCCGGCGGTTCGGTGGCCAACGGCATCACCAAGGGCTCACCCGGAGTGATCTCCGGCAATGGTGTCCAGCTGCCGGTCGATCTGCCGGTCAACCTCAGTGGAAACTCTCTGAACGTCGTCGGCATCGGCAATCCCGCCTTCGGCAACACCTCGGTGAACGGGCCGGCTGAGCCGACTGGCCCCAAGCCGCCCCCGCCGGTGAAGCCCGTGACCCCGCCGGTGACCCCGCCCATCACCACGCCGAAGCCTCCGCCGACGCAGAAGCCGGTGGACCGACCTGTGGAGAGGCCCAACACCCCGGACACCCCTGACGACACCAAGCCGCGGGGCGCCCTCGCCCACACCGGCGCGGGGGGAATCGGATATGTCGTTCCCGCCGGTGCGGCCCTGATGCTTGGCGGGGCCCTGCTCTACCGCCGAGCGCGTCGCGCGGAGGCCTAGGAGACCTGCCACTACGGCATTGAGCCTCACTACGGCGTTGAGCTGGAGACCGGCCAGTGGCGGGCCCCGGTTCAGCACCGGTCACCGGTCCGGCACAAGCCCTGGCCCCGGGTGTTCAGCGGACGCTCGGGGCGGCTGCACCAATGAACTCCGAGAGGGTCTCGCGGGCCTGCTCCGAGCGCTGTGAGCGATCGTCCTCATCGGGTGCCTCATGCATGCAGTTCGTCACCTCGAACGCGGCTGCCGCAAGCTCCAGTGCCTGAGCGTCGTCACACACCAACTGGACTCGGATCAATGCCTGATGGGCGCTTGAACGCAACCGGTACGAGTCGATCCGCGCCTCTTCGGCGGCTGGGCTGCCCGGCGTCTGCTGAGCGCGGTGCCAGCGGTCGTTCTGTCCCCTTCGGTAGTCGACGAGCGCCCCGGCGAAGGCGCTGTACGCGGAGATCCGCTCCTGACGCAACTGTTCGGCGCGGGACAGTTCGGCGGCGCGCTCGGTAGTCCGGCGCTGGAAGAAGTGGGTGACCACCGAGCCGAGCAGCGTGCCGATGACGGCGATGACGGCTGTCTCCATGGTGCTTGCTCCCCAAGGGCGTTGAGTTGAAGGGGCGAGAGGGTGGTTGGCCGCGGATGACGGCCCGGGCGATGGAGAAATGACGATGATCCGATGGGGATCGGAATAATCGTTCGAGCGCTCACGACGGTCTTGATACCTTGATCGACGTGGCGAAACTAAATCAGATCATCGCAGTGGAGAAGGGCGTCAAGTCCAAGGCGCACCAGGACTTGACCACCGCCCACCACGGGCTCCAGAAACCTGCGCTGCTCGCCGGCATCTCGCGTACCTACCAGCCGAAGGACGAGGACGGCGAGCAGTTGCCGCCGGAGTCGACCAGGGTCCAGGTGCAGGCGGAGGACGTGCTGCGCGAGACGGCGAGGACGCTGACTCGGCTCTTTGATGTGACCGCCACCAAGGATTGGGCGAACTGCACCGCTCGGGCCGATGTCACGGTTGACGGGCGGGTGCTGGTGAGCGAGGTGCCCGTGGCCTATCTGCTCTTCCTGGAGAAGCAGTTGACGGACATCAACACCTTCATCCGCAAGCTGCCCGTCCTCGATGCCTCGGAGTCATGGACGCAGGACCCGTCGACCGATGCCTGGAAGACGGAGATCGTGCGTACGGTGCGGACGAAGAAGGTCCCGCGCAACCATGTGAAGGCGGAGGCGACGGAGAAGCACCCGGCGCAGGTCGACGTCTACTACGAGGACATTCCGGTCGGTTATTGGACGACGGTGAAGTTCTCCGGCGCGCTGCCCGCTCGACGGGTGAACGAACTGCTGGAGCGGGTGGAGAAGCTTCAGCAGGCCGTGAAGTTCGCGCGCGAGGAAGCCAATGGCGCGGAGGTCACGGACCAGCGGGTGGGTGACGCCGTTTTTGGCTATCTGTTCGAGTGAACGGATAGTCTCAAGACTCCTCATCCGCGGTTATGCGGGTGGGGTGCGCGAGGAGCGCAAGCTGAGACTGAGGCTTGTCGTGATCGTGCGGTTCCAGTGGAGGTTCGAATCCTCCCCGCGGCACAGCCAGTACGGGCCGCGGTAGCCCAAGTCCGGTAGAGGCAGACCGCCGTCAGACTGAGATTACTGCTCCAGATTCAGCATTTTCCGCCGATCGCCGGATCGACCGGGCCCGAGCCCTGGGACGTCGAAATGCCGGTTCAAGTCCGGTCCGCACAGCTCGATGTGCGGTGGTCCAAAGGCAGGACGCGACGACATAACGACTGACTCGGGTCCTCAAGCGTGCCGGCGTGCCACATGGGTGGAATCAAAGGGTCCGGAGGCCGGCTACGCCTTCGGACCCGCTCCTTTCCCACTGCCGTTTCCGCTGGTCGCGCCCTAGCGGAACGACCGTCCAACCAGTCCGTTGCCACGCTTGCTTTCCGGACTGCTCCTTCTCGAATAGCGTGACGTCCTTTGGCGAGGCACCCGGACGGACGGGTGAGCACAGCCACATCCTCCCGGGCAGAGGAGTTGGAGGCTTTCATGGGGTTCGAGGACATGCTGGGAAACGGTGCACGTCACGGGCGGGCGCGCGGTGCCATGGTGATGGACGGCTGCTTGACGGCGTTACCAACGGCGCCGTCGGCGGCGAGTGCCACGGCGGGCAACGGCGTTGCCAGCAGTGGTGTTGCGGGCACGGTACTGGCGCGCGGAGTCTCCCAGGGGACCTTGAAGATCAAGGCCAAAGGCCGCACCGATGTGATCGTCCGGACGATCACCATTGCCCCGGGCGACTCCACCGGATGGCACTACCACCACGGCCAACTCCTTGCCGTCGTGAAGTCGGGCACCTTGACTCGCACGCTCCAGGACTGCTCCGTCGAGGTGGCCCCCGCCGGGTCGGCGTTCATAGAACCGTCCGGCGCTGAGCACCGCCACATCGCACGGAACGCCGGTAGCGAGCCGGTGGTGCTGTATGTGACGTATCTGCTGCCCCAGGGCAGTCCGCTCTCGGTGGACGCCGAGCCGCCAACGTGTCTGGGGGAGTAGGAACCCCTCTTCGCTACGGATCGATGGATGGTTGGACGATGATTGACTCGTGCTACTCGAAGCGATCACCTGGGAGCGACTGACCGACGCCGTGGTGGACCAGACCACGCGTACCTCGGCCGAGAAGAGCGGTCCTTGGTTCTGCATCGGGTTGGACGGGTCCTTTGACGCAGGTGTCGGAGACTTGGCCGCTCGGGTCGGGGACGCGCTGAGGCTGCGGGGACGGAGCGTGCTGGCCGTCAGCACGGCCGGTTTTCTCCGTCCGGCGTCGTTGCGCTATGAGTACGGGCGCACCGATCCCGATGCGTACTACAACGGCTGGTTTGACACCGGGGCGTTGTGGCGGGAGGTCTTCGGGCCGTTGGAGACCGGCGGCAGTGGACTGGTGCTGCCGGATCTCTGGGACCCCTCAAGGGACAGGGCGACCCGTAGTCCGCGGGTCGCCCTTCCCGAGGGCGGTGTGTTGCTGCTCTACGGCCCGTTTCTGCTGGGGCACTGGTTCCCCTTCGATCTCACCCTGCATCTGAGGCTGTCGCCCGGGGCGTTGGCGCGGCGTACGGCGGCGGCCGAGCGGTGGACACTGCCCGCGTTTCAGCGGTACGAGGAGGAGGTGGGCCCGGTGGAGTCGGCCGATGCGGTGGTGTCGGTGGATGACCTGCGCCATCCCGCGTGGAGCGGATTCGGCGGGGACTTCTGACAAGCCGGAGCCGGCTGTGCGCACCGAGTGGGTTCGGCCGCGCCGGAGTTGTGCGGCCGCCGTGCACCGTTGGATCTTGCGGGTCAGGGGATGGGGCTGCTTAGGTTTCGGCCATGACCAGCAATCCAGTGCCACCTCGTCTGCCGTCGGTGGCTCTCCGGGGTCGTTCGGAAAGCCTCTGGCTGGAAGGCGGGGCGATTCTGCTGGAGCAGCGCGGTGTCCGACGACGGATACCGTTGAAGGCAGTGCGAGAGATACGGGTTGGCGCGGCCGGCCAGCGTTCGGTGGAGGTGGTGCTGACCGCGGCTGAGGGGACCTTGGGCACGGTCTACCGGATCGACTGCCGCAACGAACGCGCGGTGGCCGCCTTCGCGGACGCCGTCAACGGTGCGCTGCCGGTGCAGGGTCACACACCCCATCGAGACGGCAAGCGACTCGTTGAGGTACTCCCTCGATCGGCTGCCACCGGCTGGGGGGCGATGGACCGTTCGATGAAGACCATTCTGTTGGTCTGCGTGGGCACCTACGCAACGGGTTTGGTGACCATGTTCCTCCTGGGTGACATGACCAACCAGTTGAGCTGGGGGCTGGGATTCATGCCCCTGTTCCTCGGGGTGTCCGTAGCGGCGATCGCCGGCCGAAACCTCTATGACCGGGTGGTGTTGAGCCGGCGCGGCATCACTGCGACGGCGACGTTCCATGGAAAGCGGGGCAAGGAGAAGCTCTTCTCCTACATCGACGTCGAGGGCAGGAAACGCAGGGTCGTACTCCCGTGGAAACCCTTCTTCGTCGATGGTGTCCCCAAACGGGTCCAGGTGACCTACGACCCGCAGCGCCCGGAGTTCAGTGTGGTCGCCCTTCCCCTGTGGAGTTGGGTGTTCCGAACGATCGGATTTCTTGGCCTGGGGCTTCCGCTCCTGGTGCTGGGCCTCTTCATGGTTCCGTATCAGCTGATTGATGTGCTCTTTCTCTGAGTGAGCCGCGCCAACACATCACTCTGACCTCGTGCGCGTCACGGTGGGATGCGACCTCACCTCGGCTGCCGGGGCGAAGCCGCGGGGGCCTTCCGTGGTGGACGGGCGCCGACCACTGTCACTGCCTGTGCTCCCGCGCGGCAGCCCGCTGCCGCCGCCCTCGCCGCGTCCGCGCCTGATTGCCGGGCGGCCAGAAACGCCCCGGTGAAGGCGTCTCCCGCCCCGGTCGAGTCCAGGGACCTGGCCGTATGGGGCGGCACCGAGGCGATCAACTGACCTGAACCGGCCACCAACGCCCCCTTCGCACCCAGGGTCACCACTGCCAGCGGCACGAGTCCGCTCAGGGCCAGGGTGGCGTCGGTCGGATCGGGTAGCCCGGTGAGCAGACATGCTTCGTCGGCGTTGGGGATCAGGACATCCACATCCCCGTATGCGTTCAGTAGACGGTCCACGCCCACCGCCTCGATGAACCCCGCAGACGCCGGGTCCACGCTCACCGAGATCCCGCGGCTTCGGGCTGACTGCGTGGCCACACGGGCTAGTCGGCGCCCGGTATCGGAGAAGTAGAGATAGCCGGACAGATGGAGATGTCCCACGCCGTCCAGAAGCGACGGAGACCAGTCCTCAGGGCCGATACGCAGCGCGGCCCCGCTGTCCGAGAGCAGTGTTCCCTCGGCGGTTGCGTCAATCAGGACGATGACGGTCGCGGTTGGGGCCTCGGCGTCCCTGATCAACAGCGGGCGCACTCCGGCCGACCGGAGCACTGACTCATGCCAACCCGTCTCATCAGGGCCGACGCGTCCCAGCAGCCGTACGTCCGCCACCCCGCAGTACGCCGCCCAGCAGGCCACATTCGCTCCGGCGCCACCCGGGAGGATGCTGATGCGGGCGGCGGTGTCGGTGCCTCTGACCAGGTCCGTGGAGTGGCGGGCCAGCACATCGGTCACCACCTCTCCGATGACCAGGAGGGCGGAGGGCTCGGGTGAGCCGACGGAGAGGGCCGCTCGGGGGTCTTGTCGGCCGCCCGTCCTGTGGGACGGCACCTCGTCCACCGCGGTGCCGCCCTTCTCGTCGGTGCCTCCTGAGCTCATAGTGCCGCAGCGATCTGGGCCGCCAGCCGTACGTTGCCCCGTACCGCTGAGACATTGGCCTCCAGGGACGCGCCACCGGTCTCGCGGGTGAGGAAATCCAACAGGAACGGGGTCACCGACTGCCCCGTGATCGCCCGCTCGCGGCATTCGTCCAGTGCCTCACCCAGCACGCGGTCATGCAGTCCGGGATCCAACTGCTCCGACTCGGCCACCGGATTGGCGACGATCAACGCGGACTCCGGAGGACCGAGCGCCTCGCGGGCATGGATCACCTCCGCCACGCCCTCAGGGGAGTGGACCGTCCAGTCCACCGGCTGTCCCGAGGAGGAGAGGTAGAACCCGGGGAAGTGTTCCGTCCGATAGCCGACCACTCCCACCCCCAGTGTCTCCAGGCGTTGGAGCGTCGCCGGTACGTCGAGGACCGATTTCACCCCGGCACACACCACGGTGATACCCGTGCTGGCCAGCACCCGCAGATCCGCTGACTCGTCCTGGTCACGGGTCCACTCACGGTGTACGCCACCGAGCCCGCCGGTGGCGAAGACCTTGATTCCGGCGCGGGCGGCGAGGAACGCCGTCGCGGAGACCGTGGTGGCCCCGCTGGCCCCTGTCGCCAGCGCGGGTGCGAGGTCCCGCTGACCCAGTTTCCGTACGCTGTCGTCCTCGGCGACCCGCTCCAGTTGGAGCTTGTCCAGGCCGATTCTGATCCGTCCATCGATGACGGCGATGGTGGCGGGGATCGCGCCGCCGGACCGTACCAACCCCTCCAACTCCGCTGCGACGGCCAGATTCCGTGGACGCGGCAGGCCATGGGCGATGATCGTTGACTCCAGGGCCACCACGGGGCGGTTGGCGGCGAGTGCTTCCCTTACTTCTTCGGTCACTTCGGTGAGCAGCATGTCCCATCCCTGGCACCGGGGCGCGCTCTCCAAACACGGTTCTGCGCGCGCCCGGCGTCGAGAGGAACCGGGTGTCAGGGGTGCGCCGGAGCCGACCATCGGTCACAGCCCCCTGGCCTGCGCCCACAGCGGTGGAGTTGGTGACGGGGGCTGCTCCCTCGGCGGCTGAACCGGCGGCTGGTGCGTTGGCTCGTGGCCGGTGCAAACCGGGGAGCGAAGCAGTCAGCGGGCGCTCGGGGGTGCGGGAAGGGGGCCTAGTCTAGGCCGCTCGGTCGGTGTCGAGCGAGGGGTGCACTGCGCTCTCCGGCCTCGGTAGGCCGTGCATCAGCGCATGGCCCGGCGGATCGCCAGCGCGGCCATCGGAAGGAGCAGACAGGCACCGACCGCGTTCAGCCAGCCGTAGCCGGCTTGCGCGACGATCAGTCCGGCGCAGATCCCGCCGATGCCGGCGGCCGTGTTCATCACCAGGTCGGAGAGGCCCTGCACGGCGGCGCGCGACGGGGCCGGCACAGAGTCGGTGAGCAGTGCCGATCCGGACACCACACCGGCCGACCAGCCGAGTCCGAGGAGGAACAGTCCGAGGGCGAGCTGGGTGTGGCTCGGTCCGGCCCCGCCGGCGAACAGTGCCGCGAGCGCGAGCAGCCCTACCGCGAGACCGATGACCGAAATCCTGCCGAATCGATCCGCCAGCCAGCCCATGACGGGGGAGAAGGCGTACATGCCCGCGATGTGCCCGCTGATGACCAGGCCGATCAACTCGATGTCCGCTCCATGGTGGCTGAGCGCCACCGGCGCCATCGACATGATGGCCACCATGGTGGTGTGTGACACCGAGACGGTGACCAGGGCGAGTTTGGCCATCGGTGACTGCCGTACGGCCTCGATCCCCGATCGCAGCGAGCGCCCTCGGGGCGAAGGCTCGGTCGGCCCCAGGGCCCTGGCCGCCAGCAGCGGGTCGGGGCGCAGGAGCAAGTGCACCAGGAGGGCCGCGAGGAGGAACACACCGGCCGCCCAGACAAAGGGTCCGGCCTCGGCGGGAATCCCCAGACCGGAGACGCTGCGGCCGGCGGGTGCGGCGATGTTGGGGCCGAGCACAGCTCCGACCGTGGTCGCCCACACGACATTGGAGATGGCCCGCCCCCGTCGTTCGGGCACGGCGAGGTCGGCGGCGGCGAAGCGGGCCTGGAGAGTCGCCAGGGAACCGGCGCCGAATGCGGTCATACCGGCGAGCAGCAGCGGAAAGTTCTCCACCACGGCGGCGAGCACCACCACACACCCACCGAAGGCCCCGATGACATAGGCGAGGACAAGGCCGGGGCGCCTGCCGCGGGAGGCCATCAGCGAGGCCAGCGGCATGGAGAGCAGCGCGGTCCCGGCGACGGTCGAGGTGGGAGCGAGCCCGGCCAGCGCCTCGGTCCCGCTGATCTGCTCGGCGAGTACCGCGGCCAGCGCCACACCGATGGCGACACCGAGTCCACCCAGGATCTGGCTGATGACGAGAACGGCGGTGATACGCCGCCGCAGCGCGGGCAGAGCTTCAACGGAGAGGCCGGGCGTTGTGACGGGACCCGCCGCCGCGCGGGCCGGCTCTGCTGGGACGCCTTCGGGCTCAGAGGCGCCGGATATGTCAGGTAGATCAGGACTGATGCTCACCCGCGCAGTCTGTCAGCTCGCGGAATCCTGGTACTCACATGACCCTGGGATATGCCAGCTCGGGAGGCTCGGGAGCGGCATCACCGGCCCGGAGAGGCCGCTGGCGATCTCCGGTCTCGCGTCAGCCGTGCGCGGGGCTCGGCCCCTGTCGGGACGCACGGGTGGTGAGCGAAGCCGCGCCCGAGGGCGGCAGGAACGCCAGGGAGGGAGGCGGGCGGTAAGAAGGCAGGCGGGTGCCAGCGCCTGGCCGGGAGGCCTGGGCTCACTCAGAACAGCGGCTCCGGGAGAACGCCTTCCAGCGCCAGCAGCTTCCGCTTGGTCTCCAGCCCGCCGCTGAATCCCCCCAGCCTTCCGCCGCTCTCCACCACCCGGTGGCAGGGCACGACCACCGGCAGCGGATTGGAGCCCATCGCGGCGCCCACGGCCTGCGCGGCTCCGGGCTGGCCAACCCGGGCGGCCAGGTCCCCGTACGCCACGACGGTGCCGTACGGGACCCCGGTGGCCAGCTCCCGGAGCACTACCCGGTTGAACCCACCAGAAAGGGACCAATCGAGCGACAGTGTGAAGTCATGCGACTCACCCGAGAAGTAGGCCTCAAGCTGCCTGACCGGCTCGACCAGCAGACCCGTCGCGTCAGCCACCGGCTCGGCGCCCAACCGGCTTGACAGCTCGCGCAGCGCCTTGCCCTGAGTGGCCTGGTCGGCATGGAAGGCCACGCTGACCAAGCCGTTCTCGGTGGCGGCCAGCAACAGCGGCCCTAGGTCCGTCCCTATCACGGTCCAGTCGAAGCTCTTCATGC
>NZ_JAMQAW010000026.1:103231-172011 GCF_023701525.1 Streptomyces albipurpureus
GACCTCGCGGATCAGCCGCCGATCGCGCCCGCGGCCCTAGCCCACCGCGTCACGCACGACATCGGGCCGGTCGGTGATGATGCCGTCCACGCCGAACTCGCTCATGCGCACCGCCGTCGCCGCGTCGTTCACGGTCCAGGTGTTGACCCTCAGACGCTTGCCGTGTGCGCCCTTGAGACGGTGTACGGCGGCCACATAGTCGGCCGTGATCGAGGAGGCCGCCGGATTGATCTGGTCGGTGAACGACGCGTACGCGGGCAGATCGGCGACCGGCGGGGTGCCGAGGAAGCCGGTGATGACGTCCGGCCGTTGGCGATGCACGGCCCGCACACTGTCAGCGCTGAAGTTCTGCATGACCAACCTGCCCTTGATGTGCGAACGGTCGAGCCAGCCCTCCTGGCGGAGCACATCGAGGGTCTCCTTCTCGATGGCCGGATAGAGCTCGGGCCGCTTGATCTCCAGCAGCAGCTTCTGGTCGTTGCGGTCGACCCGGTTCAGATACTGCCTGAGGGTCGGCACCCGAAGACCGGCCCACTCCTTGCCGAACCAGCTACCGGCGTCCAGGGTGGCGATTTCGGCGGCGGAGAAGTCCCGCACCCGCCAGGGGGCGCGCTCGGGAAAGCGCTGCTCGACATCCGTGGTCCTGGCCAGGGTCTCGTCATGGACGACGATGAGTGCGCCGTCCCGGGTGCGCTGGACGTCGTTCTCGACCCAGGTGAAGCCCATGTCATCGGCGAGGTCAACGGCCGCGAGGGTGTTCTCGGGCGCGTAGGCGGATGCGCCCCGATGGGCGATCACCTGCGGCTCACCCTGCCGTTCTGCGGTCGGTGCGGTCGGTGCGGTCGGTGCGGTCGGTGCGGTCGGTGCGGTCGGTGCGGTCGGTGCGGAGGGTTGCTCTGCCTGGGCCACCGGGCCGGACGCGAGTGCCGCGCCGACGGTGAGCAGGACGACGGCGGTCGCGGTGAGGGGACGTGCGGACACCTTGGCTCCTGACGTTGTACGGGCAGGCGGACGGGCGGGTTCGTACCGCCCCACTGACCCATACATGCCAACGCGGAGTAACGCAGCTCAGTGCGGCTCGGTCTGCGCCTCGGTGGAAAGCGCATAAATCACTACAGGTAGCACCATCGTGGGGTCTTCACAGGGGTAAATGTCGTCCTAAATGTTTGTCAGATGGAGTGCCGGGCATAGGGTCGCCCCCTGAAAAGACGTTCCACCAGCGGTCAGGGGCCACCGCCAGGAGTTCGCCTAGACCACATGGAGCGAAGGACGCAACAACATGCAGGGAACTCTCGACGGCTTTAGTTATGGCCTTGTCACTCCAGTGGCGGCCTTCTTGATGGCCTGCCTCGGCTCAGCGCTGGGACTGCGCTGTACGACCAGGTCGGTGCGTGGCGAGGGGTCGTTCAAACCGGGCTGGCTGGTCCTGGGGGCGACCTCGATCGGTTCCGGCATCTGGACGATGCACTTCATCGCCATGATGGGCTTCAGCGTTTCCGAGACCCCCGTCAACTACGACCGGGCCACCACCTTCGCCAGTCTCGTTGTCGCCATCGTGATGGTCGGCATCGGTATCTTCATCGTCGGATACCGCGGCGCGACCGTGATGTCGCTGCTCACCGGTGGCACGATCACCGGCCTTGGCGTGGCCTGTATGCACTATCTCGGTATGGCCGGGATGCGTATGCAGGGAGACATCCTCTACAGCACGCCCATCGTCGTACTCTCCGTGGTGATCGCCGTCGTCGCCGCCACCGCCGCCCTCTGGGCAGCGGTCTCGGTCCACGGGTTCATGGCGAGCCTCGGCGCCAGCATGGTGATGGGCGTCGCCGTCACCGGGATGCACTACACGGGAATGGCCGCGGTCAGCGTCCATCTGCACGGGGCGACGGGCAGCGCGGGCACCGGTGACTCGGCCGCCACCCTGCTGGCCCCCATGCTGCTCGGCCCGACCGTCTTCCTGCTGCTCGCCGGCGTGGTGGTGATGTTCGATCCGCAGCTGGTGATGGGGGAGCCCGACTGGAAGACATCGGGCCAGAAGGATTCCGGCAAGTCAGGAAGCGCGCCAGAGCGCGTCAACCCGTCCCTGTTCGGGCAGGCGCCCGACGCCTGGCGGGCCACCGGTGTCCAGCCCGGAGGGCGCGCGGCCGTGGATTCCCAGGCGGCTCAGTGGCCGTCGCTCGCGCCTATCGAATCCGCGGGGCGATCGGAAACGGCTGGGGGACCGACGCGGGGAGTTGCTGGGGAACCGGATGGGAAATCGACGCAGACGGCGCCCTGGCCGCCGTCGTCACGGCCCGCCCGGGGCGACGACTGGCCGACCCCTCAAGCCGCTCCATCGGCAGGCTGGGGGGCCGGGGGGCCTGCCCAGGCCATGGACCAGTCGACCTTCGGTCCCGCCAGCACCAGCCCACCGACGCCGCCCGCCAGCCCCCAGGCGTCCCGCCCCAGCCCGCAGAACCAGGGAGCGCCCTCCGCGCCGCGGGCCGAGGACCGATCGCCCTCCTTGGCGACGCCGTCCTTCGAGCCGGAGACTCCCTGGCTCCCAACCGCCCGGCAGGATGAGTCGCCCCACACCGGGGCCTGGTAGCCCGCTATCCGCGCTCATCGGTGCTGACCAGCACTGATGCGACCTCGCCGACCGCCCGGGCCGCGCCCTCACCGGGCGGCTCGGCGGCCGGATCGGACCCGGTTGTCAGTGCGGGGTCGTACGGTGGATTCATGCGGCCCGTTTCCAAGATCGAACGTTCGGTGGCACCTTTCGAGGTCGTCAGTCCCTTCCAGCCCAGTGGCGACCAGCCCGCGGCCATCGCGGACCTGGAGCGCCGTGTTCGCGCTGGCGAGCAGGACGTCGTCCTGCTCGGTGCGACCGGCACCGGTAAGTCGGCGACCACCGCCTGGATGATCGAGAAGCTCCAGCGGCCGACCCTGGTGATGGCCCCGAACAAGACCCTGGCCGCCCAGCTGGCGAACGAGTTCCGCGAGCTGCTCCCCAACAACGCGGTCGAGTACTTCGTCTCGTACTACGACTACTACCAGCCCGAGGCCTACGTCCCGCAGTCGGACACCTACATCGAAAAGGACTCCTCGATCAACGAGGAGGTCGAGCGGCTGCGCCACTCGGCGACCAACTCGCTGCTGACCCGGCGCGATGTGATCGTGGTCGCTTCCGTCTCCTGCATCTACGGCCTCGGTACGCCGCAGGAGTACGTCGACCGGATGGTGCCGCTCAAGGTCGGCGATGAGATCGACCGGGAACAGCTACTGCGCCGATTCGTCGAGATCCAGTACACGCGCAACGACGTCGCCTTCGCCCGTGGCACCTTCCGGGTCCGGGGCGACACCATCGAGATCTTCCCGGTCTACGAAGAGCTCGCGGTGCGGATCGAGATGTTCGGCGATGAGATCGAGGCCCTCTCCACACTCCATCCGCTGACCGGCGAGATCATCAGCGAGGACCAGTCGCTCTATGTGTTCCCCGCCAGCCACTATGTCGCGGGCCCCGAACGACTGGAGAAGGCGGTCAACGGCATCGAGAAGGAGCTGGAGCAGCGGCTGGCCGACCTCGACAAGCAGGGGAAGCTCCTGGAGTCCCAGCGACTGCGGATGCGCACCACCTACGACATCGAAATGATGCGCCAGATCGGTTCCTGTTCCGGCATCGAGAACTATTCGATGCACTTCGACGGCCGTGACACCGGCTCTCCCCCCAACACCCTCCTCGACTACTTCCCCGAGGACTTCCTCCTGGTCATCGATGAATCCCATGTCACCGTCCCGCAGATCGGCGCGATGTACGAGGGTGACGCGTCCCGCAAGCGGACCCTCGTCGACCACGGATTCCGGTTGCCTTCGGCGCTCGACAACCGGCCGCTGAAGTGGGAGGAGTTCACCAAGCGGATCGGGCAGACCGTCTATCTGTCGGCCACTCCGGGCACCTATGAGCTCTCTCGCGGCGACGGCTTTGTGGAACAGATCATTCGACCGACCGGTCTGATCGACCCGGAGGTCGTCGTCAAACCCACCGAGGGGCAGATCGACGACCTGGTACATGAGATCCGACTGCGCACCGAGCGCAACGAACGCGTGCTGGTCACCACCCTCACCAAGAAGATGGCCGAGGACCTCACCGACTACTTCCTTGAGCTGGGCATCCAGGTCCGCTATCTCCACAGTGACGTCGACACCCTGCGCCGGGTCGAGCTGCTCCGCGAGCTACGGGCCGGCGAGTACGACGTCCTGGTCGGCATCAACCTGCTCCGGGAGGGCCTCGACCTTCCCGAAGTCTCCCTGGTGGCGATCCTCGACGCGGACAAGGAAGGCTTCCTGCGCTCCGGCACATCGCTGATCCAGACCATCGGCCGCGCGGCGCGCAATGTCTCCGGGCAGGTCCATATGTACGCGGACAAGATCACTGCCGCGATGGAGAAGGCCATCGACGAGACCAACCGCCGCCGCGAGAAGCAGGTCGCCTACAACACCGAGCGGGGGATCGACCCCCAACCGCTCCGAAAGAAGATCAACGACATCGTCGCCACCATCGCGCGCGAGGAAGTCGACACGGAGGAACTGCTCGGCACTGATTACCGCAAGCCGAAGACGGCATCCGGCAAGGGCGCCAAGGCCCCGGTCCCGGCGCTCGGAGGCAAGGGCAAGGCCGCGGGCAAGGGCGCCAAGCCCACCGACCGACCCGGCGCTGAACTCACCGGGATCATCGAGGAGATGACCGAGCGGATGCGGGCAGCCGCCGCCGACCTCCAGTTCGAGGTGGCCGCTCGGCTCCGGGACGAGGTCAGCGAACTGAAGAAGGAACTGCGTCAGATGAAGGAGGCGGGCGTCGCCTGAGAGGCGCGCCAGCTGGGGCGCGGGGGAGCGTTGAGCCTGCCGTAGTGGATGGTCCTTGGGCCGCGCACCAGGTGTGTTGCAAGAACGACACAAAAGCTGGCCAATTGTGCCGCACCGTTGATGTGACTGCGTAGGGTGCTGGACAGCCACCCGTATGGGCGGCTGCACATCGACAAACAGGAAGAAGGGGACAGCGCGTGACGGTCAACATGACCAAGGGTCAGGCCATCAGCCTGCAGAAGAGCGACGGGGGCACCCTCACGGCTGTGCGGATGGGGCTGGGCTGGCAGGCGGCGGCTCGCCGCGGTCTCTTCGGCTCGCGCACCAAGGAGATCGACCTGGACGCGTCGGCTGTGTTGTTCGCCGACAAGCAGCCGGTGGATGTGGTCTTCTTCCGCCACCTCGTCAGCGACGACGGCTCGGTCAAGCACACCGGTGACAACCTCGTCGGGGGCGCTGGTTCGGGCGGCGACGACGAGGCGATCCTGGTGGACCTCCAGAGGGTGCCGGTCCACATCGACCAGATCGTCTTCACGGTGAACTCGTTTGGTGGCCAGACGTTCCAGGAAGTGCAGAACGCCTTCTGCCGCCTCGTCGACGAGACGAACGGCCAGGAGCTCGCGCGCTACACGCTCGATGGGGGCGGCAACTACACCGCCCAGATCATGGCGAAGGTGCACCGGGTCAAGGGCACCGACGGCTGGCAGATGACCGCCCTCGGCAACCCGGCCAACGGCAAGACCTTCGAGTACCTGATGCCCTCGATCCTGCCGCACCTCTAAGGCAGACCCGTAGGGCTTCGTCAGCCGTGTACGGCCGGACCGGCAGCTCCCGGAGGCATCAGCCACCGGGAGCTGCCCGCTTGACGGCCCACCCGCGTACGGCACAGCGGTACGCGCGCCCACGTGTGAGACCGCACCCCGGTGCCGACCGAGTTTCCGCAGTGATCCGCGAGCGGTAGCGTCACCCGAACGACGGCACGGCACCAGAACGACGGCACACCGGAACGACAGCAGCGGCAGCGCCCAAGAAGTTGATCAGCAGCCGTGGCGGCGCTCAGGGAACCGATCGGCACCCCGCAGTACACACCCACCCAAACGCCGCGTAGTAGTCCGATGACCGCGCGGAACCAACCACCGCAGAGCACCGAGGGGACAAAGGCGATGACGGCCGAGTTGGTCCGGGGGCAGAACCATTCACTGCCCGAAACCCGCCTGGAGATCCGGGTGTCGGCCGGACACCCGGTGCTGGCCTGTGCCACCTGTTCGGATGAGCAGGGGAACGTACGGGACACGGCGATCGCCCACCCCGGTGCGCCGGAACTCCCCGGAGTCGAGCTGTCGCGCGGCACCACCGACGCGCCCCGGTTCGCGGTTGATCTGGATGCCGTGCCCACTGCCGTGCATCAGGTGAGTGTGCTCCTCGCCCTCCCCGAAGGCACCGGCGGACCCGGGCACTTCGGTGCCACGGCCGCCCCCTTCCTCGCGCTGGTCGGACCGGACGGCACCGAGGTGGTCAGTTTCACCATCACCGGGCTGGAGGCTGAGACAGCGCTCGTCGCCGTCGAGCTGTACCGCCGGCAGGGAGCCTGGAAGGTACGCGCGGTGGGCCAGGGGTACGCGGGCGGTCTCGCCCAGCTCCTCGGTGATCAGGGACTCGCGCGGCCACGGGAGAAGGCCGCCGAGGTCCAGGCGACCGCCGCCCAGCGCTCCCAGCGCACCGAGCCCGCCCAACTGCGCACCACCGCCTCCAGCGACGGCGGCTATCCCCTCGCGCCACCGCCCCCGCCGCCGCCCGTCCAGCAGCCACCCGCGGGAGGTGACCCCACCATCCCGCAGGGACTCTCGGCTGCCGCGGCCACACCCGGCGGCGGCTCTGCGGGCCCCCAGCACAACGCTGCCCAGGACCCTGCGGACGGGCCGGGCGGCCCCATCGACTACGCCCATCCCCGGCGTCGCTCAGCTCCGCCCCCGCCGCCTCCGGCAGCACCGGCCGCCGAGCCGGGGCAGCCCAACCGTCCGGTTGCCGGAGACGCCACCGGTTGGTCCATGGAAGAGCGGCTCTACAACCAGATCTGGGGCATGTTCGAGGACCTCGCCCGCTCTGTCGCCGCCTATCGCAGCGCCGCGGAATTCGCCGAGTCCCGGATGGATCGGGAGCTTGACCAGGCACTGTCCGATCCGCGTAGCCGTATCGGTGGCGCGGGGGACGCCGCCAGGGCGGCCGCCCGTGCCAAGTGCGAGCAGCTGACCGCACAGGCCCGCAAGGCTCTCGACCGCGACCTCGCCCAGCTCACCGCCGAGTCCGAGGTCGTCGAGCCCGCTCTACCGCCGGCCTTCGCCCGCTGGGACAACCCCGTGTGGCACGCCTACCGGGTCCCCATGGACAACCCCATGGCGCTGCGGCTCGGCGACCTCCAGCTACCCGAGACACCGGAACTGCGCATCCCGTTCCTGGTCAGGCTGCCCCTGGAACGCGGGCTGTGGGTGGATAGCGGGCGCGGCGGCTCGGAAGCCGCGTTGATGCTGGACGAAGCGCAGCTGAAGCGGCTGGCCATGGACTGCGCCGTCACCCATGCCGCCCGTCTGCTGGCGGTCTATCCACCTGGTGAGTTCACCGTCCACGCCATCGACCCCGCGGGCACCGCCGCCACCTCGCTGGCCCCGCTGGTCGAGTCGGGAGTTCTCGCGGGCCCTCCGGCGGCGGGCGCCGTGGGCGTGAGTGAGACCCTCGCGAAACTCACCCAGCGGGTGGATCTGGTCACCATGGCCGTGCGCGGTGGGGCTCCGGACGCGCTGCCACCGGATCTCGACACCGCCGAGCAGTTGCTGATCGTCAATGACTTCCCGCACGGTTTCGACGACCGGGCCGTCACCCAGCTGCGCTATCTCGCCGATGAGGGTCCCTCCGTGGGCGTGCATCTGATGATGGTCGCCGACCGCGAGGACGCCAGCGCCTATGGGCCGGTGCTCGACCCGCTGTGGCGTTCGCTGCTGCGGATCACGCCCGTCCCGGATGACCATCTGGCCGATCCCTGGGTGCGCCACGCATGGACCTACCAGCCGCTCGCGGTGCCGTCCGGCAGCGCGGTGCTGCGTCAGGTCCTTGAGCAGGTCGCCGTAGCCCGGCGCTCCTGGGGGCGCTGAGGCCGCGCCCTCGCGGCACTGTGCGGCACTGTGCGGCGCCGTGCGTCGTTTGTAGGATCCGGATCGGGGCACTGGAAGGTGCACACCCGGGCGGGCCGTCGGCAGGGCTCTCCCGAGTGGGTCCAGGGCCGAGGTCCTGGATGTCGCCGCTGTTGGCAGGCATCGGACCTGCCTCGAAGGGACCACAGCCGAAGGGGGATGGTCCCCCTCCTGGCAGCGGGGCCACCGGAGTCGGTCATGGTTCTCCGCGGGTCCGGGGACCGGGGCGCAGCGGGTGGTCGGGCAGCGCCGAATGGCGGTGGTGGAGAGGTGGACGGCATGGGTCGACGGCATGGCGGTGTTGACCAGGATCAAAGCCCTGAACTGGGCATTTGAACCTCCCTTTACCTAACTCTTTACCTTTCCTTGGGGGCTCCTGTACGCTCCAGTGAGCGGAGGGGAGTATTCCCGACTGCGACGTACCCGTCAGTACGGACCACCATTGGTCCCGGGGCGTCGGCCTGAGCGGCTAGGACCGCTCGGGTGGAAGAGACCTCCGGCAGCGACGACGCTGATCAAGTAGCCGTACGACGCCGGAGGCGCAGTGGACGTTTCATTCAGCGTGTGGGCATTGACCATTCTCGGTCTGTCCGCACTCATCGCGGTCGACTTCTTCATCGGGCGCAAGCCCCATGATGTGTCGATCAAGGAAGCCGGAATCTGGACGATCGTCTGGGTCGCCCTGGCTGTCCTGTTCGGCATCGGCCTGGCGATGTTCGGTACCGGCCAGGCGTCCGGAGAGTTCTTCGCCGGCTTTATCACCGAGAAATCCCTCAGCGTCGACAATCTCTTCGTCTTCGTTCTGATCATGGCGAAGTTCTCGGTGCCCTCCCACCTCCAGCAGCGGGTGCTGCTCGTCGGTGTGCTGATCGCCCTGGTTCTGCGGGCCATCTTCATCGCCGCGGGCGCCGCCATCATCGCCAGCTTCTCGTGGGTCTTCTACATCTTCGGCGCGTTCCTCATCTACACGGCCTGGAAGCTCATCCAGGAAGCCCGTTCCGGTGAGGAGGAGGACGACTTCGAGGAGAACCGCCTCCTGAAGTCGGTCGAGAAGAAGTTCGGCGTCGCGGACCGCTACCACGGCACCAAGCTCTTCATCCAGAACAACGGCAAGCGTGTGATGACCCCGCTGATGGTGGTCATGCTCGCCATCGGTATGACGGACATCCTCTTCGCGCTGGACTCCATCCCGGCGATCTTCGGCCTGACCCAGGACCCGTACATCGTCTTCACGGCCAACGCATTCGCCCTGATGGGTCTGCGCCAGCTGTACTTCCTCATCGGCGGACTGCTGCGGAAGCTGGTCCACCTCAGCTACGGCCTGTCGGTGATCCTCGGCTTCATCGGCGTCAAGCTGGTGCTTCACGCACTCCACGAGAACGGGGTGCACGTTCCCGAGATCTCGATTCCGTTCTCGCTGACCGTGATCTGCGGTGTGCTGATCATCACCACGATCACCAGCCTGATCGCCTCCAAGCGGCAGGCCGATCGGGAAGCCGCCGAGGCCGTTGCGTCCGGCGAGAGCGACAAGCCCGCCGAGCCCGGCACGTCGTCCGGCCCCAAGGGCGACGACAAGGACAGCATCCAGGCCTAACGGCCGACGGACAGCGGGGGCGGACGGCACAGTGCCGTCCGCCCCCGCTGTCGTTCCCTACCGTCTCCGTCCTACCGCGAGGCGGGAAGCCCCGCGGTAGCTCACGGAGCCGCCAGCGCCTCCGTGGGGGAGAGCCGGGAGGCCCGTACCGCCGGATAGAGCCCCGCCAGCGCACCGATGGCCAAGGTGGCGCCGATCCCGCCGAAGATCGCCCAGGTGGGCACTACCGCCGGCCAGCCCTGATAGACCGCGTAGCCGGCCGTCACCCCCGATCCCAGTACCGCCCCGCCCAATCCGCCCAGGGCCGAGAGCAGTAGGGATTCGGCCAGGAACTGCGTACGGATCTGTCCTCGGGTCGCTCCCAGCGAGCGCCGCAGCCCGATCTCCGACCGCCGCTCCAGCACCGAGATGACCATGGTGTTGGCCACCCCGACGCCACCGACGAGCAGGGCCACCGCACCGAGCCCGAGCAGCAGCCCGGTGAAGGCCCTTCCCGCGGCCTGTTCCGCAGCCAGCGCGTCCGACGGGCGAGAAACCTCCGCCTCATTGGGAGCCTCGGGGTGGGCACTGGCCCCCAGCACATCGCGCACGTCCTGGACCGCGGACTTCTCGGCCCGGGTGAAGACGGTGGTCGGGTGTCCGTCGAAGTCCAGCTCCGACTGCGCCACCTGCCATCCCACCAGCGCCGCCGAGTCGAGCTCCGGCGCGAGCGCGGCCGGCTGCAGAACGCCCACCACGGTGAACCACTCGCCGCCCACCAGCACCCGGGTATCCGGTCCTATCCGACCGATGCCCAGCTGTTGGGCAGCCGATGCGCCCAGGACCGTCGCCGGGTAGGTGCTGGTGGCGCCGTTCAACCAGGTGCCGCTGCGGAGCTTCGCCGCGACCGTGGTGCGTAGATCGGTACGTACGGCGAACACTTCCAGACCACCCGTCTCCACCTCGGGGATCTTGTCGCTGCGGTACACCTTCGCCCCCGCGACCGAACCGATCGAGGAAACGGATTCCACCGGACCGATCCGGGTGACCATGGCCTCCGCGTCCAGCGGGAGCTTGGCGTCGTCCCCGGTCATCGTGGAGCCCGGCGAGACGGTCAGCAGATTGGTGCCCAAGGTGGCCAGCGTGCGATCGAGCTCGGCCCGCGACGAGGACGAGATGCCGACCACCGCGACCATGGAAGCGATTCCGATGGCGATGCCGAGCGCCGACAGGAAGGCCCGAAGGGGCCTGGTTCGCAACCCCACCGCGCCGACCTTGACGACATCGCGCGGCCTGAGCCGGGCGGGCCGCAGCGCACTGGAGGATGATTCGCGGGCACTGGCGCGCCCCGGAACCGCCGTGTCACCGGGCGGTGGCAGTACGTTGTCGGGCGCCGGTGAGATCACTGGGTCACCCCTGCCGCGTGCTCGGCGATCCGACCGTCCAGCATCCGTATCTGTCGAGGCAGCGATCCGGCGATCTCCCGGTCATGGGTGATGATCACTACCGTGGTGCCGCTGGTGTTCAACTCGCGCAGCAGCCGCATCACCCCTTCCCCTGATACCGAGTCCAGCGCGCCGGTCGGCTCATCCGCCAGCAGCAGCGGGGGCTCGCCCGCCACCGCCCGGGCGATGGCCACCCGCTGGCGCTCTCCACCGGACAGCTCATGCGGCTCGTGATCCATGCGTGGGCCCAGACCGACGCGTTCCAGGGCGATGGCGGCGCGACGGCGCCGTTCGGCATGGCGCAGCCCGCAGTACAGAAGCCCGTCGGCGACATTGTCCAGTGCCGTGGTGCCGGCAGCGAGGTGGAAGTGTTGGAAGACGAACCCGATCCGGCTTGCCCGGAGCGCTGAGAGCTGCCGGTCGGAGAGCGCACCCACATCGTGTCCATCGATGTGCACCTGGCCGGAGCTGGGCCGATCCAGCGTCCCCAACACATGCAGCATGGTCGACTTGCCCGACCCCGACGGCCCCACGATCGCGAGGAGTTCACCACGGTCGATCTCCAGCGAGACCCCGTCGAGCGCGGCCACCGGGCCGGGGTAGACCTTGCTCACACCCCGCAACGAGATCACTTCGCCATCCCCACGGTCGTGCCCTCGGCGATGCCCCCTCCGGAGATCTCCACCCTGCCGTCCGCGAACAGCCCGGTGGTGACCGCGGCATAGGAGGAGGTGCCGTCCTTGACGACCTCCACACCGAAACCGCCCTCGGCCAGTGCCAGCAGCGCGGAGACGGGCACGGTCAGCACGTCCTTGCGGGTCTGGGCCACGAAGTCCACGTTCACCGAGGCCAGAGCGTAGGCGTCCGCGGCCTTCTGAGCCTTCCTGTCGGTGAGCGCCACCACCAGCTCGATCTTGGTCGACGCCTCCTCCTGCCCGGTGGCCGGCTCGATGACGGTCGAGACCTCTTCGATCCTGCCCTTCACCACCGACTCATCGGGCAGTGTCACGGTGACCGTGCTGCCCTCCTTGGCCAGACGCTGCTCGGCGACTTCCAGCTCCACCGTGACGGCCTTCTCCAGCCCGGTGTACGAGAGGACCTTGCCGCCCTGGCCTATCTGACCGCTCACCTCGGCCTCCTGGCCATCGATCCGTACCTTGCCGGGTGCGAACACCACCCGCCCCAGGTCAACGGTCCCGGTCTCCTCAAGGCCGATGTCCTCCTGCCACTCCTTCACCGCGTCGGCGGTCGCGTCGGTGAACTCCTCGTCCACGGTGAATCCGGTGTAGCCGAGTGCGGAGAGATTCCGCTCCAACTGCTGGACATCAGGGCCCTCAACGCCGTCCTTGAGCGCGCGGTAGGCCGGAACTGAGCCGTACAGCAAGATCACTGGGCGATTGTCCACCTCATACAGCGCCTTGCCCCGGGCGATCCGGTCACCGGTCTCGGGCATTGCGGTGATCGTGCCGGGCAGCCGTCCGAACGCGGTGACCGACTGCCCGTAGCCGAGGATTCCATCCGCGCGGTGCACATCCGCCAGGGACTGCCTGGTCACCCTGGTGGTGTTCGGCGGTAGTCCACTGGAGCCCGCGCCATCCGAGGCACCGCTCTCCCCGCTGAACCCGATCGCCGCCGCGGCGACGGCGCCGCCCGCGGTCAGAGCGGCGAGAGCGACCAGAACCGCGCGACGGCGCCTTCTACGACGGCGTGAACCGGTCGCGCGCGAACCACCCGTATCCTCCGCGCCCGGCAGGGGTGCTCCTACGGTCCCTGAGGAGTACTCCCGGACAGACGTCGACGCCTCTTCCGTCGGCGTACGGTTCAACGGTTCTTCGACGGCCGTCTCTCCCACCGCGGGGGGATGTCCCGTGGCCTCGTTCTTCACTGGTCCTTCCCCTCGACCCGCTTGCGCTCGGCGGCCAGGTGGCTCTGGCACTTCCCCTCGGCCGTCTTGAAGTCGGGGTCGTCCTGGATCGACTTGTTCATCTGCAGACCGCCACCCGGCTTCGGGTCCGGAAACTCCGCCACCCCGTTCTCCCTCATGCACTTGGCGTACTTCTGCATCGCCGCCACGGCCTTCGGGTCCGCCTTGCGACCGCCCGCCCCACCCTGCGGCTGGTAGTCGCGGCACTTCTCCATGGCCTTGTCCATCACGGCCTTGGAGCCCTTCTTCCTGGCCTTGACGACGAATCGCTGACCGTCCTTCGGGTCCTCCATGTCCACCCCGTTCTGCCTCATGCACTTGGCGAACTTCATCGCTCTGTCCCGTTCGCTCATGCTCGGCTCGGCGTCCGGCCTGTCCTTGCCGGAGCTCTGGGCGGTCGCCACCTTGTCCCCGCCGTCGTCGGATGAACATCCGGTCAGCGCCAGGGCCAGCGCGAACGGCAACACCGCCAGCGCGGTACGAGTGCGTGATCGCATCGCTCGTCTCCTCATCGGGGCCAGGGCGATCCGGAGACATTCCGGCCGCCGAGTCAGATGCAACGCCCCGCCCTGTTTCCTCGCCGTTTCTGAGGGCCGACCCATCAGGGCCCAACGCCGGGGAAGCGGCCTGGACCCGCGCCCTTCGCAACGAACCCGGTAGCCAACCCGGTTGCCCGGGAGCCGCAAGCCGCCCAAGGGCGCGCACAGACCGCCGCGCCGGGCCTAACAGCGAGGAAACGCGCCAGCCGCCACCATGGGCATCCGCGCCTTCGCCCGCCCGGTTGACCTACCGGGCCGCCGAAGTCGCACGGTGGACCAGGGGAAGGAAGCCGGAAGATGCGCGTGCTGGTGGTCGAGGACGAACCCATGCTCGCCGACGCGATCGCCGAGTGGCTGCGCGAGGAGGCCCACGCCGTCGATGTGGCATTCGACGGCGCCGCAGCCTTGGAGCGCGCCGACATCAATGACTACGACGTGATCGTCCTCGACCGGGACCTGCCCGCCGTGCACGGCGACGACGTCTGCCGCACGCTGGTCAACTCCGGGACGGTCGCCAGGGTGCTGATGCTGACCGCAGCGGCCGATGTCGCCGACCGGGTCAACGGCCTCGGACTCGGCGCCGACGACTACCTCACCAAACCGTTCGCCTTTCCCGAACTCTCCGCCCGGGTCCACGCACTCGGCCGCCGCTCCCGACCCGCGGTCCCGCCCGTACTGCGCAGAGCGGGCATCAGCCTGGACCCGGCCCGCCGCGAGGTGTTCCGAGACGGACGCTATGTGCCACTGTCCCGCAAGGAGTTCGCCGTACTCGCCGAACTGCTGCGCGCTGACGGGACCGTGGTCTCGGCCGAGCAACTCCTGGAGAAGGCCTGGGATGAGAACGCCGACCCCTTCACCGGGGCCGTACGGCTCGCCGTGCTCAAGCTCCGCCGCAAGCTCGGTGGACCGCCCATCGTCGAAACGGTCACCGGAGCGGGGTACCGCATTCCATGAACACCTCCCCGACCAAGCCCCACCGGCCCCGCCCGAAACGCCCACGGCTCCCGCGCCGGATGCCCCTGCGCACTCGACTGACCCTGATTTACGGAGGGCTCTTCATGGTCGCCGGGGTGGTGGTGCTGGCGACGGTCTACGTCTTCTTCAACCAGCAGCTCAACCGAAGCGATACCAAGATCGTCCAACGCTCGATCAATGGGACCGCCTCGGCACCGAGCCTCGCTCCCACCGCCGCGCCCTCGCTGAAGACACCCCCGAGCACCTCCCTGGACCGGAACGGGAATCCGGTCCAGGGAGAGGTGCCCGGTGTCTGGCTCAAACAGCAGCGGGAGGTGATCCAGGATGCAGCGGCCACCTCGCTGCTCACCCAGGGGGGCATTGTGCTCCTGGTGGTCGGCGGCACCGCGGCCGTGTTCGGCTGGATGGTGGCGGGCCGGGTGCTCGCCCCACTGCTCAGGGTCACGGAGACCGCGCGGCGGATCGCGGCCGCTCCGGCCGCCGGGCGCGGACTGCATGAGCGCATCGCGCTCAAGGGTCCCGATGACGAGGTGAAGGACCTGGCCGACACCTTTGACACGATGGTCGAGCGGCTCGACCGGTCCTTCGACGGGCAGCGACGCTTCGTCGCCAACGCCTCCCATGAGCTGCGGACCCCGCTCACCCTGGGACGGGCGCTGGTGGAGGTCGCCATGCACCGCAGATCGGCGTCGGACGACGTCAAGCAACTGGGCGAGAACCTGCTGGAGATCAACAGCAGACATGAACGGCTCATCAGCGGGCTGCTGCTGCTCGCGGACTCGGAGAACGAGATCACCGACCGGCTCCCCGTGGATCTGGCCGACATCGTCACCCATGTCGTCTCGCAGATCGGCCCGGAGGCACAGCGGGCCGGGATCAGTGTGCAGGAGACCGCGGAGGAGGCCCTGACGACGGGGGATGCCCTGCTGCTGGAACGACTGGTGCACAACCTGGTGGAGAACGGCATCCGCCACAACGCCGCCGGCGGAGGCTCCTTGCAGATCATCAGCCGCACCCGCGCCGACGGTATCGCCGAGATCGAGGTCTCCAACACCGGGCCCACCGTGCCCCCGTACGACATTCCCAGCCTCTTCGAACCGTTCCGCAGGCTCGGCAAGGACCGGCTGGTCAGCTCCAAGGGCGCCGGGCTCGGCCTATCGATCGTACGAGCCGTCGCGCGCGCCCACGGCGGTACGGTCGAGGCCAGTCCCCGTGCGGGCGGTGGGCTGGTGGTGACCGCGACCCTGCCGCCCTGAGGCGCGGGCGGGGCAGGTTTGGACGGGGACGGGCGGTGGGCAGATCACCAGCCGCGTTCGCGCCACTCCGGTAGATGGGGGCGTTCCGCACCCAAGCTGGTGTCCTTGCCGTGCCCCGGGTAGATCCAGGTCTCATCCGGCAGTGGTGCGAAGAGCTTTGTCTCCACGTCATGGAGAAGGCTGGCGAACGCCTCGGGGTCCTTGCGGGTGTTGCCGAGCCCGCCGGGGAAGAGGCAGTCACCGGCGAACACATGGGGGTGCCCCTGGGGATCGTCGAAGATCAGGGCGATCGACCCGGGTGTGTGCCCCACCAGACGGCGTGCGGTCAGTTCCACCTGACCCACCCTGATCACATCCAGATCCTCGACCAGCACATCCGTGGGGACCGGGATGCCCTCGGCGTCGTACGTTCCGGCATGGGTACGCGCTCCGGTGGCCGCCACGACCTCGGAGAGCGCCTGCCAGTGGTCACCATGCCGGTGGGTGGTGACAACGGAGGCGATCGAGTCGGTGCCGATCAGTTGGAGCAGGGTTTCGGGGTCGTTGGCCGCGTCGATGAGCAACTGTTCGCCGGTGGCACGACAGCGCAACAGATAGCAGTTGTTGTCCATCGGACCGACCGCGACCTTGGAGATCATCAGACCGGTCAGCTCATGCACATCCGCGGGACCGCCGACCTTCACCACACCGCTGTACGTCATGGTGGGCAGCCTATAGCGGGGGCAGTGCGGGCAACCCGGCGCCGGCGGTGTTGGTGTGTACGGTCAGTTCCGCGAGCTCAGCACCGGCGCGACGACCGGCGAGCCAGCCCAGCAGTACGGGGGAGGGCCCGCCGACGGTCACCGGTTCACCCGCCGTGCCACCCGTGGACCACTCGCTGCCGTCATCGGCCGAGACGACTCGGACCGGCGGGATGTCGGGGTGGCCGGAAAAGCGCTCGGTGAGGAAGGCGATCTCCCGTGCGGTGAACTCCGCGGGCAGCTTCTCCAGCTCGTAGCCGATGTCCAGGTCGACATGGTGGAGCTCGACCTCGACGAGCCGGCGGAACGGCACCCGGGAAGCCGAGTCGGTGACCCCGTTGCGTAGGGCGACCCTGCGGTTCCAGTCCGCCGGGAGGGCGCCCACGGCCCGGACGCGGGCAGCGCTGTCCCGGAGGTCCGCGAGCTGGTCGGCGAGGGGCCGGGGGGCGTCCCGCGCGATGTCCCGGTCCCTGGCTTCGGCGCTTTCGTACATCGGACGGCCTTCGAGAACATTTACCAGCGCGTCGGCGTTACGGGAGAGGTGGGCGAGCACATGGCCCCGACTCCAGCCGGGAAGCCGTGACGGTTCGAGCAGGTGTGCGTTGTTCAGTGAGCTGACCTCACTGAGCAGTCGCTCGGTGGCATCGTGCAGGGCGGCCAGGTCACGCAAGGGGTCGATCATGGGATCGACGATAGTCCCACCACTCGATCGGGTGAAGGTGACTTTCGGCGGCCGTAAATCGAATGTACGTGCTATAGCCTGAGGCAAGGCATCCTTGGTTGTCAGGCTTCCCTCTCTCCGGCGGTTCGCCGCGTTAGTCGGCGGTCCGCTTACCCTGGAAGGCTGGAGTGATCCGGCTCCGGGGGCAGCCACCCTCACTTCCCTTGTCCTCCCGCGATCCTCAGGACCTCCCAAGATCGATCCAACTAGAAAGGTGCGGACCCGGCGTGGCCGACCGTCTCATCGTCCGTGGCGCTCGCGAGCACAATCTCAAGAACGTCTCGCTTGACCTCCCCCGCGACTCCCTCATCGTGTTCACGGGGCTATCCGGGTCGGGCAAGTCCTCGCTTGCCTTCGACACGATCTTCGCCGAGGGCCAGCGCCGCTATGTGGAGTCCCTGTCGTCGTACGCCCGCCAGTTCCTGGGGCAGATGGACAAGCCCGACGTCGACTTCATCGAGGGCCTCTCTCCGGCCGTCTCCATCGATCAGAAGTCGACCTCCCGCAACCCCCGCTCCACGGTGGGCACGATCACCGAGGTCTACGACTACCTTCGGCTGCTCTTCGCGCGGATCGGCAAGCCGCACTGTCCCGAGTGCGGTCGACCGATCTCGCGCCAGTCGCCGCAGGCCATCGTCGACCGGGTGCTGGAGCTGCCCGAAGGCAGCCGCTTCCAGGTGCTCTCCCCGCTGGTGCGCGAGCGCAAGGGGGAGTTCGTCGACCTCTTCGCCGATCTCCAGACCAAGGGATACAGCCGCGCTCGCGTTGATGGGCAGACCATCCAGCTCGCCGAGCCGCCGACGCTGAAGAAGCAGGAGAAGCACACCATCGAGGTGGTCATCGACCGTCTCACCGTCAAGGACAGCGCCAAGCGGCGGCTGACCGACTCCGTGGAGACCGCTCTCGGGCTCGCCGGCGGCATGGTGGTGCTCGACTTCGTCGATCTTCCCGAGGACGACCCCGAGCGTGAGCGGATGTACTCGGAGCACCTCTACTGCTCCTACGACGACCTCTCGTTCGAGGAGCTGGAGCCCCGCTCCTTCTCCTTCAACTCTCCCTTCGGCGCCTGCCCCGACTGCACCGGTATCGGCACCCGTATGGAGGTCGACCCCGAGCTGATCATCCCCGACGAGGAGAAGTCCCTCGATGAGGGGGCGATCCACCCCTGGTCCCACGGCCACACCAAGGAGTATTTCGGCCGGCTGATCGGTGGGCTCTCCCAGGCACTCGGATTCTCCACCGACATGCCTTGGCGCGGGCTGCCCCAGCGCGCCAAGAAGGCCCTGCTGCACGGGCACAAGACCCAGGTCGAGGTCCGCTACCGCAATCGGTACGGGCGGGAGCGGGCCTACACCACACCCGCGTTCGAAGGCGCCGTCCAGTTTGTGCGCAGGCGGCACCAGGAGGCCGAGAGCGACTCCAGCAGGGAGCGCTTCGAGGGCTATATGCGGGAGGTGCCCTGCCCGACCTGCCAGGGCACCCGACTGAAGCCGATCGTCCTCGCGGTCACGGTGATGGAGAAGTCGATCGCCGATGTCGCCGCGATGTCGATCAGCGACTGTGCCGACTTCCTCGGCCGACTGAAGCTGAACGCCCGCGACAAGAAGATCGCTGAGCGGGTGCTCAAGGAGGTCAATGAGCGACTGCGCTTCCTGGTCGACGTCGGACTGGACTACCTCTCGCTGAACCGGGCCGCCGGCACCCTCTCAGGTGGTGAGGCCCAGCGCATCCGGCTGGCCACCCAGATCGGCTCGGGACTCGTCGGGGTGCTCTATGTGCTCGACGAGCCCTCCATCGGTCTGCACCAGCGGGACAACCATCGGCTGATCGAGACCCTGGTCCGCCTCCGTGACATGGGCAACACCCTGATCGTCGTCGAGCACGACGAGGACACCATCAAGGTGGCCGACTGGGTCGTCGACATCGGCCCGGGCGCCGGTGAGCACGGCGGCAAGGTGGTGCACTCCGGGCCGCTCAAGGGCCTGCTGGCCAACAAGGAGTCGATGACCGGGCAGTACCTCTCGGGGAAGCGATCCATCCCCACCCCCGAGATCCGTAGACCCTCGGACCCCACCCGCCAGCTCACCGTGCACGGCGCGCGGGAGAACAACCTCCAGGACATCGACGTCTCGTTCCCGCTCGGTGTGCTCACCGCGGTCACCGGAGTCTCCGGGTCCGGTAAGTCGACGCTGGTCAACGACATCCTCTATACCCATTTGGCACGCGAGCTCAACGGCGCGAAGTCGGTGCCCGGCCGGCACACCCGGGTCGACGGCGATGATCTGGTCGACAAGGTCGTCCATGTGGACCAGTCGCCCATCGGCCGTACGCCCCGCTCCAACCCGGCGACCTACACCGGTGTCTTCGACCATGTCCGAAGGCTCTTCGCGGAGACGATGGAAGCCAAGGTCCGCGGGTATCTCCCCGGCCGGTTCTCCTTCAACGTCAAGGGCGGCCGCTGCGAGAACTGCTCCGGTGACGGCACGATCAAGATCGAGATGAACTTCCTGCCGGATGTCTATGTGCCGTGCGAGGTCTGCCACGGTGCTCGCTACAACCGGGAGACCCTGGAAGTCCACTACAAGGGCAAGTCCATCGCCGAGGTTCTGGACATGCCCATCGAGGAGGCCTTGAGCTTCTTCGAGGCCGTGCCGACCATCGCTCGTCATCTGAAGACGCTGAACGAGGTGGGTCTTGGCTATGTCCGGCTTGGACAGTCCGCCCCGACGCTCTCCGGCGGCGAGGCCCAGCGGGTCAAGCTGGCCTCGGAGCTTCAGAAGCGTTCCACGGGCAGCACCGTCTATGTGCTGGACGAGCCCACGACCGGACTGCACTTCGAGGACATCAGCAAGCTGATCACCGTGCTCTCCGGCCTTGTCGACAAGGGCAACACGGTCATCGTCATCGAGCACAACCTCGATGTGATCAAGACCGCCGACTGGGTCCTGGACATGGGCCCCGAGGGTGGCAACGGAGGCGGCCTGGTGGTCGCGGAAGGGACCCCAGAGGAGGTGGCCGGAGTTTCGACCAGCCACACCGGGAAGTTCCTGCGCGACATCCTGGACGCCGAGAAGGTCAGCGACGCGCTACCGCAGATCCGATCCGGCGGGCGAAAGCCGGCTGCCAAGTCCACCCCCAGGAAGACACCCGTCAAGGCCGTGGCCACCAAGGCGACCATTGCCAAGAAGGCTGTTGCCAAGAAGACGGTGGCCAAGGCAACCACCACCCGGGCAGCCGCACAGAAGACGACTGCCCGCGCCCGCAAGGCCTGACCGGCATCCCACCAGGCCTGAGCCGGCCCTACCGGCGGATTCACCTCCACCGGTAGGGCCGGCTCTCCACTCCCTCGCGCCCCAGCACGGGCCTGCCCGCACCTTCGCCCTTCGCCAGCCCCCTTCCCCAGTGGCTACCCCATAGCCACGCACCCGCCCCGGTCTCCCACCCAAGAACAAGATCCCCGGGGCCAGGGTGACCGGGCTCGGGCACGGGCCGCACGGCTGCCCCCGTTCCTGGCTTTCATGGCTTCCTCGGCTCTTGGCGACGGTTGCCTCTGGGCAGGCCCCGGGTTGGGGCGTGGGGCCGCACGGTTGTCCTCATTCCCCGATTCCCCGACTCTCGCAGACGGGCCCCTTGGGGTGGGGCGGCCCGGCTTGGACATGAGCCGCGCAGTCGTTCCTTTCCCGGCATCAGGCGCCAGGACCCTCGGGCGAGGTGGCGCCGGGCTTGTGCGTCGGCGCGCGGCGGCAGTCCCCTGGTTCCTCCACAGGGCGGGGGCCTGGTGGCAGGGGATGCGAGTCTCGGCGTGGGGCGCGCGCAGGGGGTGTCCCCTGGTTCGTCCACAGGACAGGTACCTGGGTGCCAAGGGAGGCGAGCATCGGCTGTCGGCGCGCAGAGGCTGTCCTCTGGTTCCTCCGAGGGGCAGCTGCCCAGGTGGGGAGGGGATGCGAGTCTCGGCGTGGGCACGCGCAGGGGCTGTCCCCTGGTTCCTCCACAGGACAGGACCCTGAGGGCAGGGGATGCAGGTGTCGGATGGGGGCGCGCAGGGGGTGTCCCCGGAAGCGATCGACGGCAAGACCCGCATGCCGGATCAAAGTGGCTTCGGGCCGTCGACGCTGAGGAGTCACCCCCGATAGCACCCCCCAACCCCCACCAAGACAAGCTCCTAGCCCGGACACCCCAAGGCCCCCGCACCAACAGCCCCCAGCAAAAAGAAAGCCCCCGCTAGGCCCCACCCCAGCCCGTCCGGCGTTTGAGGGCGGAACCCTTCACCCCAGGTGGGGATATCTGCCGTGGGTTCGGTGAGCCGGGGTGCTCAAGGCTTTCGGGGCAGGCAGCCTCTGCCGGAACGAGCGCCTCGCCTGGGGCCGACTTCAGCCGGTCCGGCGTTTGAGGGCGGAACCCTTCACCTCAGGTGGGGATATCTGCCGTGGGTTCGGTGAGCCGGGGTGCTCAAGGCTTTCGGGGCAGGCAGCCTCTGCCGGAACGAGCGTCTCGCCTGGGGCCGACTTCAGCCGGTCCGGCGTTTGAGGGCGGAACCCTTTACCTCAGGTGGGGATATCTGCCGTGGGTTCGGTGAGCCCGGGTGCTCAAGGCTTCCGGGCACAGGCAGCCTCTGCCGGAACGAGCGCCTCGCCTGGGGCCGACTTCAGCCGGTCCGGCGTTTGAGGACGGAACCCTCCACCCCAGGTGAGCACAGCAAAGACGGCGGCCGCCCAGCCCAAGGCCCGAGCACAGGCCCCCCAGGGGACCCCAGTGCAAGGCCCAAGGCCCAAGGCCCGAGCACAGGCCCCCCGCCCAGGGGACCCCCAGTGCAAGAGCCCAACCCAAAAAACTACCCCAACTCCCTCCCATAGGGCGGCTCCGCTCCCGTGCGGGAGCAAGTCACCGCCGCCGCCCGAGCGGCATAGTCCAGGACCCCACGCCAGTCGTCCGCTCCGAGCCTCCCCAGTGCCTCAGGTGCCAGCGCACCACGCGCGGCCAGAGCGTGGAGCAGAGCCGCGTTCACCGTGTCGCCGGCTCCGATGGTGTCCACGACGTCGACCGGAACGGCCGGCACCGAGACCTCCACTCCCTCCCGGGTCCGCACGCTCAAACCCGCCGCGCCCCGGGTCAGCACCACGGCCAGCGGCCCCTGGGGCACACCTCCCAACCAGCGGGCATCGTCCTCCGACAGCTTCAGCACCGACACCTGGGGCAGCCATCCGGCGAATCGTCTGCGATAGGCGTCCGGGTCGGGGATCAGGCCGGGCCGCACATTGGGGTCGAGCAGGGTGAGGAGCCCGCGCCCTGCCTCCCGCCGCAGTAGTGCCTCATAGGCGCTCGCCCCTGGCTCCAGGACCAGTGAGCAGGTACCGAAGGCCACCGCGCGCACCCCGTCGGGCAGCGGTGGAGGCAGCTCGAAGAGACGGTCGGCGGTGCCTTCGGCGTAGAAGCCGTATCCCGCCGAACCATCCGCCCCGAGCGTGGCCACGGCGAGTGTCGTGGGCTCGGGGCCGCGTACGACCAGGGAGGTGTCCACACCGGCAGCGCGTACTCCGGCGAGTAGCGCATCCCCGAAGCGATCCGTCGAGATCCGGGAGCAGAAGATCGCCCGTGCCCCAAGACGGCCGAGTGCCACGGCGGTGTTGTAGGGCCCGCCGCCGAGACGGGGCAGCAGCGTCGGCAACCCCCCGCCCCCGGGCGGGGGGCTCTCACCCCCAGGCGGGCGCCCTTCGCCCCCCGGCTGCGGGACCAGGTCGATCAGGGACTCTCCGGCGACGACGATCACCGACCGAACGTAACCCATGGCTCAGTGGCCGCGGAGGGAGCCCGCTCAACGGTCGACACCTCGCCGTCGGTATTGTCGGCTCTGTCGCTACGGCCGGATCGCCGACCCGGTCCACCGCGAGACACCCGCCCCATGCGCCATGCCCCCATGCTTTGACCAGTGGAGTTCTCATGCCCGGCCACTCCCCAGCCGCCCGCCGCACCGTGCTGAAAGGCGCTGCCCTCGCAGGGGCCGCCGGTCTGGGGGCCGCCGCCTGTTCCACCGAGTCGAAGCTCGGGCATGCGAAGGACCCCGTGCCGACCGAGGCCGTGGATCTGGGCGCGGCTGACGCGGTCCCCGTCGGCGGGGCGAAGCTCTACCGTGAGCAGCGTCTCCTGGTGAGCTGTCCGGCGGAGGGGCAGTACAAGGCGTTCAGCGCCCAGTGCACCCACGCGGGATGTGTGCTCGACAAGATCGTGGCCAACGAGGGCAACTGTCCGTGCCATGGCAGCCGGTTCGATGTCACCACCGGCAAGGCACTTCAGGGGCCGGCCACCGTGCCGCTCCCCGAGGTCCAGATCAAGGCCGAGAACGGCAATCTCATCGCCGGCCCCGACGCCTGATCACCGGGACGGGCGGGAGCGCACCCCGTGCCCCCGCGAACGGGTGCCCCTCGGCGCGCTGCGCGCGAAGAGCCTCGCCCCTGGGCCTGGGGTGAGGGATGCCGATCCGACCACGGAGACTCGGCGGAGACTCAGTCCCAATCCCAGTCGATCCCCAGTATCCCCGGCCGTACCCCCTGCTCCACCAGATGGACCGTACGGTGTCGACCGCTGAGTGTGAGATCCGTTCGCGCCCCTCGTGGCGCACCCGTGGTGGCCTGGGCGAATCGACGGCAGCGCACCGGTAGGGCGCCGTCGTCGAAGGCCAGCTGGAGCACATACTGCCCGCCCGCGTAGGTGAAACCCCGTACGTACTCGCCGCTCGCGCCACCCGTACCGTCCTCGAAGCCGTAGCTGAAGAGATAGGTGTCGCTCGCACGTAGCCGGGCGTCGAAGAGCAGTTCGGCGATGACCACCCCGGTCTCCGCTTCCCAGCGGACCCGTCCCATACGGCAGTTCTCCAGCGCGCTCACCCGCACCCGCGCCGGATCACAACCCGGGTCCCCGTGGTGAATGGCGAGATAGCGGTCAATGCCGTCGCGGTGCGCCCGTACGACATGTTGGGATTCACGGGCCACGAGTTCCCGGTGGGCACCGATCCGTACCCGTTCGTGGTGGCCGACCGTATGGAGTCCGCCGTCGGTGGGCGCTTCCAGATCGGCCAGCAGCCGTTCGACGGTGTCAGAGACCTCCAGGAGCGAGCGGTAGGAGCGGGCCGCGGGGCGCTCGACATCGGAGCGGCCGCTGTTCTCGCCGACGTCAAGCAGCCGGATCAGGGAGCTCCCTGGCAGTTCGAGTATCTCCTCCAAGGCCCGAACTGCCCTGAGGGACTCGGGTCGTTGGGGTCGCCGTGCCCCCTGCTGCCAGTAGCTGAGGCTGGTCACGCCGACTTTGACGCCGCGGTGCGCTAGATGGTGCTGGACGCGGTGCAGCGGCAGGCCGCGCACCGCGAGTGCGGCCCGTAGCGCGAGGTGGAACGGGCCGGTGTGTAGCACCTGAGCCAGATCGGCCTCGGTATGACCCATGTGCGCCTCCTGGCATGTGCGTGTTGTGTGCACGGAGACCAGTGAACGTTCACGACCGGAGTGCGTCCGGTGGGCGGACGATCACCGCTGTCCTGGTGGGGCGGGATGGACGCATTCACACCCCGGCCGTTGTGTTCACAGCTCCATGTCCACCGCATTGAAGCGTGTTGACCTGCTCGCGACAAGGATTGATGCTCAAACAGCAGCGTCCGGACGCGCTCCTCCACCCCTCACCATCCCTCAGGGAGGACCGCGATGCGCAGTACCAGGAGACGACTTGCCGCGATGGCGGCAGTTCTCGCCGCCCTTGTCACCCTTCCCCTGTCGTCGGCTGTCGCCGCAGCTCCAGCGCCGGCATCCACCGACGACAGCCGTACGGTCCAGGCGGCACTGGCCGCCAAGCGACTCAACATCACCATGCAGGCACAGCTCAAGACCAACTGGTGCTGGGCCGCCGCCGGCAACACGATCGCCACCTTCTACGGCCGCAACTACTCGCAGAACCAGTTCTGCAACGCGGCCTTCAACCGCTCGCAGAACAGCGAGTGCCCCAACAACCAGGCCACGCTCGGCAATGTGCAGACCGGGCTGCGCTGGGCGGGCATCTCACCCGGCTCCTACGTCAACGGCTGGCTGAACTACTCCACGGTCCAGACCGAAGTCAATGCCAACCGTCCGATCGAGACCCGTATCCAGTGGTCCAGCGGTGGCGGCCATATGCATGTGATCTACGGCTACGACACCGCCAACAGCTGGGTCTACTGGGGCGATCCATGGCCCTCGGCCGGACGCTACAACTGGGCCTCCCACGCCTGGTACATCAACAACAGCAGCCACTCCTGGACCCACTCGCTCTACCGGATCGGGGCGTGAGCGCGATGAAGCGGACGTCAAGAACCCCACGACTGACCGCGTCGGTCGCCGCCTGCGTCGCGCTGGGGACGGCCGGCATGCTCGCCGGTGCGACCACGGCCGCCGCGGACAGCACACCGAGCGCCACGGCATCCGCCGCGGACCTCGCCGCGGCACGTAAGGCGGCCACCGCCCCCGCCACCGTCGACACCCTCTCCCGGTTCTTCGCCCGGGACGGGGCGGTCGCGAGGTCGGCGGCGGCTCCCCGGGCCGAGGGGACGACCGTCCCCGTGTACTCGCTGTCGCCCGCGTTCGTCGCGGGCAAGGCGGGCGCATCCGTCGCCCAGCTGGAGTTCCTCGCCACCCAGGCGGTCTCGTCCGACGGCCAGAAGGCTTCGGTCTGGGCCGCTCGGCAGGGCTCTGACTGGCAGGTGGTGAACATAGCCACCGGTGACGACGAGTTCCGCTACGCACAACTGGGCGCCAGCAAGCTCGCCGGCGGCACCGTCTTCCGGGAGCCGCAGATCGACGCCTGGTACGTCAGCAAGGGCGCCAAGGTGCTCCCGCTCGACGAGGACGCGGTACGAGCGGTCGGCACCAAGGGCACCACGCTCGCCGCCTACCGAGACCGGGTCCGCGCCGCGTACGCAGACAAGCTCCCCGGTTCTGCGTACGCCAAGAAGGGCGTGGCGGGTGGCTATGACCACTCGGCTCAGGCCGCCGCACCCGCCCCGGCCACCGCTCCCAAGACCGCCACGGCCACCAGTGAGCGCGATAGTGGCGTGCTCACGGCCTCCTCGGTCGCGGTGGGCGCGGGCGCCGTTCTCGCCGCTTCCTTGTGCGGGGTGACGGCAGTACGGCTCCGCCGGCGCGCCTGAGCGCCCAGGGCGCCCGCCATCCGCGTGGTGGCGGGCGCCCGCTTCATCCCCTGAGCAACATCGGCGCCCCTTGGGCCGCCGCGGTCCCGTCGGGCACGCCGATCCCGTCGGGACCGCTGCTTTCCGGGCCGGGCGCGAGGCTCGGCACAGGCGTCCACCGCGCTCCCCATCGCGCCCGTGCCCGCCGGGCGTCGGGTCTCGGGCCGGCGCCGGGCCGCGGTCGGCGGCTGGCATCCGGTCTCGGGCCCGGGCCCCACCCCGCACCGGCCCGGTGGGCCGCCCGCGCGCAAGGGGCCTGACGTGGCCGGACTGTCAGCCCCCGCAAGTAGGGTGGATGCCATGGCAGACCCCTCCAGCTACCGCCCCAAGCCGGGAGAGATCCCCGACTCGCCGGGGGTCTATAAATTCCGCGACGAGCACCGCCGGGTGATCTACGTCGGGAAGGCGAAAAGCCTGCGCCAACGCCTCGCCAGCTACTTCCAGGACCTGGCGAACCTGCACCCGCGCACCGCCACCATGGTCACCACCGCCGCCTCCGTGGAGTGGACCGTGGTCTCCACCGAGGTCGAGGCCCTTCAGCTGGAGTACTCCTGGATCAAGGAGTACGACCCCCGGTTCAACGTCAAGTACCGCGACGACAAGAGCTACCCCTATCTCGCGGTCACCCTGAACGAAGAGTTCCCCCGGGTCCAGGTGATGCGCGGCGCCAAACGCAAGGGCGTGCGCTACTTCGGCCCCTACGGCCATGCCTGGGCCATCCGCGAGACCGTCGATCTGATGCTCCGGGTCTTTCCGGTGCGGACCTGCTCCGCCGGAGTCCTGAAGAACCACCAGCAGAAGGGCCGCCCCTGCCTCCTGGGCTACATCGGCAAGTGCTCCGCCCCCTGCGTGGGCCGGGTCACCCCCGAGGAGCACCGCGAACTGGCCGATGAGTTCTGCGATTTCATGGCCGGCCGCACCGGCACCTACATCCGCCGCCTGGAGCAGCAGATGATGGCCGCGGCCGAGGAGATGGAGTACGAGAAGGCAGCCAGGCTGCGGGATGACATAGGGGCGCTCAAGCGCGCGCTGGAGAAGAACGCCGTGGTGCTCGCCGACGCCACCGACGCGGATCTGATGGCCGTCGCCGAGGACGAGTTGGAAGCCGCCGTTCAGATCTTCCACGTCCGTGGCGGACGGGTGCGCGGACAGCGCGGCTGGGTCACCGACAAGGTCGAGGCCGTGGACATCGCCGGTCTGGTCGAACACGCGCTCCGGCAGCTGTACGGGGAGGAGCGCGGCGAAGCGGTCCCCAAGGAGGTCCTGGTCCCGGCGCTGCCCGAGGCGGCGGACACCGTCAGCCAGTGGCTGAGCGAGCGGCGCGGTGCACAGGTGTCGCTGCGCATCCCCCAGCGCGGCGACAAGAAGGACCTGATGGAGACGGTTCAGCGCAATGCCCAGCAGGCGCTCGGCCTGCACAAGACCAAGCGCGCCAGTGACCTCACCACCCGCTCCCGGGCCCTGGAGGAGATCGCCGAAGCACTCGATCTGGACGGGGCGCCCCTGCGCATCGAGTGCTTCGACATCTCCCACTTCCAGGGCGAGGACATCGTGGCCTCCATGGTGGTCTTCGAGGACGGACTGCCCCGCAAGAGCGAGTACCGCCGCTTCCAGATCAAGGGCCGGGTCGGAGACACCCAGGTCTGGCACGGCCAGGGGCAGGACGACGTCCGCTCGATGCACGAGGTGGTCAGCCGCAGGTTCCGCCGCTATCTCGCCGAGAAGGACCGAACCGGCGAGTGGATCGGAGCCGACGACCCCACCGCCACCTCCCCGCAACCCCCAGGGGGTACGGATTCCACCGAGCCCTCCGCCGCCATGGCCACGGCCGTCGACGGCCCTGCCCACCCCGCGATCGAGGACGACGGACGCCCCAAGCGCTTTGCCTACCCTCCCCAGCTGATCGTGGTGGACGGCGGCCAGCCCCAGGTGGCCGCCGCCCAGCGCGCCCTCGATGAGCTGGGCATCGACGATGTCGCCGTCTGTGGACTGGCCAAGCGGCTGGAGGAGGTCTGGCTGCCGGGCGAGAGCGATCCCGTGGTGCTACCCCGCTCCAGCGAGGGGCTCTACCTCCTCCAGCGGGTCCGTGACACCGCCCATGACTTCGCCATCCGCTATCAGCGGTCCAAGCGCACCAAACGCATCCGAACCAGCCCGCTGGACGACGTCCATGGCCTCGGCGACCGACGAAAGCAGGCGCTGATCAAGCATTTCGGCTCAGTCAAGCGCCTGCGGCAGGCAACAATCGAGCAGATCTGCGAAGTACCCGGCATGGGCCGCAAGACCGCCGAATCCGTGGTCGCTGCCCTAGCCCAGGCGGCACCCGCCGCCCCTGCCGTGAACACCGCGACAGGAGAGATCATGGAAGAGAACGACGGGGGCAGCACCTCATGAACGAGCACGACGGAGACGGAGCAGCAGAAGTGAGTACGGGCACCCCGAACGAGCCGGGCGAAGCGGCCGAGGCGGCCATCCCCGAGCTGGTCATCATCTCCGGGATGTCCGGCGCCGGGCGCAGCACCGCAGCCAAATGCCTGGAGGACCTCGGCTGGTTCGTCGTCGACAACCTGCCACCCGCGCTGATCCCCACCATGGTGGAGCTCGGCGCGCGCTCCCAGGGCAATGTGGCCAGGATCGCGGTCGTGGTGGACGTCCGCGGCCGACGGTTCTTCGACAATCTGCGCCAGTCCCTGGCCGACCTCGACGCCAAGCAGGTCACCCGGCGGATCGTCTTCCTGGAGTCATCCGACGACGCCCTGGTCCGCCGCTTTGAGTCCGTCCGCAGACCCCACCCGCTCCAGGGCGATGGCCGCATCGTCGACGGCATCGCCGCCGAACGCGATCTGCTGCGCGAGCTGCGCGGCGACGCCGACCTGGTCATCGACACCTCCAGCCTGAACGTGCACGAACTGCGCGCCAAGATGGACGCCCAGTTCGCCGGCGAGGAAGAGCCCGAGCTCCGGGCCACGGTGATGTCCTTCGGCTTCAAGTACGGCCTGCCGGTCGACGCCGATCTCGTCGTCGACATGAGGTTCCTGCCCAACCCGCACTGGGTCCCCGAGCTGCGCCCCTTCACCGGCCGCAACGAAGAGGTGTCGAACTACGTCTTCAACCAGCCGGGCGCCAAGGAGTTCCTCGACCAGTACACCGAACTGCTCCAGCTGATCGCCGCCGGCTACCGCCGCGAGGGCAAGCGCTATGTGACCATCGCCGTTGGCTGTACGGGCGGCAAGCACCGCTCCGTCGCGACCTCCGAGAAGCTCGCGGCCCGGCTCTCCGCCGCCGGCGTCGAGACCGTGGTCGTCCACCGGGACATGGGGCGCGAGTGAGCGTCAACACCCTGCGTCTACGGCGGCTGCGGAGATCGGCGCAGACCGTCATGGGGCGCAATCGCGGCGCACAGCCCAAGGTCGTCGCCCTCGGCGGCGGCCGAGGCCTGTCGGCGTCGCTCGCGGCCCTGCGCCGGATCACCGGGGACCTCACCGCGGTGGTCACCGTCGCCGACGACGGCGGCTCCAGCGGGCGGCTCCGCGAGGAGCTCGGCGTGCTACCTCCCGGGGACCTCCGCAAGGCCCTCGCGGCGCTCTGCGGGGACGACGACTGGGGCCAGACCTGGTCCCGGGTGATCCAGCACCGCTTCCAGTCGCACGGCGACCTCCATGAGCACGCGGTCGGGAATCTGCTGATCGTCGCCCTGTGGGAGCAGCTCGGTGACCATGTCCAGGCCCTGGACCTGGTCGGCAAGCTGCTGGGGGCGCACGGCCGGGTGCTCCCGATGTCCGCGGTGGCGCTGGAGCTCCAGGCCCTGGTGCGAGGGCATGATCCGGCGCGCCCCCATGAGGTGGACACCGTACGCGGTCAGGCGACCGTCGCGCTCACCCCGGGGGAGGTGCAGTCCGTGCACCTGGTGCCGCGCGATCCGCCCGCCGTGCCGGAAGCTGTAGCCGCCGTACTTGACGCCGATTGGGTGGTTCTCGGCCCCGGGTCCTGGTTCTCCTCGGTGATTCCCCATCTACTGGTGCCCGAGCTGCTAGATGCCCTGGTCGAGACCAAGGCACGCCGAGTTCTCTCGCTCAATCTCGCGCCTCAACCGGGCGAAACAGAGGGCTTCTCACCGCAGCGTCATTTGGAGGTTTTGGGACGACACGCCCCTAAACTCGCACTGGACGTGGTGCTGGCCGACGAGGCCGCAGTGCCCGACCGCGCCTTGCTCGCCGAGGCCGCCGAGCGACTCGGCGCCGCGGTCGAGCTGGCCCCTGTGGCCTCGCCCGACAAAGTTCCACGGCACGACCCGGAACTGTTGGCCGCCGCGTACGACCGTATTTTTCGGATGCATGGAAGGATCGGCCCATGGCGATGACGGCAGCGGTGAAAGACGAGATCTCCCGGCTTCCCGTCACCCGGACCTGCTGCAGGAAGGCGGAGGTTTCGGCGATCCTGCGGTTCGCGGGCGGGCTGCACCTGGTGAGCGGACGGATCGTGATCGAGGCGGAGCTGGACACCGGCATCGCCGCCCGGCGGTTGAAGCGGGACATCCTGGAGATCTTCGGCCATGGCTCCGAGCTGATGGTGATGGCCCCCGGCGGGCTGCGCCGCGGTTCTCGCTATGTCGTTCGCGTGGTGGCCGGCGGGGATCAGTTGGCGCGCCAGACCGGTCTGGTGGACGGTCGTGGCCGGCCGATCCGCGGACTGCCCCCGCAGGTCGTCTCCGGTGCCACCTGTGACGCGGAGGCTGCCTGGCGTGGAGCGTTCCTGGCGCATGGCTCACTGACCGAGCCGGGCCGCTCCTCGTCCCTTGAGGTGACCTGCCCCGGTCCGGAGGCGGCGCTCGCCCTGGTGGGCGCGGCCCGTCGGCTCTCCATCGGTGCCAAGGCGCGCGAGGTGCGCGGGGTGGATCGGGTCGTCGTCCGCGACGGCGACGCGATCGGCGCGCTACTGACCCGGTTGGGCGCCCATGAGTCGGTGCTGGCCTGGGAGGAGCGCCGGATGCGGCGCGAGGTACGGGCCACCGCCAACCGCCTCGCCAACTTCGACGACGCCAACCTCCGTCGCTCGGCCCGCGCGGCAGTGGCCGCCGGTGCCCGGGTGCAGCGGGCACTGGAGATCCTCGGCGAGGAGGTCCCCGAGCACCTCGCCGCGGCGGGCCGACTGCGGATGGAGCACAAGCAGGCGTCCCTGGAGGAGTTGGGCGCTCTGGCCGACCCACCGCTGACCAAGGACGCGGTGGCGGGCCGGATTCGCCGCCTGCTGGCGATGGCGGACAAGAGGGCTCAGGACCTGGGGATCCCCGGGACCGAGTGCAACCTCACCGAAGAGATGGCCGACGGCATGGTCGGCTGACCAGGAGCCGCTGTCTGACGACCGCTGTCACCACACACGGAGAGCCCGACCACCACACACTGAGAACCGACCCGGGTTCCGGGGCTTCGCCGCGCATCCGCCCCGGACCAACCCACCCCGTGACCGCAAGCAGCCCACATCGCTCCTGGGACGCCAAGTGGCCGGCGTCCACCTTTCCGCAACGCCGGGAAGCCGTTGTGACTACCTGGAGAAGGCAGCGGCAAGGGGGTTGAGCTTTTTCGCGCCGTTTCGGGGCAAATAAGCGCTGCAACCGGAGCAGTACGGGGATCTCCTCCGTCCCCCTGCGGGCGGACGGAACCCGGTCCGGGTGGTGGATTCCCCGACGGTGCGGCGAACGGCAGGGTCGATGTGTCCCACCGTCGACCGGAAGGTTCCATCCGGATGCAGCCACGACGTACGCGGTCAAGACGCCTCGCCCCCCCTGCTCGCCATCAGTGTGATGGTGTCACTGGCGCCCGCCCTCACCGCCACCCCGGCCGCCGCCGCGGTCGCCCCCGCGCTGGACCGGTACAGCGGACAGAAACCCACCTGGAAACGATGCGCCGCCGACACCCCCGCGTCGTTCCAGTGCGCGACCGTCAAGGTCCCCCTGGACTATGAACGGCCCAGCGGCAAACAGATCGGGATAGCGATATCCCGGATCAGGACCAGCGTCACCGACCAGCGTCGGGGCGTGCTGCTGTTCAACCCCGGGGGCCCTGGCGGCTCGGGCCTCAAGGACCCGTTGGTGATGCGGGACAGCCTTCCGAGGAAGGTCGAGGACCGCTTCGACCTGATCGGCTTCGACCCCCGCGGTGTCGGCCGCAGTACCCCGGTGAACTGCGGACTGACCGCGGACGAGGCGATGAGGTTTATGCGCCCCTACAAGCCGGAGACGTTCGGGACCGATGTGGCCTGGGCCCGGAGCGTGGCCGGCAAGTGCCGGGCGAATGAGGGCGGTTCGATCCGGCACATCACCACCCGCAACACGGCACGCGATATGGATGTGATCCGGGCCGTCCTGGGGGAGAGGAAGATCTCCTATCTGGGAGTCTCCTACGGCACCTACCTCGGTGCCGTCTACACCCAGATGTTCCCCCAGCGCTCGGACCGATTCGTGCTGGACAGTGCCATCGACCCGAAGCGCGTATGGCGGGGCATGTTCCAGGTGTGGGCGGAGGGGGCCGAGCCGGCGTTCACCAACTGGTCGCGGTGGACCGCCCGTCGTGCGTCCACCTACGGGCTCGGCAACACCCCGGCCAAGGTCCGCCAGACCTTCTGGGACCTGGTGGCCCAAGCCGATCGGCAGCCCGTCGAGATGGCTGGACAACTGTTCAGCGGCGATGACATCCGCGCCCACCGCCATGTCTTCTTCGATGTCCGACAGGCAGCCGAGACGGTGCGGAACTTCCACCGGGCCGCTTCCCGGGTCTCGGCTCCCGTCTCCGAGCCCGCGCCGGTGGATCCGGTGGATCAGGCTTCCATCGGGACCACCTGGTCCGTAGCCTGCGGTGACACCGGCAACTGGCCGAAGGACCCCGAGCAGTACCGGCGCGACGCGATCCGCGACAAGGCCCGCTATCCGCTGTTCGGCGATTTCGCCTCGAACATCCTGCCCTGCGCGTTCTGGGGGAAGAACGCCGAACCCGCCACCACCATCGACAACAACGTCGGTGCGCTGATCCTGCAGAACGAGTGGGACTCACAGACCCCACTTGCGGCAGGGACAGGTCTGCGACGCGCCCTGAAGGGTTCGAAGCTGGTCACCGTCAGGGGCGGTGCGGGACACGGCGTCTACCACGGCTTCCCCAACGCCTGTGCGACCGCGGTGGCAGACGACTATCTGGCCACGGGCAGACTCCCCGCCAAGGACCTCAGCTGCCAGTCCGCACCCCGAAGCAAGGATGCGTACAGGACCCCGCCAGGGCCCGCACTCCCGCGGCTACCCTTCTGATCCTCTTCTCCGCCGATCTGTCAGTTCGACTATGAGACAGCCTTGTCGGCTGCTTTCGGATGGCACCGGCAGGGGCGGGCCGCCGACGGGGGACACTCGTGAAACCCCCTGTCGGGGGCCTATCGCACTGGGCCTCGGTAGGTCCCCGGCCCTCCGCGACGACCTGTCGGAAACACCTCTGGTTCTCCGTCAGGAGCCACATCCGTCACGTCCCGCTCTCATATACCAGTGCGTCCACCTTGACATGGCCATGGGCGCTGATGAGTCTGGCGTCTGTTCACTTTCCTGGCACACACCAGCAAGGGGGGCTTATGAGACGTAGAGCGACTTCGATCCTGGCAGCCGTTTCACTGTTGACCGCCGCACTGGCGGTCGCTCCGCTCGCCCAAGCCGATCCGGCTCCGGACGGCGGCGGCGACGGGCTGTCCGTATGGCACGCAAAGATCACCAAGGCCCAGGTCCCGCTGATTCTCGCGACGGGCGCCGACGGGCATGAACTGAGTACCCAGGTGCCCGACAAGGGCACCGGTACCGTTGAGTTGTACCTCACCGACCAGCAGGCCGGTGAGCTGCGCCAGCAGGGCATCGGCGTCACCGAGCACAAGATCTCCGCCGCGGCCCAGAAGCGGGTGGCCGCCGCCGGTGACGGTGTCTTCCGCCCCTACGGCGGGGCGGGTGGCCTCAAGAGCGAGATCCTCGCCACCGCACAGGCCAACCCCGACCTCACCAAGGTCATCAGCATTGGGAAGACCGTGAAGGGCCAGGACATCCTCGCCCTCAAGGTCAGCAAGGGCGCCGACAGATACCGGGATGGCAGCAAGCCATCGACGCTCTACATGTCCAATCAGCACGCCCGTGAGTGGATCACACCGGAGACCACCCGGCGGCTGATGCACCACTACCTCACCAACTACGGCAAGGACCCACGGATCACCAAGATCGTGGACACCACCGAACTGTGGTTTGTGCTCTCCGCCAACCCCGACGGCTACGACTACACCTTCAAGGGCCCCCAAGAGCGGCAGTGGCGCAAGAATCTGCGCGACAACAACCGCGACGGCCAGATCGCCCCCGGCGACGGCGTCGACCTCAACCGCAACTTCTCGTACAAGTGGGGCTACGACAACGAGGGTTCGTCCCCCGACCCCTTCGACGAGACCTTCCGCGGTGCGAGCCCCGGCTCCGAGCCCGAGACCAAGGCCATCGACGCCTTCCAGAAGCGCATCGGCTTCGAGTACGGCATCAACTACCACTCCGCGGCCGAGTTGATCCTGTACGGGGTCGGATGGCAGGTCGCCACCGACACCCCCGATGACGTCCTCTACAAGGCGCTCGCCGGAGTCCCCGGAAACCCGGCGATCCCCGGCTACCGCCCGCAGGTCTCATCCGAGCTGTACATCACCAACGGCGAGGCCGACGGACACGCGGCCAACGTCAACGGAATGATGATGTACACCCCCGAGATGTCCACCTGCGCCACCATCTCGCGCATCGATCCCAACGATGCCTGGAACGCGGCCGACTGCGCCTCGGTGTTCACCTTCCCGGACGACGAGAAGTTGATCCAGCAGGAGTTCGCCAAGAACATCCCGTTCGCACTCTCGCTGGCCGAAAGCGCCAGCAACCCCGACCAGCCCGCCTCCTCGCTCGGTCTGAAGGCCCCGGACTTCACTCCGGACCCCTTCACCGTCTCCTACGCCCGCGGCGGCGACCAGGAAGTCTCCGTGATCGCCCGGAAGTCGGTACGGAACAAGGAGCTCAACTACCGCGTCAACGGCGGTCGGGTCCAGGACGAGGACCTCAAGGCGTGGAAGGGCGGTGAGACCTACGGCGGCGAGGACAACATCCGCTTCGACGAGTACCGCGCCGAGGTCGAGGACGCCCGGGTCGGCGACAAGGTCGAGGTCTGGTTCACCGGACGCACCAAGGACGGGAAATCCACCTCCAGCACACCCTTCACCTACACCGTCGCCGAACGTCCCCGCGCGGACACCCTCGTCGTCGCCGAAGAGGGCGGCACCACCGCGGCCCGGCATTCCGCCGCGTACACCCAGGCACTCGCCGACAACAAGCGACGCGGCGTCGTCTGGGACGTGGCGACCCAGGGCGTACCGCACCGGCTCGGAGTGCTCAGCCACTTCTCCACGGCCGTCTGGTACACCGGTGCCGCCGCACCCTCCTGGGCGGTCACCAAGTCCGTACGGTCCTATCTCAACGAGGGCGGCAAGCTGATCACCACCGGTGAGCGGGCGGGCGGCAACGCCAACCTCGGCCGGGCGATCAGCGATGACTTCGCTCAGTACTTCCTCGGTGCGTCGGGCCGGGCCTCGCTCGCCGGTACGACGAACTTCGCCGGCCAAGGACGGCTCTCCGGCGCGGCAGCCGCACTCGCGGGCGCCGAGGGCAACCCCCTGGACGCGGCGGGCGCCTACACCATCACATCCGACTCCCTGCCCCCCGCGCAGTTCCCGCAGTTCCGCAGTGCCCCCGCGGGTGACTACCTCGGCGTACGGATGCCCTTCTCACCGTACGAGGGGCAGTACTACGCGGCGGCCACCCATCGCAACGGGGCGTGGAACCGGCTCACCCGCCCGGTCGATCTGACCGGCACCACGGCGGCCGACACCCCGAAGCTGAACCTCCGGCTCAGCTTCAACACCGAGCCCGGCTACGACAACGCGGTGGTCGAGGTGCACACCGTGGGCCAGGACGACTGGACGACGCTTCCCGACGCGAACGGCGGCACCCGCACCACCGTGCCCGCGGAGTGCGACGCCGGGTTCTACGTCAACCAGCACCCGCATCTCAAGCACTACCTCACCGTCGGCAACAGCGGTTGCACCCCGAGTGGCACCACCGGCAGCTGGAACTCCTTCACCGGACCCTCCGACGGCTGGCGGTCCGCCTCCTTCGATCTGAGCGCCTACGCAGGCAAGCAGATCGAGGTCTCCGTCTCCTACATCACCGACCCCAGCGACGGTGGACGCGGCGTCTTCGTCGATGACACCAAGCTGGTGACCGGCGGCGGGGAGCAGGGCGCCGAGGGCTTCGAGACCTCGCTCGGTGCCTGGACGGCCGCGGCACCGCCCGCGGGCAGCCCGGCAGCGCGCGGTAACTGGGTCCGCAGCCAGGACCTGTACCCGTCAGCGAGCGCGGTCACCACCAAGGACACCGTGCTCATCGGATTCGGTCTGGAGCACGTACCGGCGGCGACCGACCGCAGGCAGCTCATCGGCAAGGCGCTCAGTGCTCTACGCCGTTGACGCTCGGTAGCGAGTAGCTGAGTTTGATCGGCTAGATCAAGACAAGATCAACCGACGGCGGTCCGAGCCTCCTACCGGGGGGTACGGACCGCCGTCACCACGTACGGGCCCTCCGATGTCACCCCGGGCCGTGCAGAGAGGTAGGGTCGTAAGAGGTCGGGGACATCCCATACAACTCGCCGGCGTCGAAACCCGGCGTACCAACGAGGAGATCGGTTCGTGACGATCCGCGTAGGCATCAACGGCTTTGGCCGCATCGGTCGTAACTACTTCCGCGCGCTGCTGGACCAGGGTGCGGACATCGAGATCGTGGCTGTCAACGACCTGGGTGACACCGCGACCACGGCCCACTTGCTGAAGTACGACACCATCCTGGGTCGCCTGAAGGCCGAGGTGTCGCACACCGCCGACACCATCACGGTCGACGGCCGCACCCTGAAGGTGCTGTCCGAGCGCAACCCCGCCGACATTCCGTGGGGTGAGCTGGGCGTCGACATCGTCATCGAGTCGACGGGCATCTTCACCAAGAAGGCCGACGCCCAGAAGCACATCGACGGTGGCGCGAAGAAGGTCCTCATCTCTTCTCCGGCCAGCGACGAGGACATCACCATCGTCCTGGGTGTCAACCAGGACAAGTACGAGCCGGCCAACCACCACATCATCTCGAACGCGTCCTGCACCACCAACTGTGTGGCGCCGATGGCCAAGGTTCTCGACGAGAACTTCGGCATCGTCCGCGGTCTGATGACCACGATCCACGCTTACACCAACGACCAGCGCATCCTGGACTTCCCGCACAAGGACCTGCGCCGCGCCCGTGCCGCCGCGGAAAACATCATTCCGACCACGACCGGTGCCGCTAAGGCCACCGCTCTGGTCCTTCCGCAGCTCAAGGGCAAGCTGGACGGCATCGCGATGCGCGTCCCGGTCCCGACCGGTTCCGCCACCGACCTGGTGGTCGAGCTGGGCCGCGAGGTCACCAAGGACGAGGTCAACTCGGCCTTCCGCAAGGCCTCCGAGGGCGGCGACCTCGCCGGCGTCCTGGCCTACACCGAGGACCCGATCGTGTCGTCGGACATCGTCGGCGACCCGGCGTCCTGCATCTTCGACTCCTCCCTGACCATGGTCCAGGAGGGCAACTCGGTGAAGATCCTCGGCTGGTACGACAACGAGTGGGGCTACTCCAACCGCCTCGTCGACCTCACGGTCTTCGTCGGCAACCAGCTCTGAGCAACACGGCTCTGAACAGCTGCGCTCAGATCAGCGACGAGAGCACCACGATGTGAGCGACAGGGCTCGGGCAGCGCAGTGAAGCGCGGTTCGAGCCCTGCCGCACGTCTAGCCCACTCCGGCTGGGCCACGCCTCCCAGGCCTGGCTCAGCCCAGTGAATTTCCAGCCCAGTCCAGCTCTCAGACAGCCCTCCGAGGAGTCCTGTCCATGAAGACGATCGACCAGCTCCTGGCCGATGGGGTCGCGGGTAAGCGGGTTTTCGTCCGCGCCGACCTCAATGTGCCGCTCGACGGCACCACCATCACCGACGACGGCCGCATCCGGGCCGTCCAGCCGACCGTCGCCAAGCTCGCCGAGGCGGGCGCCCGCGTCATCGTCGCCTCCCACCTGGGCCGCCCCAAGGGTGCCCCGGACCCGGCCTTCTCGCTCGCCCCCGCCGCCGTCCGGCTCGGCGAGCTCCTCGGCACGGACGTCGCCTTCGCCACCGACACGGTCGGCGACTCGGCCAAGGCCGTCGCCGACGGCCTGGCGGACGGCCAGGTCGCGGTGATCGAGAACCTGCGCTTCAACGCGGGCGAGACCAGCAAGGACGACGCCGAGCGCGGCGCCTTCGCCGATCAGCTCGCCGCCCTCGCCGATCTCTACGTCGGCGACGGCTTCGGCGCCGTGCACCGCAAGCACGCATCCGTGTTCGACCTCCCGGCCCGGCTGCCGCACGCGGCCGGCTATCTCATCGCCACCGAGGTCGGCGTGCTCAAGAAGCTCACGGACGAGGTCCAGCGCCCCTACGCCGTGGTCCTCGGCGGTGCCAAGGTCTCCGACAAGCTCGGTGTCATCGACCACCTGCTGGACCGGGCGGACCGCATCCTGATCGGCGGCGGCATGGCGTACACCTTCCTCAAGGCCCAGGGCCATGACGTGGGCAACTCGCTGCTCCAGGAGGACCAGGTCCCGGTCGTCCAGGAGTATCTGGAGCGGGCCAAGACCAAGGGGGTGGAATTCGTCCTCCCCGTTGACGTGCTGGTCGCCGCCGAGTTCCCGGACCTGAAGACCAAGGCGCCGGCGCACCCCGAGACCGTCGCCGCGGACGCGATCCCGGCCGACCAGCAGGGCCTGGACATCGGCCCTGAGACCCGCAAGCTGTACGCGTCGAAGCTCGCCGACACGGCCACCGTCTTCTGGAACGGCCCGATGGGCGTCTTCGAACACCCCGACTACGCCGACGGCACCCGGGCCGTCGCCCAGGCGCTCCTCGACTCCCCGGCCTTCACCGTGGTCGGCGGCGGAGACTCCGCCGCGGCGGTGCGCATCCTGGGCTTCGACGAGAAGGCGTTCGGCCATATCTCGACCGGCGGTGGCGCGAGCCTCGAATATCTCGAAGGCAAGACCCTTCCCGGCCTTGCCGCACTGGAGGACTGATCTTTTCCATGAGTACGCGTACCCCCCTGATGGCCGGCAACTGGAAGATGAACCTCAACCACCTTGAGGCCATCGCACACGTCCAGAAGCTCGCCTTCGCCCTGGCGGACAAGGACTACGACGCCGTGGAGGTGGCCGTTCTGGTGCCCTTCACCGATCTGCGGTCGGTCCAGACCCTGATCGACGGCGACAAGCTGAAGATCAAGTACGGCGCTCAGGACATCTCCGCCCATGAGTCCGGTGCGTACACCGGTGAAGTCTCGGGTCTGATGTTGGCCAAGTTGAAGTGCTCCTACGTTGCGGTTGGTCACTCTGAGCGACGTCAGTACCACGCCGAGACCGACGACATCTGCAACGCCAAGGTGAAGGCCGCGTTCAAGCACGGCATCACCCCCATCCTCTGTGTCGGCGAGGGTCTGGACATCCGCAAGGCCGGACAGCAGGTCGAGTACACCCTCGGCCAGCTCGACGGCGGACTGAAGGACATCCCGGCCGAGCAGGCCGAGACCGTCGTGATCGCCTACGAGCCGGTCTGGGCCATCGGGACCGGCGAGGTCGCCACCCCCGAAGACGCCCAGGAGGTCTGCGGAGCGATTCGCGGCCGGCTCGCCAAGCTGTACTCCCAGGAGCTGGCCGACAAGGTCCGCATCCAGTACGGCGGCTCGGTGAAGTCCGGAAACGTCGCCGCGATCATGGCTCAGCCGGACGTCGACGGCGCCCTCGTGGGCGGTGCCGCACTGGATTCGGATGAGTTCGTCAAGATCGTCCGGTTCCGCGACCAGTGAGTATGCGGTAGGGCAGATCCGTCGTACCCTTGCGGGGGCCGGGGTGGCTTGCCACCCGGCCCCCGTCGTCATAGAAGTTCCGAGAGAGTTGCCAGGAAGTAGGGTCCAGCCGTGGTTATGGGGTTCTCGATCGCCCTGATCTGCTTCAGCCTGCTGCTGATGCTGCTCGTGCTGATGCACAAGGGGAAGGGCGGCGGCCTCTCCGACATGTTCGGCGGCGGTATGCAGTCGTCCGTCGGTGGCTCTTCGGTCGCCGAGCGTAACCTGGACCGGATCACCGTCGTGGTCGGTCTGCTGTGGTTCGCCTGCATTGTCGTACTGGGCCTGCTGATGAAGCTGGACAGCTGACACACAGGCTTCCCGTCCGGGAGGGGATGTAACTCCAATCCCTAGACGAGCGTTGGGCCTTACGTAGACTGGGGCACCGCGGCGCAGCCGCTGTGAGAGGCTGTACAGCACCATCACGCAGGGAGTTACGACCGTGGCAAGTGGCAACGCGATCCGGGGAAGCCGGGTCGGAGCGGGGCCGATGGGCGAGGCCGAGCGCGGCGAGTCCGCGCCCCGCTTGCGCATCTCCTTCTGGTGCTCCAACGGGCACGAGACGCAGCCGAGCTTCGCCAGTGACGCGCAGGTCCCTGACACCTGGGACTGCCCGCGCTGCGGATTCCCGGCCGGTCAGGACCGGGACAGTCCCCCGGCTCCACCGCGCACGGAGCCGTACAAGACGCACCTCGCCTATGTACGGGAGCGGCGCAGTGACGCGGACGGAGAAGCGATCCTCGCCGAGGCGCTGGCCAAACTGCGCGGCGAGATCTAGGACTTGGGAACCGGCCGGGACACCTTGGGTGCCCGGCCGGAGGCTTTTCCCGACCCGCCCCGGCGGCGGCGCGGCCTCCTCAGCCCCTCGGTGAATCCTCGACGCTCCTCGAACCGGTGACCCCGCTTCTTCCGGGTGGATACCGTGCCCTTCGGCCCGTTTTGATGCCGACCGGGCGACGCTGCTCCGTGCGTCTCTCACCAGCCGTTCTGATCAATTAGGTTGGAGATGGCGCAGCAGAGGCAAGCACGACAGAAGTGAGCTGATGTCCGAGTGAACGCACCAGGCCGCACCAGGCTCAACCAGACTCCCGAGTGGACCGCTCTCGGAAAGCACCGCGAGCAGCTGGGACAGACACACCTACGGGAGCTGTTCGCGGCTGACGCGGCACGCGGGAGCGAATACACCCTCAGAGTCGGCGATCTCCATCTCGACTACTCCAAGCACCTGGTCACCCCCGAGACATTGCGGCTCCTGCGCGAACTGGCCCGGGCGGCCGACGTCACCGGACTCCGCGACGCCATGTTCCAGGGCGAGAAGATCAATATCACCGAGGACCGGGCCGTACTGCACACCGCGCTCCGCGCCCCCCGGGACGCCGTCGTCGAGGTGGACGGCGAGAACGTGGTTCCACTGGTCCACCAGGTACTCGATCGGATGGCAGCCTTCGCCGAGAAGGTCAGAACGGGGGAGTGGACCGGTCACACCGGTCGGCCCATCCGCAATGTCGTCAACATCGGTATCGGCGGATCGGACCTCGGTCCAGCGATGGCCTACGAGGCACTGCGCTCCTTCACCACGCGCGATCTGACCATCCGCTTTGTGTCGAACGTCGACGGGGCCGATCTCCATGAGGCCGTCCGCGACCTGGACGCGGCCGAGACCCTCTTCATCGTCGCCTCCAAGACCTTCACCACCATCGAGACCATCACCAACGCCACCTCCGCGCGTGATTGGCTCCTCGGCGAACTGAAGACCGGTCAGGAGGCCGTCGCCCGCCACTTCGTGGCCCTGTCGACCAACGCCGAGAAGGTCGGTGACTTCGGTATCGACACGGCGAACATGTTCGAGTTCTGGGACTGGGTCGGCGGGCGCTACTCCGTTGACTCCGCCATCGGTCTCTCGCTGATGATCGCGATCGGCCCGGAGCACTTCCGGGAGTTGCTGCACGGCTTCCATCTGGTCGACGAGCACTTCCGCACCGCCCCCGCCGAGGCCAACGCGCCGTTGCTGCTCGGGCTGCTCGGGGTCTGGTACGGCGGGTTCTTCGACGCCCAGTCCCACGCGGTGCTCCCCTACTCCCACTACCTGAGCCGGTTCACCGCCTATCTCCAGCAGCTGGACATGGAGTCCAACGGCAAGTCAGTGGACCGGGAGGGGCAGCGCGTCGACTGGCAGACGGGACCGGTGGTGTGGGGTACCCCCGGCACCAACGGACAGCACGCCTATTACCAGTTGATCCACCAGGGCACCAAGGTCATTCCGGCTGACTTCATCGGCTTCGCCAGGCCCGTCGCGGATCTCCCCCCGGCGCTCGCGGCCCAACACGATCTGCTGATGGCCAACTTCTTCGCCCAGACGCAGGCGCTGGCCTTCGGCAAGACAGCCGAGGAGGTGCGCGCCGAGGGCGTACCGGAGCGGCTGGTGCCGCACAGGACCTTCCTGGGCAACCACCCCACGACCACCGTCCTCGCGGATGAACTGACGCCTTCGGTGCTCGGCCAGTTGATTGCCCTGTATGAGCACAAGGTTTTCGTCCAGGGGGCGATCTGGAACATCGACTCCTTCGACCAGTGGGGGGTCGAGCTCGGCAAGGTGCTGGCGAAGGAGATCGCGCCGGCGCTGACCGCCACTGCGGACAGCGGCGGCGATGTGGAGGACAGCGGCGGTGACGTCGAGAGGAGCGGCGGCGATGTGGAGGACAGCGGCGGCGATGTCGAGCGGGCGGGCGGCGGCGAGCTCGACAGTTCAACCGCCGCTCTGGTGAGCACCTACCGCTCTCTGCGAGGGCGTTGAGCCGATGAGCGAGGGGGCGACGGACGACGGTGCCGTGGTGCGGCTGAGACCGCCGAACAACACGCTCAATGGACGAGTCGTGGGCTGGTGGCGCGTTCAGTCCCTGATCGGTACCGCGTCGGTCACCGCGGTGCTGGCCGTTCTGGGCATGTTGATCGATCCGGCGCGCACCTGGCTCCTGGTCGCGGCCGCTGTGGTGGCCGCACTCGGGCTGCTGGAAGCGATCGTCGTCCCCGGTTGGCGGTTTCGGGTCCACCGCTGGGAGGTGACGGACGAGGCGGTCTACGTCCGTACCGGCGCGTTCTGGCAGGAGTGGCATATCGCGCCGATGTCCCGCATCCAGCGGGTGGACACCATGCGGGGGCCGTTGGAGCGGGCCTTCCGCCTCTCCACGGTGACCGTCACCACGGCGTCCTCCCGAGGCGAGATCAAGATCGAGGGGCTTGACCATGAACTGGCGGCCGAGCTGGCCGAGCGGCTGACCCAGATCACTCAGGCGACCCCCGGGGACGCCACATGAGCCCGGACGGCCCCTGGCCATCCGATGAGGCAGCTGAGGCATCATCCTCGGGGCCGGGCGCGCCATCCCCAGAGACCGCCACCACCGAGCCGCCAGCGGTAGACGGTCAGCCGACCTCCGGCGCGACCGGGGGATGGCAGAAGCTCGACCAGCGCGCGGTTCTCGTCACCGCGGCCGTGCTGTTCTCCGTCGCCGCGGGTATCTGCCTCCCCGTCCTGCTCGGACTCTCCGGCGGGGCCTGGTTCGGTCTCGGCCCCCGAGGCGGTCTCGGCCTTGGCCTGCTGCTGGGCGCCGGGGCACTGCTGGTGCTGGGCGGCGCGGGCATCGAGTACCTCAACTGGCGCAGGACCCGCTACCGGATCGGCCCCGAGCGGGTGGAACTCCACACCGGAGTGCTCCTGGTCAAACGGCGCTCACTGGCCCGGGAGCGCATCCGCAGCGTCGATCTCTCCGCCAATCCGCTGCTGCGCGTCCTCGACCTCGTCAAGGTCCGCATCGGCACGGGCGAGCGCAGCGGCGGGGAGTCCACGCTGGAGTTGAACCCGGTCTCCAGAGCCGAGGGCGAGCGGCTGCGCACCGTGCTGCTCGGCCGTCCCACGGTCCCCGACACCGTCCACCGCGAAGGAGTGCTCGCCAAGGTCGATCCGGCCTGGATACGGTACGCGCCGCTGTCGGTGCTCGCCCCCGTGCTCGGCGGTGCGGCCGCAGGGGCGGTGATGCAGGTCAGCGAGTGGTTCGGGGCACAGGGTGAGGTGATCCACTGGGTCGGGGACCGCTTCGAGGACACATCCGTCCCGGTCATGGTGGTGGTCCTCATCCTGACCGCGCTGATCGCCGGCATGGTCGGGGCGCTCGGCGTATGGATCGAGGTCTGGTGGGACTACCGGCTGGAGCGGGAGCACGGGGGCACCCTTCGGGTGCGCCGTGGGCTGCTCACCGCCCGCTCGGTCTCCATGGAGGAGCGTCGGCTGCGGGGCGTGGAGTTGATCGAGCCCTTTGCCGTACGGCTGCTCGGAGCGGCCCGGTTGGATGCCGTGGCGACCGGGATCTCCCATGACGACGGGGACAAGCACGCCGATCTGAAGTCCCTGCTGCCCGCCGCCCCACGGGAGATCGCCGACACGGTCGCGGGCCGGGTGCTGCGGGAGACGCGCACCCCCACCGACGCCCCCCTGATTCCGCATCCACGAGCCGCCCGCGCCCGTCGGCTGCGCTGGGCGCTGCTGATCGTCGCCGTCCCGGCCGTGACGCTGGTCGCATGGGGCCTCTATTTCAGCTCCGTACTGCTGTATCTGGCCGCGGGGTACACGGCGGTGGCGCTTCCGGCCGCGGTGTTCTTCGCGTTGGACGCCTATCGCAGCCTGGGACACGCCATCAGCGGCAACTATCTCGTCGCCCGCTCGGGCACCGCCCGCCGGGCGACCGTCGCGCTTCAGCGGGGTGGGGTGATCGGTTGGGTCGTCCAGCAGTCCCTGTTCCAGCGTCGGGCCGGCCTGCTGACCCTGATCGCGACCACCGCGGCCGGGACCGGCGCCTACGCGGTCCCCGACGCCGGCGAGAGCGAGGGCCTGGCCTTCGCGGCGGACGCGGTGCCGGGCCTGTTGGAGCCCTTCCTCATCCGGGAGCGGGCGGCCGGTGAGAGCGCTCCCGACGGGGGCGGCTCGTTGCAGAGCTGACGGCTGCCATCGTGGTCGGCCGCGCGGTCTTCGCGGCCCCTCAGCTCAGTGCCCGGTCGCCGGGTAGAGACAACCCGTCTCCGGATAGGGGCCGTTGACCTCCACCCAGAGCCGGTCCCTGACCACCCGGCCGGTGATACAACCGCTCTTGCCGATACGGATGCCGAAGGCCGTACCCCACGATGCTTCGGGGTCCTCCTCCCAGGCCGACCAGGGCGTCTGAACCTCCATGGCCGACTCACGAAAGCCCAGGGACAGCAACGCCGGGCGGATGTCCTCCGGCTCGATGCGTCCCTGTTCGCGTAGCTTCTCCACTGCCGGGCGGAGGCGATCCGCCGCCTTCCGACCTGCTTTCGCGTCGGCCGGGGTGATCTCCTTGGCCCGGCGGTAGGCGTTGTTCTCGCCGTTGTGCGGAGCGCCGTCCACCACGCCCTCCTCGACATGGGGGCCCGGCGGGGGGCTGGTCGAGAGCGAGGGAACAGGTGACGGGCCGCCGGGGGCCGCCGCGCCAGCCGACGACGCCGGCTCGGTCCCACAGCCGGTGAGCACCACGGTGAGAACTAAGGCCGCCCCGACGGCACCTGCGCTGCTACCACCCGACATAACGCCCCCAGAGCTGATGTCACCGTGCCGCGGTAGGACCGCGCGTACGCGATCGAACATACCTCCGGCCCGGTCCATTCCATGGACCGGGCCGGTGATACGGCTGAGACGATCCTAGGGAGAAGCCGGCGGATACAGGTCGCGGGGGAGCTCGGAGGCCGCCGCCGCGTCCAGTAGCCAGAGCGTCCGGCTACGACCGTAGGCCCCCGCCGCCGGAGCCTGGATCTCGCCCGCCCCGGACAGCGCCATGGCCGCCGCGTTCGCCTTGTCCTCACCCGCGGCCAGCAGCCACACCTCACGGGCGGCCCGGATGGCCGGGAGCGTCAGGGAGATACGTGTCGGAGGTGGCTTCGGCGCGCCGTGCACCCCGACCACCGTGCGTTCGGTCTCCCGCACCGCGGGCAACTCGGGGAAGAGCGACGCCACATGCGTATCCGGGCCGACGCCCAGCATCAGCACATCGAACGTCGGGACCGGACCGTGGTCCTCGGGCCGAGCCGCCGCGGCCAACTCCTGGGCGTAGCCGGCTGCCGCCGCCTCCACATCACTGCCGTACGCACCGTCGGACGGTGCCATCGGATGCACCCGGGCGGGGTCCACCGGGACGCTGTCCAGCAGTGCCTCGTGGGCCTGGGTGATGTTGCGCTCCGGGTCCCCGTCCGGCAGGAACCGCTCATCGCCCCACCAGAGGTCGAGCCGCTTCCAGTCCACCGCGTCCCGGGCCGGGGAAGCGCCGAGCGCGGCCAGCAGCGCATTGCCGTTCCGGCCACCGGTCAGCACCACCGAAGCCGAGCCACGGGCGGTCTGGGCATCCACGATCCGGGTGATCAACCGGGCCGCGGCAGCCTGCGCCATGAGTTCCTTGTCGCGGTGCACAACAAGCTGTGGTGTGCTCACTTGGCCGGTGCCTTCCGCGCCGGGGCCTTGCGTGCGGCGGCCGGGGCGGCCTTCTTCGCCGCCTTCTCCTCGGCCGGTGCGGCAGCCGTGTCAGCCGCGTCGGTCGTGGCAGCCGTGCTGACCCGGTCGGACGCGGCGGGGTGCCGCAGCGTACCGTCACCGTCTTCGAGCCGGTCCACACCGAAGCGCAGGACCGACTCATAGGTGTCGTCCGGGTCCAGTCTGCGCAGCTCCTCCGCGATGAGCTCCGAGGTCTCGCGACGCTTGAGCGCCACCGCACGGTCCGGCTGCCCGTGGATGGACAGATTCGCCAGCGAACCGTCCGCCCGGTCCAGCACGATCGGGCCGCAGGTCGTCTCCATCCGTACGGCCGTCAGACCGGGCCCCGAGGAGAGTGCTCGGCGCACCGGCACCGAGAGCCGATCGGCCAGCCACATGGCCAGCAGTTCCACGCTCGGATTGAACTCCTCGCCCTCCACCTCGACCGAGGTGACCTCGCAGTCCACCTGGTCCAGCGCGGCGGCGAGCATGGAACGCCAGGGGGTGATGCGGGTCCAGGCCAGATCCGTGTCCCCGGGGGTGTACGCCTCGGCGCGCGCGGTCAGCTCATGGATCGGCCGTTCGGCCGCGTAGCTGTCCGTGACCCGCCGCTGGGCAAGCGACCCCAGCGGGTCCTTGGCCGGGTCCAGCGGTGCGTTCACCGGCCACCAGACGACGACCGGGGCGTCGGGGAGCAGGAGCGGCAGCACCACGGACTGGGCGTGATCGGTGACCTCGCCGTAGAGCCGCAGCACCACCGTCTCGCCGTTGCCCGCGTCCGCGCCGACGCGCACCTCGGCGTCCAGCCGGGTCTTGGCCCGATCGCGCGGGGAACGCGAGACGCGCTTGATGACCACCAGGGTCCGCGAGGGGTGCTCGCGGGACGCGTCGTTCGCCGCCTTCAGCGCGTCGTACGCGTTCTCCTCATCCGTGGCGATGACCAGGGTCAGGACCATGCCGACGGCTGGGGTGCCGACCGCCCGGCGCCCCTGCACCAGCGCTTTGTTGATCTTGCTGGATGTGGTGTCCGTAAGGTCGATCTTCATGGCCGGCGCCAGCTCCGTCCGTCTCGTGCGAGCATTTCGTCCGCTTCGACCGGACCCCAGGTCCCCGACGGGTACTGGGCGGGTTGGCCGTAGGTGTCCCAGAACTGCTCGATGGGATCGAGGATCTTCCAGGACAGCTCGACCTCCTCCACCCTCGGGAAGAGGTTGGAGTCGCCGAGCAGCACATCGAGGAGAAGGCGTTCATAGGCCTCGGGGCTGGACTCGGTGAAGGACTCGCCGTAGGCGAAGTCCATCGAGACATCCCGCACCTCCATCGAGGTGCCCGGAACCTTCGAGCCGAACCGCAGGGTGACGCCCTCGTCCGGCTGGACCCGGATCACCAGGGCGTTCTGCCCCAGTTCCTCGGTGGCGGTGTGGTCGAAGGGGGAGTGCGGAGCGCGCTGGAAGACCACCGCGATCTCGGTGACCCGGCGCCCCAGCCGCTTGCCCGTCCGCAGATAGAACGGCACCCCGGCCCAGCGGCGGTTGTCGATCTCCAGCTTGATCGCCGCATAGGTGTCGGTCTTCGACTGGGGGTCGATGCCGTCTTCCTGGAGATAGCCCATGGCCTTCTCGCCGCCCTGCCAACCGGCCGCGTACTGTCCGCGCACGGTGTTGGCGCCCAGGTCCTTGGGCAGCCGTACCGCGCCCAGGACCTTGGTCTTCTCGGCGGCGAGCGCATCGGCGTCAAAGGAGGCGGGCTCCTCCATCGCGGTCAGCGCCAACAGCTGGAGCAGATGGTTCTGGATGACGTCACGGGCCGCGCCGATGCCGTCGTAGTACCCGGCCCGGCCGCCGATCCCGATGTCCTCGGCCATGGTGATCTGGACATGGTCGACATACGACCGGTTCCAGATGGGTTCGAACAGGGTGTTGGCGAACCGCAGCGCCAGGATGTTCTGGACGGTCTCCTTGCCCAGGTAGTGGTCGATACGGAAGACCTCGTGCGGCGGGAAGACCTCGTGCACGACCTGGTTCAGCTCCTTGGCTGACACCAGGTCGTGCCCGAACGGCTTCTCGATGACCGCACGCCGCCAGGACCCCTCCTTCTGGTCGGCCAAGCCGTGCTTCTTCAGCTGCTTGACGACCTTGGGGAAGAACTTCGGCGGTACGGAGAGGTAGAAGGCGAAGTTGCCGCCGGTGCCCTGTGCCTCATCCAGTTCGGTGATGGTCTTCTTCAGCGTCTCGAACGCGTCGTCGTCGCCGAAGTCGCCCTGGACGAAACGCATCCCCTGGATGAGCTGCTGCCAGACCTCCTCACGGAAGGGGGTACGGGCATGGGCCTTGACGGCGTCGTGGACCTCCTGGGCGAAGTCCTCGTTCTGCCACTCCCGGCGGGCGAACCCGACCAGGGAGAAACCCGGCGGCAGCAGTCCGCGATTGGCCAGGTCATAGACGGCGGGCATCAGTTTCTTACGGGAAAGATCACCCGTGACACCAAAGATGACCAGGCCCGACGGCCCCGCGATGCGCGGGAGCCGTCGGTCGGCGGCGTCACGAAGCGGATTTGCTTCGCCGGTACCGGACAAGGTCGTCAGCCCTCCGAAGGGGCGAGGCGCTTGAGTTCCGCCTCGGTCGACTTGAGCAGATCGTTCCAGGACGAAGCGAACTTCTCGACGCCTTCGTCCTCCAACAACTTCACGACCTCGTCATAGGAGATCCCGAGCGCGGCGACGGCGGCCAGTTCGGCGCGCGCGGCGTCATAGGTGCCGCGCACCGTGTCACCGGTGATCCGGCCGTGGTCGGCGGTGGCGTCCAAGGTGGCCTCCGGCATGGTGTTCACCGTGCCGGGGGCGACCAGCTCGTCCACGTACAGCGTGTCCTTGTAGGCCGGGTCCTTGACACCGGTCGAGGCCCACAGCGGACGCTGCTTGTTGGCCTGAGCACGGTCCAGCACCGCCCAGCGGTCCGAGCTGAACACTTCCTCGAACGCCTCGTACGCCAGTCGGGCATTGGCCAGTGCGGCCTTGCCGCGAGCGTCCTTGGCCTCAGCCGTGCCCAGCGCGTCCAGGCGCTTGTCGATCTCGGTGTCCACCCGGGAGACGAAGAACGACGCCACGGAGTGGATCTTCGACAGATCGAGACCGCGCTCCTTGGCCTTCTCCAGGCCCGCCAGATAGGCGTCCATCACCTCGCGATACCGCTCCAGCGAGAAGATCAGCGTGACATTGACGCTGATGCCGTTCCCGATGGTCTCGGTGATCGCCGGCAGACCCGCCTTGGTGGCCGGAATCTTGATCAGGGTGTTGGGACGGTCCACCAGCCAAGCCAGCTGCTTGGCCTCGGCGACCGTCGCCAGGGTGTTGTGCGCCAGTCGGGGGTCGACCTCGATGGAGACCCGGCCGTCCTGGCCTTCGGTGGCGTCGAAGGTCGGCCGCAGAATGTCAGCGGCGTCACGCACATCGGCCGTCGTGATCATACGGATGGCTTCCTCGACGGTGACCTTGCGCGCGGCGAGCTCGGTGAGCTGGCGCTCATAGCCGTCGCCGCCGCTGATCGCCTTCTGGAAGATCGACGGATTGGTGGTCACGCCCACCACGTGCTGCTGGTCGATCAGCTCGGCGAGATTCCCGGACGTGATCCGCTTGCGCGACAGGTCGTCGAGCCAGATCGCGACGCCTTCGTCGGAGAGGCGCTTGAGTGCGTCTGTCATGAGGGTTGCATCTCCTGCTTGGTTACTCAGTCGTTTACGGCGTCAGCGCGCGGCTGCGTCGAGAGATTCCCGCGCGGCGGCGGCGACCGCGTCGGCGGTGAAGCCGAACTCGCGGAACAGGACCTTGCCGTCGGCCGAAGCACCGAAGTGCTCCAGGGAGACGATCCGGCCGGCGTCGCCCACAAAGCGGTGCCAGGTCAGACCGATCCCGGCCTCGACCGCCACTCTGGCCCTGACGGCGGGCGGCAGCACCGAGTCCCGGTACTCCTGGTCCTGCTCGTCGAACCACTCCACCGACGGCATCGAGACCACCCGGGTCGGCACTCCGGCCGCCTGGAGCTGCTCCCGGGCCTCGACGGCCAGCTGCACCTCGGAGCCCGTACCGATCAGCACCACCTGTGCGTCACCGCCCTCGGCCTCGAACAGCACATACCCGCCGCGCGCCGCGTCCTCGTTGCGCGCGTACGTCGGCACACCCTGGCGGGTCAGCGCCAGACCGTGCGGCGCGCCCACACCGAACTCCTTGGTGTACCTCTTCAGGATCTCGCGCCAGGCGATCGCCGTCTCATTGGCATCGGCCGGACGGACGATGTTCAGACCCGGGATGGCCCGCAGCGACGCCAGGTGCTCCACCGGCTGGTGGGTCGGGCCGTCCTCGCCGAGACCGATCGAGTCATGCGTCCAGACATAGGTCACCGGCACGTGCATCAGCGCCGACAGCCGCACCGCGTTGCGCATGTAGTCGGAGAACACCAGGAAGGTGCCGCCGTAGATGCGGGTGTTGCCGTGCAGCGCGATGCCGTTCATCACGGCGGCCATCGAGTGCTCGCGAATGCCGTAGTGGACGGTGCGGCCGTACGGGTCGGCCTCCGGCAGCGGGTTGTCCGATGGCAGGAACGACGACGTCTTGTCGATCGTGGTGTTGTTCGAGCCCGCGAGGTCGGCGGAGCCGCCCCACAGCTCGGGCAGGATCGGGCCCAGCGCCTGGAGGACCTTGCCCGACGCGGCCCGGGTGGCGACGGCCTTGCCGGGCTCGAAGTCGGGGATGTGCTCTTCCCAGCCGGCGGGCAGCTCACCCGCGCGGACGCGGTCGAACTCAGCGGCGCGCTCGGGATGGGCCGTACGCCAGGCGGCGAACGTCTTCTCCCACTCGCCCCGCGCCTCACGGCCACGGTCCAGCGCCTTGCGGGTGTGCCCGATGACCGCGTCGGAGACCTCGAAGTGCTGCTCCGGGTCGAAGTCGAGGACCCGCTTGGTGGCCGCGACCTCTTCCTCGCCCAGCGCCGAGCCGTGCGCGGCCTCGGTGTTCTGGGCGTGCGGAGCGGGCCAGGCGATGATGGAGCGGGCCGCGATGAAGGACGGCCGCTCGGTCTCCGCCTGCGCCGCCTTGAACGCCCGGTACAGGGCCGCCGGGTCGAGGTCGCCGTTCTCCTGCTGCTCGACCCGCTGGACGTGCCAGCCGTAGGCCTCGTACCTCTTCAGGGTGTCCTCGGAGACCGCGGTCTCCGTGTCGCCCTCGATGGAGATGTGGTTGTCGTCCCACAGCAGCACCAGGTTGCCGAGCTTCTGGTGACCGGCCAGCGAGGACGCCTCGGCGGCGATGCCCTCCTGGAGGCAGCCGTCACCGGCGATGGCGAAGACGGTGTGGTCGAACGGCGAAGTGCCCGGCGCCGCCTGCGGGTCGAACAGACCGCGCTCATAGCGGGCGGCCATCGCCATGCCCACGGCGTTGGCGACACCCTGGCCCAGCGGGCCCGTGGTGGTCTCGACACCGACCGTGTGGCCGTACTCCGGGTGGCCGGGGGTCTTGGAGCCCCAGGTCCTGAACGCCTTCAGATCGTCCAGCTCCAGGCCGAACCCGGCCAGGTACAGCTGGGTGTAGAGGGTCAGCGACGAGTGGCCGGCGGAGAGCACGAACCGGTCCCGACCGGTCCAGTCCGCATCGGCGGGATCGTGGCGCATCACCTTCTGGAACAACACATAGGCGGCGGGCGCGAGGCTCATGGCCGTACCGGGGTGGCCGTTACCGACCTTCTGTACGGAATCCATGGCCAGGACGCGGGCGGTATCAACGGCCCGCTGGTCCAGATCGGTCCACTCAAGGTCTGTGGTGGTCGGCTTGGTGCTCACCCTGGGTCAGGGCTCCTCTCCACAATGTCTGTGCACGTGTTTCCACATGCCGTCCCCCGGTGACGCGAAAGCACCGGGCGCTGTCGAGCCTACCCGCGACACGGCCGACGGCCTGTCGGCGAAGACGCCGCCCCGCCCGCAGGGCTGTTGCCGCAGGCAGGGACAGGCGCCCAACACGACCCCACCCCCGTGCGGGGCGGCGCATGGGCAGCCTCTAAAGTGGCGTCGTACGCGCAAGTCTTCACCGGAGCCTCTTGCGGCCCGGGGGCTTGCTGGGAGTCTCTGTCAGGGGTGTGCGTGACGGCCGTCGAATCCCGTCCAGCGGGGGTGCTCGGGACGAGCCCCAGCCACCGGCCGTTCGGGGCCCGCGTCAAGGCATTCGTGGCGCTCACCAAGCCCCGGATCATCGAGCTGCTGCTCATCACCACCGTGCCCGTGATGTTCCTCGCGGCGCAAGGTGTGCCGGATCTTTGGCTGGTGCTCGTCACCTGTTTCGGTGGATATCTCTCCGCCGGTGGCGCCAATGCGCTCAATATGTACATCGATCGCGACATCGACGCGCTGATGGACCGTACCGCCCAGCGCCCGCTGGTCACCGGCATGGTGTCACCGCGCGAAGGCCTGGTCTTCGGTCTCGCGCTGGCGGTGGTCTCCACCCTCTGGTTCGGGCTCCTGGTCAACTGGCTGTCCGCCTGGCTCTCGCTCGGCGCGCTGCTGTTCTACGTGATCGTCTACACGATGATCCTCAAGCGGCGCACCTCGCAGAACATCGTCTGGGGCGGCATCGCGGGCTGTATGCCGGTACTGATCGGCTGGTCCGCGGTCACCAACTCGATGTCCTGGGCCGCGGTCATCCTCTTCCTCGTCATCTTCTTCTGGACCCCGCCGCACTATTGGCCGCTGTCCATGAAGGTCAAGGACGACTACGCGCGCGCCGGGGTCCCGATGCTCCCCGTGGTCGCTTCCAACAGCGTGGTCGCCCGCCAGATCGTCCTCTACAGCTGGGTGATGGTCGCCGTCTCGCTGCTGCTGACGCCGCTCGGCTACACCGGCTGGTTCTACACGGCCGTGGCGCTGGCGACGGGTGGCTGGTGGCTGTGGGAGGCCCATGCCCTCCAGTCGCGTGCCAAGTCCGGTGTCACCGGCGGCAAGCTCAAGGAGATGCGCCTCTTCCACTGGTCGATCACCTATGTGTCACTGCTGTTCGTGGCCGTGGCCGTCGACCCCTTCGTCAGCTGATCCCGTAGGGACCGGGCGCAGCCCGTCTGGAGCCCTGGCCCTCCCCGCCCCTCGCTGGGCGTGGGACGGCTCCCCGAGGGGCAGTGGCACAGGCCACGCGGCATCGCCATCGCCATGCCGTCTACCCATGAGTAGCATCGCGATCATGGCAGACACCAAGCAGTCAGAGCGTCACGCGGAGCGCAAAGCGGCCAAGCTGGCCAAGGAGATCGGTTCCTTCTCCCGTGCCCACGGCGGCGCCGAGGGCCAACTCGCCTATCTGGGCCAGGCCGGTACCCGGATCGTCCTCGTCGGTGAGGACGGCGGCTGGGGCGATCTCGTCGCCCCCACCCACGCCATCGCCGCGGCCGCGGCCGAGCAGGCCGGTCTCACGCTCCATGAGGCCTTCGACGGTGAACTTGCGGCGAAGGTGCGCACCGGCCCCTATGAGTGGACTCGTATGGCGGGCATCCAGGTGGGCGGACCTGCGGGCGGCTGAGACCGGGAAGCGCTGGAGTTCCTCAGCGCGGTCGCCAATGGAGAACAGTTGGCGATTTGTCGACAGATTGGGAGTCCGTCGAGGTCTCGGGCCCTCGGAACCAGCAACACCTCACCGGGGTGTCACCCGTTAGAACTGTGCAAGGACGGTCCACCCAAGGGAGCCCGGATGATCGACACCCCGACCCTGGTGGACCAGCACTGCCACGGAGTGCTCCGTACGGAGTTGGGCCTCGGCACCTTCGAGGCCCGGTTGGGGCAGGCCCCTGGGCCGCCGGCGTCCGGTACGACCTTCTTCGACACCCAGACCGGCTTCGCGGTACGCCGCTGGTGCCCGCCCCTCCTCGGTCTTGAGCCGCACTGCCCACCCGCGCACTATCTGGCCCGCCGCCGCGAACTGGGCCCACCAGAGGTCGGCAGACGGTTGCTGAGGGGCAGTGGGATCGGCGTGTACCTGGTGGACACCGGACTCCCGGACGATCTGACCGGGCCGTCCGAGATCGCCTCGGCCGGCGCCGCGGAGGCCCGGGAGATCGTCCGCCTCGAACCCCTCGCCGAACAGGTCGCCGACACCTCCGGCACCGTCGAGGCATTCCTCGTCAATCTCGCGGACGCCATGCACACGGCCGCCTCGTCCGCCGTCGCCTTCACCTCGGCCACCGCGGCCGGGCTGGGCCCCGCCCTGATCCCCGCCCCACCGGGGCCGGGGGAGGTGCGCGGCGCCATCGGGCGCTGGCTGCCCGGACGCCGAGCGGGCAGCCCGGTCACCGATCCCGTTCTCGTACGCCATCTGCTGTGGATCGCGATCGCCTCCGGGCTACCGCTGCAACTCCCGCTGGGCGGCAGGGACCCGATGGCGCTCGCCGAGTTCGCCGCGGCGACCGCGGGGTGCGGCAGTGATCTGGTACTGCTGCACGGCTATCCCCACCACCGTCGGACAGCCCATCTGGCGAGTGTCTTCCCCCATGTGTACGCGGATCTGGGCACCGCGCCCGTCCACGTCGGGTCGCGGGCGGCCGCCGTGCTCGCCGAGAGCCTGGAGGTGGCTCCCCTGGGAAAGCTGCTGTATGCCAGCGGTGCCCGAGGGCTGCCTGAGCTGCATGTGGTGGCCGCCCGAGTCTTCGCCGCGGCACTGTCCCAGGTGCTGGGTGGCTGGGTCAGCGACGGATCGTGGTCGCGGGCGGACGCCGACCGGGTGGCGGGGATGATCGCTGCGGGAAACGCCCGCCGCCTCTACGGTCTGACCGCGTCGGGCCCGGGCGCTCCCACGAGGTCACCTCGCGCGGTCTGCCGGGGCGGCTAGAGCGTGGAGAGCGCGTGGTCGCTCTGGGGCGCTACGGGAGCCGCGGTGTGCGACCGTTCGCGCAGGCTCAGTGCCAGCCGCACCACGGCGATCCACATCAGGGCCGAGCCGAGCATATGGGCTCCCACCAGGATCTCCGGCACACCGGTGAAGTACTGGAGGTAGCCGATCCCGCCCTGGAGCAGCAGGATGACCAGCAGATCCCGGGCGCGGGCCCGGATGTCGTCCGGCGCGTCCACGACTCGTAGGACGAACCACATGGCGAGGGCCAGCGCACAGACCACCCAGGCGCTCGCGGCATGGATATGTGCCGCGTCGGCCCAGTCCCACGGCATCCGGGCCACATCGCTGCTGTCACCGGCGTGCTTGCCCGAGCCGGTCACTCCGGTGCCCAGCACGATCAGCACCACCGAAGTGATGACGATCGCCCAGGACAGCTGGCGTACCGGGCGCGGTACCCGGGGCCGGGGCGAGGCATCCGTCTCGCCCGCCCGGTGCCAGGTGATCACCGCCACCGTCAGGAGCGCGTTGGCGGCGAGGAAGTGACCCGCGACGGTCCAGGGGTTGAGGCCGGCCCAGACGGTGATGCCGCCGAGGACCGCGTTGCTGAGCACGATCCAGAACTGCGCCCAGCCGAGCCGGGTCAGGGACCGCCGCATCGGCTTGGCGGATCGTGCGGCGACGATGGTCCAGCCGACCGCGGCCGACAGGACATAGGTCAGCATCCTGTTGCCGAACTCGATGGCGCCGTGCAGCCCTTGCTCGGGTGTCGCGAAGAGACTGTCGTCCGTGCACTTGGGCCAGGTGTCGCAGCCGAGACCGGAACCGGTGAGCCGGACCGCGCCGCCGGTCACGATGATCAGCACGGTCATCGCCACGGCGGAGAAGGCGGCCCGCCGGACGATGCGGGGGGCTGCGGTCCAGCGCTGAGCGATGAGAGCGAGGGGGGTTTGCACGGGCACCATCGTAGGACGCCGCCTTGTGCATGTTTTCACTAGGGGGTGGAATCGGTCGATGTGCCGCGTGGAACAGCATCGATCGCGGGTTCCTCACCGCGGAGCGTCGCCCCCGTCGTAGGCGGTGCCGGCCGGGTGGGTACGGCAGAAGCGGGAGCCGTCGAGATGGCCCTCCTCCTCCCACCAGACGGCGATCCGCCACTGCGCCGACCCCGGTGGCCGAGCGGGGCCATTGACGAAGGCGTCCATCAGATCAGCGGCCACCGCCGCCGCGCTGAGGTCGGTCACCGCGCCCACGCTGCGCCAGGGATACGCCATCGGGGTCCAAGGCCCCCGCTCGTCCTCCCTGGTGTCGAAGCGCCACACCGCTCGCCAGGAGCAGGCGCGCAGAATCCGCCGTACCTCCGTCGGCTCCAACCGCAGCCCGGTCGCGATCGTCTCCGGACGGACCCCCTCGATACGGGCGGCCACCACGGCGAGCGGAAGGAGTCGTTCGGGTAGCAGGTCCTCGGCGCGCAGCCGGGTCAGACCGCCGTGGAAGGGGCAGCGGCGCAGTCTGCGTTCCAACTGGTCACCCAACTGTTCAAGAGCGGCGGCACGCAGCGTCGTACGGGCCTCGGCCGCCGGCAGCAGCGCCTGGAACTCCCGCTCCGAGCGCACCGCCCAGGCGGTCGCCTCCACCGGATCACCCAGTTCCTCCAGCCGGTCACCGAGGAAGGCATGGGCCTGGGCGAGCCCCTGCCGATTCCGTGGATCGGCGGCATCGAGCCGCTCCCACACCTCGATGGCGCGCCGGGTCGAGGCGAGCGCGGCGAAGCCGTCGGCGCGATCGCCGGCCGGCGGCCGGTCCCCACCCCGTCGGAAGGCATAGCGCGGCAGTCCCAGTTCGTCACTGAGCGGTTCGGCGAGATAGAGCGACTGGCTGATCAACGCCTGGGCGTACCAGCGGGCGTGCTCCGGATCGCGGTCGGCCGGCGCGGCCGAGCGGCGCAGCGCTTCCCGCACGGCGGTCAGCGCGTCCGCGCGCCTGCCCGCGTCGAAGTGGTGCCGCGCCAGATCGGCGTAGCGAAGCCCCAGTCTCGCGGACAGGGAGAGGTCCTTGTCCGCGTACGGGGTGAGGGCCGCGATCAGCTCACCCAGCATCCGCTCGCGTGCCGCGGACGGGACACCGGCCCGGCCCGATCTGACCCTTGACCACTCCGCGTCCAGTCGTAGTGCCGCGGTCCGCTCCATCCAGGCCTCCCACGCACAGCTCGCGCTGATCTTGGCAGGCACATACTGGCGCTTGGGTCAGTATGAGCGGAAGAGCGCGAACATCAACCGGGTCCGGAGCTTTACCTCACCATCGTGAAAACGTCCCGGGCTGTTCACACCTCCCCGACGGTGCCCAGCCTTCACAACGGCCCCCGTAGCCCCGCGTGGCCCTAAAGCCCCCGGCGGCCCTACGGGCGACCTCAGATGGAGCGGGCGGGCCCTACTCCCAGCGGAAGAAACGCGCCGCCGCGCCCAGTCCCACGACCGCCCAGACGGTCAGCAACCCAAGGTTGGCCCAGGGCAGAGCGGCACCCTGCTGGAGCACCTCACGCAGCCCGTCCGAGAGGGCCGAGATCGGCAGCAGGGCAAGGACCGACTCCACTCCCGGGGGGAAGCGGTCCAGTGGCACGATCACCCCGCCACCCACCAGGAGCAGCAGGAACACCAGATTGGCCGCGGCCAGGGTGGCCTCGGCCCTGAGGGTTCCGGCCATCAACAGACCGAGCCCGCTGAAGGCGGCGGTGCCCAGCGCGAGCAGCAGAAAGACGGAGACGGGATTGCCCTGCGGCGACCAGCCGAGCGCCAGGGCGATCACCGTGAGCAGGGCGATCTGGAGTAGTTCGGTGACCAGGACCGAGAGCGTCTTGGCGCACATCAGGGCCCAGCGGGGGAGCGGCGAGACCGCCAGCCGTTTCAGTACCCCGTAGCGGCGTTCGAAACCGGTGGCGATGGCCTGGCCGGTGAAGGCGGTCGACATCACCGCCAGTGCCAGCACGCCCGGGGTCAGGAAGTCGACGGCCTTGCCGCTGCCCGTGTCGATGATGTCCACGGTCGAGAACAGCACCAGAAGCAGGGAGGGGATGACGACGGTGAGCAGCAGCTGCTCACCGTTGCGCAGCAGCATCTTGGTCTCCAGCGCCGTCTGTGCCGCGATCATGCGGCCCAGCGGAGCGGCGCCCGGCCGCGGGGAGTAGGTTCCGGCGCTCATGGGCGTAGCCCCTCAGGGGTGGTGGACGGCCGTCGACCGCTCGCGGTCGGGTTGCGGATCATGCCCGTAGCTCCTTGCCCGTCAGCTCCAGGAACACATCCTCAAGCGTGTGCCGCTCCACCGAGATGCGGTCCGGCATGACCCCGTGCTGTGCGCACCACGAGGTGACCGTGGCCAGCAGCTGCGGCCCCACCTCGCCGGATATCCGGTACGCCCCCGGGGTCAGCTCGGCTGCCTCGGTGCCGTCCGGAAGGGCCTTCAGCAGGGAGCCGACATCGAGACCTGGCCGTCCGCTGAAGCGCAGGGTGTTCTCCGCGCCGCCTCGGCAGAGCTGCTCGGGGCTGCCCTGGGCGATCACCTGGCCCGCGTCGATGATCGCGACGTCGTCCGCCAGTTCCTCGGCCTCATCCATGAAGTGGGTGGTGAGGACGGTGGAGACGCCGTCGCCGCGCAGCTCGCGCACCAGTTCCCAGGTGGCGCGGCGGGCCTGCGGGTCGAGTCCCGCGGTGGGTTCGTCGAGGAAGACCAGTTCCGGGCGGCCGACGACGGCCATGGCGAGGGCGAGCCGCTGCTGCTGGCCGCCTGAGAGACGCCGGTAGCTGGTCCGGCCGCAGCCTCCCAGCCCGAGGCGCTCGATCAGGGCGTCCACATCCAGTGGATGCGCGTGCAGTCTCGCCATGTGGCGCAGCATCTCGTCGGCCCGGGCGCCGGAGTAGACGCCGCCCGACTGGAGCATCACCCCGATACGGGTACGCAGCTGGCCGGCGTCGGCGACGGGGTCCAGACCCAGGACTCGTACGCTGCCGGCATCGGCGCGGCGGTAGCCCTCGCAGACCTCGATGGCGGTGGTCTTGCCGGCGCCGTTGGGACCGAGGACGGCGGTCACCAGGCCGTGGGAGACATCAAGGTCGAGGCCGTTCACGGCCGTCTTCGATCCGTACCGCTTGACCAGGCCCCGGATCTGGACGACGGGCTCGCTTTGCATGGGCGGAAGTCTAGGCGGGCCGCGGCGGGGTCCGGAGCGGGGCCCCCACCGACCGCGGTGACTACCGGCCGGAAGGAGGGGGGCCTGGCTTCCGTGGCCTTTCGTCCGCCCGTATTCTTCTTCCGCCTCGGAAGACTCCCTGGCGGCTTCGTCGGTTGACGCTCGACGCGGCCTCCGCGGCAGCCGAGTCCTCCAACCGGCTCCTGGGGCTTCCCTGCGGTGGCCGAAGGCGGATAATCCGCCACGCCCATGACCGACTATTTTCGGGCGCGGTCGTCGACGAATAGCCCGGCCTGGGGTTTGTCGGCCATTCGGGCCGAGAGTTCTGCCCAATATGGCGACTTCGATCAAGGTCACCGAGCGTCTCGATCTGACTGGCTGATTTCCGGTAAAATGCCAGTTCAGAGAGTGCGTGGCGCGACCGGGGTGACCCCCTTCTTAGGTAACCCTAAGTGATGAAACGCACCGTTGGCGCGGCTGGATGGCGGTTGTCACTGCCAGCGGAATTACGCAACAATGGTGTTGTGAAAAACGTTGGCGAGGCTCCTCAGGAGGAACTCGCGACCGGGATGCGCTCGGATCATCCGACGCGCCAACGGGTCGCGCGGTCCGTCCTGGACCATGGCCCGTCCACCGTCGCCGACCTTGCGGCCCGCCTGGGACTGACCCATGCGGCCGTCCGTCGCCACCTCGACACTCTCGTGGCCGAGAATGTCGTCGAACCACGTGAGCAGCGGATCTACGGCGCCCGCACCCGCGGTCGGCCCGCCAAGGTGTTCGCCCTCACCGCCTGTGGCCGGGACGCCTTCGACCAGTCGTACGACTCGCTGGCCGTGGACGCCCTGCGCTGGATCGAGAAGGCCGCGGGCGGCGGCGTAGCAGGGGAGGCAGCGGTCGCGGCCTTCGCGCGCGATCGGATCGAATCCCAAGCCGCTCCCTATCGGGAGGCGGTCGAAGCGGCCGCCCCCGAAGAGCGCACCGATGCGCTGGCGAAAGCCCTCACCGCCGACGGGTACGCTGCGATGGCGCGCAGCGCGCCGGGTGCCCAGCAGGGCGAACAGCTCTGTCAGCACCACTGCCCCGTCGCCCATGTGGCCGAGCGCTACCCACAGCTCTGTGAGGCGGAGACGGAGTTCTTCTCCCGTCTGCTCGGCACCCATGTACAGCGTCTGGCCACCATCGCCCACGGCGACGGTGTCTGTACGACGTTCATCCCGCGCACTGGGTCCCCCGGGGACCAGCACGGGACCTCAGAGACCACCACCACACCATCAGCATCTCGAAGCACGGCCGGGAGGAACCCCGCATGACTCTCCCCACGGAGACTGCCCACCCCGAACTGGAGGGGCTGGGTACGTACGAGTTCGGCTGGGCCGACTCCGACGCGGCAGGTGCCGCGGCCAAGCGCGGCCTCTCCGAGGATGTCGTCCGCGACATCTCGGGGAAGAAGGACGAGCCGGAGTGGATGCTGAAGCTGCGGCTGAAGGGTCTGCGCCTGTTCGACAAGAAGCCGATGCCCAGCTGGGGCTCGGATCTGTCGGGCATCGACTTCAACAACATCAAGTACTTCGTGCGGTCCACGGAGAAGCAAGCCGCGTCGTGGGAAGACCTCCCCGAGGACATCAAGAACACCTACGACCGGCTGGGCATCCCGGAGGCGGAGAAGCAGCGCCTGGTCGCCGGTGTCGCCGCCCAGTACGAGTCCGAGGTCGTCTACCACCAGATCCGTGAGGACCTGGAGGAGCAGGGCGTCATCTTCCTCGACACCGACACGGCGCTGAAGGAGCACCCGGAGCTCTTCCAGGAGTACTTCGGCACGGTCATCCCGGTCGGCGACAACAAGTTCGCCTCGCTGAACACCTCGGTGTGGTCCGGCGGCTCCTTCATCTACGTGCCGAAGGGTGTCCACGTCGACATCCCGCTCCAGGCCTACTTCCGTATCAACACGGAGAACATGGGTCAGTTCGAGCGGACGTTGATCATCGTCGACGAGGACGCCTACGTCCACTACGTCGAGGGTTGTACCGCGCCGATCTACTCGTCCGACTCGCTGCACAGCGCGGTCGTCGAGATCATCGTCAAGAAGGGCGGCCGCTGCCGCTACACGACGATCCAGAACTGGTCGAACAACGTCTACAACCTGGTCACCAAGCGTGCTGTCGCCTACGAGGGCGCCACCATGGAGTGGGTCGACGGCAACATCGGCTCCAAGGTGACCATGAAGTACCCGGCCGTCTACCTGATGGGCGAGCACGCCAAGGGCGAGACCCTGTCCATCGCCTTCGCGGGCGAGGGACAGCACCAGGACGCCGGCGCCAAGATGGTCCACATGGCTCCGAACACCTCCTCCAACATCGTCTCCAAGTCGGTGGCGCGAGGCGGTGGACGCACCTCCTACCGCGGTCTGATCGAGATCGGCGAGGGCGCGGCCGGATCCAAGTCCAATGTGCTCTGTGACGCACTGCTGGTCGACACGATCTCCCGCTCGGACACCTACCCCTATGTCGACGTCCGCGAGGACGATGTCTCCATGGGCCATGAGGCGACCGTCTCCAAGGTCTCCGAGGACCAGCTCTTCTACCTGATGAGCCGCGGCATGACCGAGTTCGAGGCGATGGCGATGATCGTGCGCGGCTTCGTCGAGCCGATCGCCAAGGAACTGCCGATGGAGTACGCGCTGGAGCTCAACCGGCTGATCGAACTCCAGATGGAGGGATCGGTCGGCTGATTCCGACCGCTCACGCGAGGGGCGGGCGCACCTGTGCCCGCCCCGTATGCGACTGAATTCTTGACCCGAAGGCAGAGAGAGAGCACGACGACAGCCATGGCTGAGGCTCAGAACATTCCGGCGGGGTCCACCACCGCCGGCGCGATCGCGGTGGCCGCCGAGTCGACCGTCGCCACCCGTATGAGTGCGCCCCCGTCCTTTGACGTGGCGGACTTCCCGGTTCCGCACGGCCGCGAGGAGGAGTGGCGCTTCACTCCGCTGAACCGGCTCGCCGGCCTCCACGACGGCACCGCCGTCGCGAGCGGCAACGGAGTCAAGGTCGTCATCGACGCACCCGACGGCGTCATCGTCGAGACCGTCGGCCGCGACGACGAGCGGCTCGGCAAGGCGGGCATCCCCGTGGACCGGGTCGCCGCCCAGGCGTACTCCTCCTTCGAACAGGCATCGGTCGTCACCGTGCCCAAGGAGAGCGTCCTCACCGAGCCGGTGCGCATCACCGTTCACGGTGAGGGCGGCACCGCCTTCTGCCACCAGGTCATCGAGCTGGGCGCCTTCGCCGAGGCCGTCGTGGTCATCGACCACACGGGCGATGCCGTTCTCGCCTCCAACGTCGACTACCTGCTCGGTGACGGCGCCAAGCTCACCGTCGTCTCCGTACAGGACTGGGACGACAAGGCCGTCCATGTGGCCCAGCACAACGCGCTGATCGGCCGGGACGCGAGCTTCAAGTCCGTCGTGGTCACCTTCGGCGGCGACCTGGTCCGACTGCACCCGCGCGTCTCCTACGCGGCCACCGGCGGAGAGGCCGAGCTGTTCGGCCTCTACTTCACCGACCGGGGCCAGCATCAGGAGCACCGCCTCCTCGTCGACCACAACAACCCGCACAACAAGTCCAACGCGGTCTACAAGGGCGCGCTCCAGGGCGAGGGTGCCCATGCGGTGTGGATCGGCGATGTTCTGATCCGGGTCATGGCCGAGGGCACCGACACCTACGAGATGAACCGCAACCTGGTCCTCACCGATGGCGCACGCGTTGACTCCGTGCCCAACCTGGAGATCGAGACCGGCGAGATCGTCGGCGCCGGCCACGCCAGCGCCACCGGTCGTTTCGACGACGAGCAGCTCTTCTACCTGATGGCCCGTGGCATCCCCGAGCAGGACGCCCGCCGTCTGGTGGTCCGTGGCTTCTTCGCCGAGCTGGTCCAGCAGATCGGACTGCCCGATGTCGAAGAGCGCCTGATCACCAAGATTGAGCAGGAGTTGGAGGCGTCGGTCGCATGAGTTTCGTCCGCGCCTGTGGGCTGAGCGAGCTTGAGGACGACACCCCCAAGCGGGTGGAACTCGACGGCACCGCGATCTCTGTCGTTCGCACCGAGGGCGAAGTCTTCGCGATCAACGACATCTGCTCCCATGCGAACGTCTCGCTGTCCGAGGGCGAGGTGGAGGACTGTCAGATCGAGTGTTGGCTGCACGGTTCCGCCTTTGACCTTCGTACCGGCAAACCGTCCGGGCTGCCCGCGACGCGCCCCGTCCCCGTATACCCCGTAAAGATCCAAGGGGACGATGTGCTCGTCTCCATCACCCAGGAGTCCTGAGTCACCCATGGCAACGCTTGAAATCCGCGACCTGCACGTCTCCGTCGAGGCCGACAACGGCTCCCGGGAGATCCTCAAGGGCGTCGACCTGACCGTGAAGCAGGGCGAGACCCACGCCATCATGGGCCCCAACGGCTCCGGCAAGTCCACCCTCGCCTACTCGCTCGCCGGCCACCCCAAGTACCAGATCACCAGTGGTCAGGTCACCCTGGACGGCGAAGACGTCCTGGAGATGAGCGTGGACGAGCGGGCCCGCGCCGGCCTCTTCCTCGCCATGCAGTACCCCGTCGAGATCCCCGGTGTCTCGGTCTCCAACTTCCTGCGCACCTCCGCCACCGCGACGCGCGGCGAGGCACCCAAGCTGCGTACCTGGGTGAAGGAGGTCCGGGAGACCATGGAGCGCCTCCACATGGACCCCGCCTTCGCGGAGCGCAATGTGAACGAGGGCTTCTCCGGCGGTGAGAAGAAGCGCCACGAGATCCTTCAGCTGGAGCTGCTCAAGCCGAAGATCGCGGTCCTCGACGAGACCGACTCCGGCCTCGATGTGGACGCCCTGCGCGTTGTCTCCGAGGGCGTCAACCGCGTCCGGGAGTCCGGCGAGGTCGGCACCCTGCTGATCACCCACTACACCCGCATCCTGCGCTACATCAAGCCCGACCACGTGCATGTGTTCGCCAACGGTCGGATCGCCGAGTCCGGTGGACCCGAGCTGGCGGACAAGCTGGAGGCCGAGGGCTACGAGGCTTACACCAAGGACGGCGCGACCCAGTGAGTGACGCACGCGAGGCCACCGGCCCGCGGATGACCTGCCTCGGGCAGGTGCACCTCGCGGGCGGCGAAGCAAGTGAAAGGGGAAGGCTGTGACCACTGTCCGCCAGGGGCTTGACGGCCTCCTCGACACCGACACGATCCGCAAGGATTTCCCGATCCTGGACCGGGTGATCCACGACGGCAAGAAGCTCGTCTATCTCGACAGCGCGGCCAGCTCCCAGAAGCCGCGCCAGGTGATCGAGACGATCACCGAGTACTACGAGCAGCACCACGCCAATGTGCACCGCGGTGTCCATGTGCTCGCCGAAGAGGCCACGGCCCTCTACGAGGGTGCCCGCGACAAGGTCGCGTCCTTCATCAACGCGCCCAGCCGCGACGAGGTCATCTTCACCAAGAACGCCTCGGAGTCACTGAACCTCGTCGCCAACATGCTCGGCTGGGCCGATGAGCCCTACCGCGTGGACAGCGACACCGAGATCGTCATCACCGAGATGGAGCACCACTCCAACATCGTGCCGTGGCAGCTGCTCGCGCAGCGCACGGGCGCGAAGCTGAAGTGGTTCGGGCTGACCGACGACGGTCATCTCGATCTCTCCAACATCGAAGAGGTCATCACCGAGAAGACGAAGATCGTCTCCTTTGTGCTGGTCTCCAACATCCTGGGCACCCACAACCCGGTCGACGCGATCGTGCGCCGCGCCCAGCAGGTCGGCGCGCTGGTCCTGATCGACGCCTCCCAGGCGGCCCCTCATATGCCGCTGGACGTCCAGGCGCTCCAGGCCGACTTCGTGGCCTTCACCGGCCACAAGATGTGCGCGCCCACGGGCATCGGCGTGCTGTGGGGACGCCAGGAGCTGCTGGAGGACCTGCCGCCGTTCCTCGGCGGTGGCGAGATGATCGAGACCGTGTCGATGCACTCCTCCACCTATGCGCCCGCGCCCCACAAGTTCGAGGCGGGTACGCCCCCGATCGCCCAGGCCGTCGGCCTCGGTGCGGCCGTGGACTACCTGAACGCGATCGGCATGGACAAGATCGCCGCCCATGAGCACGCGATCACCGAGTACGCGGTGAAGCGACTCCTGGACGTCCCCGATCTGCGGATCATCGGCCCCAACACGGCCGAGGAGCGGGGTGCGGCGATCTCCTTCACGCTGGGAGACATCCACCCCCACGATGTGGGCCAGGTGCTGGACGAACAGGGCATCGCCGTCCGAGTCGGCCACCACTGCGCGCGGCCGGTGTGTCTGCGGTACGGAATTCCCGCGACCACCCGGGCGTCGTTCTATCTGTACTCCACGCCCGGAGAGGTCGACGCGCTGATCGACGGGCTGGAGCACGTCCGTAATTTCTTCGGGTAGGGCGGTTGCTGTGAAGCTTGATTCGATGTACCAGGACGTCATCCTTGACCACTACAAGCACCCGCACGGGCGCGGTCTGCGAGATGGCGACGCCGAGGTGCACCATGTCAATCCGACCTGCGGCGACGAGATCACCCTGAGGGTGAGGTACGACGGCTCCCGGGTCGCGGACGTGTCCTACGAAGGCCAGGGCTGCTCCATCAGCCAGGCCAGCGCGTCCGTGCTCAATGAGCTGCTCGTCGGCAAGGAACTGGCCGAGGCGCAGAAGATCCAGGCCACCTTTCTGGAGCTGATGCAGTCCAAGGGCAAGATCGAGCCGGACGATGCGATGGAGGAGGTACTGGAGGACGCGGTGGCGTTCGCCGGTGTCTCCAAGTACCCGGCCCGGGTGAAGTGCGCGCTGCTGAGCTGGATGGCATGGAAAGACGCGACCGCGCAGGCGCTGGGCGATGGTCCGGCCGTCATGGGCGACGGTTCCGGTTCACTGGACAAGGGCTCCGGTTCGCTGGGCGACGGCCCTGAGAGGAAGACGGTATGACCGAGAACGCTGGAGCCGCGCTGAAGCCGGCCTCCGAGGAAGAAGTCCGCGAGGCGCTGTATGACGTCGTCGACCCCGAGCTGGGTATCGATGTGGTCAACCTCGGGCTGATCTACGGCATCCACATCGACGACTCCAATGTGGCGACCCTCGACATGACGCTGACCTCGGCCGCCTGTCCGCTCACCGATGTGATCGAGGACCAGGCCAGGTCGGCGACCGACGGCATTGTGAATGAGCTCAAGATCAATTGGGTGTGGATGCCGCCGTGGGGACCGGACAAGATCACGGACGATGGACGCGAGCAGTTGCGCGCCCTGGGCTTCAACGTCTGAATCCACTTCCGGAGCCATAGCGCTCCGGGGCTGCGACGACGGCCGTACCACTGGACCGACCGGTGGGGACGGCCGTCTCGTCGTTCCCGGCGCAGGATCACCTGGGTCCGGCTCATACCTCTGGGATGAACGCTCTCACCGGCCGCAGGGGAGGATCGGGCGAGGGCCGGGGCGGCTTGTTCCGTCCGTATCCGGCGATCCGCAGGGAGCACACCCGCGACGAGAAGGGGGACGCCGTATGCCACTGAGTCTCCCGTGTCCTCTGCGCCCCCAGCGAGGAAAACCGGCCCCCGCGCGGGTCCCCCTGCCTCATCGCTCGGACGGAACGCTCGGGGCGTTTGGTTGCGCACAGCGTCGACGAACGGGCACCGGATGAGTGGCCACGGCCCATGGGCCCACCAGAGCGATGGCGCACCCCAGGGGCCCGCTGATCGGCGCATGAGACCGGTTCGCCCGGTGGGCGCGCGGAGCGTTAGGTTCTCCCCATGACCGAAACCACCACCTCGCGCACCACCGGCGCCACCGCCGCCGGGCTTGCCACCGTCGCCGCTGACGGGTCCGTCCTCGACACCTGGTTCCCCGCTCCCGAGCTGGTCGCCGAGCCCGGCCCCGCGGGGACCGAGCGACTCACCGCCGAGCGGGCCGTAGAACTGCTGGGTGAAGGAGCCGTCAAGGCGATCGGCCCGGACGCCCGCCGTGGAGTCGAGGTCGTCGCCGTCCGCACGGTCATCTCCTCGCTGGAGGAGAAGCCGCTGGACGCGCACGACGCCTATCTGCGACTGCATCTGCTGTCGCACCGGCTGGTCAAGCCGCACGGCCAGAGCCTCGACGGTGTCTTCGGGCTGCTCTCCAACGTCGCCTGGACCTCGCTCGGGCCGGTCGCGGTCGACGATGTCGAGAAGGTGCGCCTCAACGCCCGTGCCGAAGGTCTCCACCTCCAGGTGACCAGCATCGACAAGTTCCCCCGGATGACGGACTACGTAGCCCCCAAGGGCGTGCGCGTCGCCGACGCCGACCGGGTGCGGCTCGGTGCGCATCTCGCCGAGGGCACCACCGTGATGCACGAGGGCTTCGTCAACTTCAACGCCGGGACGCTCGGGACCTCCATGGTCGAGGGGCGCATCTCCGCCGGAGTCGTCGTTGGCGACGGCTCCGACATCGGCGGTGGCGCATCCACCATGGGAACCCTCTCCGGAGGCGGCAACGTCATCATCTCCATCGGCGAGCGCTGCCTGGTCGGCGCCGAAGCCGGGGTGGGCATCGCGCTGGGTGATGAGTGCGTGGTGGAAGCCGGCCTCTACGTCACCGCCGGTACCCGGATCACCATGCCCGACGGTGAGATCGTCAAGGCGCGTGAACTGTCCGGCGCCAGCAACATCCTCTTCCGCCGCAACTCGGTGACCGGCGCCGTGGAAGCCCGGCCCAACAACGCGGTCTGGGGCGGACTCAACGACGTCCT
>NZ_JAMQAW010000026.1:172060-178663 GCF_023701525.1 Streptomyces albipurpureus
GCCCAGGTTCGCCAACAGGGTTTCCCGGGCCTCCCGCAGCCGGGCCGCCACCAGTGGACCGGCGTCCTGGAGCGGCTCCCGCACCCCACCCGCGGCCAGGACGGCCTTGGCCGTCACCGAACCCGGCAGGCCCGAGGCCATCATCAACTCCACCAACGGCAGCGTCAGTTGGTTGAGCCGGGCCGCCCGTGCGGTGTCCCCCTGATCGAACGCGTCGAGTACCGCGCCCAGTGCCCGGGGGACCACATTGGCGACCGTGCTGACATAGCCCGCCCCACCCACCGCGTACAACGGCAGATTCAACTCCTCGCACCCGGAGTAGTACGCGAGCGGGGTGTTGGCCATCACCTTGGTCGACCCCAGCAGGTCATAGGCGCAGTCCTTCACCGCCACAATGCGTGGATGGTCCGCCAGCCTCAGGAGCGTCTCCACCTCGATCCTGGTGCCAGTGCGCCCAGGGATGTCATAGAGCATCACCGGCACCCCCACCGCGTCCGCGACCGTGCGGAAGTGCGCCTCCACGGCCGGCTGCGGCGGACGGCTGTAGTACGGGGTGACCACCAACACCGCGTCCGCCCCGGCTCGTTGGGCTGCCCGTGCCAGTGCCACGGTGTGGCGGGTGTCCGCGCTGCCGACCCCGGCCACGACCGGAACCGTCATACCGACGGCGTCTTTGACGGCGCGTACGAGCGCGGTCTTCTCGCCATCGGACGTGGTGGGGGACTCCCCGGTGGTGCCGTTGAGAACCAGTCCATCGCAGCCGTCGCCGACCAGTTGCACCGCGTGGTGCACGGCGGCGTCCAGGTCAAGGGCGCCGGCGGCATCGAAGGGGGTGATCATCGCGCAGAGCGAGCGGCCCAGGGGATGCGGTGTGGTCATGCGCGCAGTCTTCGCGGCAAGAACCCTTCAGGTCTACTTAGTTCTGCTTTAAGTAAGAGATAAGCAGTACTGAACAGTGACATATGGCGGCGGTCTTGGCCCCATGGTGCTCAGTGGGACACCATGACGGATTGAGGTCTGTGTTCCGGCTGTCCCGCAGCGCCGGCTCTCCTCGCACTACCCGTTGCCCTGCTTTCCGGCCTGCTCGCACCGTCGCAACTCCTGCTCCGCCCGCGCTTCTCGCACCTCGCGCCGCCCGTACCACCCGGTCCAACCGTGCGCGCATGTGCGCGCCCGCTCATAGCTCGTTTCGTCCAGACGGAGGTCTTCATGAGGCTTGGCAAGCCGCTCGCCAAGGGGTTCGCCGAAGAGGAGCCCTTGGTTCAAGCGGAGCTGGACAAGCCGATTCTGCCCGCCGAACCAGCACCGAGCGAACAGCCCGTCAAACGCCCCGCCGAGGTCGCGGTCGTCCAATGAATCCCCGGCTCCCAGCGGAACGCCCCCCGACGCCGCCCGTCGGCTACAAGATCGCCCACCCGGTGCTGTCGCGCGACCTGGCCCGAGCCGGATTCCTCGGGGTGGCCCTCGGCGGCCAGGAGCCGTACGCGGTGCTCGACGACGCACGCTGCGTCTATGGGCGTAGACACCGGGTGCCCTCGCGGCGCTGCGACTGTGGATTCCACGCCCTGGTCTCACGTGCTGGGGCGCTGGGACTCACCTGTACGGCCGAACACCGTACGGCCGTACTGCTCGAAGTGGCGGTACTCGGTGTCTACCTCCGCTATGAGTTGGGCTTTCGCTTTGCCCGTCAGCGGGTGCGCACCATGACCGTCGGCTGCTGCCCCTGCCTCGGGCGGACCACTCTGCTCGCCGACGCCGGATGGGGAAGGCCCGGTTGGCACGCGATGGAAGCCGCCTGTGGTGGGTGTGTCCGGGGTCGGATGGCGCTGACCCTCGCTGACTTCGCCCGCCTTGCCGGCCAGGGGCTCTCGGTCCTGCGTGCCGGCCAGGTCACCCAGGCCCAGGCCGTGTCTTGACCTCAATCACACTTGATGTTTCACCCTGGTGATCGACGGACCGCCGCACGGGCGGGCCGAGTTGAGAGGGAGTTCCATGATCCTGTCACTGATCACCCAGCACGGACCGTATGCCCGGCCCGTGGTCGATCGCCCCGACGCCCAGGTGGTCAAGGTCTCCACCTGGGATGTCGGCACCCCCGAGCGTCAGCGGGCCGCCGTGGACGCGCTGGAGAAGGCATGGCGAAGCCGCGGCTGGCCGGGGGGCGGGCTGCTGACCTACACGGTTCATATGGGTGACGACGGCCGCACCCTGCTGCACTACACCCAGTGGACCAGCGAGGAGGCGTTCCAGGAGTTCCTGCGTACCGCGGCTGACTTCAAGCGGGAGTGGAACGCGGAAGTCGATGCCGCCGTTCCCGGTATCGAACGGCTGGGACTCCGTTCGTATGAGCTGTACCGCAGCGGTAGCACCCCAGCGGACCCCAGGATTCCGGGCACCGTGGTGATCGTTGACGTCGAATTCGACGGCCCGGACGCCGACCGTCAGCGAGCCTGGGTCGATACGGTCTTCACCGCGTTGGAGGCTGACACCGCCGGCACCGAAGGCCCCCGCACGGCGGAACCGGGCCCGCGTGACGACCCGCGCTCGGCCGGGATCTCCGGGCACTTCCACCTCAGCCAGGACGGCACCCGGGTACTCAACTACGCCGAGTGGGAGAGCGCCGAAGCCCATCAGGCGGCGCTGGCCGCACCCGGCGAGGGAATCGGCTCAACAACCGCGCAATGGGCTCGTGTGCACGACTTCCCCGGAGTGCGGGGGAGTTCGGTACGCCGCTACACGCCCGGACTCACCCTCGGCCCGGGCGTGTGACCCCACGCTGCCCTAGGGGCGGAAACGCAGCACCTGCGGATCGTGATCGCTGTTCTGGTCCGCGAACTCGGCGTTGATGTGAACGCTGTCGTAGGTGAAGTCGTCGATTGACGGGCTGGTCAGGATCTGATCGAGCACCTGGCTGTTGCCCTGGAAGACATAGGAGTACCGCTCAGCGCGCGGGAGTGACGTGACCGCCGCGTGGAGCGCCCCGCCGTCGGTGAGCGCCTTGGTCGTCGCCGAGAACTCAAAATCATTGATATCGCCGACGACCAGGACATCCGCCCGACGGTCCACCTTCAGGATGTCCTTGACGAAGGCATTCACCGACTGCGCCTGCTGGACCCGCTGCACCTCAGAGGAACGGTTCGGCGGCTGACGGTGGGAGTTGATCGCCTCGTCGCCGCCCTTTGACCCAAAGTGGTTGGCGATCACCACAACGGGTCGGCCCCGGAAGGTGAACTCCCCGGCGAGCGGCTTGCGGCTGCGCTCCCAAGCACTGTTCGCCGGGTCGATCCGACCGGGAGAGAGCGTCAGAGCCGCCCGCCCCCGCTCCCGCACGACCGCGGTGGGCGTGGTGGCATCGCCCCCCTGGCGATCGGTGAAGGAGACCCGCTCCGGGTTGAACAGGAAGACCTGGCGAATATTGCCTCCCGGCTCGCCACCGTCCTTGTTGTTCTCCGGGTCCACGCTGCGCCACCGGTACGACGGCCCACCCGCAGCGCTGATCGCCCGGACGAACTTCTCGATCGTCTGATCAGCGGCGACCGTGCCATCGTTCCTCGCGCCGCTGTTGTCCTGGATTTCCTCCAGGGCCAGGATGTCCGGCGACGAGAGATTCTCCACGACCGCCCGGCCGAGCGCGTCGAACGTCTCCTGAGGGTCCGAGGGATCGAGGTTCTCGACGTTGTAGGTGGCCACGGCCAACTCACCCGTGCGCTGCGGACGGGTGCGCTCACGCACCAGTCCGCGGTCGGTGACCTTGCCCAGGGTCCGAGCGGTGATCGTGTAGCCACCGTACTGGTTGAAGTCGAGGGGACCCTCGGTCCGCCCGGTCAGCACATCGCCGACATCCGCCGCCGGGAAGGGCTGCTCGGCGAGGGGAACCAGGGACTGGATCTTGAGCCGGCCGCTGTTCTGGGAGGCGTACGAGCCGTACAGGGCCCCGCCGCGCGCACTGCGGCTCTCGAACGGCTTGACCGTCACCCACAACTCGGAGAACGCGGTCGCCCCGACGATACGGGAGGTGCCGATGCTGACATTGCTGCCCTCCAAGGACTCGTAGTAGTCGAGTGCCGAGGAACGAGGCTTCAGCGGGAGCGCGTTGATGCTGCCGCCCGCCGCCGGGTCACCGGTCGGGGCGTAGGCGGACGGCACCGACCAGGCGGAGATGACGATGGGCGCGGGCAGTCGGTTTCCGGACGACACCACGGTGACCGAAGGGCGCAGGATCTGGGTGAGCGACTGGTTGCCTGATGCGTTTCCGCCCGGCACGAACTCGCCGACCGTGCCGGAGACCCGCACCTCATCGCCCACCGCCACGGACGGGACCGATCCCGCACCGGTGAAGACGAAGATGCCCTCGCTGGTCGCGGCGTTGTCATCTGCCCGCGGTTCCTGGAACCAGAAGCCCCGGGACGAGCCGTAGCCCCGAACCCCGGTGACGATTCCAGGGACCTCGCCGACCTGCTGGCCCACCAGTGGGGACACCCGAGTCGTGCCCTGGATGTCATGAATTCGGACACCGGTCACCGGGTCCGCGGACGTCGATGGGGATGAGGTCGCGGCCGTCGCCGAACCGGTCAGAAGACCAGCGGCCAGCGCGGACGCGACAAGGGCAGCGACGGCGGCGGTTCTCGGTACAGCGGAGAAGGACATGAAGACTCCGGGATCGAGGGTGGTCAGGAGGGCACAGCGCGATGCTTGTGGCAGGGTCCGCGCCGGTGCCTGGGGTCCTGGGCAAGTGCTCGGGGGTGGAGCTGTCGGATAGTGAAACCAGGATGCTCTACGCGCGTCAATCTCTGTGCTATGGCGGGTACTTGTCAAGGGTGACCCGCTGGCGTTACGAGGTGGAGGAGTGCGCTGGGAGCGCCTTGGGGTGGCCCACGGGGCGCACGGGGGTAGCCGGTGGGGAGAGGCCGGCCGCCGAAACCCGGCGATATGCGTCTAGGCTGGAGAACCCCCGGGGCCACGCCCGGGCTCCCCAAACCTCCAGGAGAAGTACCAGATGCCCCACGACGGTCCCACCCTGCCGCCCGTGCGGCTGCGTCCGGATGCGGAACTGGCGCGGGCTGCGCTGGCCACCCCCCTGCTGACCAGGGCCGTACGACTGGCCCGCTGGGCAGGGCCGGAAACCCGGGTGGGCGCGGGAGGCGAACTCGCCGACGAGCAACTACCGGCCGCGGCACGGACACTGGGTCTGGACACGGACGGTGATGGGCCCGCGTACGCCAGTGAGGCCTGGCGGATGGCCGTGGACGCAGGCCTGCTGGAGGTCCACGATTCCTCCGAAGCCTCCTCCGTGAGTCCCGCGGCCGACATGGACGCCGACGACGAGTACGGAACGGTCACCGCGGGTGAGAACCTGGCACTGATCACCTCCGGCGGACCGCGCGACGTTCTGGGCATCTGGCAGGAGGCCCTGGAGGCGGTGTACGCCGATGCCATCGCGCCCCTGCTGGACGATCTGTCCGATGCCATCGGTCCCGACGGCGAGATCGACTACGCGGCGCTGGACTGGGACCCTGATGGCGAAGCCGAATTCCTCGACGGCGTGCTCGCGAACCTCTACCTGCTGACCGTCACGGACGACGGCGCGGGAGAGGAGCCGGTGCCACTGCCCGCCCTCGCCGCGTCGATGATCGTCCCTGATGACATGGGCGAGCCCACGGACGACATCCTGGAGCAGGTGTCGGTCGCGATGATGCGGCTGGACGATCAGTTCCGTCTGCTGGAGCCGATCGGGCTCGTCGAGTACCAGCCGGTGGACGAGGACCTCATGGCCGAGGACCCGACGGACGAGGCCTCCATGGATGAGGAAGACGTCTCGCGCTACGGGCTGGTGAAACTGACGCCGCTCGGCCTCTACGGGGTACGCGCCCGGATGCTCGAAGCCGGGGTCGACGCCCCGGCCGTGGGTGAACTGGCGGACAAGGGCGCGGATGCCCTCCTCGACGGAATGGCGCACTACCCCGAGTCGGCCGCTCACGCCGAGACCGAAGGATGGTTGGCCCAGCGCAAGCCCGCCGAGGCCACCCGTGAACTGCTCGCCGCAGCCCGAGGCACGGACGGCGGCGGACCGCTGCGGCGACTGCGCTGCCAACAGGCGCTGACCCTCGTCGGCGCCCAGGCCGAGCCCGAGGTCCGCGCGGTCCTGGACGACGCCGAACTCGGTGGACTCGCCCGGGTCTGGCTGGCGGAGCAGGGCGCGGACAATGTGCCGGCGCCGCCGGAGGCCATGGTCTTCTGGCTCTCGATCGACACGATCGCCGCCCAACTCGACGCAGACGGCGAACCGGATGAACTGCGCGGCCTCGTGGAGGGGCTGACCGGGCAGCACAGCGGCTTCTTTGACATGGCATGGCGGGTGGACCACCCGGCGACGGCCGACGTACTGGAAGCGATGGGGCGCATGCACCCCGACAAACGAGTAGCCAAGGAAGCCCGGAAGGCGGCGTTCAAGGCGCGCTCAAAGTAAGAGGGGTGGGCCCTTTGGCAGGGGGTTCCTTTGGCGGGGGGCGGGTCTTGGCTGGGGTTGCCGTGTGTTGGGGGCTTGGGTGCAGGGGCTGAGTGTCCCTGCTCCTTGCCGTGCTCACCGGGGGTGGGGGGTTCCGG
>NZ_JAMQAW010000026.1:178691-179766 GCF_023701525.1 Streptomyces albipurpureus
ATCGCCGGACGGGCTGAGGAGGTCCTTTGGCGGGGGGCGGGTTTCGGTAGGGGTGACCGTGCGTCGAGGTCTTTGTCTTGGTGGGGGTTGCCTGGGGCGGGGTTTTGGGTTTCCTGGGGTGTAGGGGTCTTGTTGTGTGGGGGTTGGGGGGTGCTATCGGGGGTGACTCCTCAGCGTCGACGGCCTGATGCGACTCCGAGCCGATGAGGCTGTCTTGCCGTCGATCGCTTCCGGGGACACCCCCTGCGCGCCCCCACGCCCAAGCCTGGTCACTCTGCCCCCAGGTACCTGTTCCAGGGAGGAACCATGGGCGGGTTGCCGGTCCTGGATGCCCCCACAAGGGGTCGGTAGCCGCTTCTGCACTACCCCACCCCGCAGCGGATACAGGCCCCCCACCCAGGAACGGTTCGAGGACCCCAAGAACGTGCCTTCCCGGCACTTCACGGACGCTCCTTCGGCCACGGAGGGAAAGCCCCTCGCAGGAACAAGGGCGCCGAGCTTCGCTCCATCCTGGAGCCTCCTGGAAGGACACCCCGCGGTACCCGCCAGGCCAGGACTGCTGTCATCCGCCAGTCTCGAAGCCTGACGAAGCCCTTCTGGCTCCTCAAAGAAAGCAGGAACCCCCTCCTGACACCTCCCCGGAAAGATGCCCGGGAGAAGGGAAACCGGACCTGGGCGCCTCCCCGGAACAGGTACCTCGGTACACGAGGAACCGGACCTGGGCACCTATCCGGGGACACGCACCCCAGGGGCAACGAGAGCAAGTCTCTGCGTGGGGGCGCGCAGGGGGTGTCCCCGGAAGCGATCGACGGCAAGACAGCCTCATCGGCTCGGAGCCGCATCAGGCCGTCGACGCTGAGGAGTCACCCCCGATAGCACCCCCCAACCACAAAGGGGACAAGACCCTCACGACAGAAAACCCAAAACCCCGCCCCAGGCAACCCCCACCAAGACAACCCCCGAACAAAGAACCCACCCCCCAGCCCTGACAAACTCCCCGCCACAGGGCTGAGGTTCCCCCGGGATGCGGGGGGTGGTGATAGCAGGTCAGATGGGTTTTATGAGAGGAACCCAG
>NZ_JAMQAW010000027.1 GCF_023701525.1 Streptomyces albipurpureus
TCCTTTCGGGCCTGATTCCCGGTCGAAATCGGGATTGTCTTTCCGGCCCTTCGGCCGTTCCGACGTTTCAAACTCTAGCGGATTTCCCCGGCGACTCATAATCGAGTCTTGGAAATGGATTTCGGCATGCCGAAATCGTTCCCGTTGAGGATGGCCGTGCTGAGTTTGGTTGCCGCATCTGCGGCGGGAGTTGTCATCGCAGAACCGTTACGGCCCCGCGACAACTCGAAGAACCTTACGGAACGATGAACTCCGTGTCAACTTCACCCCACAGCCCCGGCGGAGCCGCCCCTCCCACCTGCGGAATCCTCCGGTTTCAGCGGGGCGCCGGGCTCCTCCGCCGGGCCGCTAGTCCAGATCAGTAAGCCGGCCACCGGCGTCCGGTTGGGTGTGCTCCACCCTGCGAAGCACACGGATCAGTAGCTCCCCCAGCACTCCGCGCTCGTCTGCCGAGAGGTCCTGGAGGAGGTCCTCCTCAAAGCTGGACGCCATTCGCATGGCTTCCAGCCACTTCGTACGACCCTCGTCCGTCAGTTCGACGATCACACGGACCCGGTTGTTCTCGTCCCGGTCGCGCGTAACCAGACCCTCGCTGGCCATGCGGTCGATGCGATGGGTCATGGCCGCCGGGGTGAGGCCCAGGCGCTTGGCCAGTTCCCCCGGTCCCATGCGATAGGGGCTGCCGGCGAGGACCAGGCTCTTCAGCACCTCCCACTCGGCGTTGCTGATGCCGAGGGCGGCGACCTGGCGGCCGTACGCGACGCTCATCCGGCGATTGAGCCTGCCCAGCGCGGAGACCACCTTCTCGACCTGTGGGTCCAGGTCTCCGTACTCCCGCTGGTACGCGGCGATCTGCTCATCGAGGGTCGGTTCAAGTGTGGGGCCGGTCGCTGCTTGGCCTTCGGGGCTCGCGTTAGGCATACGCCGGAGTATCGCATGGCCTCGTTGGCATTGAAGTCCTTCCATGTGTACTCTTAACTGTCGAACTTTAATATTGAAGTCTTCAGGCCTTAGGCCTACTCCTTTGAGGCAGGTGAGTGTGACCAGGGTGATGGGTGCAGCGATGCGCCGAATCCAGGCAGGTAGCGCGCTGAGCGCGTTCGGACTCGGTTTCACGGTCCCGTATCTCTACGTCTATGTGGCGCAGGTGCGGGATCTTGGCGCGACGACGGCAGGTGTCGTCCTCGCGGCCTTCGCAATGGCCGCCCTCGTCGCTCTCCCCTTTACCGGGCGCGTGATCGACCGCCGTGGGCCGCTGCCGGTACTGGTGGTGGCTTCGCTGCTCGCATCGGTGGGGGCGTTGTCGATCGGGCTCGCGAACGGCGTCACGACCGTGGTGCTCTCCGCCGCGCTGCTGGGAGCCGGTACGGCGGTCATTCAGCCGGCACTGGCCACGATGATCGTCTGGTGCTCGGGCGCTTCGAGCCGAACGCGGGCCTTCGCCATGCAGTTCTTCCTGCAGAACCTGGGCCTCGGTCTCGGTGGATTGATCGGCGGCCAGATCGTCGACAAAAGCCGACCGGACAGCTTTCTGCTGTTGTTCGGTATTGAGTCCGTGATGTTCCTGGTGCTGGCCGGAATTGCACTCACCGTACGAATGCCACGGCCGGTGTCGCTCCCAGGGGCACTCCCCGTAGACACCGAGGCCAAGGCCAAGAGCGGTATGCGCGCCGTGCTGGGGCACAAAGCGATGGTTCAGCTGTCGGTACTCGGGTTTGTTCTGTTTTTCGCCTGCTACGGGCAGTTTGAATCAGGACTCGCCGCGTACGGGACGGAGGCAGCCGGGATTGAGCCGTCCACGCTCGGTACGGCGCTTGCCGCGAACACCGCGGTCATCGTGATCGCTCAGTTTGTGGTGTTGAGGTTTGTCGAGCAGCGCAAGCGCTCGCGGATGATCGCCGCGGTGGGGCTGATCTGGGCGGTCGCGTGGGTGATCGCCGGGTATGCGGGTCTTGGGACGAACAGCCAGGCGATGGCGACCGCGGCGTTCATCTCTACCTACGCGCTCTTCGGGCTGGGCGAGGCGATGCTGTCGCCCACCGTCGCGCCGCTGGTCGCCGATCTGGCGCCGGAGTCGATGGTCGGGCAGTACAACTCGGCGTTCGCCCTGGTCAAGCAGCTTGCCTTGGCGCTCGGCCCGGCGGTGGGAGGGCCGATGGGAGCAGCGTTGCACGGCCCGTACATCGTGACGTTCGTGCTCTTCTCGCTCGGTATCACCGTGCTGGCGGTACGGCTGGGCAAGGAGCTCACCCCGCTACAGAATCAGCCGTCCCTCGCGGTGAAGTCTCGGGTCGTGGCGCAGCACAAGCCGAGTGAGCCGGTGGAAGCCGCGGCCTGACGGCCCGTACCCACGCTAGGCGGGCAGGGCGAACTCGCACCAGACCGCTTTGCCCCCGCCCGGGGTCCGGCGGCACCCCCAGGACGAGGCGATCGTCGCGATGATGGAGATACCGCGGCCCGCCTCGTCCTCTGTTTCGGCGCGGCGGCGACGCGGCAGATGGTCATCACCGTCCGTGACCTCGATGATGAGTCGGCGATCGGTGCGGCGGAGTCTGAGGCGCATGGGTGGGGTGCCGTGTTTGAGGGAGTTGGCGACCAGCTCGCTGGTGGCCAGGACGCCCAGGTCATGGAGCTCGGGGGAGAAACGCCAGGAGGCGAGAACTCCGGAGGCGAAGGCACGAGCCCGGGGCGCTGCCTCGGTGCCGCCGAGCAGATCCAGCGCGGCGTTGTGGAAGAGCTCGGCGGAGCCGTCCTTGCGTGCGGGGTGCTGGACCACCAGGACTGCCACATCGTCATCGTGCTCAGCGGTCACGCCGAGCGCGCGAAAGAGCCGGTCACAGACGACTTGGGGCGTACCGGTGGCGCCGGACAGGGCCCGCTCCAGCGCTGCCACCCCCTCGTCGATGTCCTCATCACGGCGCTCGACCAGACCGTCCGTATAGAGGACAGCGCTGGAGCCGGGCGGAAGGGCGATCGTGCCCGAGGTGTGGAGCCAGCCGCCGGTGCCGAGGGGCGGACCGGTCGGATCGGCCGCGCGGCGGACCGTGCCGTCCTCGTCGCGCACCAGGATGGGGAGATGGCCTGCGGAGGCGTAGACCAAGAGGCCTTCGTTGGGGTCGTGGACCGCGTAGACACAGGTGGCGATCTGACTGGCGTCGATCTCGGCGGCCAGTCCGTCGAGCAGTTGCAGTACTTCGTGCGGGGGTAGGTCGAGCCGGGCGTACGCCCGTACGGCGGTGCGTAGCTGGCCCATGACGGCGGCGGCACGCACTCCGCGGCCCATCACATCGCCGATGACGAGTGCGGTACGACCGGCGCCGAGCGTGATCACGTCGTACCAGTCGCCGCCGACCGCGGCGTCTTCGCCGCCCGGCTGGTAGGTGGCGGCGATCCGTAGATCGTCGGGCTGCTCCAGTTCTTGCGGGAGCAGGGATCGCTGGAGCGTCACCGCCATATCGCGCTGACGGCGCTCGCTGGCGCGCAGCCGCTCGGCGGCCTCCGCGTGATCGGTGACATCGGCGGCGAAGACGACCACGCCGGTGATCTCGCCCGCGCGGTGGGGATTCTCGACGGGCAGGCAGGTGACCGTGTACGAACCACCGGTATGGATCTTGCGGGACTTGACCGTGCGCGGCTTGCCGCTGCGAAGGACCTGGTCCATGAGCGGGGGCAGTCCCAGCTCGGCGAGCTCGGGGCAGGCTTCGGCGGCGGGGCTACCGATCGGACGGGGGCCGAAGGCAGCGGTGTACGCGTCATTCACATAGGCGACCCGGTGGTCAGGGCCGTGCATCAGAGCGACCAGCGCGGGCAGCTGGCCGAAAATCCCCCGGGCCGGGAAGTCCTCCAGGGTGGGCGTGTCGCGGACGGGCTCCGGCTGCTGGTCAGACTCACCGCGGGCAGCGGGAACCGACCCCTCGCCACCGCTTTCTCCCCGGCTGTCGGTGCGCTGGGCCGGGCGCGGAGGGGCCGTGGAGATCCCGCGGTCGGTCCTCCGCGAGGCGGCGCGGCGCTGCGTACCGGGGAGCCTTGCGCTCCAACGCGTGAAGTTCACTGACTTTCTAGCCTCAATGGTTGTCGGCAAGGGTCACAGGGTCACTCTGTGCAGATGTGAGCCCACCTATGGTCACACGTCCAGTGTGACCGAACGGACTGACAGTCGGTGTCGGCCAGGTGTCCATCTGGTTCCGGCCAGTGCCCGCCCGCGGTGGTGATCGGGACTGAGCCTGACAGGAAGGGGAGGCGGTCAGCCCTCCCGCGGGTCGACGGACGGTGGTTCATCCGTTGGCCCTGACCGCTGGTCTCGGTCGTTGGCCGGTCGATGTTCCTGGTCGGGGGCTGAGTCCCGGCCCTGTGCCTGGTTTCGGTTCAGGTCGGGGGTGTCCGGCTTCTCCGGCGGCAGGTTCCTCTGCGAGGTGGGAGGCTCTTTCGCCGTCGGCGCGGGGCGGGTGCTCGGTCCTGGGTGGCGGCCCGGCGGCGAGGTCGGCTGGTGGGGGCCGCCATGCGGTCTGCGCGGGGCGCCGTCCGGGCCGTGGCCTGGGCGGTTCCCTCCTGCGGCCACCTCGAACTCGGCGCGTGGGTGCTCCAGCGAACCGAGGGAGACGATCTCCCGTTTGAAGAGACCGGCCAGCGTCCACTCGGCCAGCACCCGTGCCTTCCGGTTGAAGGTGGGCACCCGGCTGAGGTGGTACACCCGGTGCATCAGCCAGGCCGGGTAGCCCTTCACCTTGCGCCCGTACACATGGGCGACGCCTCGGTGCAGACCGAGTGAGGCGACGGATCCGACGTATTTGTGGGCGTACTCCTTCAGTGGCTCTCCGCGTAGGGAGGCCACGATGTTGTCGGCGAGGACCCTGGTCTGACGGACCGCGTGCTGGGCGTTGGGCGCGCATTCCGCTCCCGGCGATGCGGAGGTGACATCCGGTACGGCGGCTGCGTCACCCGCGGCCCACGCATGCTCGGTCCCGGCGATGGCGAGCTCGGCGGTGCAATTCAACCGACCGCGCTCATTGCGGGGCAGATCCGTTGCCATAAGGACAGGGGCCGGTTTGACGCCCGCTGTCCATACGACGGTACGGGTGGGAAAGCGGCTGCCGTCGCTGAGGACGGCAACGCGGTTTGCGCAGGAATCCAGTCGCGTCCTGAGCCGCACGTCGATATTTCGGGAGCGAAGCTCGCGGATGGCGTATTTGCCCATCTCCTCACCGACCTCGGGAAGGATGCGATCGCTGGCCTCGACGAGAATCCACCTCAGGTCTTCTGGCTTGATGTTGTGGTAGTAGCGGGAGGTATAGCGGGCCATGTCCTCCAGCTCACCGAGCGCTTCGACACCGGCGTAGCCACCGCCGACAAAGACAAAGGTGAGAGCAGCGTCTCGGATCGCGGGATCGCGGGTGGACGACGCGATATCCATCTGCTCGATCACATGGTTGCGCAGCCCGATGGCTTCTTCGACGGTCTTGAATCCGACGCCGTAGTCGGCGAGTCCGGGGACCGGGAGAGTACGGGAGATCGACCCCGGAGCGATGACGAGTTCGTCGTAGGGGACCTCGACAGCGCCAGTGCCCTCTTCGGCGCTGGCCAGGGTGTTCACGGTGGCGGTTCGCTTGGCGTGGTCGATGGAGGTGGCCTCGCCGATGAGGATCTTGCACTTGTCCAGAACCCGTCGCAGCGGGACGACGACATGACGGGGGGAGATCGATCCCGCAGCCGCTTCAGGGAGAAAGGGCTGATACGTCATATAAGGCTCAGGGGTGATCACCATGACTTCAACGTCGTTGCGCGCTAGCTCCCGTTTCAGTTTTCGTTGGAGATGGAGTGCCGTATACATCCCGACATAACCACCGCCAATGACGAGAATGCGCGTGCCGTTGGTGCGCGCGGTCGGCGGGGAACCGGGGGCCGAGCCCTGGGAGTCAGCAGCCTTCACCTTCCCATGACGCAACGGTCCCCAGCGTTTGTCCACAGGCGCGGCAAATTGTGTGACCGGAGGCTTAGGGGGCGCGTACTCCAGGAGGGTGTCGAAAAAGGGGAAAGGAGCGCAGGTCAGGGAGGGCGCAAGGGGTGGTGCGAGGAGGCGTAAACCGGAGGCTTCCGGTCCTTGCTCCGATCGGGGGGCGCTCCGTGCGGAACTACCCCCTTCTGAATTGACCCGGGCTCAACTATGTTCGTACCTCGTCGGGGTGCTTGGCCAAGGCTCGCCCGGCAGACCAGGCGGGGAGGTCTCCGGGGGGAGACACAGTGACCGGGGGAACACGTATGACCATTCAGGATTCACATTGGCAGGCCGCCGTTCCGCAGACCGCGGACGGCCATGTACACAGTGGACATCCGTCCGAACTGCACGGCGGAACCGGACGGCTGGGACCGAGTGGCGTCAACCGCTCGGCGCCGCTCCGTGTGGACGCACAGCGCAACCTCGAACACGTACTACGAGCGGCCCGCGAGGTCTTCGGCGAACTGGGTTACGGGGCGCCGATGGAGGATGTGGCGCGCCGGGCCAGAGTAGGCGTCGGGACGGTGTACCGCCGCTTCCCCAGCAAGGACGTGCTGGTACGCCGCATAGCCGCGGAGGAGACCTCTCGGCTGACCGAGCAGGCACGAACGGCGCTGGGCCAGGAGGAGGAGCCTTGGTCGGCCCTCGCCCGCTTCCTCCGTACGTCCGTGGCCTCCGGTGCCGGGCGGCTGCTGCCGCCGCAGGTGCTGCGGGTGGGCGTGGACGCCGATGACCCGGACGGCTCATCGGCGGAGTCCGCTCCTTCCGCGGGAGCCTCGTCCTTGGACGCGGCCAGGGTGCCGCACCAGCGCTCCGGTGTCGGCCCGGAGGGAGTGTCCTCGGCAACGGACCGAAGCGGTTCGACCCAGCCCGATCTACGGGTGGTCGGTCAGCGTCCGGTCCCCGCCAGTGAGCGGGAGGACGGCGGCGCGTCCGATCTGCTGGAGGTCGTGGGCCAGTTGGTCGATCGCGCACGGGCCGCGGGTGAGCTGCGCGGGGATGTGACCGTGGCAGATGTGCTGTTGGTGATAGCCACGGCCGCGCCCGCCCTGCCGGATGCAGCCCAGCAGGCGGCGGCGTCCGCCCGGTTGCTGGACATCCTGCTGGAGGGGCTGCGGCCTAGGTAGGTCGGAGCGGAACACGCCCCGATAGTCATACGGGTTGGTCATACAGGTCAGTAGTAGGGGCGGTTACGGATCTGCGGTCGCCCAGCCGCACGGCGCTCGTCGGCTCTCTTGCGTGTTCTTCGGTAGGGGCGGGGCGGTTCTGGCTGCCTCGCCCAAGACGCCGAGTTCAGAGAACAGCGGGCTTGACCAGCAATCGAGCAGGCGGGTTGCCCTGTGGTGCGGCCGCGTTGACGTGTGTCGCCGTCCAGTCGGCCTGTCGGACCCGTGGGGCGATGGACTGGCAAGCCGTCGCCCGATGGACCGACTGAGCTCCTCGGGGGCCGGGTTGGCTGCCTCATCCATCGCCCCTGCGCCCCCGCCCCGAGCAGCTCCCCTGCCCCTCCTGGCGCTGCCCCGAGCAGAAACGCCGACCGTCGAGGGCGCTGAGGGGCTCTGGTCGGATCGCGGGGTTGCGCCGGAGCTTTCGTGGGCCATTCACAACGAACTTGGAATGGTTTCCATCACAGCGGCTGCCTTGAGGCCGACGCCGCGGGGACCCATCGAGTTGACGCTGGCATGACGTACCGGTCCACCCGGCCAATGTGAACTTCGCCTTGAAGAAGGGGTGTTGGTGACAGGGACTCAAAACTGATGCCCATTCCACCCAAGCATCTTGGATAGCGTACGAATTCGGCCAGATCTCCCCGGATGAGTGGTTGACCCCGATGCGGGGTTGGTGCGCTGTCGCCGTGTGGCACGCTTGCCCGGTGTTCGGGTCTGAGGGTGCTGACGGGAGCTTCCGCGATGAGTAAGGGCTTCCGCGATGAGTGGTGATGGTCGGGATGCAGGGGACGAGCCAACCGGCCACATCAGCGGTACCGGGCATGGGGGGTTGGCCTCCCAGCAGGTGCCTGAGCAGGGCGGCCGGCGAGACGTCAGGGCAGGGTCAGCGGGTGACTTCCCGGATGGCTCCTCGGGCGCGGACGCTCCAGGCCGTCGGCCAGACCCCAGCGGTTCGAACATCGCCCCGACCGATCAGGACACCAGTCACTCCGGCGGCCCGGGGGGAGATCACTCCGGTAGCCGGAGCGAGGGCCCTCCCGGCGGACCAGTCGTGAGCCCCCCGAGCAGTCCCGCCGCTGATCCCGCCAGTGGCGCAGAGGGCGATCGTCTCGAAACCCCGAATGAGACCTCCTCGTACGGGAGTTGCCTTCCCCAGGGTTACGTCCTTCAGGGTGCCGATCCTGGAGTCCGCGAATCCGGGCATCAGGCTGGGTACTCCGAGGCCGGGCGTGCTCCATCCGAAACGAGCGCAGGTGCCGGACCTGGTGCCGGTGCCTCCGCCGGGAGCGGCGCGGCGGGGACGGGGAACTCCAAGGCGTCGGGGGCTGGTTCAACCGAACCCACCGGCGTGGACGCGACAGAGGCAGCCGCCCGCACGGTGCCGGCTCAAGGGCCCCATGGTCCCAGGGCAGATGACTCGTCGGCGTTCAGCGCGACTTCCACCACCCCACTCGGTTCAGCATCAGCTCCCGGTGCCGCGGCTGATGCGGGCCCCTACTCCGAGGCATGGTCGGGAGCGGGCTTCGCGTTCGGAGCAGCGATCGGTTCCGGCGACGCGATCCATGCCGTACCGACCCAACGGGAGGGTGGGAGTACCGGTTTCGGCTCCGTACTGCCACCGCAGCGGGAGCTACCGCCGTCGGACATCGACCTGATCCAGCGGATGAGGGAGGGTGAGGACAGCGCCTATGAGGAGCTCTTTCGCCGCCACTCGGAAGCCGTGCGGCGATATGCCCGATCCTGCTGCCGGGACGCCCACACCGCGGATGACCTCACGGCCGAGGTGTTCGCCCGAACACTCCAGGCCGTACGCGGGGGTTCAGGACCCGAGCATGCCGTCCGGGCCTATCTGCTGACGACGGTTCGCAGGGTCGCCGCGAACTGGACCAAGAGCGCCAAGAGAGAACAGCTGGTCGATGACTTCGCCGTGTTCGCCGCGGAGGCCGCGCGCGGTACGGATGTACTGACCGACGAGACCCTTGATCTGGGTGCCGATGTCCGCGCCATGCATGAGGCGGAGCAGTCCCTGGCCATGCAGGCGTTCCGGTCGCTGCCGGAGCGCTGGCAGGCGGTGCTCTGGCACACCACGGTGGAGGAGGAGTCGCCCAGTGAGGTGGCGCCTCTGTTCGGGCTCACCGCCAATGCCACGGCCGTGTTGGCGAGCCGGGCCCGCGAAGGGCTCAAGCAGGCCTACCTCCAGGCGCATGTGAGCTCCGCGCTCACCTCCGGTGGCGACTGTGCGCAGTATGCCGACCGACTCGGCGCCTATGCCCGGGGCGGGTTGCGGATGCGAGCGGAGCGGGGGCTGCGCAAGCATCTGGAGGAGTGCGTCAAGTGCCGCTTGGCCGCTGGCGAGTTGGCGCATGTCAACGCGGGGATTCCGGCGCTGCTGCCCGTTGCCGTCATCGGCTGGTTGGCGGCTGGATACTCGGTCAAGGCTGCCGGGATCGTGGCCGGCGGTGCGGTGGGAGCCGCGGGAGCGGGTGCGGTGGCTGCGGCCACCGGTTCGGGCACCGCGGCCAGCGGCGCGGCGGCCGGTGGGGCCGCGGGTGGTGGGGCCGCGGGTGGTGGTTCGGGGGGAGCCGCCGGGGGCGCTGCTCTCTCGGAGGGCCTGGGCGCTCCGGCGAAGGCGGGGCTCGCCGCGGTGCTGGCGGTTGCCGCGACGGCCGGGCTGGTGTGGGCGTTTGCCGGGCAGTCGGAGCCCGTCGCCAAGCCGAAGGCCAAGCCGCCAGCCGTTCAGCCCGCCGCCCCCGTCAACCCACCAGCCCCACCGACGCCACAGCCGAAGCCGTCGCCTCCACGGCCGGCGCCCAACCCGCCGGTCAAAGCCGCTCCCCAGCCCAAGCCGCCCCCGAAGGCGGCCCCGACGCCCGCGCCTGCGAGGCCACGGCCCAAACCCGCACAGCCCGCGCCCCAGGAGCCCACTCCAACGCCCTCCAGCTCCCCCAGCCCCACCCCGCCGCCACAGTCGGCGCCGACGCCGAAGCCGACACCAACGCCCAAGCCGAGCCCCACTCCTCCAGCTGCGCCCGAGGTGTACCAGCTCAACAGGCTTCAGTACGGCGCGTTCGGCGACCACACCGGGCCGGAGGTACGGCTGGGTGAGAGCAGCTGGCTCTGGCAGCGCACCGGTCTGAACATCGGCGGCCAGTGGTACGGGCACGGGGCGACCGTGCACGCCAGGTCGTCCGTGAGCATCGACCTCAACCGCGACTGTTCCAGCTATGACGCGCTGGTGGGGATCGACGATATGACGTTGACTCTGGGCGCCGCGCGATTCTCCGTCTACGGAGACGGGGCGCAGCTCTGGAGCTCCCCCGTGATCCGTGGTGGCGATGCCGCCGTGCCCGTGCATGTCTCGCTCGCCGGCCTGAAGACCATCCGGTTGGTCGTGGAACCGCACACGGCATTCGATTCGGTGGCGCTCGCTGACTGGGCGATGTCCCGTATCAGCTGTCGCTGACCTCACGTGAAGCCGTGGGCGGGCCGTGGTGCCGCGGAGTCGGCCCCGTTCGCGGTGGGAAGGCGGTGTCGGGCGCCCGCGGGGTCGTGGGAAGCACCCCGTAGAGGGCGTGGGGGCTGGGCTTCGGTCGGGCCGAGGACCCCCGCGGCGGAGCCCGCTTCCCGGGGCGGGCGCCGGGCAGCGTCCGCTGATGGATGGCCGGCGCAGGCGGGGCGGGCGATGGGGCCGACGGCGGTGGGGGACGTACGCCGGTGCGCCGCCCACCGAAGGCCCCAAAGGGACCGCAGGCATCAGAGAGACCCCAGACCCCAAAGGGACCCCAGGACTCGGAGATGCCCACAGAACCCGATGGCCCCGGAGATCGCCAGGTCATGGCTCGCTCACGACGGAGCGCTCCCGGGCCCACTCCCCGAACCACTCGGGTGGACGGCTGCTAGGTGCGCAGGGTCGGCCGCGGGGGGACCCCGCCGGCCACGGCGCGTTGCCTTGGCGCCGCCGTTCCCGTCCAGCAGGTGCCGCGGCGGGACAGCAGTCGGCGCAGCCACAGCTCCGTCGAGACCAGGTCCGCGAGACCGTCCAGCGGAACGGGTTCGCCCTCGGATGCCGCGCGCAGGGCCTTGCGGATCACCCGTGCCTCCACCAGGCCCGCGTCGGCGAGCAAGGGGGCGTCGAACAGGGCCATCAGTTGGTGCAGTGACACCCGCAGGCCCTTGCGTGCCGTCTCGGCCGAGGTGGCCTGGGTGGTCGCCCCCCACCCGGCGGGCAGATCGTGGATGCCGGCTCCCGCCAGGACCGTACGGAGGATCTCGGCTCGGGCCCCGGGGCGTACGCGCAGCGATTCGGGGAGGTCGCGGCAGGCGCGTACGACCTGGTTGTCCAGATAGGGCGCGTGCAGACGTTGGCTGCGGACCTCGGCGGCCTGCTCCAGGATGCGTTGGTCCGTGGCGTGGCGGGTGAGCGCCGCTCGGGCTCTCGCCTCACCGGGGCGCTGCACCGATACCGGACGGGTCGCCGCTTCCAGCAGGCGAACCGATACTTCTGCCAGCGCCTCACCGGTCAGCCAACGGGCGGCGGGGCCAGGGCGCGACCAGGTCAGGGCGGCCAGGGAGGCGTTGACGGGGCCGACGCCGTTCTTGGTGCGGGTGCCCTGCCGGTTTGCCTCCACGAGCCGGTCGGCGGCGGCCTCCAGACCGGTTCGGTACGGGGTGCGGGCCAGTCGTCGCGCGGCCCGGTAGACGGTCAGCGGGATGAACAGCGACTGTGAGGAGGCGCCTTCGGCGCGGGCCAGCGCCGCCACGGGTCGCAGCAGATGCCTACGCTGCCGGTCCAGCAGCAGATCCGCGAGTCGGGCCGGGTGGGCGTCGAGCACCTGACGGGCCCCGGCACCGGTGAAGTGGTCGGCGCTCCCCGACGCGAGACGTCCGCGGTGCCGTTCGGCCATGACCAGGGAGGGCGCTGGTTCATCGGTGAGCGGCCCGTTCTCCAGGCCCGCGTACGGCAGTCCCTCCTCGCCGACGGCGACCACCACATGGTGCAGCCGGGGGTTCTCGGCGATGGCGCGGGCGCGTTCGAGTTCGGCTTCCTGGCCTTGTTCGGTGAGGTCGTTGTAGGTGACGGCGAGCAGTCGTTCGCCCGCGCCCGCGCCATGCCCGATGACCGTGCCGGGTACCCCTGGCAGTCCTGCCGCGAGGAGCGCGAGGGTGCTGGAGGCGCTACCGCCGGAGAGGTCGGCGCCGATACCGGGCGCGGGTGCGCCACGGCGGGCGCGGCGGTCCGCGGGACCCATTCCCGGTACGGGGCCGGGGTCCTGCGGAAGCGTCTCGGGTGCGTGCCGGGGGGCGGTGAGCCTGGCCCGTACGGCTTCGACCAGTGCGTCCCGTACGCCGTCCACCGCGCGCTGGGGGTCCATCTGGGGGCCGGCGACGGCGAGGGAGGCGACGGGTTCATAGCCGGTGATCTCACGGGACCCCTCGCGCAGGATCAGCGCATGGCCCGGCGGGATGCGCTTGACCCCCTCGTACGGGGTGGAGTCGCGCAGGGCTTCGGGGGTTTCGGGGCAGGCGAGCAGGGCTGCCAGATGGCCGATGTCGAGTTGGGCCTCGATGAGATCGGCCAGGGGGAGGGCCGCGGTGGCGTAGGCGGTTCCGTTGGCCCACGGGGTGTAGAAGACGGGTCTCGCTCCGGCGAGGTCGCCGACGATGGTGATGCGCCGCCCTGCTTGGACGACGGCGGTGTAGCTGCCGGGCCAGGCGGTCAGATGCCGCAGTGCGCCACCGCGGGCGGAGATCAGCCCGGCGCGCAGTTCATCGTCGCTGGCCGCGCAGCAGCCGAGGATGGCGAGCCTGGCGATGGGGGTGCCACCGGTGAAGCCCGGCGGCGCTTCGATGCTGACGACGCGCACCTCGTCGGGGCGCCAGTCGCCGACGGCCCAGAGCGGATCGGGGTCGCCCCAGAGCAGTTGGGAGCCCACGGGATGGACCGAGCGGCCTTCGTCGGACGGACCGACCGCGCCTGCCGTACCGAAGTTAGCGGCGATACTGCTCCATCCCACCAACCACCGCATCGCCGCCTCCACAGGCTGTGGACAAAACATGACTCGTCGAGCCCTGCCGGACTCTGCCGCACCGGCGCACACTACGTCCGGTCGAGGTGTGGACCGCGGATGGTCACACCAACGGACATGGTGCCCGGCAGTGAACAGATGGGCCAGATCCGGCCCCCGGGATCGCGCCATACCCGGTCCATGACCGTGTCACACCTGCCCCAGGACCATGTCACACCCGCCCGTTCGGGAACATGCTGCCACGAAGTCGGCGCAGGGGAACGGCCCCGGGTAGCAGCAGCAAAAAAGCGAAGGCGTCCCCGAAAGGTGCGATTTGACGGTAGTTCAACGGGAAGCGGATTGGTCACGACAACCCCGTACACCGACAAAAGACATAAGCCAGACAGTCGACATTCGGCCAACTTCTCTGCGTCGAAGGGCAGCTGAGGGCGCGCCGCCGGCCGCATAGACCCAATGAACCCGCCCCCGCGGCAATGTCGCCACGTAGTAGCACATGACAGCACATATTCCTACATCGCCAAGGGTCCAGATACGACAGTCCGGGAGGCGCTGTTCGCCTCCCGGACCGATCCGCCGCCCGCGGGGATTGAAGGCGGCGGTATCCCCCAGCCCGCTGGTTCCAGTACGCAGCGGGCCGACCCACGCAGCACCCATGGAAGCCCTCCCCCCATTCCTCGGACAGAGCGCACGCACGGGCGCACGGCCACACGGCCGGGGCACAGCGAGAGCACGCTTCAAGCGACCGGCGCCCGCCGGTCGCTCAGGCGCGCTACTCCAACGCACAACAATCTCGCCATACGGAACTTGGCCCCTTAACGGTCGGGATGCAGCGAACTACGCTGGGTTTACTGATGTTCTCGACAGAGGGGCATATCCCAGAAGACTCCGCCAGGCGCTTTTGCAACCGGGATCGTGTGCGGGACGGGCAGACACCGCAAACGGAATCGCGAGCAGGCCGTGATCGGCACACGCGACAGAACGCGGGTGCCGGCCGCGGCACGTGCAGGGAGGGGCGCAGGGGCCGCCCGTCGGGGAAGGACTCAGTACGAATGCCGTGCGCCGCACAGCGACACGGCGGCCGTCTGTGTGTCGAGGGGTGGGGCGCATGTCCAGAGAGCAACGCGGGCCGAACGAAAAACTCGGCACCGTTCTCGCCCTCGCGGGAATCAGCAACGCCGGCCTCGCCCGGCGCGTCAACGACCTCGGAGCGCAGCGGGGTCTGACGCTTCGCTACGACAAGACCTCGGTGGCCCGTTGGGTGTCCAAGGGCATGGTCCCGCAGGGCGCCGCTCCGCATCTCATCGCGGCGGCGATCGGCGCCAAGCTGGGGCGGCCCGTACCGCTGCACGAGATCGGACTCGCGGACGCCGACCCGGCTCCCGAAGTCGGGCTGGCGTTCCCGCGCGATGTGGCCGCGGCGGTGAAGTCGGCGACCGAGCTCTACCGACTGGACCTGGCGGGCCGGCGCGCGGGAGGCGGCGGGATCTGGCAGTCACTGGCCGGGTCCTTCGCGGTGAGCGCCTATGCCACGCCGGCCTCCCGCTGGCTGATAACCCCCGCCGACCCCTCGGTTGAACGGCTACCGGGCGGTGGGGCCGCGGCGACTGCGGCTCCCAACGGGCCCGGGGGCGCCGTGGAGGTACCCGTGGAGGATGTCTCCGCCCGGGTGGGCCACAGCGATGTCGCCAAACTGCGGGAAGCCGCGGAGGACGCACGCCGCTGGGACTCCAAGTACGGCGGTGGTGACTGGCGTTCCTCGATGGTTCCGGAGTGCCTGCGGGTGGACGCGGCCCCTTTACTGCTGGGCTCCTACTCGGACGAGGTCGGGCGCGCGCTGTTCGGCGCGACCGCCGAGCTGACCCGCCTCGCCGGCTGGATGGCCTTCGACACCGGCCAGCAGGAGGCCGCCCAGCGGTACTACATCCAGGCGTTGCGCCTGGCCCGAGCGGCGGCGGACGTGCCGCTCGGCGGCTATGTGCTGGCATCGATGTCACTTCAATCCATCTACCGCGGCTTCGCCGACGAGGGTGTGGACCTCGCTCAGGCGGCCCTGGAGCGCAACCGCGGTCTCGCCACCGCCCGCACGATGAGCTTCTTCCGTCTGGTGGAGGCACGGGCGCACGCCAAGGCCAATGACGCGGCGGCGGCGGGGGCCGCGCTCAAGTCAGCGGAAGGCTGGCTGGAGCGCTCCCGCGACGGCGACCCGGACCCATCCTGGCTGGGTTTCTACTCATACGACCGGTTCTGTGCCGATGCCGCCGAGTGCTATCGCGACCTCAAGGCCCCCCGCCAGGTCCGGCGCTTCACCGAGCAGGCGCTGTCCCGCCCCACGGAGGAGTTCGTCCGCTCGCACGGGCTGCGGCTGGTGGTCAGCGCGGTCGCGGAGCTGGAATCGGGAAACCTGGACGCCGCCTGTGCGGCGGGTACGCGTGCGGTGGAAGTCGCCGGCCGGATCTCGTCGGCGCGCACCACGGAGTACGTACGTGATCTGCTGCACCGCCTCGAACCGTATGGGGACGAGCCACGGGTGGTGGAGCTGCGGGAAAGGGCCCGCCCCCTGTTGGTGGCCCCGGCGTGAGTGTCTTATGTAACGCTCCTGCACAATTCGACCCGGAGGAACGGTTCCGCGGTTAACCTGCGGCCGAACTGGCCGCAGGGTTCAAGATCGCCATGGTCGAGGATCACTGCGGGTTGGCATCGGTGAGGTCGCGCCGGGACGATCGAGACGGATCGGTCGGGTGCGATCAACCGAGCGGGCCGAGCGGTCAGCACAATGGCCGAGTCGGACCAGTGCTGTTGGATCGGGCTCAGCCGAGTCGGTTCTGACGGGTCGGTTCTGACGGGTCGGTTCTGACGGGTCGGTTCGACGGGTCGGTTCTGACGGGCCAGTGCTGTTGGACCGGTTCTGACGGGTCGGCTTGGGTGCCGCCGTGGGTTCGGGTCGGTTGGGTCCAGTGCGCTGGTCGAACAGCCCGATCGGGTGGCCGGCACCGGTCCGGGTCGGGTCCGTAGGGTTCAGGGTGTCGGGCATCGGGTCGGCAGGCCAGATCCTTGTGGTCCAAGGGCCCAAGGTGCCGGGCCATCTGGACGGGACCGGTGGATCGCCTTCAGGATCAGTGCGGTACAAGATCGGTGCGGTACGGGATCGGTGCTGGGATCGGTACGGGATCAGCCGCCGTGACAGTGGTTCTCCGAGGCTGGCGGTGCAGTATCGGGGTGGGAGGTGGCGTGGTGATGATGGTGTTGCCCAAGCAGGATTTCGACTGCGATGTTCTTGTGGTCGGCGGCGGAATCGTCGGCCTGTCCACCGCCTACGCCCTCACCCGTGCCGCTCCGGGCACCAAGGTGGTCATCCTGGAGAAGGAACCGGGAACGGCACGCCATCAGACCGGGCGGAACAGCGGTGTGATCCACAGCGGGATCTACTACCGACCCGGGTCGCTCAAGGCACGCTTCGCGGTGCGGGGCGCGGCCGAGATGGTGAAGTTCTGCGCCGAGCACGGCATCGCTCATCAGGTCACCGGAAAGTTGATCGTCGCCACCGGCCGCGATGAGCTGCCCAGATTGCACGCCCTGGTCCAACGCGGCCGGGAGAACGGAATCCCGGTCCGGGAGCTGGGTCCGGCCCAGATCATGGAGTACGAGCCGCAGGTGCGCGGTCTCGCCGCGATCCAGGTGGAGACCACCGGCGTGTGTGACTACGTCGCGGTGGCGGCCCGGCTGGGTACCGAAGCGACCGCGGCCGGGGCGGAGATCCGCTGCGGCGAAGAGGTCGTGGCGGTCGACCGCCGCGCTTGGGGTGTGGCGGTGCGCACCTCGTCGGGGGCGATCGTCAGGGCCCGGGCGATGGTGAACTGCGCGGGGCTCTACTGCGACCAGGTGGCCCGGCTCACGGGGGATGACCCGGAGATGCGGATCGTCCCCTTCCGAGGGGAGTACTACGAACTGGCCGATCCCTCCCTCGTCCGGGGACTGGTGTATCCGGTCCCCGATCCCGCCTTCCCGTTCCTCGGGGTACATCTGACCCGGGGCATCGACGGCGGCGTCCATGTGGGGCCGAACGCCGTACCCGCGCTGGCCCGCGAGGGCTACGACTGGTCGACGGTGCGCCCCCGCGAGCTGGCCAGGACCCTGACCTGGCCGGGCTCCTGGCGGATAGCGGCCAGACACTGGCGCTACGGGGCCGGCGAGCTGCACCGCTCCTGGTCCACCGCGGCCTTCACCGCGGCGGTACGCAGACTGCTTCCGGCGGTGACCGAATCGGGGCTGGTCCCGGCCTCGGCCGGGGTGCGGGCCCAGGCGGTCCTGAGGGACGGCACCCTGGTGGATGACTTCCTGATCAAGGAGTCGGTCCGTACCGTCCACGTCCTGAACGCTCCCTCCCCGGCGGCGACGGCCTCGCTCCCGATCGGTCGGGAAGTGGCGCGGCGTGTACTGAAGAAGCTGTGATCTCCACCACACCCCACTCGCTGGCCTTGGGTCCGGGCCGATCGAACAAGGGGCCGATCCGGCGGCGGCCCGGGCAAGGCCGATCAGTGGCTCCGGAGTTCCAGCGCACCGCCCCAGCCCGCACCCGGTAACGCTCCGGCCGAGCGTGCGCAAGGGACGAACAGGGGAGCGCGACCCCGCCCTGCCGGTCCACGCGCCCGGTCGGAGGGGTTGAGCCGCCCAGGTCGTCCAGGAAGCCCAGCCCACCCGGGTCGCCCAGAGGACACGCAGGCCGCTCGGTCTCAGCCAGGGCCGCCCAGCGGGGCCTTGGCGGGGCCCGAGTGCCATCGGAGGCGTCGGTGAGGGGACGTAGAATCGGGGCATTGTGTCCGAGCTTCGCCAGCAGAACCCCAGCGCCCCCACGGCCCCCGTCCCCGTTCGCGACCGCAGCGAGCCGCGATTCCCGGGCGGGCCGATCGCCGACCCCGCGGGGTCCCACCACGAGCGCCGCATTCGCAGCTTCCAGCCGCGGCGCAGCCGGGTCACGACCGGTCAGGGCGACGCCCTCACCCGGCTGTGGCCCGTCTGGGGCTGTGAGATCGACGGGCACGAGATCCTCGATCTCGCGGAACTCTTCGACGGGGCGCCCGTGGTCCTGGAGATCGGTTTCGGGATGGGCGAGGCGACCGCGCAGATGGCCGCAGCCGACCCCGGCACCGGCATTCTCGCCGTCGATGTGCACACCCCGGGGCAGGGCAATCTGCTGGCTCTGGCGGAGCGGAACGGCCTGGACAACATTCGCGTCGCCAACGGGGACGCGATAATCCTGCTCCGCGAGATGCTCCCGCCCGACTCCCTCGACGGGGTACGCGTCTACTTCCCCGACCCCTGGCCCAAGAAGCGGCACCACAAGCGGCGGCTGATCCAGCCGGAGTTCCTCGCCCTCGCCGCCCGCCGGCTCAAGGCCGGAGCGGTGCTGCACTGTGCGACGGACTGGGAGCCCTACGCCGAGCAGATGCTTGAAGTGCTCTCGGCCCATCCGGACTTCGAGAACACCCAGCAGGCCGGCGGATACGCGCCACGCCCTGCGTTTCGGCCGTTGACCCGTTTTGAGTCCCAGGGCCTGGACAAGGGGCACACCGTGCATGACCTTCTGTTTCGCCGTGTCACCGAGCCCGGCTCCCACCAGGCCTAGGGCATTCCGTCCGAGAGGACATCCCGCCTGAGTGGGCGCCCTGTCTGAAACAACGTCGCCAGTTGTCACCGCCCATCGTTAGGGTCGTCGGGTGTCCGAGCCGTTCCCTGACCACCAGCAGCCGCACCCCACCGCCCACCCTCCACCGCAACCGAGATGGGGGCCCGAGTCGGGTCCGCCGCCGTACCCCGGCGCGTCCCCCGCTCCCGCGCCTGAGCAGGCGCGGCACCCGGCACCGGGTCAGGGCGGACCGCACGGGCCGGGCCGGTCGGCGCACCACCACGCCCAGAGCGGCCCCATGGCCCCGCACCAGCCCCCGCGATGGGGGCAGGGCCGCCCCCAGCCCGGACAGGCTCCCGGAGGCTTCCCCGCCGGTCCCGCGGTCCCTGCCTACGATCCACAGCAGCCGGTGTTCGACGCGGTGCCCGATCGCTCCCGCTGGCGCTACAAGCCCCGCCGCGCCTCGCGGCTGTGGCAGAGCAAGGCGGTACAGGCCGGGATTCTGGTCACCGTGCTCGCGCTCTGCGCGCTCGTCATCCTCGCGCTGGTCCGGGAGCAGACCGGGACTCAGGGCTTTCTGGTCGGTCTCGGTCTCGCCACCCTTCCGGTGCCCCTGCTGATCGCCGCGTTCCGCTGGCTGGACCGGGTGGAGCCGGGCCCGTGGCGGAATCTGGTCTTCGCCTTCGCCTGGGGCGCGTTCGCCGCAGCGCTCGTGGCCATCACCGCGAACACCTTCGCGACCCGCTGGATAGCGACCGCCACCGCCGATCCCGCGAGCGCGGACACCCTCGGCGCCACGGTGGTGGCACCGGTCGTCGAGGAGAGCGCAAAGGCCGTGGCGATCCTGTTGATCTTCCTCTTCCGCCGGAGGGACTTCACCGGGATCGTCGACGGCGTCGTCGTGGCGGGCTTCACCTCGACCGGGTTCGCCTTCACCGAGAACATCCTCTACCTCGGCAACGCCTTTGGTGAGGACCAGGCGCTGGGCTCGTCCGGGTTCGCCTCGGTGACCGCGGCGACGTTCTTCGTACGGGTCGTCATGTCCCCCTTTGCGCATCCCCTCTTCACCGTGTTCGCCGGCATCGGCTTCGGAATGGTCGCGCTCGCCACCCGCCGCCAGCGGGTACGGCGCGTGGCGCTGCCGCTGCTGGGGCTCCTGCTGGCCATGGGGGTGCACGCGCTGTGGAACGGCTCGGCCTCGCTCTTCGGGCCATGGGGTTTCTACGCCGTGTACGGGGCGTTCATGGTGCCCGCCTTCGGGTTGCTGACCTGGCTGGTGATCTGGACCCGACAGCGGGAACTGCGCACGATAGCGACGGAGTTGCCCGCCTATGCGGCCGCGGGCTGGCTGGCACCGGCCGAACCGCTCGCGCTCTCTTCGATGAAGGCCCGCGGGATGGCACGCGATGCGGCCCGGCGCGCACAGGGACCGGGCGCGGCCCACGCGGTCGCCGAGTACCAGCGGTTCGCGACCTCGCTGGCCTTTCTTCGCCATCGGGCCAGACGCGGGGCCGCGGGCCCGGACTTCACAGCCCGGGAGCAGGAGCTGCTGCATCACATGTGGCAGCGCAAGGGGGTGGCCGGCCCGGCGCTGACCCACGCCGCCCGCGCGACCGGCAAGGTGTGGATACCGCCGCCGCACCGGGACTACGAGGGCTACAACCCCTACCGCGGCTGACCGCGGCCCGGCCGAACGTCGGCGTGGGAGGGATCTCCTGGGGTATGAGCGGTAGAGGTCGTCCCGGACACGGCCCCCGGCACAAGGGAGGGGAGCTTGAAGCTCGCGTCACCTGGCAGCCAAGGCCCGTGGGCGCTGTCGGAAAAATACCGACAGCCCTGGCGTCGGGGGGTGTGCGCCAGGACTGCCGGAGTTGAGGTACCGGCCGAGTACGCCGGTGGTCGTGCCCCAAGGATGGCGGACGGAGCTGGTGCGGCCCTGGTGCCCGACTGGGGCGGGCGGCCCGCACGGCCGACCGTGCCCAGGCGGATCGACGCACACGGATGCGTCGACGCGCCCGGCAGATCAGCGGCTCAGACGGTGAGGCCCTTGCTTCTCAGCCAGGACAGCGGGTCGATGACCGAGCCACCGGGGGTGGTGACCTCAAGGTGCAGATGCTCGCCGGTCACATTGCCGGTCGCTCCGACCCGTCCGATCATCTGGCCCGTGCCCACCTTCTGGCCGACGCTCGCGGCCATGGACGACAGATGCGCGTACAGGACCTCGGTACCGTCGTTCAGCCTCAGGGTGATGTTGTAGCCGTACGAGTTGTGCCAACCGGCGGCCTTGATGGTTCCGCTGGACACCGCCTTGACGGGGGTGCCGGACGGGGCGGCGAAGTCGAGGCCGGTGTGCTGGCCCGAGGACCACATGGAACCCGACTGGCCGTAGCGGGAGGTGAGGTTGTACGAGGAGGTGGGGAGGGAGAAGCTCTTCGCCAACTTGGCGATGCGCTCGGCTTCCGCCTTCTTCTTGGCCTCTTGCCGGGCTCGTTCCTTCTTCTTCTTCTCTTCGTCGGCCTTCTGCTTGGCCGCGGCCTTGGCTTCGACCGCTGCCTTCTTCGCGTCCTCGGCCGCCTTGTCAGCGGCGGCCTTCTCGGCCGCGGCCTTGGCCGTCGCGATGGCACCGGCCTGCTGCTGATCGGCCTGCTGAAGGATGCGGGAGCGCAGGGCCTCACCGGCGCCGGTCTGTGCGGTGCCGACCTCCTGGCCCGCCAGACCCATCGCCGCGTAGGAGGCGGATTCATCGACCTTGGCGGTGTCGTCGTCAGAGGTCAGGACATCGGGAAGGCTCTCCGAGAGCGCGTCGGGAAGCGATATGGAGACCGCGGGCTTGTTCTGCGCGGTGGCCATGCCACCGGCGCCGACGGCCGCGATCACACCGACTCCGAGCACCGTGGAGCTACGGGCGAATCCGCCCCGCTGCTTCATGACCCGGTGCTTGCGATGACCACGCGGGCGGATGGTCTCCGCGGTGGGGTTCCACTCGCCGGTTGAGCGGGCCGCCCCCTCTTCGCTGAAGACGCCGGTTTTGAACGGTGCTTCCGGGGCAGGGCTGTTGGACGCCACTGAGGCGTGCTCCTTTCCTTCCTTCTCGCCTACCGGGTTAGCTGACGGGTTCGGAGCAGGAAGGTCTCCTACGAGCGCCATCGGCCGCGAACTGCACGGCAAAAGATGCCCGATTCACCCCAATTAGTGGTTCCCCGGTTTCCTTGCGGAATTCGGCGCATGAGCACGGTGCCGTCCTGACGACGGCTGGGACGACCGCGCTGCGTTATCGAACGTTAATAGACACCTGGACTTTATTCCAAGCTGTTCTGAGTGTTCTTTAATCTCTTTGCCACGGACCAACCCGGACACAAGCAGCCGGATTCGGGCGACTTGAACGGGGTAGGAGGTTCCTCAAACTTCTGACAGTTCGTCAAATGTTATGCGCAGCGCTGCCCTTCAACTACGGAGCGTGGGGAAGGGGGAGGGAAGGCCGAATCGCGGGGATGACGAACCGACGGTCTGGACACTCCGGAGCCATGCCGAAAGATCCCGGGACAAGGCCACTGGAGCGGAAACCCGGACCGACGGGGCGCCCTGGACGGGTCAGGGAAGGTCCGTCATCGGGGGACGGGTCAGCCAGGCCCCGGCGACGGGCACCCCTCCGAAGGCCGTGCCACCGCCAGCAGCGCCATGTCATCGACGGTGCCCCCGCCCGTATGCCGCCGCACATCGTCGAGCAGCGCGTCCAGCAACTCCTCCGGGCCCGGAAACAGCCGCCCGGTGAGCCGCCCCACCGGGTCGTAGAAGCCACCTGCCGAGTCCCGGGCCTCGGAGAGCCCATCCGTGTAGAGCAGCAGGGTGGCCCCCGGTGGCAGCGGATACTCCTCCGCCCGGTCAGGCCACAGGCCCAGGTCGCCCATGGACAGCGGTAGCGCCGGCTCGGTGGGCGCCAGCCCCTCAAGCCGGCCGTTCGCGTAGAGCACCAGCGGCTCGGGGTGGCCCCGGTTGACCAGTCGTACGATTCCCGCCCCCCGCGGGATCTCAGCGAGTACGGCGGTGGTGAAGGTCTCCCTGGAGTCCAGGCTGTCCCGCCGGTTGCCTTCACGGTTGAGCGCGCGCTCCAGCCGCTGGGTGACCCCCTCCAGGGAGCTCTCCTGCTCGGCCGCCTCCCGGAACGCGCCGATGGCCACGGCCACCGTCTCCACCGCCCCCAGCCCCTTGCCGCGGACATCGCCCACCACCAGCCGTACGCCGTGCGGGGTGTCCTGTACGGCGAAGAGGTCGCCCCCGATGAACGCGTCCGCGACCGCCGCCTCGTAGCGGGCGGCGACCCGTAGCCCGCCGATCCGCTCGGCGGGGGTGGGCAGCACGGCCCGCTGAGCGGCCTCGGCGATGACCCGGGCGGAGGCGAGCCGCTGGCTGCCACGCTGTACGACCTGGTTGATCAGCAGCGCGAGCCCGGAGACGGTGACCACCGTGATCAACTCCGTGTAGGCGGCGGGCTCGAACATGGTCTCCTTGAAGTGGTGGAGACCGATCACCCCCATGGTCGCCGCGATCCCGGTCAGCAGGGTGGTGAGCCAGGAGAAGAAGGGGGCCGCGATCAGCGGGGCGGCGGCGAACATCGGTGCGGCCGTGAACATCGGCGGAGTCATCGCATCGAAGATCACCCCGCCGAGGATCATCACCACGGGCAACGTACGGACAAAGCGCCGGGCGCCGAATCCGAAGTGCTCCTCCTGCTGCCCCAAGACTGCTCCCTGCCCGGTCCGCCCACGGACGCGGACATGGTTCCCGCGCTCCCCCAGGCTGGCCGCAACCGGACCGCGGGGCGAGCCACCGTCGTCCAACCGGGCTAAACCAACAGAGACCAACCCGTAAAGAGCGCTATTCAGGGCAGACAAGAAAAACAGCGGACAGGAACGACAATGGTCCGGCACTCAATTGAGTGCCGGACCATTGTCTTTAGTAGCGGGGACAGGATTTGAACCTGCGACCTCTGGGTTATGAGCCCAGCGAGCTACCGAGCTGCTCCACCCCGCGCCGTTGAACACAACCTTACGCTACTTGGAGCAAGATCCACTCCATATTCCCCAGCGGTACTCCCGCCGCCCTGGATAACCCCGGTAGAAGGCCCCGAATTCCCTCTGCGAGAGGCTCGCCAGCCAGGTCAGCGAGGCGGTACGAGGGTCCCGGACGCGACCCGATTTCCCGGGGCTCCGGTTGGATCCCGCTCGTGGCGGCCCTCTGGCGGCGGGCTTGGTCCACCGGGCGTGCCTTCCCCAGCCTCTTCGGCGATCGCTCCGGAGCCTTACTCCGGCCCCGGTGCACGGCGGGACCGAAGAAGGGCACCATCGGACTCCTGGCCCGCCGGACGGCTTCATCCTCAGCGGGTTCGGCTCCGTCCGGCCAGGTCAGTCATCGGCGAGATGCCGCTCGCCGTAGACCCGCATCGCATCACGTATGAAGACCGCGGTCCCCGCGCCGTGCTGGTCGTAGGTGGCGGTGAAGCGTTCGTCCGCCGCGTACATCTCGCCCAAGCCGATGAAGTGGCACTTCGAAGGAGCGTCGAACGTCGACAGCCACTCGTACTGTCGCCGGACGATGGACTGCGTCACATCGCTGTCGGCGGCCAGCCCCTCTTTCAGCGCCTGGGCGAAGTCCTTGGCGATGCCGGTCTGCTCGGCGAGGAACTCCCGCCGCCGCACCTCGCTGAGCGAACGCCACCACTGATCACTCCTGCGGTACGCGTCCCGACCCCAGCGCTCGGTCACTTCCTGCTGGTACCGCGTGTGGTCAAAGCCGTCGAGCACTTCCTCGGGCATGAGTTGTTCCCCTCTCTCGGTCTTGTGGAGGGTGGTCCGCACCGAGGCGATCTGTCGCTCGATGCGCTCGCGTTCGCGCTCCAGCAGCCCCAGATGGGTTCGCAGGGCTGCCGTGGTGTCGCGCTGCCCCTCAAGCACCTCGGCAATCGCGGACAGCCCCAGCCCCAGCTCCCGCAGCAGCAGGATTCGCTGGAGCCGGACCAGTGCCTGGGGACCGTAGTAGCGGTAGCCGTTCGTCCCCACCCGGCTGGGCTCAAGCAGGCCGAGATCGCCGTAGTGCCGCAGGGTACGGCTCGTCGTCCCGGCGCGACGGGCTATCTCCTGGATCGACCACTCCATGACTTCCACGGTAGAACTTGACGTTACGTAAAGGTCAAGCCCGGACATCCTGGCTTCCCGGGGTGCGACGTCCAGAGGGTTCCGCCACCGGGAGAAGGGCGATCAGGGCGTGAGACGGGACGCTCTGGTGCGTAGATAGCGGACCTCGGGCTCGCTGAGGGTGTGGCTCGCCGCTCGAAGATAGGCCGCCCGCGCTCCTTCGGTGTCTCCCGATCGCTCCAGCAGATGGGCCCGGACGGATTCGAGTCGATGGTGCCCGCTCAGCCGGTCCGCCACCGTCGCCAGCTCCTTCAGCCCGGCCTCGGGCCCGTGCACCATCGCGACCGCGACCGCCCGGCCCAACTCGGCCATGGGCTCGGGGGTCAGGCGTACGAGCAGGTCGTAGAGCGCGAGGATCTGCGGCCAGTCGGTGTCGTCGGCGGTCGGCGCCTCGTCATGGAGTGCGGCGATGGCGGCCTGAAGCTGGTAGGGCCCGGCCGGCCCCTGGGACAGGGCCTCCTCCACCAGGGTCGTGCCCTCTTCGATGGTCGGCCGATCCCAGAGCGCCCGGTTCTGCTCATCGAGCGGAATCAGCTCCCCCCGCGCTCCGGTGCGGGCGGCGCTGCGGGCCTCGGTCAGCAGCATCAGTGCCAGCAGTCCGGTGACCGCTGCGCTCTGCGGCAGCAGTCTCCGTACCGCCCTGGTCAGCCGGATCGCCTCCCCCGCGAGCTCGGCTCGGTGCAGGGAGCTGCCGGACGTGGCCGTATAGCCCTCATTGAAGATCAGATAGAGCACCTGGAGGACGACGGAGAGCCGCTGATCACGGTCCTTGGGGTTCGGCTGCTGAAAGGGCACCCCCTTGACCTTCTGCTTGGCCCGGCTGATGCGCTGGGCCATGGTCGCCTCGGGGACCAGATGCGCACGGGCGATCTCCGCGGTCGTCAGACCGCCGACCGCGCGCAGGGTGAGGGCGATCTGCGCGGCGGGGCCGAGCGCGGGGTGGCAGCAGAGGAAGAGCAGGGTGAGGGTGTCGTCTTCGGCCGGGCCACGGCCCTCACCGGGTGGTGGAGCGGTGAAGGTGTCGCGGGGGGCGAGGGTCGCGGCGGTCTCCTCACGCCTGCGACGGGCCTCCTCGGCCCGTAGGAGGTCCATCAGCCTGCGCGAGCCGACCTTGATCAGCCAGCCCCGCGGATTCTCCGGGACTCCCTTGACCGGCCACTGCTCGGCCGCGGCGAGGAGCGCCTCCTGAACGGAGTCCTCGGCGAGGCTGAAATGCCCGTACCGCCGTACCAGCGCACCGAGGACCTGCGGCGCGTGGTGGCGCAGCAGGTCCTCGGTCTCTTGCGAACGTCTCATCCGGCCGTGGCTATCACACATCGCCTCCGTCGGCGCCCTGGAGCGGGCGGATGACGACGGGGTAGACGGCGACGCCCTCGGGTTCGGGACAGCGCGCGACCCGGGCCGCGATCTCGGTGACCCGCTCCAGGCTCTCGCAGTCCACCACCCAGTAGCCGGCCAGGACTTCCTTGGTCTCGCTGTAGGGACCGTCGGTGACGACGGGACGTCCCTCAGCGTCGACGGTGACGTGTCGGGCCTGGGCGGGTGCGGTGAGGCCCTGGGAGTCGACCAGCTCACCGGACTCGGCGAGATCGTTACTGATCGCGCCCATGTACTCGAACATCGCCTGGAGGTCCTTCTCGTTCCAGGCCGGGCTGTGGGAGGAGCTCTTGCCGCCCATGCCGTCGTAGTCGGCCTGAGCACCCTGAACCATCACCAGATACTTCATGACGCCACTCCTCTGCAGGGATAGGAATCGCCCTTGCCGGGCGGCTCTCACAGGGGACGTCGGAGCCGATGACGGGTTCTCGACAGACTCGCCGGGATCAGTGCGAAAACTTTTCGCCGGCCGTGTCCCGCGCCCTGCCCACGTGGGCGATCGGCGGTGGCCAAGTGGCCCGGAGGCAGGCACAGCAGCAGCTCAGGGGCAGTCCGCTGGGCCGTTCGGGAGAGCGGGGCACCGTAGGCGTCGGATCGCACGGGCTCTACGCCAGGGGCCGCACTCGGGTGACCGGGCCGTGCTACTGGACCGCTCCGGCGACCATGGCCACCGGCTCAAGGAGGGGGGCGAGGTGCTGGGGAACCGCCATGACCTGGTTCAGCTGGTTGAGCTCCTGCAACTGGTCGAGCTGCTTGAGGGAAGTGGTCTTGGAGGCAGTCTCCTGATCAACGGTGTGGCCCGCGGCGGAGGCACCTGAGACGGCCATGGCGGAGGCGCCGGCGGCGAGGGCGACTGCGGTGAGGAGGCGCTGAGTCTTCGTCATGTCGGAGACAACGGCCGAGCGGAGTAGGGGTCACGGGGCGGCGGCGGGGACAACCCGCAAGGAGCGGGCCGCCCGGGTGCCGAGGAGTCCACCGTCAGGGGAAACGTTCCTCCAAAGGGAGTGTCCACGGACCGGTCTCACTCCTTCGCAACGCCCTCGCCAAGGCCACGTCCTTTCGGGGTGAACCCACGCGCCCATCTGGCGCAGTCGTTCGGTTCACTACCCCCCTCAAGGGTGAAGTGCCCGTATCCCAGTTGAAGTGATCAAGAACCTGTTGCGCGCCACCACGGCTGCCGCACTCGCCCTGGTACCCCTTGCCCTCTTCACCCCGGCCGCGCATGCGGCCGAGACCGTACCGATCGCCGTCGCCGTCAGCCGCCTCGCCGTGGAAACCGAGAGCCGGGCCGGCTACGACCGTGATGCGTTCAAGCACTGGAACTCCGGTCTGAACGCGACCGATGGGTGCAACACCCGGGCGGAAGTACTGATCGCGGAGGCCGTCTCCGCGCCGGCGGTCGGTGCGCGCTGCGCGTTGACCGGCGGCTCCTGGTGGTCGTACTACGACGACACCACGGTCACTTCCGCCTCGGGCCTCGATATCGACCATATGGTCCCGCTCGCCGAGGCGTGGGACAGCGGGGCTTCGGGGTGGACGGCGGCCCGCAGGGAGGCGTACGCCAATGACCAGGGGGCGCAGGCGTCGCTGGTCGCGGTCACCGCCCGGTCGAACCGTTCCAAGTCGGACCAGGACCCGGCCGAGTGGCTGCCGCCGTCGGCCGACGCGCTGTGCCGGTATGTGTCGGAGTGGACGGCGACCAAGCTCCGCTGGAACCTCGCCATCGATGAGTCGGAGCAGGACCGGCTGTACTTCGTGGCTTCGGGCTGCACCGACACCACGGTGACCTACGAGCCCGCCCCCTGACACCACCTCGAAGACTCATGACCCCGTGAACCATCTCGTCCCCCGGCCGGCCCCCAGGGACCGGCAGTGGACTCTCGGCCGGTCCGCCCGCGCCCTGGAGCGGATCGGCCGAGTCCACTGGGCCGGTGGCGGAAGGAAATGAGGGCCATCGCGGCGCGGCGGGACCCATCGCGCCGCGCGGGGGAACCCACTGGCCGTCGGGCGTCGACCACTCCGGGCACGGACAGTGCTGCCGTATGGACCGCCGCTCCGGAATGAACAGAGCTTTCGGTAGACAACTGATGCCAGTGCGACAGTTGGTGCCAGTGAGGTGGAAGGGGCGCTGTGCGTTGTGGAGTCCATCGCCTTGGCTCAGAGACCGCCGGTGGTTCCCGTTGCCCCGTCCCGCTCAACCTCCGCCACCACCACGTACAGCGTCACCGCCGCGAAAAAGGGGCCGTGGGCGAGATGGGCAAGCCACTCCTGGGCGTCCTGGGCGGCGAGATAGCCCGCGGCCACCGCACGGTCCGTATTGCGGCGCAGCCCGAGCACGTCGTCTGCGGCCCTCGCATCGCGGAACACCGAGGTCACCGGGATGACATCGGCCACGGTGAATCCCGCGGCCAGGGCGAGCCGGGGCAGTTCACGGCCGATGACACCATTGCGTACGATCCTGTCGGTGATGTGACGGGTGTAGGCGCGGGAGATCTCCAGCCGGGGAAAGTCGATGGCCAGTGAGTCCCAGTCGGGCTCGCCCATCACCACTCTGCCGCCTGGCCGCAGCACTCGATGGATCTCCGCCAACGCCTGGGCCGGGTCCTCCACATGCTGGAGGGTCCGGTCAGCCCGTGCCCGGTCCGCGCTGCCGTCCGGGAGCGGGAGCGCGTGGACATCCCCCAGCCGTACGTCCACCCCTGGCAGTCCGGCCGTACGCTGGCGAGCCCGCTCCACCATCTCCGTACTGATGTCAACGCCGGTGACGGTGCCGGTCGGACCCACCGCCCGGGCGAGTGCGGCGAGGTTGGTGCCGGGCCCGCAGCCGAGATCGAGCACGGAGAGCCCGGCCCGGGTGTCCAGCGTCTGAAGCATCACCTGCTGATACGAACGGACGATATCGGTCGCGGCCAGTCGATCGAGATAGCCGATCCGGTCGGGTTCGGCCGTCTCAAAGACATGTTCGGTCACCCTGGCCATGGACTGGGCCTCCCGCTCCAGCACGGCGCGCCCCTGCCGGGTGAGGCGTACCGGCCGCCGACGGCCCTGGCCTTCGAGGTGCTCCACCAGGCCCTTGGCTTCCAGTCGGGCCAGTGCCCCATACAGACTGCCGGCGCCCAGACGCTGGCCGGAGAGCTTCTCGATCGCGGTGTTGATGGCGTATCCGTGCAGCGGCCCGTCGGCGAGGGTGCAGAGCACCAGCATCTGGGCGTCATTGGTGCGCATACAGCTCCTGAGCTCCCACATCCGTATCCGGTCCGTGCCCGTATCCATAGCCCGGTCCCGTCCGGGTTGGGGAGTCCGAGCCAGTGGCGCGTTTCCGAAAGGGGCCTACTCACGGCGGGCTCAGCTGACCGACCCGAGGCCGTTGCCCGAAGGCTGTCCCGGGGCCGACCGACTTCTTCCCCTATTTGCTACGCGCCACGTAGTACGCAGCACATACTATGCGCGCATGAATGGCGCCTTCTCGCTCGTACGGCGGACCGGTCATGCCCTCTATGCCCGTCGGCTGCGGCAGCGGATAGCAGGCGGGCCGCTCCCCCGCCATATCGGCCTGATCATGGACGGCAACCGCCGCTGGGCTCGGCGCATGGGACTGACGGAGGCCGGTCTGGGCCACCGCTACGGTGCGGAACGGGCCCGGGAGGTGCTCGGTTGGTGTGAGGCGCTCGGGATCGGCCATGTGACCGTCTTCGTCTGCTCCACCGAGAATCTCGCTCGGCGCGATGACACCGAGGTGGCCCTGCTGATGCGCACGATCGAAGAGATGGTGACGGTCCATCTCGCCCGTCCCGGCAGCCCGTGGCGGGTGAGGATCGCGGGCACGCTCGATGCGCTGCCGACGAGCACGGCCAACGCCCTCAAGTCGGCGGTGGAATCGACTCGGGACCGTGCGGGCGGCTCTGAGGTGACGCTGGCCATCGGCTACGGCGGGCGCCAGGAACTCATCGCCTCCATCCGCGATCTGCTCCTGGAGCAGGCGGCTGGCGGGGCGGACCTCAGGGAGCTCGCCGAACGGCTGACCGTGGACGACATCGGCCGGCACCTGTACACAGCGGGGCAGCCCGACCCCGATCTGGTCATCCGCACCAGCGGTGAGCAGCGGCTGTCCAACTTCCTGCTGTGGCAGAGCGCTCACGCCGAGCTCTCCTTCTGCGAGGCGTACTGGCCTGCCTTCCGTGAGATCGACTTCCTCCGCGCGCTACGGAGCTTCAGCGTCCGGCAGCGGCGCTACGGCGGGTAGGGCGGGGGCCGGGTGGCGACCGCCCGGGCTGAGTCCCCCTGGCGGGGGTGCGGTGAGCCGGTCGATCCATACACCGGCATGGCGTGTTCTCGTCGGCCCGGGTGGCGACCGCCCGGTCTGAGTCCCCCGGCGGGGATGCGGTGAGCCGGTCGATCCATACACCGGCATGGCGTGTTCTCGTCGGCCACTCCGTCGTGGCCGAGGCGCTCCGGAGCGGCCGACCCTGTCTCGCCCCGGTAGGTCTCAGATCCCCTCGCCACGGCCGTACTGGCTGATCAGGGCTACCGACACCCCCAAGGTGACATCCGGGTATCCAGATTGAACTCTTCGGTACGCCGCCATGAAGATCATCTCGATCTTGGCTGGAATCAAGCGATCGATGCCTAGCGTCCGTTGCTATGAAACGTATGAGCACGGCAGCCGGCTTCTGTCTCGGCCTGCTGTTCCTTGCGCTGGGCATAGGGGCCCAGCCCGCGGCCGCCCATGTCGCTCCCGACCAGGCCGAGTTGATCGTCACCACCACGGACCAGGCCTCCACCGGCCGACTCGTCGTCCACCACGAGGTCATCGCCCCCGCGCGAGCGGGTACCTGGGCCGCGGGCCTGCTCTCCGCGGACTGCCCGGCCACCGGTACCGGCACGGCCGGCGACCGGGGCGGTGTCATCGACGGTGTGGTGGTCGAACTGCGCTGGAGCTGCGCCGTGGATCAACTCGACCTCGCTCCGCTGCTGGCCGAGGCAGGGCTCACCCAGGTCATCGTCGAGTTCGACGGCACCACGGTCGAGGCCTCCGGGGCCCTCCCCCTGGTCGACGCCGAGGGTGCCCACGCCCCGCCGACCTTCCCCTGGGCCTCCTCGGTCCCCTGGGCGACGGTCGCACTGATCACCGCGGCCGGCGCGGCCCTGCTGCTCGCCGCGTGGAAGCTCCCCGCGCTGGCACGCCCCCTGAGCCGCCTGCACCACCCGCACCACCTGCACCACCGAACAGCGGACACAGTGCCGTTTGCCGGGGGAGCAGCGGCACGGCGGGCAGAGGCATTGGAGAGGCAACCGGAAGAGCGGAGCGCCCCGCGAGCGATGAGGCGGCTACGGCTGGCGATCACCAGCGCCCTGGCCCTCACCTTCCTGGTCCCGGGGACCGCGGTCGCGGCGGACAGCGCCCCCACCTCATCAGCGTCACCGACGCCCCCTGACACGGTCACCGTCCGGGGCACGGTCTTCAAGGACGCCAACGGCAACGGCAAGCGCGACCGGCGCGAACGGCCCGTGCCAGGCGTCGATGTGACCGATGGGGCCGTCTGGGCGACCACCCGTACCGATGGCTCGTACTCCCTCGCCATCGATCCCCAACGCCGGGAAACGGACCTGGTCCAGATCGTCTCGCCGGACGGCTACACCCCCGTCCTGCGGGACGACTACATCCCCGAGTTCTTCCGGAAGGTCCCGGAGAAGGGCGCCAGCGGCGTCGACTTCGCGCTGGTCCCCGACCGCAACGCCAAGAACCCCACCGAGAAGTGGGTGATGAACTCCGACACCGAGGTCGGCAACCGCACCGACGACGAGGCCCGCCGGGTCCTGCCGCAGTGGACCGGCCAGGTGGAGGCCATGGCCGAGGTCGACGGGGCGACGATGCAGATCGCCACCGGCGACCTGACCGTCACCGACTACGCGGCCGAACCCCGCCGCCAGGGCGGCTACGACCTCTTCCGCGAGGGCCTGAAGAAGGGCGAGCTCGGCCGCCCCTTCTACCCCGTGATCGGCAACCACGACTTCGGCGGCACCGCCACCTCCAAGGGGTACGCGGGGAGCATCGAGTACTGGCGGCAGAACCTCGGCCCCGAGTGGTACAGCTTCGACCGCAACGGCCGCCATATCGTCGTCCTCGAAAACAACTACGACGCCAGCGGCCTCAAGCCCCAGCTGGAATGGCTCCGGCGCGATCTGGCCCGCAACGCCATGGGCAAGCAGGTGCTCGTCTTCGCCCACCGCTCGTTCTTCACCCAGTGGGGTGCGGGCGCGGGAATGCAGCCCACCCTCGACGAACTGGCCAAGTACGACGTGCGCATGATGGCCGCGGGACACAACCAGCAGTCGGAGTTCCGCCGCGGCGCCTTCAAACGGTCCGTCGAGGTCAACAACCAGGGCTCGTACGGCATCGACGGCGCCCGCCCCGACTACAAGGTCCTCGACTTCAGCGGCATCACCGACGACCCCCGCACCCGTCGCAATGAGGACACCGGCCACATCAGCGGCATTCACCGCCAGTTCGAGATCGACGATGACTCGGCGCTCGTCAGCCCGGCGAAGAACAGTGTGCACGGGGTAAAGGCCCGGGTACCCGTGGAGGTGTACGCGGAGGACGACGGCCGTACCCCGGCCAAGGCCACGGTGACCGTGCGCGACTGGCGGCGCGAGGTCGTCAAGCGCGAGACGGTCCGCTTCGGCAACGGCGCGGCGGGCACCGGACGCGAGAACTGCTACACCGCGCCCGGCGGCAAGCCCGAACCCTGCCCCGAAGCCCGCGGCGCGTGGACCCGGGCCAGCGGCGAACTCAAGGGCCTGCGCCCCGGCACCTACACCGCGGAAGTGACCACCCTGGACACCCGGGGCGAGGAGTTCCCGCGGCACAAGAGCAACTTCCGAGTCGTACGCGACGCCGAACTCGCCGAGCCGCGCACCGGACAGGACTGGCTGCGCCAGGGCGGCGACGAGGCCGGGCGCTCGGCCAGCGGCGACACCCCGGGCGCGCAACTGGACCTGAAGTGGGCCCGGCACACCGGCGAACAGTTCAACCTCAACGGGTCCCTCGTCGACGACGGCAGGCTCATCGTCGCCTCGCGCGCCTTCGACTCCCCGTACAGCATGATGCTCGCCTACGACATCGAGTCCGGGCGCGAGCTGTGGCGGACCTATCTGGACGGCGACGCCGAGTCCGCGCCGACCCTGCACGGCGGAAAGGTGTATCTGACCACCGGTGTCGGTCGGGTCTACGCCCTGGACGCCCGCACCGGGCGGATCGCCTGGGAGTCCATCGACCGCGAGCAGCAGGCCGGCGACACCGTACGCCGCTACGGCCGCGCGGGCGGACCGGTCAGCGTCTTCGCCCTGACCACTGCCGGCAAGAAGCCGGCCGAGAAGCGCTCGGTCGCCGTCTACCAGGACTGGAACACCATCCGCTGCCGTGACTCCCGTACCGGCGAACTCCTCCCCGGCGGGTTCGGCGCGGCGGCTTCCTGGGGCCAGACCCACAGCACCGCGATCCGCCAGTCCGGCTCCAACACGGCCTACCTCCACTCGTCGTCGAGCAACACCGTCCTCGCCATGGATCTCGCCACCTGCAAGCAGATATGGGTGCAGGACACCGCGGGCGACATCGACAGCCACTCCTCACCCACCCTCACCGACCCCGCGGTCGGCCCGGCCCAGCTGATCACCCACACCGCCTACGGGACCCGCGGCCACGACCCGAAGATCGGCGCTGTGACCTGGGAGTCCAAGCTCGGCGGCGGCAGCGTCTGCGAACCGGGCAGGGCCCCGCTCACCTCGCCCGCGGCCTGGGGCACGGTGACCTATGTCGCCGGACGTGACGGCGTCATCCGCGCGTACGACACGGCCGCCGCCGACCCCGCCAAGCCGCTCTGGGCAACCAAGGCCGGCTATCTGCCGGGCGAGAGCCCGCTGGATGACAAGTGGCGCAAGGCCATGGGCTGCGCGGTGGGCGACGGCTCCCCCACGATGCATCCGCTGGTGACCAAGTCACATGTCTACGTGGGCACCTGGGACGGCCGCCTGCTGGTCCTCAACCGGACCACCGGCAAGCAGCTCGCCTCCCACAACCTGGGTGCGGGGGTCGCATCGGCCCTCTCCATCAGCGGCAACCACCTCTTCGCCCTGACGGACGACGGCACGGTCCACGCCCTGGCAGCCCGCCGCTAGAAACCCTCCCTTGAGGGACCTACGGCCCTGCTGACCTCCAAGGCCCCCGTGACGCTGGTGAAGCGGTGCGGGGGCTTCGGCCTGTACGAGACGGCAGGTACGCGGCCGGTCTCCCCGCCCCCGGTAGGTGCGTACCACTGGCGCGGGTGCGGGGTGGGGACTTCCGACAGTCGCGGGGTGGCGCTCATCCCACGGGCCGACAGCGTCGATCCACATACTCGACGGAGAACAGCGGGCTCGATTCACCGATGGCCGGCGTGCGCTCAACGCGCTCCTTACTGGCACCGGGTTCCAGCTCCCCCACGACGGTGACCTCGAACTTCCGCTGATCGGGGTCAAGGAACTGGTTGCTCTCCACCTCAAAGCCGTACCGACAGACCGAGTCGGTGCGATTGGTGACCGTGATCTCCAAATCGACCGGCTCGCCTACCCGCCGCTCACTGAGAATCCCAAAGACGATGTCGATGTCGCCCTTGGCCGGCCACTTCTCCTGTAGATGGTCGTCGTAACACCCCCCGGCCTCCACCGGCACCCCCACACACCCCGGGGACTCCCCCACCGCCCTCATCCCCTCCGCCTCCCCTCCACATCCGACCAGCACCCCCGCGACAACACTGACAAGGGCGGTAACGCCGACAGCCCCGCGGCCTCTGTGCGCATGCATCCGCACACTTTCCCTCATGGGGCGTCGGGCGGGGCTGGAACGTCGGGCGAAGGGCTTGTGCCCCTCTGCGACGCCACTCGGGGCCACTGGCGGACGGGCCCCGGATCTATGCGCGTGCGCTGGGCTGACCTTGGGCACGTACCGGCCGTGAGCGGAAAGATGGCGGAGTGGGCGTGGGGGCTGGCCATGGCGGAATTGGCTGAGCCGCTTCCCCTGCGTTGGGCGCACTCGGAAGGGGTCGGTCAGCGCGCGCGGGAAGCGGCTTGGGCCGTGGGGGACGAAGCGGAGCTACTGGCCTCCGCCGCCATCTTGCACGATGTGGGCTACGCACCGCGGTTGGCGACGACCGGCTTCCATCCGCTGGATGGAGCGCGGTTCCTTCGTGACATCCATGCAGCGGATGAGCGACTGGTTCGGTTGGTGGCCCACCACTCGTTCGCGTTGGTCGAAGCGGAGGAACGCGGATTGCGGTCCGTGCTCGAAGCGGAGTTTCCGCTGCTTGACGACCAGCGCCTCGTCGACGCCCTTGTGTACTGCGACATGACGACCACGCCCGATGGCTCGGTCACTTCGGTTGACGCCCGGCTGACGGAAATCACCGCCCGCTACGGCTCCGGCAGCGTGGTGGGGCGGTTCATCCGTCGAGCGTCGCCGGACATCCTCGCGGCGGTGGGACGGATAGAGGCCGCGTTGGCGGCTCAGCCGAGGTAGGGGTAGGTGCCGGCGAGGTAGTCGCCGATCTGCTGGCGCATGCTGGGGTGGATGTCGTACTGGTCCAGGTCGCATGGCTGGACGTAGCGGACGCCGTCGGCTTCGTCGTTGATGGTGGGTTCGCCGCCCACGGGGCGGCCGATGTACGTGTTCTCGTACTGCTGGCGGATCTCGCCGTCCGTGTAGGCCACGATGTGGTTCGGGTTGGTGTAGACCCCCAGGAAACCCGTGACCTCGGCGATGATTCCGGTCTCTTCCACGCATTCCCGCACGGCGCACTGGGCCGCCGTCTCACCGATGTCCTGCGCCCCGCCCGGCAGAGCCCATTGGCCGGTGTCCCGGCGGCGCTGGAGCAGTATGGCGCCGTTGTCGTCGACGACGAGCAGGTTGTTGGCGGGGATGAGCGTGTTCGCCTTGGGGGCCTTGGGGTCGTTGTAGTACTCAGTCCTGCCCATGTGACGAGGGCCCCTCCTGGTCTTGTGTCCAGGGCCGCGCGGTGGCCCAGACAACTTCAAAACTCTGAGCGTAGTTGTCGAACCAACCTGCGGTGTCAGCTCTCCGTAGGTACAGGAGGGGGTTGGCACTGGCCGGCTGGCCCCAGACGTGAGGATTGATCAGGAGGTTGTTGTCGTAGCGGAACATGGAGGTGTAGAGCGTGGTGTCGTGCAGTCTCACCTCGCAGCCCACCTCGGACAGTAAGGGCCGGTAGTAGGTGAGGGAGGCGCGGATCTTGGCGGCAAGGGTGTCGCCAATACCCTCTTCGCGGCCCCGGATTGCCACTGCCTGACCGTTCGAGTCACCGAAGCAGAGCCGAACTCGTACCCCGTCCGCTGCCCGCTCGGCGAGCATCTTGGCGACGTGGGGGTTGGATTGAGCGAAGAAGGTGCCGGAGAAGACGAGGACACCGATCTGCTCCTGTGCACCTTTGAGCAGCGAAAGCCATGTGTCCCGTGGGACGCTCGCCCGGTTCTGGTAGGTCGTGACCAGCTCTCGCTCTGCCCCGGCGGCTTGCTGTTGGGCACTTCGCACCGGCGCTGGCCAAAGGAACAGCTCCTCCACCCGCAGGTGCCGGGCTACGCGGAAGCGGTGGCGAGCGTGGGGTACACGGCCCCCGAGCCATCGGCTAACGGTTTTGGGGTCTACCTCGCAGATCTCGGCGAGTGATTCGGGTGGGATGCCGCGCTGGGCGAGTACGGAGTGCAGCCGCTCGTTCACAGGCGCCATACAAGCTGAAGGGGCTGGGACCGGCAAGGACGTTACGGGACGTTCTACGGAAGGTCGAAGGTACGACCACGGTGCTTACGCTGGGTGGATGGAGCTCATCGTCCTGTGGGACATCGACCACACGCTGATCGAGAATGCCGGGGTGAGCAAGGAGATCTACGCAGCGGCCTTCACGGCGCTGTCGGGCAGGGAGCCCCGGGGACCGGCGCGGACGGAAGGCCGTACGGACCGCCTGATCATGCGTGACATGTTCTCCCGAAACGGTGTGACCGAGCCCGGCTGGACCGCCGTCGAGAAGGCTCTTACCGCCGCAGGGGAGGCGCGTCTCTCCGAGCTCAGCCGACGCGGCACAGCCCTGCCCGGTGTACGTGAAATCCTGAGGGAAGTCTCCGTACGCACTGCTTGGGTGTCTTCGGTGCTCACCGGCAACATCGCGGCCAACGCCCGAGTGAAGGTCTCGGCCTTCGGCCTTGACTCCCTGCTTGATCTGCAAGTTGGCGCCTACGGGGCCGACGCTCTCCAACGGCCGGACCTGGTCGCTGTCGCCCGTGTGCGCGCCCAAAGGCTCCGAGGCGCGCGCCACGACGTGCCCGTCGTGCTCGTCGGCGATACGCCCAGGGACGTTGAGGCCGCGATCGCCACGGGCTCCGAGAGCATCGCGGTCGCCTCAGGCGTCCACAGCGCCGAGGAACTCGCCGCTGCCGGTGCTCAGACGGTTCTACCCGATCTGATGAACACCCCTCGTGTGCTCGGGATTCTGGAGACTCTCGCCGAGCCCCGAAAACGTCCCAGGACGTCCTCGGAGCGTCCCGATACGCGGTGACGGGGTCCGTGCCTATCCCGCCAGTATCAGGTCTCCCACCAGGCAAACGCCCGAAGGAGACCTTCGTGATCAGGGAAGTCACCGGGATCCGCAGGATCCGGATGCTGTACCTGCAACTGCTGTACCGCTGCAACTTCGAGTGCCTGCACTGCTTCCACGGCAAGCGGCTCCAGCACGCCGACGCCTTCACCGCGGACGAGGCGATCAACCTCATCACCCTCGTGCACGACGAGTACGGCACCGAGGCTGTCACCCTGCTGGGCGGCGAACCATTCGTGTACCGGAACCTCACCCAGGTCGTCCAGTACGCCAAGAGAGACCTGGGCATGCGGGTCGAGATCTGCACCAACGGCTACCGGATCGAGCGCCGGCTGACCGAGATCGCCCCCGACCTGGACCTGCTCCGGGTATCGCTGGAGGGCATCGGCTCGACCAATGACCACATCCGCGAGTTCGGAAGCTACCGCAGTGCGCTGAGCGCCCTCGAAACCGCCCAGCGACTCGGAGTCTGCGCCGGAGCCACCATGACGGTCACCTCACGCAACATCGAAGAGGTGCTGCCCCTCGCACGCGTACTTCAGGGCCATGGCGTGGAGCAGCTGAAACTTCACTGCCTCCGACCGGTCGGCAACGCAGCCGATCACCCCGAGCTCCTGATCACCGACCCCGCGGCCTACACCCGCCTTCGAGGCCGACTGACCGCGGCCGACCTTGCGATCGATGTGATCGTCGACGAGGACCTGTCCGAGCACGGGGCCCCGGACGCCTGCGTTCCCGACCGACGCCCCACGGAGATCGAGCGGATCGAGGCCGACCCGCGCGGCGCGCTCACCATGTCCTGCAAGGCGGTCGGCAAGGACTCGCACGCCTTCTGGTACGACAAGCTCGCCAACCACATCGTCCACCGGCCGTCCCCCACCGACGAGCTCACGCTCGCGGTACCGGACGTGGTGTACGCCCGTGTCTGACAGTCCGCTGTTCGAGTGCCTCGAAGGGCTCCGCGGCACCGGAAAGTCAACCATCGCCCCGATGCTGGCAACGGCCCGCCGCGCCATCCTGGTCCCGACTGTGCCTCTCTTCTACCAGCCTCTGCGCCGTGAGGTGGACCGGCGTGGAAACACCGAGGCCCGGATGTGCTTCTACCTGTCCGCGCTGTTCACCGTGACCGATGAGATCCAGCGCCTCCTGGCCGAGGGCACCCCGGTCGTCGTGGAGAGCTACTTCGCCCGTTGCCTGGCCAACCACCAGGCTCTCGGGTCCAGTCTCGGCGTCAGGCTCCCGCCCAACCTGCCTCGGCCAGTGACGTACCAACTGACCTGCGGCAAGGGCGAGCGCGAACGTCGGCTCGTTGGGCGTATCAAGCCGGTCTCCCGCTGGGATGCCCTAGCAGAAGAGGTCGCAGATGGCGTCGCCGACGCCTATGCCCAGTTCCCGACGCACCACGTGGACACCACGCGTCTGGACCCCGCCGAGGTCCTCCAGAGGATCCTCGCCATCGACACGCAAGGAGCCCACCACCGTGCGAACGCGGAGCTTGTGGGAGCACACCCTCACGTTCTTCCCCCAGTTCCTCGCCGCGCTGAAGGAGCGTGCCGCTCCTGACGCCACCGTCACGGTCGTGGGTGCGAGCGACGGCAAGTTCGTCCTGCCTCTGGCCGCCGCCGGCTACCAGGTGATCGCGGTAGAGCACGACCCTCTCGCCCTGCATGGGGGCGAGGTCATCCTCCCGGGTGAGAACAGGGCCCACGCGATGGGCCTAGTCGACCGCCTCAAGCTCGAATCGCTCCACGACCGCGTGCAGATCGTGGAGCAGGACTTCCTCCAATGGGAGCCTCCAGGCACGCCCTGCGATGCCATCTGGACGAGCTGCTCCTGGCATTACAGTGCCAACCGTGATCGCCCGCTCGCTGACTTCATCACCCGCATGCAGTCCTCCGTCGGCCAGAGCGGCCTGTACGGCGCGGAGTTCATGATGCCCGTCACCCAGCGCCAGTACCTGATCGAGCACTACACGTCACCCGAGAAGCTCAGGCGTCACTTCATCGCCGACTGGAACGTCCTGCTGACCCTGCGCACGAACGAGTTCGCCGAGCGAGCCCACATCGGCCAACTCCAGGACCACACTCATCGGATGGGCCTGCTCCTCGCGGCCCGCGCCCCCTCCTAGCGCGAAGGACGAACCCATGAAGCACGAGTACGAGGCCAAGTTCCTCGCCATCGACACTGCGGACCTCCAGAGCAAGTTGACCGCCCTGGGCGCCACGCAAGCATTTCCTCGCACCCTCCTGACCCGCAAGATCTTCGAGAACGACGTGCTCGAAGGGGGTGCCTGGGTGCGGCTGCGGGACGAGGGCACCCGATCGACGCTCACACTCAAGCAGGTCACCGACGCCACCACGATCAACGGCACCACCGAGATCGAGACCGAGGTGACGGACCTGCACGCGATGGCCGAGATCCTGCTCAATCTCGGGATGCGGGAGGTCCGGTACCAGGAGAACTACCGCGAGGAATGGCACCTCGGCGAAATCGCCTTCGACTTCGACACTTGGCCGGACCTCCATACCTTCGTCGAGATCGAGGGACCCGACGAGGCGTCGGTCCGCCAGGCAGCCGCCCTGCTCGACCTCGACTATTCCGAAGCACGTTTCGGTAGCGTCGACGAAATCTACAAGAGCGAGTCCGGCAGGGACATCCTGGCCGAGCCCACACTTCTCTTCGCCGACGCCGAAAAGCAGGATTCGGCCCTGGTAGCCGTCCCTAGCGAGTGATCTTGAAGGCCGAGCGGTGCTTGCAGAACTGGCCGTGCCGCCTCGGGGTGTCCTGGCGTCGCTGATGTTCAGTGCGGCGGTCTGTCCGCTGCCGCTGACGCTCACGACGGCAACAGGTGGACCGACGGCTTCTGCAGGCTCTACTGCGGCCAGCGATGGGCCTGTGTTCCATGGATCGGCCCGTCCTCACAGCCGACAGCCCCTGCAGAACCCCGCCACTAGCGCCCGCTGTCCTGCCGTTCGCTCACGCAAGAGGCGGGGAAAGACGAAGCGCCCCGACCGGCGGAAACCGACCGAGGCGCCAAGTAGCAGCTCAGAGGGGGTTTCCCCTCCTCGCACCAGGTAGGCCGTGTGGGACTCGAACCCACAACCAACGGATTAAAAGTCCGCTGCTCTGCCAATTGAGCTAACGGCCCTCGGCGAGTCATCCCTGAGCATAGCCCGATCAGACCTGTGCGCCGATCGGGTATCCGATCACCGGTGTGGTGAAGTCCGCCGACGTCACCGGTCTGAGGCGCTTCACGAGCGCTAGCTGTGAGATGCCCCACTCTTGAAGTGCTGCCTCAGGAGCCCGCTTCGAGGTCTCCCAGAACGCTCAAGCAGCTCAAGTTTTGCACACAGCCAGGGCCCGTACCCCAGAAGGAGTACGGGCCCTGTTGCTGAGTCAGTTGTCTGCTCAGTGCTCAGTCAGCGGTGGCGTCAGCCGTTGCGCTTCCAGCGCGGCTTGTCGTCGCGGCGGCCGAAGGAGCCGGTGTTGGTGCCGGTGGTGCCAGTGCCAGTGCCGGTTCCGGTGCTTCGGTGGTCGTCACGGCGGCCGTACGGGCGGTCCGTGGAGCCGGAGCGGAAACCACCAGTGGCGGGGCGGTCGTCACGACGGTCGCGGTTGAACGGACGGTCGCTGCCGCGGTGACCGCTCGGGCGGTCGTCACGGCGGAACCCACCAGAGGCCGGACGGTCATCGCGACGCTCGAACGGGCGACCGCTCGGGCGGTCGTCACGGCGGAACCCACCAGAGGCCGGACGGTCGTCACGACGCTCGAAAGAGCGGCCACCGCGGTCGCCACCGCGGTCATCCCGACGGTCGTCACGGCGGAACCCGCCGCCCGACGGACGGTCATCACGACGGAAACCACCACGGTCACCACCGCGGTCGCCGCCACGGCGATCGAAGTTGCCGCGGTCGTCACGACGCTCGGACGACTGCTCGGGCACGGCAGCGGCAGCGGCCTCAAGCTCCGCCTCGGCGGCCGAGGCCATCTCGGCGATCGCCGTCTCGGGGTCGTCGCCACGCTCACGCGCGGCACGGGCCACCAGACGGTCGGCCTCCTCGCGGAGCTCGCCCGCGCGGCGCTGCACGCGCTCCAGCTGCTTGGTCAGATCGGCGACCTCGCGCTCAGCCTGCTTGGCAGCGTTGTTCGCGGAGTCCGCCTGGACCTCGGTGAGCGAACGCGCACCGGTGATCTCGGCGACCTCCGGGTCGAACGCGCCTGCTCCGCCCACGATGTGGCGCGAAGCGTCGACGCCCGCGTCCTCCATCAGACGGAAGATCTGACGGCGCTGGTGCGGCAGTGACAGCGACACGACCACGCCGGACTTTCCGGCTCGGGCGGTACGGCCCGAGCGGTGGAGGTAGTCCTTGTGGTCACCGGCCGGGTCGACGTTCAGTACCAGGTCGATGCCGTCCACGTGGATGCCTCGGGCAGCCACGTCGGTGGCGACGAGCGCGTTGACGTAGCCGTCCTTGAAGTCAGCCAGTGTCCGGGTGCGCGCGCCCTGCGTCATACCGCCGTGCAGCGCGTCGGCCTTCACGCCCGAGTCGCGCAGCTGCTCCGCGATACGGTCCGCGCCCAGCTGGGTCCGGACGAAGATGATCGTGCGACCCTTGCGGGCTGCGATCGCCGCGGTGACCGGGGCCTTGTCCTTCGGCTTCACGACGAGGACGTGGTGGGTCATGGTCGTGACATTGCCCTGGGCGCTGTCGACCTCATGGCTCACCGGGTTGGTCAGGTAGCGCTTGACCAGGGTGCTGATCTCGTTCTCCATGGTGGCGGAGAAGAGCATCCGCTGGCCGCCACCGGGCACCTGGTCGAGCAGCTCGGTGACCTCGGGCAGGAAGCCCAGGTCGGACATCTGGTCGGCCTCGTCCAGGATCGCGACCTGGACGTTCTCCAGGGAGCAGGCGCCACGGTTGATGATGTCGCGCAGTCGGCCCGGGGTGGCGACGAGGATGTCGACGCCGCGCTCCAGGGCGTAGATCTGGTTGCCCATCGACGTACCGCCGCAGACGACCTTCATCTTCAGGCCGAGAACGTCACCGTAGGGCTGGAGAGCGTCCGCGACCTGCATCGCGAGCTCACGGGTCGGGGTGAGGATGATCCCGCGGGGCTTCTTCTTGTCGGTGTGGCCACCGGAGAGGGTGGCCAGCAGCGGGAGGCCGAAGGAGAGCGTCTTGCCGGAGCCGGTGCGGCCGCGGCCCAGGATGTCCTTGCCTGCCAGCGCGTCCGGGATGGTCGCGGCCTGGATCGGGAAGGGGCTCGTCACACCGTTCTGGGCGAGCTTGCGGACGACGCCTTCGGGCAGACCGAGCGTGGTGAACGTGACCTCGGGAACCGAGGGGACCTCAGGGGTCTCGTCGATCTCGACCTCGACAGCCTCGACCTCGACAGCTTCGACCTCTACAGCTTCGACGACCTCGGCCTCGACCACATCGGAGTCAACGACATCGGACAGGACGATGATGGCCGGCGCGTCAGTGTTCTCGGCGGGCTGGACGTTCTCAGGGTTCTCGGGGGTGTCGACCACGGTGGAAGTGGTGTCGACGACTGCCTCGTCCTGGGGCAGGACGGCGTGATCAGTGCTGAAATTGGACATGCGAAATGCGAAACCTTCCGGAGTCTCGGCACGCGCCCAAACTCCGTGATTCGCAATTCGACCGCCTCTATGCGGTCAGCCACGGCTAGGGAGAGTACGCGCCACACGGCGCGCTTCTTTTTCGGCGCCGGGCAATGGGATCAAACGATCTACCACCATACGCACCCTCCCCCGCCCAAGGCAAACCACGTCAGGGTGACCCCCGCAACACCGCCTCACGCGGGCCCCAGCTGCGGTGAGGCCTCCGGCTCCCGGCCCACCTTGCGGCGCGCCGCCTCCGCCATCCGCAGTGCGCCGGCCTGCGCCTCGGGCAGGGGCGAGGCCGTCGGCTCCTCGGTCGGTTCGACCGGCGTTGGGGTGGGGGTTTCCTGGGGCGGCTCGGGCTGCGGTTCCTGTGTGGGGGAGGGCGGCGGTACGGAGGGTGAGGGCACTCCCCTGGTCGGCTCGGGCTCCTTGGAAGGCTGCGGCCGATTCACTCCCACGGTGGGCCGGGGCACCGGTGGCGTGGTCGCGGTGCGCGGGCTGGGGGTGGCCTCCGGGACCCCGGGGGGCCGCGCCGACCTGTCCGGCTCCGCCCTACCGCCGCCAGCGTGGTGCCGCCCAGGACCCGCCTGCCCGCCTTCCGGTTCGATCTCCGCGCCGGACGGGGCCGATGACTTGCGGGGTTCGGGAGCCTCCGCCTTGTCGTCACTCACGCTCATACAGCCCGCAGAGGCGGCAAGCGCCAACGAGGCGGCGAACGCGGCAGCCAGTCGGCCAGGGGTGGGCAATTGACGCACGAGGGCACCTCCGGGGGCAGAACGCGGGTTTCACTGCCCAACTCCCAGCGCCCCACGGGGGACACGCCCATGTGCCTGACAAGTACACGCCCCGTTCGGGCGGCCGTCGGGATCACCCCGTCAGCGCCTGCCCCAACTCGACGCCCACCGCCACCGATCCCAGCCCCACCAACACGGAGACGACCGCATTCGCCGCCATCAGCCGACCGCACCCTCGCTCAGCCAACCGAAACGTCTCGTACGAGAAGGTGGAGTAGGTACTGAGCGCACCGCACAGGCCCGTACCGAGGAGCGCGTACGTCGATGAGGTGACCGACGCCCCCGCCAGCACTCCGAGCAGCAGACAACCGGCGAGATTGACCGTCAGTGTTCCCCACGGAAACAGTGAGTCATGACGGGCCTGCACCGCGCGGTCGGTCAGATAACGCAGCGGCGCACCGACCGCAGCCCCCAGCGCCACCAGCAGCCAGGTCACCGGACGTCCGGTCCGGGCCCGGTCATGCGCCGGGGATGACGACGCGCTGTGACGACCCTTCGGGTCACCGTCACGGTGAGCCACACCGCTCCCACACAGCCGGCCACCGTGCCTCCCGCGTACGCCAGCGCCGTCCAGGCCCGGTCATGGAGCAGGAGTTCGCGGACATCGAACGCGTACGCGGAGAAAGTGGTGAACCCGCCGAGCACGCCGACCCCGGCGAACAACCGGGCCAGTGGACGCTCCTTCCGCCCGCCCTCGGCGACCAAGGGCAGGAGCACTCCGATCAGCGCCGAGCCCGTCACATTGATCCCCAGGGTCACCCAGGGGAAGCCCTCCCCGGCGGGGGGCCAGGTCCGGACGGCCGCGTACCGGGCGAGCGCCCCCACCACTCCGCCCGCCGAGATCACCGCGAGGACCAGCCAGAGCCGGGACCCGGCGATCTCCCCCCGCTGGGCGGCCCGATGCAGATCGACATCAGGATCGATCGGTTCCGATGGCGCAGGGGGGCCATTGATCGCCTCGGGAGGTACGGGGGAGCCGTCCGGGGGGACGGCGAAACCGTCCTCGCCTGGCCGAGGGCCTGGTGAGCCGATCCCGGCGGGGCCGGTGTCGGGCCGAGCCCGGCCCGGCCCGGAAACCTCCGCGTCCCCCGACTCCCCCGCGGGTGGCTCCATGCTCAGCCGTAACCGAGTGCGTGCAGCCGCTCATCGTCGATTCCGAAGTGGTGCGCCACTTCATGAACCACTGTGATCTCAGTCTCCTCGACCACTTCCTCGCGGCTCTCGCACATCCGCAGCGTCGGCCCCCGATAGATCGTGATCCGGTCCGGCAGCACCCCCGCGTACCACTCACCGCGATCGGTCAGCGGAGTGCCCTCGTACAGCCCGAGCAGCTCTGGATCGCCCGGGGCCGGTTCGTCCTCGACGAACACCGCGACGTTGTCCATCAGCCGCGTCAGCTCCGGCGGAATCCGGTCCAGGGCCTCGGCGACCAGTTCCTCGAACTCCTCGCGTGTCATCTCCAGCACCCGGCCATTGTCACGTACAACCCGCAACCGGTCGCCCCGGGTCCGTACCCGCTCCGCCCATCGACCGCACTGATGAGCGACGAACACAGATCCACCTCGCTCGCGGCGCGGCCGGTCGAGATCGCATAGCCGTCCACGAGCGGGGGCATACGGGCCCAATGGCACAAGAAGCCCCGGAACCGATGCGCACCACCTTCACCCGGCTCCGGCGGCACTATCGCTCCCGGCGCACCGACCCCACGCACACGCTGGTGCACCATCCGCATCCGTGGGCCAGGGCGCTGGGGCTCACCACCGTCGTGCTGGTGGGTGCCTGGCTGGGGCTGCTGATCGTGGGGAGCGTCCACACCTCGATCGGGCCCATGGAGACGAGCATGACCCTGCGCCCCGATCTCTCCGGGGGCACCAAGATCAATGTCTCGCCGCTGGGCGCGTTGGAACTCGACTCCCACATCGCGCCCGTCCGGCTCGATGTGGACGTCAACCAACTCGACCCGGTGCGCTCCACCGCCCTGGTCGAACATCCCGAGCGACTCGCCGGCCTCCAGGACGAGGTCGCCCAGGATGTGGCCAGCGGGACCACCGAGTTGGCGGTGCGTTCCTGTGTCGCCGTGGTCTCCGGTGCGACCGCCCTCGGGCTCGCCGTCTACCGTCGCCCGCGCCGCGCCCTGGCCGCTGGCGGCCTGGCGCTGACGCTGCTGGCCGCCTCCGGCGGCGCCGCGGTCGCCACCTGGGACCCGGAGTCGGTACTGGAGCCGAAGTTCTCCGGACTGCTCACCAGCGCGCCATCGGTCGTCGGAGACGCCCGCTCCATCGTTTCGGACTTCGACGTCTACCAGAAGGAGCTGGCCCGGCTGGTCACCAATGTCACCAAGCTCTACGACGCCACCTCCACCCTGCCGACCTACCGCCCGGACCCGCTCACCATGCGGGTCCTGCACGTCTCCGACATCCATCTCAACCCCGCGTCCTGGCATGTCATCGGCTCACTCGTGGAGCAGTACGACATTGATGTGATCATCGATTCCGGGGACACCATGGACCATGGCACCGCCGCCGAGAACGCCTTCCTGGACCCGATCAGCGACCTTGGCGCGCCCTATGTCTGGGTGCGGGGCAACCATGACTCGCGCATCACCCAGTCCTATCTCTCCCGGTTGAAGAACACCCATGTGCTCGACGACGGGAAGGCGGTCACGGTCGCGGGACTGCGGATCGCGGGGATGGGCGACGCCCAGTTCACCCCGGACCGCTCCACGGCCGACGAGGGCGCGGCCGGGATGGGCAAGGACGCCCATCGGATGGCGGGCATCCGACTCGCATCGGCGCTGCGCGCCCAGATCCACGCGGGCACCCCGGCCGATATCGCCGTGGCGCACAATCCGATCTCGGCACGGGAGACCGATGGCGCCGTTCCCCTGGTGCTCGCCGGGCATCTGCACCATCGCAGCACCGAGGTGCTGAAGGACGGCACCAGGCTGAAGATCGAGGGTTCGACGGGCGGCGGCGGACTGCGGGCGCTGGAACAGGAGAAACCGGAGAAGGTGCGCGCATCGGTGCTCTATCTGGACCGGACGACCAAACGGCTCCAGGCCTGGGACGAGATCACCCTGGGCGGACTGGGACTGACGACGGCGGAGATCAGCCGTCGCCTCCCGAAGGGGAACGATCCAGAGCGCAAGCCAGATGCCACGGCGTCCGGCTCCCCCGCCGCCCCCGGGTCGTCGAACACGCCGAAGGCTCCCGGCACCCCCGGCTCCCCGGCGCCCTCAACACCGAGCACACCAGGTCGATCCCCCCAGCCATGACCCGCGTGACCGACCCCCTCAGATCACCCGAACGGCCGCCCCTGGCCAAGTCCCCCCACCCGTCAAGGAAACCGTTTTGGCGATACCTCCCCGCATCCCATATGCTTCTCACGTCCCCGACGCGCTGGAAAGCGCCAGGCGGGCCCTTAGCCCTCATCGTCTAGTGGCCCAGGACGCCGCCCTTTCAAGGCGGTAGCACGGGTTCGAATCCCGTTGGGGGCACGCTTTACCTGTGCGAGACTTGTGCTCGCACAACTTTGGTCCTGTGGAGCAGCTTGGAGTGCTCGCCACCCTGTCAAGGTGGAGGCCGCGGGTTCAAATCCCGTCAGGACCGCTGAAGCTCGTCAGAGCTTCGTGGCTGGGTAGCTCAGTTGGTACGAGCGTCCGCCTGAAAAGCGGAAGGTCGCCGGTTCGACCCCGGCCCCAGCCACCTCGTAAAGGCCCCATCCATCGGATGGGGCCTTTGTCGTTGCCGCTATGCCTCCTCGATCCTCTCCGGTCCGGGACCTCCGGCCGTGGCCCCTGAGGTCTCTCGCCGGCGCCATCCCCGTATCCCGAGGATCATCGCCACGATCGCCATCACACCGATCAGCAGCGCCCAGTCCGGCACCGATTCACCCACCCGGCCGGCCCACTGCTCAGCGGCGAAGGAGTCGTCGACGCTGAGCAGGCCGGGGAGCGCGGTCGTACCGTCGAAGGCCAGGAAGATCGTGCCGAGGGCGATGAAGAACAGGCCCGAGAAGAGCGATGTGGTGTGCAGCCGAAGGCGGCCCAGGCTCAGCGAACGACCACGGAGCCAGCGGCGCCGGCCCAGGTCGAAGCGGTCCCAGAGCAGTGCGAGCAGAAAGAGCGGGACCGCCATGCCCAGGGCGTAGACCGCCAGCAGCAGACCGCCGTAGACCGGGCTGCCGGAGAGCGCCGAGACGGTCAGCACACTGCCGAGGATCGGGCCGGCGCAGAATCCCGCCAGGCCGTAGACCAGGCCCAGGGCGTAGACCGGGGCGGCGGTCGTCGGGCGGATGCGGCCGGAGAGTTCCGCCATCGTGCGGGAGGCGAATCCGAGCCCCAGGATCTGGGCCGCGCCCAGCGCGATGATCAGCCAGCCTCCCGCCGCGACCAGCAGATCGCGGTTGCCGTAGAAGAACCGGCTGGCATAGGAGCCGGCTACTCCCAGCGGTACGAGGGTGGTGGCCAGGCCCGCGTAGAAGATTCCGGTACGCAGCAGGAGTCGGCCGGTCGAGTCGAGTGAGTAGGCGAAGAACGCCGGCAGCAGCAGTGCGCTGCACGGGCTGATCAGCGCCAGCAGACCGCCGAGGAACGCGGCCAGATAGCCGATGTCCGTCATTCGGAGGTGGGCTCCGTCCCCTGGTCGCCCTTGCCGCCCTTGCCGGCCTTGCCGCTGGACTCGGCGGTCCGCTGAGCCGCTTCGATGGCCTGGGTGAAGCTCTCCATGGGCTGCGCGCCGGCCAGCGGGCGGCCGTTGACCAGGAAGGACGGGGTGGAGGTCGCGCCAAGGCCATAGGCCTCCTCCTGGTCCCGGCTCACCGAAGCCTTGGCGGCTTCGCTGTCCAGGTCCTTGGCGAAACGGTTGAGATCGGGCACGCCCGCCCGCTTGGCCAACTCCTTGAGTCGGCCCTTGGAGAAGCCCTTCTCCTTCTCGCCCTCCGCGTACGCGGCGCTGTGGAACTGCCAGAACCGGCCCTGCTGGCCGGCTGCCCAGGCAGCGCGCGCCGAGTCCTCGGACTCCTGGCCGAAGATCGGGAAGTTGCGCCACTCAATGCGCAGTACGCCCTTGTCGACGTACTCCTTGATCAGTTCGGGCTCGGTGTCCCGGGCGAACTTGCCGCAGTAGCCACAGAGGAAGTCCGCGTACTCGATCATCACCACGGGTGCGTCGGCGCGGCCCACGGCGAGCGGGTCCTTGGCCTCGCGACGGGCGAGTTTCGCCAGCTCCGGGTAGACGCCGCTCTGGGCGTCGGCGGAGACCTCCGTCCGTGCGGAAGACGCGGGCGAGTCATCGGGCCTGGTCGCGGTGTACGAGGCGATACCGAGCAGGAGCGCGGCTACGACGACGCCCGCTCCGATGAAGAGCGGTCGACGCGACGAAGGAGAGGGAGAGGGCGGCGAGGAGGGCGCGCGGGAGGGGGAAGCGGAAGAGCGGACAGGCATGGCGGTAGGTCACTCCTGAGCGAAATGCGGATAAAGCGGGCACTGGAGGGAGTGTGGCCGCCTATACGCGCAGGATCGACAGCTCCAACGGAGTGACAGCGGCGATGGGCGGCCCGCGATCCGGTGGCATCACCACCTGGAGGGGGGCGCTGTCCAAGGTGTCCGCGGTGCTGAACACCCCGTGAGGGGCGGGCGGCAACTCCTGGAGAGCGCCACCGCGCGGGGCGGTGGCGGGGTGTGCCCCTCGCTCATCGTCCTGGGCACCCTTGCCGCACCCGGCCAGCTGCCCCTGGGCCGTCGCCACCGCGGCCGTCCCGCTCTCAGCCCGCGCGGACGACGGTGCGCAGAGCACCAGCAGGAGCGCGCAGACCATGCCGAGCAGCGCGGCCGCGGTCGCCAACCGGCGGTACCGACCGTCACGGCTGAGCAGCATGGACGCGCCAACCCTTCGTCAGCGGGGAGAACGACGGAGATCAGACCGTGAGCGTGGGAGAGCGACGGACGACCGCGGAATGATCTACTCCATACTGCACCAGACCAACCCGGCCGCCGCACCGCCCCGCAGCAAGCCCCACCGGTGACGAACGCCCCCTCGCCCAGGGATCGCCTGCCCCCTTGTCCGGGCGACGATGCGGCAGCCCCGCCAGGACGCATGGAGATACCCGCCCGAACCGCCCGGGCAGGACTCGCTCCCCTACCCCGGCGATGACCACCGCTGGCGGGCTCCGCGACCACCACGCACGGTCACCCACGGCGACGCCACCGGCACCCGGGCGAAATGCGGTCGCCAGCGGTTTCCCCGGGGTGCGATCCTGGGGTTCGTATGTCTACTTCCTTCGCCGATCTTCAGACACAGCTGGCCGGGGTCTCGCTGCGCGACGCCCACCGGCTGGGCCGCCGTCTGGAAGGCGCCCGCCGCATCCGTAAGCCCGAAGCGCGGCAGGCCGTGCTGGACGAGATCGCCGCCGAGGCCGAGCAGGCCGCCGCGCGGCTGAGCCGGCGTGCCGCCCGGGTGCCCCAGGTCAGCTACCCGGAGCAGCTGCCCGTCAGCCAGAAGAAGGACACGATCCTGGAGGCGATACGGGACCACCAGGTCGTGATCGTCGCGGGTGAGACCGGGTCGGGCAAGACGACCCAGATCCCCAAGATCTGTCTGGAGCTCGGTCGGGGCGTGCGCGGCATGATCGGCCATACCCAGCCGCGTCGACTCGCCGCACGCACGGTCGCCGAGCGAGTCGCCGACGAGTTGGACACGCCCCTCGGTGAGGCGGTCGGCTGGAAGGTGCGTTTCACCGATCAGGTCGGTGGCGACACCTTGGTGAAGCTGATGACGGACGGCATCCTGCTCGCCGAGGTACAGACCGATCGTGAGCTGCGCGCCTACGACACGATCATCATCGACGAGGCCCATGAGCGGTCCCTCAACATCGACTTCCTGCTGGGCTATCTCGCCCAGCTGCTTCCCAAGCGCCCCGACCTCAAGGTCATCATCACCTCGGCGACGATCGACCCCGAGCGATTCTCCCGGCACTTCAGCGATGCGCCGATCGTCGAGGTCAGCGGGCGTACATATCCGGTCGAGGTGCGCTATCGCCCCCTCCTGGAGGACGACAGCGAAGACAGCGACCGGGACCAGATCACCGCGATCTGCGACGCCGTCGAGGAGCTTCAGGGCGAGGGCAAGGGCGATGTCCTGGTCTTTCTCTCCGGTGAACGCGAGATCCGTGACACGGCGGACGCGCTGAACAAGAGGCAGTACCGGTTCACCGAGGTGCTACCGCTCTACGCCCGGCTCTCCCACGCCGAGCAGCACCGGGTCTTCCAGCAGCACACGGGCCGCAGGATCGTTCTGGCGACCAATGTCGCCGAGACCTCGCTAACCGTTCCGGGCATCAAGTACGTCATCGACCCGGGCACCGCCCGGATCTCCCGCTACAGCCATCGCACCAAGGTCCAGCGGCTGCCGATCGAGCGGGTCAGCCAGGCCAGCGCCAATCAGCGCAAGGGCCGCTGCGGTCGTACGTCCGACGGCATCTGCATCCGGCTCTACTCACAGGACGACTTCGAGGCACGTCCCGAGTTCACGGACGCCGAGATCCTCCGTACGAACCTGGCGTCGGTCATCCTCCAGATGACGGCGGCGGGACTGGGTGAGATCGAGAAGTTCCCCTTCATCGACCCACCGGACCACCGCAATATCCGTGACGGTGTGCAACTGCTCCAGGAGCTCGGAGCCTTTGACACCGCTCAGAAGGACCCCCGCAAGCGGCTCACCCCGCTCGGGCGCAAGCTCTCCCAGCTGCCGGTGGACCCCCGGCTGGCCCGGATGGTCATCGAAGCCGACAAGAACGGCTGTGTGCGCGAGGTCATGGTGATCGCCGCCGCGCTCTCCATCCAGGACCCGCGGGAGCGCCCCGCCGAGAAGCAGACCCAGGCCGACCAGCAGCACGCCCGGTTCAAGGACGAGACCTCCGACTTCCTCGCCTTCCTCAATCTCTGGCGCTATGTCCGTGAGCAGCAGAAGGAACGCGGCTCCTCCAGCTTCCGGCGGATGTGCAAGCAGGAGTATCTGAACTTCCTGCGCATCCGCGAGTGGCAGGACATCTACGCGCAGCTGCGCCAGGTCGCCAAGTCCCTGGGCATCCAGGTCAATGAGGAGGACGCGCCGGAGGCCAGCGTCCATGTCTCGCTGCTGTCCGGGCTGCTGTCCCACATCGGTCTGAAGGACACGGAGAACAAGAACGAGTACCTGGGCGCGCGGGGTGCGAAGTTCGCGGTCTTCCCGGGGTCGGCGCTCTTCAAGAAGCCGCCGCGGCTGGTGATGTCCGCCGAACTGGTGGAGACCTCCCGGCTCTGGGCCCGGGTGAACGCGAAGATCGAACCCGAGTGGATCGAACCGCTCGCCCAGCACCTGATCAAACGCACCTACAGCGAGCCGCACTGGGAGAAGGACCAGGCCGCGGTGATGGCGTACGAGAAGGTCACGCTCTACGGCGTACCGATCGTCGCCCACCGCAAGGTGAACTACGGCCGGATCGACGCCGAGACCTCCCGGGACCTGTTCATCCGGAACGCGCTGGTCGAGGGCGACTGGCGGACCCACCACAAGTTCTTCGCCGACAACCGCAAGCTGCTCACCGAAGTGGAGGAGTTGGAGCATCGGGCCCGTCGTCGCGACATCCTCGTGGACGACGAGACCCTCTTCGACTTCTACGATCAGCGGGTGCCGGCCGATGTGGTGTCGGGCGCGCACTTCGACTCCTGGTGGAAGCGCCAGCGCCACGATGAGCCGGACTTCCTCGACTTCGAGCGCGAGATGCTCATCAACGAGAAGGCCGGGGCGGTCACCAAGGACGACTATCCGGACTCCTGGCGCCAGGGGCGGCTGAAGTTCCGGGTGACGTACCAGTTCGAACCGGGCGCCGACGCGGACGGCGTGACCGTGCACATTCCACTCCAGGTGCTGAACCAGGTCACCGGCGAGGGCTTCGACTGGCAGATCCCGGGACTGCGCCCCGAGGTCGTGACGGAGCTGATCCGCTCGCTGCCCAAGCCGGTGCGGCGGCACTACGTGCCAGCGCCGGACTATGCGTCCAGGTTCCTGGCTCGGGCCGTTCCGCTCCAGGAGCCGCTGCCGTTCACCCTGGCCCGGGAGCTCAAAGCCATTGTCGGTGTCCCGGTCACCGCGGAGGACTTCGACTGGGCCAGGGTGCCCGACCATTTGAAGATCACGTTCCGGATCATTGACGAGCGTCGCCGCAACCTCGCCGAGGACAAGGACCTGGAGGCGCTCAAGGTCAGCCTGCGCCCCAAGGCGCGCCAAGCCCTCTCCCAGGCGGCCGCGGCGACCGCGGGGCCGTCGGGCGAGTCCATCGAGCGGACCGGGCTCACGGACTGGACGATCGGGACGTTGACCAAGGTCTTCGAGACCCGAAGGGCAGGTCAGCCGGTCAAGGCCTACCCGGCGCTGGTGGACGCGGGCGACACCGTCTCCGTACGGCTCTTCGACACGGAGGCCGAGCAACGGCAGGCGATGTGGCGGGGGACCCGGAAGCTGGTTCTGCTCAACATCGCGGTGAACCCGGCGAAGTATGTGTCCGACAAGCTCAGCAACCAGCAGAAACTCGCTCTCTCGGGCAATCCGCACGGGTCGATACAGGCACTCTTCGACGACTGCGCGATGGCGGCGGCGGACAAACTGATCGCGGACCACGGCGGACCGGCTTGGGACGAGGAGTCCTACCGAAAGCTGTACGACAAGGTCCGCGCTGATCTGGTCGACACCACGGTACGGACCGTGAGCCAGGTTCAGCAGGTCCTGGCCGCCTGGCAGGCGTGCGAGCGGCGGCTGAAGGCCACCACGAGCCCGACCCTGCTCAGCAATGTCCAGGACGTCAGGCAGCAGTTGGCGACCCTGATGCCCGCGGGCTTCGTCACCAGGACCGGGCTGCGCCGGCTCCCCGACCTGATGCGCTATCTGCTGGCTGTCGACCGGCGTCTCCAGCAGATGCCGACCTCGGTGCAGCGGGACACCACCCGGATGGAGAAGGTCCAGGAGATGCAGGACGAGTACGCCTGGCTGCTGGAACAGATGCCACAAGGGCGGCCCGTCCCCCAGGAAGTGCTGGATGTGCGCTGGATGGTCGAGGAGCTTCGGGTGAGCTACTTCGCCCACGCGTTGGGCACGGCGTACCCGGTCTCCGACAAGCGGATCGTGAAGGCGATCGATGCCCTGGTGCCGTGATGAGCCTGTCGCCCACAGTGAGTTCGACCGCCGAGGCCACCCTGCTGTAGAGTCTCTTATCGCAGCCCAGCGCGACAAACGGACTGCGAATCTTGGTCCTGTGGAGCAGCTTGGAGTGCTCGCCACCCTGTCAAGGTGGAGGCCGCGGGTTCAAATCCCGTCAGGACCGCAGAGATAGACGAAGAAGGCCCGTACCTTTCAGGTGCGGGCCTTCTTCGTGCTCCCGTCACGCCGTTTTCCCCTCTCCACCGAGCCCGACGTGTTCTTGAGAGCTCTCCCCCACCGGGATCCGCCTGCGTACGAGCGAGAACACCCCTGCGATCCCCGGGGTGGAATCCCGCTGGGGCGAGCGGTTCGGGGCGCGGTCAAAGCACCGCCAGCCACCGGGTATACGGGCACGGCCAGGGCACCGGGAACCTCATGGTCCGCCATTCCCGTGGGGCCCTGCCGAAACGGGATCGCGGCGATGAACTCCTCGGCGCTATTCGGCGGCTCTCTCGGCGCCACAGGGCCGCATTCGAGAAAGTCGAAGGTGCTCAAGAATGGCTGAGACTCATACCCCATGAATACATCGCGGCCCATCAACGGTTGCTCGGGGTACTCCGTCCCCTCCTCATACCGCCCCGCCAGGCACCCCTAAGACGGAACTCCGCTCCCGGTGTCCCCTCTGGCCTCAGAGCGATGCAACCCGCCGCTCCGGGCGTCTTGACGGGCCCCGCCACCGCCGGTACCCACTCTCTAGGGGGCAGGGCTCAAACGGACGCGGAGGTGGCGCACATGGCGGCGCCCACGGCGAGACGGCACGAGACCAGGGCGATGTTGCGGGCACACCTCGCCGCGGCATCCGGCTATCGGCACCTGACCCGGCACTGCCCCATCTGTCATCGCCTGCTGCGGCTCGCGATGGAGCCCGAGGACCCGCCAGGCACCGCCCAAGGGCCGGGCGCGGCAACGCAGTCGGTGGCCGTGCCGGCGCCAGTGCCTGCACTGACGCCGGCAAGCGCGCGGGAAGCGGGCGCCGCGGCTTCCGGGGGTACGCGGGAATCGGGCGCCGTAGCGGCGCCGGAGGACGAGCTGGAGCCCGGGAACCCGCTACCCCTGCCGGAGCCCGCCAGCGGGCCGGCCGGCGCCGTCAACGCGTCCCACAGCGCCGGCATCGAGGGGGGCGCGCCGCCCGTGTCGGGCGGTTCGCCGCCCTGGCAGCGCGAGGGACCCGGGGTGTCGGGGTCAGCCGCGGCCGTGCGGATCACCGCGGTGCCCAGGGAGCCGGCGGTGGCCGAGGCCAAAGGTCCCCCCACTGAGTGACTTCAGCCCGGAGAATCCGCTCCGCGGAAGTGACACGCTGGATGTTGGCAAGACTTGCGCGGTGTGACGGGTGTCACCGTATAGGTTTTTAGAACCTCGGCACTGAGCCCCTACACATAAACAACCAATTTAATATGTGCAATTGCACCACCCCTGGAACGCCTCCATCACCTTCCACTTGACCCTCCCCAGACTCCTGAGTGCCGGCGATCAAGGCTCCCCAACAAACGCCAACATCAGTCTCCCCAGGAGCCCCACGACATCCACACAAAGAAAAAATCGCGCTGGACTCGGCGGAGTCCAGCGCGATCAACGACAGAGGTCTGTTGGGGCAGACACCCATCAATGGAGCTATGGGCGGGCATTACCGGGATGGGGGTCCCAGTCGTGCCCATTCAGCGAGGGTTCTTAGGCCTCGCTACGCTGCTGCGGAATGCCCGCGAGCAGTGCGCGTACTTCTGCCTCGCGGTAACGGCGATGCCCGCCGAGTGTACGAATCGACGTGAGCTTGCCTGCCTTCGCCCAGCGGGTGACCGTCTTAGGGTCCACGCGGAACATCGTGGCAACCTCAGCCGGGGTCAACAGCGGCTCGGCATCAGGGGTGCGAGCGGTCATGAGCGGCCTCCTCGGAGAACCGAACCTTCTCGGTTCATTCCTCTAAATTCTGCACCTTGACCCACGTTGCCCGAAATGGCAGACGCAGGCCGAGTCGGTTATAGGACGAACGGCTTGTCCTCGGCACTACAACTACACCATCTGTCCAGCCACGTCGGCCAAACCGACGGAATTGCCCTCTGAGGTGTTCATCAGTGGCTGAACGACGATGGACCATGCCATAGCGGACAGTCACATGACGGTAACGATCAGTCACACCACAACCAGGAGCCACTAGACCCCCCATAGAGCGCAATGCCGAGCATTCCACCCTTACTTGGGCGGAAGGAACCCTCCCCGGACTCCTTGTCCTATTTTGACACGAGGGTAGGCGATCGACGCAAGGGCCCAGTTAGTGCAGTCCGTCACGCTTGAGGCAAAGGCCCGGATCGGGACTAAGGACCTTTACACCCGGGACCTCAATCATCCACAGGATCGCTCAGTTTGCGAAGCGAAGATCGCGCACGACCCGCCAGCGGTCCACCAGACGGGCATATGCCAAGCCTGCCGCCTCGCTGTCACCGGCCCGTAGCGCCTCGATCCCGGCCGCCACATCGGCCGCCGAGTGATCGTCCGCGAGACTCGGCGCCAAGGCGTGCACCAGGCCGCCGTAATCCAGCTCGACCACGGAACGCGGATGGAACTCCTCCAGCCACCTCCCCACATCGACCAGGCCGTCCGCCAGTCCGCCCGAGTCCTCGGACTCCCGCAGCGCCTTCAGCGCCCGGGCGATCCGGCGGCGGGCCTGCACCATCGGCGTGCGGTAGCGCAGCACCGGCGCCCCGGCCCCGGCCGGCTCGTACTCCCGCTCGTCGTCGGCGAAGAGCACGAACCAGCGCACCGGAACCTGCCAGACCGCTGTCCTGATCCAGGGGCGGGCGTCCGGGTTCCGCTCCCGCCACTGCTCCCAGTCCGCGGCTGCCTGCCCCCGTACTACAGGTGGCAGCACCGCATCGAGCAGAGTGGCCGGAAATTGCTCGGTCACTTCCTGCAGCGCGAGCCACCCCCGCAACCGGGTTCGCCAGGGACAGACGCACACCTCACCGTCGACCAACGCCACAAAGGCGTCCCCACTCTCATGGACGGGGACCGGCACGGGAGGGGTGGGGAGCAAGTCGGCGAGCGAGCGTCGCAGTTCGTCTTGGGCGGTCGGGGTCCGAGCGCGCCGGGCATACCGCTCCCAGTGCTCCCGCTCTAGCGCCGGAAAGGCGGCCAGTGGTTCATAGACCCGCAGATAGGAGGCGTAAGGAACGAGAACCGAGGACACGGCTGGCATGTCGTGAATCCTTCCACGCGGGTGCCGGGCCGTACCCCTCTCGGGGGTGATACTCGGCACTGCTGCGGTACTACGCGCGCGTAGGACTTAATCTCATGCCCAGCTGGTACCTTGCCCGCTCTCCCCCTGCCACAAGCGACAGGGAGAGCCGGGAAGCCTCCACCCGCCGCCTCGTACTTGGGAGTCACCACCGTGACCGATCTGCCCGGCGCTCCTGTCCGTGTACCCGATGGACCCTCCCGGTCCAGCGGACCCAACGGCCCTGCCGTGACCGAAGCACCTGCCGCAGCCGACGTACTGCGCACCCTGTTCCGTTCGGATCAGGGAGGCCATGAGCAAGTCGTGCTGTGCCAGGACCGCGCATCCGGCCTGAAGGCCGTCATCGCCATCCACTCCACCGCGCTGGGCCCCGCCCTCGGTGGCACCCGTTTCTATCCGTACGCCTCCGAGGACGAGGCCGTCGCGGACGCGCTCAACCTGGCGCGCGGGATGTCCTACAAGAACGCCATGGCCGGACTCGACCACGGCGGCGGCAAGGCCGTCATCATCGGCGACCCGGAGACGCTGAAGAGCGAGGAGCTGCTGCTCGCCTACGGCAGGTTCGTGGACTCACTGGGCGGGCGCTATGTGACCGCCTGTGACGTCGGCACCTATGTGGCCGATATGGACGTCGTCGCCCGCGCGACCCGCTGGGCCACCGGCCGCTCACCGGAGAACGGTGGCGCGGGGGACTCATCCGTCCTCACCGCGTACGGGGTCTTCCAGGGAATGCGCGCCTCGGCCCAGCACCTCTGGGGCGAGGACTCGCTCCACGGCCGCCGGGTCGGTATCGCCGGCGTCGGCAAGGTCGGCCACCACCTGGTGGAGCATCTCCTCCAGGACGGCGCCGAGGTCGTGATCACCGATGTCCGTGCCGAGTCCGTGCGCCGGATCCTCGACCGCCATCCGACGGTCACCGTGGCGGCGGACACGGACGCCCTGATCCGCGGCGAAGGACTGGACGTCTACGCGCCCTGTGCGCTCGGCGGCGCCCTCAGCGATGAGACCGTTCCGGTGCTCACAGCCCGGGTGGTCTGCGGCGCGGCCAACAATCAGCTCGCGCACCCGGGTGTGGAGAAGGATCTCGCCGACCGCGGCATCCTGTACGCGCCCGACTACGTCGTGAACGCCGGTGGTGTGATCCAGGTCGCGGATGAGCTCCGGGGCTTCGACTTCGACCGCTGCAAGGCGAAGGCGGCAAAGATCTACGACACCACGCTGGCAATATTCGCACGCGCAAAGGAAGACGGGATTCCGCCCGCCGCCGCGGCGGATCGGATCGCCGAGCAGCGCATGGCGGAGGCCCGTCTGAGCTGACGCGGATGCCGTCCCGCGATCGCTGGTGAGGCGATGGGGATCGGCCCCGACCCGCCGCTTCGGGAGATAAGACTCACCCCGGTCGGCGGGTCGGCCGCCCAGAAGAGGTTAATATCGCAGTTGACCAGCGAGGACGGGGCTCCTCGCGGGTTCTGCGAAGTGGCACGTCATGCGGGCGGCGTACCGTATGGCCGCGGAAGCAGGTACCGTTGAAGCCCTACGGGCCGGTCTCTCCATGGAGAGTCCGTTCCGAATCATGAACGCGTGTCAAGACTCTGGGGCCGTCGAGCCCCGTCACCGAGGGGGTCGAGCCATGGGGCGCGGCCGGGCCAAGGCCAAGCAGACAAAGGTCGCCCGCCAGCTGAAGTACAACAGCGGCGGGACTGACCTGTCGCGTCTGGCCAACGAGCTGGGCGCTTCGACTTCAAGCCAACCTCCGAACGGCGAGCCGTTCGAGGATGACGATGAGGAAGACGACCCGTACGCACACTACGCGGATCTGTACAACGATGACGATGACGAGGACGAAGAGTCCGGTCCGGCATCGCAACATCGCCGCGGTGCTTGACGTTGCAGTGACCACTGACCCGGTCCGGTTTACCCGGACCGGGTTCTGTGCTGTTCAGCTCATCCATCGCCGATGGACCGCGGCTGCGGTCCGAGTCGGCGTGCTCACCGCGCGTACTCACCCGTGAGGGCGGCACCCGTGGTGTGATCACCACGCTCGACGACCTCACCGGCGACCCAGGCATCGAGGCCGCGGTCGGCGAAGAGCTCCATGGCCACGTCCGCCGACTGCTCGGGAACGACGGCGATCATGCCGACACCCATGTTGAGGGTCTTCTCCAGCTCCAGGCGCTCGACCTTGCCGGCCTTGCCCACCAGGTCGAAGACCGGCCCCGGGGTCCAGGTGGAGCGATCGACGATCGCGTGCAGCCCATCGGGGACGACCCGTGCCAGATTGTTGGCGAGGCCGCCACCGGTGACATGGCTGAAGGCGTGTACCTCGGCCGTCCTCGCGAGCGCCAGACAGTCCAGCGAGTAGATCCTGGTGGGTTCGAGCAGTTCCTCGCCGAGGGTGCGCCCGAACTCCTCGACCTTCTGTTCCAGCGCCATTCCCGCCCGGTCGAACAGGACGTGCCGGACCAGCGAGTACCCGTTGGAGTGAAGGCCCGAGGAGGCCATGGCGATGACCACGTCGCCGGTACGGATACGGTCCGGGCCCAGCAGCTGATCCGCCTCGACGACTCCCGTACCGGCGCCCGCGACATCGAAGTCGTCCTCGCCGAGAAGTCCGGGGTGCTCGGCCGTCTCACCGCCGACGAGCGCGCAGCCCGCCAGTACACAGCCCTCGGCGATGCCCTTGACGATGGCGGCGACGCGCTCGGGGTGGACCTTGCCGACACAGATGTAGTCGGTCATGAACAGCGGCTCCGCACCACAGACGACCAGGTCGTCGACGACCATGCCGACCAGGTCATGGCCGATCGTGTCGTACACACCCAGCCTGCGGGCGAGGTCCACCTTGGTTCCGACACCGTCCGTGGCGGAGGCGAGCAGCGGGCGCTCATAGCGCTTGAGGGCCGAGACGTCGAAGAGTCCGGCGAAGCCGCCGATGCCGCCGAGTACCTCGGGGCGACGGGTCCGCTTGACCCATTCCTTCATCAGCTCGACGGCGCGATCGCCCGCCTCGATGTCGACGCCGGCACTCGCGTAGCTGGCTCCTGTGTTCTCTGTCATGACAAAGAGAGCTTTCGTGTCGTTGCTGCCCAGAGTGGGTTCGATGGCTCCGGGAAGGCCTCCGGCGCGGTGCGTGGGGAGACCTCCCGGAGCGGGAGAGGGACCTGCGGTGTGTTCACGGCGATTGCCTAGGGGCGACGGAGCGCGTCGGCTGCGTCCGCACCGCCCGCCAGTTCCGTTTCAAGGAGCTGCTTGCCCAGCAGTTCGGGGTCGGGCAGGTCCATCGGGTACTCGCCGTCGAAGCAGGCGCGGCAGAGATTCGGCTTGTCGATGGTGGTCGCCTCGATCATGCCGTCGAGGGAGATGTACGAGAGGGAGTCCGCGCCCAACGAGGAACCGATCTCCTCGATCGTCATCCCGTTGGCGATGAGCTCCGCGCGGGTGGCGAAGTCGATGCCGAAGAAACAGGGCCACTTCACCGGCGGGGATGAGATCCGGATGTGGACCTCGGCCGCTCCGGCCTCACGCAGCATCTTCACCAGTGCGCGCTGGGTGTTGCCGCGGACGATGGAGTCGTCGACGACGACCAGGCGCTTGCCCCGGATGACTTCTTTGAGGGGGTTGAGCTTCAGACGGATGCCGAGCTGGCGGATGGTCTGGGACGGCTGGATGAAGGTCCGGCCGACATAGGCGTTCTTGACGAGGCCGGAGCCGTAGGGGATGCCGCTGGCTTCCGCGTAGCCGATGGCGGCGGGTGTGCCGGACTCCGGCGTCGCTATGACCAGATCGGCATCGACGGGAGCTTCTTTGGCGAGTTTCCGTCCCATCTCCACACGCGAGAGATAGACGTTGCGTCCGGCGATGTCCGTGTCGGGACGGGCCAGATAGACATACTCGAAGACACAGCCCTTGGGCTTTGCTTCCGCGAACTTTGAGGTGCGGATGCCGTTCTCATCGATGGCGATCAGCTCGCCGGGCTCGATCTCGCGGACATAGACCGCACCGCAGATATCGAGGGCCGCGGACTCGCTGGCCACCACCCAACCGCGGTCGAGCCGCCCGAGGACCAGTGGACGAACGCCCTGGGGATCACGGGCCGCGTACAGGGTGCTCTCGTTCATGAAGACCAGCGAGAACGCGCCCTGGACATCGGGAAGCACCTTGGTGGCGGCTTCTTCCAAGGTCAGCGGCTTGCCGTCGGCGTCGGTCTGGCCGGCGAGCAGCGCAGTGACGAGATCGGTGTCATTGGTGGCAGCGACCTGGGTGGCGCGGCCGTCCTGGCGGGGTAGATCGGCGACCATCTCGGCGAGCTGGGCGGTATTCACCAGATTGCCGTTGTGGCCGAGCGCGATCGAGCCGTTGGCGGTAGCGCGGAAGGTTGGCTGGGCGTTCTCCCAGACGGAGGCGCCGGTGGTGGAGTAGCGGGCGTGGCCAACAGCGATATGGCCGCGCAGGGAAGCAAGGGAGGTCTCGTCGAAAACCTGGGATACGAGACCCATGTCCTTGAAGACGAGGATTTGGGAGCCGTTGCTCACCGCGATTCCCGCGGATTCCTGGCCCCGATGCTGGAGGGCGTAGAGCCCGAAGTAAGTGAGCTTGGCGACCTCTTCGCCCGGGGCCCAGACACCGAAGACGCCACATGCGTCTTGGGGGCCTTTCTCGCCGGGGAGTAGATCGTGATTGAGTCGACCGTCACCACGTGGCACGGCACCGAGTGTAGGCGAGATCGACCACTGGTCCGAATTGGGGAGGGGGTCAAGGCTCTGGGTGACGGTGTCGTCACCGAGTGCCGGAGCGCTCTCGGGGCGCTCCTTGAGTGCCGCTGGGACGCTCGGACGGGCGATTGTCGGCCGTGCGCCCGGGGCCAGCGCGGGAGAGAAGCGGACTAATTCCTTCCGTACCGGCTGGTCAGGGCCGCTGGCCAGCCGGCACAGGCTCCGGTGGCACCGGACGTGATCAATGGCACGGGACCGGGGCCGCTCGCGCGGCCAGCTCCCCTCACCTCCGTTCAGCCCTCCTGCCTTTTCGATCCGGAAGTGACCTTCGTCCCACTGGTGAACAGGAGATCCACGCTGCTGAACACGGAATCCACGGGCCCATGACCTGGCGGATGCCCCCTTGCCCGATCGCACCGGTGTCCCAGGCCCCGGGACGCCGTGGTCCGGGCCAGGAGCCGTCGGCCGTCCTCGCCTTCCGAGGCCGGGGTGCCGGGCGCGGGCTGGAAAGCCGGGGGTGCCCGACCCCGAGCCGGCGCGGGGAACCAGGGCGGCCCCACCGGAGCCGAGGCCGGGGCGGCCCCACCGGGGCTGGGGCCGGCCCGGGCGCGGAATCCCCTGGTCGGCCCCACCCCAGCAGGGTCCAGAACCCCAGGTCGCCCTACCCGGGCCGGGCCGCAGTGCCCGGTTGGCCGGTGGACCGGGGTATCTGGTGTGGCACCTGGTTCAGGCGGTGCTCTTCGCCGCCGAGAAGCCCATCCCCTCCGGGCCGTACAGGAACAGGCCGCGCTGGTGGACCTCGTAGGTGGCCTTGCCCGCCATGGCCTTCATCAGATGGGCCTCCAACTGGCCCGCGGTGCCCGTGCACATCTTGCGGGTGCTGGAGACCGGGCCGAAGGTGAGCTGAGTGCCGCTGATCTTGACCGTGGCGTTGAAGTCATTGCAACCGAGGTTGCCGCTGACCGTGCCGTCCTTGGCGAAGGTCAGATGCGCGTTCTTCTCCGTACCGGCCGGCAGGGACTCGACCATGTCCAGCTCCATCATGGAGTTCACGGTCCACTTGGTGCCGACGAGCGGAGCCGGGGGCTCGGAGGTGAGGGCGATGGTGTCGCCCTTCTCATTGGTGAGGGTGAGCTTCTTCGCCACCAGCTCGGCCTTGAGCTTCCCGACGAAAGCTTCCTTCAACGCCTTCTCAAAGCTCTGAATGGGCTGGGCGCATCCCACCTCGGTCATATGGGACGACCCCACGGTGAGGGTGTCGCCCGCGAGTACGGCCTTGGCGCCGAACTGATTGCAGCCGAAGTTGCCCTGGGCTTGGCCCTTGGTGGTCACCTCGAAGTAGGCGTCGGCGGGTGACTCGGTCTTCTTGCCGTCCACGGTGAGGGTGTTGACGGTCCAGAACACTCCGGTAAGGGGTACATCAGCAGCGGCCGGCTTCCCGCCGTCGCGGGAGCCGGTTCCGGGTCCGGAATCCGATCCGGACTTCGTTTCCGTACCGCACGCGGCAAGCGCGAGAAGGGCCAGGACGGTGGCGGGGACGCTCAGCTGATTACGCATACCCCTGGGACGAGACGGCCCCAGGTCCGGTTCCCGTCCCCGGCAGGGTCGTCTTCCCTGGGTCCGGTCGCGTACCGGCAGGGGTACTTGGGGCTACCCGGCGCGGCACTGGGTGCCGCCGATCAGCCGAGCAGCGGCAGCACCGAGGTGAGGTCCGCCCGCTCCCCGCTCGCGCTGACCTTCGCCGAAGCCAGCGCTTCGGCCCACTCCATCCGCCCGGTGGCGAGCCGGATCCAGGTCAGCGGGTCGGTCTCGACGACATTGGGCGGGGTGCCCCGGGTGTGCCTCGGTCCTTCGACACACTGCACCACGGCATAGGGCGGCACCCGCACCTCCACCGATCCCCCGGGAGCCCGCACGGCAAGCGCGTCGGCGAGCAGCCGCGTACAGGCGGCGAGTGCCTGCCGGTCATAGGGGATGTTCAGATCGGCCGCGGCATTGAGATCGTCGGTGTGGACGATGAGTTCGACGGCACGGGTGACGACGAAGTCACCGAGCCTCATGGCTCCCGGTGGAACGGGCAGCAGTCGATCGGGGGACGCAGCGTCCAGTGCCCGGACGACGCGGTCGGCCGTGCGGCGGTAGAGCTCGGCAAGGTCATCCTCCGTGACGGCAAGGGCCGTCGCCGCCTCATCGATCCGCCCGGTGAGATGGACCGTGGCGAACGGCCACTCCACGAGGCTCAGTTCCGCCTTGGGCGGTGCCGGCCGGTCGAGGTCGCGGGCGATCGCATCGGCCATGAGCGCGATGTGCTCGACCAGTTCCCGTACGGTCCAGTCGCCCAGCGCAGTGGGCAGGGCCAGCTGCGCCGGGGTGAGCGACTCGACCGCCTTCCCGATATGGCCGAACTGGGTGAGGACGGCGGTACGGATCTTGGTGTCGTCGTAGCTGCGGATGCGCTTTCTGGCCGGTGGCATGGGAGCGAGACTAGTCATCCACGGTGAACCTGAACGCACGGTCGCCTGCCGTTGGTTTCGAGTCCCCCTCGTCGGTGAACGGGCCTGCCTCGAAGGACTCGTTGTTGGCCGGGATGCCGATGCCCCGCCAGCGGAAGGGGATACCGCGGGCCACATCCGGATCGGGGTGGTCCATCAGCTGGAAGTGGACATGCGGTTCGGTGGAGTTGCCGGAGTTGCCGCAGCGCGCGATCTCCTGACCGGCCCGCACTCGGTCGCCCTCACGCACCGTGATTGATCCGCGGCGCACATGGGCGTACAACGCATAGGTGCCATCGCCGAGGTCAAGGATGACCTGATTGCCAATGATCTTGGAGACCCCGCCCATCTCCCGGAAGAAGCCCTCGAAGAGCATCAGATAGACCAGCATCGGCAGCGAGCTACGGCTGAGGTGGTCACGCTGACCGTGTTTGGCGCGCACCACCGTGCCGTCGGCGACGGCAAGCAGGGGGGTGCCGAAGGCGGGGAACGCGCTGTTGGGCAGCACCAGCGGCCAGAACCAGGAGAAACCGGGCCGGGCAACCGGCGGGGAGGCCGTTTCCGAGCTCGCCCCGCTCCCGGCGATGGCACCGGCAGCAGCGGCCGGGTCCGCGACGATGTCGATGGCGTAGGTCTGTCCATAGGCGTGCGTGCCATGGCTCGGCACCTTGTCCGCCGGGCTGTTGAGGGCGAGCCAGCGGCCCGTCACCGGGGCCTCCACCTCCACCGTGAAGGGGCGCTCCACCGCTGAGTGCCCCACCCGCGCCCTACGGTTCAGCACCATGGAGAGGCCGATCGCCAGGACTGCGGGCGGAAAGACCCAGGCCCAGTGATAGGGATCGGCCACCACGCTCACCAGGACGAGCGCGACAAACACCATCCAGGAGACCCGGTTGCAGAGCATCAGCAGTTTTTGACGACGTCGCGGCGCATCAGCGGTCACAGGCATTACCTTCTCCCCCAGGAGTTCGTCCTCGGTCATGGCAGGGCGGTGGTGAGCGCCACCAGCAGCGGCACCACACGCACCGGAGGCACCTCATAGCGGCCCCGGCTGGCGGTGTGCAGCCAACCCGCGGCGGTCAGCAGGCGCAGATGGTGGTAGATCTGCCCGGTGGTGCCGAGGCCTTCCAGCTCGGTCAACTCGGCCGCCGTGCGACGGCCGCCGAGGATCTCGCGCAGCAGCCGCAGCCGCACCGGATGCCCCAGCGCGGCGAAGGAGTCGGCCGCCCGGTTCCAGTCCTCGGCCAGGAGGGACTCGGTGAGGGTCCCGTACTGCCATTCGTACCGCTCGTTCGTCGGCAGTCGCACGGCGCCGGTGAACAGCACTCCCCCATCGGCCGCATGGGCCGCGGCGAGCTGCTCCTTGAATCCCTCCAGCGCCCAGAAGTCGCCTTCGCTCCCGACCTGCGGGTGCTCATGCCCCTCCCGCTGCTCCAATACGGCGAGCCTGCGTTCCAGCTCTGCGACCCGCTCCTCCAGCTCCATATTGAGAATATACGTAATTACGTAATCGCATGCAACGAGAGAACGGCAGAGCCCCCGCCCGGACAGCGCCGGACAGGGGCTCGCAGGGTTGCCGAATCAGACCAGCAGAGCCGGAATGGTCCCTTCGTGGGCGGTGCGGAGCTCGCTCAGCGGGATGCTGAACTGCCCCTGGACCTCGATCTCATCGCCGTCCACCACACCGATGCGGGCGACCGGCAGACCACGGGCGCCACACATGTCGTTGAAGCGGAGCTCCTCGCTGCGCGGCACCGACACCACAGCGCGTCCCGCGGACTCGCTGAAGAGGAAGGTGAAGGCGTCGAGACCATCCGGGACGATCAGACGCGCTCCCGTGCGACCGCGGAGACAGGACTCCACGACCGCCTGGACCAGGCCGCCGTCGGAGAGATCGTGCGCCGCGTCGATCATCCCGTCACGGGAAGCGGCGATCAGGATCTCACCGAGCAACTTCTCCCGCGCCAGATCCACCGCCGGGGGCAGTCCGCCCAGATGATCGTGGATCACCTGCGACCAGGCCGACCCACCGAACTCCTCCGCGGTGTCCCCGAGGAGATAGAGCAGCTGCCCCTCCTCGGCGAACGCGATCGGCGTGCGGCGGTTGACGTCATCGATCACACCGAGGACCGCCACCACGGGCGTCGGGTGGATCGCCGTCTCACCGGTCTGGTTGTAGAGCGACACATTGCCGCCGGTGACCGGGGTGCCCAGGGCCAGACAGCCGTCCGCGAGACCACGGGTGGCCTCGGCGAACTGCCACATCACACCCGGGTCCTCCGGCGAACCGAAGTTCAGGCAGTTGGAGATCGCCAACGGGGTGGCCCCGGAGGCGGCGACATTGCGGTACGACTCCGCCAGCGCCAGCTGGGTGCCGGTGTACGGGTCGAGCTTGGCGTACCGACCATTGCCGTCGGTCGCCATCGCCACACCGAGATTGGTCACATCGTCGATGCGGACCATGCCCGCGTCCTCGGGCTGGGCCAGCACGGTGTTGCCCTGAACGAACCGGTCGTACTGGTCGGTGATCCATGCCTTGGAAGCCTGGTTCGGCGATGCCACCAGCCTCAGGACCTGCTCCCGCAGCTCCGGGCCGCTCCCCGGTCGGGGCAGCTTGCCCGCGTCATCGGCCTGAAGGGCGTCCTGCCACTCGGGCCGGGCGTACGGACGCTCATAGACCGGGCCCTCATGGGCGACCGTGCGCGGCGGAACGTCCACGATCTGCTCGCCGTGCCAGAAGATCTCCAGCCGCTCGCCCTCGGTCACCTCACCGATGACGGTGGCGATGACATCCCACTTCTCGCAGATCTCCAAGAAGCGCTCGACCTTGTCGGGCTCGACGATCGCGCACATGCGTTCCTGCGACTCGCTCATGAGGATTTCCTCGGGCGAGAGGGTCGCGTCACGCAGCGGCACGGTGTCCAGCTCGACCCGCATACCGCCCGAGCCGGCGCTCGCCAGCTCACTGGTCGCACAGGACAGCCCGGCACCGCCGAGGTCCTGAATGCCCGCCACCAGCTTCTCCGCGAAGATCTCCAAGGTGCACTCGATCAGGAGCTTCTCCTGGAACGGGTCACCGACCTGCACGGCGGGGCGCTTGGCCGGGCCGGTGGAGTCAAAGGTCTCGGACGCCAGAACGGAGACTCCGCCGATGCCATCGCCACCGGTACGGGCCCCGTACAGAATGACCTTGTTGCCCAGACCGGACGCCTGCGCCAGATGGATGTCCTCGTGCTTCATCACACCGATGCAGCCGGCGTTCACCAGCGGGTTGCCCTGGTAGCAGGGGTCGAAGACGACCTCGCCGCCGATGTTCGGCAGCCCCAGGCAGTTGCCGTAGCCACCGATACCGGCGACCACACCGGGCAGCACCCGCTTGGTGTCGGGGTGATCGGCCGCACCGAAACGCAGCGGGTCCACCACGGCGATCGGGCGGGCACCCATCGCGAGGATGTCGCGCACGATGCCACCGACACCGGTGGCGGCGCCCTGGTAGGGCTCGATGTACGAGGGGTGGTTGTGCGACTCGACCTTGAAGGTCACCGCGTAACCCTGCCCGACGTCGACGACGCCCGCGTTCTCGCCGATCCCGACGAGGAGGGCGTCGCTCTCGGGCGCCTTCTCACCGAACTGCTTGAGATGCACCTTGCTCGACTTGTACGAGCAGTGCTCGGACCACATGACCGAGTACATCGCCAGCTCGGCACCGGTCGGCCGGCGACCGAGGATCTCCCGAATCCGCGCGTACTCGTCCTGCTTGAGCCCAAGCTCGGCCCAGGGCTGCTCGGTCTCAGGGGTCCCCGTGGCGTGCTTCACGGTATCGAGGGTCATGCTGCGCCCCTTTCATTCGCGTCTCCGCACGCAGGGCACAGAGGTACGAAGTTGATCTTCGACTGCCACCCGGCGACCGCGTGCACCTGGCTCATACGGCGACCAGCGCTCATGCGGTGACCAGCCTCTTGATGACCGAGGTGAAGAAGGCCAGGCCATCGGTGCGGCCGGTGCCGATCAGGGGCTCGACGGCGTGTTCCGGGTGCGGCATCAAGCCGACGACATTGCCCTCGGCGTTGGTGATGCCGGCGATATCGCGGAGCGAGCCATTGGGGTTTCCGTAGCCATCAGCCGCCGCGCCGCTGGTGGCATAGCGGAAGGCGACCCGGCCCTCCGCCTCCAGCTCATCGAGCACCCGAGCATCGGCGACATAACGGCCGTCGATGTTCTTCAGCGGTACGGAGATCTCCTGGCCCTGCTCGTAGTCGCCGGTCCAGGCGGTATCCGCGTTCTCCACCCGCAGCCGCTGATCACGGCAGATGAAGTGCAGATGGTTGTTGCGCAGCATGGCACCGGGCAGCAGATGCGACTCGGTCAGGATCTGGAAGCCGTTGCAGATGCCGAGAACCGGCAGTCCCGCCCTGGCCTGATCGATGATCGTCTCCATCACCGGCGAGAACCGGGAAATGGCCCCGGCACGCAGATAGTCGCCGTAGGAGAACCCTCCGGCGAGCACTACCGCGTCGACCTGCTTGAGGTCCTTGTCACGGTGCCAGAGAGAGACAGGCTCGGCGCCCGCGAGGCGTACTGCCCGCAGACTGTCCTGGTCATCGAGCGTGCCGGGAAAAGTGACGACTCCAATACGAGCAGTCACGACTCCACCTTGACGATGAAGTCCTCAATAACGGTGTTGGCGAGGAACGTTTCGGCCATCTCATGGATGCGGGCGAGGGCGGCATCGTCTACCGGTCCCTCCACCTCCAGCTCAAAGCGCTTTCCCTGACGGACGTCCGCGATTCCATCGAACCCGAGGCGAGGTAGTGCACGCTGCACCGCCTGTCCCTGCGGGTCGAGGATCTCGGGCTTGAGCATGACGTCGACTACGACGCGTGCCACGGGCACTCCCGGATTGATGTGTTGCGAGGGCGGTTCCCTCAGCGTACCCGCCCAGAGAATCTACTCGCGTAGATATCTGGAGAAATCCGACACCCAACCGGCGGAACACCCCAAGTATCCAGAAGCAGAAATCCAGGGAAAATAACCCGTCCTTCATTGCCTGGGACACGCGCGCATAATTGGCTGGGCTTCACAATGCGCCGCCCACCGCTGTACAAAGGAATACACAGGAAAGCAGTATGGTCCCTCGACAGCCGGAAAGCCGGTATCACCGCACGTCAGAATCGGTGCCGTGCGGGGCACCGCGGGAAAGGACCGATATCCGTGGCTCAGCGAGTAGTGGTCACACTCTCCGACGACATCGACGGTGGAGAAGCGGCGGAAACGCTCAGGTTCGCCCTGGACGGGAAGTCGTACGAGATCGACCTCAATAACGCCAATGCAAAGAAACTGCGCAAGGCGCTTGCGCCGTACATGGCCGCGGGTCGAAAGCAGACCGGAGCGGGGAAGCGCGGCGGGCCCCGGACCGGCGGATACAAGCACACGACCCTGGAGCCGGCACCTGCCGCCGTACGCGCCTGGGCGCAGTCGAACAAGATGGACGTACCGGCCCGTGGACGCATCCCCAAGGCGGTCTACGAGGCGTTTCGCGAGGCGAGTTGAGGCCTGGGCGGTGTGGCCGTCATCGACTCCGCCACCGGGCCGAAAACGGCTCGCCGCTCACGGCAACCAGCCGGTGATGGTGGCTGGATCGAATCGGTGGAAGTCAGCAGAAGTGGAGTTGGCCCATGGGCGCCCGAAGTCGGCCCATGGGCCTCGTCCGTTGAACGGGGCCATCGCGTCGGACGGCGTACTCCTCCGCTGAGGCCTCACCGAGCACCGAACCGGCTATCGGACCTGGCTCCCGGACCGGCTTCCCGTGGAAGGCACCGCACCGGCTCGTTCCGCGCAGGCCCGAGCGGCGCCCGAGCGGCTTCGGACCCATGCCGGCCAGAGCAGGGGCGTACGCAGCTCACACAGCCCACCCAGGGATGTCCAGGCGTCCAGGCGTCCAGGCGTCCAGGCGTCCAGGCGTCCAGGCGTCCAGGCGTCCAGGCGTCCAGGCGTCCAGGCGTCCAGCGATGGTCGAGGGTGTGCCCTCCGGCCCCACGGACGCCGGACCTCCACGACGAGCCCCCACCGCACGCACCTCACTCGCGCCCACCTCACTGGCGGCCCTCACCCCGCCACGGCGATTCTCCCGTTCGCACTCGGCGGTCCTCGGTCGCCGCACTCTCGACCCCGCCGCTGTCCGGCGCCTTCCGGGGCCGCGCCCCCGCCAACCACGGACTGCCGGCACGGGTCCCACGGCGGGACTTCCAGCACGGGACCCGCGGCGCAGGCGAACGGCGACCGCCGGCCTCGGACCCGTCATCGCCGGGCTTGGACCTGCCATGACAGTCCGCACCCGAGCCGATCGTTCGCCCGGATCATTCGTACAGGGTCGCCCGCCCGGGGCAATCCACACTCGACGGCCCGAGGTCACATCATCCGACGAGTACTACTTGACCCCATCCGTCACAGGCTCCCCAAAGAAGATCCACTCGACCGGCCCGGAAGATCCACTCAATGACCCGCCTCAGGTCAGCGCCTCAGAAGCCCCCGACACCCCTACTCAGGTTCCGAGTTGCGCAGCACCCCCAACCGTCGGCTAGAGTTTGGTTCACGCCGAAGGGCAAGGCCGAAAAGGCCCCACCTCAGCAGCGTGCGGGTGTAGTTCAGTAGTAGAACGTCCCCCTTCCAGGGGGAAGACGCAGTGTGCAATCCCTGTCACCCGCTCTCATCGCCTTACCGGTCATAGAAGTCGATCAGGTAGAGTGGTGCCCGCGCCGCCCGGTGAAAGCCGATCGGTAGCAATGCGGACGTAGCTCAGTTGGTAGAGCGCAACCTTGCCAAGGTTGAGGTCGCCAGTTCGAACCTGGTCGTCCGCTCAATGAGAAAAGGCCCTGGTCTTAAAGACCGGGGCCTTTGTCATGTCGTTAAGCGCATATCTCTCTGGTCCTCATTAACTCCCCCGGCTGATGACAAATGTCATCGCCACCGGTGACAGCCCGCACTGCCTTCTCTTTCCGGTCGGCAACACGCTTGAACCATGACCACAGACCAGTACGTGATCACAGCGAATGAGCTGCGGCGAAGCTATGCGGGGGGCTTCGAAGCTGTGAGCGGGATCTCCTTCTCGGTGGCCCGCGGTGAGATCTTCGCCCTGCTCGGTACCAACGGTGCTGGCAAAACCTCCACCGTGGAACTGCTGGAGGGGCTAGCCGCCCCTACCGCCGGAAGGGTACGGGTACTGGGCCATGACCCCTACCGCGAACGGCCCGCCGTGCGCCCCCGCATCGGTGTGATGCTCCAGGAAGGCGGCTTCCCCTCTGATCTGACCGTGGCCGAGACCGCCCGGATGTGGGCCGGCTGCACATCGGGGGCCCGCCCGGTGCCCGAAGCGTTGGGTCTGGTCGGGCTCGCCGAACGGGCCGGCGTGCGCGTCAAACAACTCTCGGGCGGTGAGCGACGACGACTGGATCTCGCACTGGCGCTGTTGGGCCGCCCCGAGGTCCTCTTTCTCGACGAGCCGACGACCGGGCTCGATGCCGAGGGACGGCGGGACACCTGGGACCTGGTGCGGGCGCTGCGGGACTCCGGCACCACGGTCTTGCTGACCACCCACTATCTGGAGGAAGCCGAGTCACTCGCTGACCAACTGGCGATCATGCACCGGGGCCAGATCGTCACCACGGGCACACCCGCCACGGTGACGGCCTCCCGGCCCGCGCGTATCCGCTTCCTGCTTCCTGATGGAGTCCCAGCGGGACGACTTCCTCTCGGCCTGCACGCCGGGGCGGACGGCCAGCGGATCGAGATCCGCACCCATCAGCTCCAGGAGTCACTGGAGGAGCTGCTGCGCTGGGCGCGGGAGTCACAGATACCGCTGGAAGGGCTGGATGCCCGCTCGGCCTCGCTGGAAGAGGCCTTCCTGGAGATCGCGCAGACGGAAACGGCAGGTGCCTGACATGACGGCAACGACGATCAAGAGCTCTGGGGCTCCGCGGCCGGCGGACCGGTCGCAACCGTCGAAGTCCTCGCCAGCGCGTCGGCTCACCGCCCTGGGGCGAGCCGAGCTGACCTTGTTGATCAGAAACCGAACCGCGCTCTTCGTGGCCCTGCTGATGCCGTTGGTGATGGTGGTCGCGACCAAGTCCTCGTTGGACTCGATGGATCTCGGCAAGGCCGGGATGAGCGTCGTTGAGGCATCGATGACCGCCGCGATCGGGATGGTCCTGGTGCTGGTGGTGCATCTGAACCTCGTCTCCGCCTATGTGGCCAGGCGGGAGGAGTTGGTGCTCAAGCGGCTGCGCACGGGAGAGGTGCCGGACCACGAGATTCTCGCCGGTACCGCGCTCCCCGCGGTCGGCCTGGCGCTGACGCAGTGTGTGTTGCTGGTCGCGGGCGGAGTCGCCTTCATGGACCTGGGTGCGCCGAAGCGGCCTGATCTGCTGATCGCCGGTATCGCCATCGGCGTGGTGCTGCTGGCGGCGCTGGCGGCGGTCACGGCTGCGATAACCCGTACGGTAGAAAGCGCGCAGATCACCACCATGCCGATGTTTCTGGTCTCGGTGGCGGGCTCGGGTCTGCTCGTACCGCTGGAACTGATGCCCGAGAAGATGGCATCGGTGTGCGAGCTGCTGCCGCTGACCGGAGTGATGACCCTGATACGGGCAGGCTGGCTCGGCGGCACCGACTCGGCCGATGTGACGCGCGCCGCGCTGACCGCCCTGGTCTGGTCCGCGGTGTCGCTGCTCGCCGTGCGGCGGTGGTTCCGTTGGGAGCCGCGACGCTGACCATGGATCAGCCGGACCGGGCCTGACGAGCGAGGGATGCACTGGAGTAGTCGCGGTGCCGTCGGTGGGGCCGGCAGGGCCCGGACGGAGCTCTGCGCGGATGGGTCGATGGACACCGGGTCCGGGGATCATTGAGTGCTGTGATGGAGGTGGCTCATGCGGGTGAAGGGTTGGAGCGGGCGCAGCGGCTTGGCCAAGGTGGATCTCTACACCCGCGGCACGCTCTACCTGATCGTCTGGATAGCCGCGATCGGCCTGGCTCTGATGATGCTGAGCCACCCCGTACGGGTCGAGGGCCCTGGGGTACTCGCGGTGGCCGGCCCGCTGCTCGCACTGGTGGTGGGCTTGCTCTGCGCACGGCTCACTCGGCATGGGATGGATGTCTATCTCAGGCGGGCGAGGGCTTCCCGTCGTCAGGTCGGCTGGGCGGCGGGGGTGACCGCGCTGACGACGGGGGTCGTACTGACCCTGTCGTCCATGAAGGTGATCACCGAGGAGCACGGGCTGCTGGCGGGGATGCTCATGGCATCGCTGGCCCCCTTCTTGGCGGCGTACTCCCTGTTCGTGTCGAACCGGGTCACCGCGCTGGTCCAGCTGTCGGTGCTGGCGGTGATGTGCGCGCTGCTCTTGGTGACCGGACACCGAACGGGCGAGGTGGCGGCCGTCACCATCACCATCGGACTGGTCAACGGCTGGATGGCGTTCACGGGCCGGGCGTCCATGTGGATCCTCGGAGTCATGTGGCAGCTTCGTGAGGCGCGCGATGTGGAGGCACGGCTCGCGGTCGCGGAGGAGCGACTGCGGTTCGGCCGCGATCTGCACGATGTGCTGGGCCGCAACCTCGCCGTCATCGCCTTGAAGAGTGAGCTGGCCGTTCAGCTGGCCCGGCGCGGCCGGGCCGAGGCCGTGGACCAGATGTCCGAGGTGCAGCGGATCGCCCAGGAGTCACAGCGCGAGGTACGCGATGTGGTGCGCGGCTACCGCGAGGCCGATCTACGGGTGGAGCTGGCGGGGGCCCGAGGGGTACTGGACGCGGCCGGGATCAACTGCACGGTGGTGGAAGGGGCGCTGGAGTTGCCCGGGGATGTGCAGTCGGCGCTGGCGTGGGTGGTGCGGGAGGCCACCACGAACGTGCTGCGGCACGGGGACGCACGCCGCTGCACCATCTCGGTGGGCCTGGCGGACGGCGGAGCGGTGTTGGTGGTGGAGAACGACGGGGCTGACGATGGGGCGCGCGCCTCGACCGCGTCGCCCTCCTCGGCCCTGACGGGTGCCTCGGCCTCGTCGGGTGCTTCCGGTAGGGGTGGGGAATCGGCTCGGCGACCTGGTTCTGGCCTCACCGGGCTGCGAGAGCGGCTCTCCGCCGTCCATGGCACGTTGGAGGCGGGCCCGGGGCGGAAGGGGCACTATCGACTGACCGCCAGGGTGCCTCTGGATGGCCACCCCGGGCAGCCACCGCACCCTGAGCAGACCCCGCAGACCCCGCAGACCCAGCGAACACCAGCATCGGCCGTCTGGACTCCGGAACCCGTCGAGGCGGAGAGCGCGCCCGAGGAGGCAGCCGCCCCGCCGACGGGCCAGGGATCTGTCCAGGAACCGGCGGGGACGGCGGCCTCTGTCGAGGCAGCGGGATCAGCGGCGGATTCGGTCGCAGTCCCTGTCGAGGCAGCGGGATCAGCGGCGGCTCCTCGTGAAGCAGCGGGATCAGGCGACCGCGCCCTACGGGAGGCAGGATGACCGGGGAAGCCTCACCGAGGGATCGCCCACCCGGCACGGTGCGGGACGGTAGCGGGATGGGCACAGCAGTGGACGGCATGGGCGGAGCACGGCTGGTGACCGCGGTGCGATCTGGGTGGGGTGCGCGATGACCGTACGTGGGCTGTGGGAGACGCCGGATGACCGTATGTCCCCAGGGGGTGCCGGATGACCGTACGCGTGCTGCTCGCTGATGACGAGCATCTGATCAGAGGCGCGCTGGCCGCTCTGCTCGGGCTGGAAGACGATCTAGTGGTGGTCGCCGAGGCGGCTTCGGGCATCGAAGCGCTCGCCATGGCGCGCGCCCATCGCCCCGATGTCGCCGTACTCGATCTCCAGATGCCCGGAGCGGACGGTGTGAGCGTGGCCACATCACTGCGGGCGGAGTTGCCCGAGTGTCGAACCATGATCGTCACCAGTCATGGTCTGCCGGGACACCTCAAGCGGGCGCTTACTGCGGGTGTGCGCGGGTTCGTCCCCAAGACCGTCAGTGCGCAACGGCTCGCCGAGATCATCCGTACCGTGCACGCGGGAAATCGCTATGTGGACCCGGAGTTGGCAGCGGACGCGATCTCGGCCGGGGACTCCCCACTGACCGCCCGCGAGGCAGAGGTACTGGACCTGGCGGCGGATGGCGCACCGATCGCGGAGATCGCCGAGCGGGCGTCACTGTCCCAGGGGACGGTACGGAACTATCTCTCGTCGGCGGCTTCCAAGCTCGGCGCGGAGAACCGGCACACAGCGGTCCGTCTCGCGCGGGAGCGGGGTTGGGTATAGTGGGCTGCGCGCCACGGCGCATGCGGACGTAGCTCAGTTGGTAGAGCGCAACCTTGCCAAGGTTGAGGTCGCCAGTTCGAACCTGGTCGTCCGCTCAGTGTGAAGGCCCCGGTCCTGATGGATCGGGGTCTTTGCGTTTCCAGCGACTGCGTTTCGGCCGTCGAGGTCCTGCCGCCCGCCCGCTCCGGCGCCCGCCCACCCTGGCGTATGGGCTCTACGACGTCTGAGCTCTCCGAAGCCCGTTCGCGCTGACGTCCGGTCTCTCCGGTCTCTCCTGTGCCTCTGGTGCCTCTGGTGCCTCCGGCGTCTGCGGTGCCTCTGATCTCCCTGGGTTTGTCTCCGCTGACGTCTGTTCACTCCCGTAGCCGGGTTGCTGCCGGCTGTTCCCCCAGCCAGCAGCAGCCCAGCTCAAGCGGGCTATGACCAGGGAGTACCGGTCAGCAGCTCATACGCCTCCAGATACTTCGCCCGGGTGGCGTCAACCACTTCCTGCGGCAGTGCGGGCGGGGGCTGCTCGCTTCGACGGTCCCAGCCGGAGGCGGGGGAGGTCAGCCAGTCGCGTACGTACTGCTTGTCGTACGAGGGCTGGGGCTGGCCCGGTTGCCAGGAAGCGGCGGGCCAGAAGCGGGAGGAGTCGGGGGTCAGCACCTCGTCCGCAATGATCAGATCACCGTCGGCGCCCAGGCCGAACTCGAACTTCGTGTCGGCGAGGATGATCCCCCGTTCCCGGGCGATATCGCGAGCGCGGCCGTAGACGGCGAGGGTCGCCTGGCGCAGCAGGGCGGCGGTCTCCACACCGACCTGGCGGGCGACCTCCTCGTAGCTGACGTTCTCGTCATGGTCGCCGACCGCTGCCTTGGTGGCGGGGGTGAAGATGGGGCCCGGCAGTTCGGAACCGTCTGCGAGTCCCTCGGGGAGGCCGATTCCGCAGACCGTGCGGGACTGTTCGTACTCGGCCAGTCCGGAGCCGGCGAGATAGCCGCGGGCGACGCATTCAACGGGGATCATCTGCAACGACTTGCAGACCAGGGTGCGACCGGCCCAGTCGGCGGGGGCGCCGGCGGGGAGTTCGGTGCTCAGTACGTGGTTGGGGACCAGATCGGTGAGGCGGTCGAACCACCAGAGGGAGAGCTGGGTGAGCACACGGCCCTTGTCGGGAATCTCGGTGGGCAGCACCCAGTCGTAGGCGGAGATGCGGTCACTGGCGACCATGACGAGCTCGCCAGCCGCGTTCTGGTACAACTCACGCACCTTGCCGGTGTGCAGATGGACCAGACCCGGCACCTGAAGCGGTTCGGGCTTTTCTACGAAACCGGACATGGTTCCTCCCCGTAGCTCTGACTGATACTTCCGATTCTCCCGTATGGAAGCGGACGCTCCGGTACAGGGGCGGAGCCCAGGAGGGAACCCGGCCGATCGAGAGGCACCAGCCCGAGGCGGAGTTCGACCCTCGTCCCTCAGTCGCGCGCACCCTCAATCACGCTGGGCCAGTAGTCACGCTCACCTCTCAGGCGCCCCTCGGCTCTCCGTCGCGCTGGTTCCTCAGTCGCGCTTGCAGATGCGGTCGAGGAGGTTGGCGGTCGCGCGCTGGATACGGCTGTCCACATGGCCCGGCCGGTCCAGCGCGGGCGACCAGGCAAAGGTGCCGGAGGCAAAGACGAGCGCGCCGGAAGGCGCGCGGTAGAGCGAGGTCTCCTGGTGGCGGAGCGCCCCTGAACCATCCCGATACGGGGAGTGTGCGAGGAGGATGCGCCGCCGGTGCTCGGGCAGCGCGGTGCGCGGGAAGTAGCGGTCGGCCTCGCCCGCGACCAGCCCGGTCAGTTCGTCCCCTTCCCCGGCGCCGGTCGCCTCCCAGAGCCAGTGCTCGGCGTTCCGCACGACCAGGGGGTGGGGTTCGGGTACCTGGCCGGCGTACTGGATGCCCAGCAACTGTTGCTCCGCGCGGTCGATCTCACGCCAGAGGCTGGCCTTCCCCGGGCCGCGACGCTTGCGGCAGCTCAGCAGCCGGTCGGGGACGCCGGAGGGAGAAGGGCCGAGCTCGACCTGCCAGTAGAGCGAGTTGGCGGAGAGGAAGACCAGCGAGGTGCCCTGGTCGCGGGCTGACTCGACGGTCCGACGCATGGGGACCGACCAGTACTCGTCATGGCCGGGGAAGACCAGTCCGCGGTAGCGGGTGGCATCGACCCTCCCGGCATGGAGGTCACGAGCGTCCGCGTAGGCGATGTCATAGCCGTACCGCTCGGCCCAGCGGATGAAGTCGTAGGCGTGGCCGACGTGAAGGGGCAGTCCGGCGCCGGCGTAGGGGCGGTCGAAGGACACCGTGACGGCAGCGTCCCGCTCGCCGAGGAGCCGGCCGTTGTCATCCCAGGCGTGGTAGAAGCTGGCGCCGGTGCGACCGTCCTCGGGATAGAGGTTGTAGGCCTGCCAGGTGATGTCCGGGAGGACGAGGAGCAGATCGGCCGGTCGGTCATCGCGGACGGTGAAGGGGATGTGCGAGCGGTAGCCGTCGGCCGTGGTCAGAACGGCGACATGCGCGCCGACCGCCCAGTGGGAGGGGACCTGAAGCCGCCAGGAGAGCCACCAGTGGTGGCAGGAGACGGTCCGATCGGCGGCGAGCGGAGCCGGCTGGACGATTCCAGCGAGCCGAGGGCTGGTGATGATCTTGAACGCCCCAGCGCCCGCGTAGTGCCCGATGCGATAGATGTCGACGGAGAACTGCTGGGGTGGATCGACTGTGATGTGGAAATCGATCGCCTGACCGGGAGCCACGGCACCGGAGGCCGCAAAGCCCTTGATCTGGCGGTGCACATCATCAGCGGTACGAGGGCCCCGGGCGCCACGGTCGCGATCGGGCTCGGCATACCAGGGGACGACCTGACCGGTGGCATCGACATAGTGCTCAGAGCCGCGCAGCCAGGGCAGCGGGCCTTGCCCGAAGGGGTCGGTCACAGCATGGGCGAGCGCGCCCGACTCCCACCGTCGGATCTGCTCCGCCCCCATGCGCCCTCCCTTGATGCCCCCGGACAACCGCGGTACGCCGAACGGTCGGCGCCGATCCCCAGCACATCACATAACGCACGCGGACCGTCACCCTTCGTCGTGAATTGTTGAGGGAGTGAGCTTTTCGCTGAGAGGGTGCGCCAAGTGACCGTTTTGGTGCTGAGGGACGGGAGTTACGAGGGCAACTGCGGGGGTTTTCGAGGGCCTCCGTGACCGCGGCCTTGCGGGTGCCTTCGAGGGGCCCAGGGGACGCGGGACTCTGCGGGCGGGGGCCGAGGTGCCAGGGGACGCCATGGTTGGCATTCAACGGGCGGGGATACGGAGAAACGGGATGCGGGCACGGGGGTCCGCGCACCGGGAACTGTCGACCTGCGCTTGCCCACCGGGCCGCACGGCGGTGGGGGCGCGAGGAGCGGGTGGGGGCGCGAGGAGTGAGGGAAGGGGGCGGGGGTCCGCGGGCGGTTGGAGCATCCCGGGCCCGGAGCGCCTTAGACGAGCCGGACGGGCTTCTCCGGGCGCACACCCGTCTTGGTGAGCCAGGCACGCAGCGGGCCCGCATCGCCGTCCTCGGTAAGGCTGAGGACCGGTGACATCAGATCGGCCGAACGCGCGCCACCTATCAGCAGCGCGGGCCCGTCGAGCCAGTCGAGGCCGGGGGCCGCACCGGCCGTGTCAACAGCGGCACAGCAGACCATCGCGGTGACATGGTCCGCCAGCAACTCCCGCCCGGTACGAGGTGGCTGCAGGGGGAACAGGGGCAGCGGATCGGCTCCCCAGCCGTTCAGGGCGTCTCCCTGACTCCTGACGACGGGAACGCTCGCCGCCGCCTCCTCACGAGCGACCTCGGCGCTGATGCCGGCCGCGAGGTTCTCTCCCACCTCTGGCGCGGGTCGCCCCAGATGGGCGATGACCCGCGCGAGCGTCGGACCGTGAGGGCCCTCTGACGGTGGCACTCCAAGATCGTCGAGAACCCGGTGGAGCCGGGCGGCCTCGGTACGCCACTTGCGGTCCACCACCTCCTCCGGATACTGCTGCCAACCCACCGGGGACCAGCCGGCACCCGTCTCGGCGGGGCCACCGTGGAAGAGGCGGGCGGCCAGCAGGGAGGCTGCCTCGTCGATGGTGCCCGGCTCCTCCAGGAGATCGCAGGCGGGACGCTCACCGAGTCGCGAGGCGAACCCCTCGGCCAAGCGGTCGCGGCGGGAGAGCTCGGTGAGCGCGGAGACAACACCGGCATCCAGACGGGATGGCCAGCGGCCCATCCGCCAGGCCGGCAGCGCGACGCGGGTCAGCAGCCGGTCCCACCCCGCATAGGCCAGCCCCACCTGCTCCTGGGCGACGATCCGCAGACCGTAGTCCACCGCCTGCGCCCGCTCGGACGCGGCTGCGGCGACTCCGCGCTCCATCTCCCCGGCATGTGTCTGACAGCCGCGCAGCAGCAGTCTGGCGATCTGGCCGACGAGCACGAGCGGCACCCTGCGCAACTGCCGCAGAGGCCCGAATCGCCCAGGTCGCTGACCGGAGTCGGACGCCAGCGCGACCGCCGCGTCAAGCCCCCGGACGAACCGCCGGGCCGCGGCTATGTCGGGTTGCGCCGAGGACGCGGTCCCGGCGACCACCGGGGCGAGCACGGCCCTCAGCTCGGCAACCCGCATCCACCAGAGGAAGGGTGAGCCGATCACGAGCACCGGGGCCTCCCCCGACCGTCGTCTACCGGCCTTCGGCCCCATCGCCCTGGGCACGGCGTGCGCGGGGTGGGTGCGATCCTCAAGCCAGCTGTCGCAGTCGGGAGTGAGAGCCACGGTGGAGGGCGCGGGCACCTCAAGGCGCTCGGCGAGATCCCTGACCAGTCGGTAGAGATCCGGGGCGGAGCGCTCCGAGATCTCCACGGTGGGGCTGAGGGCGGGCTTGGCCCGCACGATCACGGCGGCCACCACCACGGTGACCAGCAGCACGACCAACGCACAAGCCGACACGGCCCAGCGCGCTGAGTCCCAGCCGCCTCCGCTCATATGGCCGGTCACACCACCCGCGAACAACACGACCGCCACCGCTGCGGGCAGCAGGGCGACCGCCAGTGCCCTGCTGCGGATGCGCAGCACGGCGAGCGCGCGCAAACGCGCGGCCTGCGAGCCGATCGACTCGCCAATGCCGGTACTGGACACGCCGGTGCTCACCCCCTCTGCCCTGCGACGGTGAAGGTCACTCCCCCACTGTGACACCCGCCACTGACATCGCAATGCCGATGAGCCAAGTGCCCGAACGCCTGGGCCGCACCATAGTTGGGGCGTCGGCGGACGTCATCCAGATGGCTCAGTCGTCACTCAATGGAATGGCCTTGGGCAAAGGTGAGGACGGGTGAACGGGGCTCTGGGTTCACTCCAGGACCGGGTGGACCTGGCCGCTGAGGCCTTCGTCCCCATTCAGCACCCGGCCTCCCCGCCATCCCCCGCTCGGCCCTCGGCGCGGAAAGCCCTTCCGCACCGCTCCTGCCCACACCGTGCGGGGTCGGAACCTGTTCTCGCGCGGCGGGACGGGGCAGGTGGGGAACGGCAGGGCGGGACGGGGCAGGTGGGGAACGGCAGGGCGGGACGGGGCAGGTTGGGGAACGCCGGGCGGCACGGTCGCACCCGCGGCTCGCTTCAGTGCCGGTAGCCGGTGGGGCGTGCGGGACGGGGGGCTTCGGTGTCACCGGGGATGATCCCTGAGGGCCCACCCAGCTCTCGTGATCTCAACCGCTCGGTTCCGGGCGAAGCCCCACGCATGAGCCCGGAGGGGCAGAAACGTCAAGCTCCCGGCGCGAGGCGCATACACCCTGCCCGGGAGCTTCAGCCGACCGAACGCCGGGTGAGGGCCCCAGGTCCTCGGGCCGTTGTCGGCCCACCTCTGCGATACGGCAGCGCCCAAAGGGGCGGCGCCGCCTCCACAACGACCGGCTTGGTGACTCTCGGCCTAGCCCTCGGCCACCGTATGCGCGATATCGGTCCGGTACTGGGCCCCATCGAGCCGAATGCGGTCCACCGCACGGTAGGCGCGCTCCCGCGCCTCGCGCAGGTCCTTCCCGGTCGCGGTGATCGACAGCACGCGTCCGCCCGCGCTCAGGACCGCGTCGCCGTCCTGCTTGGTGCCGGCGTGCAGAACGTACGCATGAGGCGCATCCTGTGCCGCGACCTCGTCCAGCCCCTCGATGGGGTCGCCGGTGCGCGGAGTGCCGGGGTAGTTGTGGGAGGCGATGACCACGGTCACGGCGGCCTCGTCGTGCCAGCGCAGCGGGGGCTCATCGATCAGGGTTCCCCTGGCCGCGTTCAACAGCACACTCGCCAGCGGGGTGCGCAGTCGGGCCAGGACGACCTGGGTCTCGGGGTCACCGAAGCGGGCATTGAACTCGATGACCCGCACGCCGCGCGAGGTGATCGCCAGCCCCGCGTAGAGCAGCCCCGAGAACGGCGTACCGCGGCGGCGCATTTCGTCGACGGTCGGCTGGAGGACGGTGGTCATGACCTCGTCGACAAGCTTGGGGTCGGCCCAAGGGAGTGGGGAGTAGGCACCCATTCCACCGGTGTTGGGGCCTTCGTCGCCGTCCAGGGCGCGCTTGAAGTCCTGGGCGGGGGTCAGGGGCAGCACGGTGTTGCCATCGGTGATGGCGAAGAGGGAGACCTCGGGACCGTCGAGGAACTCCTCGATGACGACTCGGCCGGCGCAGGCGATGGCGTGCTCCCGGGCGGCGGCCAGATCGGATGTGACGACCACGCCCTTGCCGGCGGCGAGACCGTCGTCCTTCACCACATAGGGAGGACCGAAGGCGTCCAGCGCGTGGTCGATCTCCTCGGCGTTCGTGCAGACGTAGCTACGGGCCGTGGGAACTCCGGCCGCGGCCATCACGTCCTTGGCGAACGCCTTGGAACCCTCCAGCTCGGCGGCCTCGCGCGAGGGACCGAAGCAGGGGATGCCGACGGTGCGTACGGCATCGGCGACTCCGGCGACGAGCGGCGCCTCCGGGCCGACGACGACGAGTCCGACCTCCAATGCGGCGGCCAGCTCGGCGACGGCGTCGCCATCAAGGGCGTCGACCGGGTGCAGCTCCGCGATCTCGCCGATGCCGGCGTTTCCGGGCGCGCAGTGCACAGCGGTGACGTCGGGGTCGAGGGAGAGAGAGCGGCACAGGGCATGTTCGCGGGCGCCGCCGCCGATGACAAGGACCTTCACGTCCGTCAGCCTAACCGCCGTGGACGGTGGTCCTGTACGGGCGTCCGAAGCGGGCGGCCCTATTCGTTTGTGTATTCCTCCACGACGGTGGCTCCCAGCTCACGGACGATGAGGTCATGGCCGGAGAGCGCGGAGTCCACCAGATCCGGGTCGTCGTCTTCGGGCACATCGTCCTCGGGGGAGACCGGGGGCGGTGAGTGCACCGGTACGGGGGCGGCGCGCGGGGGCTCGGAAGAAGGGGAGCGAGAGGGGCCCGACGGAGCGGCGTGAGGTGGCTGCCCCGACTGTCCGGACGGTCCCGAGGACGGCTGGTGGTGCTGAGCGCTCGGCGCTGGGGGCTGCGAGGCGGGCCCGGGCCGGGATTCGGCCGGCCCGGGGTTGTAGGAGGTCTGAGTCGTCGAGGACTGCGGGGGCCGACCGCCGCCGTACCCCGGTCCCCCGCTCGGTCCGGATGAACCGGGTCCTCCCGTACCCCCCGAGGGGTCGACGATCGCTTCGATCTTCCACTGGACCTGGAACTGCTCGGCGAGGGCTTGGCGCAGCACTTCCTCGCTGCCGCTGCTGGCGAAGTTGTCCCTGGCACCGGCATTGATGAAACCCAGTTGGAGGGTGGTGCCGTCAAAGCCCGCCACCTGCGCGTTCTGGCTGAGGAGAATCCAGGTGAAACGGCGGCGGTTCTTCACCACCTCCAGGATCTCGGGCCACATGTTTCGCACCTGACCGGCGCCCTGCCCCATGGCGGGAGCGGGGGCCTGGGGTGGTGCTGCCGCGGGGGTGGGTGCCTGCGGCTGCGGGGTGGGCGCGGGGGACCGGGGTCCCTGCCCGGGAGCGGACGCGGTGGGCCAGGCACCGGGCCGCGGTCCGGCGGCCGCTGGGGCCTGGGCGGGCTGTGGTTCAGCGGGGGCCGCGGCCGGCGGTGCTACGGAATGCGCGGGGGGTGCGGCAGGTGCAGCCGGCGCGGCGTGAGTAGCGGGCGCCGCTGGCTGGGGTGCGACTCCCGGAGCGGCACCGGGATGCGAACCAACGGGGCCGTCAGGCCCGGGCATATGCGCCTGGACCTGGGGACCGGGGATGTACCCCATGGGAGGCGCGCCTGCGGGCCCGCCAGCCGAGAACGCCATCCCGCGCTCCAACTTGTCGAGCCTGGCCTGGGTGGAACGCTCATCGTCGTACGCGGCGGGCAGCAGCACCCGCGCACAGATCAGCTCCAGTTGCAGCCTCGGGGAGGTGGCCCCGCGCATCTCGGTGAGACCGGTGTTCACCAGATCCGCGGCCCGGCTCAACTCGGCGGCGCCGAAGACGGATGCCTGGGCCTCCATCCGCGAAACCACATCCACCGGGGCATCGATCAGGCCCTTCTCCCCCGCGTCGGGCACAGCGGCGAGGATCACCAGGTCGCGCAGCCGCTCCAGCAGGTCGGCAACGAAGCGCCGCGGGTCGTTGCCACCCTCGATGATGCGGTCGACCACCTCGAACGCGGCGGCCCCGTCACCCGAGGCAAAGGCATCCACGACGGCGTCGAGCAGCGAACCGTCCGTGTAACCGAGGAGACCGGTGGCCATGGCATAGGTCACACCCTCCTCGGTGGCCCCGGCGAGAAGCTGATCCATCACGGACATCGAATCCCGCACGGACCCGGCTCCCGCCCGCACGACGAGGGGCAGCACGCCTTCGGCGACGGGGATGCCCTCCTTGCCGCAGACCTCACCGAGATAGTCGCGAAGGGTCCCGGGGGGCACCAGCCGGAAGGGGTAGTGGTGCGTACGCGAACGAATGGTGCCGATGACCTTCTCGGGCTCAGTCGTCGCGAAGATGAACTTGAGGTGCTCGGGCGGCTCCTCAACGACCTTCAGCAGGGCGTTGAATCCCTGCGGCGTGACCATGTGGGCCTCGTCGATGATGTAGATCTTGTACCGGCTGCTGGCCGGACCGAAGAACGCCTTCTCCCGAAGGTCACGGGCGTCGTCCACACCACCATGGGAAGCGGCGTCGATCTCGATGACATCGATCGACCCCGGCCCGTTTCTCGCGAGGTCCTGACAGGACTGGCACTTACCGCACGGCTGCGGCGTCGGCCCCTGCTCGCAGTTCAGACAGCGGGCCAGGATGCGCGCGCTGGTCGTCTTGCCACAGCCCCGCGGCCCGCTGAACAGGTACGCGTGATTGACCCGGTTGTTCCGCAGGGCCTGCTGCAACGGGTCAGTGACATGCTCCTGCCCGATGACCTCGGCGAAGGACTCGGGACGATAGCGGCGATACAGCGCAAGGGACGACACACCTACGAGGTTATCGGGGCCCACTGACAACCGGAGCCCACCCGCTCCAACCTCCCCCACCAACGCAAGCGCCCCCCACGCACCCGCCAGAGCCAACCTACCCTTGCTGCCTTCCGGCCCTGGGGGAGTTCAGTCAGATAGCGCCACGTGAGGGGCTGCGCTCAGGGTACCTGATGACGAGGGGTGCGAACGAGTTCGCGAGCATCCCCCGGCGTCTTGTATTGTTTGCCGCGGAGGATTCGCCTAGTGGCCTAGGGCGCACGCTTGGAAAGCGTGTTGGGGGCAACCCCTCACGAGTTCGAATCTCGTATCCTCCGCCAGTGCCTCACCGGGCACTAACGTTGAAGGGCCCCGTCGCAAGACGGGGCCCTTCGCGTTTGTAGTCTCATCTACAGTCTCAACGAGACCCTTCGGCGCCTTCCGGGCCGCTCTCGTCCAGGTCTTTGGCTACCTCCCAGATGAGCCCGCCGACCCGCTGTGCGACGTCAGCGAGGATGCCGCCCGTCACGTGCTGGTACCGGGCCGCCATGGCCGTGGACGACCAGCCCATGATCTGCATCACGACCCGTTCGGGTACTCCGAGGATGAGCAGAACCGTCGCTGCGGTGTGCCGGGCATCGTGCAGGCGCCCGTCCCGGACTTTTGCGTCAGCGAGGAGCCGCTTCCAGGTGTCGTAGTCCGTGCTCGGCACCAAGGGCGCGCCCACAGGGGAAGTGAAGACGAACCCAGATTCGCGCCAGTCCTCCCCCGCGATCGCTCGCTCGCGCGCCTGCTCTCTGCGGTGGAGCTCCAGCAGTCTCCCCAGTTCGTCAGGGACCCCGATGACGCGTCGGCCGGCGCGCGACTTCGTATTGGCCGTGTCCTCGTTCTTTCGGACCCGCTTCTTGCAGTAACCCGGCTTGGTGCCGCAGTCGCCGCCGCAGCCGTGCAGGTACTTCGGCCGCAGCCGGTTCTTCCTGACCCGCAGAACTCCGCTTGCGGTATCGAGGTCCGCCCACCGCAGCCCGAGTGCTTCCCCCTGCCTCAGCCCCAGTGCGAGCGCGATGGACCATCGGGCGCTGTTCCGGAGCTTCGCGGCCTCGATAAGGAGCCGCTGCACCTCCTCGATGTCGTACGGCTCCACCTCCTCTTCCTCGATCCTTGGAGGCACCGCGAGAGTGGCAACGTTCCCAGTGACGTGGCCGCGGCGCATGGCATGGTTCAGTGCCGTACGGATCGTGCGGTGCGTCTGATGTGCGGTGGCGGGCTTGCTGCCGTTGGCCAACATCCGACCGTAGAAGCGCTCCAGGTGCTCCGGCTCCAGCTTGTCGAGCCGGTGAGCCCCCACACCAGGCACGAGGTGCACCCGCACCGCCACCTCGTAACCGGCGTACGTGTTCTCTCGCACCGACGGCTTGGCGATCTCCTCCACCCAGTGCAGCAGCCATGCCTCCACAGTCCACGACCGTCCGGGCTTTCGGACCTTGCCTTCGTCCCGCTGCTTTTCCAGGGCCCGGACTTTCTTGATCACCTCCCCTTCGCCGATCTTGCTCATGACGTGGCGCCGGTCCGGCTTGCCGTCATCACGGATGCCCACGGTCACGCGACCGTGCCAGTAGCCGTCACTGCCGAGATAGATGGACGACGCCCCATCAGGACGCTTGGCCCGCTTGGTCATTGAGGCTCCCTATGCGGCTACGTGGTTGTTGCTGTTCTGCGTGTTCTGGGTCAGGTAGTCGATGAGCACTTGAACGGGAACCCGTCGGCTACGGCCGAAGGGAACCGTCCGGACAGCTCCGTCGCGGATCAGGCCGTACATCGTGGTGCGGCCGATGCTCAGGCGGCGGGCGGCTTCCTCCACCGTCACGGCGAGAAGGGAGGGATCGAAGTCGGCGCGGCTCGCGCCGGCCTTGCGCATCTGGACGAGTGCCACGGCTGGGACTCCTCTGCGGGGTTCTTGGGTGTGGTTGGCGTCACAATGCTGTGGGTCGCGGCCCATCGCGGCCCAAGGCTGTGACCTGCGGTTTCATCCCGCGCTTGTGCGGCCCATTGCGGCCCACCCTGCTCGGGGCATGGGCCGCGATGGGCCGCAGCGTGGTGCGGTAAGAACCGCAGGTCAGGGGTGGTGGGTCGCGATGGGCCGCGACCTGGCGGATTGTGGGCTCAACCGCTGACGGCGATGCCGTTGTAGAGGGCGGTCCGTTCGCCCGAAGGGCCGCGGGGGCGGGAGCGGTTGAGCTGCGGAATCACGGACAGCAGGTTGCGGCCGAAGACCTGTTTGGTTCCGGCTCGGACGCCGTTGTCCTCGGCCCATTCCCGCCAGACGGTCCACAGGTGATCGACCGGAACAGTGCAGGTCGGGCCTGTGGTGCACCGTTCGCGGACGAACGCGCTGGTGGGGGATGCTGTGTCGCGCATGGTGGTGACGGCGTCACGGCTGGAGGCGGGTTCGGTGATCCGGCGTGTGCGCTGGAGGCGGGCGAGTCCTTCCAGGGCCCAGTTGAGGATGCCGGGCATCTCGGCGATGAGGCGGTCGGTGAGGGTGGGGTCTTCCCGGCCCAGCCAGGACACCCGCATGCTGAGCAGGATGAATCGGTTGGCGATGACCCCGGAGGAGTCCCCGAAGTGGGGGAGTTCGTTGGACAGGATCATCAGACGGGAGGGCAGCTTGCCGGTCCATTGCTCGCGGTACTTGCGGTCAACGTCGATCGTGTCGTCACCGGAGATCGTGAGCAGGCGTTCCACGACCTGGCTGTTGTCGTTCCCGGACAGCCGTGCGTCGGAGATGACTGCCAGCGACTTCCCGACCAGGGTCGACAGTCCGAAGTTCGTGCCCAATCCGGCAAGCGTCGGCCCGGCCAGGTTCTCCTTGCCGACCAGCGCTTTCAGCACCCGCGCGATCGTCCCCTTGCCAGAGCGGGAAGGACCGACCATGAGCAGGATCTTCTGGAGGTCGGTGCGGCCGGACAGGATGTAGCCGAACCACTCCTGAAGTGCGGTGATCGCGTCGGAGTCGTCGGGCCAGACCTCGGACAGGAACTGTTCCCATTCCGGCGCCGTGGCGGCCGGATCGTAGGCGAAGGGGACGGATACGAGGTTGAAGAACCCGGGGGTGTGCGGCAGCAGAGCGCGGTCCCGGATGCGGAGCAGGCCGTTCTCGCACGCGACGATCGGACCACCGTCCGTCTCACTCGCGCCGGTACCGTCCAGCCACGCGGGAGCGTCGGTGTCGGTCGGCAGCAGGGTGATAGCGCTGAGGGCATCCAGAAGATTGCTGATCTTCGGCTTAGTGGGTGCCCAGTCGCGTTCCTCGGTCTCGCCATCCTTGGTCGGTGTCCGATAGATGGCGTACTCAAGACGCGCGTACATCGCCGCACGCACCTGGGCTTCGTCGATCTCTCGCCAACAAGTGCCATTCCAGCGCATCCAGGACGCACGCCAGCGCCTGTACATCAGCTGCCCATCCGCAGTCTGCCAATCAGGCAGCAAACGGCGTGCCACGGCCATGGGGTGCGAGGGTGCGGGAAGTTCCTCCGAAGCAGTCACGCTGCGGCCCGTCCTTCCTGATCCCAACGGAGCGGGCACAAGTCGCGGTGCTCGGTGTGGTCGGTGATCAGGGCGAGTACGCGTCCGTGCCCGATGGCGCTGCGGTCACGTCCGCACGCGCACCAGCTGGCGGCGGTCGGGGTGGCCCCGCGACCGGGAGCACGGATGGTGAGCCAGGCGATCGGCCGCCGCCCGTCAGGGGTCGGGTGCGGGTCAGGGCGAACAGATGAAAGGACGCCTACGGCGACGTCTTTCGAGGCGCCCACGGTTGCGGACAGGGGACCGATCACGCGGCTGCTCCTGACTGGGCGGAGCGGCGGATGCCGTCACGGATGCTGGCTGTGATGCGGGAGGGTGCCAGTCCCTTGGGCAGGGCCGCTTCGGTGAGAGCGCTGGTGACGTCGTGCTCGGTGAGGGTTCCCGCCGCGATGAGCCTGCCGAGGGCGTAGGCCGCGTTGTACAACGTCGTGTTCTGGGTGCCGGTTGCGGCGGCAGTGACCTTGGCGATCTCGCCGTTGAGAGCGGCGGTCGCGTACCGGTCTGCTTTCCCAATGCGGGAGCGGAGAACAGCTACGGGCACGGGGGCGGGTGCGGGCGGCGGGGTGAGGAGGTCACCAAGCCACGTGGGGAGGGGGGCCGGGGGCGCGTCGTGAATGATCTCGTACGACCCTGTGTGTTGAGCGTCATTGAAAATGCCTATGAGTGCGGCAGTTTGGGCAGCTTGGTGCCGACAAGATC